>NZ_WHOL01000054.1 GCF_009745975.1 Actinokineospora pegani | reverse complement strand
CCTCGGCGATGCGCATGGCCTCTTCGATGAGGGTCTCGACGATCTGGTGTTCGGGGACGGTCTTGATGACCTCGCCCTTGACGAAGATCTGGCCTTTGCCGTTGCCGGAGGCGACGCCGAGGTCGGCTTCGCGGGCCTCGCCGGGGCCGTTGACGACGCAGCCCATGACCGCGACGCGCAGTGGGACCTCCATGCCCTCCAGGCCTGCGGTGACCTGCTCGGCGAGGGTGTAGACGTCGACCTGGGCGCGGCCGCAGGACGGGCAGGAGACGATCTCGAGCTTGCGTGGGCGCAGGTTCAGCGATTGCAGGATCTGCGTGCCGACCTTGATCTCCTCGACCGGTGGGGCCGACAGCGACACCCGGATGGTGTCGCCGATGCCCTGGCGCAGCAGCGCGCCGAAGGCGACCGCGGACTTGATGGTGCCCTGGAAGGCGGGTCCGGCCTCGGTGACGCCCAGGTGCAGCGGGTAGTCGCACTGCTCGGCGAGGATCTCATACGCCCGGACCATGACCACGGGGTCGTTGTGCTTGACCGAGATCTTGATGTCGTGGAAGTCGTGCTCGGCGAACAGCGACGCCTCCCACAGTGCCGACTCGGCCAACGCTTCCGGGGTGGCCTTGCCGTGCTTGGCCAGCAGGCGGGGGTCCAGCGACCCGGCGTTGACCCCGATCCGGATGGGGGTGCGGTGGTCGCGGGCCGCGTGGGCGATCTGTTTGACCTGGTCGTCGAACTTGCGGATGTTGCCCGGGTTCACCCGCACCGCCGCGCACCCGGCCTCGATCGCGGCGAAGACGTACTTGGGCTGGAAGTGGATGTCGGCGATCACCGGGATCTGCGACTTGGCCGCGATCGCGGGCAGCGCCTCGGCGTCGTCGGCGGACGGGCAGGCCACCCGGACGATGTCGCAGCCCGCCGCGGTCAACTCCGCGATCTGCTGCAACGTGGCGTTGACATCCGAGGTCAAGGTCGTCGTCATCGACTGCACCGAGATCGGGTGGTCCGAACCGACACCCACCGTCCCGACCTGCAACTGCCGGGTCTTGCGGCGCTCGCCGAGCACCTGGGGCGGCAGCGACGGCATGCCGAGCATCACGTCGGACATCGTGTTCTCCGGGACTCTCTCGAACGGGCTACTGGGGTAGTCGGATGGGGTTGATCACGTCGGCGGTGACGGTCAGCAGCACGATCGCGCCGCCGAGCACCACGAAGACCATCGTGATCCCCGCCAGTTTGTTGTAGTCGACCGGGCCCGCGGGGGCCTTGCCGCGCATCTTTCGGATGAAATCGCGGACACGTTCGTACAGCACGACGGCGATGTGCCCGCCGTCGAGCGGGAGCAGCGGGAGCAGGTTGAACACCCCGACGAAGAAGTTCAGCGCCGCGAGCATGAGGATGAAGATGGACCAGATGCCGCGCTCGGCGGCGTCGGCGCCGATGACGCTGGCGCCGACCACGCTGACCGGCCGCTCCGGGTCGTCCTCGCCGCCGATGGCGCGGATGACCGCGGGGATCTTCTCCGGGAACCGCATCAGACCTTCCCAGGTCCTGGCGAACATCGTCCCGGTGAAGGAGAAGGTCGCCCCGACCGCCGACAGCCCGCCGTAGTGCACGCTGTCGCTCAGCGCGATGCCGATCGCGCCCGCGTTCTCCACCCTGTTGTTCTCGTCGTTCGGCACGGACCCGACAACCGTCCGCTGCACGGTGGCCACGTCCACTGTCACGGTACGCCGCTCGCCGTCGCGCAGGACCTCGAACTCGGTCGGGCCGCGCAGGTCGCGCACCTTGGCGACCATCTGCCGCCACTCGTTGACCGGCTCGCCCGCCACCGCGACGACCTCGTCGCCCTCCTGGATACCCGCCGCGACGGCGGGCGAGGGGTCGCCCGGTCCGCAGTCGGGCAGCTTGAGCGTCACCCGGTCCTGGGTGGGCGCCGCGCAGGAGGTCTCGCCGACGATCGGGCGCAGGTCCTCGTTCGGCAGGCCCATCGACACGGCCATCAGGTAGAGGATGACGAAGCCGAGGATGAAGTGGGTGATGGACCCGGCGGACATCACGACCACGCGCTTCCAGGTGGCGAACCGCCACATGGCCTTGGGCGCCTCGTCCGGCGTCACCGGGTCCAGCGCGGTCATGCCCGCGATGTCGCAGAACCCGCCGCCGGGGATGGCCTTGAACCCGTACTCCGTCTCGCCGCGGCGGAAGGAGAAGAGCGTCGGCCCGAAGCCGATGAAGTAGCGCCGGACCTTCATGCCGAACCACTTGGCGGTGAACATGTGCCCCGCCTCGTGCAACGCCACCGAGAGGCCGATGCACAGGGCGAACAGCACGAGCCCCAGCAGCCAAACGACCACGGTCAATCCCTTCCAGTGCCTGCGAGGAGTTCGCGCGCTCGGGCGCGGGCCCAGTGCTCGGCCGCGAGCACCTCCTCGACGTCGCGCGGTTCGCCGCTGAAGGAGGAGGCGTCGTCGAGCACCCGGGAGACAGTGTCCACAATTACTGTGAAGGTGGTGTCGCCTCGCAGGAAGGCGGCCACCGCCTCCTCGTTCGCGGCGTTGAACACCGCGGGCAGGCAGCCGCCCACCGCGCCGATCTCGCGGGCGAGGCGCACGGCGGGGAAGGTCTCGTCGTCGAGCGGCTCGAAGGTCCACTGGCTGGCGGTCGACCAGTCGCAGGCCCTGGCCGCGCCGGGCACCCGGTGCGGCCAGTCCAGGGCGAGCGCGATCGGCAGCCGCATGTCCGGCGGGCTGGCCTGGGCCAGGGTGGAGCCGTCGGTGAAGGTCACCATCGAGTGCACGATCGACTGCGGGTGCACCACGACGTCGATGCGGTCGTAGGGCACGTCGAACAGCAGCCGCGCCTCGATCAGCTCCAGCGCCTTGTTCACCAGGGTGGCGGAGTTGACGGTGATGACCGGGCCCATCGCCCAGGTCGGGTGCGCCAGCGCCTCAGCGGCGGTGACCTGGGACAACTCGGCGCGCTTGCGGCCGCGGAAGGGCCCCCCGGAGGCGGTGAGCACCAGCCGGTCGACCTCCTCGGCGCGCCCGCCGCGCAGCGCCTGGGCCATCGCGGAGTGCTCGGAGTCGACCGGGATGAGCTGCCCGGGGGCGGCGGCGGCCAGCACCAGGGGGCCGCCCGCGATCAGCGACTCCTTGTTCGCCAGCGCCAGCCGGGCCCCGGTGGCCAGCGCGGCCAGCGTGGGCGGCAGGCCCCGGGAGCCGGTGATGCCGTTGAGCACGGTGTCGGCGCGCTGGGCGTCGATCAGCTCGAGGACCGCGTCCGGGCCCGTGAGCACGCGGGTGGCGTGCCCGGCCAGGGCGGTGCGCAGCGGCTCGGCCGCCGCCGGGTCGGTGACCGCGACGACCGGGGCCCGGTGCGCGATGGCCTGCTGGGCCAGCAGCGCCGGGTCGGAGCCGCCCGCGGCCAGGCCCGCGACGGTGAACCGGTCGGGGTTGGCCGCGATCACGTCGAGCGCCTGGGTGCCGATGGAGCCGGTGGAGCCGAGGAGCAGGACGGAGCGGGGCCCGTCGGCGGTCGGCTGGGGCAGGAGTGTCATCCCGGCCATTGTTCCTGACGCGGGCGCTGTCACCGCACGCACGGTCCGGGGCGAGGGCCAGCACGTGGAGCCGTGCCGTGTGGACCGTTCGGCGCAATCCGAAAAAAGTTCCGCCGAAGACGCTTGGACCGAACCAGACGGGGGAATCCCACTTGCAGAACGGAAAGACTTCGGTGAAATGCCCGAGGTCATGAGGAAGGAGCTCTCATGGGCATCATTGCCTGGATCGTCCTCGGCCTGGTCGCCGGTCTCATCGCCAAGGCCATCATGCCTGGTAAGGACCCGGGCGGCCTGATCATCACGGCCGTCATCGGCATCGTCGGAGCCTTCATCGGTGGCTTTGTCGGAAAGGCCATCTTCGGCACCCCGCTGGAGGACTTCTTCTCCATCCAGACCTGGCTGCTGGCCATTCTCGGCTCGGTGATCCTGCTCGCCATCTACCGCGTGGTCATGGGCAACAAGTCGCGCGCACACCGCTAACCAAGCCTGAGCTTGGGAGAACGGTCACACCGAGGGCGCCGCGGACCACCGCGGCGCCCTCGGTGTGTTCCGGTGTGGGACGATGTGGCCGCTGGACGGACGCTCAGGGAGGACGACGTGGCTGGCACGGAGCTGGAGAAGCGCAAGCCGACCAAGGCGAGCCCGCACGTGGTGAGCCCCGCCGACGAGCCGTCGGCCGAGTGGGGCTGGCACGGCACCTTCCCCAAGGGCACCGCCATCGCGGGCGTGTTCACCGCGCTGTCCATGTTCATCATGCTGACCAGCAACACCGTCAGCAGCACCGAGCACTGGTGGCTGATCGGCACCGGCGTCGTCATCCTGGTCGGGCTGCTGTGGAAGGTGAACCGGGACCGCACGTCCTGGCGCCGCTGAGCACCAAGCCGCAACAACGCGATGCCGTCGTCCGGACCCCCGGTCGGCGGCATCTCACTTAGCCCTCGGCGGCGAGTTGACCGCAGGCCGCGGCGATCTCCTGGCCCCGCGTGTCGCGGACGGTGCAGGACACGCCCTGCGCGTTCACCCGCCGGACGAACTCCCGCTCCACCGGCTTGGGGCTGGCGTCCCACTTCGAGCCCGGCGTCGGGTTGAGCGGGATGACGTTGACGTGGGCCAGGGGGCCCAGGTGCTTGCGCAGCAGCTTGCCCAGCAGGTCCGCGCGCCACGGGTGGTCGTTGATGTCGCGGATGAGGGCGTACTCGATCGACACGCGGCGGCCGGTGCGGTCGGCGTAGAGGCGGGCGGCGTCGAGGACCTCCGCGACCTTCCAGCGGGTGTTGACCGGGACGAGGGTGTCGCGCAGCTCGTCGTCGGGGGTGTGCAGGGAGACGGCGAGGCGGACGGACAGGTTCTCCTCCGCCAGTTTGCGGATGGCGGGGACCAGGCCGACCGTCGACACGGTGACCGAGCGCTGCGAGATGCCCAGGCCGTCGGGGGCCGGGTCGCAGATGCGGTGCACGGCGGCGATGACGCGCTTGTAGTTGGCCAGGGGTTCGCCCATGCCCATGAAGACGATGTTGGACAGCCTGCCGGGGGCGCCCACCTCGCCGTCGCGCATGGCCGCGGCGGCGGCGCGGACCTGGTCGACGATCTCGGCCGTGGACAGGTTGCGGTCCAGGCCGCCCTGGCCGGTGGCGCAGAACGGGCAGGCCATGCCGCACCCGGCCTGGCTGGACACGCACAGGGTCGTGCGGTCGCGGTAGCGCATGAGGACGCTCTCGAGCAGCGTGCCGTCGTGGGCCTTCCACAGCGTCTTGCGGGTGTCGCCGTCGTCGCAGGTCACGTGGCGGACCGGGGTGAGCAGCGGCGGCAGCAGCTCGTCGGCGAGGCGGTCGCGGGCGGCGGCCGGGATGTCGGTCATGGCCGCGCGGTCGGCGGTGAGCCTGCTGAAGTAGTGGGTGGAGAGCTGGTTGGCCCGGAACGGCTTCTCCCCCAGTTCGGTGACCGCCACCTTGCGCTCGTCGGTGGACAGGTCGGCGAGGTGGCGCGGCGGCAGGCCGCGCTTGGGGGCGTCGAAGACGAGCGGGAGTGAGGTCATAGCCCGTCCATTCTCCCACGCCCGCAGGGGTGCTCCTACCGGGTGGTTGGCGGCGCGGGCTTGCCGTCGGTCGTGCAACTGCGGGTCTGCCCGGCGGCGTCGACGAGGCGTTCGGGCAGATCGATGTTGTTGACCGCGGAGACGGCGGTCTCGAACCCGCGCATGCCCGCGCCGAACTCGTCGATGGCGCCGCGGTAGGCCTCGGCGGTCAGCGGGTCGGCGGCGCGCACGGTGTCGCGGGCGGTGGCCATCGAGGTGCGCGCCTCGGTCATCCCGTCGACCAGCTTGCGCAGGTTGGGGTCGATCTCCGGGGCCGGGGACGGGACCAGCGCGTTGAGGTCGGACAGGGCGGCGTCGAGCACGCCGACGAACCGGTCGGTGACGTCGAGGAACTGCTTCCTGAGCACGGCCGGGTCGTCGGAGGTCGTCGGCTGCTGGGTCGTCTCGGCCGCGGTGATCAGCAGCCGCCCCGACCCGCAGAAGCGCTCCATCCAGCGCACGTCGTCCGGGTCGGCCTCCGGCGGGGCGGAGGTGGTCCTGGTCGTCAACGGCTCGATGGCCACCGGGGTGCCGCGCGTGGGGACGGCGCACCCCGCCAGCACGCCGCCCGTCAGCGCCAACCCAGCCGCGACCAGCGCGATCCCGTTCCTCATGCCCCCTCCGATGCGCCAGCCCGTGTCCCCGTTCCCCAGTATGCCGACCCGTGTCCGACCTTCGTCGTTGCATCGCGACAGTTTCCGATATATCGTTGAGCTATCGCGAGCGACCGTTCGTGAGACCGAAGAACCCAGCGAGCCCCTGGAGAGAACAATGCGCACCACCGACCCGCGGCACTTCCGCCGCCGCCACGACCACGACCACCCGTTCGCCCGCCGGTTCGGCGCCCCCGACTTCGACCCCGAGGAGCACGACATGACCCCGCCCTTCCCCCCGATGCCGCAGATCCCCCCGTTCGGCGGGCCCGGCCCGTTCGGGCGCGGCGGCCCCTTCGGCGGCCGGGGCGGGCCTTTCGGCGGGCGGGGCGGGCACCGGCGCGGGCGCGGCGACGTGCGCGCCGCCCTGCTCACGCTGCTGACGGAGCGGCCGATGCACGGCTACGAGATGATCCGGGAGATCGCCGAGCGCACCGGCGGCTTGTGGAAGCCCAGCCCCGGCTCGGTCTACCCGACCTTGCAGCTCCTCGCCGACGAGGACCTGGTCCGCTCGGTGGACGGCGAGGGCGGCAAGAAGCTGTTCGAGCTGACCGAGGGCGGCTCCGCCGCCGCGGCCAAGCTCGGCGACACCCCGCCGTGGGAGCAGGTCACCCAGGGCGTCGACCCGGTCGAGCACGCCCTGCGCGGCTCGATCGGCCTGGTCATGGGCGCGGTGCACACCGTCGGCCAGGCGGGCACGGCGAACCAGAAGGCGCGCGCGGTCGAGATCCTCGACAACGCCCGCCGCGAGCTCTACGCCCTGCTCGGCGAGGCGGAGACCGCCGCCCCGGACCACGACGACGAGCGGTGAGCCACCAGTTCCCCGGCCCGGCTGCCCACCGGGCCGGGGATGTTCACACGATCAGGCCACGCGGCTTGCGCCGCCACAGCACCCGGTAGCCGACCGGGATCTCCAGCCCGGGCACCTCCGCGATCGCCCGTTCGGCGACCTGCGCGGAGAACTCGATGCGCAGCACCGCCTCGAGCGTCTCGCGGTCCGGGAACCGCCACGTCGAGACGACCCGCCGCAGGGCGAAGCCCTCGATCTGGAAGAACCGGTCCACCTCGGCCGGGTCGTAGCGCGGCATGTCCGCCCGCATCCACCGCCCGTACGGCGCGTGCCGCCCGTCGAGGTCGACGACCACCAGCACCCCACCCGGTCGCAGCGCCCGGTCCGCCTCCCGCAGCCCCGCCTCGCAGCCGGGGCCGAAGAAGTACGCCGTGCGCGCGTGCACCACGTCGAAGGTCCCATCGGCGACCGGCAGGTCCTGGGCCGACCCGAGCAGGGCGGCCACGGCCGGGGTGCCCGCCACCCGGGCCACGGCCCGGTCGACCAGCGGCGGGTGCGGCTCGACGCCGAGCACCGACCGGGCCCGCGCGGCGAACCGGGGCAGGTGGAAGCCGTCGCCGCAGCCCACGTCGAGCACGTCGCCGGTCCAGTCGCAGATCTCGTCGAGCGCCGCCCAGATCGCGCCGTCGGCGTCCTGGGCCCGGTTCTCCGCCTCGTAGACCTCCGGCCACTGCCAGATGTTGGGGCTGGGCACCACAGACCCGGCACGCAGTGACGTGACGATCCGCGAGATCAACCCCATGGCATCAGGAAAGCACACGGAGTGCGTTCGGCGGCTGACGTAACCACTCGATCGGGTTATCTTCGGTCGTCAGGGAGGTATTCCTGACCATGACCATCAGCGCGATCGATGAGATGCCCGACGGGGTTCCCGGCAAGCCGTGCTGGGTGGAGCTGGCCACCGCGGACCCCAGATCGGCATCCGAGTTCTACGCGGGGCTGCTCGGCTGGTCGTTCAAGGTCGGCGACGACGGCTACGTGGTCTGCTACGTCGACGACGTGCCCGTCGCGGGCATGCACATCCCACAGGGCGACCAGCCCGCGACCTGGACCCTCTACCTGACCGTGGGCGACACGGACAACACCGCCGAGCGGGTGCTGGACCTCGGCGGGCAGGTGCTCACCGAGCCGCACGAGGTCCCGGGGCAGGGCGGGATGCTCGTGGCAGGCGACCCCAGCGGCGCGGCCGTCGGGTTCTGGCGCCAGGACCGGGACTGGCGGCTGGGCACCGGGTTCCCCGGCGCGTTCACCTGGGCCGAGCTCAACACCTGGGACGGGGCGGGGGCCGACGCCTTCTACGGCTCGCTGTTCGACTTCGAGGTCGTGCAGATGGGCGACGGCGAGGCCTTCGACTACACGAGCTGGACCGTCAACGGCGAGGAGGTGCTGGGCAGGCTGCGGATGGGGTCGGAGTTCCCGCCGGGCCAGCTCCCGCACTGGATGGTGTTCTTCGAGGCGCACCCGGAGACCGGCACCGACCGGATCGCCAACCGGGCCGAGCGCCTGGGCGGCCGGGTCGTGGTGGCGCCGTTCGACTCGCCGTTCGGCCGGGCCGCGGTGCTCGCCGACCCGGCCGGGGCCGAGTTCACCGTGCTCGACCGCTCCGACGTGCTGCCGGTGGTCGTCGAGGAGGAGGTCGGCTCGGCCAACGACGACCCGTACGACGACTAGACGGGGAGGAACAGGCTCAGCAGCAGCCAGGACACGACGGCCGAGGGCAGCAGCGAGTCCATGCGGTCCATCAGCCCGCCGTGGCCGGGCAGCAGCGTGCCCATGTCCTTGACCCCGAGGTCGCGCTTCATCACCGATTCGAGCAAGTCGCCCAGCGTGGCGGTGGCGACGAGGGCGCCGCCGAAGAGGGCGCCGTGCCACCACTGCCCGTCGAGCAGCAGCGTCAGGCACAGCACACCGGCCGCGATCCCGGCGGCCATCGACCCGGCGAAGCCCTCCCAGGACTTCTTCGGGCTGATCACCGGTGCCATCGGGTGCTTGCCGAACAGCACGCCCGCGATGTACCCGCCGGTATCCGAGCTGATCACCAGGACCAGGAAGGCCACCACCCGCTGGACGCCGTCGTCGGGCAGCACCAGCATCGCCGCGAAGGAGGCGAACAGCGGCACGTAGGCCAGCGCGAGCACCGAGGCGCTGGTGTCGCGCAGGTACCCGTCAACGCCACCGCGCAACCGCGCCAGCAGGCAGACCAGCACGGTCACCGCGAAGGCGGTCAGCACCCCGGCCCGGCCGAACGGCCAGGACAGCCACACGATGGCCTGGCCGCCGAGCAGCACCGGCCAGCGGGCGACCTGGATGCCCGCCCCGCGCTTGAGCGCGTCGATCAGCTCCCAGGTCGACACCGCGACGGCGATCGCGACGACACCGATGAACGCCTGCCGAACCAGCAGCAGCGAGAGCAGGACCGCCGCCCCGAGGAACAGCCCGACCCCGATCGCGGCGGGCAGGTTGCGCCCCGCCCGCGAGGTCTTGGCCGGCTCCCCGGCCCGCGCCGAGGTCACCGGTCCCTCCTCCAGCGATCCATGCTCCAGCTCTCCCACCGGTCCGGCCATCACGTTCCCCACACCGCGCCGAGGCTCACACCTCGAGCAGCTCGGTCTCCTTGGACTTGACCAACTGGTCGACCTGCGCGACGTACTTGTCGGTCAGGTTCTGCAGTTCCTTCTCCGCGCGCGTGACCTCGTCCTCGCCGGACTCGCCGTCCTTGACCAGGCGGTCGAGCTCCTCCTTGGCCTTGCGCCGCACGCCGCGGATGGACACCTTGGCGTCCTCGCCCTTGCCCCTGGCCAGCTTGGCGAACTCCTTGCGGCGCTCCTCGGTGAGCTGCGGGATGCCGACGCGGATGATCGTGCCGTCGTTGGTCGGGTTGACGCCCATGTCGGACTCGCGGATCGCCTTCTCGATGGCGTTGAGCTGCGTGGCGTCGAACGGCTTGACCACCGCGAGGCGGGCCTCGGGGATGTTGATGCTGGCCAACTGGTTGAGCGGGGTCGGCGAGCCGTAGTACTCGACGGTGATGCGGGAGAACATGTTGGGGTTCGCCCGGCCGGTGCGGATGGAGGAGAGCTGCTCCTTGGCCACGGAGACCGTGCTCTCCATCTTCTCCTCGGCCTCGAGGAGTGTGTCGTCGATCAAGGCAAGCTCCTAGGTGTTCACGCGGTGGGCGTACTGACCAGCGTGCCGATCCTCTCACCACGCACCGCGCGGGCGATGTTCCCCTCCGTCAGGAGGTTGAACACGATGATCGGCATGTTGTTGTCCATGCACAGGCTGAACGCGGTGGCGTCGGCGACCTTGAGGTCGCGTTCGAGCACCTCGCGGTGGGAGATCTCGGTGAACATCGTCGCGCCGGGGTTGGTGCGCGGGTCGGAGTCGAACACCCCGTCGACGGCCTTGGCCATCAGCACGGCCTCGCAGCCGATCTCGAGCGCGCGCTGGGCGGCGGCGGTGTCGGTGGAGAAGTAGGGCATGCCCACCCCGCAGCCGAAGATGACCACGCGGCCCTTCTCCAGGTGCCGCTCGGCCCGGCGCGGGATGTAGGGCTCGGCGACCTGGCCCATGGTGATCGCGGTCTGGACCCTGGTGTCGATGCCCTCCTTCTCCAGGAAGTCCTGCAGCGCCAGGCAGTTCATCACGGTGCCGAGCATCGCCATGTAGTCGGCGCGGTCGCGGTCCATGCCGCGCTGGCTCAGCTCGGCGCCGCGGAAGAAGTTGCCACCGCCGATGACGATGGAGCACTCCACCCCGCCGCGCACCACGTCGGCGATCTGCCGGGCCACGGTCAGCACCACGTCGGGGTCGACGCCGATGCCGCCGCCGCCGAACATCTCGCCGCCGAGCTTGAGCAGCACCCGCTTGAAACCGCCCTCGCGGATCGAAGCAGTCACCTCACACCCTCCTCGTGACTCTGCCCCGCCCCCGGAGGACTTCCGAGAGCGGGGCAGAGGCGGTCACGTCATGGCCCTCGGTCAGGACTGGCCGACCTCGAACCGGGCGAAGCCGGTCACGGTCACGCCCGCCTCGTCGAGGACGGCCTTGACGGTCTTCTTCGAGTCGAGCACCGAGGACTGCTCCAGCAGGACGACGTCCTTGTAGAAGCCGTTGACCCGGCCCTCGGTGATCTTCGGCAGGGCGGCCTCCGGCTTGCCCTCCTCGCGCGCGGTCTCCTCGGCGATGCGGCGCTCAGCGGCCACAACGTCCTCGGGCACCTCGTCGCGGGTGACGTAGCGGGGCTTCATCGCCGCGATCTGCATGGCGGCCGCGCGGGCCGCCTCCTCGCTGTCGCCGGTGTACTCGACCAGCACGCCCACGGCGGGGGGCAGGTCGGAGGAGCGGCGGTGCAGGTAGGTGCTGACGGTGCCGGTGAAGGCGATCGCGCGGCGCAGCTCCAGCTTCTCGCCGATCTTGGCCGAGAGGGCCTGCACCGCGTCCTCGGCGGACTTGCCGTCGACCTGGGCGGCCTTGACCGAGTCCAGGTCGGTGGCGCCCGCGGCCTTGGCGGCGGCGACGATCTTGTCGGCGAGCTGGATGAACTCGTCGTTCTTGGCGACGAAGTCGGTCTCGCAGTTCAGCTCGACCAGCACGCCGTCCGCCGCGGCCACCAGGCCCTGGGCGGTGGCGCGCTCGGCGCGCTTGCCCACGTCCTTGGCGCCCTTGATGCGCAGGATCTCGATGGCCTTGTCGAAGTCGCCGTCCGTCTCGGTCAGCGCCTTCTTGCAGTCCATCATGCCCGCGCCGGTCAGGTCCCGGAGCCGCTTGACGTCGGCCGCGGTGAAGTTCGACATCGCGTCTTTTCCGTTCTTCGGGTCTTCTGCTGTGCGCGCAGGTCGGGTCCGGCCGGGGTCGCCCCCGGCCGGACCCGGTGGATCAGGACTCGGTCTTCGGGGCCTCGGCCTCGGCCGCGGGGGCGGCCTCGGCGGCGGGGGCCTCGGTGGCCGCGGGGGCCTCGGTGGCCGCCTCGACCGCCGCGGCGGCCTGCTGGCCGTCAGCGGCCGCGGTGTCGGCGCCGACGAGCAGCTCCTTCTCCCACTCGGCCAGCGGCTCCTGCGCGGCGCCGACCTCGGGCTTGTCGGCGTTGCCGCCGCGCGCGCCGGAGCGGGCCATCAGACCGGCGGCGGCGGCCTCGGCCACGACCTTGGTCAGCAGCGCCGCGGAGCGGATCGCGTCGTCGTTGCCCGGGATCGGGTAGTCGACCTCGTCCGGGTCGCAGTTCGTGTCGAGGATCGCCACGATCGGGATGTTGAGCTTGCGCGCCTCGCCGACGGCGATGTGCTCCTTCTTGGTGTCCACGATCCAGATGGCGGAGGGGACCTTCGCCATGTCGCGGATGCCGCCCAGGGTGCGCGCGAGCTTGTCCTTCTCACGGGTCAGCATCAGGATCTCCTTCTTGGTGAGACCCTGGAAGCCACCCGTCTGCTCCATCGACTCCAGCTCCTTGAGGCGCTGGAGGCGCTTGTGCACGGTGGTGAAGTTGGTGAGCATGCCGCCCAGCCAGCGCTGGTTCACGTACGGCATGCCGACGCGGGTCGCCTCACCGGCGATCGCCTCCTGCGCCTGCTTCTTCGTGCCGACGAACAGGATGTGGCCGCCGTGGGCGACCGTCTCCTTCACGAACTCGAACGCGCGGTCGATGTAGGTGAGGGTCTGCCGCAGGTCGATGATGTAGATGCCGTTGCGGTCAGTGAGGATGTACCGCTTCATCTTCGGGTTCCAGCGGCGGGTCTGGTGCCCGAAGTGCACACCGGAGTCCAGCAGCTGCTTCATGGTGACGACGGCCATAGCCGGGTTCGCACCTCTTCGTTCGGGCGCGCCGGGACCGTGCTGGCCTGGCGCGCGTGCTCGGTTGTCGCCGTGGGCCAGGTGGCCCACCGCCCTGGTGCCGTGCGGACGCCCGGACCCACCGGAGACGTGCTCAGGAGGGACCGCCGGGCACCCGTGTTCGCGGCCGGGGAGGCCGCGTGCGCACTGGCACGCGAAGTCGCCCGGTGTGCCCACCGGACGCGGGCAGAAGTGTACGCCGTCCTGCCGCAGGACCCGGCATCGGAGCCTCGGTTGTCCCCAAGCCGCCAATCCGTCCACAGACCGGCGCAGGCCCTTGGCCGCCCCCACCCCGGCCGCCACCCTGGACCCATGCCCCTCCACCACCTCCCACTCGCCTTCCTCGTCACTCTCATCTCCTTCTCACCAGCTCGAACGCCCACTCCCCCGCCGCCGCCCACGCACGCCGCCCCGCCTGCCGCCCGGGAGCCCGCGCCCCGCTTCGCCTGGCCCCTCCCCCCACCGCGGACCATCGCTCGCCCTTTCGAACCCCCGTCCTCCCCGTACGGACCCGGCCACCGCGGCGTCGACCTGCGCGGGGTGGTGGGGGAACCGGTGCGCGCGGCCGGGGCCGGGGTCGTCGCGTTCGCCGGGGTGGTCGCCGGCCGGGCGGTGGTGTCGGTGGACCACGGGGCGCTGCGCACGACCTACGAGCCCGTGACCCCGTCGGTCGTCCTGGGCGCGCGGGTGGCCAGGGGCGATCCGATCGGCGCGCTGGCGGGCGGGCACGCCGGGTGCGGTGGCGCGTGCCTGCACTGGGGTCTGCGCCGGGGCGCGGAGTACCTCGACCCGGTGCTGCTGGTGCGGGCGCCGCGCGTGCGGCTGCTGCCCGCTCAGACGTCGGCGGTCTCGAGGAGCTTGGCGCGCAGGCGCAGGACGGCGCGGGTGTGCAGTTGGCAGACCCGGGACTCGGTGACCCCGAGGACCCGGCCGATCTCGGCGAGGGTGAGGTTCTCGAAGTAGTAGAGGGTGACCACGACGCGGTCGCGCTCGGCGAGCAGGCCGATCGCCCCGGCGAGGGCGCGGCGGTTGTCCTGGTCGACCAGGAGCGCGACCGGGTCCTCCGCGGTCTCGTCCTCGAGGATGTCGGCCAGCGAGGCGGCCCCGCCGCCGCCGCGGCCCGCGGTGGCCAGCTCGTCGAGGGCGACGACGCTGGTGAGCTGGTGCTGGGCGTAGACGTCGTGCAGCTCGTCGACCGTCAGGCCCAGCTCGTCGGCGAGCTCGTGGTCGTTGGGGGTGCGCTGCAGCTTGGCGCCGAGGCGCTCGATGCCGCGCTCGACCTCGCGGACCCGGCCGCGCACCGTGCGCGGCACCCAGTCCTGGGCGCGCAGGTCGTCGAGGATGGCGCCGCGGATGCGCTGCATCGCGTAGGTCTCGAACTTCAAGCCGCGCTCCGGCTCGAACTTCTCGATGGCGTCGACCAGGCCGAAGATGCCGGACTGGGTCAGGTCTGACACGTCGACGTGCGCGGGCAGGCCGGTGCCGACCCGTCCGGCGACGTACTTGACGAGCGGGGCGTAGTGCAGCACCAGCCGGTCGCGCAGCGCCTGGTCGCCGCCGCGGCCGTACGCCCGCCAGAGGGCCACGATGCCCGCCTCGACGTCGTCGGCCGTGCGGTTGTCCCCCGGCAGCACACCCGAGGAGATGCCCGCCCCGAAGGGGGCATGGCCGTTCACCTTGTTCTGCTGACCGGCGGGCGCGTGCGCCCCCGGCGGCCCAGATCCGTTCCCGGTCTCACCGGGAGCGCGGGTGGGTTCGGTCATGGATCGCCTTCAGCCGTTCGACGGTCACGTGGGTGTAGAGCTGCGTCGTCGCGAGCGTAGCGTGACCAAGTAGCTCCTGGACGCTTCGAAGGTCCGCACCCCCTTCGAGCAAATGTGTAGCCGCAGAGTGACGAAGACCGTGCGGCCCGAGGTCCGGCGCACCCCCGACGGCGGCCACGGCGAGGCGGACGACCCGCCGCACGGAGGTCGGTTGGAGCCGGTCGCCGCGCGCCCCGAGCCACAGTGCCGAACCCGAGCGATCCCGCGCCAGGGACGGACGCCCCTGGCGCAGCCAGCGCTCGAGCGCGTCGACCGCGGGCGCCCCGAAGGGCACCACGCGCTCCTTGCCGCCCTTGCCCAACACCCGCGCCAACCGGTCGCCGAGGTCGACGTCGTCCACGTCCAGCCCGCAGAGCTCTGACACCCGCACCCCCGTCGCGTACAGCAGTTCCACAATGGCGTGGTCACGCAGCGCTACCGGATCAAGTTCCCGGGCACCCGCCGCCGACGCCGTCATCAGCTCGCCCGCCTGGTCCTGCCGCAGCACCGAGGGCAGCGTCCGGTGCCGCTTCGGCGCGGCCAGCCGGACCCCCGGATCGACGTCGAGCAACCCCCGCCGGTGCGCCCACGCGGTGAACGTCCGCGCCGCCGCCGCCCGCCGCGCCACGGTCGTCCGCCCGGCCCCGGCCGCCACCTGCGCGGCGAGCCACCCGCGCAACGCGGCGATGTCCAGCCCCACCCCGGCCAACCCGCCCGCGGGGGTCGGATGATCTTCTTGGCACGATTCAGACATGTCCGCTTTGTCGGATTCAACCTCGTTCTCCGGTGACAAGAATTCACCCGTTCGGGCTGCGAATCCCTCAATTCCGGTCTCAAGTACACCGAGAGTGAAGCCCAGCAAAGACACCACGTCACCGAGGTAAGCACGCACCGTGTGCGCCGAGAGGTCGCGCTCCAACCCCAGGTGCCGCTCGTAGTCGGCGACCACCCCCCGCACCGCCGCGGGCAGCGCGTCCCGCACCCGGTCCATCCCCATCCGACGCCGCGCTCTGCCCATGACCCCACGCTCGGACACCCGGACACCCGCGTCAAGCGCGCCACGCCCCCACCGCGCCCCGGTCAGCGACCCCCTTCCGGCACGGCCCGCCGCCACCCGTCGTCGGCCGACCTCGCGAACCCGAGCAGCTCCAACTCGGCGAGCAGCGCCAACACCCGTTCCGGCGGCACCCCGGAGTCGGCGACCACCGCGGCCGGAGTGCTCCACCCCCGCACCGGCAGCGCGTCGTGCACCCGCAGCGCGGCCTCCCCGAGCACATCGGTCGGCCGCGACGGCGAGTCCGCCCTGGGCGCGAGGTCCCCGATCTCCCCCACCGCCTCGAGGACCTCGGCGACCGTCGTGGTGAGCACGGCCGCGCCAGCGCGCACCAGTTCGTGGCACCCGTGGGACATCGCCGAGGTGACCGGCCCGGGGACCGCCGCGAGCGCCTTGCCCAGGGTGGTCGTGGAGGAGGCGGTGTTGCGGGCCCCGCTGCGCACCCCCGCCTCGACCACCACCGTGCCCGCGGCCAACCCCGCGATCAGCCGGTTGCGGACGAGGAAGCGGTGCTTGGCGGGCGTCGTGCCCGGCGGGTACTCGCTCACGACCGCCCCGGTCTCGGCGATCCGGCGCAGCAGCGAGGTGTGGGCGCTCGGGTAGGCCTGGTCGATCCCGCAGGCCAACACCGCGATGGTCACCCCCGCCGCCGCCAGCGCCCCCCGGTGCGCCGCCGCATCGATGCCGAAGGCCGCCCCGGACACCACCGTCACCCCGGCCCCGGCCAGCCCGTACCCGAACTCGCCCGCCACGTGCTCCCCGTACGAGGTCGCCGACCGCGCCCCCACCACCGCGACAGCCCGCCGGAGCGCGTCGTCCAACCGCACCTGCCCCCGCACCCACAACCCCAACGGCGGCGCGGCCCACCGGTGCCCGCGCCCCAGCGCGTTCCCGAGCGCCAGCAACGGCCACCCCGGCCACTCGTCGTCCTCCGGGACGACGAGCCGAGCCCCGACAGCCGCAGCCGCCGCGAGATCGGCCTCGGCCCTGTCCACCGCCCGCCGAGCGACGGTCACGTCCCGGACGGCGTTGGGAACCTCGCCCTTGCGAACCGCCGCCGCGGCGCCCTCCGGCCCGAGCACGTCGACCAGCGCCCCGACCGGTCCGGCCGGCGGCTCCGCGACGCGGAGGAGGTAGGCGCGGGCCAACCGGACCTCATCCACGGCGCACCGCCGGGTGGGCGCCGCGGCGGCGGACCGTGGCGGGGAGTGGGAGCGGGCGGGGTAGGAGGCGGGCCTGGGCTCGACGGGCCGCGCTTTCCTGGTTGGAGGGTGTGCCGGGCGTGGACCGGGGAGCCGGAGGGCTGGTGGCGCCCGGGGTTGTGGGGGCGGTGGTGCGCATGGGTTCTCCTTATGCGGTGGGGAGGTGGCGGCCGCGGAAGTGGAGGGCGGTGGCGATGTGGTCCCGGGTGGGCGGGGCGGTCTTGCCCAGGTCGGCGAGGGTCCAGGCGAGGCGCAGGCAGCGGTCGGCGCCCCGGGCGGTGAGGAGGCCTCTGGTGAGGCTGGTGTCCAAGACCGTGGTGGCCTCGCGGGGGATGGGGTGGTCTTGGCGCAGCGCTGGGCCCGGGACCTCGGCGTTGGTGCGCCAGCCGTGGGTCGACCAGCGGTGGCGGGCGCGGTCGCGGGCCTCGGCGACCCGGGCGCGGACCGCGGCGGTGGGTTCGGGGGCCTCCTGGTCCGGGGCGCGGGACAGGGCGGTGCTCGGCCGCATGTGGACGCGGATGTCGACGCGGTCGAGGAGGGGGCCGGACAGGCGGGAGAGATAGCGGCGGCGGGCTGCCGGGGTGCAGGTGCAGTCGGACTCCTTGGGTGGGGCGCAGGGGCAGGTGTTGGTGGCGAGGACGAGTTGGAAGGCGGCCGGGTACCGCACCACCCCGTCGCGGCGGGCGAGGCGGATCTCGCCTTCCTCCAGCGCGGTGCGCAGGGCCTCGAGGCGGCTGGCGGGGAACTCGGCTGCCTCGTCCAGGAACAGGACGCCGTTGTGCGCCTTGCTGATCGCGCCCGGTTTCGCGAGACCGGCGCCGCCACCGACGAGAGCGGCGATGCTCGCGCTGTGGTGGGGGGCGATGAAGGGCGGGACGGTGATCAGGGGCTGGTCGGCGGGGAGGTCGCCCGCCGCGGAGTGGATGGCGGTGATCTCGAGCGCCCGTTCGCGGGGCAGCGGCGGGAGCAGGCCGGGCAGGCGGCGGGCGAGCATCGTCTTGCCGGTGCCCGGCGGGCCGGAGAGCAGCATGTGGTGCCCGCCAGCGGCGGCGACCTCCAGGGCCCAGCGGGCCTCGGGCTGGCCCACGACGTCGCTGAGGTCCGGGGACGGGTCGGCGGGGCCGGTCGCGGCGGCGGACGGGGCGGACAGGGCGTCGGGGCGGTCGGTGGCCCAGGCGACGACGTCGGCGAGGTGGCGGGCGCCGAGGACGGCCAGGTCCGGGACCAGGGCCGCCTCGGCCAGGACCGGGACCGGCACGATGGCCAGGGTGTGGCCCGCGCGGCGGGCGGCGAGCAGCCGGGGCAGCACGCCGCGCACGGCGCGCAGGCGCCCGTCGAGGGCGAGCTCGCCGACCAGCGCGGTGCCCGCGAACGGCTCGGCGGGCACCTTCCCGTCGGCGATCAGGACGGCGACGGCCAGGGCGAGGTCGTAGGCGGAGCCGGACTTGTGCAGGTCGGCCGGGGACAGCGCGAGGGTGACCAACTGCTCGGGCCAGCGCAGCCCGCTGTTGCGGACGGCCGCGCGCACCCGGTCCTTGGCCTCGCTGAGCGCGGCGTCGGGCAGGCCGACGATGTGCGTGCCCGGCTTGCCGCCGCCGATGTCGGCCTCCACCTCGACGGTGACGCCGTCGACGCCGCGCAGGGCCACCGACCAGACCTTGGCGAGGACCATCAGAACGCACCCCGCAGGTGCGCGACCTCGGCGGGCGCGCCGGGGCGGAGCAGCACGGAGACGATGTCGTGGCGGACCGGGCAGTGGGGGATGTCGTTCTCCCGCAACCACCGGACGCCCAGCGCCCTGATCCGCCTGGCCTTCGCGTCGTCGACGGCTTCGGCAGGGGCGCCGTACCCGGTCCCGGACCGGGTCTTGACCTCGCACACGACCACCCCGACGCCGTCGGCGCAGACGACGTCGAGCTCGCCGAGCTCGCACCGCCAGTTCCTGGCGAGCACGACGAGGCCGGTGGCGGCGAGGTAGCGGGCGGCGATGTCCTCGCCGCGCCTGCCGACGGCGAGGTGCGGGGCGGGGGTCTGGTCGGTCATGTCGGCTCCTGTCGAGGGGTGTCGCTCTCGACGGTGCCGGGGCAGGCGGGGGCGGACCAGAGCCGCTCCGGATCTGGGCATCACGACCGGGTGATGTGGATGAGCCCAGGTCAGCGGCCGCTGCCTGTCAGGGGTTCGTGGTGTGCTGGGCGGGGGGCCGTGCGTGACGTGGGGTTGAAAACGCGGGTTTCACGGGGGTGGAACGCCGGATGCCCCGATCGCGAGATCGGGGCATCCGGGGAAGAGCTTCAGGGCGACCGGGTCACTGGCCGCCGAAGGGACCGTTCTCCGGGAGTCGCAGGTCCGGCTTGTCCAGTTCCTCGACGTTGACGTCCTTGAAGGTGATCACCCGGACGTTCTTGACGAAGCGGGCGGGGCGGTACATGTCCCAGACCCAGGCGTCGGACATGCGGACCTCGAAATAGACCTCGCCGTCGGCGTCTCGGACCTGGACGTCCACCCCGTTGGCCAGGTAGAACCTGCGCTCTGTCTCCACGACGTAGGCGAACTGGCCCACTATGTCGCGGTACTCCCGGTAGAGCTGCAGCTCCATCTCGGTCTCGTACTTCTCGAGATCCTCCGCGCTCATCCGTTGCGCGCCCCTCCTGGTCGTGGCGTCCGATCCCCGTCGACCGGCGGGGAGACCCCATTCTGGACCACGGCGGCCGCCGCGACGCTCAGCGCCACCCGGTGTGGCGCGCGCTTGCCGTGCGCGACGCCCGAAGCGGCGACGTTGGCGAACGACCAGCGGTGCTCGTGGCTGGGGCCGTGCTCGGTCAACGCCCTGGTGTGCAGGCCCGTGCAGTAGCCCTTGTGCACGTCGAACCGGTACTCGGGCAGGTCCTCGTGCAGGCGGGCCATGATCCGGTCCCGGGTGACCTTGGCCAGCACCGACGCCGCCGCCACGCACGCCGCGGCCTGGTCGCCCTTGATCACCGGCATGCTCGGGGCGGTCAGGCCCGGCACCCGGAAGCCGTCGGTGAGGACGTAGCCGGGGTGGGTGCCCAGCCGGGCCACGGCGCGGCGCATGCCCTCGATGTTGGACACGTGCACGCCCTTGAGGTCGACCTCGGCGGTGGGCACGACGACGACGGCGTAGTCCAGCGCGCGGGCCTTGACCAGGTCGAACATCCGGTCGCGGGCGGTGGCGGTCATCAGCTTGGAGTCGGTGAGGCCGTCGAGGCGGGCCGCGTCGCCGGGGCGCAGCACGCAGGAGGCGATGACCAGTGGCCCGGCGCACGCGCCCCGGCCCGCCTCGTCCACGCCCGCGACGGGGCCGAGGCCGCGCCGGTGCAGCGCGCCCTGCAGGCCCCAGTTCCCGGTGTCGCGGCGCAGCACGGCGCGCGGCGGGCGGATCACCTCGGCGTTCACCTGGCCACCACCTCGCGCAGCCGCCGCCCCAGCCACAGCGCGGGCCACGCCGCGGCGAGCCCGACGCCGAGCGGGATGCCCTGCTGCCAGGCGGGCGCCGACAGCGCCTGCGGGTCGTGGTCGCCGACGCCCCGCCAGCGCGACGGCGGCAGGATGACCGCGCGCGCCTTGCCGATGACGTCGTCGACCGGTACCAAGCCGTTGGCGCCGCCCCCGCCCTGGGTGCGGGAGTCCCCTGAGTTGTTCCGGTTGTCACCCATCACGAACAGCATGCCCTGCGGCACCGACACCACGGGGAACTCCTCCTGGCGGGGGATGCCCTCCCAGTGCAGGTAGGGCTCGTCGAGCGGCCGGTCGTCGACGACCACCCGGTTCTGCCCGTCGCAGCAGCGCACGGTCTGCCCGCCGACGGCGACCACGCGCTTGACCACGTCGTCCTCGGTCGAGGTGGCCAGGCCGAACACCGACCCGACGTCCTGCAGCCAGCGGACCACGGTGTTCTCCGAGCGGTCGGCGGAGTGCTCCGAGTGGTTCCAGGTCGCGGGCCGGGCGAACACGACGACCTCGCCCGGCTCCGGGTCGCCGAAGGCGTAGACGACCCGGTCGACGACCACGCGGTCGCCCGTGCAGCCGGGGCAGCCGTGCAGCGTGGCCTCCATCGACTCCGACGGGATCACGTACACCCTGGCCACGAACGACTGCACCAGGAAGCTGATGACCAGCGCGACGGCCAGCAGGATCGGCAACTCGACCCAGAGGGGGAGCTTCTTCCTCCCCGTGGGCTCGTCCTCGGGGTCAGCACCGTCGGGCACCGGGGCAGCCTACCGAGGCCCCGCGGCCCGGTCGCGCACCAGCAGCCCCTTGAGCCTGCGCCCGGCCCACAGCGTCGGCCACGCCGCCGCCAGGCCGACCCCGGCCGGGATGCCCACCTGCCACGCGGGCGCCGACAGCGCCTGGGTGTGCGGGTCGTGGTCGCCGACGCCCTGCCAGCGGCCGGGCGGCAGGATGATCGACCGTGCCTTGCCGATGACGTCGTCGACGGGGACGAAGCCGTTCTCGCCGCCGCCGCCCTGGGTGCGCGAGTCGCGGGAGTTGTTGCGGTTGTCGCCCATGACGAACAACTTGCCCGCCGGGACGGTGATCGGCGCGAACGGCTCCTGCTTGTCACCGGGGAAGATGTGGTTGCGGTAGGGCTCGTCCAGCGGTTCGCCGTCGACGGTCACCCGGTCCTGGGCGTCGCAGCACTCGATGGTCTGGCCCTCGGTGGCGATGACGCGCTTGACCACGTCCTCCTCGCTCGGGGTGCCCAGGCCGAACTGCGCGCCGAGGTCCTGGAACCAGCCCAGCACCGGGTTGGCGTTGGCGTCGGAGAGACCGGTCTGGTCCCAGGTGCCGGGCCGCTCGAACACTATGACGTCGCCGGGCCGCGGGTCGCGGAAGTAGTAGACGACCCGGTCGACGAGCACCCGGTCGCCCACGCAGCCCGGACAGCCGTGCAGGGTCTTCTCCATCGACTCCGACGGGATCACGAACACCCGGGCGATGAACGACTGGATGATGATCGTGAGGACCAGCGCCAGCGCGAGCAGGATGGGCAACTCCACCCAAAAGGGTCGCTTCTTCTTCGTCTTGCCGGACGTGCGCCCCTCGGTGGGAGCGTCGATGTCCTCGGTGCCGCGTCCATCCCCCGGCGCGGCGCCGTTGTCGTCGGACAACTGTTCAGCCTTTCCTCGGTACGAGGGGGAGCAGGGCGTCCTTGGCCCGTCGGGTCAGCATCAGCACCGGCCACGCGGCCGCGAAGCCGATCCCGAGCGGGAGTTGCACCTGCCACCCCGCCGCAGACAACTGCTGCCCCGCCTGCGGGTTGTGGTCGCCCACGCCGCGCCAGCGCGACGGCGGGAGCACGATGTAGCGCACCTTGCCGATGACCTTGCCGAGGGGGACGACGCCGCGGATGCCGCCGCCGCCCTGGAAGCGGGAGTCCGAGGAGTTGGCCCGGTTGTCCCCCATGACCCACAGGGTGCCTTCGGGGACGGTAACGCGATCGAACGTCTGGCGCCCGCCGGGGCCGCCGAACTGCCAGTAGACATAGGGCTCGTCGAGGGGCTCGCCGTCGACGAGGACGCGGTCCTGGGCGTCGCAGCACTCGACGGTCTGCCCGCCCACGGCGACGACCCGCTTGACGAAGTCGCTCTCGTCCGGCGGGGCGATGCCGATGAACGAGCCGGTCTTGCGCAGCGCGCTGAGGAAGGCGTTGGACGGCTCGTCGGTCTCGACGTCGTTCTCGGTCCAGGTGTTGGGGCCCTCGAACACGATCACGTCACCGGGGGTGGGGTCGCGGAAGTCGTAGATCATCTTGTCCACGAACACGCGGTCGCCGGTGCAGCCGGGACAGCCGTGCAGCGTCTGCTCCATCGACCCCGAGGGGATGGAGTAGACGCGGCCGATGAACTGCTGGATGAGGAACGTCAGCAGCAGCGCCACACCGACCAGGACCAGGATCTCGCGCCACAGCGGCTGCCTGCGCGGCGCCCTGCGGTGCTTGCCGCGCTTGCCCCCGGGCCGCTCGCCGTCCTCGCCGTCGGCGCGGCTCTTGGGCCCGCGGACCGGCGCCACCCGCTCGGTGCCCGCGTCGGCGGAACGGCGGCGGGCGCGGCGGGGCCGCACCTCCGGCGCGTCCTCCTCGGCGGGGGCGGAGGCGGGGGCGGAGGCGGGGGCGGTGGTGCGGACGACCGCGCGGGGGCGGATGGGCTCCAGCGCGGTGCCGGGCTGGGCCGGGCGCTCGGCGCTGCGGCGCTCAGCGGAGTGGCGCGCGGGGGGCTCGGTGGCCCGGGCGGCGGAGTGGCGCGCGGGGGGCTGCTCCGCCGGGGGCTCCACGGGCTTGATCGAGCGGTGCGTGCCGGTGGTGACCGGGCGGCGCGGCGCCTTGCGCTGCGATTCGGGCGCTCCGCGCTCCGGGGCCCGGCGTTCCGCCGCCTTGGGTACGGGGGCCTTGGGCCCGGGGGACTTGGTCTCCGCGGCCGTCGGCTCGGCGGGGATCTTGGGCAGCAGGACGGTCGCCTCGGCGTCGGACTCCGGCGGGATCGGGCGCTTGCGGCGCGGGATCGGCTGGGTGAGGTGCCGGGTGGGGTCGACGTCGATCCGGGCGGCGGGCGGGGTGACCCGGCGCGGGCGCGACATCGGGACGTCGTCGAGGGACTCGGCGTCGGCCGGGATGGGCGGGATGGCCGAGGTGGTGCCCGCCGAGGTGACCGCCGCCGTGGTCGTGGCGGCGGTGGTCACCTCCGCCGAGGTGGGCGGCGGGGCCTTGGGCTTGTCCTTGGGCTTGTCCTTGGGCTTGTCCTGGGGCTTGTTCTGGGGCTTGTCCTCGGCCCGGGGCTTGGCACCGGGCTCGGGCTTCTCGACGGGGAGCATCCCCGGGTTGGAGGACAGGTCGGGGCGCAACTGCGAGTTGAAGGAGGCGTCGAAGAACGCGGGCGGCAGCGGCGCCCGGGTGCGCGAGTTGTCCTCGCCGCCCGCGGACCGGCGGACCTCTGTGGTCGGCTGGCTCTCCGGGCGCCGGGAGATCTGCTCGGTGACGTAGGCGGCCAGGCCGTTGTCCTGCTCGGCGGCACCACGGGGGGCCTGGGCGCCCGGCTGGGCCTGCGCGGGGTCGGCCCGGCGGGAGACCTGCGTGGCGGGCTGGGGGGCGTCGCTGGCGGGGCCCGGGTCAGCGCGGCGCCTGGTGGTCGGCGGGGGCTGCGCGCCCGCGGCCCGGGCGGCTTCCTCCGCCTCTCGGCGGGCGCGGCGGGTGGTGCGCTCGGAGGGCTGGTCCCCGGGCTGGTGGGCCTGCTCGGCGGAGCGGGCGGCCGACTCGGGGAACCAGGCGGAGGGCTCGTGGGCCTGCTGGGGGCGGCCAGGCGGGCGCTCCTCGGCGGGGATGCTCGGCCAGACCTCGGGGGCGCTCGCGCTCGGGTCCTCCTCGAGCGGGGCGCCGAACCAGAACTCGGGCTCGACGGGGTCGAGCGCGGGCAGCTCCGGGACCTCCGGGATGAACTCGGGGTGGTCCGCGCCGTTCCCGTTGCCCGCGGGCGACCCGTTGCCGGAGCCGTTACCGCTCGCGCTGGTCGGACGACCGTTCTCGGCCGGAAACGACTCGTGGCCGACCGCTCCGCCGCGACGGCGCTGCTCCCGATCTGCCTGGGCATCCGGGGGCGCGCTGTGCGGGGGGCGGTCGACCACGCATGTCAGGGTACGTGAGCCGGTGTGCTACCCGTGTCAGCTCACGGGCTGCGGGTCACGCTTCTCCTTGATCTTGGCGGCCTTGCCGCGCAGCTTGCGCAGGTAGTAGAGCTTGGCCCGGCGCACGTCGCCGCGCTTGGCGACCTCGATCTCGGCGATGTTCGGGGTGTGCACCGGGAAGGTGCGCTCCACGCCGACGCCGAACGACACCTTGCGCACGGTGAAGGTCTCCCGGATGCCACCGCCCTGGCGGCGGATGACCACACCCTGGAAGACCTGGACACGGGAACGGGTGCCCTCGATGACGCGAACGTGGACCTTCAGCGTGTCGCCCGGTCGAAAGGCCGGGATGTCGGAACGCAACGACTTGGCGTCCAGGGCATCCAGGGTGTTCATCGGAAGTCCGTCCTCGTCCTTGGAAACAATTCGTCCTGGCCGGGGACGGCGTCACGCCGAGCAGTCCAGCCTGGAAGGGGGCTTGCGCGCGCATCACGGGCACTGCCGGACGCGTCAACCTCGAAAGTATGTCACGCGGGTGGGCCGGAGGTGAAATCGCCCCCCGGCAAGCCCGCGAGCAACGCCTTGTCGTGCTTGTCCAGGGAGCCGTCCGGCAGCGCGGACAACAGGTCCGGGCGGCGCTCGGCGGTCCGGGTCAGCGCCTGGTCACGGCGCCAGCGGGCGATCGCGGCGTGGTTGCCCGAGCGCAGCACGTCGGGGACCGGGCGGTCGCGCCAGACCTCGGGGCGGGTGTAGCTGGGGCCCTCGAGCAGGCCGTCGGAGAACGAGTCCTCCTGGTGCGAGGCGGGGTTGCCCAGCACGCCGGGCAGCAGCCGGACCACGGCCTCGACGATCACCATGACCGCGACCTCGCCGCCGACGAGCACGTAGTCGCCGATGGAGACCTCGTCGACCCGCATCCGGGCGCCCGCGTCATCGATGACGCGCTGGTCGATGCCCTCGTACCGGCCGCAGGCGAAGACCAGGCGCTCCTCCCCCGCCAGCTCCTGGGCCAGCGCCTGGGTGAACGGGCGGCCCGCGGGGGTGGGGACGATCAGCCGGGGGGCCGGGCCCGCGCAGACCTCGTCGAGCGCCTCGCCCCAGATCTGCGGCTTCATGACCATGCCGGGGCCGCCGCCGTAGGGCGAGTCGTCGACGGCCTTGTGCACGTCGCGGGTCCAGCGGCGCAGGTCGTGCACGGCCAGCGAGATCAGGCCGCGGTCGAGCGCCCGGCCCAGCAGCGCGGCGCGCAGCGGCTCGAGGTACTCGGGGAAGATCGTGACGACGTCGAGCCTCACCGGGCGGCCGTCACAGGGATTCCAGGTCGAGCAGGCCCTCTGGGGGGTCGAGCACGATCCGGCCGCCCGCGACGTCCACCGTCGGGACGATCTCGCTGACGAACGGGACGAGGACCTCGCGGCCGTCCACGTCGAGGACCAGCAGGTCGGTGGCGGAGCCGTGGGTGATCTCGCGCACGGTGCCGACGCGGGTGCCGTCGACCAGCTCGGCGGCCAGGCCCTCGAGCTCGTGGTCGTAGAACTCGTCGGGGGACTCGGTCGGCGGCAGGTCGGCCGTGTCGGCCACCAGCACGGCCCCGCGCAGCGCCTCGGCGGCGGTGCGGTCGGGGACCTCCTCGAAGCGCACGAGCAACCGCCCGGTGTGCGACCGGACGGTTGCCACGGTGAGCGTGCGCGCGGGCGCGCCCTTCGGCCGGGCGGTCATCGTGGCGCCGAGCGCGAAGCGCTGCTCGGGCACGTCGGTGCGCGGCTCCACGGCGAGCTCGCCGTGGATGCCGTGCGCCTTGGCCACCCGGCCGATGGCGACCAGGTTCTGCTCTGACATGTGTGCTGCTAGTGGTCGGTGTCGACCACGTCGACGCGGATGCCGCGACCGCCGACCCCGGCCATCACGGTCCGCAGCGCGGTCGCGGTGCGCCCGCCGCGCCCGATGACCTTGCCCAGGTCCTCGGGGTTGACGTGCACCTCGAGCGTGCGGCCACGACGGTTCGTGACCAGCTCGACCTGGACGTCGTCCGGGTTGTCGACGATGCCCCTGACCAGGTGCTCCAGGGCGTCCGCGAGGGCGCTCACTCCGCCGCGGCCTCGGCCTCGGCGGGCTTGTCGTCCTTCTTCGGGGCCGACTTCTTCTTCGGGGTGGTGGCCTCGGTGGTGGGCTCGTCGCCCGCCGCCTTGAGCGCCGCCTCGAACAGCTCCTGCTTGCTGGCCTTGGCCTCGGCGACCTTGAGGGTGCCCTCGGCGCCCGGCAGGCCCTTGAACTTCTGCCAGTCGCCGGTGATCTTCAGCAGCGCGAGGACGGCGTCGGTCGGCTGCGCGCCGACACCCAGCCAGTGCTGGGCGCGCTCGGTGTCGACCTCGATGAGGCTCGGCTCGTTCTTCGGGTTGTAGCGGCCGATGGTCTCGATCGCCTTGCCGTCGCGACGGGTGCGCGCGTCGGCCACGATGATGCGGTAGAACGGCGCGCGGATCTTGCCCAGGCGCTGGAGCTTGATCTTGACAGCCACGGTTGCGGGTACTCCTTGAGACTCTCGGGTGAAAACGGTGCGTCCGACGCGTCCCGCGTGGGGATTCGGGTGCGGCGGTCAAAAGGTTTCGGCGTCGGGGCGCGGTGAGAGGGTCCGGCCTCGACGGACAGCCACCGATTGTGCCAGACGGCCCCGACGGGTCACCAACCGGCGGGTGGGTCAGACCGCGAAGGGGGCGATCTCGATGCCCGCGGCCGCCAGTGCGGCTCGGACGGCGCGGGCGTGGTCGACGGCCCCCGGGGTGTCGCCGTGCAGGCACAGGGAGCGCGCGCTCGTGCGCAGGACCGTGCCGTCCACCGCGACGATCTCGCCGCTCTCCGCCAGCCGCACGGCGCGGGCCACCACCGCCCCGGTGTCGGCCACGAGCGCGCCGGGCTCGCGCCGCGGGACCAGCGTGCCCTCGGGGGTGTACCCCCGGTCGGCGAAGGCCTCCTCGACGGCGGACGCCCCGGCCAGGGCCAGCAGCCGCGAGCCGGGCAGGCCGAGGACCGGCAGGTCCCCGAACGCGCGGACGCCCTCGACGACGGCGCGCGCCTGGGCCTCGTGGTGCACGGTGGCGTTGTAGAGGGCGCCGTGCGGTTTGACGTAGGAGACGCGGGTCCCGGCAGCCCTGGCGCAGGCCTCGAGCGCGCCGACCTGGTAGAGCACCTCGTCGGCCAGGTGCGCCGGGTCGACGTCGATGAACCGGCGGCCGAACCCGGCGAGGTCGCGGTAGGAGACCTGCGCGCCCACGGCCACGCCGCGCTCGGCGGCCCCGGCGCAGACCGCGCGCATGGTCGAGGCGTCGCCCGCGTGGAAGCCGCAGGCGACGTTGGCCGAGGTGACGACCGCCAGCAGGGCCGCGTCGTCGCCCAGGGTCCACGCGCCGAAGCCCTCGCCGAGGTCGGCGTTGAGGTCGAGGCTCACGCGTCCCACACGCCCATGCTGATCAGCATGACCGACAGCGCGGGCAGGAAGTTGTTGACCTGGTGGGCGACCACGCTGGCGCCGAGGCGGCCGGAGTAGAGCCGGGCCAGGCCGATGGGGATGCCGATGACCAGCAGCAGCGAGGTGCGCATCGGCTCGAGGTGGCTCACGGCGAAGATCACCGTGGTCAGCCCGAACACCGCCCACTTGCCCCACTGCAACCGCTCCAGCGAGCCCCACAGCAGGCCGCGGTACATGATCTCCTCGCACAGCGGGCCGATCAGCCACACGTAGAGGAACAGCGCGATCGCCGCGCTGACCGGCATGGCCTGCCCGTCGACCAGCGCGCCGATGGCCGAGGTGGCGTCGCCGTCGCCGACCAGCCTGCTCCAGATCGCCGCGGCGACGGTGGTCAGCACCAGGCCCGCGCAGCCGAACTTGAGGCCGATCCGCAGGTCGTCGCGGTTGTAGCTGAGCTTGAGGTCGAGCACGGGCCCGTTGCCGCGCAGCTTGGTGATCAGCAGTGCGACGCCGGTGGCCAGCAGCGGCGGGACCATGGTGCCGACGAGGACGACCGCGATCGGGTCCTCCTGCTGCGGCGAGGCCAGGCCCATGAAGGCGGCGATGACCACCGCGGAGAGCACGAACACGGCGAAGACGAGCAGGAACGCCCCGAAGCCCCAGCGGTGCGTCGGGGTGGACGCGCCGGGCTCGGCCGACGGGGCTGAAGGCTCTGGAGGCGCCGGGGGCACTGACGGGGCCGAAGGGTCATCGGACAGCGGTGCCGACACCTCTACCCCCCATCCCTCGGCTCGTCGCCACACCAGCCTAGCCCTGCCGGGCTAGCCCACCACCCGGCCGCGCAAGATGATCCGCTTCGGGGCGCGCAGCACCCGCAGGTCGGCGCGCGGGTCGGTGTCGAAGGCCAGCACGTCGGCCGGGGCGCCCTCGGTCAGGCCGGAGTGGCCCAGCCAGGACCGGGCCGCCCAGCTCCCCGCGCCGAGCGCCTGCTCGGCGCTCATGCCCGCCGCGTGCAGGGCGGCGATCTCGTCGACGATCCGGCCGTGCTTGATGCCGCCGCCGGCGTCGGTGCCCGCGTAGACCGGGACGCCCGCCTCGACGGCCTCGCGGACCATCGAGTCGACGCGGGCGTGCAGGGCGCGCATGTGCGCGGCGTAGGCGGGGTACTTGGTCGCCTTGGCCGCGATGCCGGGGAAGTTCTCGATGTTGATCACCGTGGGCACCAGCGCGGTGCCGCGCTCGGCCATCTCGGCGATGAGGTCGCTGGTCAGGCCGGTGCCGTGCTCGATGCAATCGATGCCGGAGCGGACCAGGCCGGGCAGCGCGTCCTCGCCGAACACGTGCGCGGTGACCTTCGCGCCGACCGAGTGCGCGGCGTCGATGGCCGCCTTGAGCACCTCGTCGGGCCACAGCGGGGCCAGGTCGCCGGTGCCCCGGTCGATCCAGTCGCCGACCAGCTTGACCCAGCCGTCGCCGTACTCGGCCTGCTCCAGCACGGCGGCGGGCAGGTCGGCCGGGTCCTCGATGTCGACGCCCAGGTGCGGGATGTAGCGCTTGGGGCGCGCCACGTGCCTGCCCGCGCGCACGATGCGCGGCAGGTCGAGGCGCTCCTGCAGCGGCCGCGTGTCGATCGGCGAGCCGCAGTCGCGCAGCAGCAGGGCGCCCGCGTCGCGGTCGGTCTCGGCCTGGGTGGCGGCGGTCTCCAGGTCGACCGGGCCCTCGGGTCCGATGCCGACGTGGCAGTGCGCGTCGACCAGGCCGGGGATGAGCCAGCCGCCGTCGACCACCGTCTCCGCGTTCGGCACGGGCCGGGTGCGCACCCGGCCGTTGACGATCCACAGGTCGCGTTCGACGTCCCCGCCGTCGTCGCTGGGCAGCACGACGCCGCGCAGGTGGAGCGCGGTCACTACTTGCCCTTGGGGAACTTCAGCTTCGAGGGGTCGAAGCCGGGGGGCAACTGGTTGAGGCCGGGGGGCATGGACGAGACGTCCGGGACGCCGGGGGGCATCGCGCCGCCGGGGGGGCCGAACGGGAAGCCGCCGGGCATCCCGCCGCGCACCTTGGGCGGGGTGGGGCCGCGCCCCTTGCCCTTCTTGCCCTTCTTGCCCTTGCGGTTGTTCGCCCGGTTGCCGCCCGCGCCCGGCATGCCGAAGCGGCCCGCCATCTGCTGCATCATCTTGCGGGCGTCGAAGAACCGGTTGACCAGGTCGTTGACGTCGCGGACCTCGACGCCGGAGCCCTTGGCGATGCGCAGCCTGCGCGAGGCGTTGATCATCTTGGGGTCCTGGCGCTCGGCCGGGGTCATGCCGCGGATGATCGCCTGCAGCCGGTCGATGTGCTTCTCGTCGACCTGGGCCAGGGCGTCTTTCATCTGGCCCGCGCCGGGCAGCATGCCGAGCAGGTTGGAGATCGGGCCCATCTTGCGGACCGCGAGCATCTGCTCGAGGAAGTCCTCGAGGGTCAGCTCGCCGGTGCCGATCTTGGCCGCGGCCTTCTCCGCCTGCGCCTGGTCGAAGTGCTGCTCGGCCTGCTCGATCAGGGTGAGCACGTCGCCCATGCCGAGGATGCGCGAGGCCATCCGGTCGGGGTGGAAGGCGTCGAAGTCGGCCAGGCCCTCGCCGTTGGAGGCGAACAGGATGGGCTGGCCGGTGACCTCGCGGACCGACAGCGCGGCGCCGCCCCGGGCGTCGCCGTCGAGCTTGGTCAGCACGACGCCGGTGAAGCCGACGCCGTCGCGGAAGGCCTCGGCGGTGGTGACCGCGTCCTGGCCGATCATGGCGTCGACCACGAACAGGACCTCGTCGGCGCCGATGGCGGCCTTGATGTCCGCGGCCTGGCGCATCAGCTCCTCGTCGACGCCCAGGCGGCCCGCGGTGTCGACGACGACCACGTCGTGCTGGGTGCGGCGGGCCTCGTCGATCGAGCGGCGGGCCACCTCGACCGGGTCGCCGACGCCGTTGCCCGGCTCGGGGGCGAACACGGTGACCTCGGCGCGCTGGCCGACCACCTGGAGCTGGTTGACCGCGTTGGGCCGCTGCAGGTCGCAGGCGACGAGCATCGGGGCGTGGTTCTGCCCCTTGAGCCACTTGGCGAGCTTGCCCGCCAGGGTCGTCTTGCCCGCGCCCTGCAGACCCGCGAGCATGATCACGGTCGGCGGGGTCTTGGCCAGGTTGAGCCTGCGGGTCTCGCCGCCGAGGATGGCGACGAGCTCCTCGTTGACGATCTTGACGACCTGCTGCGCCGGGTTGAGCGCCGCGGACACCTCGGCGCCCTTGGCCCGCTCCTTCACCTTGGCGATGAAGGTGCGCACCACCGGCAGCGCGACATCCGCCTCCAGCAGCGCGATGCGGATCTCGCGCGCGGTCGCATCGATGTCGGCGTCGGTGAGCCGCCCCTTGCCCCGCAGGTTCTGCAGGACGGATGTCAGGCGGTCGGAGAGGGTGTCGAACACGGGAGCGGCACTCCAAGTGGTCGGTCGGGCTGTCTCCCCAGGGTAGTCCCACTCGTCGAACAGCGGGTCGGCCGGTTGTCCAGCGGCCTGTGATCACCCTCGCCCGGCCCGTTATCCCCCGGGTGGGGCCCTACCCCTCGAAGGGCCCCGACCCGGGTTCCCGCCCGGGAGGTGTCCGCTCGACCCTCCCCGGTCTCGCGGTCCCCCTCTCCCGGCGGGCATGTGAAGTCTTGCGCGCGCGACCGCCGGGTGACAGCGGGTTGCCACCCGGGTTCGGGTGAGTAGGAGTACTCAATCCGGTCACACGCGGGACCCCTCCCGCGATACGTCGTACGACGAGGGGGGTGTCCGTGGAGCAGACGGGGACGAGCGCTCCAGCCATGCGGTGGACCGTGGTCGCGGGGCTGGTCGGGGCGTTGATCGTGGTCATCGGGTCGGGGTACCTGGGATTGCCGAAGTACTCGGCGCTGTCGGCGGCCCGCGTGGCGCTGCTGGCGGGCATCGCGATCGTGGGGGTGGCGCTGATCGGCCTCGGGAAGGGGGAGCGCGGGCCGATCCGGGAGGCGGTGGGCGGACCGGTGCTGCGCGGGGTCGGGGCCGGGGCCTTGGTGCTGACGGCGTGCCTGGTCGGGCCGGTGCTGTGGTCGGGGGTGTGGCGGTACGCGCCGCTGGTGGTGGTGCTGGCGGGGTTGGCGTGGTCGGGGATGGGGGCGGCGGCCTCGGGGCTGGGTGTGGTGGCGGGCGTGGCCGTCGCGCAGGAGGTGGCCGGGTCCGTGGCGGTCGTGCCGAGCGTGGGAGCGGCGGGAGTGGTGGTCGCGGGGGTGTGCTGCCTCTTGCGCAAGGAGCCGTCACGGGTGGCGCGGGTGGGAGTGGCCGTCGCGGGGGCCTCGGTGGTGGCGATGCTGTGGGGTGCTCCCGCGTTGTTCTCGGTGTTCGGGAGCTTTGAGCGGTTCACCGTGGACGGGGTGGACTCGTGGGAGTGGCTGGTGGTGGGGCTGGTCATCGCTGTCGCGGGGGCGGTTGTCGCGTGGCGGCAGCGGGACTGGTTCGGGGTGGGGCTGATGTCGTTGGTGCTGACGCGGTTCGCGACAGTGGCGGGTGAGACGACGGTGGCGTGCTGGGTGTTGATCGCGGCCCCAGCGGTCATCGGGGTGGTGGCGTTGACGCGCGACGGGGTCGTGCGGGCGTTGGGGGCTGTCGCGTTGGGTGTGGCGGTGATGCGGGCTGTGGCGTTCTTCGTCGGTGGGGGTCGTCTCGAGATCGCGACGGCGGGGGTGGTCTTGGGGCTGTGCGCGGTGTTCGGGGTCCTGGCGTGGCAGATGCGGGGGCGCGCGGGTGAGGTCTTCGCTGTCGCGGCGTTGATCCTGCCGACGATCGGGGTGGCGCTGGTCGCGCTGCCCGAGCCATGGCGGTCCGTCGCGCTGGTGATGGGCGCGTTGATGTTGGTCTACCGCTTGCCCACTCCGCTGGTGTGCGCGGCGGCGACGGTGCCGGTGGTGTCGGCGCTGGTGGATGTGCCGAGCCACAACGGGTGGACGGTGGTGGCGCCGTTCCTCGTGTTGGGCGCTGTCACCGCGCTGTTTGCCTTGCGCGGCAGCACAGCGGGCACAGCCGCACTGGCCGCTGTGGCCGCGCACGGTGCCGCGCGGGTGGTCGCGATGGGCGACAGCGCCGCGGTGGAACTCCTGCAACGGATCGGGTTGAGCACGGTCCGAAGGGCGCCGGGTGACGCGCGGGCGGAGGTCGCGCTCCTGGCGGTCGTGGTGCTGGCGCTGGCCTTCGCGGCCGGGTGGGCGGCGGCGACCTCGGCGAGCGGGGCGGCGGTGGCGCTGGCGCCCTTGTTCGCGTTGATGGTCGCGGTCCAGGCGCTCATGGGCTTGGTCCCGGTGGGCGTGACCGGCCAGACGGTGCTCGAGGTGGGGCTGATCATCGCGCTGATCGCGGGCGGGATCGTCGCCGCGTGGGCGCGGCTGACCATCCACGTGGCCACCGCGCGGCGGTGAACACCGGGTGGGCCCGCCCCTCGGCGGACCCACCCGGGGGATCAGCGCGCGGCGTCGAGCACGGCGACCTCGACGGCCCGCCGCCAGCCGGGCGCGGTGCCCGCGGCGAAGCAGAAGCTGTCGACGGCCGAGCCGCCCAGCGTCGCCACCCTGGCCCACAGCACGTCGACCCCGCTGCGCTCCAGCGCGTCGGCGACCAGGTGCAGCAGGCCGATGCGGTCGGCGCAGCGCAGCTCCATGACCACCGACGCGCTGTCCGGGCCGCCCGCCTCGTGGTCGAACCAGAGCACCTTGGGCTCGGGCGCGTCCTCGGCCCGGCCGCCGTAGTCGCGCTCCTTGGCGGCCAGCTTCTCCGCCAGCGGCAACGATCCCGACACCGCGCGGGCGAACTGCTCGCGCAGCAGCGCCGGGTCCGGCATCGAGCCGAAGCGGGGGGTCACCGAGAACGCGCTGATGGCCACGCCCGCGTGCGTGCCGACGGTCGCGCCGTGCACCTCCAGCGAGTTCAGCGCCAGCACGCCCGCCGCCCGCGACAGCACGCCCGGCAGGTCCTCGGCCACCAGGGTGACCGTGGCGAGCCGGTCGACGGTGTCGACGCGGATGTCCGGCTTGCCCGCGGCCGCCGCCGACTCGGCCAGCGCGAGCTGGGCCTCGTCCAGCGGCTCCGGGTCGGGCAGCGCGACGCCCGCCATCGCCAGTCGGCACTGCCCGACCAGCTCGGTGATCAACCGCGCCTTCCAGTCGGTCCACACGCCCGGCCCGGTGGCCACCGAGTCGGCCTCGGCCAGCGCGTGCAGCAGCTCCAGCAGCACCGGGTCGCCGCCGAGGGTGTCGACCACGCGGTGCACGGTCGACTCGTCGGTGACGTCGCGGCGGGTCGCGGTGTGCGGCAGCAGCAGGTGGTGGCGGACCATGGCCGAGAGCGTGGCGACGTCGGGCTCGGGCAGGCCGAGGCGGGCCCCGACCTGGGTCGCCAGCGCCGCGCCGACCACCGAGTGGTCCTGGCCGCGGCCCTTGCCCAGGTCGTGCAGCAGCGCGCCGATGAGCAGCAGGTCGGGCCGGGAGACCGAGGTGACCAGCCGGGCGGCGTGCGCGGTGGCCCGCACCAGGTGCCGGTCGACGGTCCAGGCGTGCGCGGCGTCGCGCGGCGGCAGGTCGCGCACCGCGCCCCACTCGGGGAACAGCCGCGCCCACAGGCCGGTGCGGTCCAGCGCTTCGACGACGTCGGTGAGCCCCTCCCCCGAGCCCAGCAGGGCTACGAGGTCCTGGCGCACCTCGGCGGGCCACGGCGCGCGCGGCTCCGGGGCGGACTCCCCCAGCCTGGTCAGCGCGGACGGGGCGATCGGGTGCCCGGTGCGGCCCGCGGCGGCGGCGACCCGCAGCAGCAGGCCGGGGTCCCTGCCCGGGTCGGCGTCGCGGGCCAGGGCGACCTCGGCGCCGTGCAGCACCACGCCCTCGTCCAGCGGCCGCCGCTCCGGAGCCCGGCGCAGCACGCCGAGGATCTTGCGGGCCGGGGTGGTCGCGCCGGTGGCGCGCAGCGCGACGTCGAGGGCGTAGGCGATCGAGCGGCCCGCGCCGGACAGCGCGCGGGCCAGGGCGAACCGGTCGGCCAGGCCCAGCGCGCCCGCGATCTCGTCGCCGTCCTGCGGGCGCAGCACGTCGCGCGGGCGGCGGGCGACGCGCCGCAGCTCGGTGCGGGTGTCCAGGAGCAGGGTGTGCGCGGCCCGCACCTCCTGGCCGGGCCGGTCGATGAGCTGGGCCAGCGCCAGCGCGTCGAGGATGGCCAGGTCGCGCAGCCCGCCGCGGCCGTGCTTGAGGTCCGGCTCGACCCAGTGCGCCACCTCCCCGGAGCGGGCCCAGCGCTGCCGCACCGACTCGCTGAGCCCGCCGAGGCGCTTGCGCACCCCGGTCCGCCACTGCTCGCGGGCGGCGGTGGCCAGCCGGACGGTGACCTCGGCGTCCCCGGCCATGTGCCGGGCGTCGAGCAGGCCGAGCGCGGTCCGCAGGTCGTGCGAGGCCACGTCGAGCGCCTCCCCGACGGTGCGGACCGAGTGGTCGAGGCCGACCCCGGAGTTCCACAGCGGGTACCAGAGCCGCTCGGCGACCGCCTCGACCGACTTGCGCCCGTCGTGCACCAGGACCAGGTCGAGGTCGGAGAAGGGCACCAGCTCCCGCCTGCCCAGGCCGCCGACCGCCAGCAGCGCGACCCCCTCGCCGCGGCCGCCGACCCCGGCCTGCGCGGCGTGCGCGGTCAGCCAGAACTCGTGCAGGTCGGCGAGCGCCTCGCGCAGCGCGGACGGCCCGAGGCGGTGTCCCGACGGGCCCGCGGACCTGGTCCCCGCGCCCGCGCCGAGGAGCCGGTCGCGGGCGCGGACCAGGTCCGCCGCCGTCGGGGTGGAACTCGCGGGCGTCGTCCCGCGCTCCCCCTGTGCCATCTGCCTAGATCGCGTCCGTGCCGCGCTCCCCGGTGCGGACCCGGACCACGGTCTCCACGGGGGTCACCCAGACCTTGCCGTCGCCGATCTTGCCGGTGCGGGCGGCCTCGACGACCGCCTCGACGACCTTGTCGCCCATCGTGTCGTCGACGAGCACCTCGACGCGCACCTTGGGGACGAAGTCGACCGAGTACTCCGCACCCCGGTAGACCTCGGTGTGGCCCTTCTGCCGACCGAAGCCCTGCACCTCGCTGACCGTCATGCCCAGCACGCCGACCTGCTCCAGCGCGGCCTTCACGTCGTCGAGGGTGAACGGCTTGATGATCGCGGTGATCAGCTTCATGGCGCTCAGCCTTCCTTACCGGAGTTGGCGGCCACCTTGCTGGCCAGCACGTCGGCGCTCTTGGCGATCGAGGAGCCGCCGCCGCTGCGCAGGCTGGAGAACTCGTAGGCGCTCTCCGCGTGCTCGGACTCGTCGATGCCGGTGACCTCGGCCTCCTCGGAGGCGCGCAGGCCGATGGTCTTGTTGATGACCCAGCCGATGATGTAGGTGAGCACGAACGAGTAGGCCATGACCACGACCGCGGCCAGCGCCTGCTTGCCCAGCAGCCCGATGCCGCCGCCGTAGAACAGGCCGTTGGCGCCCGCGGAGTTGACCGAGTCGGTGGCCAGGAAGCCGATCAGCAGGGTGCCGATGAGCCCGCCGACGAGGTGGACGCCCACGACGTCGAGCGAGTCGTCGAAGCCCAGCTTGTACTTGAGGCTGACCGCGAGGGCGCAGACCGCGCCCGCGATGACGCCGATGGCCAGCGCGCCGAGCGGGTTGACGAACCCGGCGGCCGGGGTGATGGCGACCAGACCGGCGATCGCGCCGGAGGCGGCGCCGAGGGTGGTGGGCTTGCCGTCGCGGACCTGCTCGACGATCAGCCAGCCCAGGATCGCGGCGGCGGTGGCGACCGTCGTCGTCAGGAACGCGACGCCCGCCAGCTCACCGGCGGAGACGGCCGAGCCCGCGTTGAAGCCGTACCAGCCGAACCACAGCAGACCGGCGCCCAGCAGGACGAAGGGCAGGTTGTGCGGGCGCATCGACTCGCGCGGCCAGCCCTTGCGCTTGCCCAGCACCAGGCAGAGGGCCAGGCCCGCCGCACCGGCGTTGATGTGCACCGCGGTGCCGCCCGCGAAGTCCAGCGCGCCCAGCTTGTTGGCGATCCAGCCGCCGACGAAGTCCGCGCCGGTGGAGCCGTCGAAGTTGAACACCCAGTGCGCGACGGGGAAGTACACGATCGTCGCCCACACCGCGACGAAGACGGTCCAGCCCCAGAACTTGGCGCGGTCGGCGATCGCGCCGGAGATCAGCGCGGCGGTGATGATGGCGAACATCATCTGGAACACCACGAACACCGTCGCGGGCAGCGTGCCGACGAGGGCGGTCTCACCGAGCAGGTTCGCCCCGCCCAGGAAGTCGCCGCCGCCGAGCAGACCCCCGCCGACGTCGTTGCCGAAGGCGAGGCTGTACCCGTAGAGCACCCACAACACACTGACCACAGCCAGGGAAATGAAGCTCATCATGAGCATGTTGAGCACGCTCTTCGCGCGCACCATGCCTCCGTAGAAGAAGGCGAGGCCGGGCGTCATGAGCATGACGAGCGCCGCGCTCGCCAGCACCCAGGCTGTATCTCCTGACTCCACTTTGTCCTCCCGTGAACTCTCGATTGCGGGAAGCATCGAGGTGCGCTGTTTCACCAACGGACGCGCGAGGTTTCACAACCGTGAACTCACCTCCAGGTCGTGTTACGTCCAGGTTTCTCGTTCCCGCCGAGTTCACCCCGCTACGGTCCCGGGCCTGTAACGTGACCCGCCGATGCTTGACGCGCGCACGGTCTACCGAATCCTGGACACCCGCCTGCCCTCCCACGCGGGCTCGTCAACGTCCGGCCTGGTGGGGACACCTGTGGCTGAGCTGCTGTCGCCACCGGAACTCTTGGCCCGCATTCGCGTTTCGTCCCGCATGTACGGAACGAGCGACCGCCGGGTGCTCGGCACGCTCTGGTGGTACTCCGCCAGCTCGGTGTTGTTGGCCCCGACCGTGGAGTCACTGGTCGTAACCACCACCGCCCTCGATCCCGCCCGCGTCACGGTGTTCATCCACCCGGACGGGCGGATGTTGGCCGCCCGTTCGGACGCGGTGTGTTCGGACGCCGGTGTCGCTCTGCGGTCGTCGATCGACTCGTTCGCCTCGGTCTTGGGGGAGCTGTTGGGGGTCTCGGAACGCGTTTTCTGGGCGCTGGCGGCTGATTCGCTGGCGAATCGGGTGTTGTGGGCGGGTGGGACGCCGGAATTCGCGGTCACTCTGGCGGGCGAGATCGGAGAGTCACTGCCTGTGCCGCGGTTTGTTTCAGCCGGAGGTCGGGATGTGGTGCGGCGTGGGTCGTGCTGCCTTATTTATGAGACGCGCGGGGCGGGCAAGTGCGTGTCGTGCCCTCGGCAGGAGCCGGAGGAACGCGCGGCCCGCCTGCGCGAGGTGTTCGGCTAGCCGATCAACGGGCCGCCGCGGGGGCGGTGGTGCGGTGGGGGCTTTCAACGATGGTGGCGCCTTGGAGGCCGCGGAGGAGGTAGTAGGCGAGGGTCCAGGAGAGGTCTGAGTCGGGATAGGGGCGGTGGACGGGGCGCAGGGCTCGTGGGGTCCGGTCCGGGCCGGGGGCGAAGAGGCCGCCGCGGATGCCGGTGATGGGAGCGGAGCGGACGCGGATGACGGCTGCGCGGTTGCGGAGGGCGGGGCAGAGGCGGGGCGGGAGGGCGGCGCAGGGGGCGCAGATCGGCGGTTCGTAGACGGCGGCCTGGTTGGGCCAGCCGGGCCAGTCGGTGCGGTTGTCCTGGAGGAGCCAGAGGATGCCGTCGTCGTCCTGGTCGGCTGGGGCGGCGCAGATCTGGCAGAGGAGGTTGGCCATGGCATGGCGCTGGCGGGTGCTGTGCATGGTGCCGAAGACGGGTTTGCCCTGGCCTCGGGCGTGGTGGGCGCGCTTCCAGAGGACGCCGTGCGGATCTCGGTCGTCCGGGGTCTCGTTGGGGTAGGCGATGCCGGAGCCGTAGGCGAGCTGGATGACCGGGGTCGGGTGCGCCAGCTCTTCGGACCAGGCGGTGACGTACGGGATGTGTTCGGTGGCGGTGCTGGACACGGGCAGCCTTTCATCTATATAGAACCTGGCCATCATTGGAGCGCGCTTCGACCCCTGGGACAACTTGGTTCTATATAGACGTTGCTAACGCGAATGATCAGCCGGTGGTGAGCCGGTACTCCAGGACGTAGGAGCCCGCGTCCAGGACCATCTCGTTGACCTCGACCGGGCGGTTGTCGGCCGTGTAGGCGGTACGGACGATCGCGGTGACCGCCGTGCCCTGGGCCAGCTCCAGATCGGCCTTCTCGGCGGCGCTGGGCATCCGGGACCGCAGTTCCTCGCGGAAGCGGACGGGCCCGTGACCCAGGTCCGCCAGGCGGGAGTACACGCCACCAGGACCGGGGTCGTGCTGCTCGACGGCGGTGCCGCGCACGAGGTCGACAGGGAAGTACGAGGTGGACAACTGGATCTTGTTGTTGTCGATGGCGTAGGAACGCCGCCGCACGAGGACGTCGGCGGGGTGGTCGAGGACCAGGCCGTGGGCGATGCGCTCGGGCGCCGGTTCGACGCCGACGGTGAGGTCGCGGACCTCGACCTTGCGCTCTTGCTCGTCGAAGGACCAGATCGACTCGCGGGAAGTCCACGCGCGCAAGCGGTCCGGCGCGATCCTGCGGATCGGCTTGAACTCGCGGACGAAGGTGCCCGAGCCACGACGGGCCACGATCAGGCCCTCGTTCTTGAGCACTTCCAGCCCACGTCGCGCCGTCAGGTGGGCAACCCCGTACTCGGCGACCAGCTCGTTCTCCCCGGGCACCTTCGTCCCGGGCGCCAACTCACCCGAGGCGATCCGCGCTCTCAGGTCGTCCGCGATCTGCTTGTGGCCACCGGGCTTACCGGCGCTCGTCCCGCCTGACAGGGTCCGCTCCTCGATCCGACTTCTGCGATGAGTCAGGCTACCTCTGCGAAGCGGCGGACGAAGTCCGAGCGGCCCGTCTCCGTCATCGCGCCCCACAGCCGCAGCCGGGCCATGCCGCCGTCGGGGTAGATGTCCAGGCGGGCGTGGGTGGCCTCGGGGGCGTCGACGGGGAAGCGGTGGCGGGTGTCGGGTTGGAGGCGGACCCGGTCCAGGACGGGGGTCCAGGTGGTCCCGTCCGCGGTGACCGACAGGGTGGCCCGGCCGGGGGCGTTGCCCTTGAAGTGGGTGGTGTCCAGCTCGGCGAGGCGGAGGGTGCCGGGGGCGGCCAGGCGGACGACCACCCAGTCGTTGCCGTCGTCCCTGCGGCGGGAGGTCTCCCAGCCCTCGCCCATGACCTGGGCGTTGCCGGGGGAGATCAGGTTGGTGGGGACGGAGTAGAACATGTTGCTGCATGAGTCGATGGCGGCGCCGTTCTCCAGGGCGGCCAGGTCCAGGGCCGAGAGGTCGAGCAGGGCCGGGTCGGGGACGGGGGCGCCGTGGACGCGGAGGCGGGCCACGCCGCCGTCGGGGTGGATCTCCAGTTTGAGGTGGGTGAAGCGGCGGTCGGAGGCGACGTCGAAGGGGTTGCGGGTGTCGCCGTTGAGGGGGCTGCGGGGGACGATCTGCTGCCAGTCGGCGGTGCGCAGCTCGTCGGTGCTGGGGTAGCCCTCGACGGCCAGCGCCCACACGGTGCACTCGGGTGGGTAGTTGCCGGTGAAGAAGGCGGTGTCGACGACCACGCCCGAGATCACGCCGGGCAGCCCCAGCCGCAGCACCGCCTCGTCGGAGCCGGGGGCGCGGCGGCGGCGGGTCTCCCAGCCGTCGTAGACCTGGCCCTTGTGGCCGAAGGTCGCCGCGTGGAAGACCGGGGCGGCGGGGGTGATGAGGTTCTCGCGCTCGGCGAAGGTCTCGTCGTTGGCCCACAGCACCGAGCCGCCGAAGCGGCGGGAGGCCAGGTCGGGCTGGGTGACCCAGGCGCGCTCGTCGGTCATGCCGTTCCCCTTTCCAGCAGGACGCCCCGGGGGTCGCCCGCGACGGGTGTGCCGCGCAGCCACGTCGAGCGGACGACGCCGCGCAGCTTCCTGCCGTGGTACGGGGTGACCGGGTTCCGGTGGTGCAGTCGCCGCGCGTCGACGTCGAACAACTCATCCGGGGCGAACACGGCGAAGTCGGCGTCGAAGCCGGGGGCGATCGTCCCCTTGTGCCGCAACCCGACCAGCCGGGCCGGGCCGGAGGCCATCCACGACACCACCTCGGGCAGCCCGATCCCCCGCTCGACGGCCCCGGTCCACACCGCGGGCAGCCCGAGCTGCACGCTCGACACCCCGCCCCACGCCTCGCCGAAGTCCCCGTTGTCAAGACGCTTGAGCTCGGGCGTGCACGGCGAGTGGTCGCTGACGACCACATCGATGACACCCTCGCGCAACGCCTGCCACAGCGCCTCGCGGTTGTCCGCCTCGCGGATCGGCGGGCAGCACTTGAACTGCGTGGCCCCGTCCGGGACCTCCTCGGAGGCGAAGGTCAGGTAGTGCGGGCAGGTCTCCACGGTCAACCGGATCCCGTCCGCTTTGGCGGCGACCACCAGCGGCAGCGCGTCCGACGACGACAGGTGCACGATGTGCGCGCGGGCGCCGGTCGCCGCCGCGGCGGCGATCACGGCGGCGATGGCGGAGTCCTCGGCCGACCGGGGCCGCGAGGCCAGGAAGCCCGCGTAGTCGCGGCCGTGCGGGGCCGGTTCGACGATCTCGCCGTCCTCGGCGTGCGCGATGAGCAGCGCGTCCAGTTCGGCGGTCCGGCGCAGGTGCTCGGCCAGTTCGCCGGAGGACAGGTGCCCGAACTCCGCCACACCGGAGTCGAGCAGGAAGCACTTGAACCCGAACACCCCGGCCTCGTGCAGGGCGGCCAGGTCCGGCACGTTCCCCGGCACCGCGCCGCCCCAGAACCCGACGTCGACGTGCGCCCGACCGCGCGCCGCCCGCTGCTTCACCCGCAGCGCGGCCAGGTCGACCGTCGGCGGGATGCTGTTGAGCGGCATGTCGAGGATCGTGGTGATCCCCCCGGCCGCCGCCGCGCGGGTGGCGGTCGGAAAGCCCTCCCACTCGGCGCGGCCGGGGTCGTTGACGTGGACGTGCGTGTCGACCAGGCCGGGCAGCAGCACCTCGTCGTCCGCGATCGCGACCACCTCGGCCCCCGCGGCGTCGGCGTCGAACGCTTGCACAGCCGTGATCCGCCCCTCGGCCACCCGGACCGACACCGCGCGCTCGGCACCGTCGACAACCGCGCGCCGGGCGCGGAACAGCAGCGGGCTCACCGCGGCTCCCGGTCGACGAGTGCGGTGAGGCCGTCCATGTCCAGTCCACAGTGGTCAGCCACCTCAGCGGCGGTCAGCGCCCCGCAGTCGACCGAACGCCGCAGCGACAACGCCAGCGCGGCGGCAGTGGCGGGCTCGTCGAGCACCGCGCTGCCGCTGCCGCGCGCCACGTACGCGGCGAGCCGTCGACCGTCGGCGGCGGCCGAGGACAGGTGGTGGGCGTAGACGGCGGCGTAGCGGGTCACCAACTGCGCCGGGTGCAGGTCCCAGCCCTGGAAGAACCCGTGCCGCAGCGACCGGCGCACCAGGTCGTGGTGCGCGCGCCAGTTCCCGTGGACGGTCTCGCGCGACCCGACGGGCAGCCGGTTCGACGACCCGTCCGACAGCCGCACCCCGGTCCCGGCCGACCCGACCTGCATGGCGTGCCGGGCGAAGTCGCATGCGGCGTGCGCGAGGTGCTGCTCGCCCGCGCCGAGGCCGCAGGCGGCGGTGTAGTCGTAGGTGCCGAAGTGCAGCCCGGTCACCCGGCCCGCCCCGGCGGTGATCAGCCGGGGCACGGTGAAGCGGCCCTCGGCGTCGATGACGGCCTGGGTGGTCTCGATCTGCACCTCGAACCGCAGCGTGCGGGCGTCGAGGCCGAGCGCGGCCTCCAGCAGCGCCAGCACGGTGACCAGCGCCTCGACCTGCTCGGGCGCGGTGACCTTGGGGAACGTCAGCGCGAAGCCGGGCGGGGGTCCCCCGGCGGCGGTCAGCACCAGGTCGAGCGTGCGCAACCCCCGGCCGAGCAGGGCCGGGGTGTCGAAGGACTTCACCCGGATGCCCGCGCTGGCCAACCCCCACGCCCGCACCAGGTCGGCGGCGCGCAGCGCGTCGGCGTCCTCCACCTCGTCGGCGCGGGTGCCGTAGCCGTCCTCGAAGTCGACGCGCAGGTCCTCGACCGGTTCGGTGGCCAGCTTGGCGCGCACCCGGGTGAAGACCGGCTCGGCGAGCTCGTCGGGCAGGTCCAGCACCGAGGCCAGCACACCCGGCGTGGGGGCGTGCTCGTCCAGTGCCGCAAGCGCTTCCGCGCCCCAGGCGGCGGGCGTCCCCGCGTCGACCCCGTCCGCGGGGACGTAACAGGTGTGCACGGGCTGGCGGGTCCCCGGGTCGCCCGGGTAGCGGGCGGCCCGCGCGGCGTCGACGGCGACCAGGCCGGAGGTGGCGGCGGCGAGCCGCGCGGGGTCGAGGCTCAGCCGCGCCATGCTCAGATCCGCTCGTAGGCGGGGATGGTCAGGAAGTCGGGGTACTCGTCGGCGAGGGCGACTTGCTCGAAGAGCTCGGCGGCCAGGTCCAGGCGCGGCAGGTCGGCCAGGTCCGCGCGGACCTCGGCGAGCACTTCCCGCACCAGCTCGGGGGTGGTGGTCTCGCCGGTGTCGAGGACCACGCCGTTGCGCACCCACTGCCACACCTGGGAGCGGGAGATCTCGGCGGTGGCGGCGTCCTCCATCAGGTTGTGGATGGCCGCCGCGCCGTTGCCGCCCAGCCAGGACGACAGGTAGCGCAGGCCCACGTCGACGGCCGAGCGCAGGCCCGCCCTGCTCGCCGTCCCGCCCGCCGTGGCCACGGCCAGCAGGTCGCCCGCGGCCACCACGACGTCGTCGCGCTGCTTGTCGAGCTGGTTGGGCCGCTCGCCCAGCACCCCGTCGAACACCTCTCGGCACACCGGGACCAGGTCGGGGTGGGCGACCCAGGAGCCGTCGAACCCGTCGCCCGCCTCGCGGCCCTTGTCCTCGCGGACCTTGGCCAGCGCGCGGGCGGTGACGTCCTCGTCGCTCCGGTTGGGGATGAACGCGGCCATGCCGCCCATCGCGAACGCCCCGCGCTTGTGGCAGGTGCGCACGAGCAGTTCGGTGTAGGCGCGCATGAACGGGGCGGTCATGGTGACCGAGTCGCGGTCGGGCAGCACGAACCCCGGGCCCGCGTCGCGGAAGTACTTGATCAGGCTGAACAGGTAGTCCCAGCGGCCCGCGTTGAGCCCGGAGGCGTGCTCGCGCAGCTCGTAGAGGATCTCCTCCATCTCGAACGCCGCCGGGATGGTCTCGATCAGCACGGTCGCGCGGATGGTGCCGTGCGCGATCCCGAGCGCGGCCTCGGCGTGGGTGAACACGTCGTCCCACAGCCGGGCCTCGAGGTGGCTCTCGATCTTGGGCAGGTAGTAGTACGGGCCCGCACCGCGCGCCAGCGACTCCTTGGCGTTGTGGAAGAAGTGCAGCCCGAAGTCGAGCAGGGCGCCGACCGAGCGCCTGCCGCCGACCAGGACGTGCTTGTCGTCGAGGTGCCAGCCGCGCGGGCGCACGACGATCGTGGCGGGGCGGGCGTCGGGGTCGAGCGCGTAGACCTTGCCCTGCGGGGAGGTGAAGGCGATGTCGCCGCGCACGGCGTCGTAGAGGGTGACCTGGCCGGTGACGACGTTGGCCCAGTGCGGGGTGTTGGCGTCCTCGAGGTCGGCCAGCCACACGCGGGCGCCGGAGTTGAGGGCGTTGACCGCCATCTTGGGGTCGGTCGGGCCGGTGATCTCCACCCGGCGGTCGCGCAGCGCCTCGGGGGCCTCGGCGACCTGCCAGTCCCCGGAGCGGATGGCGGTGGTGTCGGGCAGGAAGTCCAGGCCCTTGACCTCCGCGGCCAGCACGCGGCGCACCTGGCGGGCGGCGAGCAGGTCGTCGCGCCGGTCGGCGAAGGCGGCGTGCAGGCCCGCGACGAACTTTAGCGCCGCCGGGGTCAGGATCGTCTCCCCCCGGTCGACCTGACCGCCGACGACCGTGATCTCAGGGACCGCGACCGTGCTGTGCTCCGAGCCCGGGTTCTCCGCCATGCCCTACATGGTTACCCGCCGCCACCGGTTTCAGATACCTCAAACGCGATCAGGTGGCGGCGCTAACAGCCGGTGGCGCACGGCGAAAGCGGCCGCGTCGACCCGCGAGTGCACCCCGAGCTTGGTCAGCAGCGCCTGCACGTGGGTGCGCACCGTCGTGCCGGAGACACCCATCCGCCGCTCCATCGCCGTGGTGCTCTCCCCCTGCACGAGCAGGGCCAGGCACTCCCGCTCGCGCGGGGTCAGGTGCGCGGCGAGGCGGTGCGCGGCGGCGGTCTCGGGGGACGTCCTGGGGCCGCGCGCGGTGGGCGCCTCGACGTGCTCGCCGCGCAGGACGCGACGCAGCGCGTGGGCGAGATCACGAACGGTGATGGTCTTGGGCAGGTGGCAGGCCGCGCCGCGGGCGACGGCGCGGCGGCCGGTCTCGGCGGCGGCGTCGGCGGACACGACGACGGCCCTGGTCCCCGGGGCGGCGGCGAGCAGCGCGGGCAGCACGGCCAGGCCGTCGCCGTCGGGCAAATCGGCCTCGATGACCAGCAGCGGCGCGGGTTCGCGCAGGGCGGCTCGGGCGGCGGCCAGGGTGGTGGTGGGGTGCGCGGCGAACCCGTGCGGGGCCAGCGCGACGGCCAGGGACTCGGCGAAGAAGGCGTGCCCGTCGCACACCACCAGCCGGGTCGCCTGTTCGCCCACCGGCAAGTTCTACCAGCTCAGGCGGCCAGGGTCGCCTCGACGGTGATGTTGTCCCGGTAGCTGCCCGCGGCGTGGTCGAACACGCCGCCGCAGGTGACCAGGCGCAGCTCCGGCGCGGGCGTGGGCGCGTAGACCTTGTCGGTGGGGAACTCGGCCTTGGCCCAGCGGACGGCGCCGGTGACGGTGAACCGCGCGGTGGAGCCGTCGGCCCTGGTCACCGCCACCTCGTCGCCGGGGCGCAGGTCGACCAGGTCGTGGAACACGCCGGGGCCCGCCGTGGAGTCGACGTGCCCGGCCAGCAGCGCGGGGCCGACCGAGCCGGGCGCGGGCCCGGCGGCGAACCAGCCCACGACCTCGGCCGACCCCGGCGGGATGAGCACGCCGCCGCCGTCCACGGACAGGTCGACCAGCTCGGTGTCGACGCCGATGGCCGGGATGCGCAGCCGCGTCGGGTCGGCGGCGGACGCGCCCTCCCAGGCGGGGGCGACGCCGTCCGGGTTCTGCGAGGTCACCGGCGCCCATCCGACGGCACCCGGCCGCGCGTCGCTGTCCTGCGCCGCACAGCCGCAGACACCGAGCAGGACAGCGGCGACGGCTCCGACAAGTCGTCTCATGCCGTGCGGCGGCGCACCCGCCCGGGCGGCCGCGGCGACGCCCAGCCCGAGCAGGACCGGGGCAACCGACGGGGACCCGTCCGCCGCGCCGCCGAAGCCGGTCTCCACACCACCGGCGGGCACGACCTCCGCGCCCTTGGCGTCGGCCTTGACCTCGGGCACCAGCTTGCCGCCCTCCTCCAGCACCAGGGCGGTGTAGACCCCGCCCGGGTCCAGGGTCACCGGCAGCCCCACCGGCTCGCCGCCGGCCGGGACGACCCGCAGGTCGAGCCTGCCGGAGTCGACGAGCGCGTACTCGGAGGCGCCGCCGAACGCGGCCTGCTCGACGGCGGTCTCACCGGACAGCTCGACCTCGAGGTCGCCCGCGGCCGGGGCGGCGTTGACCACGCGCACCCTGGCCTGGCCGGACGGCGGCAGGCTGATGTCGTCGTCGAGCACCTTGAGCGCGAGGCCGTCGAAGTTGCCCAGGCCCGCCACGGTGTAGGCGTTGCCCTCGGCGGCGTCGAGGGTGGCGGAGATGACCGGGGCGCTGGTCGGGTCGGCGCCCGCCGGGCGCATGGCGATGGTGTGGTTGCCCGGCTCGATGCGCTGGTAGCCGGACACGTCGCCGTAGCCGACGCCCGCGAGCCGCACCGACCAGTCCGGCCTGCCGGAGCTGGTGACCGTGACGTCGACGTTCGGGGTGTCCGGGGACAGGTGGGCCAGCCGCAGGTAGGTGCCGGAGGCGAACAAGGGGACCAGGATGCGGCGTGCGGTGGTTCTCATGGGGGGTTCTTGTGGGTGGGGCGGTATAGCTGGGGAGTCGTCCGTGGTGGCTTCCTGTTCTCGGGCGCGCTAGCGCGGAGCGCGTTCGTCGGGGGTGGGGATGCGCCACACCAGCGCCACGGTCCCGTCCGGGGAGGGTCGCACATCCATTGGGGCGTAAGGGCTTTGCTGGACCTGGACCCACGAGCGCAGCGCCTCGACGACGGCGGGCGCCGCGGCGGTGTTTCCGTCCACATGGGACACGGTGACCGTGCGGGCGGGCAGTCCGGAGCCGCGTTCGGCGGCGGCGTTGCCGACGCCCACGACGACGAGGTCGTGCTGGGCGCTGATCTCGGCGAGCACGGCCATGGCGCGGAAGTCGAGCTCGCCCGCGCGCAGCACCGCCTTGACCTCGTCGGTGGTGCGGACGCGGGGGTTCTCGGCCAGCCGCGCGCCCGCGCCTGCCCGGTCGGGGCCGGTCGCGGGGGCGGTCTGGGCCAGCCGCACGGTGAGGCCGTCGAACCAGGCGACGGCGGTGCCCGCCCCGTCGCCCCGGCGCACCGAGTAGGAGCTCAACGTGGTCTCCGGGCGGATGAGCTGGGGTTGGCGGCCGCGCAGGTCGCGGCGCAGGTCCGAGAGCAGCAGTGGCGGCGCGGACAGCGTCGAGCCGGGGGCGGCGGAGGCGAGGAACCAGTCGACGGCGCCCCGGTGGTCCACCGGGACGGCCACCGGCAGCGCGGAGCCGAGACCGGCGACGCCGAGGGCGACCCCGGCGGCGGCGCTCGCCCCGGCCACGGCCCGGCGGATCGCGACCGACTCCGCGACCGCCCCGTCGATCAGCGCGGCGAGCACCAGCACGGACCCGGCCAGCCCGCAGGCCAGCAGCGCGTCCGACCCGGTCAGGGCGACCACGCCGACGACGGCGAGCAGCCCGGCCGACCCGGTGCGCGCCCGCCCGCGGACGAGCCCGCCCGCGGCCACGGCGGCGACCGCGAGCACCAGCCACCCGCGCACGGCCGACCCGGCATCCTCGGGCACGGCGAACAGGCCGAGCACAGCCAGCAGCGCGGCCAGCGCGCCGCCCGCCACCAGCACGGCCACGGCCACGACGACCCGCCTGCCCTCGCGCATCCGCACCCGGTCGGCCACCCACCACGACGCGGTGGCCACGGCGAACGGCAGGACCAGGGCGGGCACGGTGACCACCGCGCCCGCGGCGGGCAGCACCGCCAGCGGCGCGACCTTCCAGCCGACCCGGGTCGACAGGGCCAGCGGCACCGTGGTCAGCGCGAGCCACGCGGCGGCCAGCGGACCGGAGCCGGACACGGCCAGCGCGCCGACCACCGGCGGGCACAGCGCGGCGAGGGCCAGCGCCACCGCGATGGCGGCCGGGTGCAGCCGCAGCACGGCGGCGGCGACCAGTCCGGCCAGCGCGATCACCGCCGCGCAGCCGATCGAGAGTTCGCGGACGCCAGCCAGGACCGTGGCGTGCCGGTCGAACGCGTCGGCCGCCGAGGCGTAGGCGGCCAGTTGCGACACCGTCGGGAGCAGGCCCTCCCCGATGGTGGCCGGGAAGCCCGCGACCCGGCCGAACACGGCGTCGACCAGCGCGGGCTCGGTGGCCGTCGCGGGCAGCCGGACGGTGGCCGCCGCGACGCGCAGCACCAGCAGCACCACCGCCCCGACAGCCGCCAGCCAGGACAACGCGAGCAGGGTTGCCCGCCACCGCGCCGGGTTCGGCGCGGTGGCGGGCTCAGCTTTTCCCGCGCGTACCGGGCTCAGCCAGCGAGCCGACGCCTTCCGGTCGACGAACGCGTCGGGCAGCGCGCTGAGGAAGATCACCGAGTCCAGCAGCCGCACGAACGGCAGGAACAGCGCGGGCAGGACGAACCGGGGTTGTCGCTGTCTCAGCGCGACGAGCGCTGTCATCAGCAGGTCGGGCACGAAGACGCCGAGCAGCACGGTCCAGATCGACAGCACCCCGAACCCGAGCAGGAACGGCAGCGCCACGAACACCGCCGCGGTGACCGTCGACTCGACCGCGAACCAGCCGAGGCCGAGCCGCTGCGGACCGGTGCGCAGCCCGTTGCGGCGCACGGCCTGCCAGAAGCCGACTGCCCACTGCCGGGTCTGGCGGACGTACGGGACGAGCTTGTCCGGGTCGCGGGTGCCCACGACCGCGCCGCGCACGACGACGATGCGGCCGAGGTCGGCGCGGTAGACCTGGTTGGACACGTCGAAGTCGGCGATCGGCACGCCGTCGGGGGCCAGGTCGAGCCGGGTCAGCACGCTGGTGCGGAACATCCGGGCCGGGCTGGGCAGCCAGCGCGCGGCCTCGCCGTTGGGGCGGGTGCGGATGATCGTCAGCAGCGCCTGGGCGAGCATGTGGCTCCGGGCGCGGTAGGCCGTCAGCACGCGCCCGATGGGGGTGCGGCGGGCGGTGGTCCAGTCGGTGCGCGCGAAGCCCGCGACCGCGACGACGTCCGGGTCGTCGAAGATCGGCAGCGTCCGGTCGAGGTAGGCCGGGTGCGGCCGGTGGTCGACGTCGAGGACGAGGACGTAGGCGTAGTTCTCGGTCAGCGCGAAGCCGTCGAGCGCGGCGACCAGGGAGCCGGAGCGGCCCAGCGGTTTGACCGTCTCGACGACGTTGACGCCCAGGCCGCGGGCGATCTCGGCTGTCTTGTCGGTGGAGTCGTCGGCCACCACGTGCACGTCGCCGCGGTGCACCAGCCGCAGCGCGGCGGCGACCGCGTCGGCGATCTCGGTCTCGGCGTCGTGCGCGCCGATGACCACGGCGACGTCGCCGCGGGCCTCGGTGCGCCCCTCCCGGCGGCCCGCACCGACCAGGGACCCGCGCTCGCGGTCGCGGCGCAGCACCCCCAGCACGGTGTTGACCACCGGGCCGATGCCGAGCACGAGCAGTGCCAGCAGCCAAGCTGGATTCACAGGCTGAACCCCTCGTCATCGATGTGTCGTCAGGCCACCGGCGGGCCAGACGGACAGTCACTGACAGTAGGCAAGATTCCCACCATTGGGGTCAACCTCATGGATGAGATTTCCTACGACATTGTGGGGAGAACCTGTCGTCTCGGTAGTAGTCCGGCCGCACGGGCCACTCCGACTGCCGCCAATCGCGAGTGGACGCCGAGTTTCGCATAGATCGAGTGGGTGTGTGTACGCACAGTGTTCGACGACAGCCCCAGCTCACCGGCGATCTGGTGGCCGCGCAGCCCGTCGACCATCGCGGCGAGCACCTGGCGCTCCCGGGGCGACAGCGCGGCCAGCGGCCCGCCCCCGTCGCGGTGGCGGCGCACGTCCTCGCGCAGGCCGCGCAGCACCGCGCCGAGGTGGCGGGCCGGGAAGCGGCCCTCGCCCCGGCCGACGCCGCGCAGCACGTCGACCACCTCGGCCAGCGGCTCGGCCTTGCCCACCCAGCCGTCGGCGCCCAGCCGGGCGGCGGCCACCGCGCGCTCCTCGTCGTCCGCGCCGGTCAGCACCACCACGGCCGCGCCGGGCACGGCCGCGCGCACGGCGGGGATCAGGTCGGCGGCGTCGGCCCCGGCGGGGTCGAGCACCACGACGTCCGGGCGGTCGCGGCCGAGCCGGGCCAGCAGGTCGTCCTCGTCGGTGGCGGACCGGCCGAGCACCCACAGGTCCTCGACCCGGGCCAGCGCGGCGGCCAGCGCCTCCGCGACCAGCTCGTGGTCATCGATCAACCACAGGCGGACCGGCCGCGCGGGCACGGGGGTCAGGCCAGCAGCGCGTCGACGAAGGCGGTGGGCTCGAACGGGGCCAGGTCGTCGGGGCCCTCGCCGAGGCCGACCAGCTTGACCGGCACGCCCAGCTCGCGCTGCACCTGGAAGACGATGCCGCCCTTGGCGGTGCCGTCGAGCTTGGTCAGCACGATGCCGGTGACGGTCACGACCTCGCCGAACACCCGCGCCTGGGTGAGCCCGTTCTGCCCGGTGGTGGCGTCGAGGACCAGCAGCACCTCGTCGACCTCGGCCTGCTTCTCCACCACCCGCTTGACCTTGCCCAGCTCGTCCATCAGGCCGACCTTGGTGTGCAGCCTGCCCGCGGTGTCGATCAGGACGGTGTCGACGCCGTCGACCCGCCCCTTCTTCACCGCGTCGAAGGCGACGGCGGCGGGGTCGGCGGCCTCCTTGCCGCGCACGACCTCGGCCCCGACCCGGTCGGCCCAGGTCTGGAGCTGGTCGGCGGCGGCGGCGCGGAAGGTGTCGGCCGCGCCGAGCACGACCGAGCGGCCGTCGGCGACCAGCACCCGGGCCAGCTTGCCGGTGGTCGTGGTCTTGCCGGTGCCGTTGACGCCGACGACCAGCACCACGGCGGGCTGCTTGGCCGCGCCCTCGCCGTGCGGCAGCGCGCGCACGGACCGGTCGACGCCGGTGTCGAGGGCGTCGATGAGCACCTCGCGCAGCAGCGTGCGGGCCTGCTCCGGGGTGCGCACGCCGCGCGCGGAGAGCTGGTCGCGCAGCCGGGCCACGACGTCGGTCGTGGTCGCCGCGCCCAGGTCGGCCAGCAGCAGCGTGTCCTCGACGTCGGTCCAGGAGTCCTCGTCCAGGTCGCCCGCGCCGAGCAGGCCGAGCAGGCCCTGGCCCAGGGTGGACCGCGACCGCGACAGCCTGCCGCGCAGCCGCTCCAGGCGGCCCTCGGTCGGGGCGATCTCGTCGGTGACCGGGACCTGGCCCTGCGCCGGGATCTGCTCGGTCGCGGGCTCGGTCGGCCGGGTCTGCACCGGGATCTGGTCGGTGACCAGGCGGTCGGTGGGCTGGCTGGGGATCTTGTCGGTCGGCGTCGCCTCGACGTACGGCGCGGCCTGGGCCTCGGCGGGCGCGTCGGCCGGGTCCGGCTGGACCGCGGGCTGGGTGTCGGGCTGGGTGTCGGGCAGCGTGACGTCGACGATGCCGCGCTTCTCGGAGTCGCGCGGCACCGCGGCGTCGTCGCCGACGCCGGGCTGGCCGTCGACCTCGGTCCGCTCCCCGGCCGGGTGCGCGGGCGGGGCGTCCTTGGGCTTGGCCGGGGCCAGGCTCACCCCCGAGGAGGCCTGGTAGCCGCCGCCCTTGGGCTTGCCCTCGACGGCCTCCGGCTTGTCCAGCGAGATGCGCCGCCTGCGCGCCAGCACGACCCCGGTGACCAGGGCCGCGACCAGCAGCACAACGACGACGACCAGGACGATGATCACGGTGCTCGACACCGCGCCATCCTCCCATCCCGGTCCCGACCGGGCAGGGCAGGCCGATCGAAGTGAGAGTTCAACGCGTTCGGTCGCAATTCGGTCATTCGCCAACATGACCCTTGCGCAACCTGTCGGTGTGCAATAGACCACATGTCCATGACGACACTCCGGGTGGTCGGGCTGATCTCGGGCACGTCGATCGACGGCATCGACGTGGCGGTGGCCGACCTGCGCGTGGTCGACGGGGTCGTCGAACTGGTCCCCGTCCGCCACGGCGAGGTGCCCTACCCCGACGAGGTGCGCGCGGCCCTGCGCGCCGCGCTGCCGCCGAACCCGTGCGACGCCGCCACCGCGTGCGCCGTCGACACCGGCGTCGGCCAGGCGTTCGGGGCGGCCGCGGCCGGGTTCGCCGAGGGGGCGGACCTGGTCGCGTCCCTGGGCCAGACGCTCTACCACTGGGTCGACGACGGGCGCTGCCTGGGCACCCTGCAGGTGGGCGAGCCGACCTGGATCGCCGAGGCCACCGGCCTGCCCGTGGTGTCGAACCTGCGCTCCCGCGACGTGGCCACCGGCGGGCACGGCGCCCCGCTGGCAGGCGTCCTCGACCGCCTGCTGCTGGCCGACGAGCCGGGAGCCGCCGCGGTCAACCTCGGCGGCATCGCGAACGTGACCGTCGACGGGACCGCCTTCGACACCGGCCCGGCCAACGCCCTGCTCGACGCCGCCGCGCTCGCCCGCACGGGCGCGCCCCTGGACGCGGGCGGCGAACTCGCCGCGGCGGGGACCATCCGGCGGGACCTGCTCGACGTCCTGCTCGCCGACCCGTACTACGCCGCGCCCGCGCCCAAGTCGACCGGCAGGGAGCAGTTCCACCGCGCCTACCTCGACGCGGCGCTCGCCCAGGTCCCCGAGGTCGCGACGGAGGACCTGCTCGCCACGCTCGTGGCCCTCACCGCGATGACCGTCGCGGAGGCGCTGATCCCGCACAACCCCGCGCGGGTGCTGGTCTCCGGCGGCGGGGTGCGCAACCCCACGCTGATGGCCGCGCTGGCCGCCGCGCTCGCCCCCGCCGAGGTCACCCCGTTCACCGCGCTCCCGGCCGAGGCGAAGGAGGCCTACCTCGCCGCGCTGCTGGGCTACCTCACCTGGCGGTCGGTCCCGCTGGACGCGCGGACCGGCGGCCTGGCCAGGGTGCACGGCAGCGTCACCCCCGGGGCCGACCCCGGGCGCTGGCCGGAGCCCGGCGGTGTGACGGCCACCGCGCTGCGCGTCGTCCCAGCACGTGGTCGAGTTGCCCGGAACCGCACCCCGGCGGGGTCGGAAGCGTTGCACCCGCGGTAGCCGCACCGGCACCGCCTGTCCCCATCGACCTCCTGGAGGCCCAGTGCGCGCCCTCGACCTGGCGATCATCGCGGTGTTCCTGGTGGGGATGCCGCTGCTGGGCATCTGGATCTCCGGGCGGCAGCGGTCCGGGGCGGACTACTTCGTCGGCGAGGGCAAGATCTCGTGGTGGGTGGCCTGCCTGTCGGTGGTCTCCGCCGAGACCTCGACGCTGACCGTGCTGAGCGTGCCGACGGTGGCCTACCTCGGCGCGTTCACCTACCTGCAGTTGGCCATCGGCTACGTCCTCGGCCGGATCTTCGTCTCGTTCGTGCTGCTGCCGCGCTACGTCGCCGGGCAGATGACCACGGCGTACAACTTCCTCGGCAAGCGGTTCGGCGCCGGGCTGCAGGGCACCGCGTCGGTGACGTTCCTGTTCACCCGGCTGCTGGCCGACGGCGTGCGGCTGTTCGCCACGGCGATCCCGGTCAAGGTCGTGCTCGCCGCCTACGGCTTCGAGGTCTCCTACTTCGCGATCGTGGCCGCGCTGGGCGTGGCGATGGTCGTCTACACGTTCTTCGGCGGGGTGCGCGCGGTCATCTGGGTCGACGCCATCCAGATGCTCTGGTACGTCCTGGGCGGCCTGGCCGTGGTCCTGGTGCTGATGGGCAAGCTGCCAGACGGCTGGTTCGCCGCGGCGTTCGACGCGGGCAAGCTCCAGGTCCTCGACTTCGCGGCGAACCCGCTGTCGAACCAGTACTCGTTCGTCACCGCCGTGGTCGGCGGCGCGGTGCTGTCGATGGCCAGCCACGGCGCCGACCAGCTCATCGTGCAGCGGCTGATGGCCTGCAACGACGTCAGGGCCAGCCAGAAGGCGCTGCTGGCCAGCGGCGTCGTGGTGTTCCTGCAGTTCGCGCTGTTCCTGTTCATCGGCACGATGCTGTGGTCGTTCTACAAGGGCCTCGACCCGGTCGGCGACCTCGGCCTGAGCACCAACGACGAGCTGTTCGCGCACTTCATCGTCACCGAGCTGCCCAGCGGGCTGTCCGGGTTCGTCATCGCGGGCATCCTGGCCGCCGCGCTGAGCTCGTCGCTGGGGGCGCTGGCCAGCTCCACGGTCAGCGACGTCTACCAGAAGGTGGTGCGCCGCCCGCTGTCCGACGCCGAGCTGCTCAAGCAGGGCCGGGTCTGGACGATCGTGTGGGCGGGGGCGCTGATCGGGTTCGCGTCGCTGTTCGAGTCGACCAAGAACCCGGTCGTGGAGACCGCGCTGGCCATCACCGGCTACACCTACGGCGCGCTGCTGGGCGCGTTCCTGCTGGGGCTGTGGGTGCGCAAGGCGCGCCAGGTGGACGCGATCATCTCGTTCCTGGTGACCGTCGCGGTGATGGCGTTCGTCATCCTCGGGCTCAAGTTCACCAAGGACGGGTCGTTCACCGGGGTCGACTTCGCCAAGGCCACCAAGGAGTCCGTGGCGCTGGCCTTCCCCTGGTACACCCCGCTGGGCGTGCTGGTCACGCTGGTCGTCGGCGGCCTGCTGGCGCTGCGCCACCGCACGCCCGCCGAGCCTACTTCCGCCGATACCCCACCAGTTCCAGGCGCAGCGTGAACCCGAGGGCGGTGAACATCCGCTCGGAGGCGTCGTTGCCGAGCGAGATCACCGCCGCCGCCCGGGGGCGCGCGCCGTGCTCGGCGGCCAGCGCCCGCAGCAGCGCACGGACCAGCGCCCGGCCGGAGCCGACCGACCGCATGCCGGGGTCGACGCCGACGTAGTCGACGTAGAGCTCGTCCTGCTGGGCGAAGCCGCCCGCGTAGCCGATCACGCCGTCGGCCCCGGTCAGCACGAGGACGGTGTGCCCCCGGTCGCCGCGCACCAGTTGCCTGCCGGTGACGGTGGGGCTGGGGAAGCAGCGCTCGTGCAGGGCGACGACCCCGGCGTCCACGGCCGGGTCCGCCCCGGCGGCCAGGACGCGCGGCTCGTCGTCCTGGCCCGCCGCGGTGACCAGCACGCCGCGCAGGCCGGGGCCGTCGAGGGCGAACACGCGGCTGGCGCCGACCGGGTCGAACCCGTGCCGGGCGGCGAAGTCGGCCAACCGCCGGTGTCGTCGGTGGCCGTAGAGCTCCTGGTCGCCGATGCCCGCCAGGCGCGGCAGCCCCACCGCGGCGTCCAGCAGGTCGTCGGCGGTGTTCTGCCAGGCCTGCCGGGGCGCGGGATGCCCCTCGGGCAGGTCGACGTAGGGACCGTGCAGCCAGGCGCGACCGATCTCGGGGTCGGCGTCGACGCTGAGCACGCCCCGCACCCCGCCCTCGTCGTCCACGGCGAGCACGGCGCCCGCGGCCCAGTCGGGGCGGAAGCCCGCGAGCTCGTCGGCCACCTCCTCGCGGGTGGCGCCGTGGTAGCCGATCAGGTGCTCCTGGTCCGCCTGGAGTCGGGCGACCAGGTCGACGACCGACTGCTCGTCGGCGGGAACCGCGGAACGGATGGAGTACATGAGCGAATCGTGAACGCTCGACGCGCCGGAGGCGAGCAAATTACGCGCCGGTCCGCCAGCCTGACCGGATACCCCAGGCCGTGGCGCTGCCGGTGGTTGCCGCCACCGCCTCCGACCAGCCCCTGATCCGGCCGAGTCTCGCGGGCTTGGCCAAGGTTGTGGAGGTCCGTGTCGCGCCGGGCGCAAGCCCCTAGCGGCTGAAGTTCTGCACCCAGTAGTAGCCCGCGGCGGTGTGGCCGACGCCCATGCCGCGGTGGTCGCAGTTGAGGATGTTGGCGCGGTGGCCGGGCGAGTCCATCCAGGCGCGCATCACGTCGGCGGCGGTGCGCTGGCCCTTGGCGATGTTCTCGGCGGCGGGGCTGGGGTGGCCCGCGGCGGTGATCCGCGCGGCGAACGAGCGGCCGTCCTGGCTGGTGTGGGAGAAGTAGGCGCGGGCGGCCATGTCGTCGCTGTGGCCCTGCGCGGCCCTGGCCAGCCGGGCGTCGGCGGCCACGGGCGCGCAGCCCGCGCCCGCCCGCTGCTGGTTGACCAGGCTGAGGACCTGCTCGAGGACCGACGGCGGCGGCTTCGGCTGCTCAGCGCGGGTGGACGGCGCGGCGGTCTCGGTGGGTGGGGGCGTCGTGCTCGGCTCCAGCGGGCGGAAGTCGGGCTGGACGCCGCTGCCCGGCGCGGGGATCACGATGCCCCGCGCCGACAGCTCCACCGGGACGCCCGCGGGCGGGGCGCCGAAGACCGTGGTCACGGCGGCCGTGCTCGCGCCGACGACGAGGGCGGCGAGCACGGCCGGGGCCACTGCGGAGCGCCGCCGACGTCTGGTCACGATTGGGCAACGTAGCACCAGTGGTTGCCGCGGCGGCTGCTCCGAGCAGCCCAATCCGCCTAGGCCAGCGGAAGGCTGCTGCTGGTGGTGCGCGAGGTCGAATACAGCGATGACGAGGACGGCGCCGCCGATGTGGTCTCGCCGTCTGTCGGCTCAGTGGTCGTCGTTGTCGTTGTCGTCGTCGTGGTTGTCGTCGTGGTTGTCGTCGGGGTCGTCGTTTTGGTCGGCGTGGGCTGCGGGTCGTTCGTCCGCGTGGTGGTGTTCGGCGGCGGCGGGGGTTGCTGCTGCTGCGTGCTCGACCGGGTCGTGGCGCTGGTCGTCGACCGGCTGGTGGAACTGCTGGTCGACGACGACGAGGACTCCGAGGTCGACGACGGCGCCGAGGACTCGGGGGCCGACGAGCTCGCGGGCGCCTGGCTGGTGGTCGACGTCGTCACGTCGACCTGCTGGTTCACCGGCGTCGGCGTGGGCTGGCTGTCCTCACCGGTGGCGAACGCGGCCACGGCGGCGAACACCGTCGACAGCACCACCCCGGACACGCCGAGGATCGCGTAGGACGAGCGGCGCAGACCCGGCTGGTGGTCGGGCGGGCCGAGCTCGGACCGGTCGGGGTCGATCGGATCAGGCATGAGCCAGCAACCCTCCCTGACCCCCGCCGGGGGCCGGTTTTCCGTCAAGGCGACGCATTCTCGGCGCGGTAACGTAGCACCAGGGGACAAAGCCTCCCCCGAGGTGCGGGTGAACCACCCCACTGGTATTGCACGATAGCGGGGTGTCCTGGTGTCCGAGGAGCCGGTGGTGCGGCTGACCGCGTGGGCGCGCGGGCGCGTCCAAGGAGTCGGCTTCCGGTGGTGGACCCGGTCGAGGGCGTTGGAGCTGGGTCTGGCCGGTTGGGCCCGCAACACCGCGGACGGCAGGGTCGAGGTGGTGGCCGAGGGCGGGCGGGAGCGGTGCGAGCGGCTGCTGGCCGCGCTGCGCTCCGGGCGGACCCCGGGGTCGGTCGAGGCGGTGGTGGAGCAGTGGGGGGTGCCCAAGGGCGGCCTGGCAGGCTTCGTCGAGCGCTGAGCGTGACGCCGGGCACGCGGGTGAACCGCCGTGCCCCGCTAGGCGTAGCAACCGGTGTGCCCGGTGCCGACGAGGACGACGCCTTCGTCCGCGAGCTCTACGACCGCTACCGGCGGCCGCTGCTGGGATACGTGCTCCGCGCGGTGGGCGGCGATCACCAGCGCGCGGAGGACGTGGTCCAGGAGACGCTGCTGCGGGCCTGGCGGGGCCGCGAGGCGCTGGTCGCCGACACGGCCGGGCCGTGGCTGTACACGGTGGCCCGCAACCTGGTGATCACCGGCTACCGCAGGCAGCGCGCCAGGGTGGCCGAGGTGCCGATCGAGGACAAGGACTGGCCGCGCTCCGGTGACGAGTTCGAACAGGTGCTGCAGGGCTGGCAGGTCGCCGAGGCGATGCGCGCGCTGTCGCGCGACCACCGCTCGGTCATCGTCGAGCTGTTCTACCGGCGGCGGACGGTGGCCGAGGCTGCCAAGGTGCTCGGCGTGCCCGCGGGCACGGTCAAGTCGAGGTCGTTCTACGCGCTGCGGGCGCTGCGCGACGCGTTGGAGGAGCGGGGGGTGACGGAGCTGTGACCTGCCACGAGACGAACGCGCTCGGCGCGTACCTGCTCGGCGCGCTCGACCCGGGCGCGCGGGCCGACTTCGAGGCGCACCTGGGCCGGTGCGCCTCCTGCCGGGCCGAGCTGGTCAAGCTCTCGCCGCTGCCCGGCCTGCTGCACCGGGTCAAACCGGAGGACTTCGCCGAGTCGGTGGAGCCCACGGCCGCCGACCTGGCCGTGGCCCCCGAGGACGCCGCCCCCCGCGCCGGGCTGTGGCGGCGGCAGCGGGTGCTGCTCAGCGCCGCCGCGGCGGTGCTCGTGCTGGCCCTGGGCGCGGTCGTCGGCTACCGCGTGCTGGGCGAGGAGGCCACCGAGCAGGCCACCCAACCGCCTGCCCCGGCCGTGGCCCCGGTGTCCTGGACGGCCACCGACCCGGCCAGCGGCGTGCGCGCCGACGTGGAGCTGACCATCCGGAGCTGGGGCACCGAGTTCAGGATCCGGCTCAAGGACGTGCCGCCGGGCAAGCCGTGCAAGCTGGTCGTGCGCGGCCGCGACGGCGACCGCGAGGTGGCCGGGTGGTGGTCGAGCGGCTACCTGACCGACGAGCAGATCCCGGGCAGCACCTCGATCGACCTGGGCCGGATCAGCCAGGTCCAGGTCGTGACCGACGACGACCGGGTGCTGGTCAACATCCAGGCCCCCGCCTAGGCCGGGTAGTCTCAGCCGGATAACGCTGCCCTCAGCCACCTGGAGGGGTCCGCCCCGTGCACCTCAAGAGCCTGACGCTGAAGGGGTTCAAGTCCTTCGCCTCGGCGACGACCCTGAAGTTCGAGCCGGGCATCACCTGCGTCGTCGGCCCGAACGGCTCCGGCAAGTCCAACGTGCTCGACGCGTTGCGCTGGGTCATGGGCGAGGGCAGCGCGAAGGGCCTGCGCGGCGGCAAGATGGAGGACGTCATCTTCGCCGGGACCGCCGGGCGGGCCGCGCTCGGCCGTGCCGAGGTGACCCTGACCATCGACAACGCCGACGGCGCCCTGCCGATCGAGTACGCCGAGGTCAGCATCACCCGCCGGATGTTCCGCGACGGCGCCAGCGAGTACGAGATCAACGGCAACGGCTGCCGCCTGATGGACGTCCAGGAGCTGCTCAGCGACTCCGGCATCGGCCGCGAGATGCACGTGATCGTCGGCCAGGGCCAGCTCAGCGCGATCCTGGAGTCCAAGCCGGAGGAGCGCCGCGCGTTCATCGAGGAGGCCGCGGGGGTCCTCAAGCACCGCAAGCGCAAAGAGAAGGCCGTCCGCAAGCTCGACGCGATGCAGGCCAACCTCACCCGGCTCACCGACCTCACCGGCGAGCTGCGCCGCCAGCTCAAGCCGCTGGGCAAGCAGGCCGAGATCGCCCGCCGGGCGCAGACCGTGCAGTCCGAGCTGCGTGACGCGCGGCTGCGCCTGCACGCCGACGACCTGGTCAGCCAGCGCGCGGACCTCGCCCGCGACGAGGCGGACGAGGCCACCGCCCGGCGCAAGCGCGCCGAGGTCGAGGGCGCGCTGGAGATCGGCCAGGCCCGCCAGCGGGAGCTGGAGGACAACCTCGCCGAGGACGCGCCGAAGCTCGCCGCCGCCCAGGAGACCTGGTACCGGCTCTCGGCCCTGGAGGAGCGGCTGCGCGGCACCGTCCGGCTGGCCGTCGAGCGCGCCCGGCACCTGTCCGCCGCCACCGAGGCGCGCACCGGCGGGCGCGACCCCGACGAGATGGAGGCCGAGGCCGAGCACACCGCCGTGCAGGAGGCCGAGCTGTTCGAGGCCGTCGCCGAGGCCCGCTACGCGCTGGCCGAGTCGACCGAGCGGCGCGCCGAGCTGGAGCGGATGGTGCAGGCCGCGGAGAAGGCGCACCTGGCCGCCGTCCGCGCGATCGCCGACCGCCGCGAGGGCCTGGCCCGGCTGTCCGGGCAGGTCGAGGCGCTGCGGTCGAAGGCCAACGCCACCGGCGAGGAGATCGAGCGGCTGTCGTACTCCCTCGGCGAGGCCCGCGAGCGCGCCGAGGTCGCGGCCGAGGAGCTGGCCGAGGCGCAGGCGGGCACCGAGGTCGAGGACACCGACGACGCCGGGCTGGCCGAGCGCCTCCAGCGCGCCTCCGCCGCCGCGGACACCGCGCGGGCCAGGGTCGAGGAGTTGGTGCGCGCCGAGCGCCAAGCGGACAAGGACATCTCGTCGTGGCGGGCGCGGGTGGACGCGCTGTCGCTGGGGCTCAGCCGCAAGGACGGCGCGGGCGCGCTGCTCGCCGCCGCCGACCGGCTGCCGGGGCTGCTGGGGTCGGTCGCCGCGCTGCTGACCGTGGAGCCGGGCGCGGAGGCGGCGCTGGCCGCGGCGCTGGGCCCGGTGGCCGACGCGGTAGCGGTGGCGAGCCCGGACGGCGCGCTCGAGGCGCTGCGGATGCTGCGCGCTGGCGACGCCGGGCGGGCCGGGCTGCTGGTCGGCGGGGCCGCCGAGTCGTCGGACCGGTCCGGGTGGCCGGTGCTGCCGCCGGGCGCGCGCTGGGCGGTGGACCTCGTCCAGGCCCCGGAGGCGCTGCTGCCCGCGGTGCGCCGGGCGCTGGAGCGGATGGCCGTGGTGGCCGACCTGCCCGCGGCGCGGTCGCTGGTGGCCGAGCACCCGGACGTGCGGGCGGTGACCGGCGAGGGCGACCTGCTGGGCGCGCACTGGGCGATCGGCGGGTCGGAGAAGGCGCGCAGCGTCATCGAGGTGCAGGCGGCGGTGGACGAGGCCAACGCGAAGCTCGGCGCCGCCGAGCGCGCGCTCGAGCAGGCCTCGGCGGCGCTGGCGGGCGCGCGGGCCGAGCAGCAGGCGCGCCGCGACGACGTGAACGCGGTCAAGGAGCTGATGAACGACGCCAAGGTCCGCGCGGCCCGGTCCTCGGAGCGGCTCAACCGGCTCCGGCAGGTCGTGCGGTCGGCCGAGGCCGAGGTCGAGCGCGCGGTGTCGCAGCGCGGCAAGGTCGAGGCCACCCGCGAGGACGCGCTGGCCAAGCTGGCCGACCTGGAGGAGCGGCTCGTCGCCGTGCAGGAGGAGCACGTCGACGACGAGCCCGACTCCGCCGAGCGCGACGAGTTCGCCGCCTCGCTGTCGTCCGCGCGGCAGGAGGAGATGGAGGCGCGGCTGTCGCTGCGCACCGCCGAGGAGCGGCACCGCTCGATCCAGGGCAAGGCCGACGGGCTGCGCCGGGCCGCCCGCGCCGAGCGCGAGGCCCGCGAGCGCGCCGCCCGCGCGATGGCCGCCCGCAGGCGCGCGTCCACCGTCGCCCAGGCCGTCGTCTCCGGCGGTGAGACCGCGTTGGCGCGGATCAGCGCCTCGCTGGCCCGCGCCGCGCAGGACCGCGACGTCATCCAGGCCCAGCGCGTCGACCGCGAGCGGGTGCTGGCCGACGTGCGGACCAAGGTGCGCGAGCTGTCCTCGGAGCTGGAGAAGCTGGTCGACGCGGTGCACCGGGACGAGGTCCTGCGCGCCGAGCAGCGGCTGCGGCTCGAGCAGTTGGAGCTCAAGATCACCGAGTCGTTCGGCATCGGCCTGGACGACCTGGTGGCCGAGTACGGCCCGGACGTGCCGGTCCCCCCCTCCCCCGCCGACCTGGCCGAGTACGAGGCCGCCCGCGACCGCGGCGAGGACGTCGTCGCCCCGCCGTCGACCCCCTACGACCGCGACACCCAGGCCCGCCGCGCCAAGCGCGCCGAGCGCGACCTGACCACCCTGGGCAAGGTCAACCCGCTGGCCCTGGAGGAGTTCGCCGCGCTGGAGGAGCGCTACAAGTTCCTCTCCACCCAACTCGAGGACCTCAAGGACACCCGCCGCGACCTGCTGACGGTCATCAAGGAGGTGGACGAGAAGATCCTCGAGGTCTTCGCCTCCGCCTACTTCGACGTCGCCCGCGAGTTCGAGACGGTCTTCGACGTGCTGTTCCCCGGCGGCGAGGGCCGCATGATCCTCACCGACCCCGAGGACATGCTCGCCACCGGCGTGGACGTGGAGGCCCGTCCCCCCGGCAAGAAGGTCAAGCGCCTCTCCCTGCTCTCCGGTGGTGAGAAGTCCCTGGTGGCCGTGGCCATGCTGGTGGCCATCTTCCGCGCCCGCCCCTCCCCCTTCTACGTCATGGACGAGGTGGAAGCCGCCCTGGACGACACCAACATGCGCCGCCTCATCGGCCTCTTGGAACAACTAAGAGCCAGCAGCCAGCTCATCATCATCACCCACCAGAAACCCACCATGGAGATAGCCGACGCCCTCTACGGCGTCAGCATGCGCGGAGACGGCATCACCCAGGTCATCTCCCAACGCATCAACCCCGACCGCGAGCCCCCCGCCCGCGCCATGGCCCCTCCCCCAGAAGCCCCCCAGGACGCCGCCCCCGCTCTGCCCCCCGCACCTCCCAGCTCCGAACCGGACCCCGGCCTCCCCCTCACAACTCCAACCGATAACCCATCCCAGCCTCAGTGATCAAATGCCGAGGCCGAGCAGCCACGTCCTCCAACTTCCGCCGCAACTGAGCGAAGTACACCCGCAAGTACTGCGTCTCCCCCTCGTACTTCACCCCCCAGACCTCCCGCAACAGCAACCGCTGCGGCACCAGCTTCCCCGGATTCCGGGCCAAGATCTCCAACAGCCCCCACTCGGTCGGCGTCAGGTGCACCTCCACCCCACCCCGCCGCACCTTCTTGGCCGCCAAGTCCACGACGAACGAGGCAGTCTCCACCACAGCCTGCTCCCCCGCGGGCGCAGCCCGGCGAACAGCAGCCCGAAGCCGCGCCAGCAACTCATCCATGCCGAAGGGCTTGGTCACGTAGTCATCGGCCCCGGCATCGAGCGCGGAGACCTTGTCAGCGGAATCAGTCCGGGCGGACAGGACGATGATCGGGACAGCGGTCCAGCCCCGAATCCCCGCGATCACCTCGGCGCCGTCCAGGTCAGGCAGCCCCAGATCGAGGATGACGACATCCGGACGCCGATCAGCGGCAGCACGCAACGCCCCGACCCCGTCAGCGGCGGTGAACACCTCGTACCCGCGCGCGGTCAGGTTGATCCGCAGCGCCCGCACGATCTGCGGCTCATCGTCCACAACCAACACCTTGGTCACACCGCCACGGTAGACCGAGAAGGGGGCGGGAGCAGGCCCCCGATGCCCGCTCCCGCCCCGTCCCCCCCTCCCCGCCTAGCCCGTGGTGGTGGGCGCGGGCGGGGTGGACCCAGGAGCCGTCTCCGGCGCCGACGACGGCACCGAGGTCGACGGCGAGACCGACGTCGACGGCGAGACGGAGACCGGCGCGGTCGGCGGCAGCGGCAAGACCGGCATGTTCGTCGACGTGGTGCAGCCGCCCTGCGTGTAGTCGACCTCGGGCTTCGGGTACTCGTTGGTCAGGTCGGACCCGGACGGCTCGCAGCTGTCGCCCCGGCTGACCAGCGGCCTGCCGGTCCCGTCGTAGAGGTAGAACTTGGAGATCTGGCGCCCTTGGGCGTCCACGGCGTAGATGTTGTCGAGGGGCTCGCCGTCGAACCACAGCCCGCTGCCCCGGTAGTCGGCGGTGACGTAAGGGCTGCGCGACGAGTCCGCGTCGCTGATGACCGCGCTGAGCAGGGCCACCGCCATCCCGACCGCGAAGGCGTTGGCCACCAGCACGACCGGCAGCACCCTGCGGTCCTGCCGCACCCGGAAGCCCGCCCAGACGAGCCCGGCGATCAGCAGCCCGATCAGCAGGAACGCCTCCGAGCTCACCGACAGCGCGGCGATGAACGCCACCCCGAGCAGCACCACCCGCACCAGCCACCACGCGGGCTGCATGCTGCGCAGGTACTCCACCACGTTCGGCGGGAGCTGCGCGACGGCGGACCGCCCGGTGCGCCGCGCGGCCTGGTACTCCCGCAGGCTCTCGATGTCGACCCGCCGCACCCGGCCGCTGAACAGCAGCCACAGCGCCAGCGCGAGGATCGGCGCGCAGAGCATGAGCACGACGTAGCGGTCCGAGGCGTAGCGGCCCCCGCCGACGGTGCCGGTGAAGAACCCGACGACGATGCTGAACCCGGTCACCCACACCACGTACCGGGCCGAGAACCGGTCGCCGACGGTCCGCGTCGGCGCTGACGGCGCGGGCGGGTAGCCCCCCGCGGTCCGCAACTCCTCGGCGTAGGCCTCCGGCGTGCCCAGCCGCTTGGTCAGCTCCTCGATCGACCCGGTCTCCTCGAACGCCTCCAGCACGTTCGGCTCGACGTCCTCCATGACCTCGGCCAGCTCGTCAGCGGGCAGGTCGGCCAGCGCCACCCGCACCCGACGCAGGTAGTCCTCCAGCTCCGAGCGCGTATCCGTCCCGTTCACGCCACTGCCCCCTTCCGCAGGATCGCGTCCAACGTCTCCTGGAAGGCCCGCCAGGCCTTCTCCGACTCCACCAGGCGTTCTCGCCCGGCGTCGTTCATCCCGTAGTACTTGCGGTGCGGCCCCTCGTCGGAGGGAACGACGTAGGACGTGAGCAGTCCCGCCTTGTACAGCCGCCGGAGCGTCCCGTACACCGAGGCGTCGCCCACCTCCCCCATCCCCCCGGCCCGCAGCCGCCGCAGGACGTCGTACCCGTACCCGTCCTCATCCCTGAGCACAGCCAGCACGGCGAGGTCCAGCACCCCCTTGAGCAACTGACTGGTGTCCATACGCCCTCCCCGGTATCGCGCTAGGAACACTATTGCGCAAAGCGCAGTACCGCGCAAGCGACAGAACGTGAGCCGCAACAAAGTGCAGCTCAGGAGGTTGTGCGACTAGCGGGAGAAGCCCGCTGGGTGCGGCTGGCACCGGGGGCAGGTGAACGACGAGCGGTTCATGAACGGCTCGCGGCGGATCGGCCTGCCGCACCTCGGGCAGGGCTCGCCCTCCTGCCCGTAGGCGTTCAGGCTGCGGTCGAAGTACCCGGACTGGCCGTTGATGTTCACGTACAGGGCGTCGAAGGACGTGCCGCCCGCGCGGAGGGCGTCGGCCATGACCGTGGTGGCCTCGGTGAGGACCTCGGCCGCCTTGGGCTTGGTGAGCTTGTCGGTGGGACGGGCCCAGTGCAGGCGGGCGCGCCAGAGGGCCTCGTCGGCGTAGATGTTGCCGATGCCGGAGACGACCGTCTGGTCCAGCAGGGCTCGTTTGACCTCGGTCTTCTTGCGGCGCAGCGCGGCGACGGCGGCGTCGAGGGAGAAGTGGGGGTCCATCGGGTCGCGCGCGATGTGGGCGACCGGGACGGGCAGGACGGTCCCGTCGACGGCGACGGTCTCCTCGACCGAGAGGCCGCCGAAGGTGCGCTGGTCCACGAAGCGCAGTTCGGGGCCGTCGTCGGCGAAGGCGACGCGGACGCGCAGGTGCTTCTCGTCCGGCGCGCCGGGCGGCTGGACCAGCATCTGGCCGCTCATGCCCAGGTGGGCCAGGACCGCCTCGCCGGTGCTGAGGTCGATCCACAGGTACTTGCCCCGGCGGCGGGCCGCGACCAGCGTCGACCCGGCGATGCGGGCGGCGAAGTCGACGGCGCCAGGCACGTGGCGGCGGATCGCGCGGGGGTGGAAGACCTCGACCCTGGCCACCGGGCGGCCGGTGACGTGGGCCTCGAGGCCGCGGCGCACGACCTCGACCTCGGGGAGCTCAGGCACCGTCCCCCGGGGTGGCGATCTTCTCGGACAGCTCGCGCCAGGCGGCCTCGGCCGCCTTCTGCTCGGCTTCCTTCTTCGTCTTGCCGTCGCCGTTGCCGTAGCCCTGGCCGTTCACCACGACGATGGCGGTGAACTCCTTGCGGTGGTCCGGCCCCTCCTCGCGCACCCGGTACTCGGGCACGCCGAGACCGGCGGACGCGGTGAGCTCCTGGAGGCTGGTCTTCCAGTCCAGGCCCGCCCCGCGCAGCGGCGCCTCGGCCAGCAGCGGGTCGAAGTGGCGGTGCACCACCTGGCGCGCGGTGTCGATGCCGTGCTCCAGGTAGACCGCGCCGATCACGGCCTCCATGCCGTCGGCCAGGATGCTGGCCTTGTCCCGACCGCCGGTGAGCTCCTCGCCCTTGCCCAGCAGCAGGTGCGAGCCCAGCCCGTCCGGCCCCAGGCCCCTGGCCACCCCGGCCAGCGCGTGCATGTTGACCACGCTGGCCCGCAGCTTGGCCAACTGGCCCTCGGGCAGGTCGGGGTGCGCGCGGTAGAGGTGGTCGGTGACGACCAGGCCGAGCACGGCGTCCCCGAGGAACTCCAGCCGCTCGTTGGGGGGGAGCCCCCCGTTCTCGTACGCGTACGAGCGGTGGGTCAGGGCGAGCTCGAGCAGCTCGGCGTCCAGTGGGACGCCGAGCGCGTCGAGCAGCACTTTCGAGTCCGCGACCGGGCCGCGGTTCCCCTTGCCCCCCATGTGTTGCCCTACCTGGGCATCACGCGGGCTGCGTGACCTGACGGCCGTCGTACTGGCCGCAGGTCGGGCAGGCGATGTGCTGCGGCTTGGGCGCCCGGCACGCCTTGTTCGAGCAGTTCACCAGGTGGATGGCCGAGGCCTTCCACTGCGAACGGCGCGAACGGGTGTTGGAGCGCGACATCTTCCGCTTGGGGACGGCCACGACTGTCTCTCTTCCTTCGCGAGCTTCGACGAGCTGGTGTGCAGGACGAACCGGGTGTTACTCCCCCTGGTCCTGCGGGAACCGCTCCTGCAACGCGGCCCACCGGGGGTCAATGGTCTCATGCCGGTGATCGGGGCCGACCTCGGCCCACTTGCGGCCGCAATCCGCGCACAGCCCGGCGCAGTCCGGCTCGCACAGCGGCACGTGCGGGACGGCCAGCACGACCGCGTCCCGCACGACGGGTTCGAGGTCGAGGCGGTCGTCGACCAGCCTCGGGATCTCGTCGTCGTCGGTGGTCGCCTCGGTCGTGCTGTCCGGGTAGGCGAACAGCTCGGTGAGGTCGACCTCGATCCGCTCGGAGATCGGGTCCAGGCAGCGCGAGCACTCGCCCTCGAGCGTGCCCGACGCGGCGCCGGAGACCAGCACGCCCTCGACCACCGACTCCAGCAGCAGGTCCAACTCCACCTCCGCGCCGACCGGGATGGCGATGACGCCCTCGAGGCCGATCGCGTGCGCGGCCTCGGCGGTCCTGGTGACCGGGCGACTGGAGCCGGGTCGCCTGCCGAGCTCGCGGGTGTCGATCACCCACGGGCTGCTCAGCAGGTGCCGATCCTGGCTCTTGCGCGTGGCGGACATGATGCGGAGACCTCTGTGTTCCTACGGGGGTTTTTTCCTGCGGGGTTGTTCCTGCGGATGCGACCACGACGGGTCAACCAGACCAGGGTACGCGACCGGCCCCGACGAGCGAAATTCGATCGGCGGCGTGATCGGGGCGGCCCCCCGGGGCTCGGCCTGGGCGTCAGGCGCCCTCGTAGTCGAACGGCGCGCCGTCGAACGCCGGACCGCCCGCGGGCACCCCGGGGCCGCCGCGCAGGTGCACGCGGCCCTTGCCGACCGAGCGCAGGGTGTGGCCGAGCAGGTCCTCGAACTCGCCCAGCTTGTCGTCGACGTAGGCGTCGCACTCCGCGCGCTGGCGGGCGGCCTCGGCCCTGGCCTCGTCGAGCAGGCGCGCGGCTTCGGCGCGGGCGGTCTGCACGACCTCGGTCTGCGCGACCAGCCTGCCCTGCTCGAAGCGGCCCTCCTCGACCGAGCGCTCGTAGGCCTCCCGGCCCGCCTGGATCATCCGGTCGGCCTCGTCGCGGGAGCGCCCGACCAGGCCCTCGTACTCGGCGCGCCCGGCCGCGGCGACCCGGTCGGCCTCGGCCTGGGCCTCGCCGACGAGGCGGTGGGCGTGGTCGGTGGCCTCGGCGACCATCCGCTGGGCCTCGGCGTGCGCCTCGGCCACGGCCTTCTCCGCGTCGAGCCGGGCCTTGGACAGCATCGTCTCGGCCGCGTGCTCGGCGCCGCCGACGATCTCGTCCTTGCGGTCGAGCACGTCCTGGGCGTCGTCCATCTCGGTCGGCAGCGCGTCGCGCACCTCGTCGAGCAGTTCCAGCACGTCGCCACGGGGGACGACACAGCCAGAGGTCATGGGCACGCCCCTGGCCTCCTCCAGGATCGTCACCAGTTCGTCGATCGCCTCGAAGACCTTGTACACAGCTCCCACCTCCGCCTGCTCCCGGCGGAGATTGTGCCCGCAGCGGGCGCGCCGGGCGGGGAGATCGGGCCCGGGCGTGTCCCCTCGACGCGACACGCCCGGGACCGGGAGGCGGTTGGCCGGGTCAGACGGAGATCAGGGAGAAGCTCTCGTAGTGGTCCGAGGTGTAGAAGTGCTCGCCGCCGTCGCCCGCGACGATGCGGCGCGCGCCGCGGGTGCCGGAGCCGGGGGTGATGACGGTGTACTCGCGGTAGTAGCCCGAGGAGCACGCCGGGAGCAGGCCCTCGCGGTTCTGGAAGACCGTGCCGTCCTGGTCGAACGGGAACGGGCCGCCGGTCTGGATCAGGTTGTAGGTGTCGGTCGCCTGGGCGGGCAGGCTCGACAGCGAGACCTCGTTGTAGCCGGCGGTGTCACCGCAGTCGGGCTGCGCGGCGACGACGGCGGCCGGGGCCGCGGCGGGCTCGGCCGCCGCCGTCCCGGCCAGGCCGACCAGGCCGAGGGTCGCGAGCACCAGCGCGAGGAAGGACTTCACCATCTTCGTTGTCATGTTGCTCATTAACCAACCGTAAGTCACCAAAATGAGTTCTCTTGGTCTCGAACGTGAACCCACCGTGGCGTTCTGATCACGCGCCGGCACAGTGGTGGGCGTGCAGGACAGCGCAGCGAACACCCCAGAGTTCCGCGCGGCCACGGCTGCGGACATCCCGGCCATCGTCGCCATGCTGACCGACGACCCGCTGGGCGCGAGCCGGGAGAACCCCGGCGACCCCGGCTACGACCAGGCGTTCTCCGCCATCGCCGCCGACCCCAACCAGGAGCTGGTGGTGGCCGAGCGCGACGGGGAGGTCGTCGGCACGCTGCAGCTCACGTTCACCCCTGGCCTGTCCAGGGTCGGGGCGACCCGCGCGACGATCGAGGGCGTGCGGGTGCGGGCCGATCAGCGCGGCGCGGGTGTGGGCGAGGAGCTGTTCGCCTGGGCGATCGAGCGGGCGCGGGTCCGCGGCGCCAGCCTGGTCCAGTTGACGACGGACGCCACCCGCAAGGACGCCCAGCGCTTCTACGAGCGGCTGGGCTTCGTCGCCAGCCACATCGGGATGAAGCTCCCGCTGTGACCGCGCCCGGCTCCTAGGCCTGCTCCGCCAGGCGGGCGAGCAGCCGGGCGTGCACCTCCTCCGGGAGCATCCCCTCGACGTTCCCGCCGAAGGCCGCGACCTCCTTGACCAGCGAGCTGGACAGGTGGCTCAGGCCGGGACGGGTCGGCAGGAACAGCGTCTCGACCCCGGTGAGCTGCTGGTTCATCTGCGCCATCGGCAGCTCGTAGTCGAAGTCGGACGCGGTGCGCAGGCCCTTGACGATCGCCTGGACGCCGTTGGCCGCGCAGTAGTCGACCGTCAGCCCGTACCAGGAGTCGACCCGCACGTTGTCCAGGTGGGCGATCGCGCCTGCGAGCAGGGTGATCCGCTCGTCGACGCTGAACAGGCCCTTCTTGCTCTTGTTGACCCCGATCAGCACCACGACCTCGTCGAACAGGCCCGCCGCCCGCTCGAAGACGTCCAGGTGGCCGTTGGTGGGCGGGTCGTAGGAACCGGGGCACACCGCTGTGGTCATGCCCGCGAAGCTACCGGCTCAACGGCACTGGGCCCAGTGCACTTCGGTGTCGCCGTAGCGCTTTGACCTGGTCGGCTCCAGCGGCGCGGGCCACCGCGGCGGCCCCGCCTTCGCGGCCCGCTCGACCACGACCGTGCTCCCCTCGGCCACCCACCCCTGCTCGACGAGGGCGGTCAGCGCCACCGCCAGCTCCTCGTCCGGCAGCGCGTACGGCGGGTCGGCGAACACGATGTCGTACGGAGCTCGCGGCGGCGCGGCCAGCACGGTGGCGACCTTGCCCGCCCGCACGTCCGCGCCAGGGAGGCCGACGGCGGCCGCGTTGCGGCGCAGCACGGCCACGGCGTCGCGGTGGTGCTCCACCAGCGTGGCGGCCTCGGCCCCGCGCGAGAGCGCCTCCAGGCCGAGCGCGCCCGAGCCCGCGTAGAGGTCGAGCACCCTGCTCCCCGCGATGCCGACGGCGGCCTCGAGCGCGCTGAAGAGGGCCTCGCGCACGCGATCGGCGGTGGGGCGGGTGCCCTTGGCCGGGACACCGAGCCTGCGTCCGCCCGCGGTGCCCGCCACGATCCTGGTCACCGGTCCATCGTGCCCGACCCCGGGCAGGTGGCCCGCGGCCGGGGTGAGGCCGAGCACATAGACCCGGAGGTCGATTCCCGTCCGCACCGGGGGGCGTAATCTCGCTTGTCCCGTCCGAAACAACCGTGGGAGCTTGGGTGTCCGAAAGCTCGGTGAGAGAGGCCGAGATCGCGGTCGAGCAGAAGCACGTCGACCTCGTGTACACACGGGTCGCGGAGATGCGCGACGAGGCCGAGGCGATGCGCGACCGGGGCGACGAACTCGCCCACGGCGCGCGCAACGAGGCCGTTTTCGAGCAGGCGGCGATGCTGTTCGAGCGGGACGTGATGGTCCGCCACGCCAACCAGATCCTGCGCTCGCTCGACGCCGAGCACGAGGGCCTGGTGTTCGGCAGGCTGGACACCACCGAGCCGGAGACGATGTACGTCGGCCGCCTCGGCGTGCGCGACAGCGAGTTCGACAACCTGGTCACCGACTGGCGCGCCCCCGCGGCGGCGCCGTTCTACCAGGCCACCGCCGAGCAGCCGATGGATGTCATCCGGCGCAGGGTGATCCGCTCGACCGGGCAGTCGGTGGTCGACATCGACGACGACCTGCTGATGCCCGAGGCGCGCTCCGAGGACATGCCGGTGATCGGCGAGGGCGCGCTGATCGCCAGCCTGACCAGGGCGCGCGGCGAGAACATGCGCGACATCGTGGCCACCATCCAGAAGGAGCAGGACGAGGCGATCCGGGCGCCGTGGCGCGGGGTCACCGAGATCACCGGCGGCCCCGGCACCGGCAAGACCGCCGTCGCGCTGCACCGGGTGGCGTACCTGCTCTACCGGGACCGCAGGCGGATGGGCGGCTCCGGCGTGCTCGTGGTCGGCCCCTCCCCCGCGTTCACCTCCTACATCTCCCGGGTCCTGCCGTCGATGGGCGAGGACACCGTGGAGCTGCGCTCGCTCAGCGACCTGCTCGACGGCGCCGCCGCCACCCGCGTGGACTCCGGCCCGGTCGCGGCGGTCAAGGGCTCGCTGCGGATGCGCAAGGTGCTGCGCAAGGCGATCCGCGAGGCCCCGGTCGACGCGCCGACCGAGTTCCGGATCATGTTCAAGGGCGAGGTGCTCAAGCTCGACGCCCGCGACCTGGCCAAGGTCCGCGCGTCGCTGCACAACGGCCGCCGCCCGCCCAACCAGTCCAGGGTCGACGCGGCCGAGGCGCTGCTCGAGGCGCTGTGGCGCAAGGCCGAGTCCTACGAGGACTACCCGGTCACCCGCCAGGAGCTGCTGACCGACCTGGGCGAGCGCATCGACTTCCACCGGTTCGTCGTCGTGTGGTGGCAGTTGCTGACCCCGCAGGAGGTGCTGCGCGGCCTGTCCGACCGGCGTCGGCTCGCGCGCGCTGCGGGGCGGACGCTGACCCGCGCCGAGGTCGACCAGCTCGCCGACTCGTGGGCGCTGCCCGGCTTCTCCACCGCCGACATCGCCCTGCTCGACGAGGTCCGCGTCCTGCTGGGCGCCCCGCCCCGCAAGCGCCGCCGGGGCGAGCACGCCGGTCAGCCCCCGGCCCGCCAGGACTACGACGAGTACTCCCACATCGTCGTCGACGAGGCCCAGGACCTCTCGCCCATGCAGTGGCGGATGGTCGGCAGGCGCGGGAAGTACGCGAGCTGGACCGTGGTGGGCGACCCGGTGCAGTCGTCCTGGCCGGACCCGGCCGAGGCCAGGCAGGCCCAGCAGGAGGCCTTCGGCGGCCCGCGCACCCAGCACCGCAAGTTCGCGCTGCGCACCAACTACCGCAACTCGGCGGAGATCTTCGACCTGGCGGGCAAGGTCGTCACGGGCGTCGCCGAGCCCGAGCAGCTCCCCATCGCCGTCCGCAGCACCGGCGTGGACCCCCTGGTCGAGGTCTGCCCGGCCGACGACCTGGAGCACACCTCGCTGAAGGCGGCGGTGGACCTGCTGTCCGAGGTCGACGGCACCGTCGGCATCATCACCGCCACCGCCCGGGTGGACCGCGTCCGCGAGGCGGCGGCGGGGCTCGGTGAGGATCGCGTGCACGTGGTGGACGGCCTGGAGTCCAAGGGCCTGGAGTACGACGCCGTGGTGCTGGTCGCGCCGGACGAACTGGTCGCCGAGTCGACCACCGGCCCGCGCACGCTCTACGTCGCGCTGACCCGCGCGACGCAGCGGCTGACCGTGCTGACCACCAGGGAGGGCTGGCCCGATCACCACTGAGTGGCCGCCAGGCAGCAGCACACCGATCGGCACGGGCCGTTCACCCCGGCCCGCCACGAGGACCCGGGCGGCGAGTCCACCACCCGCGCCGGCGCCGTCTCCCGCCGCTGCCTGACCCTGGCGGGAGACTCCGCCGGTCGGGCCGAGGACTCCCACTCAAGATCATCTTCCCCGGGGGACCCCCGGTTTCAACGCTACCGGTGGGCACCGACAAGAACGGTTCGGCCGGGACGGGTTGTCCACAGCCGCCGAATCCATCCCCAGATTCCGACCGCCCCTGGAACCGGCGGCGGACACGGCCAATCCTGAACAGGAAGCCGGCACCGCCGAGGTGCTGGAACCGCTTGATCGGGGGAGATCGTGCGCACGCCAGGAAAACCGCGAGGGGCACAGCGACGACGGAAGGGGCCGCGCGACCGCACGACCCCTTCCGGCACCGAGGAACTGCTACTCCAGGACCACCAACAGGTCCCCGCCCTCGACCTGCTGCACCGAGCCGATCGCCAGGCGGGCCACCTTGCCGCCCTTCGGGGCGGTGATGGCGGCCTCCATCTTCATGGCCTCGATGGTCGCGATCGTGGCGCCCGCCTCGACCTCGTCGCCCTCGGCCACGGACAGGGTCACGACGCCCGCGAACGGCGCGGCGACCTGGTTGGGGTTGGCGCGGTCGGCCTTCTCCGCCACCGGGAGGTCCGTGGCCACCGAGCGGTCGCGGACCTGGATCGGGCGGAGCTGGCCGTTGAGGGTGGCCATGACGGTGCGCATGCCGCGCTCGTCGGCGTCGCCGACCGCCTCGAGTTCGATGAGGAGGGTGACGCCCTTCTCCAGCGAGACCGCGTACTCCTTGCCCTGCTCCAGGCCGAAGAAGTAGTCCTTCGACGCCAGGATGCTCGTGTCGCCGAAGGCGGCGCGGTGGGTCTCGTAGTCCTTGGTCGGGCCGGGGAACAGCAGGCGGTTGAGGGTCTTGCGGCGGTCGTTCGCCAGGCCCTCGCGGTCGTCTGCGGTCAGCTCGGCGACGCCCTTGGGGGCCGAGCGGCCCTGCAGGGCCTTGCTGCGGAAGGGCTCCGGCCAGCCGCCCGCCGGGTCGCCCAGCTCGCCGTGCAGGAAGCCGATGACCGAGCCGGGGATGTCGAAGCGGTTGGGCTCGGCCTCGAACTCCCCCGGGTCCACCCCGGCGCCCACCAGGTGCAGCGCGAGGTCGCCGACGACCTTGGACGACGGGGTCACCTTGACCAGGCGGCCCAGCATCCGGTCGGCCGCGGCGTAGATGGTCTCGATCTCCTCGAACCGGTCGCCCAGGCCCAGCGCGACCGCCTGGGTGCGCAGGTTGGAGAGCTGCCCGCCGGGGATCTCGTGGTGGTACACGCGGCCGGTCGGCGAGGGCAGGCCCGCCTCGAACGGCTTGTAGATCTTGCGGACGATCTCCCAGTACGGCTCCATGTCCGACACCGCCTGCAGCGACAGCCCGGTCTCCCGGTCGCTGTGGTCGGTGGCGGCGACGATGGCCGACAGCGAGGGCTGCGAGGTGGTGCCCGACATCGACGCCACCGCGCCGTCCACGGCGTCCACCCCGGACTGGATGGCGGCCAGGTAGGTGGCCAGCTGCCCGCCCGCGGTGTCGTGGGTGTGCAGGTGCACCGGCAGGTCGAACTCCTTGCGCAGCGCGGTGACCAGGCGCTGCGCGGCGGGCGGGCGCAGCAGGCCCGCCATGTCCTTGATGGCCAGCACGTGCGCGCCCGCGCCGACGATCTGCTCGGCCAGCTTGAGGTAGTAGTCCAGGGTGTAGAGCTGCTCGTTCGGGTCGGCCAGGTCGGCGGTGTAGCACAGCGCGACCTCGGCGACGGCCGTGCCGGTGTTGCGCACCGCCTCGATGGCCGGGCGCATCTGCTCGACGTCGTTGAGGGCGTCGAAGATGCGGAAGATGTCGATGCCGGTCTTGGTGGCCTCCTCGACGAAGGCGTCGGTCACCTCGGTCGGGTAGGGCGTGTACCCGACGGTGTTGCGCCCGCGCAGCAGCATCTGCAGGCAGATGTTGGGCACCGCCGCGCGCAGCGCGGCGAGCCGGTCCCACGGGTCCTCGGCGAGGAAGCGCAGCGCCACGTCGTAGGTCGCGCCGCCCCACGCCTCGAGCGAGAGCAGCTCGGGGGTGTTGCGGGCCACGTGCGGGGCGATCGCCAGCAGGTCCTTGGTGCGCACGCGGGTCGCCAGCAGCGACTGGTGCGCGTCGCGGAAGGTGGTGTCGGTGACGCCGACCCGGTTGGACTCGCGCAGCCAGCGGGCGAAGCCCTCCGGGCCCAGCTCGACGAGCTTCTGCTTGGACCCGGCGGGCGGGGCGACCGACAGGTCGGCCGCGGGCAGCTTCTCCAGCGGGTTGATGACCTTGGGGCGCTCGCCGTTGGGCTGGTTGACCGTGACGTCGGCCAGGTAGGTCAGCAGGCGGGTGCCGCGGTCGGCGGAGTGCCGGGCGGTGAGCAGGTACGGGCGCTCCTCGATGAAGGCCGTGGTGACCCGGCCCGCGCGGAAGTCCTCGTCGTCCAGCACCGCCTGCAGGAACGGGATGTTGGTCGCCACGCCGCGGATGCGGAACTCGGCCACGGCGCGCTTGGCCCGGCGCACGGCCAGGTCGAAGTCGCGGCCCCGGCAGGTCAGCTTGACCAGCATGGAGTCGAAGTGCGCGGAGACCTCGGCGCCCGCGGCGGTGCCGCCGTCGAGGCGGATGCCCGAGCCGCCCGGGGAGCGGTAGGCCGAGATCATGCCCACGTCGGGGCGGAAGCCGTTGGCCGGGTCCTCGGTGGTGATGCGGCACTGCAGGGCCGCGCCGCGCAGGTAGATGTCCTCCTGGCGCAGGCCGAGGTCGTCGAGGGTCTCGCCCGCGGCGATGCGCAGCTGCGCCTGCACCAGGTCGACGTCGGTGACCTCCTCGGTCACCGTGTGCTCGACCTGGATGCGCGGGTTCATCTCGATGAAGACGTGGTTGCCGCGGGTGTCGAGGAGGAACTCGACGGTGCCCGCGTTCTTGTAGCCGATGTGCCTGGCGAACTTGACCGCGTCCTGGCAGATCTGGTCGCGCAGCTGCGCGGACAGGTTCGGCGCCGGGGCGATCTCGATCACCTTCTGGTGGCGGCGCTGCAGCGAGCAGTCGCGCTCGTAGAGGTGGATCACGTTGCCCGCGCCGTCGGCGAGGATCTGCACCTCGATGTGGCGCGGGTCCAGGACGGCCTGCTCGAGGAACACGGTGGCGTCGCCGAAGGCGGACTCGGCCTCGCGCATGGCCGCCTCGAGCGCGTCGCGCAGGCCCTTGGGGTCCTCGACGCGGCGCATCCCGCGCCCGCCGCCGCCCGCGACCGCCTTGACGAAGATCGGGAAGCCGATCTCCTCGGCGGTGGCCAGCAGGCCCTCGACGTCCTTGGACGGCTCCGAGGAGCGCAGCACGGGCAGGCCCGCCTCGCGCGCGGCGGCGATGGCGCGGGCCTTGTTGCCGGTCAGCTCCAGGATGTCGTCGGAGGGGCCGACGAAGGTGATGCCGTTGTCCGCGCACGCCTTGGACAGGTCGGGGTTCTCGGAGAGGAAGCCGTAGCCGGGGTAGACCGCGTCGGCGCCCGCCTTCTTGGCCGCCTTGATGATCTCCTCGACGGAGAGGTAGGCCCGGACCGGGTGCCCCTGTTCGCCGATCTCGTAGGCCTCGTCGGCCTTCATCCGGTGCTGGGAGTTGCGGTCCTCGTGCGGGAAGACGGCGACCGTCCCGGCGCCGAGCTCGTATCCGGCTCGGAACGCCCGGATGGCGATCTCGCCACGGTTGGCGACAAGCACCTTGCGGAACATGCCCGGTTACCTCCTGCTGACTCAGAGTCGGTCGCAGGAGGTTACCGTGGTTTTCCCAGACGCCGGGAGAATCGTCCCACGTGACGGATGCCATCCCGGTTGCGGCGACCGCCCGCTTTGTGTCCCTCCCAGCACTCTTGCCCCACAGGTCCTCACCGGGGGCGCAATTGTGCCGGGCGTACGGTTATCCAGGCGGTTCCCGCCGGGCTCTGTTGCGTTCTCATGAACGTCAGTGAGTGTCGGTCGTCACGTCGCTCCGCTCGGCGAGTGTCCGATTCGAGCGGTTCACGGGGGCGGCCTGCCAGGCAGGCGGCACCGCCGGGAGCGAGGCGTTCGCATCGGGCGGTCACCTAGCGTGATAAACGTCCGGTGATCTTGCGGTCGGCCGCGCACCCGCCGTCTCACTGGGCGAACGGTCCGGTGTGGAGGATGCGGCTGGGTGAGCCGGTCGGGATCGAGCAGCCCGCGGGGAGGGGGGAGCCGCTGGCCACCACGGCGGCGTGCACCTGGGCGGGGGTCCAGGTGGGGTTGACCGAGTGCCGCAGGGCCGCGGCGCCCGCGGTGAACGCCGCGGCGACCGAACTGCCGGACATGGTGCTGACGCCGCCGCCGGGCCATGGCCCGGTGATGCCCTCGCCCGGGGCGAGCACGTCGACGGTCGGGCCGTAGTTGGCGGAGCGGTGCTTGCAGTCCTGCCGGGTGAGGGCGGTGGAGACCAGCGCCTCACTCACCCGCGCGGGGGAAAAATCGGACGCGTTGGCGTTCGAGCCGCCCGCGGCGGCCGAGACGGTGACGCCGGAGGCGATGAGCCGCCGCACGGCGTCGTCGACGGGGGTGCTCGCGCCGCCGCCGATGGACAGCAGGGCGACGGCGGGCTTGACGGCGTTGGCCCGGACCCAGTCCAGGCCCGCGACGACCTGGGCGACCGTGCCCGACCCGTTCGCGCCGAGCACCTTCACCGGGACGACCTTCGCCCGCTTGGCCACCCCGTGGGTGGTCCCGGCCGCGACGCCCGCGAGGAAGGTGCCGTTGCCGTTGTCGTCGGCGGTGCTGCCGCCGCCGGTCGCGTAGCCGGGCAGCAGGCGGTTGAGCAGGTCCGGGACCGGGCTGACGCCGGTGCCGACGACGTAGACGCGGACGTTGGCGGCGGTGGTCTCGTAGTGGTACTCGCCGTTCGTCCCGGTGCGCTGGTCGATGCGGTCGAGGCCCCAGGGGGCGTTGGGCTGGTCGGCCAGGACGTCCGAACCGCCCGCGTGGGCGGGTGCCGCCGCGAGGAGGCCGAGCAGGAGCACCGCCACAGCGGGGAGGGCGCGGCGCGCGTGAAAAGAGTTCATATCGCAGTCTTAGTGATCAAGGCCGTCTCCGGGCAAGGATCACCATTTGCCGGGCGAGGGCGTTGCCGGACGGCTGTCCGGTTTTCGGACCCGCCCCGGGAAAGACCGGAAACCGCCAACCACGATGCGTGGCCGACCGGCCACCCGGTCGTTATCCGGTTGGGTCGAGAATGGACACCCGGGGCTGTTCCGCGCACGGCCTGAGTGGACGGATGGCCTGGAGAACGCTTGCGCGGCCGGGGAATCATCACCAGGTGAGCATTACCGAGAAGTGGCCGCCCACCTGCGGGGTCAACGCAGGCCAACGCGCCGAGGAGCGCTCGGGTTACGGAGGTGGACGATACGGAGAATTATCCCGACCGGCGTGTTCACCTGAAGAGCGGTCATACTAAAGTGAGGGAATGCCCTCTGGTGACGCCGCCGAGTCGAACGACCGGCTACCCCACTTCGACACGGTCCTGCGCGGCTACAACCCGCGGCAGGTCAACGAGCGAGTCACTCGCCTGACCTACGACCTGCGCCACGCCCAGAAGGACCGGGACGACGCGGCAGGCAAGATCGGCGAGCTGACCAAGTCTCTCGGCTCGCTGCAGCAGCAGCTGCTGGAGACGACGACGCGGCTCAACCGCATCAGCTCGAACCCCAACAGCACCGAGGGCATGACCGAGCGGGTCCGCCTGATGATGCAGCTGGCGGAAGAGGAGATCGCGGAGTTCAAGCGGCAGGCCGACGAGTACGGCAAGTCGACCCGCGCCGACGCCGAGAGCTACTCGGCGAACACGCGCAAGGAGGCCGACGGCTACTCGGCGGGCACCCGCAAGGGCGCCGACGAGTACGCCGCGCAGACCCGCCAGAAGGCGGAGACCTACGCGCAGAACACCGGGAACAAGGCCAACGACGCCGCGGCGGCCACCAAGGCGGCGGCGGACAAGTACGCGGCCGACCTCAAGGCCAAGCACGACAAGATGATCGTGGACCTCGAGGAGCGCCGCAAGCAGCTCGAGGCGGACTACACCCGCAACCACGCCGAGCTGGACTCCGAGTACGAGACCATGCGCGCCACCCTGGCCGACGAGCACAAGAAGCTCATGGCCGACGCGCGGGCCGACATCGCCGCCCAGGCCAAGGCCAACGACGAGCGCATCGCCCAGCTCTACGCCGAGGCGACCGCGCACCGCGACCAGCTCGACACCGACGCCCTGCGGGTGCGCGAGCGGCTCGACGCCGAGGCGCTCAAGGTCCGCAAGGACGCCGACGCCCAGGCCGAGAACGAGATCGCCGCCAAGCGGGCGCAGGCCGAGCAGGCGCTGGCCAAGCGCACCGACGAGGTCGAGGCCACGCTCAAGGCCAAGACCGACCAGACCGAGAAGGCCCTCGCCGACCTGCGCGCGCGCACCGAGGCCGAGCTCAACGACCAGGCCACCCGCACCGAGAAGGCCCTGGCCGACCAGACCGCGGCCACCGAGAAGGCCCTGGCCGACCAGCGCGCCAAGACCGAGGCCGAGCTCAAGGCCCAGCGCGAGAAGGCCGAGGCGTCCGCGGCCAAGCTCGTCGCGGACGCGGAGAAGAACAAGGCCGACACCGAGAAGGCGATGGCCGACCTGCGCACCCGCACCGACGCCGAGCTCAAGGCCCAGCGCGACAAGGCCGACGCCGTCGTCGCGAAGCTCGTCGCCGACACCGAGAAGATGAAGGCGGACACGGAGAAGTCGATCGGCGAACTCCGCGCCAAGGTCGACTCGGAGATCAGGTCGCAGCGCGAGACCGCGGAGAAGCAGGCCGAGAAGCTCATCACCGACGCCGAGAAGCACAAGTCGGACACCGAGAAGGTCGTCGCCGACCAGCGCGCCAAGTCCGAGGCCGAGATCAAGAACCAGCGCGAGGCCGCCGACAAGCGGGCCGCCACGCTGATCGCCGAGGCCGAGGCGAAGCTGGCCAACGCCAACGACCGCCACGACAAGGCCGACGCCTTCGAGAAGCGGGTGTCCGAGCAGGTCACGAACACCTTCTCGATCCTGGAGGAGGCGAAGAAGCACTTCGCCGAGACCATGGCCAAGGCCACCGACGCCGCCAAGCCCGCGGCGGGCAACCCCCAGGCCGCGGCCAAGCCGGGCGAGCAGCCCAAGCAGCCGACCCCCAACGGCGCCCCGGCGCGCGCGGGCAGGTAGCCACCAGGCTCGGACCACGAGGCCCCGGCAGCACCGCTGCCGGGGCCTCGTCGCGCCCGCGCTGCGGCAGGGGCAGCCCGATCGGCACCACCCGCCAGCCACAGCCCGGACTGCCGCTACACATCGACGCCCAACACCACCGCCCGGCCCGGTCCGCGACGCCAGACCCTCAACGACCTACCCGGCACCCCCATGGGACGGTGATCCGAGCACAGCCGAACCGGCACCACCCACTGGCTGCCACCCATCCGACAACACCGCAGACCGAGTCAGCACCACCGAACCTCCACCCACCGTGGACGACTACCCACACCCTGCGAGAACGGTGATCCGAACACAGCCAAACCAGCACCACCCAC
>NZ_WHOL01000053.1 GCF_009745975.1 Actinokineospora pegani | reverse complement strand
TCGGCCTCGATCGGGTCGCCCAGCGTGGTCCCGGTGCCGTGCGCCTCGACAGCGTCCACATCGGACGGGGCCAGCCCGGCGGAGGCCAGCGCGGCGCGGATCACCCGCTCCTGCGAGGGCCCGTTGGGGGCGGTCAGCCCGTTGGAGGCGCCGTCGGAGTTGACCGCGGTGCCGCGCACGACGGCGATCACCCGGTGGCCGTTGCGGCGCGCGTCGGACAGCCGCTCCATCAGCAGCAGGCCGACGCCCTCGGACCAGCCGGTGCCGTCGGCGTCGGCGGAGAAGGACTTGCACCGGCCGTCGGGCGACAGGCCGCGCTGGCGGGAGAACTCGACGAAGGTGTTGGGACCGGCCATCACCGTCACCCCGCCCGCCAGGGCCAGGTCGCACTCCCCCGACCGCAGCGCCTGCGCGGCCAGGTGCATCGCCACCAGCGACGACGAGCACGCGGTGTCCACCGTCATGGCCGGGCCCTCCAGCCCGTAGACGTAGGCGAGGCGGCCGGAGACGACGCTGGAGAGGTTGCCCGCCAGCAGGAAGCCCTCGTACTCCGGCGGCACGGACGGCAGCCGGGAGGCGTAGTCGTCGTACATGACGCCCGCGAACACACCGGTGCGGCTGCCGCGCAGCCCGGCCGGGTCGACCCCGGCGTCCTCGAAGGCCTCCCACGCCGTCTCCAGCAGCAACCGCTGCTGCGGGTCGGTCGCGGTGGCCTCGCGCGGGGACATCCCGAAGAAGCCGCGGTCGAACTGGTCGGCGTCGTGCAGGAAGCCGCCGTGGCGGGTGTAGGAGGAGCCGACTCGCTCCGGGTCGGGGTCGTAGAGGGAGTCCACGTCCCAGTCCCGGTTGTCCGGGAACGGGCCCACGGCGTCGATCCCGCCGTCGACGAGGTCCCACAGGTCCTCCGGGGAGCGCACGCCGCCGGGGAAGCGGCAGGCCATGCCGACGATGACGACCGGGTCGTCGGCGGTGCGGCGGCGGGGGCGCGCGGTCTTGTCCGGGGCGTTGCGGGCCGAGACCAGCTCGGTGATCCGCCCGATCAGCGCGAGCGGGCTGGGGTGGTCGAACACGACGGTCGCGGGCAGCCGCAGGCCGGTCTCGGCGATGAGCCGGTTGCGCAGGTCGACCCCGGCCAGCGAGTCGAAGCCCAGGTCGCGGAAGGCGCGGGCCAGGTCGAGCGCGATCGGGTCCGGGTGCCCGAGCGCGGCGGCGACCTGGGCGCGGACCAGGTCGGTGACCGCCTCGGCGCGGGCGGGCCCGGCCAGCGCGGCGGTGGCCAGCGCCCACGAGGAGTCCGCGGCCGCCGCGCGGGCCCGCTTACGGGCGGGCTTGGCGCGCCCGCGCAGGACCGCCGGGGTGGCGGGGCCGACCTCGACCGCGCCCGGCCGCCACGCGGCGGGCACCAGGCAGGCGGCGCCGGTGGCGATGGCGCGGTCGAACAGCGCGAAGCCCTGCTCGGGGGTCAGCGGCGCGAACCCGGCGCGGGCCCAGCGGGCCACGTCGGCCTCGCCGACGGTCGCGCCCATGCCGGCCGTGCCGTCCCACAGGCCCCAGGCCAGGGAGGTGGCCGGGAGGCCCGCGGCGGCGCGCGCGGCGGCGAGGCCGTCGAGGAAGGTGTTGGCGGCGGCGTAGTTGGCCTGGCCCGCGGTGCCGGTGGTGCCCGACACCGAGGAGAACAGGACGAACGCGGCCAGCGGGGCGCCCGCGGTCAGCTCGTGCAGGTGCCAGGCGGCGTCGACCTTCGGCGCCAGCACCGTGTCGACCTGCTCCGCGGTGAGCGCGGTGGCGGTGCCGTCGGCGAGCACGCCCGCGGTGTGCACCACGGCGGTGAGCGGGGCGTCGGCGGGGACCTCGGCCAGCGCGGCGGCCAGCGCGGCGCGGTCGGCGGCGTCGGCGGCGGCCACGGCGACCCGGGCGCCCCCGGCGACCAGCTCCGCGACCAGCTCGGCGGCCCCGGGGGCGGCGGCGCCCCGGCGGCTGACCAGCAGCAGGCTGCGCACGCCGTGCCCGGCGACCAGGTGCCGGGCCAGCAGCGCGCCCAGGCCGCCGGTGCCGCCGGTGATCAGCACCGTGCCGCCCGGGTCGAGCCGGGTCGGCTCCGCCTCGGGCGGCGCCGCGCGGGCCAGCCGCGGGGCGAGCAGGGCCCCACCGCGCGCGGCCAGTTGCGGCTCCCCCGTGGCCACCGCGGCGGCCACCAGCCCGTCGACATCGGCGCCGGGCTCGGTGTCGAGCAGGACGACCGAGTCCGGGTGCTCGCTCTGCAGGGTCCGCGCCAACCCCCACACCGCGGCGGCGGCGAGGTCGTCGACCACGTCGCCGGACGCGGCGGCGACCGCCGCGCGGGTGTGCAGGACCAGCCGGTCGGCCGGGTCGTGGTCCTCGGACAGCCAGCCGCGGGCGGTGTCGAGGGCCTGGTGCACGGCGGCGCGGACAGCGGCCGGGACGTCGGCGCCCTGGGCGGCGACGGTGACGACGAGGGTGCCCTCGGACAGCTCGGACTCCGCCGGGGCGGGGACCGGGGACCAGGCGAGGGCGAACAGGCCCTCGGGCCCCTCCGCGCGCACCTGGTCGCGGCGGACGGCGGCCAGCGCCAACTCCTCGACGCCGCCGACCGGGGTCCCGTCGGCGGCGACGAGGGTGATCGAGAAGGTGTCGGCGCTGCCCGCGACCGGGGAGACGCGGGCGCGGAGCCGGGTCGCGCCCACGGCGACGACGCGGACGCCGGACCAGGCGAACGGCAGCTTGACCTCCTCGGGCCGCGCCGGGTCGGCCGCGGCCAGCACCAGCGGGTGCAGCACGGCGTCGAGCAGGGCCGGGTGGGTGTGGTAGTCGGCCGCGCCCTCCCGGACGGACTCCGGCAGGGCGACCTCGGCGTAGAGGTCGGAGCCCGCGCGCCACAGTGCCTCCAGGCCGCGGAAGGCAGGCCCGTAGTGGTAGCCCAGCTCGGCCAGGCGGTCGTAGGCGTCGTCCAGCGCGACCGCCTCGGCCCCGGCGGGCGGCCAGGCGCCGAGTTCTTCGGGGGCGCTCTCGTCGTCGGGGCGCAGGAAGCCGCCCGCGTTGCGGGTCCACGCGGCCGCGGGGTCGTCGGCGGGTCGCGAGTGGACGGACACCGGCCTGCGGTGGGCGGCGTCGGCGGCGCCGACCACGACCTGCACGCTGACCTGGCCCTGCTCGGGCAGGGCCAGCGCGGCCTCCAGCGTCAGCTCGTCGACGACCGGGGCGCCGACCCGCTCCCCCGCCGCGGCGGCCAGCTCGACCAGTGCGGTGCCCGGGACCAGGGTGGTGGCGCCGATGGCGTGGTCGGCCAGCCACGGCTGCGTCCGGGTGGACAGCGGCGCGGTGAGGACCAGCTCGTCGCGCTCGGCCAGCGCCACGGCGGCGGGCAGCAGCGGGTGGCCGGTGGCCTGCACGCCCAGGCCGCGCGCGTCGGCCGCGGGCGAGGGGGCGAGCCAGTAGCGGCGGCGCTGGAACGGGTAGGTGGGCAGGACCAGCCCGGTGGGCGCCGGGGTGGTGTCGACGACGGCGCCGCCCGTCTGGGCGGCCGCCAGGGCCAGCACGGCGGTCATGGCCTCGGGACGGCCCTTGCGGGCGGTGGCGACCGCGACCGGGACCTCCGGCAGGGTCGCGCGGACCAGCGGCGCCAGCACGGCGTCCGGTCCGATCTCGACGAACACCTCGGCGCCCTCGGCCGCCAGGGCCAGCACGGCGTCGTGGAAGCGGACCGCGCCGCGCAACTGGTCGCCCCAGTGCCCCGGGTCGGACAGGTCGGCGGCGGTGGCGAGCGCGCCGGTGGCGGTGGACACCAGCGGGACGGCTGGCTCGCCGAACGCGATCCCCTCGGCGACCTCGCGGATGGCCGCGGCGGCCGAGTCCATGTGGTGGGAGTGGAAGGCGTGGCTGACCGTCAGCGCGCGGGTGCGGCGGCCCCGCCCGCGCCAGACCGCGGCGACGGCCTCGACCGCGTCCGCGTCGCCCGCGAGCACGACCGAGGTCGGCCCGTTGACCGCGGCGAGGCTGACCCCGTCGACCAGCGTGGGCGCGATCTCGGACTCAGCGGCCTCGACGGCGACCATCGCACCGCCGCCGGGGGCCGCCTGCATGAGCGCGCCGCGGGCGGCGACGAGCGCGGCGGCGTCGTCGAGGTCGAGCAGCCCGGCGACGTGCGCGGCGGCGATCTCGCCGATGGAGTGGCCTGCGACCAGGTCCGGGACGAGCCCGTGGCGGGCCAGCAGGGCGGCGGTGGCGACGCCGTGGGCGAACAGGGCGGGCTGGGTGTACTCGGTGCGGTCGAGCAGCCCGGCCAGCTCGCTGCCCTCGGCCGCCCACATCACCGCCAGCAGGGGGTGCGCCAGCAGCGCGGTGAAGGCGTCGGCGGCCCGGCCCAGGTCGGCGGCGAAGGCGGGGTCGGCCTCGGCCAGCTCGCGGCCCATGCCGGGGCGCTGCGCGCCCTGGCCGGTGAAGACGAACGCGGTGCGCGCGCCGCGGGTGGCCGAGCCGGTGACGACGGCCGGGTGGGCCGTCCCCGCCGCGAGGGCGGCCAGCCCGGCGCGCAGCTCCTCGGTGGTGGCGCCGACGACGGCGGCGCGGTGCTCGAACACCGTGCGCGCGGTCAGCGCCGCGGCGACCGCGCGCGGGTCCGCGGCGGCGTCGACGTGCTCGGCGAGCTGGGCGGCCCGGTCCCGCAGGGCATCGCGGGTCCGGGCGCTCAGCGGCCACACGACCGGCAGCTCATCGTCCACGGTGGACTCGACGACCGGCGCGGGGTCGCCCTGCTCGAGGACGACGTGCGCGTTGGTGCCGCTGATGCCGAACGACGACACCGCCGAGCGGCGCGGCCGGTCGGCGGCGGGCCACGGCCGGGGCTCGACCACGAGCTCCAGCGCGCCCGAGGACCAGTCCACCCGGGACGTGGGTGTGGTGACGTGCAGGGTCTTGGGCACCACGGCGTGCCGCATGGCCTCGACCAGCTTGATGATCCCGCCGACGCCCGCCGCGGCCTGGGCGTGGCCGATGTTGGACTTCAGCGAGCCCAACAGCACCGGGGTCTCCCGGTCCGCGCCGTAGGTGGCCAGCAGCGCCTCGGCCTCCACCGGGTCGCCCAGCGCGGTGCCGGTGCCGTGCGCCTCGACCGCGTCCACATCGGAGGCCCGCAGCCCGGCGTCGGCCAGCGCGCGGCGGATGACCCGCTGCTGCGCCGAGCCGCTGGGGGCGGTGAGGCCGTTGGACGCGCCGTCGTTGTTGATCGCGGTGCCGCGCACCACCGCCAGCACCGGCAGGCCGTCGCGGCGGGCGTCGGACAGCCTGCGCAGCACCAGCAGGCCCGCGCCCTCGGCCCACACCGTGCCGTCGGCGCCGTCGGAGAACGACTTGGCGCGGGCGTCGGCGGCGAGGCCGTGCTGGCGGGAGAACTCCTGGAACATGCCCGGGGTGGCCATGACCGTCACGCCGCCCGCGATGGCCGTGTCCGTCTCGCCCGAGCGCAGCGACCGCACCGCCAGGTGCAGCGCGACCAGCGAGGACGAGCACGCGGTGTCCACCGTCATGGCGGGCCCGGCCAGGCCGAGCTGGTAGGCGATGCGCCCGGACATGACGCTGGGGGCGCTGCCGGTCAGCACGTGGCCCCCCGCCTGCTCGGTGGCGTCGGCCATCCGCGGGCCGTAGTCGCCGCCGGTGCCGCCGACGAACACGCCCGCGCGGGTCCCGCGCAGCGCGGTGGGGTCCAGTCCGGCGCGCTCGACGGCTTCCCAGGCCAGCTCCAGCAGCAGCCGCTGCTGCGGGTCCATCGCCAGCGCCTCGCGCGGGGCGATGCCGAAGAAGTCGGCGTCGAAGTCGCCCGCGCCGTCGAGGAACCCGCCCTCGCGGACGTAGCTGGTGCCGGGGTGCTCGGGGTCCGGGTGGTAGAGGTCGGCGGGCCACCCCCGGTCGGTGGGGAAGGCGCCCACGGCGTCGCGGCCCTCGGCCACCAGCCGCCACAGGTCCTCCGGGCTGGTGACGCCGCCGGGGAAGCGGCAGGCCATGCCGACGATCGCGATTGGCTCGTCGGTGGCGGTGACGACCGCGTCGACCGCGTCATCCTCGGCGACCGCGTCCGCCCCGGCCAGTACCCCGCCCAGGAAGTCGGCGAGCGCGCGGGGGGTCGGGTGGTCGAACAGCAGCCCGCCGGGGAGGGCGAGGCCGGTGGCGGCGGCGAGCCCGTCGCGCAGCTCGACCAGCATCAGCGAGCTGAACCCCAGCTCGCGGAACGGGGTGTGCCAGGCCAGGGCGCGCGGGTCGGCCATGCCCAGCACGGCGGCGACGTTCGCGCCGACGAGTCCCTCGGCGTCCGCGGCCACGGCCCGGTCCACCGCGGGTCGGGTGGGCGCGGGGCCGCCCGCGACGGCGGCGGCGCGCGGGGCCTGGACGTCGACCCAGTGCGGCTCGCGCTGGAAGGCGTAGGTGGGCAGGTCGACCACCCGGCCCGCACCGCCGAACACCGCCGACCAGTCGACGGAGGCGCCGCGGGTGTGCGCGCGGGCGAGGGCGGTCAGCGCGGTGGCCGCCTCGTCGCGGTCGGCGCGGGCGACCGGCGCGGCGACGACGCCCGCGACCGACCCGGCCATCCCGGACAGCACCGCGTCCGGTCCGACCTCGACCAGCGTCGGCACGCCGGTGGCGGCGACACCGAGCAGGGCGTCGTGGAACCGGACCGGCTCGCGGACCTGGCGCACCCAGTGCTCCGGGTCGGTCAGGTCGGTCCGCGTCCCGGTCAGCGTGGAGTAGACCGGGATGCGCGGCGGGCGCAGCGCCAGCCCGGCGACGACAGCGCGGAACCCGTCGAGCATCGGGTCCATGAGCTGGGAGTGGAACGCGTGGCTGACGGTGAGCCGCCGGACCCGGACGCCATTGGCGCGCAGGGTCTCCGCGAGTGCGAGCACCGCCGTCTCGTCGCCGGAGACGACGACGGAGTCGGGCCCGTTGACCGCGGCGACGACCGCGCCCGCGGGCAGCAGCGGCAGCACCTCGGCCTCGGGTGCGTTGACCGCCACCATCGCGCCGCCCGCGGGCAGGGCGCCCATGAGCGCGCCGCGCGCGACGACCAGCTCGGCGGCGTCGGCGGGCGACAGCACACCCGCGACGTGCGCGGCGGCGACCTCGCCGATGGAGTGCCCGACGAGCGCGGCCGGGGTCAGCCCCCACGACTCGACCAGGCGGAAGGCGGCCACCTCGAAGGCGAACAGCGCGGGCTGGGTGAACGCGGTGTCGTCCAGGCCCTCCCCGGAGGCGACCACCTCGGCCAGCGGCCGGGGCAGCAGCGGGTCGAGGTGCGCGTGGACCTCGGCGAGCGCCGCGGCGAAGACGGGGAACGCCGCGGCGAGCCCCGCGCCCATCCCGGCGCGCTGGCTGCCCTGGCCGCTGAACAGCACGCCGACGCCGTCGGCCGCGCCGGGCAGGGCGGAGTCGCCGATCAGACCGGGGTGCGGCAAGCCGCGCGCGAGCGCGTCGAGGCCGCTGAGGAGGGCGTCGCGGTCGGCGGCGAGCACGACGGCGCGATCGGTGAAGGCGGTGCGGGCGGTGGCGGTGGAGAACCCGAGGTCGGCCAGGTCCGCCCCGGCGGCGGCGACGTGGTCGCGCAGCCGCTCGGCCTGGGCGCGCAGGGCGGCCGGCCCCTTGCCCGACACCAGGACCGGCGTCACCGGGAGCGCGGCGGGCGGGGTGGCGGGCAGGGCGGTTGACAGGGCGGTGGGCGCCTCGGTGAGGACGACGTGGGCGTTGGTGCCGCCCATGCCGAACGAGCTGACGCCCGCGACCAGGGCGCGGTCGGGGGCGGGCCAGTCGCGGAACTCGGTGCCCACGGCCAGGTTCAGCTCGTCGAGCGGGATGTCCGGGTTCGCGGTCTCGAAGTTCAGGCTGGCGGGCAGACCGCGGTGGCGCAGCGACAGGACGACCTTGAGCAGCCCGGCGATGCCCGCCGCGCCCTCCAGGTGGCCGATGTTGGTCTTCACCGAGCCGACCTGCAGCGGCTCGCCCGCCGGGCGTGCCGACCCCAGCACCGCGCCGAGCGCGGACGCCTCGACGGGGTCGCCGACCGGGGTGCCGGTGCCGTGCAGTTCCACGTACTGGACCTGGTCGGCGTCGATGCCCGCACGGGCGTGCGCGGCGCGCAGCACCTCCTGCTGCGCGGTGGCGCTGGGGACGGTGAGGGCGTCGGTGGCGCCGTCGTTGTTGACCGCGCTGCCCAGGACCACCGCGTGCACCCGGTCGCCGTCGGCGAGCGCGCGGGCGAGCGGCTTGAGGATCACGACGCCCGCGCCCTCGCCGCGCACGTAGCCGTTGGCGCGCGCGTCGAAGGTGTGGCAGCGGCCGTCCGGGGACAGGCCGCCGAAGCGCTCGGCGGTCAGCGCGCCCTCGGTCAGCAGGTTCAGCGTGACGCCGCCGACGACGGCGACCTCGGCCTCACCGCCGCGCAGCGCCTCGACCGCCAGGTGCACGGCGACCAGGGACGAGGACTGGGCGGTGTCGACGACCACACTCGGGCCGCGCAGCCCCAGCGCGTAGGACACGCGGTTGGCGATGACGCCGCGCTGCACCCCGGCGTTGGTGTGCTGGGTGAGCGCGTCCCCGCCCAGGCTCGCCACGAGGGTGGCGTAGTCGTCGCGCTGGGCTCCGATGTAGACCCCGGTCCGGGTGCCCGCGAGGTCGGCCGGGCGGACGCCCGCGTCCTCCATGGCCTCCCACACCAGCTCCAGCACCAGCCGCTGCTGCGGGTCGGCGGCGGCGGCCTCCCGCGGGGACACGCCGAAGAACGGCGCGTCGAACCCGGCGACGTCGGCCAGGAACCCGCCGCGGCGGGCGACCTCGGGCAGCGGCGTGCCCGCCACCGTCGCCCGCCGGTCCGCGGGCACCTCGGCGACCGCGTCGACACCGCCGCGCAACAACTCCCAGTAGGCGGCGGGGTCGGGCGCGCCCGGCAGCCTGCAGGCGATCCCCACGATCGCGACGGGGGCCGCGCCGCTCTCGGGTGTGGCCCCGGGGTACTCACGGTTGCTCGTCATCGGGATCGTCTGCCCCTTCTCGCCGGTGGTGCCGGGAAAATCCCGCTCGCCGTTGTTTCCTACCGGGCGCGGGCCCAGTGACCGGTCTTCCGCCGTCCCGGGGACCGCACCGCGAAAGGCCGGTTACCGCTGGGTGGGCGAGCGGTGCCGGGCACGTCAATACCGTGGCCCTGCGGCGCGAGCGCGGCGTGAAACCCCAGTCCCCCAAGCGGAAGTGGACCGCCACCATGACGAGCACCATCTCGAAGATCGAGCCCACCACCGACCCCACGGAGCTGACCGCGCTCTACGTGCGCGCGATGAACTCCGGCGACCTGGACACCGTGCTCGGCCTCTACGCCGACGACGCGGTCTCGGTCTGGGAGCCGGGCAACCCCATCAGCGGGGCCGAGCACCAGGAGAAGGTGCGCGAGTACCTGGAGCTCAAGCCGAAGATGTCGGCCACGCTGCGCGAGTCGCACGTCACCGGCGACACCGCGCTGCTCGTCGTCGACTGGGTGCTGGACATCCCCGCGGGCGAGGACCACGAGGCCGAGCACCACACCGGCATCGGCCTCGACGTCGTGCGCAAGGGCCCGGACGGCCGCTGGCGCTACGTCATCGACAACCCGTTCGGCGACGCCTGAGCGACGCGCACGCGGTCGCGGGGGCGAGCCCGCCCCCGCGACCGCCACGGACCCGACAGCGAGGAGAGGACACGACATGGCTGCACCCGCGATGGAGCTGGCCGAGGCGCACATGCGCGGCCTGCTGGCCAGCCTCGGCCTGGACGTGGAGTACATCCGCGGCGAGGGCGACACGCTGTACTTCCGCGACCGCGACGGCGACGAGGTCCCGGTGCTCGACCTGGTCGGCGGCTACGGCTCGCTGATCTTCGGCCACAACCACCCGGCCCTGGTGGCCAAGGCCCGCGAGCTGCTGGCCGACCGCGTGCCGGTGCACGCGCAGTTCTCCTACCACCCGTACGCCAACGAGTTGGCGAACGCGCTCAACGCGGTCCTGCACCGCGAATTCGGGGTGCGGGAGCCGTACTCGGCCGTCTTCGCCAACTCCGGCGCCGAGGGCGTCGAGATCGCGATGAAGCACGCCGAGCTGGACCGGGTCATCCGCGCGGGCGAGC
>NZ_WHOL01000052.1 GCF_009745975.1 Actinokineospora pegani | reverse complement strand
AGGCCCGAGAACACACGTTCTCGGGCCTGGGGCTTTTTCACGTTCCGGCCACGACAACGGCCGCACACGGGCGGGACTACGCTGCCACCGTGACCACCACGCGCGTCTGCGTCGCCCACCTCGCCGACCTGGACCCGCCCGGACGACTGGCCGACTGGCTCGTCGAGGCCGGTGCCGAGGTCGACGTCATCCGCCCCGGCGCACTGCCCGTCGACCCCGCCGCGTACGCCGGTGTCGTCGTGCTCGGCGGACCGATGGGCGTCCACGACACCGCTGACCACCCGTGGCTCAAGGAAGTCCGCGCGCTGATGTCGACGTGCGTGTCCAAGCGCATCCCACTGCTGGCCATCTGCCTCGGCGCGCAACTGCTCGCGGTGGCCGAGGGCGGTGAGGTCCAGCCCGGCGACGAGGGCCCCGAGGTCGGCCGCGGTCTGACCGCCAAGCGCGACGTGAGCTGGACCGACCCGCTGTGCGCGGACCTCCCCCTGATGCAGGACGTCGTGCACTTCCACCAGGACGTCATCGCGCGGCTGCCGGTCGGGGCCGAGCTGCTGCTGTCGGCCACCCGCTACCCGACCCAGGCGTTCCGGGTCGGCAGTTGCGCCTACGGCGTGCAGTTCCACATCGAGACCACGCCCGAGGTCTTCCGGCACTGGCTCGAGGTCTACCCCGGCTTCGCCCGGTGGGCCCACCCCGCGGACACCACCGACGAGGGCATCGCCAAGCTGCACGCCGACACCGAGGAGGTCTGGCGGCCCTTCGTCGACCGGTTCGTCGCCATGGCCGCGGGCGAGCTGGCCCCCGTCGCCAAGAACCTGCTGTAGCGATGGCCGACCGCGTCACGTCGTCGACGGCCAGGTTCGGGCTCACCGAGAGCCGGGCCGAGGCGGAGCTGCGGGCCGCCGGGCTGTGGGACGACCACGGGCCGGTCGTCGAGCACGAGCTGATCCTCACCGCCCTGTCCCGCAGCCCCGACCCCGACCTGGCGTTGCGCGGTCTGGCCCGCATCCGCGAGGCCGACGAGCCGGGGTGGGCGACGCTGCGCTCCGCTCTGGTGTCGAACCGGCGGTTGCGCGGGCGGATGATCTCCGTCCTCGGCGGGTCCAGCACCCTGGCCGACCTGCTCGTCGCCCATCCCGGCGAGTGGCGCAGGCTCAGTGGCGAGGGCGTCCCGGCGTCCGACTACGCGAAGACCCTGCTGCGCATGGTCGAGGCCGCGGCGGACGGCATCGCCACCAAGCGCGGCACGGAGGCGGTCAAGGCGCTCCGGTTCGGCTACCGCGGCCTGCTGCTGGAGCTGGCCGCCGACGACCTGGGCCACCTCGTCGAGCCCGCGCTCCCGGCGCCCGCCTACGAGGACGTGGCGAGCAGGCTCAGCGACCTGGCCGAGGCCGCGCTGCGGGCGGCGCTGGCGGTCGCGTGGGCGGAGAACGGCGGCCTCGCGAGCCAGGACAAGACCCGGCTCGCGGTGATCGCCATGGGCAAGTGCGGCGGCCACGAGCTCAACTACGTCAGCGACGTCGACGTGGTCTTCGCCGCCGAGGACGACCTCAGCCTAGCCACCCGGGTCGCCAGCGCGATGATGCGCACCGCCCACGAGGCCTGCTTCGAGGTCGACGCGAACCTGCGCCCCGAGGGCCGCAACGGCGCGCTGGTGCGCACCGTGGACGGACACCTGGCCTACTACAAGCGCTGGGCGCGGACCTGGGAGTTCCAGGCGCTGCTCAAGGCCCGCCCGGTCGCGGGCGACGCCGAACTGGGGCGCGCCTACATCGACGCCGTCGCCCCGCTGGTGTGGAACGCGGCGAACCGGGACAACTTCGTCGTGGACGTGCAGGCCATGCGCCGCCGCGTCGAGGACCACGTGCCCTCCGAACTCCTCGAGCGCGAGCTGAAGCTGGGGCGCGGGGGACTGCGGGACATCGAGTTCGCGGTTCAGCTCCTGCAACTCGTGCACGGTCGCACAGACGAGACGCTGCGCATCGGCTCCACGGTCGACGCGTTGGCGGCGTTGGCGGCGGGGGGCTATGTCGGACGCACGGATGGCGCGGAGCTGGCTGAGTCCTACCGGTTCCTGCGCACTCTGGAGCACCGCCTGCAGTTGCAGCGCCTCCGGCGCACCCACCTGTTCCCCGCCGACGACGACACCGCCGACCTGCGCTGGCTGGCCAGGGCAACCGGCATCGGCCCGGACCGGGGCAAGTCCGAGGCGCAGGTGCTGCTCGCGGAGTTCCGCAGGCGCGCCAACCGCATCCGGCGGCTGCACGAGAAGTTGTTCTACCGCCCGCTGCTCGAGGCGGTCTCGCGCGTGCCGACCGGCTCCCTGCGGCTGACCGCCGACCAGGCCGAGGCCCGGCTCGCCGCGCTCGGTTACACCTCCCCGCAGGGCGCGCTCAAGCACATCGAGGCGCTCACCTCCGGGGTGAGCAGGCGGGCGGCGATCCAGACCGCGCTGCTGCCGGTGCTGCTGGACCTGCTCGCCGAGACCGCCGACCCCGACGGCGGGCTGCTGGCCTACCGGCGGGTGTCCGAGGCGCTGGCCTCGACCCCCTGGTACCTGCGGGTGCTGCGCGACGAGGGCGCGGTGGCCGAGCGGCTGGCGTTCCTGCTCGGCACCTCCCGGCTGGTGCCGGACCTGGTGGTCCGCGCCCCCGAGGTGCTGCGGCTGCTGGCCGACCCCAAGGACCTGACCCTGCGCGACCCGGCCGAGGTGGCCGCGTCACTGCGCAACGTGGTGAAGCGGCACAGCTACCTGGGCAACGCGGTGACGGCCGCCCGGTCGTTGCGCCGCCACGAGCTGGCCAGGGTGGCGTGCGCGGACCTGCTGGGGTTCATGGACGTGTTGTCGGTGTGCTCGGCGCTGTCGAGCGTGTGGGGCGCGGTGCTGCAGGCCGCGCTGCACGCCGTCGACCGCTCGGAGGCCGTGGCCGCCGGGGGCAACCTGGCGCGCATCGCGGTGATCGGCATGGGGCGCCTGGGCGGGGCCGAGCTGGGCTACGGGTCGGACGCGGACGTGATGTTCGTGTGCGAGGCCGCGCAGGGCGTCTCCGACACCGACGCGCTCAAGTACGCGACCAGGGTCGCCACGACGGTGCGGCGGCTGCTGGGCTCACCGTCGCAGGACCCGCCGTTGCAGGTGGACGTCGACCTGCGGCCGGAGGGCAGGCAGGGCCCGATCGTGCGCACCCTGGAGTCCTACCGCGCCTACTACGCGCAGTGGAGCGAGGTCTGGGAGTCGCAGGCGCTGCTGCGGGCACGCCCGATCGCGGGCGACGAGGAGCTGGGCGCCCGCTTCGTCGAGCTGATCGACCCCATCCGGTACCCGGATGGCGGCCTGACCGATGACGCCGTGCGCGAGATCCGGCGGATCAAGGCCAGGGTCGACACCGAACGCCTCCCCCGCGGCGCCGACCCGACCTCGCACACCAAGCTCGGCCGCGGCGGCCTGGCCGACGTGGAGTGGACGTTGCAGCTCGTGCAACTGCGGCACGCCCACGAGTTCCCGGCGCTGCGCACCACCTCGACGATCAAGGGCCTGGCGGCCGCCGTGGCCGCCGGTCTGCTGTCGGCGGAGGACTCGGCGGAGCTGACCCAGTCGTGGCTGCTGGCCACCCGCGTCCGCAACGCGATCACCCTGGTCCGCGGGAAGTCGACCGACCAACTGCCGACCCAGGGCCGGGAACTGCTGGCGGTGGTGAGCGCACTGGGCCCGGACACCCCTGGCGGCCTGGCGGACCCGGGGGAGTTCCTGGACTACTACCGGCGCACCACCCGCCGCGCGCACTCGGTGATCGAACGGGTCTTCTACGACGAGTGACGTGCCCGGCTCCTCAGAGTGGTTCACATCTGATAGGGCGCACGGTACGACCGCATGTTCACAGATTTGAGCATTGACAGTGCTTGTCGTCGATGATCAACGCTGCTACGGTTGTCCGCAGAGCCAGGTATCCATGCGATCCGCATGAAGACAAAGCGATGCCCCGGGCGGCTTGCAAAGCAGAGGCGACCCGGGGCTTACATCCATCACCGTAGCACGGATTCGTGCTGCCCCAAAACCCGAGAGGCGGTGCCATCATGTCCGACATACCCGGGTGGGTTCGTGACGCGCTGTCTCCCGCGCGCTTCAAACCCTATTGCACAGCCGCAGGCAACGACATCGCGAGCGCGATCAAGCTCTACCACTGGAACGTTGCTGTGGCATCCGCGTTCCACACTCCGCTGCACTACCTCGAGGTCTCGTTGCGCAACACCGCGCATCGCACCCTGTCGAGAGCGTTCGACCGCTCGGACTGGTGGGAGGCCGCCCCGTTGCACGACAACGCCCTGCGCATGCTCGCCGACGCGGAGAAAGAGTTGAGGCGGCGCGACCATTCCACGACCAGCGACGACATGGTCGCCCAGTTGTCCTTCGGGTTCTGGGTGTCCCTGCTGGCCTCCGGGTACGACAGAACCCTCTGGCGGTCCCACCTCCACGTCGCCTTCCCAGGCAGGCCGCAGCGCAAGCGCCTGCACGAGGACATGAGGAGCATGCTGCTCTTCCGGAACCGGGTGATGCACTACGAGCCGATCCACCACCGCCACCTCGAGGCGGACCTGGCGACCATCCACCGGTTGTTGGGCTGGATGTCCGAGGACGTGCTCCGGCTCGTGGGGGAGATTGATCCGGTGGACGCGATCTTGGCGAACCGTCCGAGGTTCCGGTGACAGACGGTCCGTCGAGGCGGAACACGCGGTTGACGGCGTCTGAGGTCGCCAAGCACGCGGGGGTTGGACTGAGCGCTGTCAGCAACTGGCGGGCACGCAATCGGGACTTCCCGCAAGCGGTCGCCGAAGGTGGTCAGGAGACGTTCGAGGCTTCGGCGATCTCTGCTTGGCTGGATGGACGTAAGGTCCCTGGCAACCGCCTGCGCGAGGGGGAGGCCCCAGGGGCGACTTACGGCCAGAGGTTGCAGCGAAGCCTGGCGCAGGGGCACGCACCGCCTGCGGCGGTTCGACAACCCGATCGAGATCCGATGGCACTTCTCTGGTCGGCCACAGAGCCCCTCCGCGGTGAGGTGCACCCCACCGCCCTGTTTGGTCTCCTCTATAAGCTCGTTTACCTCAAGGCGACCGATCCGAGCCAGTGGCAGTCGGTCTTAGGCCGCGGCATCGGCGAAGCGGACCTCCACCTCCCCGGTCACCGTCGAGAACCGCTGGTCGGCGCAGATTTCGGACTCGTGCGCGATGAGAAGTTCCGGCATGTCCTGCGATTCATCGACGAGATCGACATGTCCGACGGCGTCGGCCCGGAGAGCACCGCAGCGCGCCTCGCGGACGACTTCCTAGCCAAAGGCGACAACCGCGTCGGTCGCGGCGGTGCCCATCACACCCCGCCCGCAGTGGCTGACCTGCTCGTGCGCATCCTGTCCTCGACCACGTCCGATTCGGTCCTCGACCCGTCGTGTGGCAGCGGTGAGCTGCTCTGCGCCGCAGGCAGGGGCAAGGCATTGGTGCACGGCCAAGTCGCCAACGTGTGGTCAGCGCAAATGGCCACGATGAACACGGCTCTCCACGGCGTCAGTGCGGAGATTCAAGTCGGCGACGCACTCACTTCAGGTTGTTTTGCGCAACACCGGTTTGACACAGTGCTCAGCAACCCTCCGTTCGCGATGCGTCTGCCCAGCGACTTAACCTTGAACTTGCCTTTCGGTCAGTCCGCGAATGCCGACTTAGCATGGCTGCAGCTTGCAGTGCTCAAGCTGAACCCCCTGGGTACCGCCGCAGTGGTGATGCCAGCCGGAGCGGCGTTCAGAGGAAACAAGGAAACGTCAATCCGCGCAGCCATGGTCGAAGCCGGGGTCGTTCACGCGGTGATCGAGCTGCCCTCGCAACTGTTCAAGCACACACAAATTTCCACGATGCTGTGGATCTTGCGGAGCCGAGAGGCCGCTGTTCCCAGATCGGACGTCCTGCTGATCAACGCGGCGCAACTGGGTACCCGCGTCAGCAACAGCGAGCAGATCCTCGCTCCGCAGGCCCAAGCACGGATCGCGACCGAATACGAGCGATGGCGGGAAGCTGCCGCGTTCAAGGGAGAATCCGGGTTCTCGCACTCAGCCACCTTTGAGGAGGTGAAGCGCGAGGATTTCGTTCTGCACCCAGCGCGCTACACCGTGATCGAGTCCGCGAAACCGGGGCCCGAGGATTTCGCGAAGTCGTTGGCGACGCTACGAGCTGAGTTGGCCGGTGTTCTCCGGGAGGCGCGCCGCACAGACGCCGACCTGGAGGAGGGCTTGAGCCGTCTGGGCCGCCAACAACGGGAGGACGGTTCCTTCGCTTCGTTGGGGGATATCTGCAGCGTCGTCGCGGGTCCTGGAAGCCTCTCCCCGGACGGGCGGGCCGCAGACGGGCGTCCATTGATCCTGACCCGCAACATTCGCAACGAACGTGTGGACTTCGGCGAGGTGGGCGCGGTCAGCACCTCCGTGGCCGCGACCATGGGCAAGTTCGCGGCCTCGGTGGGGGACATCGTCGCTGCGCGGGTCGGGTCTGACCGTCGGTTCGGCCTGGTGGGTGAAGGGCAGCGTGGCTGGCTGGTTGGTCCGGGCTGCATCCTCCTGCGGGCGCGAGAGAAAGTGCTGCCCGCGTTCCTCCTGCACTACCTGACCGGTCCAGACGCCCAACGATGGCTTGACACGCAGAAGAGAGGAACCGCGATTCACCACATCACGACCTCAGCGCTCAAAGCTTTGCCGGTTTGGCTTCCAACCCTGTCAGTCCAGCAGGAGGTCATCGAGACCATGGCACCTTTTCGGGCTGCTGCTCTGGCGCACAACCGCGTGGGGGAGATCGTGGGGGAGCTGAAGGCCTTGGTGCTGCCAGCCCTGCTCGCAGACCTGCCGGAATGATCGCGGGCCTCCGTTGTCGCGAACGCAGCTCCCGGCACTGCTGAGTGACGTGCGCAACCACCATTCGGGTACTGGTGGTCTCCGCGCTTAGGCTCGGCCCATGAGCACGCCCTGGTCCACCCGCATCGTGGTGCGCAGCTACGAACTCGACGCCCTCGGCCACCTCAACCAGGCGGTCTACCACCAGTACGGCGAGATCGCCCGCGTCGAGGGCTTCGCCGCAGCGGGCTGCGCCTGGGACGAGCTGCTGGCCAGCGGCGCCTCCCCGGTCCTGCTCGGCGCCACCATCTCCTACCGCCGCGAGCTGCGCGCGGGCGAGGCCGTCGACGTCACCTGCGAACTGAAGTTCGGCACCGGCAAGACCTTCCTGTGCGACTCGGTCATGACCAAGCTGGACGGCACCGTGTCAGCCGAGCTGTCGTGCGTCATCGGGGTCATGGACCTCACCGCCCGCAAGCTGTTGCCGGACCCACGGACCGCCCTGGAGGCAGCGGGTCTGGACCTGGCTCTCCTCGGCGCTTGACGGGGCCTTTGCTCGCGGTGTTCAAGACGGCGACGGCGACCGCGCTCACGAGCAGGCCGATGACGGCTGTGCGGCGCAGGGGTTCGCTGAACATCGCCGTTGCCCACAGGGCGGTGGCGGCCGGGGTCAGGTAGAGCAGGGTGCTGGCTCGTTCCGCGCCATCGCGGGTGGTGACGAGGTAGTAGAGCCCGTAGCTTCCGATGCCCGCTAGGGCTGCCCACGCTGTGGCGGTCCAGAACGCTGTGGTCGCCGGGGGTGTTAGATCGCCCACGACGGCGGTGTACGCGGTGATGAGTCCCGCGCTGATGACTGCCTGGGTGGCGAGGCTCTGCATCAGCGGTGTCGAGGTGCGCGGGGTGGTGGTCCACCGCTGTTGGAGCAGGGTGCCCGCGGCCAGGGACAGCATCGCCAACAGCGGCAGGACCAGCGCCGTGATGCTGACGCCCGCGCTCAGGTCCCCCGCGGCGGTCAGTGCGACGCCGGCAGACCCCAGGGTCAACCCGCAGGCGTGGGCGAACCGGAATCGCCTGCTCCCCAGCAGCGCGGCTGCCGCGAGCACCAGCGCCGGTTGCAGGGAGGCGATGAGGGCGGAGGTGCCCGCGGGGACCCCCGCGGCCGCCGCCCAGTAGACGCCCACCAGGTAGAGGCACTGGCACAGCACGGCGAGCACCGCCTGGCGCATCCACTCCCGCCGGTCCGCCGCCCGCGGCAGCCACGGGAGCAGGACGACGGCGATGACCAGGAAACGCCAGGCCAGCAGCGTCGTGGGCGGGGCGGCGCGGGCGCCGAGCTCGGCGCCGATGAACCCGGAACTCCAGACGAGGACCAGCGCGAGTGCGCGGATGGTGGCCATGAGCCGCATGTAACCATACCGGTTGGTATACTCGCAGTTCACCGATGAAGGGGAGGCGGCCGTGCTGGGCACGCTCACCACGATGGACGACACCACCCCGGGCGTCCTGCGGCCGGTCCTGCAGCCGCTGCCTGCGCTGACCGAGGCGGGGACACGACTGCTGGACGCGGCCAGCGACCTGTTCTACCTACGCGGGGTGCGCGCCGTCGGCGTGGACCTCATCGCCGAGACCGCCGGGACGACGAAGAAGACCCTCTACGACCGGTTCGGTTCCAAGGACGCCCTCGTGGCGCTCTACCTGCTGCGGCGGGCGCACCGCTGGCGCGACCACCTGCTCACCCGGTTCGCCGAGGCCGGGGTCGTCGCCGACGACGCCGCCGAGCGGACGGTGCCCCTGGTCTTCGACGCGTTGCAGACCTGGATGGGGACCCAGCGACGGGGCTGCGCGTTCGTCAACGCCTACGCCGAGGTCGGCGACAGCGAGCACCCGGCCGTCCCGGTCATCCGCGCGGAGAAGGCGTGGATGCGCGCCTTGTTCGACACCCTCGCGGGCGACCTCGGCGTGGGAGCCCACCTCCACCTGCTCTACGAGGGCACCCTCGTCCTCCTCGCCGCGGGCGCCGACCCCGGAGCGGCGGCCAACGCCCGCCGCTCGGTCCAGGCCGTGCTGGCGCACGCCGACGCCTGACGCGGCCCGGGACAGCGCAGCGCCCGCCCGGGAGGCCCGGGCGGGCGCTGTCGCTGCCTGGTTCAGTCCAGCCTGGTTCAGGCCAGCCTGGCTGAGCCCAGCCGAGAGTCACACGTCGTAGTAGAGACCGAACTCGTACGGGTGCGGGCGCAGGCGCAGGGGGTCGATCTCGTGCTCGCGCTTGAAGGCGATCCACGTCTCGATGACGTCGGGGGTGAACACGCCGCCCTCGAGCAGGTAGTCGTGGTCGGCCTCGAGCGAGTCGAGCACGTCGCCCAGGGAGGCGGGGACCTGCGCGACCGACTTGGCCTCCTCCGGCGGGAGCTCGTAGAGGTCCTTGTCGATCGGGGCCGGGGGCTCGATCTTGTTCTTGACGCCGTCCAGGCCCGCCATCACCAGGGCGGCGAAGGCCAGGTACGGGTTGCCCGAGGAGTCGGGGCAGCGGAACTCGACGCGCTTGGCCTTGGCGTTGTTGCCCGTGATCGGGATGCGGACGCAGGCGGAGCGGTTGCGCTGGGAGTAGACCAGCGAGACCGGGGCCTCGTAGCCGGGCACCAGGCGGTGGTAGGAGTTCACCGTCGGGTTGGTGAACGCCAGCAGCGACGGGGCGTGCTTGAGCAGGCCGCCGATGTAGTGGCGGGCGGTGTCGGACAGGCCCGCGTAGCCGGACTCGTCGTGGAACAGCGGGACGCCGTCCTTCCACAGCGAGGAGTGCACGTGCATGCCGGAGCCGTTGTCGCCGTAGAGCGGCTTGGGCATGAAGGTGACGGTCTTGTCGGCGTTCCACGCGGTGTTCTTGATGCTGTACTTGAACATCTGCAGGTCGTCGGCGGCGTGCAGCAGCGTGTTGAACCGGTAGTTGATCTCGGTCTGGCCGCCGGTGCCGACCTCGTGGTGGGCGCGCTCGATGTTGAAGCCCAGGCCCTGCAGGTCGACGACCATCTTGTCGCGCAGGTCGGCGAAGTGGTCGACCGGCGGGACGGGGAAGTAGCCGCCCTTGAACTTGGTCTTGTAGCCCAGGTTCTTGCCGTCCGCGTCGGCCGCGCCGGTGTTCCACCAGCCCTCGACGGAGTCCAGCTCGTGGAAGGAGCCGTTCTCGGTGTAGTCGAAGCGCACCGAGTCGAAGATGTAGAACTCGGCCTCCGGGCCGAAGTACGCGGTGTCGGCGATGCCCGACTCGGCGATGTACTGCTCGGCCTTGCGCGCGATGTTGCGCGGGTCGCGGGAGTAGGCCTCGCGGGTGAACGGGTCGTGCACGAAGAAGTTGATGATCAGGGTCTTCTCCGCGCGGAACGGGTCGATCCTGGCCGTCGCGGGGTCGGGCAGCAGCAGCATGTCCGACTCGTGGATCGACTGGAAGCCGCGGACGGAGGAGCCGTCGAAGGCGAGGCCCTCGTTGTAGGCGTCCTCGTCGAAGGCCGCCGCCGGGAGGGTGAAGTGCTGCATGACACCCGGCAGGTCGCAGAACCGGACATCGACGAACTTCACGCCTTCTTTGGCGATGAAGCCCAAGACCTCGTCGGAAGACTTGAACACGCTGGTTGGCTCCTTACGTCTGATCTGCCGGCCGGGACCGGCCCACCGCGCGGGGCGAAGGCAGATGATCACGCCTGTCCGCTCTGCGTGATGAAAGTAAGAGGGCGGTGTTGCCCGACCATCACCCTCATGTTTCACGGGCGTTAACGGCACCCGTCGTCGCTGCCGAGCATGCCGGCTGTCACCGCCGGTGGCACCCCGTCCTAGGCTGCGGGGGTGAGCAGATGGACCGGCACGTGGCTTCCCGGCTCGGGTGCGGAACGCGATTCCCAGCGGTGGCCGGGCGAGCGGATGGGACTGCCCGAGAAGGGCGAGGGCTCGGTGGCCTCGGGGGGAGTGCGCCTGCTGGCCCTGGTGGTCGACCTGGTCCTGGCCTCGTTGATCACGTCGTTGTTCCTGCCGCTGGACTTCGACGACCCGACGGCCAACTGGAACCGCAACCTGCTGTCGGTGGCGATCTGGCTGGTGATCACCGTGGTCGGGGTGGGCGTGATAGGCCTCACGCCGGGCAAGATGCTGCTCGGGATGCGGGTGCTGCGCATCGACGGCAGCGAGCACGTCGGGCTGCGCGCCGTGCCCCGGTCACTGCTCGTGGCCGTCATCATCCCCGCCGCTGTCGTCGACCGGGACGGGCGCGGCCTGCACGACAAGGTGGGCGGCACCGTGGAGCTGCGCACCCGCTAGAGCGCGGGCTCCTCGGCCAGGTGCACGGCGGTGGCGACGGGCAGGTACCCGACGCCGCGGTAGACCCGGTCGGCGTCGGCGCTGCCCGGGGTCAGCCAGGCCAGATCGACGCCCGCCTCGGTCATCGGGACCAGGGTCGCGGCGGCGGTCACCAGCGCGCCGAAGCCCTGCCTGCGGTGCTCCTCCTCGGTGGCGATGCCCACCACCTCGGTCACCCCGTCGGCGACGGCCGTCCACGACGCCACCGCCACCGGCGTCCCGTCGACCCAGGCCAGGACCATCCCGCCTGCGCCCGCGTCCGGCGCGGGCGCCTGGGCCACCGGCTCGCCGAGGCCGCCGAACGCGCGGTGGGCGATGCCGTCGCCGATCAGCCGGTGCTCGGTGGTGGTGACCCGGGAGACCACGACGCCGGGTGCCGGGTCGGGCTCGACGAGGGCGTCCCGGGCGACGGTCATGACCGGCACGCGCAGGGTGACGCTCAGCCCCGCCCCGGCCAGCGCCCGCGCGGCCCCCGGCGCGGCCTCGTCGACCAGTTCGAAGCGCAGCGTGCCCTCGGGGAAGACCTCGCGCAGGGCCCGCAGCGCCGCGGCCACCTCGGCGGGGTCCTCGACCGGCTCACCCGGGCGGGCGGCCACGGCGTAGCTGAGGAACTGCGGCCCGTCCGGGGCGAGCAGGCCGGTGAACGGGCCCGCCTGGACCAGGGTCCTGCTCCGGCTGAGCCCGCGGAGCTGGGCGGCGGCGATGCGGGCGGCGGTGTTCGCGGGGGTCACCCGTGCGACCGTATCGCCCGGTGGGCGCGGCAGCCGACCGGCTTTCGCCCGGGCGTGGTGATCTCGTCCGGCCGTGGAACGCGGAACAGCCGACCGGAAGATTCCGGTCGGCTGCTCGGCGGCGGTGTCTGGCGGGGGTCAGCGCCTGCGCATGGTGCGCTGCACGCTGCGCATCTTCGCGCCCTGCGGCATCGGGCCCTTGGGCAGTGCCGCGCCCCGGCTGGCCAGGGCGGCCATCCGCTTCTCCACGCCGTCGATCTCGGCGGGGCGCAGGTTGTTGGGCAGCTTCATCAGGTGCCGCTGCAGCTTGGCCAGCGGGATCTGGCCCTCCTCGTTGCCGACGAACACGTCGTAGATCGGCGTCTTGTCGCCGATGACGCGCGCGACGCGCTTCTTCTCCTGGGCGAGCAGCGTCTTGACCCGGTGCGGGGCGCCCTCGGCGACCAGGACGACGCCGGGGCGGCCCAGGACCCGGTGCACGGCGTCGAGCTGGGTGGTGCCCGCGACGGCGGGGGTGACCTTCCAGCGGCCGCGCAGGTTCTCCAGCGCCCACGCCGCGGCGCCGGGCTGGCCGTCGGCCTTGCCGTAGACGTTGCGCTGCACCCGTCGGCCGAAGATGATCACAGCGGCGAGCAGGCCGAAGGCGATGCCGACCGGCAGCAGGAACCACTCGATGCCGATGAGCAGGCCGATGACGAACACGACGCCCGCCACCACGAGGAACGAGCCCACCATCCACGGCAGGAGGGCCTTGTCCTCCTTGCGCTGCATCTGGAAGGCCTGCCAGATCTGCCCGCGCTTGGCCTTCGACGCGGCCTTGCGCGCCGCCTTGGCTTCCTTCGCGGCCGCCTTGTCCTGCTTATCCGCCATGCTCCCAGGATACGGTGCGCCCTCCCGCGCACACGAGCCGCGCTCTGCGAGGATGCGGGCATGGCCAGCGACCGAGGACGCGACGACCTGCTGGCCGGGCTCGACCCCGAGCAACTCGCCGCCGTGCGCGCCCCCCGGGGCCCGGTGTGCGTGCTGGCCGGGGCGGGCACCGGCAAGACGCGCACCATCGTCAGCCGCATCGCGGCGCTGGTCTCGGCGGGCCACGTCTCCGCCGGTCAGGTCCTCGCGGTCACCTTCACCGCGCGGGCGGCGGGGGAGATGCGGACCCGGCTGCGCGCGGCCGGGGTGCCGGGCGCGCAGGCCCGCACGTTCCACGCCTCGGCGCTGCGGCAGTTGCGCTACTTCTGGCCCAGGGTCGTCGGCGACAGCCCGTGGGAGCTGCTCGACGGCAAGCTGCGCCTGGTCGGCCAGGCCGCGCACCGGGTGGGCACGAGCACGGAGCGGGAGACGCTGCGCGACCTCGCGGGCGAGATCGAGTGGGCGAAGGCGTCGCTGGTGGCGCCGCAGGACTACCCGGCGGCCGCCGCCCGCTCGCGCCGCGACGCCCCCACGGCGCCGGAGCTGGTGGCGAAGGTCTACGCCGGGTACGAGGAGCTCAAGAACCAGGCGCGGATGCTCGACTTCGACGACCTGCTGCTGCACACGGCCGCCGCGCTGGAGGAGCACGGCGAGGTCGCCGAGGAGTTCCGCGACCGGTACCGGTGCTTCGTCGTCGACGAGTACCAGGACGTCACGCCGCTGCAGCAGCGGGTGCTCGACGCGTGGCTGGGCCAGCGCGACGACCTGACCGTGGTGGGTGACGCCAACCAGACCATCTACTCCTTCGCGGGCGCCTCGGCCCGGCCGCTGCTGGAGTTCACCCGCCGCTTCCCCGACGCCACGGTGGTCCGCCTGGAGCGCGACTACCGCTCGACGCCGGAGGTGGTGTCGCTGGCCAACCAGGTCATCGGCGCCGCGCGCGACCGGCCCGCCGGGTCCCGGTTGCGGCTGATCGGCCAGCGCCCGCCCGGTCCCCGGCCGCGGTTCACCGAGCACGACGACGAGCCGACCGAGGCCGCCGCGGTGGCCGCGCGGATCAAGGAGCTGGTCGACGAGGGGGTCGCGCTCAGCGAGATCGCCGTCCTCTACCGGGTGAACGCCCAGTCGGAGGTGTACGAGCAGGCGCTGGCCAAGCTGGAGATCCCGTACCTGGTCCGCGGCGGCGAGCGGTTCTTCCAGCGCTCCGAGGTGCGCCAAGCGGTGGCCGCGATCCGCACGGCGGCGGTGGCGAACCCGCGGGGGGAGCTGCCCGCGCTGGTCCGGTCGCTGCTGGCGCCGCTGGGGCTGAGCGACGAGCCGCCCGCGGGCGGGAGGCTGCGCGAGAAGTGGGACTCGCTGCTGGCGCTGGTCGAGCTGGCCGAGGAGCTGGTGGCGGCCGAGCGGGGCGCGGACCTGGCCCGCTACGCCGCCGAGCTGGAGCAGCGGGCGCAGGCCCAGCACCCGCCGACGGTCGAGGGCGTCACGCTGGCGTCGCTGCACGCGGCCAAGGGCCTGGAGTGGGACGCGGTGTTCCTGGTCGGCCTGGTCGACGGGACCATGCCGATCCAGCACGCCGACGGGGACAACGCGGCGATCGAGGAGGAGCGCAGGCTGCTCTACGTGGGGGTGACCCGCGCGCGGGTGCACCTGTCGTTGTCGTGGGCGCTGGCGCGCGCGGAGGGCGGCAAGCGGTACCGGCGGCGCAGCAGGTTCCTCTACGGGCTCATCCCGCAGAACGACCCGACCGCGCGGGTGCCGCTGCGGCAGCGGGAGGCCGGGGCGCGCGGGGTGGACGCGCCGCGGTTCTGCCGGGTGTGCGGATGCCAGCTCCACGGGATCATGCCGGTCAAGCTGGGCCGGTGCGCGGACTGCCCGGCCGACCTGGACGAGGGGCTGCTGGACCGGCTGCGCGAGTGGCGGGTGGAGCGGTCCAAGGCGCTGCGCGTGCCCGCGTACGTCATCTTCACCGACGCCACACTTTTGGCGATTGCCGAACAACGTCCGGCGGATCGGGCCGCTCTCGTGGCTATCTCCGGGATCGGGGCCTCGAAACTGGACAAGTTCGGGTCCGAGGTGCTGTCGATAATCACCGGCGGGGACTGATCGAAGGTCGTGTGACTGGCGTCACTCGAAGTTGTGGAAAATAGGTTGCACGGCCTCTGCGAGGCCCAATAACCTGCATGTGTCCGGGAGGAAGAACGCCCGGGGAAGCACCGCTGTCGGACTGACATCCGGCGGCCGACGAAGGAGTGGAGGTGGACAGCGTGGAGTTCAAGTTCCCGGAGACCAAGGTCTCGATCGAGCAGTGGACCCCGACCTGCCACCTGTTCCCGGAGTCGGTCCCGCACACCGCTGTGCGCGTCCTCGGCACGCCGGTCGTCGGCTGGCCCACCGCCGGAAAGCGCGCCACGGGCGCGTGCGTCGGCGGCATGTCGGTCATGGGTGGCAGCGCCACCCCGAAGTCCGCTCTGTCTGTTCATGGGGGCGACCTGGAAACCCTCCAGGCTCGTCGTGAGCGTGTGGCCGCTCTGGGGGCGTCCGTCGCACACACCGCACACACCACCGTTCTCTCCAACAACACCGGTCTGGTCGCTGATGGCGGCTTCCCGCGTGTCCTGTCCGTTGTGTCGGGCCGGAGGACTTAGCGCTCAGCGCAAGCTCCTGGCCCAGAGGCCGCGGACTCCGACACCGGAGTACGCGGCCTTTGTTTTTGACCACAACCGGTTTTCTTCCCAGTCAGGAGTTTCTCGACCATGTCGACCACCACTCCGCTGCCCGGCGGAGACCTGTCCGACCTGCTCTCGCAGACGTCAGGGGTCAGTGAGCTGCTGGACGCGGCGCCGTCCGCGGGCTTGGCGCTGCCCTGCCGGTCCGCCGACAACCCCGACCTGTGGTTCGCCGACGCGCCCGCCGACCTCGAGCGCGCCAAGGACCTCTGCGGCGACTGCCCCGTCCGCGCGGCCTGCCTGGCCTCCGCGCTGGCCAGGCACGAGCCCTGGGGTGTCTGGGGCGGCGAGATCTTCGAGCGCGGCGTCGTGATCGCCCGCAAGCGGCCGCGTGGCCGCCCGCGCAAGGCCGACCTCGCCCGCGAGGCGGCCGAGCGCGCGACCAAGAACGGGGTAGCCGCATGAACGCCCAGCTCAGGGACCCGATGTACACCTTCAAGCCGGAAGGTCCCACGGAGATGTTGCTCCACGAAAACCTCGCCAGATCACGAATGCGCGAGGCGGACCAGGTGGCGCGAGCCCGCCACCTGGTCCGCCGGCTGAGCGCCGCGAGGCGCTGGCAGCGCGTGTCGAAGTGGGCGGCCAAGCGCGCCGCGCACCTCACCGCCATCCTCTGACCCGCTGCCCTGATCCGACAGCCCGAACCCACCCACTACCCCGTGTGACGCCCGCCACCTCATCGGTGGCGGGCGTTCGCCGTTAGGGTGGGATACTGGATGGAAACAGTGTTGTCACCGCGTGCCTGGCGGGGCGGGCATAGGGTGTTGTCCCCTGTACCCGACGCGTTGGGGCTCATGGTGGTGCAATTCGCGCAGGACGCCAGTGGCGTGAGCGCAAGACGCGGGTCCTCGCCCGAGGTGGGCCGCACCGGCGCCCGGTTCGGGCCCCGCGGTCAGTGGCGGCTCGCCGCCGGGGAGCCCGACCCCGTGGACCCGCAGCCGGACGAGCCGAGACCGGACTCCGCGATCGGCCGCGTCGGCGCCCGGTTCGGCGGCTCCGCCCGCAAGCGCGGGCGCGCCGCCGTCGAGGAGCCCGTCGACTCGACGACCGAAGACGACCTCGACGAGCTGTTCGCCGCACCCTCCCCGGTCCTGGCCCCGGTCGACCCGGTCCGGCCGTGGTCCCCGGAGCCGGTCAGCGACGAGGCGTGGACGACCCGCCCCGAGCAGCACACCCTCGTCCGCCCCTACGCCTGGACCCGCGGTCGCACGCACACCCGCTCAGACCTGGCCCTCGAGGCCCTGGTCTCCACCGTCTCCGCCGAGCGCGCCACCTCCTGGGAGCACCGGGCGGTCGTCGACCTGTGCGCCACCCCGCGGTCGGTGGCCGAGGTGTCCGCCCTGATGAAGCTCCCGCTAGGCGTCGCGCGGGTGCTGATCAGCGACCTCGCCGAGGCCCAGGCCGTCAGCGTCCACCAGCGCGCCGACGGCGCCGCCAACGACCTGGAGTTCATGGGCCGCGTGCTCGCGGGCCTGCGCAAGCTGTGACCGGCGCCGACCAGTTCTGCGCGCTGTGCGGGCGGGCGCGCTCCGCCGAGCCCGCCCTCGCCGCCCTGGCCTGGGCCAAGGACGCCCAGGACGGCGCGCCGCGCTGGCTGTGCGGCCCGTGCGCCAGGGACAACGTCCGCGCGATCGAGGGCAAACTGCCTGCCGAGCACTGGTGACCCCGATACGGTCAGGCGCGTGCTGATCGCCGAGGACCTGCTGCTGCTCCTGCTCGACGACGAGTCCGGCCGGGTCAAACCCGCGGGCACCCAGGTGGACACGGGCCTGGCGGGCGCCGTCCTGGTCGAGTTGGCCGGGCTCGGCCTCGTCGACGTCGCGGGGGAGGGCGCGCCCGCCAAGAAGGGCCGCGTCGTGCGCCGCCCCGGCTCCCCGCCCGAGCACCAGGTCCTGCGCGGCTGCTACGCCCGGATCGCCGAGTGGGAGGGCCGCGAGCCCGGCCCGGTGCTGGCGAAGCTGGCCAAGGGCCTGCGCGCCGAGATCACCGCGAGCCTGGTCGTCCGGGGGCTGGTGCGCGAGGAGAGCAGGAAGGTCCTCGGCCTGATCCCCACCACCCGGGTCTTCCCGCGCGACGCCGACCACGAGGCCCAGGTCCGCGCCCGCCTCGACGCCGTCCTCGCGGGCGCCGAGCCCGACCACCACTCCGGGGCGTTGATCACCCTCCTGCACGCCCTCGACGTGCTGCCCCGCGTCCTCGACGTGCGGGACAAGAAGGCCGCCAAGAGGCGGGCCAAGGAACTGGCCGACGGCGATTGGGCCAGCGAGGCGGTGCGCAAGGCGGTGGCCCAGGTCAACCAGGCCGTCCTGGTCGCCGTCGCGTCCTCGAGCTCCGGCGGCGGGGACGGCGGCGGGGGTGGCTGAGCCCCGGTCCGCTCAGCCGTCGTCGTCGGCGAAGCCCGGCTGCCAGTGGGAGATGATCTCCCGCATGCCCACCCGGGCGCCGAGCTGGCACAGGATGCCCGTCGCGCCCGCCGTCACCCGCTGGATCAGCAGGTACTGCGGCGGCAGGTTCAGCGAGCGGCCGGTCTTGAAGTCCTGCCCCTTCACGTCGCCGACGCGCCAGGCCTGGCGCTGCATCCAGCGGCGGGAGAAGTGGAAGACCTCGCTGGCGGCGGGCTCGGCGAACGGGGCCAGGTAGCCCAGGACGTCCTCGGGGTCGAGCTTCATGCCCTCGCGGATGAAGCCGTCCGCGCGCATCTGGGCGGCCAGTTCCTCGGACTTGCCGTCGACGGCCAGCCGGGTCATCACCCCGAGCGGGCGCGGCAGGCCCTCGGGCAGCCGGGCGATGGCCCCGAAGTCGATCACGCACAGCCGCCCGTCCGGGGTGAGCATGAAGTTGCCCGGGTGCGGGTCGGAGTGCAGCAGGCCGACGCGGGTCGGCGAGGAGAAGTGGAACTCGGCCAGCAGCCTGCCCGCCTCGTCGCGCTCGGACTGCGTGCCCTCCTTGATGATCGAGGCCAGCGGGCGCCCGTCGACCCACTCGGTGATCGTCACCTTGGGCGCGCTGGCCACCACCCTGGGCACCAGCACCTGCGCGTCCCCGGCGAAGGCCTTGGCGAAGGCGCGCTGGTTGGCGGCCTCGGCCCGGTAGTCCAGCTCCTCGGTCATCCGGTCCGCCAGCTCCTGCAGCAACGGCTTGACGTCCAGGCCGGGGGCGAAGGGCTGGAAGAGCTTGCTGAACCGCTGGAGCTGCCGCAGGTCCGACCGCAGGGCCTCGTCGGCGCCCGGGTACTGCACCTTGACCGCCACCACGCGCCCGTCGTGCCACACCGCCCGGTGCACCTGGCCGATGCTCGCCGCCGCGGCCGGGGTGTCGTCGAACTCGGCGAACCGGGACGCCCACCCGTTGCCCAACTGCTGGGCCAGCACCCGGTGCGTGGTCGCCGTGCTCATCGGCGGCGCGGCCGACTGCAGCTTGGTCAGCGCCTCCCGGTAGGGCTCGGCGAGCTCGTCGGGCACCGCGGCCTCGAACACCGACAGCGCCTGGCCGAACTTCATCGCACCGCCCTTGAGCTGGCCGAGGACGGCGAACAACTGCTCCGCGGTCCGCGCCGACATCTCGGCGCTGACCTGGTCCGCGGTCTGCCCGGCCAACCGCTTGCCCCAGCCGCCCACGGTCCGGCCCGCGACCCCGAGCGGGATGCTGGCCAGCCGCGCGGTCCTGGCGACGGTCTTGCGTGGCATGTCATTCACCAGACGATTGTCCCCTCTTCCGCCGCCGCGGCACACGGCTATCCCCGGCCGAACCGGGATTCGTGGGGATTCTCCCCACCGGATCCAGGTTCTCACCCCGCGCCCAGTCTCCGGACGTGAACACTTGTCATCAACCGCCAATCGCGCGCCCCGCCCCGCACCCGCACTCTGGGTGCGGCGGCCAGGCCTGTCTCGTCAGGGTCCCCGCAGCCGGGTCGACCCGCAGTGCGACACCGCCGACACCGGTCGGCCCGCGCAGCGCCGCAAGGGTTTGCGCCACCGCCAGCGCCGCCGCGGCGTGCACCGTGGCCAGGTCGGCGGGCACCGCCCGCCCGGCGACCTGCGCGGCCACCACCGGCCAACAGGCGTCCCCCGCGGTCCGGTGCAGGTCCAGGCAGCGCAGGCAGGCCGTGCGGCCGGGCAGCACCAGCGGCCCCACCACCCCGACGCCCTGCGCGGCCGACACCGGCAGGTGCGGGGCGCGCAGGCAGGCCAGCACCGCCGGGTCGGGCACCGGGGCGTCGGCGAGCACCACCAGGTCAGGTGACCGGCCGTGGAAGCCGTGCGTGCGCACGCTGTCGCTCGCGCGCGCCACCACGCCGCAGGCGGCCTCCGCGCGCGGCAGGCCGATGTCGCGCCTGCGCAACCCGGTGCCCAGGTCGGCGGGCTCGACCCGGCCCCGGGCCACGACCCGGACGTGGCCCACCCCCGACTCGGCGAGCAGCCGCCCCACCGCGACCGCGATCCGCCCGTCGCCGCGCACGAGCACCCCCGCCGCGGCGCGGGTGGACAGTCCCGCGGTCTGCCGGGTGGCCGCGTGCGCGGCGTCGGCGGCCAGCTCGGACGCCTGCACGGGGCCCGCGGCGTCCTCCAGCAGCCCGCGACCGGCCAGGCCGGCCAGCAGCTCGGCCATCTCGGCCCGGTGCGGGCCCGCCCGGCGCAGCAACCCGGCCGCGGTGTGCGCGCCCGCGAGGTCGTCGAGCGCGTCGAGGACGGCGGGCGGCACCCCGTCGACCACCGTCGCGAGACCGGGCTCGAGGCCGATCTGGACCTCGCCTGCGCGACGGCGCAGCAGGGGCAGCCCCGGCCGCAGCCGGGGGCGGCGCAGGGGCGGGTGCGGGGGTGTCCGCAGGGGTGCTCGCATAGCTGCGAGAGTGCCGGATTCCGCCGAATGGTGGGAAAAGTTGTCCACAGGCGAGCGTCACACCCCGTCGGTCCTCCCGGAGTGTCGGTGTCGCGGTTTACGGTTGCGCCGTGGCCGAAGTCGAGGTGCGCAGGAGCAAGCGACGAACCCGCACCGTCACCGCATACCGCGAGGGGAACACCCTCATAGTCCTGATCCCCGCCAGGCTCTCCAAGAAGGAGGAGGCGCACTGGGTGCGGGAGATGGAGCGCAGGCTGCTGCGCAGCGACACCAAGCGCCGGGGGCCCTCGCGCACCTCCGACGCCACCCTGCTGGCCCGGTGCGTCGAGCTCTCGGACCGGTACTTCGACGGCCGGTGCGAGCCCGCCGCCGTGCGCTGGGTGCCGCCCATGCGCACCCGGTGGGCCTCGTGCACCCCGGTCGACCGGACGATCCGGGTCTCCGAGCACCTCAAGCAGGTGCCCGCCTGGGTGCTGGACTACGTGCTGGTGCACGAGTTGGCGCACCTGATCGAGCCAGGGCACGGGCCGGAGTTCTGGGAGCTGGTGCAGGCCTACCCGCGCACCGACCGGGCCATGGGCTTCCTGGAGGGGCTGTCCGCCGCCGCGGGCTGGGGGTTGTCGGTGGACTGACGCGCGGACGCCGCGCCCCTGGCTCGTTCAACCAGGTGGGCGCGGCGTCCGCTGAGCGAGTGGTGCCCGGTCGAGCCGGGCCGGGTCAGGCCCTGCCGCCGTCCTCGGGACCCTCGTCCTCGGCGCCGTCCTCGCCGTCGGGGGCGTTGGCCTTGGCCTCGCGCTCGGCCTCCTTGGCCGCCGCCGACTGCTCGGTGCGCTTGAGCTGGGCGATCGGGTCGTCCTCGATGGCCGTCCCGGAGCCGACGCGGTCGGCGAACGCCATCGGGTCGTCGAGGTCCTCGGCGGTGGGCATCAGGTCGGGGTGGGCCCACAGGGCGTCCCGGGCGTCGAGGCCGTTCTGGTCGGTGACCAGCCGCCACAGCGACGCCGCGGCGCGCAGCTTGCGCGGGCGCAGCTCCAGGCCCACGAGGGTGGCGAAGGTCTGCTCGGCGGGCCCGCCGGAGGCGCGGCGGCGGCGCAGCGTCTCGCGCAGCGCGTTGGCGCCGGGCAGCCGGTCGGTCACCGCGTCGCCCACGACCACGTCGACCCAGCCCTCGACCAGGGCCAGCAGGGTCTCCAACCGGGCCAGGGCCTGCTTCTGCTCCGGGGTGGTCTCCGGCTCCAGCACCCCCGAGCGCATGGCCTGCTCGATGGTCTCCGGGTTCGACGGGTCGACCTGGGTGGCGAGCTGCTCCAGCGCGGCGGTGTCGACCTTGATGCCGCTGGCGAACTCCTCCACCGAGGCCAGCAGCCGCTGCCGCAGCCACGGCACCCCGGCGAACAGGCGGTGGTGGGCGGCCTCGCGCGCGGCGAGGAACACCATCACCTCGCTGGCGGGCAGCTCCAGCCCCTTGGTGAACTCCTCGATGTTGGCCGGGAGCAGGGCCGCGGTGTTGGCCGGGCCCAGCGGCAGGCCGATGTCGGTCGAGGTCAGCACCTCCGCGGCGAGCTGCGCCAGCGCGCCGCCGAGCTGCGAGCCGAAGGCCATGCCGCCCATCTGGCCGACCATGGCCAGCAGCGGACCGGCCTGCGCCTTGGCCTCGGCGGGCAGGGCGTCGACCCACGCGCCGGACATCCGGCGGGCCACCGGGTCGCACAGCCGCTGCCAGGTCGGCAGCGTGTGCTCGACCCAGTCCCGCGCGGTCCACGCCTGGGTGCTGGTGGCGCCCGCGGGCAGGGTCGTGGCCGGGTCCAGCCACATCTCGGCCAGGTGCACCGCGTCGGTGACCGCCTTGGCCGACTCGGCCGGGGCGACGAAGCCCACCTGGCCGGACAGGCGCTGCACGGCGATCTGCTTGGCCAGGTCGTAGTTGACCGGACCGCCGCCGCCGCCGGAGCCCGCCTGCGAGAGCATCTGCCCGAGCTGGCTGAGCATCTGGCCGAGCTGGCCGAAACCGTCGAAGGGGTTCTCCTGGCCGCCGCCGGAGGGCTTGGGGTTGCCGTCCTCGTCCCGGTCATCGGGGTCCGGCGCGCCGAAGCCGAACTTGAACTCGCTCATGGGTCCACGGTACGCGGCGCGGGCGGCCCCGCGCTGTCCGGTGATCCGCTCTGCGTGAACGCACGTAGGCTGTGGCGCCGTGAGCACTACACCGGACGCCCCCGCCACGCAGCCCGCGCCCGAGCAGCCGCGACCGGCCCGCGGGCTGACCCGGCGCGGCTGGACCGTGGTCATCGGCACCCTGCTCACGCTGGTGTTCCTCATCGCCGGGCTGTTCGTGCCGATCCCCTACGTCTCGCTGGGCCCCGGGCCCACCTACGACACGCTGGGCTCGATCGAGGACGTGCAGATCGTCGCGGTGGACGGCGAGCAGACCTACCCGACCACCGGCCAGTTGCGGATGACGACGGTGTCGGTGAACGACGAGGTCACCCTCTTCGGCGCCATGGGGCTGTGGGTGAGCGGCCGCTACGCGCTCGCCCCCCGCGAGGAGTACTTCCGCCCCGGCGAGACCGAGGAGGACATCACCAAGCAGAACACCAAGCTCTTCCAGGACTCGCAGAGCAACGCCGAGACCGCCGCTCTGCGCTACCTGCGCTACCCGACCCAGGTCATCGCCGCGCAGATCACCGCGGGCGCCCCCGCCGACAAGGTGCTCGAGCCCGGCGACCAGTTGCTGACCGTCAACGGCACCCCCATCTCCACCGCCGCGCAGGTGCGCGGCGCGCTGGCGGGCACCAAGCCCGGCGACTCGGTCTCGATCAGCTTCAAGCGCGAGGGCGTGGACACGACGACCTCGATCACGCTGGGCAAGGCGTCGGACTTCGGCGCGCAGGAGCGGTCGGAGGGCTTCCTCGGCCTCGGCCCCGCTGACCAGCCCGATGTCCCGTTCACGACCTCGATCTCGCTGGAGAACGTGGGCGGGCCGTCGGCTGGGTTGATGTTCTCCCTGGCCATCGTGGACCGCCTCACCCCCGGCGACCTGGCCGGTGGGCACACCATCGCCGGGACCGGGGAGATCGACCCGGAGGGCACCGTGGGGCGGATCGGCGGTATCCAGTTCAAGCTCGTGGGGGCTCGGGAGGCTGGGGTGACCACGTTCCTGGTCCCGGAGGGCAACTGCGATGAGGCCCGGGCGGCCACGCCTGATGGTTTGCAGTTGTTGAAGGTCGGGACCCTGACGGACGCTGTCACGCAGCTGGAGAACCTCAAGGCCGGGCGGCCCACCGAGGGCTGCTGAGGGGACGCCTTCTAGGTGGCCGCGACGACCTGGTTCGAGAGCGCCCGGACCAGTTCGACCCCGACCGGCTTGCCCGTGTGAGCGGGCACAGAGCCGAAGACCTTGGGCGACTCGGGCACACCGGTCGTCACCTCGCAGGGGCCTGCGTGCAGGGCCACGCCTTCAAGCACCACGGTCAGGCCCCCCAGGTGCGGGGTCCGGGTGACGGTGAACCTCGACTCGGTCAACAGTTCGTGCCAGCTCAGCAGCACGGTGCAGCCGTCGCTGAGGCTCATCTTGCCGAGGTCGACGGTGATCGGGTGGTCCTGCTCGCCCCGGACGACGACCCGTCGTGGTGAGGCGAGGGGTTGCGGATGCTGGTGCAGGTGCTCGGTGAACACGATCACTCGCTCCACGGCGTCGTGCGCGACGGATGCCGGTTCCACCACGGTGTCATCGATCAGGCTGGTGAGCCCGCGCAGCACCCGCACGCCGACCTCGATGCCCTGGTAGGGCTGAAGGCTAGGGAACAGCGCGGGCATGTCGTCGATCCGCACCCACGCTTGCGCGTCCAAGCCGCCGACGAACGGACCCGCGCTCTGCAAGACGAAGGACCTGCTGTTGCCGGAGCGGGTCACCGTCAAGCCGATGAGCTCCCCCGGGTCGACGGAGTTCCACCAGGCCAGCAACTGCGAGCAGGTGTCACCGAAACTCTCGCCCCGCACCTGCACCACGACGTTCGACGCCTGGTGTGCGCGCATGGTCATGTCCACTAGGACCGGCCGCGCCTCATCCAGGTCCGCCCCGTGGTAGTCCAAGTGCTGCTCAAGGCCAGCCACGCACTCGCGAAGACGCTCCAAGCCGAACTCCATCACAATCATCCTTCCCGACGTCAGTACGAATTTGCTCTATCTCTAGGTAGCTCAAAGTGTCATATGAGCTACCTAGGGGCGTTTGCAGGTCAGTTTGCACTACTAAGTCTGGTGATGTAAGGGTGGCTTGATCTACCCTGGTGCAGGACGGCGACAAGTCAGGCGGTGTGGGGAGAAGACATGGCGGGATACACAGACATAGCGGCTCACTTCCGTGGCCAGATCGAGTCCGGAACCCTGCTCCCTGGTCAGCGGTTGCCGACCCTGCGGGAGGTCATGGCCGAGTTCGGCGTGGCCCAGCAAACAGCAAGCCGCGCATACGCGGCGCTCAAGGCCGAGGGGTTGACGCGGGCTACCACCGGGGGAGGGACCGTGGTTGCTGACAGCGCAGGCGCGGTCGGCTCCCGAGTGCGTGGTTGGGCGGCGACCGGGCGTGCGTTGTCCGCTGACGAGTCGTCCGAGATCGTTGAGATTGGCACTGTCAGTGCCGACGAGGCCGTGGCGGCTCGGCTCGAAGTCGAGCCGGGGAACCCGGTCTTCGTCCGTCGGCGAGTCGTCAGTCGTGACGGGGCGCCAGCGCACTTGACCAGTTCGTACTACCTCTCCGAGGTGATCGAGGCCACCCCGGAGCTGACGGAGCCAACCTCGACGGGCGGCTCACGTGAGCTGGCCGCACAGCGTCTTGGCTCTGCGCAAGACCGTGTGCTCGAGGAGGTCACCTCGCGGTTGGCCACCGACGATGAGCGGGCCAAGCTCGGCTTGACCGGGTCAGCGCCGACTGTGGTCACGCAGGTGACCCGGACCGTGTGGCTCGTGGACGGGAGGATCGTGGAGGTCGCGGTGAAGGTCTGCCCTGGCGCGACAGTCCTCAAGTGGTCCACCCCGCTGGGGTGAGGCGCGAGGTCCTGCCCGGCAAAGCTACGGGCGCAGGGTCTCCAGCAGGGCTGTGGTCAGGTTCTTGGCCAGGCCGGGGTGTTCCACCACCTCGTCCAACTGGTCCGGGCTGGTCGTGCGCAGGCGCAGGACGCACGCGGTGGCTCCGTCTCGGGAGACCGCGGCGATGAGGCGGGCCTCGCGGGCCTGGGGGTGGGCGGCGGCCACTCGGCCCATCGCGTCGGCGTCGGAGTCGGGGAGTTCCGCCTCGGCGTCCGGGGGGAGCATGACGATCTCCTGGGCGAGGGCGCAGCCCGCGACGGCCTCGGGCCACATGATGGCGGCCAAGGCCTCGCCGAGGTCGCCCTCCAGGGGGTCCTGGGCGACGGGGGTCAGCGGGGCGGCGGTCGGGTCCAGGCGGTCGGCCAGCTCGGGCTGCTCGCGCAGGAGGTGGTCGGTGGGGACCAGCGCGAAAAGCTGCGGGGCCTGGTCCCAGCCGCCCGCGGCCACGTATTCCTCGACCTCGCGGGCGGCTGCGGCGAGGCGGGCGGCGTCGGGCGCCGGGGTGGTGGGCTCGGTCACCGGGCCATCCTCGCCCATCACCCGATCCGGCGAGTTCGCAGCCCCGGGCGGGCGGACATCCGTGCATATCGGGCACCCTCGCGGGAACCTGAACCACCCCTAATAGAGTTGAACAACCGGGGCCGGCTGCTGGCCAGCCCTGTTGATCTTGTGTAAGCGACTCTGGAGCGTGCCCGTGGCCACTCGGCCCCCGATCGGCCTGCCGAAGCTGTCCCGTCGCAGCCGTGCCCTGCTCATCATCGGAGCCGCCGTCGTCCTGCTCTTGCTGGTGGGATCGCGGCTGCTCAGCACCTACGTGAACTGGTTGTGGTTCGGGGAGGTCGGGTTCCGGTCGGTGTTCACCACCGTCCTGTGGACCCGGATCGGCCTGTTCTTCACCGTTGGCGCCGTCGTGGGCGGCCTGCTCGCGATCAGCCTGTGGATCGCCTACCGCTCGCGGCCGGTGTTCGTGCCCATCGTGGGCGCGGACGACCCGCTGGCCCGGTACCGGTCGAACATCGTGCAGCGGGTGCGGTTGTTCGGCATCGGCATCCCCGTCGCCGTCGGCCTGATCGCCGGTTCGGCGGCCCAGGGTGACTGGCAGCGGTTCCAACTGCTGCTCAACGGCACGGAATTCGGCGTGACCGACCCGCAGTTCGGCATCGACATCGGCTTCTACGCCTTCACCCTGCCGTTCATCACCTGGCTGATCGACTGGATGTTCGTGGCGGTGGCCATCGCGTTCTTCGGCGCGCTGATCACCCACTACATCTTCGGCGGCATCCGGCTCGCCGGGAAGGGCGGCCAGTTGGCCGCCTCGGCGCGCATGCAGCTATCGATCACCGCGGGCGTGTTCGTGCTCGTGTACGCGGTCGACTACTTCTTCGAGCGCTACGAGCTGATGTTCTCCGACAGCAACTCGCTGTTCAGCGGCGCGACCTACACCGACCTCAACGCGGTGCTGCCCGCCAAGCTCATCCTGATGTTCATCGCGGCCTTCTGCGCCGTGGCGTTCTTCGCGGGCGCCTTCCTGCGCAACCTGCAGCTCCCGGCCATCGCCACGGCGCTGCTGGTGCTCTCCGGGGTGCTGGTCGGCGCGGCGTGGCCGCAGGTCCTGCAGCAGTTCTCGGTCCGCCCGAACGAGAACGCCAAGGAGGCCGTGTCGATCCAGCGCAACATCGACGCCACCCGGCAGGCGTTCGGCCTCACCGACGACAAGGTCGAGACCGAGGACTACTCCGGCGTCAGCTCGGTCGACCCGGCGAAGATCCGCAGCGACCCGGCGAGCCTGAACACCATCTCGAACCTGCGCCTGCTCGACCCGAACATCCTCGCCCCGACCTTCACCCAGCGCGAGGGCCGGGAGAACTTCTACGGGTTCCCCGAGAAGCTCGACATCGACCGCTACACGGTCAACGGCAAGACCCAGGACTACATCGTCGCCGCGCGTGAGATCAACACCGCCGGGCTCACCGAGACCCAGGGCGGCTGGATCAACCGGCACATGGTGTTCACCCACGGCAACGGCTTCGTCGCCGCGCCGGCGAACACGATCAACTCGGCGCTGGAGGACGCGGCCGACCAGGGCGGCCAGTCGGGCGAGCAGGGCGGCTACCCGGTGTTCAAGGTCGGCGACCTGAGCAACCCCGGCCCGTTCAACGTCGAGCAGCCGCGCATCTACTTCGGCGAGCTCGCCACCGACCAGTACGCGATCGTCGGCGGCAAGAACGGCGACACGCCGATGGAGTACGACACCCAGAACACGACCTTCGCCTACAACGGCCAGGGCGGGGTGCCCATCGACAACCTGTTCAACAAGCTCGTCTTCGCGGCCAACTACGCCGAGCGCAACATCTTGTTCTCCTCGCAGATCGGCGAGGGCGCCAAGATCATGTACAACCGCAACCCGAGGGACCGCGTGGCCGAGGTCGCGCCGTGGCTGACGGTGGACGGCGACCCGTACCCGGCGGTCGTCGACGGCAAGATCGTCTGGATCATCGACGGCTACACCACGCTGGAGAACTACCCCTACGCGCAGCGCACCCCGCTGGGCGAGGCCACCACGGACTCCCTGGCGGGCGTCGTCCGCCAGGAAGACAAGACGATCAGCTACATCCGCAACTCGGTGAAGGCGACCGTCGATGCCTACGACGGCTCGGTCGACCTGTTCTCGATCGACGACAACGACCCGGTCCTCAAGGCGTGGGAGGGCGTGTTCCCCGGCACGGTGAAGCCGAGCTCGGAGATCTCGGACTCGCTGCGCGCGCACTTCCGCTACCCCGAGGACCTGTTCAAGGTCCAGCGCGAGCTGCTGTCGCGCTACCACGTCTCGGACTCCAACGAGTTCTTCTCCCAGAAGACCTTCTGGAACGTCCCGAGCGACCCGACGGTCGAGGGCGGCAGCCAGGCCGCGAGCACCAACACCGGCGGGGTCAAGCAGCCGCCGTACTACGTGCTCGCCCAGATCCCCGGGCAGGACAGCGCGACCTTCCAGATCACCAGCGCGCTGACCCTGCTCAACCGGCAGTTCCTCGCCTCGTGGGTCTCGGTCTCCTCCGACCCGGCGGACTACGGCAAGATCAGAGTCCTCCGATTGCCCACCGAGGCGTCCCAGGTGGAGGGCCCGAACCAGGTCCAGAACCGCTTCCAGACCACACCCGAGGTGGCGGAGAACCGGACGCTGTTCAACAACCCCAGCGTCTCACCGCAGTTCGGCAACCTGCTGACGCTGCCGGTGGCGGGCGGACTGCTCTACATCGAGCCCATCTACATCCAGCGCAAGGACGTCAACGCGTTCCCGCAGCTCGCCCGGGTGCTGGTGTCGTTCGGGTCCAGGGTCGGCTTCGCGCCCACCGTCCAGGAGGCCCTCGACGAGGTCTTCGGCGCGGGCACCGGCGAGGCCGCGACCAAGCCCGGCGACGCGGGCGGCGGCACCACGCCGCCGAGCACGCCACCGTCCTCCGGCGCCGCCCCGCCGCCCAGCACGGGCGGTGGCACCGGGGCCTCGCCGGAGATGGACGCGGCCGTGACGGCGCTGAACTCGGCGCTGGAGAAGCTGCGCACCGCCCAGCGCGACGGCGACTTCACCGCGCAGGGCGCGGCCCTGGCCGAGCTGGACGCCGCCGCCAAGCGGTACGACGAGGCGAAGGCCCAGGCAGGCGGCAGCACCGAGACCCCGGCGCCGCCGTCGACACCGCCCACTCCTGGAGGGTGAACCGACCCCCCGTGAAGGGGGTGCTCCGACCCGTGTATGGTTGCTCTTACCAACGCGGGGTGGAGCAGCTCGGTAGCTCGCTGGGCTCATAACCCAGAGGTCGCAGGTTCAAATCCTGTCCCCGCTACCACTGCACGTGCGGCCCGGTCCATGAGGACCGGGCCGCACGTGTTTGTTCACCCCGGGTACGGCGCGGCGTCGCGGGCGGTGCGCAGCGCGGTGGCCCACCACAGCAGGTGGGTGAGCAGCTTCTCCGCCGCCTCGTCCGCGCCCGGGTCGACCGGCACGCCCTGCGGGGTGAACCGCGAGTGCGCGTCGCGGAAGCTCACCGTCTCCCGGATGGTCACGGCGTGCAGGCTGGCGAAGACCTGCCGGAGCTGTTCGGCCGCCCGCAGGCCGCCGGAGATGCCGCCGTAGGTGACCAACGCGACCGGCTTGGCCGTCCACGCCGCGTGGACCGAGTCCACGGCCTCCTTGAGCGCTCCCGGGTACCCGTGGTTGTACTCCGGCGTCACGACCACGAACGCGTCCGCCCGGCCCACCGCGGCCGCGAACGCCGTGCGGCCCTCGGCGACGTCGGCGACCTCGACCTCGACGTCGTCCCTGGCCTTGGCCAGCTCGGCGAACCAGCCCGCGATGACGGGGCCGAACCGGCCCTCGCGGACGCTGCCGATGATCACTGCGACTTTGGTGCGCACGTGGGTTCCCTCCGTTGTCCCGCTTGCGCCGCCGACGGTAAAACCTCGAGCAACATGGAGGTCAAGCCGCTAGGGTCCCGGTCGTGGACGCTGCTGATGTCGTGCGGGTGCTGGCGGAGCCGGACCGGCTCAAGGTGTTCTCCGCTCTGGCGCTGGGTGCGGGCGACCTCGACGAGGTGGTTCGCCGGACCGGGTTGGGCGCCAAGGTCGCCGCGAAGGCCCTGGGCAAGCTGCGGGAGGCCGGGTTGGCCGACGGTTTCTCCGTGCGGGATGGCGTGCTCAAGCAGGCCGCCAGGGCGCAGGCGGGGGCGCGGCAGCCGGAGGACCACGGCTACGCCGATCCCGCCCAGGAGGCGGTCATCCGGACTTTCTTCCGGGACGGGAAGCTGGCCGCGATGCCCGCTGCCGCCGGGAAGCGGCGGCTGGTGCTCGAGCACATCGCCCAGAGTTTCAGCCCGGGGGAGCGGTTTCCGGAGCGCGAGGTGGACGCGGTGCTGCGGGCGTGGACCGACGGGACGCCCGGCGACCACGCGACCCTGCGGCGCCACCTGGTCGATGCCGGGCTCCTGACCAGGGACGCAGGCGCCTACTGGCGGTCCGGCGCGTGGGTCGACGTCCTCAGTGACCCCCCTGTGAAACGGGGGTGACAGGGATGTGTACAGTTGGTCTTACCCAACGCGGGGTGGAGCAGCTCGGTAGCTCGCTGGGCTCATAACCCAGAGGTCGCAGGTTCAAATCCTGTCCCCGCTACAACGCGCGAGGCCCCGGTCGATCAGACCGGGGCCTCGTCGCATGTGGAGGGACGGTCCGGGCTCAGCTCGGGTCCGAACCGCGCACCGACCACAGCCACAGCGCGAGCGCCCCGGTGATGCCCGTCGCCGCGAGGAAGCCGGTGAAGCCGCTGGCGTCCAAGTAGGACCAGAACAAGCCGACGAGCGGGGCGGGCGCAGCCGCGGCCAGGTCTGCCCGCCACGCGCGCCAGTGCGAGGGCGGGGGGATCTGGTCAGGTGTGGTGGCGTTGTCGGTGCGGCGGCCACGGGGCTCGGTGGCGCGGGTGGGGCCGGAGGGGTGCAGCACCGCGCCGGTGGGCAGGCGGACCGAGGTCCAGCGGGTTCCGGTCACCGACACCTCGGTGGGGGACGGCAGCGTGACCAGGGCCGGGTCGAAGTGCACCGGGACCCAGCGGGCCGGTCCGGACTCGGTCTCCAGCCACGAGCGGGTCAACAGGCCCCGCTGGACGCGGACGCGCCGCACCAGGACCCGCCGCGCCGGGCCCCTGGTGGCCAGCCACCGGCTGCCCAGCGCCCACAGGTCGACCAGGACGACCAGGCCCGCCACGACGGCGGTGAAGGCGATCCCGCTCGCGGCGCGGTCGGCGTCGGCCAGCAGCGCCGCGCCGGGGACCACGGCCCGGGTCGGGTCGGCGGGGGAGTAGGCGATGGTGGCCGGGGTGGGCCCGGTCGGGGGGCGCACGGCGATCGCGACCTCCGCCGACACCTCCCGTCCCTCGACCGGCCACGTGGCCAGGACGACACCGGGGCGCAGGGGCGCGACGGTCCCCGACGCACGGGCCGTCAGCCCCGACAGCTCAGCCGCAGCGGCCCCGTACGAGCGCCAGGACACCAGCGCCACCACCGCGCAGACGGCGAGCACCACCAGCGTCCTGGCGCCGACGTGCCGGACCGCGCGCACCCCGAGGAGCGCGCGCGGTCCGGTGGTGTGGCTCATCAGCCGGTGAAGCCGATCTTGGTGTAGTCCGGGTCGGCCACGCCGAAGCTGCCGAAGTTGGCCAGCGTCGAGCGGACCGCCCTGGTGCCGGGCACCAGGTACAGCGGCAACTGGTGGCCCTCGGCCCAGATCAGCTTGTCCGCCTCCTGGATCAGCGCGACGCGCTTGGCGTCGTCGAACTCGGCGTTGGCCGCCAAGAGCTTGGCGTTGATCTCCTCGGAGCCGATGGCACCGAAGTTCTGCTTCTTGGCGTCCGGGTCGAGGAAGTAGACCTCGCGCGAGGAGCTGATCGGCCACGGGTCCTGCTGCCAGGCCAGGCCCACCATGTCGAAGTTGCCGGGCATCACGTACTCCTTGAAGAAGGTCGCGCCGGGCACCAAGTCGATGACGACGTTGACGCCGACCTCCTTGAGCTGCGCCTGGGTCAGCTTGGAGATCTGCTCGGTGATCGGGTTCCCCGCGCCGCCCAGCAGCCGGATGTCGAGCTGCTTGCCGTCCTTCTTGCGGAACTCGCCCTCGAGCCTCCACCCCAGCTTGTCCAGGTCGGCCCGAGCGGCTTCCTTGTCCGCCTTCACCGGGGCGGAGTTGTCCTGGTAGTTGCTGGTGCCGGTCAGGAAGAAGTGGTTGCCCAGCGGCTCGGGGTCGGTCGAGATCGGGCCCAGGATGCCCTTGGCGAACACCATCGGGTCGAGGGCCTTGGAGACGGCCACCCGCAGCGCTCGGTCGGCCAGGATGGAGGTGGGGGCCCCGTTGAAGGTCAACTGGTTGTACTGCTTCCCCGGCGCTTGGCGCACCGTCGCGCCCGTGATGGCCTTGGCCCGCTGGAACAGGTCGACGCTGGAGCCGATGGTGTAGAAGTCGATCGCACCGCTGGCCAGCGAGTCGGCCAGGGCGGCGCGCTCGACCACCCGGAAGGTGATTTTCTCCAGCTTGGGCTTGGCGCCCCACCACGCGTCGTCGCGCACCAGGGTGACCAGCTTCGCGGTCTGGTCGATCGTCTCCACCTTGAACGCGCCCGCGGTGACCTTGGGCGCGCTCTGCCAGCCGGTGTTGAACTCAGCGGGGGTGGAGTTCAGCGACGCCGGGTAGAGCGGGGTGAACAGGGAGGTCCACTCGCTGAACTTCTGCTTGAAGGTGACCTTCACCTCCTGCGCCGACGCGCCCTGCTCGACCTTCTCGATGTCCTCATAGCCGGTGGTGGACGCCACCGAGAACTCGGTGTTGGACCCGTTGAGCGCCTTGGCCTGGGCGTCGAAGTCCGTCCAGGAGAACGGCGTCCCGTCGTTCCACTTGGCTAGCGGGTTGAGCTTGTAGGTGACCACCTGCGGGTCCTGGGAGGTCAGCGTCGCGGACTCCAGGTAGTCCCCGTTCACCTGGATCTTGCCCGCCTTGTCGGCGAGGTGCAGCTTCGGCATGATGGCGTCGAGGATGTGCTTGCCGTCGACCAGCGCACCGTTGACGTGGTTCATGTTCCAGTTGTCCGGCAACTGGTCCACCGGCCACTTGAGCTCGCCGCCGTCGGTCAGCGCGGCGGGGTCCACCTCGTTGATGTCCCAGCTCCCCTGCTCGGCGGGCGGGGCCTGCCCCTGCGGGTCGTCCGACGAGCCGCCGCACGCGCTCAGCGCGAGCGCCGCCGCCGTCAGCGGGGCGGCCAGGGCCACCCAGTTCCTCCGACTCACGGTTGAGTCCTCTCACTAGTGCGGCCTTCGGGGCAGCCGCGAAACTGACGGGGTCAGACGACCTCTCGGGACCGCGCGAAGTGGCACGCCGAGGAGTGGTCGCCGGACCCGTTCAGGGCGGGCTCGGTGTCCACGCACACCGACCGCCTGTCCTCGGGCATGGCCGCGTAGACGAAGCAGCGGGTGTGGAAGCGGCAGCCGGTCGGCGGGTCCGCCGGGCTGGGCAGGTCGCCGGTCAGGATGATCCGCTCGCGCACGCGCTCCTTGGCCGGGTCCGGGATCGGGATGGCCGAGAGCAGCGCCTGGGTGTAGGGGTGCTCCGGGGCGGCGAACACCCGGTCCACCTCGCCGATCTCGACGATCTTGCCCAGGTACATCACCGCGACCCGGTCGGCGATGTGGCGCACCACCGACAGGTCGTGCGCGACGAACAGGTACGACAGGCCCAGCTCGGCCTTGAGCTCGTCGAGCAGGTTGATCACACCGGCCTGGATGGACACGTCCAGCGCGGACACCGGCTCGTCGAGCACGATCAGCCGGGGCCGCAGCGCCAGCGCGCGGGCGATGCCGATCCGCTGGCGCTGCCCGCCGGAGAACTCGGCGGGGTAGCGGCTGCCGTGCTCGCGGCGCAGGCCGACCAGGTCCAGCAGCGCAGGCACCCGCTCGGCGATGCGCGCGGCGCTGAACCCGTGCACCTGCATCGGCTCGGCCAGCACGTCGCTGATCGGCATTCTCGGGTCGAGCGAGGCCTGCGGGTCCTGGAACACCACCTGCAGGTCGCGGCGGATGGCCTTGCGCCTGGCCTTGTCCAGCCGGTCGGTCGGCTCGCCCAGGACGCTGATCCGCCCGCCCATCAGCTTGTCCAAGCCCAGGATCTCCATCAGCGTGGTGGTCTTGCCGCAGCCGGACTCGCCGACCAGGCCCAGCGTCTCACCCGCGCGGATGTCGAAGCTGATGCCGTCGACCGCGCGCACCTCGCCGACCCGGCGCCGGAACACCGTGCCCTTGGTGACCGGGAAGGACTTCACCAGGTCCTCGACCGACAGCACGACCTCGCGCTCGGCCCGCGGCACGGCGGCGATCGCGGGCTCGCCGATGGTCGCCACGCCGAAGACCTCCGCGGCGGCGGGATCGCGCTCGGCGATGTCGGCGCTGCGGATGCACGCGGCCCGGTGCTCCTCACCCGCCCCGACCGCGCCCACCAGCGACAGCGGCGGCTCCTCGGTCAGGCAGGCGTCGACGACCATCGGGCAGCGCGGGGCGAACGGGCAGCCGGGCGGCAGGTCGGTCAGCGACGGCGGCTGGCCCTCGATCGGCACCAGCGGCTGCTTCTCGGCCGCGTCGAGCCGGGGGATCGAGCCGAGCAGGCCCAGGGTGTAGGGCATCCGCGGCCGGGTGTAGACCTCGTCCACCTGGCCGGTCTCCACCGCCCGCCCGGCGTACATCACCATCAGCCGGTCGGCGAACCCGGCGACGACGCCCAGGTCGTGGGTGATGATGACGATGCCCGCACCGGTGACCTCCTGGGCGGTCTTGAGCACCTCGAGCACCTGGGCCTGCACGGTGACGTCGAGCGCGGTGGTCGGCTCGTCGGCGATGATCAGGTCGGGGTCGTTGGCGATCGCGATGGCGATGACCGCGCGCTGGCGCATGCCGCCGGAGAACTCGTGCGGGAACGCCTTGGCCCGCTCGCGGGCGTTCGGGATGCCGACGAGGTCTAGCAGCTCCACCGCCCGGTTGGCCGCCTGCTGCTTGGACACCCGGCCCCGGCCGTGGGCCAGCAGCGCCTCAGCGATCTGGTCGCCGACGGTGTACACCGGGGTCAGCGCCGAGAGCGGGTCCTGGAACACCATCGACACCCGGCGCCCGCGCAGCCGGGAGAGCTCCGCGTCGCCCAGGCCCAGCAGCTCGCGGCCCTGGAACCGGATCGATCCGGTGACCCTGGCCGAGTCCGGCAGCAGCCCCATGACCGCCAGCGAGGACACCGACTTGCCCGAGCCGGACTCGCCCACGATGCCCAGCACCTCGCCGGGGGACACCGCGTAGCCCAGTCCGCGCACGGCGGTGACCCGCCCGTCCTCGCTGGGGAACGACACGCGCAGGTCGTCGACCTCGAGAACCGGCCCGTCGAACGGCTTGTCGGCCGCGGTCATGCCCGCTCCCCCTTGTCGATCTTCTTCTCCCGCTTGCGGCTGCCCGCCGCCGACGGGTCCAGCGCGTCGCGCAGGCCGTCGCCGAACAGGTTCACCGCCAGCACGAACACCACCAGGAACCCGGCGGGGAAGTAGAACAGCCAGGGGTAGGTGATGGCGGACTCGGTGCCGGAGGCGATCAGCGTGCCCAGCGAGACGTCCGGCGGCTGCACGCCGAAGCCGAAGAAGCTCAGCCCCGTCTCGGCCAGCACCGCCGCGCCCACGGTGATGGTCGCATCGATGATCAGCAGCGAGGCCATGTTCGGCACGATGTGCTTGGCGATGACGCGCAGCGGGCTCTGCCCCATGAACCGCGCGGCCTTGACGTACTCGCGCTCGCGCAGGGTCAGCGTCATGCCGCGCACGATCCTGGCGGTGATCATCCAGGAGAACCCGGCCAGCAGCACCACGAAGATCAGCCAGCTCTCGCCCTTGAAGGCGGGCGAGGCCACCGCGATGATCAGGAACGACGGCAGCACCAGCAGCAGGTCGACCAGCCACATCAGGACCCGGTCGACCCAGCCGCCGAAGTAGCCCGCCACCGCGCCGACGACCGCGGCCAGCGAGGTCGACAGCAGCCCGACCAGCAGGCCGATCGTCAGCGACTTCTGCAGCCCGCGCATCACCTGGGCGAAGACGTCCTCGCCGATCTTGGTCGTGCCGAACCAGTGCGAGCCGTCCGGCGGGGTCAGGAACGCCAGGTAGTCCGGCACGGCGTAGTCCCACGGCGAGAACAGCGGGTACGAGAACGCGACCGCGTAGAGCAGCACGACCACGACGAGGCCGAAGAGCGCGGACTTGCGGCGCAGGAAGCGGCGCAGCACGAGCTTGCCCCGGCTGGGCGTGCGCTCGGTGACGGGGGTGGGGTCGACGGGGGAGGCGGTGGCGGCGCCGTCGTCGGTGACAGTCATGAGTTGTTCCCTGCCCTCAAACCCGGACCCGCGGGTCCAGCGCGGCGTAGAGCACATCGGACAGCCAGCCGGAGACGAGCACCAGCACGGCGATGAACAGCGTGACCGTGGCGACGATGTTGGCGTCCTGGGTGGCCACGCCGACCACGAGCCAGTCGCCCATCCCGTACCAGCCGAAGATCCGCTCGGTGAACGTGCCGCCGGTGATGAGCAGGCCGAAGCCGAAGGCGAACAGCGTGGCCATCGGGATCAGCGCGGTGCGCAGGCCGTGCTTGAACAGCGCCCGCCGCCGGGTAAGGCCCTTGGCCTGGGCGGTGCGCAGGAAATCGCTGCCGAGCACGTCGAGCATGGCGCTGCGCTGGTAGCGGCTGTAGTAGGCGATCTGTCCCAGCGCGATGGTCGCGGTCGGCACGATCAGGTAGCGCAGCCGGTCGCCGAGCGAGGCGAACCAACTGCCGTCGAAGCCGGGGGTCGACTCGCCCAGCGTCTGCAGGTAGTTGGTGCCGATCAGCTCGTTGAACGACTGGGCGGGCTGCTTGAGCAGCGTGCCGAGGACGAACACCGGTGTCGACAGGATGATGAACGAGAACAGCGTCGCCAGGTAATCGCTGAGCTTGTACTGCCGGATCGCGCTGACCACGCCGAGGATGACGCCGAACACCACGCCGAGCACCACACCGACCAGGAACAGCCGCAGGCTCACCCCGGCCCGGCGGGGCAGTTCGTCGGCGACCGGCCGGTCGGTCACGGTCCGCCCGAAGTCGCCGTGGACCACGCCGCCGACCCAGCTCAGGAAGCGCTGCGGGATCGGCTCGTCGAGGCGCAGCGCCTCGCGCTTGGCGTCCAGCACGGCGGCGGGCGGCGGCGGGTTGCGCTGTTCGAGGACGGCGATCGGGTCGAACGTCGTCGACGCGAGCGCGAACGCGAGGAATGTCGCCACCAGGCACAGGACGACGTAGTTCGCCAAGCGCCGGACGAGGAAACCGATCACGCCGGTCCAGCCTTTCCCGGTAGGTCAGTGGTGCCCGGTGGCGCCACCGCCGCGGGATGAGCCGCCGCGCCGCGGGCGGGCCCGCCCCCCGGGAAACGGGCACTCAGCCGTGGCGGACATGCAAGCTACCTACTTTGGTGAGGAATCCGGTAACAGGAGCGCGTCTGTTGCACAACCTAATATCTGCCGGGTTCAGGCACGGTAAAATCGGTGACGTGAGTCACATTCAGGTCTCGTTCGGCGGATTTCGGACGGGTGTTCCGGGTTTTCCGCGATTGGTCTGAACGGGTAGTGCGGCGTACGGCGATCCACTCGTTCAGGGCAGTGCGGTGATCACGTCCACGTGCGACTGTCCGATCTTGCTCCGGACGGGCCGTCGGGATTGGTCTGTTCGGTGGCACGCGACGGCCCTCGGTCGTGCCGGAGCGCGATCAGCCATTGTGGACCAAACGACGTGGCCACTGTGGACAGCGCCGCGCCGGCGTGGCACCGTGGACGGCGTGTCTGAATTGAACGCAACCGCAGCCGCTCTCCTCGGCCTGCTGCACGAGGGCCCCCAGACCGGAGGGCAGCTCGTCGCGGTCGCGCGCGAACGCTTCGGCTCCTTCTTCAGCGTCACGCGCAGCCAGGTCTACCGCGAGCTGCCCGCGCTCGCCGAGGACGGCCTGGTCCGCCTCGGCAAGCAGGGCCCCCGGTCGAGCCAGCAGTACGTCATCACCGCCGCGGGCAAGAAGGCCTTCAAGGCGTGGCTGGCCAGCGAGCCCGGCCCCGACCACCTGCGCAGCCCGCTCATCCTGCGCCTGGTGCACGCCAACACGCTGACGGCCAAGCAGCGGACCGCGCTGATCGACTCGGCCAAGGCCGCCTACGCCGCCGAGCACGACGCGGCCCGCGCGGCGGTCAAGGTGGCCGAGGACCAGTACGGGAAGGCGATCGCCGAGTTCGGCGTCGCGCGCGCCAAGGCCGTGCTCAAGCTGCTGGACTCCATCCCCAAGGCCTGACCGCGGGGCTCGCGTGGTCGAGGGTGGTGGGGGAAATGCCCCCACCGCCGCAGCGGCGGCGGCCGCGTCCGCGTAACCTCTGCGGACGTGAACCCGGACGTCGCCGCTGACCTCAAGGACCTGTCCGCCACGCTCACCGGAGTCGAGGGCGTCATCGACCTCGACAGCTTGCGCGCGGAGATCGCCGAGCTGGAGAAGCAGGCTGCGGCCCCTGACCTGTGGGACGACCCCGAGGCGGCGCAGAAGATCACCTCCCGGCTCTCGCACCGCCAGGGTGAGCTGCGCCGCATCGCGGAGCTGCGCGCCCGCCTCGACGACCTCCCGGTGATGTACGAGCTGGCCGAGGAGGGCGGGGACGCCGAGTCCGAGGCCGAGGCCGACGTCGAGCGCGAGAAGCTGCGCGCCGACATCGCCTCGCTCGAGGTGCGCACCCTGCTCTCCGGCGAGTACGACGTGCGCGACGCGCTGCTGACCATCCGCTCCGAGGCCGGTGGCGTCGACGCCGCCGACTTCGCCGAGATGCTCATGCGGATGTACATCCGCTGGTCCGAGCGCCACGGCTACCCGACCGAGGTCTACGAGACCCACTACGCCGAGGAGGCGGGGATCAAGTCGGCGACCTTCAAGGTCACCGCCCCCTACGCCTACGGCACGCTCTCGGTCGAGCAGGGCACCCACCGGCTGGTCCGGATCTCGCCGTTCGACAACCAGGGCCGCCGCCAGACCTCCTTCGCCGCGGTCGAGGTCGCCCCGGTCGTGGAGACGACCGACCACATCGAGGTCGACGAGAAGGAGTTGCGCGTCGACGTGTACCGCTCCTCGGGCCCCGGTGGCCAGGGCGTCAACACGACCGACTCCGCCGTCCGCCTCACCCACATCCCGACCGGCATCGTCGTCTCCTGCCAGAACGAGCGCTCCCAGCTCCAGAACAAGGCCTCGGCGATGGCCGTGCTGCAGGCCAAGCTGCTCGAGCGCCGCAGGCAGGAGGAGCAGGCCAAGATGGACGCGCTCAAGGACTCGTCCTCGGGCTCGTGGGGCAACCAGATGCGCTCCTACGTCCTGCACCCGTACCAGATGGTCAAGGACCTGCGCACCGACCACGAGATCGGCAACCCCGCCGCCGTCCTCGACGGCGACATCGACGGCTTCCTCGAGGCGGGGATCCGCTGGCGCCGGACGAGCTGACCGGCGGTGGCGCCCCGCCCGGCCCGTCGGCCCGGGACGCCGTTGTGCAACGCAGCGTGACCAGCAGGTTCACCACCAGGCCGTGGCAACGGCCCGATAACGACAAAAGGTAGACTCGCCCACCGTGATCCGGCTCGAAGAGGTTTCCAAGGTCTACAAGACCTCCACCCGGCCAGCCCTGGACAGCATCTCCGTCGAGGTCGACAAGGGTGAGTTCGTCTTCCTCATCGGCCCGTCGGGGTCCGGGAAGTCGACCTTCCTGCGCCTGCTGCTGCGCGAGGAGGTGCCCAGCAAGGGCCGGGTCTACGTGGCCAACTTCGACGTCGCGCGGATGGCGCGCCGCCGGGTGCCCCGGCTGCGCCAGTCCATCGGCTGCGTGTTCCAGGACTTCCGGCTGCTGCAGAACAAGACCGTCCACGAGAACGTGGCGTTCGCGCTCGAGGTCATCGGCAAGCCCCGGCACACCATCAAGAAGGTCGTGCCCGAGGTGCTCGAGCTGGTCGGCCTGGAGGGCAAGGCCGAGCGGATGCCCTCGGAGCTCTCCGGCGGCGAGCAGCAGCGCGTGGCCATCGCCCGCGCGTTCGTCAACCGGCCGCTGATGCTGCTGGCCGACGAGCCGACCGGAAACCTCGACCCCGACACCAGCCAGGACATCATGCTGCTGCTGGAGCGGATCAACCGGACCGGCACCACCGTCCTGATGGCCACCCACGACCACGGCATCGTGGACTCCATGCGCCGCCGCGTCGTCGAGCTCGACCTCGGCCGCGTGGTCCGCGACGACGCCAGGGGCGTCTACGGCGTCGGTCGCTAGGCCGACAACACCCCACGACCTGCCCCGACACAGCGAGGAACACCGCCCCCGATGCGTGCCAGCTTCGTGTTCAGCGAGGTCCTGACCGGGCTTCGCCGGAACATCACGATGACCATCGCGATGATCATCACCACCGCCATCTCCCTGGCGCTGCTCGGCGGCGGCCTGCTGGTCGTGCGGATGATCGACAAGACGCAACTGCTCTACCAGGACAAGGTCGAGGTCAGCGTCTACCTGACCAACGACGTGTCCGCGACGGACAAGGAGTGCGTCAACGACCCCTGCAAGGCGTTGCGCACGTCCCTGGAGACCGACCCGGCCGTCGAGACGGTGGTGTTCGAGAACCGCGACGAGGCCTTCGAGCGGTTCAAGCGGATCTTCGAGGCCCAGCCCGAACTGGTGAAGCTGGCCCGGCCGGAGGCGCTGCCCGCCTCGTTCCGGGTCAAGCTGGTCGACCCGGACCGGCCCGAGGTGATCACCCAGAGCTACGGCGGCCGCGCCGGGATCGACAGCATCACCGACCAGAGCGAGTTCCTGGACCGGTTCTTCAGCGCCCTCAACGGCGTGCGCAACGTCGTCTTCGCGGTCGCGCTGGTGATGGCCATCGCGGCGCTGCTGCTGATCTCCAACACCGTCCAGCTCTCGGCGTTCACCCGGCGCACGGAGGTGGGGATCATGCGCCTGGTCGGCGCCACCCGCTGGTACACCCAGCTCCCCTTCCTGCTGGAGGCGATGGTCACCGGCCTGGTCGGCGCCCTGCTGGCCATCGGCCTGCTCGTCCTGGTGAAGGTCATGTTCCTCGACGACGTGCTCGCCGACCCGATCAACGCGGGGGTGGTGCGCTCGGTGGACGGCCTGGACATCCTGCTGGTGTCGCCGTGGCTGCTGCTGGTCGCCTTGGGCATCTCGGGCCTCACCGGCTACGTCACCCTCCGCCTCTACGTCCGGACGTAACACCTCTCCCGCCACCCACCCCCTCGTTCCCGGCCCGGCAGGGATCTCGCGCCGGTAACCGCGTCGCCGACCCCGCGCTCCTTTCCGTAGAGTTCACGCCATGGTCAAGGAGCGCGGGAACAAGGTGATCGCGTCGAACCGGAAGGCGCGGCACGACTACGCCGTGGTGGACACCTACGAGGCCGGGATGGTCCTCGTCGGCACCGAGGTGAAGTCGCTGCGGGAGGGCCGCGCCTCCCTGGTCGACGCGTTCGCGACGGTCGACGACGGCGAGATCTACCTGCGCAACCTGCACATCCCCGAGTACACGCAGGGCACGTGGACCAACCACGAGCCCCGGCGCACCCGCAAGCTGCTGCTGCACAAGGGCGAGATCCTCCGGCTGGTCGGCAAGATCAAGGAGAACAGCCTCACCCTCGTCCCGCTGTCGCTGTACTTCAAGGACGGCAAGGTCAAGGTCGAGCTGGCGCTCGCCAAGGGCAAGAAGTCCTACGACAAGCGCCAGGACCTGGCCAAGCGCGACGCCAACCGCGAGATCGCCAAGACGATGGGACGGCGGGCCAAGGGCATCCGCTGAGGGGGTCCTCCGACCCCGGTGCCGGGCCATCCTCTGCCTGCCGGTCGGCTCCCGAAGCGGCGAAGACCCCTGGACCCCGCTCGCTCACGGCGAACACTCCCCGGGAACACCACTCCGCCTTCTCAGGTTGAGCTAGTCAGACTCAACTTCTTTGGAGAGTGGTTCTTCATGTCCGAGGCTCTGACGCTGCCGGTGCTCCCCCTGGACGACACGGTCCTGCTGCCCGGCATGGTCGTTCCGATCCCGCTGACCGGCGGGGACAACGCCAACGAGGCCAGGTCGGCCGTGGACGCCGCGCGGTCCGGCGCCGAGCCCGCGCGGGTCGTGCTCGTGCCGCGGCTCGACGGCAGATACGCGCGGGTCGGCACGGTGGCGGTGGTCGAACAAGTCGGGCGGCTGCCCGGCGGGCAGCTCGCGGCCGTGGTCCGCGGCACCGGCCGGGTGCGCATCGGCGCGGGCACGACCGGTCCCGGCGCCGCGCTGTGGGTGCGGGTCGAGACGCTCGACGAGGTCGTCGACGACCGGGCCCGCGAGCTGGCGGGCGAGTACAAGGACCTGGTCACCAAGATCCTGCAGCAGCGCGGGGCGTGGCAGGTGGTCGACAGCGTCGCCTCGGTGAGCGACCCGTCGGCGCTGGCGGACCTGGCCGGGTACGCCTCCTACGTCACCGACGAGAACAAGGTCTGGCTGCTGGAGACCGCCGACGTCGGCGAGCGGCTGGCCAAGCTGCTGGAGTGGGGCCGCGCGCACCTCGCCGAGCTGGACGTCGCCGAGACCATCCGCAAGGACGTCCAGGAGGGCATGGAGAAGCAGCAGCGGGAGTTCCTGCTGCGCCAGCAGCTCTCCGCCATCCGCAAGGAGCTGGCCGAACTCGACGGCAAGCCCGCTTCCGAGGAACAGGACTACCGCGCCCGCGTGGAGTCCGCCGACCTGCCGGAGAACGTGCGCGCGGCCGCGGTGTCCGAGGTGGACAAGCTGGAGCGGACCTCCGAGCAGTCCCCCGAGGTCGGTTGGATCCGCACCTGGCTGGACACCGTCCTGGACATGCCGTGGAACGAGCGCACCGAGGACGCCTACGACATCCCGGGCGCGCGGGCGGTGCTCGACGCCGACCACGCGGGCCTCGACGACGTGAAGGACCGCATCATCGAGTACCTGGCCGTGCGCAAGCGGCGCGACGAGCGCGGGCTCGGTGTCGTCGGCGGCAGGCGCTCGGGCGCGGTGCTGGCGCTGTCCGGTCCGCCCGGGGTCGGCAAGACCTCGCTCGGCGAGTCGGTCGCGCGGGCCATGGGGCGCAAGTTCGTCCGCGTGGCGCTGGGCGGCGTGCGCGACGAGGCCGAGATCCGCGGCCACCGGCGCACCTACGTCGGCGCCCAGTCCGGCCGGATCGTGCGCGCCATCAAGGAGGCGGGCACGATGAACCCGGTCGTGCTGCTCGACGAGATCGACAAGGTCGGCTCCGACTACCGTGGCGACCCGACCGCGGCGCTGCTCGAGGTCCTCGACCCCGCGCAGAACCACACCTTCCGCGACCACTACCTCGAGGTCGAGCTCGACCTGTCCGACGTGGTCTTCCTGGCCACCGCCAACGTCGTCGAGTCGATCCCGGCCCCGCTGCTCGACCGGATGGAGCTGGTCCAGCTCGACGGCTACACCGAGGACGAGAAGGTCACCATCGCCCGCGACCACCTGCTGCCCAGGCAGTTGGAGCGCGCGGGCCTGACCGCGGACGAGGTGGCCGTGTCCGACGGGGTGCTGCGCCTGCTGGCGGGGGAGTACACGCGGGAGGCGGGCGTCCGGCAGTTGGAGCGCGCCATCGCCCGGGTGCTGCGCAAGGTCACCGCCAAGCTCGCCCTGGGCTCTGGCGCCCTGCCGCTGTCGGTCGGCGCCGACGACCTGGTCGGCTACCTCGGCAGGCCCAAGCACACCCCGGAGTCCGCTGAGCGCACCGCCGCCCCCGGCGTCGCCACCGGCCTCGCCGTCACCGGCGCGGGCGGCGACGTCCTGTTCATCGAGGCCTCGCTGGCCGACGAGGGCACCGGCTCGACCGGGGTCACCCTCACCGGCCAGCTCGGCGACGTGATGAAGGAGTCCGCCCAGATCGCCCTGTCCTACCTGCGCTCCCACGGCGCCGAACTGTCCCTGCCCGTCGCCACCCTGGCCGACCGGGGCATCCACATCCACATCCCCGCGGGCGCGGTCCCCAAGGACGGCCCCAGCGCCGGTGTCACCATGACCACCGCCCTGGCCTCCCTCCTGTCCGGCACCCCCGTCCGCAACGACGTGGCCATGACCGGGGAGGTCTCCCTGACCGGCCGGGTCCTGCCCATCGGCGGCGTCAAGCAGAAGCTGCTGGCCGCCCACCGGGCGGGCATCACCACGGTCCTGATCCCGCACCGCAACGCCCCCGACCTCGACGACGTCCCCGAGTCGGTCCTGGCGGAACTGACCGTCCACACCGTCAGCGACGTCCGCGAGGTCCTGCAGATCGCGCTGGCCGAGCAGGAGGCGGAGGTTCTGGCCGCCTGACCGGCGAATCCTCGAGGGGTGGTGCCACCAGGTGCCACCCCTCAAGGCGGTCGGTTCAGCCGCCGGGGAACAGGGTGGAGCCCAGTTGCCGTCGCCGGTCGAAACCCGGGAGCACCAGGAAGGTCGCGCTCGCCGTGGTCCTGGTGAACGGGAGGAGCGCGTCGGAGTGCTCCATGTGGGTCAGGGTGGCGGTGAAGGTCCGCAGGTCGTTCTGGAAGCTGATGAACAGCAGACCGGGCGCGGGCTCGTCAACGCTGTAGGAGCGGCGGAGCATGAGGCCCACGCCGACCACGCTGGAGTGCGCGCGGCGCGCGTGGGCGTCGGCGGGGACGAGGTACCTGCCGTCCGGTGTCTTGGCCCCGAGGTTCGGCCCGGCGGCGGCGGAGCCCCCCGACAACGGGACACCGGTGTCGCGATGCCGGCCGAAGACGGCATTCTGGTCCTGGATGGACAGACCGGCGAACCGCCGCAGGTCGAGTTCCATGCGGCGGAGCACGACGATGGTGCCGCCTGCCACCGGCGGCGGTGCGCTCAGCCACAGGTCCCGCTCCTGCTCGGCGGGGGTGTGCGGTCCCACGATGCCGTCGACGAACCCCAGCAGGTTCCGCGGTGCGGTGCGCCCTTCGCCCAGTGCGACACCGGAGGCGCGTCGGCCGGACTGCCGCCAGCGCTCGCGCACCCGGTCGCCCGCCCGGTCCAGGAGCGCGGCCGCGGCGACCGACGGCAGCAGGGGGTCGCTCGCGCAGACCTGCACCAACAGGTCGCCACCGCGTTCGCGATCGGCGACCTCCTCCCGGGAGAAGGGCGGCAGGTCTGCCGCACCGGGCAACGACGGGTCGGACAGCCGGACGATCCGGGGACCGATCCCGATCGTCACGGTGAGATCGCCCGGCGCCAGACCCAGCAGCCGCGGGTCGACGCCCGCGGTGAGCGCGAGGATGGTCTGGCCGAGCTCGGCCAGCAACGGGCCCACCGCGGCGGTGTCATCGATGTCCGCGACGACGGCGAGCAGGTTGGGCTGGGCGTCCCGGGGTTCGGCGACCCCTGCCTGGTGCCCGCCCGTCGCGGGCGGTGGCGCGTCGGGAGCGGGTGCGCCGTGCGGTTTACCGGAACGGGACTCGCACCCGACGGCTAAGCCAGCGGTCACCGCGGCGCCCGCGGCGCCGAGGAACGTCCGACGTGACGGGCCGCGGTTCACGCATCGCAGGGTGCCACACACCGCGTGGCACAAGCGAATCCGTCGCCCGTGCCAGACTCGAGCCATGTCTTGGGAGGATTTCCGGCTGCGGGCCGCGGTTCTGGCCGTCCTGACGATGGCGCTCTCGGGCTGCTCCGACGACGACGGCGCACGTCAGGGCAACCGTCCGACCGGCGAGCACGTGACGATCCGGGTCCCGGCCGACGCGCCGACCATCTCGGCCGCGGTGGCCCTCGCGCAGCCGGGTGACCTCGTGCTGGTCGCCCCGGGGGTGTACCACGACCCGGTGAAGATCACGACGCCGAGGATCACTCTTCGGGGTGAATCTCGGCATGAAGTGGTGCTGGATGGGCGGTTGCGGCAGCCGAACGGCGTCGTCGTCGCGGCGCCCGGGGTGGCCGTGGAGAACCTGACGGTGAAGGGGAACACCCAGAACGGGGTGCTGGTCACGGGCTCGGCCAAGGCGATCGAGGGAGCGCCGGGCGAGGGCGGCTACGACACCGGCGACGAGGAGGTCCGCTTCGTCGAGTCGTTCCTGGTCTCGCACGTGACCGCCACCGGCAACGGCTTGTACGGCATCTACGCGTTCTCCGCGCGAAACGGCGTGATCGAGTCCTCCTACGCCTCCGGGAGCGCCGACTCGGGGATCTACGTCGGGCAGTGCAAGCCGTGCGGTGTCGTGGTGCGCGACAACGTCGCCGAGTTGAACGCGATCGGGTTCGAGGGCACCAACGCCAGCGGCGACCTGTACGTGGTCGGCAACCGCTTCTCCGGCAACCGGGTCGGCCTCACCACCAGCTCCGACCACCAGGAGAAGCTGCTCCCGCAACAGGGTTCCGTCATCGCGGGCAACCTGATCGCGGCCAACCAGCAGGCGGCCACCCCCGAGCAGGCCGACGGCGGGTGGGGAGCGGGGGTGGGCATCGACGGCGGGAGCGACAACCAGGTCGTCCGCAACCGGATCACCGACAACGCGCACGCGGGCCTGGTGATCACCGCGACCCAGGACATCCCGGCGAACGGGAACCAGGTCCTGGACAACGTCTTCGCGGCGAACGGCGTCGACGTGGGCTGGACGTTCCCCACGGCGACGAAGGGGCACGGCAACTGCGTCGGCGGTGCGGACCTGCGCACCGTGCCCGACGGGCTCGCGGTGATCGCGTCCTGCCCGGCCGCGGCCGGATCGCCCTCGCCCTCCGGTGCGCTGCCCGGCCCGCGCCCACCCCGGGGCATCCCGTTCACCGAGGTCGCGGCACCGCCCGCGCAGCCCCAGCTCCCGGGCGCCACCACCGCCGGGGCGACCGCGGTGCCCGCCGTCCCCGCACTGCCCGACCTCGCCGGGGTGCTCGTGCCGACGGTGTCGCTGCTGGCCGACCGCGCGCTGGTGCGGGTGCTCTGAGGCGGGCGGTCACCGCGTCGGGACGGGGGGCACCTCGGCCCGGCTGTGCGTGTCGAAGTCGATGACGACCGGCTCCGGCTCGGAGGCCACCTCGGCCCGGACCCGGTGCATGGTGCCGTCCTGGCCGAGCCAGTAGCGCACCGAGCCCGGCGCCCCGACCCGGCCGTGGGCGTCGGGACCGCGCAGCACGTCGACCGGCTGGCCGTTCACCTGGTCGCGGCCGAGCCAGGCGGCGCCGTTCTGCGGGAGCAACTGGGCGTTGTCCGGCCGGTCGCTGCCGAGCCCGAGCACGATGGACAGCGTGGTGTCCAGGGTGCTGCCCATTGTCTGAAGTGGACGATGATGCCACCCCGCCGTGGGCGGCGCATCCGGTGCGCGCGTAGGGACTTCCTCCATCGGGTGAACGAACACAGTGGTGTCCGTCCACTCGATCAGCCCATCGCCGGACGTGTTGCGCCCGGTTCCGCGCACCACGCCGTAACCGAGCCGGTTTCGGTAGTCCACTGATCCGGTGATGACCAGGCCCCCGGCGGTATCCGGCACGGTGATCGTCACCGCGCGGCCACCCGCCTCGAAGTTGCGGAACCTCGCGATCGCCAGCCGTTGCGTCTCCTCCGCGGTCAACGCGCGCGGACTCGCCGAACCCGAGTCGTCCCAAGCGGTGCAGAGCGCGACAGCCACCGCTGCGACCACTGCGGCGGCGAGCCCGACGAGGGCCACGACCCGCCACCGCGACCTCGGCCTCTGGGCGGGTTCCTTGTGGATCGGCATGGCGCTCAAACTAACAGTGCCTCAAGTTCACCCGAAAGGTCAGCGGGTTGCCGTAGCGGACCGGCTCGCGTCTTTGGTTTCCTAGTGAGGCTCGGTCGCACCCGCGATCTGGCGCATGCCCTCGACCCGAACCGGATGTGTTGCCCGGTAACGGGACTTCATCCACTCGGCAAGGGGAGAGCTATGGCTGTGCGCGGAGTCGGCAAGGCACGAGACCGCAGAACGCGGACCGGCGCTCGACGACTGGCCCGCGTGGGGCTGACCGGTCTGCTGCTGTTCGGCAGCGCCGCGGGCACGATTGTCGCGGGGGGCGCCACGGCGGGCGCGTCGACCACGGACGGCACGCTGACGGTCCAGGTGCTGCGGGACTTCTTCGGCACCGGCGTCATCAACACGACCATGGACACGCCGCAGCAGGGCATGACCGTCGAGGTGACCGATGTGACGGGCGCCCGCGTCCGGGCGTCGACGGACGCGACCGGCAAGGTCGTCGTGCCACCCTCGACGGAGCTCGTCGGTGGCCAATACCGCGTGGACGTGTCGATCCCCGCGCCCTACAGCGACTACCTGCGGGCGGCGCCCGCCTCGACGAAGCCCGACCACTTCGACAGCTTCACCTCGTTCGTGGACCTGCGCGAGGGCACGGACCAGTCGGTGATCACCGCCGTCTGGAACCCGGCCGACCACACGCTCCCCGACACCCGCTACTACGTCCCCGTGCAGACCCCGGCCGTGAACCGGGACGGCACCCCGTCCGACCCGGGCGGCCGGGCGCTGGTGGCGTTCGCCCAGGAGTCGCGCGGCACCTGCCCCGACGAGGTGGCGTGCCCGACGGTCATCAACACGCAGTCCCAGGTCGGCACCACCTGGGGCCTGGCCTACGACAAGGACCGCGAGCGCATCTTCCAGTCCGCCTTCGCCAAGCGCTTCACCGAGTACGGCCCCGGCGGCGGCGGTGCGATCTACACGACGCCGGTCGACGGCTCGGGGCAGCCGGAGCTGTTCGCCACGGTGCCCGGCGCCACGGCGACCGAGCACGGCGCCGTCGACATGCGCAAGGACCCGGCATTCGTGGACGTGCCGGGCAAGGAGAGCCTCGGCGGCCTCACCGTGTCGGAGGACGGCACGACCCTCTACGCGGTGAACCTGCTGACCCGGGAGCTGGTGAGCTTCGACGCCACCGCGGCGCGGGCGCCGGGCGTCGCCAACACCGTGCCCATCCCCGACCCGGGGTGCGCGGCGCCGGACGACTGGCGGCCGTTCGCCCTCACCGCGCACGACGCGAAGCTGTACGTGGGCGGTGTGTGCTCCGCCGAGAGCACGCAGGACCGAGCCGACCTGAAGGTCGTCGTGTCCACCTACGACGGCTCGACCTTCACCGAGGTGTTGACCCACGGGCTCGCGTACCCGCGTGGCTACGTCATCCGCTCGCGCACCGAACCCGAGACCAACCACTGGAACCCGTGGGACGCCGACCTGGCGAACTGGGACGAGCGCAACAGGAGCGGCGTCTTCATCGACCCGCAGCCCGAACTGGCCACCATGGCCTTCACCCGGGACGGCTCGCTGATCCTGGGCTTCCGCGACCGGTTCGCCGACGTCATCGGAGCGGGCGGCCTCGACCCGCGCCCGGGCAACGACACCCCGGAGTCCGCCATGTCCGGTGGCGACATCACCATGGCCTGCGCCAAGCCCACGGGCGGGTTCGACTGGGAGGGCACGGGCGAGTGCCCCAACCACGGCACGACGGCCAACAACGGCAGGCAGCTCGACGGCGTGGTCGAGTACTTCCACGGTGACTTCTTCGACCCGGGCCGGTCGGGCAACGGCACGCACCAGGAGACGGCCCAGGGGTCGGTGGCCTTCATCCCGCAGCAGCAGTGGGTCGTCAGCACCGAACTGGACCCCGCCAGGGATGTGAACTCCAACGGCGCCGGCTTCTACGACGTGACCACCGGTGTGGGCCCCGGCCACGAGAACCCCACCCACGGCTACCAGTTCGTCGGCCCCCGCGACAACGGCTTCGCCAAGGCGGGCGGTCTCGGCGACATCGCCTACCAGGCCGCGAACGCACCGGTCCAGATCGGCAACGTCGTCTGGTTCGACGGCGACAACAACGGCGTCCAGGACCCGTACCACGACGACGAGGTGCCGCTGGAAGGCGCGACCGTGCACCTGCTGGACGCCGACGGCGTGAAGATCGCCACCACCCGCACCGACGCCGCGGGCGAGTACTACTTCGGCGGTGTCGGCGCATCCCCCGAACTCACGAGGGGAGCGGAGTACACGGTCCAGTTCGACGTGTGCACCGCGTTGACCGCCAACGTCCCCGGCACCCCACCGGCCGAAGACCTCCGCTTCACCCTCCCAACCGCGGGCGACGACCGAGTCCGCGACTCCAACGTCACCCCACCCACCACCGACCGCCTCTGCAACGGCTACGCCCCCGTCACCGCCCCCACCCAGGCAGGCGGCGTCGACCACACCATCGACGCGGGCGTGCACATCCCCAAGCCCACCCCGCCCACGACCCCGCCGCCCCCCAGCGAGGCGACACCCACCAGCGAAGCAGCCCCCGCCGCCCCGCCCGCCCCCACGCCCCCATCGGCCAGGGCGATCACCCAGCCCCTGGCCCACACCGGCGTCACCGCACTACCCGAACTGATCTTCCTCGGCATCCTGGCCATCCTCGCAGGCGCCACCCTCTGGATCACCACCCACAAACGCCGCCCCAACTAACCCCACCACCCCTTGGGGCTGTCCACCCACGGACAGCCCCAAGGCCCACCCCCTCAACCCCAAGCACCCCCCGCCCCTCACCACGCACCACATCGCCCACCCCAAGAACCCGCCCGCCCCACCCCAAACCACCACACGCAGGTCCCAAGGACCGCACCCCCCATCCCACCCCGTCACCCCGCAACGCCCCCACCACCCCGCAGGTCCAGCTCCTGCCCTCAACCCCGTCACCCCGCAACGCCCCCCACCACCCCGCAGGT
>NZ_WHOL01000051.1 GCF_009745975.1 Actinokineospora pegani | reverse complement strand
TCGGCCTCGATCGGGTCGCCCAGCGTGGTCCCGGTGCCGTGCGCCTCGACAGCGTCCACATCGGACGGGGCCAGCCCGGCGGAGGCCAGCGCGGCGCGGATCACCCGCTCCTGCGAGGGCCCGTTGGGGGCGGTCAGCCCGTTGGAGGCGCCGTCGGAGTTGACCGCGGTGCCGCGCACGACGGCGATCACCCGGTGGCCGTTGCGGCGCGCGTCGGACAGCCGCTCCATCAGCAGCAGGCCGACGCCCTCGGACCAGCCGGTGCCGTCGGCGCCCGCGGCGAACGGCTTGCAGCGGCCGTCGGCGGCCAGGCCGCGCTGGCGGGAGAACTCGACGAACGACAGCGGGGTCGCCATGACGGTCACCCCGCCCGCCAGGGCCAGGTCGCACTCGCCCGTGCGCAGCGCCTGGGCCGCCAGGTGCATCGCCACCAGCGACGACGAGCACGCCGTGTCGATGGTCAGCGCGGGCCCCTCCAGGCCCAGCGCGTAGGCCACGCGCCCGGAGATGACGCTGCCCGCGGTGCCGCCGACCCGGTAGCCCTCCAACTCGGCCGGGACGTCGCCGCCGAGGCCGTAGTCGTGGTACATCGCCCCGGCGAACACGCCGGTCCGGCTGCCGCGCAGGCCAGACGGGTCGACGCCCGCGCCCTCGAACAGCTCCCAGGCGGTCTCCAGCAGCAGCCGCTGCTGCGGGTCGGTGGCGACCGCCTCACGCGGGGACATGCCGAAGAACTCGCGGTCGAACAGGTCGGCGTCGTGGAGGAAGCCGCCCTCGCGGGTGTAGGAGGTGCCCGCGTGCTCGGGGTCGGCGTCGTAGAGGGCGTCGAGGTCCCAGCCGCGGTTGTCGGGGAAGCCGCCGACGGCGTCGACCCCGCCCGCGACCAGGTCCCAGAGCTGGTCCGGCGAGGACACCCCGCCGGGGTAGCGGCAGGCCATGCCGACGATGACGACGGGGTCGTCGTCGACGGCCTTGGCCGTGGTGGCGGCGGCCTCGGCGGGGGCGCCCGCCTCGGCGGCCAGCCGCTCGGCGAGGAAGGCGGCGAGCGCGGCCGGGGTCGGGTGGTCGAACACCAGCCCGGCGGGCAGGCGCAGACCGGTGGCGGCGGTCAGCCGGTTGCGCAGCTCCACCGCCGTCAGCGAGTCCATGCCGATCTCCTGGAACGCCCGGGTGGGCGCGACGGCCTCCGGACCGGCGTGCCCGAGGACCTCGGCGGCCTGGGCCCGGACCAGCGCGGCCAGGACGCGGTCGCGCTCGGCGCCGGACAGCGCGGCGAACCTGGTGGCCGACCGCGACCGGGTGGCCTTGCGGGCCTTGGCGCGGCGGCTCGGGGCGGCCAGGTCGCGCAGCACCACCGGCAGGGCGGCGCCCGGGTCGCGCAGGGTGGCGCGGTCCAGGCCGGTGACCGCGACGACCGGCTCCGCCGAGGACAGCGCCCGGTCGAGAGCGGCCAGGGCGGCGGCGGAGGGCAGCGGGGCCAGGCCCAGGCGGGCGATGCGGCGCAGGTCGACGTCGTCGAGCTCGCCGGACATGGCGCTGTCGGCCGACCACAGTCCCCAGGCCACGGACGTGCCGGGCAGGCCGAGGCCCACCCGGTGCTCGGCGAGGGCGTCGAGCCAGGTGTTGGCGGCGGCGTAGTTGGCCTGCCCGGCCGTGCCCACCTGCCCGGCGATGGAGGAGTAGACGACGAACGCCTCCAGGCCCAGGCCGAGGGTCGCCTCGTGCAGGTTCCAGGCGCCGTCGAGCTTGGGCCGCAGCACGGCCTCCACCTGCGCCTCGGACAGCGACTCGAGGACGCCGTCGGCCAGGACCCCGGCGGTGTGCACGACGCCGACGAGCGGCTGCCCGGCGGGGATCTCGGCCAACAGGGCGTCGAGCTGCGGGCGGTCGGTGACGTCGCACGCGGCGAACACCGCCTCGGCGCCGTCGGCGGCCAGGGTGGCGGCCAGCTCGACCGCGCCTGCCGCGGCCCCGCCGCGGCGGCTGACCAGCAGCAGGCGGCGCACGCCGTGCCGGGTGGCCAGGTGCCGGGCCACGAGCGCGCCCAGCGCGCCGGTCGCGCCGGTGACCAGGACGGTGCCGCCGTCCAGGCGCGGGGCGGGGCGGTCCGGCTCGGCGGCCGGGGTCAGCCGGGGCACCGCGAGACCGTCCGCGCCCGCCAGCACCTGCGGCTCGCCGGTGGCGGCGGAGGTGGCGACGGCGTGGGCGAGCCGGTCCCCCGCGTCCTCGGCGAGCGGGTCGGACAGGTCGACCACCGCGACCCGGCCGGGCTGCTCGGTGGCGGCGCTGCGAGCCAGGCCCCAGACGCCCGAGGCGGTCAGGTCCGGCACGCCGCGGGCCAGCGCCCCGGAGGTGACCACGACGAGGCGGGCGCCGTCGAGCGCGGGGTCGGCGAGGAAGCCGCGCAGGTCGGCGAGGGTGGCGTGGACGACGGCGCGGGCGCGGGCGGCCAGCGAGCCGACCGGCTCGGCCGGGGCGACCGGCAGCACGACCTCGGTCGGCGCCGGGGCGCCCCCGGCGACCGCGAGCCGCAGGGCGGCGAGGTCGGGGTACCGGGTGGCGCCGGGGACGACCGGACCGGGGCCGAGGACGGCCCAGCCCGCCCGGTCGGCGTCGGTGGCGGCGGTGGCGGGCACCGGGCGCCAGGTCGGGGTGAGCGAGACGGCCGCGGCGTCCAGCGCCCCGGTGGTGGACATCGGCCGCAGGGTCAACTGGTCGACCTCGACCACCGGGGCGCCGGTGGTGTCGGCCAGGACGAGGGAGACGGTGTCGGTCCCGGTCGGGGTGATCCGGACCCTGGCCGCGGCGCCGACCGGGCCGAGCACCCGCACCCCGGCCCACCCGAAGGGCAGGGCGGGGCCGCGGGCCGGGTCGACCGCGCCGGGCAGCAGGGCGTGCAGCGCGGCGTCGAACAGCGCCGGGTGCGGTCCGTGCCAGGGGCGGCCCGGGGCCCCGACGCCGTCGGGCAGGGCGACCTCGGCGAGGATGTCGCCGCCCTGGGTCCAGGCGCGGCGCAGGCCGCGGAAGGCGGGGCCGTAGCCGTAGCCGTCGGCGGCCACCCGGTCGTAGAGGTCGTCGAGGGTGTCCACCTCGTCGGCGCCGTCGCCCGGCCACGGGTCCAGGGCGGGCGCGGTGGCGGCGGTGGCGGGGGCGAGGACGGCGGTGGCGTGCCGGGTCCAGTCCTCGTCGGTGTCGGCGGGACGGGTGAACACCTCGACCGGGCGGCGGCCGTCGGACTCGGGGCCGACGACCAGTTGCAGCAGCAGCGCGGCGCCGTCGGGGACGACGACCGGGGCGGTGGTGGTCAGGTCGGCGACGGTGTCGGCGCCCACCTGCGCGCCCGCCCAGGCCACCAACTCGACCAGGGCGACGCCGGGCAGCAGCACCGAGCCGCGCACGCGGTGGTCGGCCAGCCACGGGTGCGCGCCGGTGTCCAGACGCCCGGTGAGGACCGTGGAGGTCCCGTCGGCGACCTCGACGAGCGCGCCCAGCAGCGGGTGCGCGGCGGCGGCGAGGCCCGCGGCGGCCACGTCGGCCCCGGGGACCCGGTGCAGCCAGTAGGGCCTGCGCTGGAAGGTGTAGGTGGGCAGGGTCGGGACGACCTCGGCGACCTCGGCGCCGTCCGCGGGCCCGAACCACCGCGCCCAGTCGATCGCCGCGCCGCGGGCGTGCAGCGCGGCCAGGGCTGCGACGGGGGTGCGCGGGCCGGGGGCGGCGCGGCGCAGCGCGGGCACGACCGGCAGGGCCAGTCCCGCGCCCGCGATCAGGCCGCTGAGCACGCCGTCGGGGCCGACCTCGACCGCGCGCACCGCGCCGTGGGCGAGCACGGCGGTGACGGCGTCGTGGAAGCGGACCCCGGCGCGGACCTGCTCGACCCAGTACCCCGGGTCGGCCCAGCGCTCGGCAGGCTCCAACCGACCGGACACAGTGGACACCATCGGCAGCTCGGCCGGGCTCAGCGCCAGCCCGGAGACGACCTCGCGGAACCGCGCCAGCATCGGCTCCATCAGCGGCGAGTGGAAGGCGTGGCTGACGGTCAACCGCTTGCCCCCGCCCAGGCGCCCGACGACGCCCATGACCGCGTCCTCGGCCCCGGACAGGACGACGGACTCCGGTCCGTTGACCGCCGCGATCCCGACGCTGTCCGCGAGCCCGTCCAGCAGCGGCAGCACATCGGCCTCGGCGCGGCGGACCGCGACCATGACCCCGCCCGCGGGCAGCGCGCCCATCAGCCTGCCCCGGGCCACCACCAGCTTCGCGGCGTCCTCGACCGACATGACCCCCGCGACGTGCGCGGCGGCGATCTCGCCGACGGAGTGGCCCACCAGCACATCGGCGCGCACGCCCCAGGACTCCAGGAGCCGGTGCAGCGCGACCTCGACGGCGAACAGCGCGGGCTGGGCGAACTCGGTCCGGTCCAGGTCCCGGCCGCCGAAGACGGTGTCGGCCAGCGACCGGCCGAGCTCGCCGTCGACGGCGGCGGCCACGGCGTCGAAGGCCGCCGCGAACACGGGGAACGCCCGGTGCAGCGCCTCGCCCATACCCGCCCACTGCGAGCCCTGGCCGGTGAACAGCACGGCGGTGCGACCGGACGCGGCGGCGACGGCCTCGACACCGGGCGCACCGCCCGCCAGCGCCCGCAGCGCGGCGGCGGCCTCGGCCGGGGTCCCGGACACCGCGACCCGGTGCGGCAGCGCGGCGCGGCCCACGGCCAGCGCCCTGGCGGCGGGCAGCGGGTCGCCCCGGAGCCCGGCCAGGCTGTCGGCGACCGCGCCCGCCAGCTCGCCCAGCGCCTCCGGCGTCGCCGCCGAGAGCAGCCACGGCAGCGCGTCCGCGGCGAGCGCGGCCGGGGCCACCGGCTCGTCCACTTCGGACTCGTCGGCGACCGGCCCGGGGGCCTGCTCGACGATGACGTGCGCGTTGGTGCCGCCGAACCCGAACCCGGAGACCGCCGCGCGGCGCGGCCGGTCGACCTCGGGCCACGGGCGCTGCTCGCGCAGCAGCGAGACGGCGCCAGCCGACCAGTCCACGTGCTCGGTCGGGTTCTGCGCGTGCAGGGTCGCGGGCGCGACGCCGCGGCGCAGCGCCTCGACGACCTTGATCACGCCGCCCACACCCGCGGCGGCCTGGGCGTGGCCGATGTTGGACTTGAGCGAGCCCAGCAGCAGCGGCCGGTCGGCGGGGCGGTCGCCGTAGGCGGCCAGCAGGGCGCGGGCCTCGATCGGGTCGCCGAGGACGGTGCCGGTGCCGTGCGCCTCCACCACGTCCACATCGGACGGGACGAGCCCGGCGGCGTCGAGCGCGGCGCGGATGACCCGCTCCTGGGCCGGGCCGTTGGGGGCGGTCAGGCCGTTGGAGGCGCCGTCGGAGTTGACCGCGGTGCCGCGCAGCACGGCCAGCACGGGGTGGCCGTCGCGGCGCGCGTCGGACAGCCGCTCCAACAGCAGCACGCCGACGCCCTCGGCCCAGCCGGTGCCGTCGGCGTCGGCGGAGAACGACTTGCACCGGCCGTCGGGGGACAGCCCGCGCAGCCGGGAGAACTCGATGAACGCGGTCGGGGTGGCCATCACCGTGGCGCCCCCCGCCAGGGCCATCTCGCACTCCCCCGCCCGCAGCGCCGCCGCGGCCTGGTGCAGGGCGACCAGCGACGACGAGCACGCGGTGTCGACGGTGACGGTCGGCCCCTCCAGCCCGAAGGTGTAGGCCAGCCTGCCGGAGGCGATGCTCCCCGCGCTGCCGCTGAACAGGTAGCCCTCGTTGCCCTCCGGGGGCAGGTCCGGCCGGGAGCCGTAGTCGTTGTACATGACGCCGACGAACACACCGGTGCGGCTGCCCCGGGCCGAGCGCGGGTCGATGCCCGCCCGCTCGAAGCTCTCCCACGCCGTCTCCAGCAGCAGCCGCTGCTGCGGGTCCACCGCCAGCGCCTCCCGGGGCGACATGCCGAAGAACTCCGCGTCGAACTCCCCGACCCGGTCCAGGAACCCGCCGTGGCCGGTGGTGGAGTGCCCGGCCCGGTCCGGGTCGGGGTCGTGCAGGTCGGCGGGCCAGCCGCGGTCGGTGGGGAACGGCCCCACCGCGTCGACCCGGTCGGCGACCAGGTTCCACAGGTCCTCCGGGGAGCGCACGCCCCCGGGGTAGCGGCAGGCCATGCCCACGATGGCGATCGGCTCGGTCGCGCGGTCGGTCACCTCGCGCAGGGTGCGGCGGGCGTCGCGGGCGTCGGCGATCGCCTTCTTGAGGTACTCGCGCAGCTTGGCGTCGTCAGCCACGGTCACTCCCAGGTCCGGTGCGGTCGTGTGGTCGGTGCGGTGTGCTCATCAGTCGGGCGCCGGGGTCAGTCGAGCTCGTCCAGGAGCGCGAACAGCTCCTCGTCGCTGGCCTGGTCCAGGTCCGCCGACTCCTCCGGGCCCGCCCCGGCGGCGCCGGGCCCGGTCAGCGCGCCCAGGAGGGCGCGCAGCGCGGCGGCCACCCGGTCGCCGCCGTCGGCGTCGCCCGCCAGGGCCGCCACCAGCGGGGCGACCCGGTCGAGCCCGGCCAGCGCCGGGCCTGCCACGTCGACCACCGCGAGCCCGTCGAGGTGCTCGGCCAGCGCGGCCGGGGTGGGGTGGTCGAACACCAGGGTGGTCGGCAGGACCAGGCCTGTGCGCCCGCGCAGTTGGTTGCGCAGCTCGACGGCGGTCAGCGAGTCGAAGCCCAGCTCGGCGAAGGCCCGGTCCGGGTCGACCTCGGTGCCGCCGCCGTGGCCGAGGACGACGGCCACGGCGTCGCGGACGAGGTCGGTGACGACCTCGCGGCGGCGGGTCGGGGGCAGCCCCGCCAGGCGGGCGGCCAGGTCCGGCTCGGCCGCCG
>NZ_WHOL01000050.1 GCF_009745975.1 Actinokineospora pegani | reverse complement strand
GCGCCGCAAGACCCGGCAGTTGCAGGTCGGGACGGTGGGTGTCGGTTCGGACCACCCGATCTCGGTGCAGTCGATGACGACGACCTTGACCTCGGATGTCAACGCCACGTTGCAGCAGATCGCGGAGTTGACCGCGGCGGGCTGCGACATCGTCCGGGTGGCCTGCCCGTCCGCCGACGACGCCGAGGCGCTGCCCGCGATCGCGGCCAAGTCGCAGATCCCGGTGATCGCCGACATCCACTTCCAGCCCAAGTACGTCTTCGCCGCGATCGAGGCCGGGTGCGCGGCGGTGCGGGTGAACCCGGGCAACATCCGCAAGTTCGACGACCAGGTCAAACAGATCGCCCACGCGGCCCGCGACCACCGCACCCCCATCCGGATCGGGGTCAACGCCGGGTCGCTGGACCCCCGCCTGCTGGCCAAGCACGGCAAGGCCACCCCGGAAGCGTTGGCCGAGTCGGCACTGTGGGAGGCGTCGCTGTTCGCCGAGCACGACTTCCACGACATCAAGATCTCGGTCAAGCACAACGACCCCGTGGTCATGGTCCGGGCGTATGAGATCCTCGCCGAGCAGTGCGACTACCCGCTGCACCTGGGCGTCACCGAGGCCGGACCCGCCTTCCAGGGCACCATCAAGTCCGCGGTCGCCTTCGGCGCGCTGCTGCGCCAGGGCATCGGCGACACCATCCGGGTGTCGCTGTCGGCCCCACCGGTCGAGGAGATCAAGGTCGGCACGCAGATCCTGCAATCGCTGAACCTGCGCCCACGCAAGCTCGAGATCGTCTCCTGCCCGTCCTGCGGCCGCGCCCAGGTCGACGTCTACACCCTCGCCGAGCAGGTCACCGCAGGCCTGGAGGGCATGGAGGTCCCACTGCGCGTCGCGGTCATGGGCTGCGTCGTCAACGGCCCCGGCGAGGCCCGCGAAGCCGACCTCGGCGTCGCCTCCGGCAACGGCAAAGGCCAGATCTTCGTCAAGGGCGAGGTCATCAAGACCGTCCCCGAACACCAGATCGTCGAGACCCTCATCGAAGAGGCCATGCGCATCGCCGAGGAGATGGGCGAGCCCGTCGACGGCGAGACCGGCGCCCCCACCGTCAGCGTGAGCTGATCAGGTCCAGGCGCCTGCGCCGAACGGGTTCCCCGATGTCGGCCACGGCGTTTGTCTGGCAATCTTGAAGGGTGTTGCGGCTGGCAGGAGCGAGGCTGCTCGACGAGCGCGACGGGCAGGCCGTGCGGGCGGTGCTGACCGGCGACCCGGTGGCGAGCTGCATGGTCGCGTCCAGGATCGAGTCCGTGGGGTTGGACCCCTGGCGGCTCGGGGGCGAGGTGTGGGGCTGCGACCCGCGCGGGCTGCGCGGCGGCGGTCGGCTCGACGCGCTGTGCTTCGCCGGGCCGAACATGATCCCGTTGCGTGGCAAGCGCGCGGCGCTGCGGGCCTTCGCCGACCGGGCGTTGCGGCGGCGGCGGATGTGCTCGTCGATGGTGGGGCCCGCTGAGCAGGTCATGGGGTTGTGGGCGGAGCTGGAGAGCGACTGGGGGCCTGCCCGCGAGGTGCGCGCCGACCAGCCGCTGATGGCCATCTCGGACGCGCCCAGGGTCGCCGCCGACCCGCGGGTGCGGCCGGTGCGGCCCGAGGAGCTCGACCGGTACCTGCCCGCCGCCGTGGCGATGTTCATCGAGGAGGTGGGCATCGACCCCCGGCTCGGCGACGGCGGGGCCGGGTACCGGGCGCGGGTGGCCGAGCTGATCGCCGGGGGGCGGGCGTTCGCCCGGTTCGAGGGTGGCGACGTGGTGTTCAAGGCCGAGATCGGGGCCATGTCCCGCGCCGTCGGCCAGATCCAGGGGGTGTGGGTGCACCCGGACCGCCGGGGCCAGGGGCACGCGGCCGGGGGGACCGCCGCGGTCGTGGAGCGGCTGGTCACCACCATGGGCCGCACGGCCAGCCTCTACGTCAACGGCTACAACACCCCGGCCCGCGCGGTCTACGACCGGATCGGTTTCCAGCAGGTCGGCCAGTACGCCACCGTGCTGTTCTGACCCGCGTGGCCGGGACCCCGCACCCGGGCGGGGCGAACCGGGCATACTCGCGACCGTGCGCGCCCCAACCCGCAGGCTCTCCGCCCTGTTCGCCGTCGTCGCCCTGGTGCTCCCCGGCTGTGGTCTGGTCGACTCCGACAACGGCCCGGAGCAGTCGGCCGAGCAGTTCCTGGCCGCCTTCGCCGGGGGCGACTCCGCCACCGCGGCGGACAAGACCGACTCCCCGGAGTCGGCGAAGGCGCTGATGGACAAGGTGCGCGGCGCGCTCAAGCCCTCGACGGTCATCGCGCAGGTCGAGAAGGTCGACACCACCGCGTCGGGCGCCCGCGCCAGCTTCCGCGTCACCTGGGACCTCGGCCGCGCCCGCACCTGGGCCTACGACGGGTCGTTCGAGCTGGTCGGCTCCGGCGACGACTGGAAGGTCCGCTGGTCGCCGTCGGTGCTGCACCCGAAGCTGAGCGCGCAGCAGTCGCTGGCCGTGCGGGACGCCGACCCGAGCCTGGCCCCCGTCCTCGACCGGGACGGCACCGCGGTGCTGGCCCCGGAGCGGGTCATCTCGGTGCTGTTCGAGCAGTCCAAGGCAGGTGAGCAGGCCCCGGCGACGATCGAGGCGCTGGCGGGCGCGCTGAGCGGCATCGACCCGGCGATCACCGTCCAGTCGATCACCGACGGGGCCAAGGCCGCGGGCGGGGCCTACCAGGTGGTGGCGCTGCGCGACGCGGACTACCAGAAGGTCAAGGCCGCGATCTACGAGCTGCCCGGGGTGCGGTTCACCGCCGAGTCCCGGCTGCTCGCCGTCGACCGCGCCCTGGCCCCCACGCTGCTGCCCGCCATCCGCAAGGTCATCGAGGACCGGGTCAAGGGCAAGTCCGGCTACCGGGTCTTCACCGTCGACAGCGCGGGCAACGAGGACGAGGTGCTGTTCGAGAAGCCCGCCGAGTCGGCCGAGGCGGTCACCGTGGCGCTGAGCGCGAAGATCCAGCAGGCCGCGCAGGCCGCCATCGCGGGCGAGGCCACCCCGTCGATGATCGTCGCCATCCAGCCCTCGTCCGGCGACATCCTCGCCGTGGCGCAGAACGCCCCGGCCGACGCCCAGGGCCAGCTCGCGCTGACCGGCCGCTACCCGCCCGGCTCCACCTTCAAGATCGTCACCGCCGCGCAGGCGCTGGCGGCGGGCTCGGTCACCCCCGAGACCCCGGTGGGCTGCCCGGCCAGCATCGTCGTCAACGGCCGCGAGATCCCCAACAGCGACCGCTTCGACAAGGGCGTCATCCCGCTGCGCAGCGCCTTCGCGTTCTCCTGCAACACCACCTTCGCCGAGCTGTCCAAGGGCATGGGCGCGGGCGACCTGACGGCCATGGCCAAGCGGTTCGGCATCGGCGTGGACTACGTCGTGCCCGGCGTGACGACGATCACCGGGTCGGTGCCGCAGGCCAGTGACGTCAACCAGCGCGCGGAGGACAGCTTCGGCCAGGGCAAGGTCGTGGCCAGCCCGTTCGGCATGGCCGTGGCCACCGCCACCGCGGCGTCCGGGTCGGTGCCCAAGCCGGTGCTCATCCGCGGCGCCGAGACCAAGGTCGACCAGGCGCCCGAGCCGGTGCCCGCCGCCGTGCTCGACGGGGTGCGGCTGATGATGGCCGAGGTCGTCACCGGCGGTACCGCGGGCGTGCTGGCCCAGTACGGCGACGTGCGCGGCAAGACCGGCACCGCCCAGTTCGGCGACGGCACCCGCTCGCACGGCTGGTTCGTCGGCTACCGGGGCGACCTGGCGTTCGCCGTGCTGCTCACCGACGTCGGCCAGTCCGGCACGGCGGTCGCGGCCACCGGCCGGTTCCTCGCCGCCACCGGCTGAGGGCGGGGTCGTAGGCTGGTCGGCATGTCCCGTGCCGTCCTGACCCCGGGTGTCCAGACTCCGCGCCGCGCCGTGCCGTCCTCGATCGTGCGGCCGGAGTACGTGGACAAGCCCGCGCCGCGCAAGAACACCGACCCGCACGTGCAGCCGCCGGAGGTCGTCGAGGCGATGCGCGTCGCCGGGCGGCTCGCCGCGCGCGCGTTGCGGGCGGGCGGCGAGGCGGTCAAGCCCGGCGCCACCACCGACGACGTCGACGCCGTGGTGCACGAGTTCCTGCTCGACCACCAGGCCTACCCGTCCACCCTGGGCTACCGGCGCTTCCCCAAGTCGTGCTGCGTCTCGCTCAACGAGGTCGTCTGCCACGGCATCCCGGACTCGACGCCGATCGAGGACGGCGACATCGTCAACATCGACGTCACCGCCTACATCGGCGGCGTGCACGGCGACACCAACGCCACCTTCCTCGCGGGCGAGGTCGCCGAGGAGAACCGGCTGCTGGTCGAGCGCACCCACGAGGCCACCATGCGCGCGATCAAGGCCGTGCGGCCCGGCCGCCAGCTCAACGTCATCGGCCGGGTCATCGAGTCCTACGCCAAGCGCTTCGGCTACGGCGTCGTGCGCGAGTTCACCGGCCACGGCATCGGCCGCTCGTTCCACAGCGGGCTGGTGATCCTGCACTACGAGAACGCCGACGACACGACCGAGATCGAGCCGGGCATGACCTTCACCATCGAGCCGATGATCACCCTCGGCACGGCCGAGTGGGACATGTGGGCCGACGACTGGACGGTCACCACCAAGGACAAGTCCTGGACCGCCCAGTTCGAGCACACGATCCTGGTGACCGACTCCGGCGCGGAGATCCTCACCCTCCCCTGAGCTGGGCCAGCACCCCCAGCACGGCGTGCGCGACGGGCTCCGGCCNCACGCCAGGTGGTGGGCGCCCAGGTCCCACGCGGGCCAGCCCGCCGCCCGCGCGGCCAGCAGCGCCTGGCCGTCCGACAGCGCGACGTAGCCGGTCGGGCCGGTCCACGGCACGGTCGGCCTGGCCTCCTTGAGGTAGGCCAGCGGCACCTCCGGCAGCTCCGCGGTGATCTCCGCGCGCAGCACCGGGTCCTCGACCATCGCCGCCAGCGGCTCGCCCCACCGCCCGCCCGCCCGCGCCGCCGCCGCGTACCGCTCGGGGTCGAGCTCGCGCACGCTGCGCCCGGGGGTCGGCAGCTCCGCGTCGAGGTAGACCAGGGCGCTGACGTCGAGCTCCTCGAGCTCGTCGGCGAACGCGGGCAGCAGCGGCCCGGCCCCGCCGTGCCCGATGAGGGCGAGCGGGCCCCGCACCTCGGCGTCGGACACCGCGTCGGCGAACGCGCCGACCAGCCGCTGGTGCACCGGGGCCTCCGCCACGCTGGGCAGCAGGTCGAGCAGGACCGGGGGGTGGCCGAGCGCGGTCAGCGCGTCCGCGAGCGGCCGCAGCGTCGCCGGGCCGAGGTAGGGCGAGTGCACCAGGACGGCGGTGACCGATGCGCGGGACATGACGGGGATGATGGCAGCCCAGTCCGACACGACGGAGGCGGAGGCTGCGATGACCGGATCACTGCTGGTCGCGGGCACGACCTCGGACGCGGGCAAGAGCGTCCTGGTCGCGGGCCTGTGCCGGTGGCTGGCCAGGCGCGGGGTCCGGGTGGCGCCGTTCAAGGCCCAGAACATGTCCAACAACTCCGCGGTCACCCCCGACGGCGGCGAGATCGGCCGCGCCCAGGCCCTGCAGGCGGCGGCGTGCGGCCTGGAGCCGTCGGTGCGGTTCAACCCGGTGCTGCTCAAGCCCGGCTCCGACCGCACCTCGCAGGTCGTGCTGCTGGGCAAGCCGGTGGGGGTGACCAGCGCCCAGTCGTACCGCTCGCTCAAGGCGGGGCTGCTGGAGACCGTGCTGGACACCCTGACCGGGCTGCGCGCCGACTACGAGGTGGTCATCTGCGAGGGCGCGGGGTCGCCGACCGAGATCAACCTGCGCGCGACCGACATCGCGAACATGGGCCTGGCCCGGGCGGCGGGCCTGCCGGTGCTCGTGGTCGGCGACATCGACCGGGGCGGGGTGTTCGCGCACCTGTTCGGCACGCTGGCCCTGCTCGACGCCGCCGACCAGGCCCTGGTGGCCGGGTTCGTGGTCAACAAGTTCCGCGGCGACCCGGCGCTGCTGGCCCCGGGGTTGGACCAGCTCAGGGCGTTGACCGGTCGCCCGGTCCTCGGCGTGCTGCCGTGGCGCGAGGAGCTGTGGATCGACGCCGAGGACTCGCTGTCCTACACCGCCGACGGCGTGGTCGGCAGGCCCGAGCCGCCGCTGGGGGAGCAGTGGCTGCGCGTCGCCGTGGTCCGGCTGCCCCGGGTCTCCAACGCCACCGACGTGGAGGCGCTGGCCGTCGAGCCGGGCGTGTCGGTCCGCTTCGTCACCGAGCCCTCCCGGCTGGCCGACGCCGACCTGGTGGTGCTGCCCGGCTCCAAGGCCACCGTCGCCGACCTGGCCTGGCTGCGCGAGACCGGTCTCGCCGACGCCGTCCGCGCGCACGCCGCCGCGGGTTTGCCCGTCCTCGGCGTCTGCGGGGGCTTCCAGATGCTCGGCAGGCGGATCGTCGACGAGGTGGAGTCGGGTGCGGGCGAGGTCGCGGGCCTGGGCCTGCTCGACCTCGACGTGGAGTTCGCCCGCGCCAAGACCCTGGCCCGGCCGACCGGGACCGCCTTCGGTCAGCGGGCCAGTGGGTACGAGATCCACCACGGCCGGGTCACCCGCTCGGCGCACCCGGGCCTGGTGGTCCTGCCCGACGGGGCGGAGGAGGGGGCTGTCTCCGGCTCGACCATGGGGACGCACTGGCACGGGCTCCTGGAGGACGACGCGGTCCGCCGGGGGTTCCTGGCCCACGTCGCCCACCTGGCGGGCCGCACCGGGTTCGAGCCCGCCCCGGGCACCTCGTTCGCGGGCGCCCGCGCCGCCCAGCTCGACCTGCTGGGCGACCTGGTGGCCGACCACCTCGACACCGGCGCCCTGCTGCGCCTGATCGAGTCGGGCGCGCCCGCGGGCCTGCCGTTCGTCCCGCCCGGCGCCCCGGCCGGGCGGTGAGACCGGTCAGCCCGCGGAGTCGAGCTGGGCGATGAGCTCGTCGAGGAAGCCGCCCGCCTCCTTGGCGGCCTTGTCGGTGTCGCCCGCCCTGATCGCCGCGAGCAGGCCGCCGTGGTCGATGGCCGCGGTCGCGGGCGCGGCGGTGACCGTGCTGGCGACCGAGGCGCGGACGATCTCGGTGAGGCCCTGGTACAGCTCGGTGAGCAGCGGGTTGTGCGAGCAGCGCACGACGGCGATGTGGAACGCGGCGTCCTCGTCGACGCCGCTGGCGAAGTCCTGGGCCGCCATCGACCGGTCCCGCGCGCCGAGCAGGTCGTCGAGCTCGGCGAGGTCGGCGTCGGTGCGGTTCTGGGCGGCCATGCGCGCGCCCTCGACCTCCAGGATGCGGCGGACCTGCAGCACGTCGCGCAGCTCCGCCCCGGCCAGCCTGCGCACCGCCCCGGAGAACTCGCTGGTGGCGCGCACGAACGTGCCGTCGCCCTGGCGGACCTCCAGCAGGCCGGCGTGGGACAGGGCGCGCACCGCCTCGCGGACGGTGTTGCGGCCCACGCCCAGGGCGGCGACCAGCTCGGGCTCGGTCGGGATGCGTTCGCCGACCTTCCACTCGCCGCCGGTGATGGCCGAGCGCATCTGGTCGATCACCTGGTCGACGAGACCGGATCGCCGGGTAGTGGCCAACGGCACAGCGCCATCCTCTCAGTCAAACATCCTACGTTCGTCATACTCGTCCCCATGACGGACCAGCGCCGCCCGCGGTCGGGCTCGGGCGAGGTGTTCGTCGCGGATGTCCAGGGTGTCACGTCCACCATGGCGCACCAGGGCCGTTCAGTCCGCACCAGGACGTCCGGACGTCGCAACACCGCGTTGGCGGGCACGCCGCTGCTGATCGCCGGGGTGGCCCTCGCCGCGGCCAACCTGCGCCCGGCGGTGACCAGCCTGGCCTCGGTGCTCGACGAAGTCCGGGTGTCGGTCGGCGCGGGTCAGGCGTGGGCGGGCCTGCTCACCGCGGTGCCCGCCGTCTGCTTCGGCGTCGCGGGCATCCTCGCGCCGCGGCTCAACCGGGCGGTGGGCACGGCCCGCGCGGTCGGTATCGCGATGGCGGTGCTCACCGCGGGCCTGCTGCTGCGCGTGGTCGACGGCCCCGCGGTCGTCCTCGGCGGCACGCTGGTCGCCTGCGCGGGCATCGCCGTGGGCAACGTGCTGATCCCCGTCGTGATCAAGGCCGCGTTCCCGCACCGGGTCGGCCTGATCACCGGCGTCTACACCGCGGCCCTGGCCGCGGGCGGCGGGATCGGCGCGGCCGCCACCCCCGTGCTGGAGGCCGCGCTGGGCGGCTGGCGGGCCGCGCTGGCCGCGTGGGCGCTGCTCGCGGCGGGGGCGCTGCTGCTGTGGTCGCTCGCCGCCAGGCACACCGCCGCCGAGGCCGCGGGCCCGGCCGTCGCACGCCGGTCGCTGTGGGGCAGCGGGCTGGCCTGGTGGGTCACCGCGTTCTTCGGCCTGCAAGCACTGGTCGCCTACGTCGTCATGGGCTGGCTGCCCGAGCTGTTCGTCTCCGCGGGCCTCGAGCGCGGCCAGGCCGGGCTGATGCTCGCGGTCGCCAGCATGGTCGGCGTCCCGGTCAGCATGCTCGTCCCGCCCGCCGCCGCCCGCGCCGGGCAGCAGTCCACCTGGATCGCGGGCCTGACCCTGGCCGGGATGGCGGGCGCGCTCGGGCTGTGGCTGGCCCCGGCCGCCGCGCCGCTGCTGTGGTCGGTGCTGGTCGGGCTGGGCATGGCCGTGTTCTCGCTGGCGATCATGCTCATCTCGCTGCGCACCGCCACCCCCGCCGACACCGCGTCGCTCTCGGCGATGGCGCAGAGCGTCGGCTACCTGATCGGCGCGGCCGGACCGTTCCTGTTCGGCTACCTGCACGCCGCCACCGGGAGCTGGACCGCCTCGATGCTGCTGGTCCTGCTGGTGCTGCTCGGCCAACTGGTGGCGGGCTGGGTGGCGGGCAGGCCCAGGTACGTCTGACCGGGGCCTGGCCGCCACCGGTCAGTCCAGGGGCAGGTTGAGCAGCGCGTTCTCCACCAGCTCCGGCATGCCGGGGTGGATCCAGTACTGGCCCCTGGCCATCTCCCGCGCGCCCAGGCCGAAGCTCATCGCCTGGATCAGCGGCTGGATCAGCGACGGCGCCTGCGGGCCGATGATGTGCGCGCCGATGAGCTGCCCGGTGGCCGGGTCGGCGAGCACCTTGGCGAAGCCGGTGGCGTCCTCCATCGCCCAGCCGTAGGCGATGTTCGCGTAGTCCTCCGTCGCGGTCACGAACGCGCGGCCCTGCGCGCGGGCCTGCTGCTCGGTCAGGCCGACCGAGGCGATCTGCGGGCTGGTGAACACCGCGTGCGGGACGAACCGGTGGTCGGCCGCGCGCTGGTCGTCGGGGTTGAGCAGGTTGTGCTGGACGACGCGGGCCTCGTGGTTGGCCACGTGCTTGAGCTCCCACGGCGAGCTGATGTCACCCAGCGCCCACACGCCCTCGGCGGTGGTGCGCTGGAACTCGTCGACCACGACGTGGCCGGAGGCGGCGACCTCGATGCCCGCCTTGGCCACCTCGAGCTGGTCGGAGTTGGGCACCCGGCCCACCGCCAGCAGCAGCACCTCGGCCTCGACCACGTCGCCGTTGTCCAGCTCCAGGCGCTTGACCTGGCCGTCGCCGCTGACGCGGGCGACCGTGCGGCCGAGCCGCACGTCCCAGCGCCGCTGGGCCAGCTCGGTGAACCGGGCGCTGATGTCGGTGTCCTCGTGGCGCAGCAGCCGGTCGCCGCGCACCACGAGCGTGACCTCGACGCCGAAGGCGGAGAACACGTGCGCGAACTCGGCGGCGATGAACCCGCCGCCGACGATGGCCATGCGCGCGGGCAGCTCGTCGAGCCGCATCACCGTGTCGCTGGTGTGGAACTCGACCCCGGCCAGGCCCGGCCAGTCCGGGACGGCCGCGCGGCCCCCGGCGGCGAGCACGATCCGGTCGGCGGTGACGGTCCGCGCCGCGCCGCCGTCGGTGGGGGTGACCTCCAGCTCGCGCTCGCCGGTGAACCGCGCGTCGCCCTCGAGGACGGTGACGTGGGAGTTGTCGCCGTGGTGGAGCCGGTACTCGCGCCCGCCCGCGGCGATGGGGTCGATCCGGCCGAAGACCCGGTCGCGGATGTCGGTCCACCGGACGGCGTCGAGCGTCTCGTCCACCCCCAGGCGCGAGGACAGCGACGGCGTGCGCGCGGTGTCGGCGGCGTGGACGAACATCTTCGTCGGGATGCACCCGACGTTGAGGCAGGTCCCGCCGAACACCCCGCGCTCCACGATCGCCACCTTCAGGCCCGCGAACCGCGGGTCGAGCAGCGAGTTGCCGGAACCGGTCCCGATGATCACCAGATCGAAGTGCACGTCGTCATCCAACCCCATCGACCGGTCCCGGCATTCCCCCGATCGTCGGCGCGGTGGGTCAGTGCCGGTAGGTCGGGGTCAGCACCGCCCGGCCCAGCGTGTGGAAGGCCAGGTTGAAGCTGACCACGGCCGGGCTGGCCGAGCCGTCGACGTCGAGGGCCTCCACGTCCACCGCGTGCACGACGAAGTAGTAGCGGTGGTCCTGGTCGCCCTCCGGCGGCGCGGCCCCGGCGTAGGCGTGCGCGCCCATGTCGTTGCGCACGTGGAACGCGCCCTGGGGCAGCGTCGCGTCGCTGTCGCCCGCGCCGGTGACCAGCGAGCCGGTGCCGAGCGGGATGTTCACCGCGACCCAGTGCCAGAAGCCGCCGGGGATCGGGGCGTCGGGGTCGAAGCAGGTGACCACGAAGCTCTTGGTGCCCTCGGGGGCGCCGCTCCAGCTCAGCGCGGGGGAGGAGTTGGCGCCGCCCGCGGAGTCGTGCACGTGCTTGCGGTCGAGCTTCTCGCCGTCGCGCACGTCGTCGGAGGTGACGGTGAACGAGGCCGCGGCGGGCAGCAGCTCGTACGGGTCGGGCGCGACCGGGCGGTCGAGGCTCATGCGGGATTCCCTCTTTCTTCTCCTGCGGTTGTCCTGGCCGAATCTAGTCGCGGTGGCCCGCCCCCGCTCAGGGTCTTCCCTGAGAAGACCCTGGGGTTGTGGGCAAACCGGCCCGCCCGCGCCGCATCGGGCCTACTGTGGTCGGCAAAGGCAAGGGAGGGCCAGGAACATGACGGACAACGAGGTCTCGCAGGGCACGACGCGGGTGCGCTTCGCGCGCATCAGCCCGCGCGCCTACGAGCACCCCGCCGACCGGGGGGCCATGGCCACGCTGCGCGCGGTGCCCGGGGTGTCGGACGTGCTGAAGGGGGTCGCCGGGCTGTTCTCCGAACGCGGCGAGCGGCTCATGGCGCTGGCTTCGGCGATCCGGGTCGGGGAGCGGCAGTACCCGAAGATCGAGCAGTTGCGCCAGGAGAGCGCCCAGATCCTCGACCTCGACGTGGTGCCGAAGATCTACGTGCAGCGCAGCCCGGTGGCCAACGCCATGGCGGTCGGCATCGACGAGCCGTTCATCGTGCTCAACACCGCGCTGGTCGAGGCGCTGGACACCGAGTCGCTGCGGTTCGTCATCGGGCACGAGATGGGCCACATCCTGTCCGGGCACGCGGTGCTGAGCACGCTGCTGCAGCGCCTGCTGCACATCCAGGGCGCGGTCAGCTTCATCCCGGCTGGCGCGCTGGGCCTGCGCGCGGTCATCGCCGCGCTCAGGGAGTGGTACCGCAAGGCCGAGCTGACCTCCGACCGCGCGGGCCTGCTCGTCTCGCAGGACCCGGCCGCGGCGCTGCGCACGCACATCTACCTCGCGGGCGGCACCGACCTGACCCAGATCGACATCCCGTCGTTCCTGGAGCAGGCCAGCGAGTACGAGGGCACCGAGGACCTGCGCGACAGCATCCACAAGTTCCGCAACGTGGAGTCGATGACGCACCCGCTGGCCGTCGTCCGCGCCGCGCAGTTGCAGCGCTGGGCCGCCTCGGAGGACTACCGGAACATCCTCGCGGGCGACTACCAGCGCCGCGACGAGGACACGCCCACGTCGAACTTCAGCGACGACCTGCGCTCGGCGGCGAAGTCCTACAAGGACGGCTTCACCAACTCCACCGACCCGCTGGTCAAGATCCTCAACGACGTCGGCTCCGGCCTCAGCGGCGCCGCGGGCAAGGTCTTCCGCGGCTTCGGTGGCAACGGCGGTGCTGGTGGCTCTGGCGGCGCTGGTGGCGCTGGTGGCTCTTCGGAGCAGCCCACCGGCCAGCAGTAGCCAGCACGCACGCATCGGGACCCAGTGGGGGCCGCGCCGGACCGGGCGCGGCCCCCACCGGCGTCACCGGTGGAGCGCGGAGAAGTGCTGGATGTCCAACGGCGACGACCACTCCCCGCCCCAGGACCACCCGATCGCGGCGAACGCCCGCACCGCGGTGTCCCCGGCGAGCACCATCCCGGGCCGCTCCCAGGCCCGGTCCACATAGGACGAAGCGAGCTCCGGCAGCACCAGGTCGCCCTTCACGTACGGGTTGCAGAAGGGGTTCACATCGATGGCCAACCCGTAGGCGTGCGCCGACCACGACGACAGCCCGGTCCCCCTGCGGCACACGAAGGCCCCGGTGTTGTTGCCGTCGCCGGTCGGCGCGAGGTCGAGCTCGGCAGGCGCGGTCACCCGCATCTCCTCGATCGGGAACCGCGCGGCGTGCAGCTCGCCGAACACCCGTGCCACCCCGGCCGCGGCCGAGGCGTTGACGATCATCTCGCCGGTGTGCGCCCTGCCGTCGAACCCCCAGAACGACATCGTCAGGTAGCGCAGCTCGTCGCGGCCCACCGGGCAGGCGGCGGACCACGTGCTCCTGGCCAGGACGTCGGCGGGCACCGGCGACACCGTGGACGCGTACTCGCCGCCCGCGGGAGGGGGCAGCAGGTCCCGGGTCGGCAGCGCCCGGTCGGCCAGGACCGGCGGGGTGGGCAGCACCTGGCCGAAGCCGTCGGGGCGCAGCGGCAGCGGCGTCGCGCCGACGACCCAGGGCGGCGCGGCGGTGGGAGCGGGTGAACTCGGCGCGGCGCCCGCGGTGGGCGAAGCGGGCGCGGCCGTCGGCGTCCCGGTGGTCGACGCGGGCGGCTGCGCGGCGGCTTTCTGCTGCTCAGGCGTGGTGCAACCGGCCAGGGTCGCGGCGGTCAGCACGGCGGTGAGGACGAGGCGGCGCACGGCCCCAGCATGCACCACCCCGAAGGACCACCCGGTCGGGCGACAACTTGCGGCGTCCACCCGGGGCCCAGCCGACCTAGGCTGCTACAGACCGTTGCTCAGCCTCACGCTCGGGAGTCGGAATGCGCACCAGTCCGGTTGGCGCCCTGCGCCGCGCGCCCAGCATCGCGGTCTTGGCCGCGGTCGTCGTCGCCACGGCGGCGGCCCTGACCGGGCCGTTCAGCGCGAAGGCCGGGGAGCAGGTCATCGGCGGGGCGCGGGTGAGCATCGCCGACCACCAGTACATGGTGTTCCTGGCCTCGACCGACGGCCGCCAGTTCTGCGGCGGCACCCTGGTCGGCGCGGACAAGGTGGTCACCGCCGCGCACTGCGCCGTCGCCAAGCCCCCGGAGGACGTGCGGGTGGTGGCCAGCCGCGAGGACAAGCTGACCGCTGACGGCGTTGTCGCCCAGATCGAGCGCGTCTGGGTGCACCCGGAGTTCACCAGCGTCACCGCGGGCAACGACGTGGCCGTGCTCACCCTCGACCGGCCGCTGTCGAACCCGCCCATCGAGCTGGCGACCGACCCCTCGGCCTACGCCGCGGGCGCGCCCGCGACCGTGCTGGGCTGGGGGCGCACCGCCGAGGGCGGCTCCGGGTCGCGCTACCTGCTCGGCGCCGAGGTCCCGGTGGTGGCCGACACCGAGTGCTCCACGGCCTACGCCGACTACGCCGCCACCTCCATGGTCTGCGCGGGCCTGCCCGAGGGCGGCGTGGACACCTGCCAGGGCGACTCCGGCGGACCGATGATCGTCGCGGGCAGGCTGGCGGGCGTCGCCTCCTGGGGCGAGGGCTGCGCGCAGCCGGGCAGGCCCGGCGTCTACGCCAGGATCGCGACGCTGGCCGACCTCATCCGCGCCCAGATGTGATATCCACACCCGTGTGACCACACCGTCCGCGCTGCGCTCGGTGGCAGGCCCCGACCTGTCGGCCGCCGAGCTGCACGCCCTGCTCAAGCTCCGCACCGACGTGTTCATCGTCGAGCAGAAGTGCCCCTACCCCGAGATCGACGGCCGAGACCTCGACCCCACCACCCAGCACCTGTGGTGGCAGCCCGCCCAGCACCCCCTGGCCTACCTGCGCGTCCTGGGCGCCCCGGGCACGACCCGCCGCATCGGCCGCGTGTGCACCGCCGCCGCGGCCAGGGGCAACGGCCTGGGCGCGCTCCTGATGCGCGCCGCCCTGGACGTCGTCGGCCCGGACCCCAGCGAGCTGGACGCGCAGACCTACGCCCAGGCCTTCTACGAGCGCTTCGACTACACCGCCCAGGGCGCCCCCTACGACGACGACGGGATCATGCACATCCACATGACCCGGCCTGGGCCGGGTTTTGGGAGTCCCGTTCGATGAGAGTCGTGATCGGGGTGGCTTCTGGCGGTGCGGGGTGGAGGTGCCGGTACCGGTGTTGTACCGGTGCCTTCGCCCCGTGCCGCCAGGGGCCGCATCCGGCGCGACTATCGCGAACACGGGGCTTTCGAAACCCGGTCTAGTTCTTGACCGCGATGAGCGTGTAGCTGGCGGCCAGCCGGTCGGGCTGCTCGCGCAGCCGCCACTCGCCGGTCTCGGCGTCGAGGTCCATCTGCCCCGGGATCGCCTCGTACGGGACGCTGTCGTGCTCCACCAGCGTGGTCAGCCGCAAGCCGTGGTCCGCCAGCGCCGTCACGGTCTCGCCGAGGCCGTGGTTCCACGACGCCGACCGGGTGTTGGTGAACTCGATGTCGGTCGCGACGTAGGTGCCCTGCTCGTCGAACACCACCGGCTCGGCGCGCTCGAAGTACGGGTGGGCCACCGTGGGCGGGTCCTGCGTCTCGTCCAGCGCCCACAGCATGGGGTGCGTCTCGCGCAGGAACAGCCGCCCGCCCGGTCGCAGCACCCCGGCCCACCGCTCGACCGACGGCAGCCAGCACAGCGCCCCGACGCCGGTGTAGACCAGGTCGTACCCGCCCACGTCGAGCACGTCGAGCGCGGCGTGCACGTCGCTGTGGTGGTAGTCGATCTCCGCGCCGGTCTCGGCGGCCAGCCCGCGCGCCAGGGCCAGGGCCGCGCCGGAGAAGTCCAGCCCGCTCATCCGCGCGCCCAGCCGCGACAGCGACAGCGTGTCGGTGCCGAGGTGGCACTGCAGGTGCACCCCGCGCAGACCGGTGAGGTCGCCGAGCCGCTCGCGGTCGAAGCGGACCACGCCGCTGAGGAAGCCGGGGTCGGCGCGGAAGCGGTCGAGGGCGTAGTCCGGGGAGGCGGCGTGCGCGGGAGCGCGCTCGTCCCAGTTGGCGAGGTTGAGGTCGAGGTAGTCGCTCACCACCCGATCATCCCTCACGGGGCGGTCTTGGTGATGACCTCGACGGCGCGGTCGATATCGGACTCGGTGAGGTCTGCCCGCGCGGTCAGGCGCAGCCGCGAGGTCGAGTCGGGGACCGACGGCGGGCGGAAGCAGCCCACCCACACCCCGGCCGCGCGGCAGTCCTCCGACCAGCGCAGCGCCGCGTCCGCGCTCGGCGCGGGCACGGACACGACCGCCGAGGCGGGGGAGCTGACCGTGAGCCCGGCCTCGCGCAGCCGCACCGCCAGGGTCATCGCGTTGGTCAGCACCCGCTCGGCGCGTTCGGGCTCCTCCTTGAGCGTCGTCAGCGCGCTCAGCGCCGCCGCGGCGCTGCTCGGGGCCAGGCCGGTGTCGAAGATGAAGCTGCGCGCGTTGTCCACCAGGTGCTTGATCACCCGGCGCGGGCCGAGGACGGCCCCGCCCTGCGCGCCGAGCGACTTCGACAGCGTCACCGTGGTCACCACGTCCGGCTCGCCCGACAGCCCGGCCGCGTGCACCGCGCCCCGGCCGCCCTCGCCGAGCACGCCGAGGCCGTGCGCGTCGTCGACGATGAGCGCGGCGCCGTGCCCGCGGCAGGCCGCGTGCAGCTCGGGCAGCGGGGCGAGGTCGCCGTCGACGCTGAACACCGAGTCGGTGACGTAGACGGCGCGGTCGGTGCGCTTGCTCGCCAGCGCGCGGGTGGCGGCGGCGACGTCGCTGTGCCCGACGACGGCCAGTTCGGCGCGGGAGAGCCTGCACCCGTCGATGAGCGAGGCGTGGATGTTGGCGTCGGTGACGATGGAGCAGTTCTTGCCGGTCAGCGCGGTGACGACAGCCAGGTTCGCGGTGTAGCCGGAGGAGAACACCAGCGCCGCCTGGGTGCCGCAGAACCGGGCCAGCTCGAACTCCAGCTCGCTGTGCAGCTCGGTGCTGCCGGTGACCAGCCGCGACCCGGTCGACCCCGTCCCCCAGCGCAGCGCGGCCGCCGCGGCGGCCCCGCCGACGCGCTTGTCCCTGGCCAGGCCGAGGTAGTCGTTGCCCGCCAGGTCCAGCAGGTCCTGCTCCGGGCGCCGCGGGCGGAGCTGCCGCGTCAGCCCGGCCCGCTTGCGGTCCTCGGCGTGCGCGTCCAGCCAGTCGAGCGCCGCCGCGCCCGGGTGGGGTGCCTCCTGGTTCACGCCTGCGAGTCTGACACCGGGCCGGTCACCGGCCGCCACCCGGGCGGCGATACCGTCAGCCCATGCGTGGCGTGGTGAGTTTCGTCGGAGCGGGGCCGGGGGCGGCCGACCTGATCACCTTGCGCGGGGCGGCCAGGATCGCCTCCGCCGACGTGGTCCTCTACTCCCCGGCCCTGGTCGACCCGGCCTGGCTGCGCGAGCACACCCGCGCCGACGCCGACCTGGTCGACAACGCCCGGCTCACCGCCGCCGAGACCCAGGAGCTCTACCGCCGCGTGGGCAGCAGGCTCGGCAGCATCGCCTGCCTGGTCCCCGGCGACCCGGCCCTGACCCCGGACCTGCGCGACCAGCGCGAGGCCTGCGAGAAGCTGGGCCTGGACGTCGAGGTGGTCCCCGGCGTCTCCCCGGTCTCGGCGACCGCGGCGGCCACCGGCACCACGCTCGTCGAGCCGGGTGCGGACACCCTGGTCGTCGTCGAGGGCGTGGAGGGGGTCCGCGCCCTGGCCACCGCCGCGCGCACCCTGGTCGTGCACGCCCCGGCCGCCCGCGCCGCCGACCTGGCCGAGGCCCTGCTCGCCGCGGGCCTCGACGCCGACCTGCCGGTGACGGTGTCGTACAAGGTGAGCTGGCCCTCGGAGACCGTGCTGCGCACGACCATCGCCGACCTCGCCGCGGACGTCAAACGCGCCAACCTCTGGCGCAACGCCCACTTCCTCATCGGCGACACCGCCCGCACCGCCACCCCCCGCCCCGGCTACCGCCCCGCCCCCCGCGCGGACGACACGTCGGACGCCCCCGCCCGCTGGACCGCCCGGGCCCGCCGCTCCCGCCCCGACGGCGAGCCTGCCCGCCGCTGGACCCGGGCCGCTGTCGAGGCCACCCCGGAACCCGGCACCGTGGCCACCGCGGCCAAGGCGCAGACCCCCGAGCCCACCCCCGAGCCCGCGGCCGAGCCCCAGCCCGTCGAGCAGCCGGAGCCCGCGCCCAAGCCCAAGCCCGACCCGAAGCCCGCGGCCAAGAAGCCCGCCCGCAGCCGAGCCTCGACCAGGCGCACCGCCCGCAAGTCCTGACCACCGCTCCGGCCCGTCGAGGGCCAGGCGGTTCGCGTCCCAACCCGCGCGCGGGCGGTCTCCTGTTTTCTGAGTCGGCCCCCGGAACCGGCGCCCGGACACCCGATCGGAAGATCATTCCGCCCTGGGGACCCCCGATTTCAACGTTACCGGGGCCCACCGACGGTTCCGGGTGCCGAAGCGGAGTTGTCCACAGCGCGGGCGGCGATCCCGGCCGTTCACCCGCACGACGCCCGACCACCCGATTCGTGATCTTCTCCGGCCCTGCTCCCGCTGGTCACGCCAGACCCCGGCGTGGTCGAATACCGCGCATGACGGTGACGGTGATCGGCTTGGACCGGCAGGGGCTGCCGCCGGGGGCCGGGTCGGTGCTGGCGCAGGCGCGGCTCGTCGTGGGGCCCAAACACCAGCTCGACCGGCACGTGACGCCGGACAAGGAAACCCTCGACAGCTCTGGTGGGCTGCCCATCGACGAGGTCGCCCACGCGGTGGGGCCGACGGTGCTGCTGGTCAGCGGGGACCCGGGCCACTTCGGCGACCTGCGGGCGTTGCGGGCGCGCAAGCTCGACGTGATCGTCTGGCCGACGGTCACCGACGTGCAGCGGATGGCCGCGTTGGTCCGCAGGCCGTGGGACGACATCACCGTGGTCAGCGGGCGCGGGCGGGACTTCCAGCAGGCCGTCAACGTGTGCCGGGCGCGCCAGGCCGTCGCCGTGCTCACCGCCCCCGGCGCCGGGCCCGCGGAACTGGCCCGTGAGCTGCACGGGTGGCGGCGCAACATCGCGGTGCTCGAACAGGTCGGCACACCGGCCGAGCGACTGTCCATCTTGGACGTCACCGAAGCGGAGCGGCGGTCTTGGCAGGAGCCGAACCTGGTGCTGTGCCTGGCCTCCCTCGACGGGATCGGTGACGATAGCTGGTTCTCCGGCGGGCCGGTGGTGCCGCCCGTCGACGGGTGGGCGCTGGACGAGAGCGCGTTCGCCACCCGCTCCGGGGTGGGCATCGCCCCGCAGGTGCGCGCGCTGGCGCTGGCGAAGCTTGCACCCCGGCCGGGCGCCCTCGTCTGGGACGTGTGCGCGGGCTCCGGCGCGATCGGCATCGAGTCGGCCCTGCTCGGCGCCGCGGTGATCGCCGTGGAGGCCGATTCCGGCCTGTGCGTGCGGATCGTGGCCAACGCGGGCGCGCACGGCGTCGACGTGCGGCTGGCCGACGGCGAGCCGAGCCGGGTGGTGCCGACGCTGCCGCGGCCGGACGCGGTGTTCGTCGGGTCGTCGGCGCCGGAGGTCGTGCGGGCGTGCGCGGGCGCCGGGGCGGCCCGGGTGGTCGTGCTGGTGCCGGAGCTGGACCGGTTGGGGGCCACCCGGCGCGCGCTGGCCGACGCCGGGTACGCGGTGGGCGGCTGCCAGTTGTCGGTCGCGGACCTCGTCGAGCTGCCCGGTGACGGCATCGGGGTGGCCCCCGCGAGCTCCACGTTCCTGCTCTGGGGCGTGCGCGCCTGACGGTGCCGGTGACCACCGGTTGGACGGGTCCTCGTGAATTCCATCCGAAAGTCGGGTGTAGTAGGAAAACCAACCCCGCAGGTCGAGGCGCATTTCCCCACTGCTTCACCCGTTCGGATCACTCCTTTCGCAGGTGGTGTGCGGTCGCGGGCTGCCGGTAGCCATGACTCAACGGCCGGGAACCCTGTCCCGGCTACCGGCAGAAGGAGATCGCTCATGGCGCAGGCAAGGCGGTTCGTCCGCTTGGTCGGGGTTGCCGCAGCGCTGTTCGCGGCGGGCGCCGCGACGGTGTCGACCGCGCAGGCCGACCCGGTGGCCCCCTACATCGTCGGCGGGGACGCGGCGGACATCGCCGACTTCCCGTTCACCGTCGCGCTCACCACGTCCGACGGCTTCCAGTTCTGCGGCGGCTCGCTGGCCGAGGCCGACAAGGTCATCACCGCGGCGCACTGCGTCGAGGGCACCCCCGCCGCCGAGGTGCGGGTCGTGTCGGGCAGGACCGACCTGACCGCCGCGGGTGGTGAGACCGCGGACGTCACCGACATCTGGGTGCACCCGGACTACTCCGACCCGGACATCAGCGCCGACGTCGCCGTGCTGACCCTCGACACCGACCTGTCCGCCACCCCGATCGCGGTCGCGGGCCCCGCCGACGAGGACCTGTACTCGACGGGCACCACCAGCACCGTGCTGGGCTGGGGTGCCACCTCCGAGGGCGGCTCGACCTCCGACACCCTGCTCAAGGTCGAGGTCCCCATCGTCTCCGACGACGACTGCGCCACCGCCTACAGCTCCAACTACATCAGCGACTCGATGGTCTGCGCGGGCGTGCCCGACGGCGGCCTCGACTCCTGCCAGGGCGACTCCGGCGGCCCGCTGGTCGCGGGCGGCAAGCTGATCGGCGCCGTGTCGTGGGGCGAGGGCTGCGCCCGCCCCGGCAAGTACGGCGTCTACACCCGGCTGTCGGCCTTCTCCGCCGACATCCAGGCCCAGTTCTGAGCCGGGCCACCACAGGCGGGCCCGGGATGAGCGCACCGCTCCTCCCGGGCCCGTCCCCGCGCTCCGGACACCCGTTGCCGCACGGTGATTTCCCGCCGCACTGGTCATGATCACGCAAAAACCGCGGGCCCGGTTGTGCGCCCTTGAGCCGTCGTCACCCGTACGGCCGCTGGGGTGTGGGCTTTTGCCCGCGATGGCCCTAGGGTCGTCACCCGCCCCATAAGATCACCGCCAGGGCACGTGACGAGCGGAGAAGTTGTGAACGCTGCGCGAGACGGACGGCTCTCCCGACGGGCCGCGCTGCTCGGCGGCATCGGCCTCGGCGCCGCTGCCGTGGCAGGCTGCCAGCGTGAGCCCGGCGCCGGTTCCGCCGCTCAGCAGTTACTCGCCAGCCAGGCCGCGGCGCCCACCTCGGTCCAGCCGGTGATCACCGAGCGCAAGCTCTCGACCGCCCGCTACCGCGAGGTCGACTGCGTGATCATCCGCCCGGCCAACGTCCCCGCCGCGCCGATGCCGGTGTGCTTCGCGCTGCACGACCGCCTGCGCGGGGCCAAGAGCTTCCTGTCGCTGGGCCTGCCGCAGATGCTCACCGACCTCATCGACGCCGGGCACACCCCCTTCGCCGTCGCCGCCGTCGACGGCGGCAACTGGGTCGGCTACAAGGACGACGACCCGCAGCGCATGCTCTCCGAGGACCTGCCCGACTGGCTGGACCGCCAGGACCTGGCCGCCACCCCCTTCGCCGCCATCGGCCTCGGCGAGGGCGGCGCGGGCGCGCTGAACCTGGTCCGCGGCTTGAGCTTCTCCGCGGTCGCGGCGATCAGCCCGACCCTGTTCGACACCTGGCCGGACGCCAAGCGCAGCGAGATCTACGGCACCCGCGAGCAGTGGGAGGCCATCGAGCCGCTGCGCCACCCCGCCGAGTACTCGGGCATGCCCGTGGGCCTGTGGTGCGGCAGCGGCGACCGCGATTACCTGGGCACCACCAAGAAGTTCGCCCAGGCGACCGGGGCCAAGGCGGTCCACGGGCCGGGCGGGCACACCGAGGAGTACCAGCGCCAAGCGCTGCCCGACGCGCTCCGATTCGTCGCCGAGTACCTGTAGCCTGCCCGGGCGGCGCCCGCCGCCTGGCACACTGGGGAAGCACACCGATGACCGACATCCACGGGGAGCCGCTGCGCCTGGGCATCGTGCCCCTGCGCCCGCTCGTCCTGTCCGACCTCGTCACCGGAGCCTGGCAGGCCGTCCGGCGCAACCCCGGCCCGCTGCTGCTGTTGCCGCTGGCCGTGATCGCGGTGGCCCAGGCCCTGGCCTGGCTGCTGATCGTGCTCGTCCTCGGCGAGTACCCGGAGCTGACCTTCGCCACCCCGCCCGTCGAACCGGGCACCGACCCCGCCGTGCTCGACCGGTTCTGGGAGGAGCTGCGGCTGCTCGGCATCGCCGGGGGGCTGCAACTCGTCGTCATCGCCCTGCTGGGCATGGTGGCCACGGCCGTGGTCAACGTCGTCGTGCCGCGCGCGGTGTTCGGCCACACCACCAGCACCGGCGAGGCGGTGCGCCCCGCACTGGCCGCGGTACCGCGCCTGCTCGGCACAACCGCCCTGACCGCGCTGCTGCTCGGGCTCCCGTTCGCGGTCGTGGCCGCCCTCGTGCTCGTGCTCGGCCCGGTCGGCGTTCTGCTCGTGCTGGTCGCCGGACCGCTGATGCTCTACCTGAGCATCGCCCTGACGTTCGCCCAAGCCGTGGTCGTGGTCGAGGACGCCTCCCCGGTGGCCGCCCTGCGCCGCTCGCGCGAGCTGGTGCACGCGGTCGGCTGGTGGCGGGCGCTGGGGGTCAGCATGCTCGTGTCCCTGTTCTTCAGCTTCGTGACCCTCATCGTGCAGACGCTGTTCGAGCAGGTCAGCGGCGGTGGTGTGCTCGCGGCCCTGTTGGCTTCGACGCTGGTGGGCGCGGTCAACATCGGCTTCGGCGCGTCCGTGCTCTGTCTGCTGTACGTCGACCACCGTGCCAGGTGGGAGGGCATCGAGGGCCTGTGGAACAAGGCGGGGTGACCGCGCGTTCTGCGGCGTGACGTTGGTGGGCGTTGTCACTACCGGTGTGGGCGCGGACTGGGCGCGCTCAGCCGACCGGGGCGGGTTCCTCGACGCCGTCGGGCTCCCGGTCCAGGCCGAGCATGGCCAGCAGCACCAGCCGGTCCTCGGCGTCGACGGCGTGCTCGGCCACGGTGCGGGCGGCCTTGACGCGCTGCGCGCTCATGTCATCCCTGGCGTCCGAGCGGGCCTGGTTGAACTCATCGGCGGCGCCGCGCGGCAGTCCGGTGTCGCTGACCGTCATGGCTGTCTCCAAAGCGGGTTGTCCGCGCCCACCCGGGCGCCGGGAATCGGTCGTGCTTGGGGGAGCCAGTCGGGTTCCGGGCGGGGTGGGAAACACCGCCGGTGGGCTCGGGCCGGACAGTACCCCACCGAGATCGCGCCCCCGACCGGCGTCCCGGCGGCCCGCGCCCGCCCTGCTCAGGCCGGTCCGCCGCCCCCCGCCCGACACTCCCGGTAGGATCGGAAGTCGGCGCCGGGCCACCACCGGTCCGCGCCGGAGTCGGTCCCCGCGCACCGCGGCCGGGCGACCGCGCGGGCGAGATGGCCCGCACCCCGCGCCGCGACGCCCCGCGACACCCCCCGATCTCCCGGAGAAGCCCCATGGCGGACACCCGCCCCAGCCCTGCCCAGCCCGGTTTCGCCGACCTCGGCGTGCCCACCGCGCTAGTGGCCGCCCTGGCCGCCGAGGGCGTTGCCGCGCCGTTCCCGATCCAGGCCGCGACCCTGCCGGACGCGCTGGCGGGCCGAGACGTGCTCGGCCGGGGCCGCACCGGGTCCGGCAAGACCTACGCGTTCCTCATCCCGGTGCTCGCCCGCCTCGCCGCGTCCGGCCGCGAGCGCGCCCCGGGCCGCCCGCGCGCGCTGATCCTGGCCCCCACCCGCGAGCTGGCCACCCAGATCCACGAGGCGGCCGCGCCGCTGGCCACGGCCCTGGGCCTGCGCACCACCACGATCTTCGGCGGCGTGCGCCCCGGTCCGCAGGTCAGCGCGCTCAAGGCCGGGGTGGACCTGCTGGTGGCCTGCCCCGGGCGCCTCGCCGACCACATCGCCACCCGGCACGCCCGCCTGGACCGGGTCGAGGTCAGCGTCCTCGACGAGGCCGACCACATGGCCGACCTGGGCTTCCTGCCCGCAGTGCGGCGCCTGCTCGACGACGTGCCCCCGAAGGGGCAGAAGCTGCTGTTCTCCGCGACCCTGGACAACGGCATCGACGTGCTGGTCCGCCGCTACCTGACCGACCCGGTGACGCACAGCGTCGACTCGGCCCGCTCCCCGGTGTCGGCGATGACCCACCACGTCTTGCACGTCGACCGCCCGAACCGGCTCCCGGTGCTGGTCGACCTGGCCTCGGCCCCCGGCCGCTCCCTGGTCTTCACCCGCACCCGCCGCGGCGCGACCCGGCTGGCCCGCCAGCTCAACGCCGCCGGTGTGCGCGCCGTGGAACTGCACGGCGACCTGGGCCAGAACGCCCGCACCCGCAACCTCACCGCCTTCGCCGACGGCTCCGCCCCCACCCTGGTGGCCACCGACATCGCCGCCCGCGGCATCCACGTCGACGACGTGACCCTGGTCATCCACGCCGACCCGCCGGTGGAGCACAAGGCCTACCTGCACCGCTCCGGCCGCACCGCCCGCGCGGGCGCCTCCGGCACCGTGGTCACCCTGATGACCGACGAACAGGTCGACGACGTCCGGGCGCTGACCCGCAAGGCGGGCATCACCCCGACCACCACCAAGGCGGGCCCCGGCCACCCCCTCCTGGCCCAACTGGCCCCAGGCGACCGCATCCTCACCGACACCACCGACCGCCCGTCGGCCACCCCGCCGCGCAAGCGCGCCCCCAAGGCCCGCGCGCCCAAGGCGGAGACCAGCCAGCCCCGCAAGCCCGCCGCCCAGTCCGCGTCAGCCCAGTCCCGATCCACCCAGCCCCGCACCGGACAATCCCGATCCACCCAGTCCGGCGGCAGGCCTGTCTCAGGCACCCCGCGCTCCGGCGCTTCGGGCGGGGGCGACCAGGGCCGTCGCCGCGCACCCCGCCGCGACCGCGGGCAGGGCCAACCCGGCCAGTGACCAGAGCAGTGCCCTCCCACCGCGACGGTGGGAGGGCACTCGCCGTCCGGTGCCCCTACGGCAGGGCGCGGTCCGGCCGGTGGGTCACTCTGATCGCGTTGAGCACCGGCGGCTGCTTCCCCCGCAGCGCCGCCAGTTCCACCGCGATGGAGCCGCCCTCGGGCACCGTCACCCAGAACTCGTGCACGTCGGCGGCCAGCGTGCCGACCCGGGCGGCGATGTCGTGGTTGGCGAGCACCTTCGTCCCGTTGACCGAGACGTCGAACACCCGCCTGCCCGGCGCCAGGCCCGCCTTGAGCTCCGCGAACCCGAGCTGCACCTGGTAGGTGCCCGCGGGCAGCGCGTCGAACCGGTAGCCGCCCGCGCTCTCCCGCTGGGACCGGAACAGCGCGTCGTCATCGGTTCCGGCGATGTCCTTCTTGGACGTCACCACCGGACCGCCGCTGAGGTGGCCGAAACCGCCCGGCGTCCACGCCTGGTCGGGTACCCAGGCGTCGGCGCCCCGGTCGGTGTGCGCCGAACCGCCGACGTTGACCCCGGTGCGGTGGGCCGGGACGGTCAACGACACCGGGACGGTCAGCGTCGGGGTGCGGCCCGCGTTGGTCGTCAGGGTGATCGCCGCCTCGTGCACGCCCGGTGGCAGGCCCACCGGGTCCACCCGAATGGTGATCGCCTGGGTCTGGCCCGGTTGCACCGTCGCTGAACCCGGGACCGCCCACGCCCACGGCGCGGTGGAGGCCAGGGTGTGGTTCAGCGGCAGGTCGCTGATGCTGCCCAGGGTCTTCGTGGCCGCGCGGAGCTGCCCGGCCTGGGCGAGGAACGACAGCGGTGCGGTGTCCAGGTCCGCGCGCGGTGTCTCCAGGGCGAAGTCCGCCGTCAGGTCCGCGCCGACGGTGACGTTCCTGGTCTGGGGCGCGTAGAGCGGCTTGGACACCTCGATGCTGTAGTCACCCGTGGTCAGCCGGGTGCTGTAGCGGCCCTGGTCGTCGGTGGTCACCACCGCCGCCTCCGCGTCCGCCTCGAGCACCCGCACCGTCGCGCCCCCGACGCCGCCGCTGTCGTTGGCGTCGGTGACCTGGCCGCTGACCGTCGCCGAGGTGGGTGGCACGAACCGGATCGACTGGGTGTCGGAGAGCACGGCGGTGTTGAGCGAGTACTGAAGGGCCACCGTGCCCGTCGCGTTCTCCACGCCGATCGTCGCCGACTCGCCGCGCTCCCGCGTGCTCGCCGGGTCGATCCCCCGGTAGCGCAAGGAGATCTGGCCGTTCTCCGAGAGCACGATCTCGAAGTCCACTCGCGACGGTTGCTGGTAGAAGCCCGCGTTGCGCCACTCCACCACGAACTCGCGGTTGGGCGCGGCGCCCAGCGTGGACGTGGCCACCTGGCTGCCCGAGTCCAGGATCAGGTCGTCCCAGAACGCGTAGATGGCCGCGTTGGGCGCGTTCCCGGCGGGGAGCGCGACGTTGGAGAAGGCGGTGGAGCGCGCCAGGAAGTTCAGGTGCCCGTTGCTGGACGCGAACGCCCGCGTGTAGGTGCTGCCGTAGTAGTAGAACGGGAACGGCAGCGCGACCTCCGCGGCCGCGTCATCCCCCGACAGCGCGATCGGGGTCTCGGCCTGCACGTACGGCGCGGACTCCAGCACGCAGGTGGTGCCGAAGGAGTCCGCCCGGCTGGGCAGGGTCACGGTGACCTGCTCGTCGCCGTCCACCACGAGCTCCTGCGACCTCGGGTCGGAGCAGCCGCCCGCGGCGGCGTCGAGCTGGTAGGCGCCCGCGGGGACGTCCGGGACGCTGAACGCGCCGGTGGCCGAGGTGGTCACCGGGGCCAGCGGGGTCCCGGCCAGCCGCACCGACGCGCCGGAGACCGGTGTGCCCTCGGCGTTGGCGACCGTCCCGGCGACGGTGTGCCGGGCGACGGGGGTCAGCGGCACGTCGCGGGTCGTCGTCTGGTCCTCGGCGATGGTGAGGGACGCGTTGCCCGTCCCGTAGCCGAAAGCGCTGACCTCGAGGGTGTACTCGCCGACGGGCAGGGTGGAGGTGAACGAGCCGTCGCCGGTGGTGACGACCGTGCGGTCGCTGGGGCCGTTGACGGCCACGGACGCGCCGACGACGGGGGAGCCGGTGGCCTGGTCGGTGACCCGGCCCGCCAGCGTGCCGGTCGGGCCGCGCGGGGAGCGCTCGACGGCGGTGAACGCGTCGAGCTTGCCCTCGCCCCAGATGTTGTTGTCCGCCGCGGTGCCGCCGCAGGAGGTGGCGTCGACGTCGGCGGCGGTCGTGTCGAGCAGCTCCGAGGTGCGCGCGAGGTCGCCGATCAGGGACGGGGCCGCCGCCCACAGCAGCGCCACGGTGCCGGAGGTGTGCGGGGCGGCCATGGAGGTGCCGCTGTTGAGCTCGTACCCGCCGCCGGGCACCGCGGAGCGCACGTCCTCGCCGGGGGCGGCCAGGTTCGGCTTGACGTCGCCGTTCTCGCCGGGGCCGCGGCTGGAGAACGAGGAGATCCGCCCGGAGGAGGTGAACGAGCCGGACGCGTAGGTCTCGACGTTGTCGCCGGGCGAGCCCGCGGTGTCGCAGGACGGGCCGGAGTTTCCGTTGGAGAAGGACGGGAACATCCCCGCCGCGCGCCAGGCGGCGACCGTCTCGCGGTACCAGGGGTCGACGCTGGAACCGTTGGACGAGCCCCACGAGTTGTTCACCACGTGCGGGCGCAGATCCGGGCGCGGGTCGGCGCCGGAGAGGTCGGTCGGGGCCAGCATCCACTCGCCGGAGGCGAGCAGGGAGGCGTCCGAGCAGCCGTTGGTCTCGCAGCCCTTGGCCGCGATCCACCGGGCGCCCGGGGCCACGCCGATCTGGTTGGCCGCGCCGTCGTCGCCGACCGCCGTGCCCATCGTGTGGGTGCCGTGGCCGTTGTTGTCGCAGGGGGCGTCGGTCGCGCACACGCCCGCGGGGTCGAACCAGTTGTGGTTGTGGTCGAAGGCGCCGCCGCCGGTGTTGCCGCGGTACTGCGCCACGAGCGCGGGGTGGGTGTGCTCGACACCGGAGTCGATGTTGCCGACCACGATGCCCTCACCGCGGTCGCCGAACTCGGACCAGACCCGGTCGGCGCCGATCGCCGCGATCCCCCACTCGACCGAGTTCACCTCGCTGACGGCCTTGCCGGGCAACGGCTTCGGCAGCTCGTAGGTGGTGGCGGGCAGGATCGCCGCCACCTCGCCGTGCGCGGCCAGGGACGCGGCCAGCGCCTCGGTGCCGCCGCTGACCTTGACCGCGTTGGCGATGAAGAACGCCTGGTAGCTGATCTTCGCGGTGTCGAGTTCCTCGCGCACCGCGGCCTGGCTGCGCCGCGCGGTGGTCCGCAGCGCGTCGACGACCGCGCGGCCCCGGTCGTTCCAGTCGGCGACCCGGGACGGCCCCGACAGGTCCGCGCGCTCGGTGAACGACACCCAGAAGTCCGCGCTGTCCTTGGTGTCGAGCGCGGCGGCGACCCGCTCGTCGATCTTGTCCGGCGGTGCTCCCCCCGGCGCGGCGGCGGCCGGGGTGGTGAGGGAGCCGAGCAGGGCCAGGACAGCGGTGGTCAAGGTGAGTGTGGTTCGACGTCTCGTTCGGCGCAGGGGATGTTTCGCTGACAAGATGGTCTCCCAACTCGCGCGGCAGGGGCGCGCGTGTTTGCCGGTGGTCGGGTGCCGACACACCGGGCTGCCTCTGACGCTGCCGCAGCCGGGCCGCCCGGAGAAGGCGCCGCGACGGGCGTTCTCCGGGCAACGCTGGGCCATTCGCGGGTTTCTGCCCTTGGTTTGCCCCGTTTCCTGTAACGAGCCCACCCCGACCGGTGACGTTCTTGTCAGTGAATGCCGAACTCGCGGCGGGGGTGGTCACCGGTGGACAGCCGGAACGTGTTGGAACGCCTGGACATGCCGCTCGTGCTCTGCGTCGGCACGACCCCCGAGGAGGTCGCCGCCGTCACCACCGCCACCGGCGGCCGCGCGGCGGTGCTGTACGTGCCCGACCAACGCGCCCTGCGCACGGCCCTGGGCCCCGCCCCCAAGCCGGTGGTGACCGTCCACCACGTGGTCGAGCACGCGGGCCTGCGCCTCGACCCGACCACCCGCACCGCCGCCTGCCACGGCGCCGAGCTGGCGCTCTCCGCCCGCGAGTTCGACCTGCTGCTGGCCCTGGCCGCCAACCCCGGCCAGGTCTGGACCTTCGCCGACCTCACCACCCACGTCTGGGACCGCCCGTACGTGGGCGACGCGCAGGCGGTGGTGTCCGCCATCAAGCGCTTGCGCCGTCAGCTCCGCGCTACCGGCAGTACCACCACGGTCGACTCGGTACGCGGCGTCGGGTACCGGCTCACGCTGTGAGCAGTGGGTATGCGCGTCGCGCATATCGCGAGCTGAAACAGGTTCTGCGCTCCTACACTCGAAGTCGAGGACATGGGGAGGTGGTGCGTCATGCCCAGGTGCGGGAACTGCTCCGCGCTGTTGGCGGCGGACAACCAGGCGGTCCACTGCGGGCCGTGCGCGAGGCGCGCGGTGTTGGGCGGCGGCGCCCCGGAGAAGCCGGACGCGTTCTGGCGCAGCCCTTCGCTGCGGGAAGCGTTCCGCGCCCGGCACTTCGGACATGTGGTCCTCTCCTACCGCTTGGCGCACCGCCCTGCGCTGTCCCAGGCCACCGTCGGCCGGTGGCTCGATCTCACCCAGAGCGCGGTCAGCAGGCTGGAGCGCTCGCCTGAGCGCGTGACCGACCTGCGCAAGCTCGAGCTGTGGGCGCGTGCGCTGCGCGTTCCTGAGCCGCACCTCTGGTTTCGCCTGTCCCCGCTCCTCGAGCCGGTGCCCCCGCAGGATCCGGCCGCGCCGTGGGACGAGTTGCTGCTTCGGTTGGCGCGGACCGAGGTGGGGGCGGCGACGATCGAGCAGTTGCAGGTGCTCACCGAGGAACTGTGTTGCGAGTACGCCTGGCGGGACGCCGGGGAGTTGCTGGCGGAGGCGCGGCGGGGCTTGCGGGGGATCACCTCGCTGCTCGCGGGGCCGTGCTCGTTGCGGGAGCACCGGGAGTTGCTCGTCCTCGCCGGGTGGTTGGCGCTGTTGGTCGGGTGCGTCGAGTACGACCGGGGTGATCCGCGCCGGGCCGAGGCTGGCCGGCGGGCGGCGTTGCGGATCGGGCGGGAGGCCGGGCACGGCGAGATCGTGGCGTGGGCGTTCGAGATGGCGGCGTGGTTCGCGTTGACGCGGGGGCGGTGGGCGGCGGTGGGGGAGGCGTGCGCGGCGGGGACGGCCGCGGCGCCGCACTCGTCGGTGGCGGTGCAGTTGAGCGCGCAGGCGGCGAAGGCGGCCGCGCGGATGGGGCGGCGCGAGGAGGTCGTGCGGACGTTGGACGAGGGGCACCGGCTGTTGGGGGCGCACGAGCGGCCCGCGCGGCCGGAGAACCACTTCGTCGTCGACCCGGGCAAATGGGACTTCTACGCCATGGACTGCTTCCGGGTCGTCGGCGAGGACCGGCGGGCGGCCGAGCACGCGCGGGAGCTGCTGCGCCCCGACAAGGCCGAGCGGGCCCCGATGCGGGCCGCCGAGGCGCGGCTGACGTTGGCGGTGGCCGCGGTGCGGCGCGGGGACCTCGGTGAGGCGGAGCGGTGGACGGCGGCGGGGTTGGCCGCTGGCAGGCGGTCGCGGGAGTCGCTGCGGTTGGTGGCGGGGGAGGTCGTGCGGGAGGCCTCGCGGCTGTTCCCCGGCGACCCGGCGGCGCGGGCGGTGGTGGGGTTGGTGACGGACGCCTTCGCTTGATGGGTGGGTCACACCGAAGGGGTGGTCTGCTGGACATCGGACGTTCACCCGTCATGCTGTGGCGCATGAGTGAGCAGCACTACCTGGCCGGTCTCGACCTCGCCGGCCGCCGTGTCGTGGTCGTTGGCGGCGGCACGGTGGCGCAGCGGCGGCTGCCGAGGCTGGTGGGCTCCGGGGCGCGCGTGGAGCTGGTGTCGCCGGAGGCGACCCCGTCGGTGGAGGCCATGGCGACGGCGGGCGAGATCGTCTGGCACCAGCGCGATTACCGCGCGGGCGACCTCGCCGAGGCCTGGTACGTGCTGTGCTGCACCTCCGACAGCGCCGTCAACTCCGCGGTCGCCGAGGAGGCCGAGCGGGTGCGGGTGTTCTGCGTGCGCGCCGACGCCGGGAAGGCGGGCAGCGCGGTCACCCCCGCGTCCGGCGAGTTCGACGGCCTGCTGGTCGGCGTGCTGGCGGGCGGCGAGCACCAGCGCTCCGCCGCGGTGCGCGACGGCCTGCTCGACGCGCTGCGCGAGGGGCGCGTGTCCGACCGGGCCAGGGCCCCGCAGGAGCCCGGGGTGGCGCTGGTCGGCGGCGGCCCGGGCGACCCCGAGCTGATCACCGTGCGCGGCCGCAGGCTGCTGGCCCGCGCCGACGTCGTCGTCGCCGACCGCCTCGGCCCGCGCGACCTGCTCGACGAGCTGCCGCCCAGTGTCGAGGTCATCGACGCGGCCAAGATCCCCTACGGCCGCGCGGCCACCCAGGACGCCATCAACGAGGCGCTGATCAGCCACGCCAGGGCGGGCAAGTTCGTCGTGCGCCTCAAGGGCGGCGACCCGTACCTGTTCGGCCGCGGCTTCGAGGAGCTCATCGCCTGCGCCAAGGCGGGCGTCCCGACCACGGTCGTCCCCGGCATCACCTCCGCCTTCTCCGTCCCCGCCGCCGCCGACGTCCCGGTCACCCACCGCGGCGTCGCCCACGAGGTCGTCGTGGTCTCCGGCCACATCGCCCCCGACCACCCCGACTCCCTGGTCGACTGGGACACCCTCGCCCGCCTCTCGGGCACCGTCGTCATCCTCATGGGCGTGGACAAACTCGGCTCCTTCGCCAAGACCCTCATCGCGGGCGGCAGGCCGGGCTCGACCCCGGTCGCGGTGGTCCAGGAGGGCACGACCCGCAACCAGCGGGTGCTCCGCTCCACTTTGGACGCGGTAGCCGACGAGGTGCTCACCCAGGGCTTCCGCCCCCCGGCGGTCACCATCGTCGGCCCGGTCGCGGGCCTCGTCGACGAACTCACCCCCACGGGCGACCCCGCCTGACCCGCGCCCCCGCCGTGGCGGACCCCCGTTTTCCACGCTGTCCAGCCACCCCTGGCGCTATTCTCAACTCGGTGGTCAGCCCAGGCGGTGGAACTCCAACGCGACCACGGTGGCGATGGTGTCGGGCAGCTCGGCGATCCGGCCGCGGCAGCCGGTGGCGAGGATCTTCCAGTTCTTCAAGGGCGCGATGCACCGCTCGACCGCGACCTGCAGCGACGCGTGGGGCTTGTTCGCCTTTTCCCCCATGAGGTCCGCGACCAGGGCTTGGGACATGTTCGACCGCGGCAGGACCAGCACGGTGACCACCGCCCGGAACAACCCCAGCACGGGCGGGCGCCCCGTCCGGGGCCGCACGCCCAGGTGACGGTGGACGCGGGCGACGAGGTCCTGATCTGATCGCGGTCGAGCCCGGTGGGATTTTGGTACCGACCGGAGCTGTTGTCCTGCTCAGAGGCGTGATCGACTTCTGAATAGCCCTCACCGAGGATTTCGGACGCCTGACACGCGGTTATCCACCGCCGCCCGAGTCGCCACACGGACGACAGGAATTAGGTGAACCCCACGCGGCGCTCAGCGTTCTGGCTCCTGATCGTCTTGGGGGTTCTCCTGGCGTTGGTGTCTTGCGCCGAGGCCGAGACCGAAGTCGTGCAAGACGACGCGTTGGACGCGCGTTTCGCGAGTCTGCTGGCCGAAGAGCGGGATTCACCGCTGGCCGACTTGGTCGTGGGCGACTGGGACCGCGTCCACGTCCGGGCCGTTGAGTCGTTCAGGGTGCGGTTCCAGCCCGGCGTCTTCGATCGCCAGGTCGTGGTGCATTTCGATGAGGAGAGCAACGTGCTGCGATTGGTGGGAGCCCCCGCCGAACGCTGACCCGCTAGTCCGGCCACTCCCAGCGCACGCCCATGATCCCCGGTCCGAAGTCCAGGGCGACCGCGTGCGCCTTCCCGTCCGGCGTGACCTCCAGCTTCCGCCTGCTGGTCACCGCCTCGTCCCCGTCGAGCGTGTACTGCTCGAGGTGGGCGGGCAGCGCCCGCGGGTCGAAGCGCAGTTCCATGACGAACTCGCGGACCGGGCTGGTGAACTTGCGGCAGTAGGAGTGGTCGCCCTGGGAGTAGGGCGGGCCGGGGTGGTGCAGCGCGTAGTCGACGATGGTCGTCTCGCCGCGGCTGAGGGGTTGGTCGAGCATGATCTCGGCGGCGATGAGGCCCGCGGTGGCGTCGTGGGCGACTCGGCCGATGCGGCAGTTGTCGCCGGAGGTGACCTCGGGGAAGGGTCTGCTGGGGACCTCGAGGTCGTAGACCATGAGGGTGCGGTCGGCGCCGTCGCGTTCGGCCCGCAGGACCTGGCGGACCTTGATGCGCTTCTCGCCGCGGTCGACCGCGACCTCCATGCGGTCGTGCTGGCTGAGCTTGGTCAGCGCGGCGTCGGTGGTGTAGTCGATGCGGCGCAGCAGGTGGGAGACCGGTTCGCTGTTCGCCCACAGGCTCTCGATCGAGAGCCGGGACGACTCGCGGTTGACCCGGCCGCGCGGCCGGGGCGGTCCGAGCAGGGCGATGAGTGACCCGGTCGGCACGCCGAGGACGTCCTCGAGGTGGCCCAGCGCGGCCAGCGACTCGGCCCGCTCCGGGCGCCGCCGACCGGACTGCCAGTAGCTCAGCGCCGTGACGCTGATCGACACACCGCGCGCCCGCAGCCGGTACTGGATGCGGTCCAGGCTCAGCCCGCTGGCCTGGATCGCCGACCGCAGCGCGACCGGGAAGGCGTCCGCGGCCGGGGACTCCGGCCGCGTCGCCGCCAGGCCTGTCGTCAGAGCCGCTCGCACCTTCTCGTTCTGGTGAAGTTCCCGAACTGGCTCACGGGTGGCACCGCTACCCATGTTCACTCCCTGGGGTTACCCCTACGCCCTGGCAATGACAGTACGTCCTGGTAGCCGCCATTGGTAGCGTGAATGTTAATTTCTGGGTGACGGCGTCACTGCTTCGCGTGACAACACAACGCCGGTGGGCGTATTCGATTACCACTAACGGGTCTAATTGATTGCGCTAATCGGGCCAGACCGCCCGAGGGAGGTCGTGGCCCCGGCGCGTGTCCGTGCCCGGGTCAAACCTGCTTGTCACCCGCGCGGGACCGTTGGTTAGCCTGACCAGCGCAGGCGGCGTGTGAGTGACCGAGGAACCCGCGCCGCGTCCCACCATCTGGACTAGGAGCACTAGACCCGTGATCCGCACGCACGAGGCCGGGACCCTCCGCGCCGAGCACGCCGGGCAGACAATCACCCTCAGCGGCTGGGTGGCCCGCAGGCGCGATCACGGCGGGGTCATCTTCATCGACCTGCGCGACGCCTCCGGGGTCGCCCAGGTCGTCTTCCGCGAGGGCGAGATGGCCGAGCGGGCGCACCGGCTGCGCGCCGAGTTCTGCGTCCGGGTCGTCGGCGAGGTGTCGGTGCGGCCCGAGGGCAACGACAACCCCGAGTTGCCCACCGGCGCGATCGAGGTGCTGGCCACCGAGCTGGAGGTGCTCAGCGAGTCCGCGCCGCTGCCCTTCCCGCTCGACGACCACCTCTCCGTCGGCGACGAGGTGCGCCTGCGCCACCGCTACCTGGACCTGCGCCGCACCGCCCCGGCCAACGCCATCCGGATGCGCAGCGAGGCCAACCGGATCGCCCGCGCGATCCTGCACGAGGAGCGGTTCCTCGAGATCGAGACGCCCACGCTGACCCGGTCGACCCCCGAGGGCGCCCGCGACTTCCTGGTCCCGGCCCGGCTGCGCCCGGGGTCCTGGTACGCGCTGCCGCAGTCGCCGCAGCTCTTCAAGCAGTTGCTGATGGTGGGCGGCCTGGAGCGGTACTACCAGATCGCCCGCTGCTACCGGGACGAGGACTTCCGCGCCGACCGGCAGCCGGAGTTCACCCAGCTCGACATCGAGATGAGCTTCGTCGACCAGGACGACGTCATCGCCCTCGGCGAGAGGATCGCCAAGGCGCTGTGGTCGGAGCTGGCCGGGCACGAGATCACCGGCCCGATCCGGCGCATCTCCTACCGCGACGCCATGGCCAAGTACGGCTCGGACAAGCCCGACCTGCGCTTCGACCTGGAGCTGACCGAGCTCACCGACTACTTCAAGAGCACCCCGTTCCGCGTTTTCCAGGCCCCGTACGTCGGCGCGGTCGTCATGCCGGGCGGGGCCTCGCAGCCGCGCCGCCAGCTCGACGCCTGGCAGGAGTTCGCCAAGCAGCGCGGGCACAAGGGCCTGGCCTACGTGCTGGTGGGCGAGGACGGCGAGCTCGGCGGCCCGGTCGCCAAGAACCTGTCCGAGGCCGAGCGCGCGGGCCTGGCCGAGGCCGCGGGCGCCAAGCCCGGCGACTGCGTGTTCTTCGCCGCGGGCAACCCCGCCGACGCCCGGTCGCTGCTCGCCGCCGCCCGCCTGGAGATCGGCAAGCGCTGCGGCCTGATCGACGAGAGCGCCTGGTCGTTCGTGTGGGTCGTCGACGCGCCGCTGTTCGAGGAGGCCTCCGCCGCCCAGTCCGCCGGGGACGTCGCCGTCGGCTCGGGCAAGTGGACCGCCGTGCACCACGCCTTCACCTCCCCGCACCCGGAGTGGATCGACCGCTTCGAGGAGGACCCGGCCAACGCGCTGGCCTACGCCTACGACCTGGTGGTCAACGGCTACGAGGTCGGCGGTGGCTCCATCCGCATCCACCGCAAGGACGTGCAGGAGCGCGTCTTCGCGCTGATGGGCATCGACGGCGAGGAGGCGCAGGAGAAGTTCGGCTTCCTGCTCGACGCCTTCTCCTACGGCCCGCCCCCGCACGGCGGCATCGCCTTCGGCTGGGACCGCATCGTCATGCTGCTGGCGGGCGAGGAGTCGATCCGCGAGGTCATCGCCTTCCCCAAGACCGGCGGCGGCTTCGACCCGCTGACCAGCGCCCCGGCCCCGATCACCGCCGACCAGCGCAAGGAGGCGGGCGTCGACTTCAAGCCCGCCCCCAAGCAGGACAAGCCCGCGGCGGGCTAGGCCGGGTGCCAGGTCGACCGCGTCGTCGACGCGGTCGACCTGCTGCGCGCCCACGCCGCCGGGGGGACGGTTGGCAACGGAATGGACTTCGTTAGTTATTGACGGGCATCTCGTTCTGGATCGTTCGACAGCGCTACGGTCAGCCTGCGGGCGTCGTGCCCGTCATCGTGAAAGCCTTTCGTGACCTTCCGCGGCGGGTGACGCGCTCGGTGCGCGAGTAGGGTCGGAGGAGATGAGTGTGGAGATCGCCGCCGATCCGCCCGACACCTCCGGTGCCGCGCGTGCTGAATCTGTGCGCGTGGAAGAGGTCAACGCCACCGTCCTGGCGGCGGAGGCGCTGCTCAGCAAGCGGTTCGGGGCCAGGGTCGAACTGGCCGACCCAGAGGACCTCGGTGGCAGCGGCCGCTCGACCGTCCTGCGGGTCAAGGTCGCCGCCACCCCGTTCTCCCTCCCGCGCAACCTCGTGGTCAAGCGGTACGGCCAACAGGACGCCGCCCAGCCGAGGGACAGTTGGGTGCGCGAGGCGGTCAGCTACCAGTTGTTCACCGCGCTGGTCGCCGAGGACCGGATGTGCCCGGAGCTGTTCGCCCACGACAGCGGCTCCCGGCTGCTGGTCATGGAGGACCTCGGCCGCGCCCCCACGCTGGCGGGCAAGCTGCACGGCGACGACTCCCGCGCCGCCGAGGCCGCGCTGCTGTCCTGGGCCCGCTCCCTGGGCAGGCTGCACGCCTCCACCGCGGGCCGCGAACCCGACTTCGACGCCCTGCTGCGCAGGCAGAACCCGCCCCAGGACAAGGACCCGCTGGCCACCGACGGCCCGCGCGCGCTGGCGGAGCTGCCCGCCCTGCTGCGCGAGGTGTTCGACGTGGACACCGCCGACCACGTCGCCGAGTTCGCCCGGTCCGCGCTGGCCCTGCTCGACACCGGCCGCCACCGCGCGTTCAGCCCGTCGGACTCCTGCCCGGACAACAACCTGATCACCACCAGGGGCGTCCGCTTCCTCGACTTCGAGGGCGGCTGCGTGCGGAACATGATGTTCGACGCGGCGTTCCTCACCGTGCCGTTCCCGTCCTGCTGGTGCGCCTTCGCGCTGCCGCGGGGCATGACCGAGGCCATGCTCGCCGCCTGGCGCGCCGAGGTCCGGGTCATGTGGCCCGACCTCGACGACGACGCGGTGCTGCTGCCCAAGCTGCTGCGCGCGCAGGTCTTCTGGATCTGGCTCACCACCTGGCAGTTCCTCACCGTCCCCGACCACGCCGAGCTGGCCTCGATCGGCCCGCACGAGCAGCCCGTCCCGACCGACGTGCTGATCGCGCGCTGGGCCGACCTGGCCAAGGCCGCCGACGCCGCGCACGAGACCGAGGTCGCCGGGCACGCCGTGCGCGTGGTCGCCGCGCTGACCGCCCGCTTCGGCCAGCGCGCGCTGCCGCTGTACCCGGCTTTCGCCGAGGGCTGAGCGGCTTCCCGACACGGCCTAGGCTCTGGGCATGTCTCTGGTTGAACGCGCGCTGCTCGGCCCCGGCCCCTCCAACGCCTACCCCGAGGCGACCGCGGCCCTGGCCGCGCCGCTGCTGGGCCACCTCGACCCGGAGTTCCTCCGCGTCCTCGACGAGACCTGCGACCGGCTGCGCCGGGTCTGGGGCACCGAGAACGCCAGGACGCTGCCGCTGTCGGGCACCGGGTCCATCGGCATGGAGGCCGCCTTCGCCAACTTCGTCCGCCCCGGCGACGTGGTCGTGGTGGGCGTCAACGGGCTGTTCGGCGAGCGCATGGTCGACGTCGCGGGCCGCTACGGGGCCGACGTGGTGCGGGTGGACCACGACTGGGGGCAGCCGGTCGACGTCCAGCGGGTGCTCGACGCACACCCGGAGCCCTCGCTCGTGGCCGCGGTGCACGCCGAGACCTCGACCGGGGTGCGCAGCGACGTCAAGGCGCTGGCGCACGCCGTCCACGCCCGCGACCAGCGGGCCCTGGTGGTCGCCGACTGCGTCACCTCGCTGGGCGGCATCGAGGTCGAGATCGACGCGTGGGGTGTCGACGTCGCCTACTCCGGGACGCAGAAGTGCCTCGGGGTGGCGCCCGGCCTGTCGCCGTTCACCGTCTCCGAGCGGGCCTGGGACCGGCGCGTGCAGCGACCGCCGACGTGGTACCTCGACCTGAACCTCATCGGCGCCTACGTCGACGGCTCCTCCGGCGGGCGCACCTACCACCACACCGCCCCCGTCGCGATGATCGCCTCGCTGCACGCCGCCCTGGGCCGCGTCCTGGAGGAAGGGCTCGAGGCCGTGCACGAGCGCCACCGCGCCGCCGGGCAGCGGCTGCACGAGGGGCTTGCCGAGCTGGGCCTGGAGCTGTTCGCCGCGCAAGGCCACCGGCTGCCCGAGCTGACCACCGTGCGGGTGCCCGAGGGGGTCGACTCGGCGCGGGTGCGGCAGGCCCTGCTGACCGACTACGGCATCGAGATCGGCGCGGGCGTCGGCGCGTTCGCCAGCTCGGTGTGGCGGATCGGGCTCATGGGGCACAACGCCCGCCCGGATCGGGTGGAGATGGTGCTGGGCTCGCTGCGCCGGGTGCTGGCCGGGGCGTAGCGTCGAGGGGATGCGAGCCACCTACCTGCACGGCGAGGGCGACATCCGCCTCACCGACACCCCGCAGCCGGAGATCGAGCACCCCACCGACGCCATCGTGCGGGTCACCGCGGCCTGCGTGTGCGGCTCGGACCTGTGGGGCTACCGGGGCGCGCGCGGCGGCGAGGCGCGGCGGATCGGGCACGAGTTCGTCGGCGTCGTCGAGGAGGTCGGCGCCGAGGTCCGCACGCTGCGCGCGGGGGACTTCGTCATCGCCCCGTTCGTCGTCAGCGACGGCACCTGCGGCCCCTGCCGCGACGGCGTGCAGACCTCCTGCGTCAACGGCGGGGCCTGGGGCTCCACCAGCCGCGCGGGCGAGCGCCTCGACGGGGCGCAGGCCCAGTGGGTCCGCGCCCCCTTCGCCGACGGCACCCTGGTGGCCACCCCGGTCACCCCGGCCGACTCCCTCGTCCCCGCCCTGCTCAGCCTCTCCGACGTCATGGGCACCGGCCACCACGCCGCCGTGTCCGCGGGCGTCTCCCCGGGCGACACCGCCGTGGTGGTCGGCGACGGCGCGGTCGGCCTCTGCGCCGTCCTCGCCGCCACCCGCCTCGGCGCCGAGCGGGTCATCGCCATGTCCCGCCACGCCGACCGCCAACGCCTCGCCACCCGCTTCGGCGCGACGGACATCGTGGCCACCCGCGGGGACGAGGGCGTCGCAGAGGTGGCGGAGCTGCTGGGCGGCAGGGGCGCCGACGCGGTGCTGGAGTGCGTTGGCACGAAGGAGTCCATGCGGCAGGCGTTGGACTCGGTCCGCCCCGGTGGGCGCGTGGGGTACGTGGGCGTCCCCGCCGGGGGCCCTGAGCTGCCCATCGGCCAGATGTTCTCGAACAACATCGCCGTGGCCGGGGGTGTGGCGCCGGTCCGCCACTACCTGGACGCGCTCCTGGCGGACGTGCTGGACGGCAAGCTGGACCCCGGGCCGGTGTTCGACTCGGAGTACCCGCTGGAACGGGTCGCCGACGCCTACCGGGACATGTCCGACCGCAAGGTCATCAAGCCGCTGCTGAAGCCCTAGGGCTTGCTGGCCGACACCACGAACAGCGCGGGCACCGCGAGGAACGTGCCGTCCGCGCCCCGCCGCCACGCCTCGGCGGTCAGCGCCTCGGCCTCCGCCGCGGTGATCGCCCCGGTCTCCTGCGCGATGGCCAGCCCCGGCCCCGGGTACAGCGGCCACACCATCGCCGGGTCGGTGTGCACCGGCGAGTACGGCTGGACCTCGACGTCGACGAAGCCCGCCGCGCGCAGCGTGTCGGCCGCGCGCACGCCGGAGCGGCCGTTGGCCAGGTTGTCCGAGGACGCGGCCAGCACCGCGCGGGCGGCGCGCGGGTGGTCGGTGGCCACCGACATGGCGTCGGAGTCCAGGTCGACGAGCACGATCCGGCCGCCGGGGCGCAGCACGCGGTGCGCCTCGGCGGCGGCGCGGTCGGGGTCGTCGAGGTGGATGTAGACGCGCTCGGAGTGGTACCAGTCCAGCTCCCCGTCGCCCGCGGGCAGCGCGTAGGCGTCGCCGACGCGGAAGTCGTGCCCCGGGTTGAGGCGCTCGGCCTCGGCCACCATCGCCGCGCTCAGGTCCACCCCGAAGGCCGTCAGCCCGCGCGCGGTCAACTGCGCCACCACGGTGCCCCGGCCCGCCCCCACGTCCACCCCGCGGCCCGTCCCCAGTCGGGCGTAGCTCAGCTCGCGCAGCCGCACCGTCTGCGGCATGGCGTCCAGCCGCTGTAAGAGGTCGACGAACACGCCCGGGTCCGCAGCCTGGTCGACGTCGGTGAACTCGGCCAGGTTCTCGTAGGTGTTCTCCATGCCGCCAAGTCAACACCAAACCAGACTTATCGGGCGCTTCCCACCCTGGGGCGCACCCGGGCGGCCGCCTCCTCCACCGTGCAGCGCACCATCCCGGCCCGCTCGCACCGGCGCACCACCGCGCCGTGCTCGCGCCACAGCCGCAAACCCCGGCGCAGCAGCAGCGGCACCGCCTTGCGCGACTCGGCCACGTCCCTGGCGAACCGGCGGGCGAACGTGCGGCCCGCGCTGGGCGCCAGCACCAGCGCCTCACCCAGCACCCCGGCCCGCTCGCAGTCGGCCACGATCCGGTCGGCGAACAGCCCCTCGGCCACGAACACCGGCGACCCGCCCAGCGACAGCGTGCTCGACCCGACCCTGCGGTCGGCGCCGTACTCGTAGACCGGGACCTCGGCGGCGCCCTCGGTCGCCAGCGCCACCACGGCGGCCAGCGCGTCCGGCGCGTGCCAGGACTCGGGCGCGTCCCAGTCCGCGCGCCCCGCGGCGTCGCGCGGCAGGGCCGGGTCGTCGCCCTCGCGGTAGAAGTGGTCCAGGTTCAGCACCGGCAGGCCCAGCCGGGCGCCGAGGGTGGACTTGCCGGAGCCGGACGGCCCCGCGAGCAGGATGACGGTCGAGGTCACGGGGTGTGATCCTCGCACACGCCGCCGGCTACTCCGCCGAGGTCTTCGGCAGGATCGTCTCCACGTAGGGCACGAACACCTTCTCGTACAGGTCGCGGTCCATGAACTCCGCCGAGCGCAGCACCCGGCGGCGGAACCGGCGCAGGTCGCCCAGCCGGTCCTGGGCGGCCAGCCGGGCCCGGACGTTGATCGACAGCCGGGTCACCTCGTCACGCGCGGCGGCCACCGCGGCGGGCGCCGCCCCGCCCACCAGGCCGTCCATCAGCTTGGCGAGTTGGTCGATCTCGTGCTCGAAGTGCTTGAGGTCGTGCGGGACGCGGTAGAACCTGTCACGCCAGTCCACGTGTGCTCAACTCCCCGACAGACCTGCCCTGGGTGGGTCGTGTTTCCGCACAGTGTTCCCCGGGGTCACCTCACCCGCGTGACCCGGGTGAGCGGTTTGTGTCACACCGCGGGAAGCGGCCACCGAAGCCACCCGCTGGGCTGGTCCAACCACACGAACTGCTCGCCCGAGGTCACGGAGACACCGAACCGACCCACGTCGGGACGTCCTGAATCGGCGAAGACCCGCCACGCTGTCTCCACCGTGTCCCACAGGCGCCTGCGCCCGCGTTGGACCACGTGATGTGTCCCGGCGGGTGTCGACTCGGCGACCACATCGGCCCTCGATCCGTCCGAGGCGCACAACGTCACCACGGGTTGGCGTCCGCCGTCGATCATCACCTCGTTGCGGTAGAGGGATTCCGCGCCGTGGATGTGCAGTTGGAGGAGGAAGCGGAAGTCCGCGTCGTCGACCATCGGAAGGGGCGCGAGACGGGTCGTCGATCGCGCGGTGGGAGTCGCGGTGGCAGCCGACGCGACCTGGTGGGGCCGCAGCGGGTTGTCCACCTCCGGCCGCATCCACATGAAGTGGCCGCCCATCGGCAGGAACCGCCCGGAGACCTTTTCGCCTGCTTTGGTCAGCAGGCACAGGGGGCCGGTCGCCAGTTCGCCGCGGACGTTGGCGATGATCTTGCCTCCCGGCGCGAGTTGGTCGATCCAGGCGGCAGGGATGGCGGGCACCGCGGCCGTGGCGATGATCCGGTCGTACGGTCCGTGGTCCGGCACGCCGTCGCCACCGTCGCCCACGACCAGGACGGGCGTGTATCCGAGTGTGGCGAGCGCGTTTCGGGCCGTGGTGATGAGGTCTGGATTCAGGTCGACGCTGACGACCTTGTCCGCGCCTAGCCGGTGGCACAGCAGGGCGGCGTTGTAACCGGTCCCGGTGCCGATCTCCAGCACCCGGTGCCCGGTCCTCACCTCCAGGCGCTCCACCATGCGGGCCATCAGGCCCGGACTCGTGGACGAACTGGTGGGCAACGACAACACCGCGCCATCGGTGGTCGTCCATCCCGCTGGGTGTGGTCTGTGCTCCGTTGTGAGCGCGTGGTCGGAGTACACCGCCTTGAGCCACGGCTCAGGATCAACGGCGGCGGAGAGTTCCGGTCCGCCGACCGTCAGCAGGAAGCGCGGCACGAACACATGCCGTGGGGTCTCAGCGAAGGCGGCCAGCCAGGCCGGGTCGGTGAGGTCACCGCTTCCACGCAGGCCATCCGCCAGCGATCTCGCCAACTCCCGCCACGTGTTCACAGGCTGGGTCACTCGGTCACCTCTCCGGTGAGTAGGTCAACCAGAGCAGCCGTGATGGGGATGCCTGCCTGACGTTCCAGCCACAGCCACTGCCCAGCCGGATTGCACTCCAGGAACACCCACTCGTCCTCGGGCGTGACCACGAAGTCGAACGCCCCGAATGCTAGACCAAAAGCATCCAGGTATGTCACTGCCTTGCCGACAACATCGGATGGCACGTCGATTGGCGCATAGGACAATGCTGCGTAGTCCGCACGCCAGTCGAGTCGGGCCGCTGCGCTTCCGGCGTGAATCGCCACGCCGAGGGCACGTTTGCCCACCATCGTCACCCGAACCTCGTACTGCTTGGGTACCCGGGACTGGAACAAGTGCGCCGTCACGGCGAGAGCAGTCGGATCAATGACTCCGGGATCGACTGCCGTGGTGTAGGTTATTCGGACTTTTCCGTCGACGCTGTGAGCGAGGGAGGAGAGCGTCTTGCACACGAGGGGGCCGACCGCGTCTGCGAAGTCGATCACGGCCCGGTGATCGGTGGTGATCAGCGTTGACGGCACGCTCAGTCCACACCGCGCCGCAGTCCGCAACTGAAGTGGTTTGTACTCGGCAACTGCGATCTTCGCTGGGTTGTTCACCCAAGGAACGTCCAGGCTCGTCAGCACGCCACTTACTCCCAGTCTCGCTTCTTCACTCGCGAATGCCAGGTCGGCAGGAGAGAGACCATGGGGAAATGTGAACCGTGAGGGCCTTCGGTAGTAGACAGACTCGATTTCCGCGAACCTGACGTCGCCGAGTTCGCCGTTCCACCGGCCACCGAGGAGTTTTCCGGTGAGCCCGAGTTCGCTCGGAAAGTCGCCGATGTCCATCCGACGCGCCGGGCGCGACCTCCGGGCCAGTTCATCCACGACGACGGTCGCGGTCGGGTCGTCGCGCGATCCGATGACGAGCACTGTCGAGCCGTGATGCCCCATTGGATCAACTGTCGGTGACGATGATGGGCACGGCGTCGGTTTCCATTTTTCCGTCACTGGTGTACTGGGTCTGTTTGACCTCGGTGTCTCGGGTCGCGGTGGTCTCATCTTTGCCGCATTCGATGGGAACCACGGCAAGTGAGGCAGACCACGGTCTGATCGAGCCTGTGGTGTGAGCAGGAGGCGCGTACCCGCCGCGCTCGGTCAGTGGCAGCAGGGCGGGGCGGGGGAACAGTGGGTCGCGCTGGATCGTCATGTGGTTCACTCCTGGCCGGTGGTGCTGTCGAGTTCGGCGATCGCCTGGCTGGCCAGGTCGACGAGCTGGCCCAGGTTGTCCCGACCGAGGGTCAGGGTGTACTCGCCGCCGTGTCCGAAGTGGAGCGTGGCGTTCTCGTTCTCCGAACACGTCTCGAAGCGCATGGACACCTTGCGGTCCAACTCGACCCACGTTTCCACCGACACGCCCGAACGGGTGTAGAGCCCCATCGTCTCGCCTCCACCGGCTATGGTCTGCCTCGGGCTTGACGCCCGACTGTCTCCCTTGAAGATTAGGGCGACGGTCGGGCTTGGGGCTAGTCGTCTGATCGGGTGAAACGAGGGAGTTCGACATGGGGCAGGCCCGCCCGACCTTCGAGCGCAGGCAGCTCGGGCTCACTCTGCGCAGATTGCGCGATTCGGCGGGCGTCACCCAGCAGGCGGCGGCGGACGCGGTGGGCAAGGTCCGGTCGCGGATCGTGCAGTTGGAGGACGGCACCGCGACCGCCAGCGAAGAGGATCTGACCACGCTGCTCGACTGCTACGCCGTGGCGGGGGACGAGCGCGAGACCGTGCTCGACCTCGGCGCCCAGGCCCGGCAGCGCCGCAAGCGACGGGTGCACATCGACCAGTTGCCCGACGCCTACCAACGGTTCGCCGACCTCGAGGCCAGCGCGTCGGAGATCAACTGGTTCGAGACCGGCATCATCCCGGGACTGCTCCAGTCGCCCGGCTACGTGCAGGCGGTTCTGGCCGAGGGTGACGGCATCTGGTGGCAGCACGCGGATTCACAAGAGTCCGAACGGCTCGCCTACCGCATGGACCGGCAGGCGCGACTGCTCAATCCCGAAGATCGGCGAATCATGCGGTTCGTCATCACTGAGGACGCGCTGCGGGCGAACCTGGGTAGCGCGGAGGTGATGCGCGAGCAGTTGCACCACCTGCTCGGACTACTCGACAAACTCCCGGACCTGAACGTTCGTGTGCTGACCAACGAGGCGTACGGCAATCCCGCGAGAGGGAGTGGTCTGTGGGTCTTCGGTTTCGGTCAGCGCGGTACGCCGGTCGGGTACTCGCCATCGGTCTTGGGGCCGTCGATGTACTACGACGGCGAAACTGAGGTGGAGAGTATGCTGCGTGCGTTCTACCGCGTGTGGGAACTTGCGTTGAGCCGCAAGGAGTCCCGGCGGTTGATGCAGCGTATCGCCAAGGAGTTGTGATCATGGTGCGGGACACCGGTTGGTTCAAGAGCACCCGCAGTGGTGCAGCCAACGAGGGCTGCGTCGAGGTGCGGATCACCGCGGCGGAGACCGGTGTCCGGGACACCAAGAACCGGGCCGGTGGCGCGCTGAGCGTGCGCAGCGCCGTGTGGGCCACCTTCGTCAACGACGCCAAGGACGGCCGGTACGACCTGTCTGCCTGAGCGGGTAGCGTCGCCCAGGTGGAACAGGAGTTCGACCTAGACCTCTTCGGCAGCACCTCCGGCCCCCCGGCACAGCGCCCGGAGCGCCCCCGCGCGTCCGCGCCGCTGCCCGTGCGGATGCGCCCGGCGACCCTCGACGAGGTCCTGGGCCAAGACCACCTGCTCGGCCCCGGCGCCCCGCTGCGCCGCCTGGTCGAGGGCGCCGCGCCCGCCTCGATCCTGCTCTACGGCCCGCCCGGCACCGGCAAGACGACCCTGGCCACGCTGGTCTCCTCCGCGATCAATCGCCGCTTCGTCGCCCTGTCCGCGCTGTCGGCGGGGGTCAAGGAGGTGCGCGCGGTCATCGACGACGCGCGCAGGCGGCTGACCCACTCCGGCGACCAGACGGTCCTGTTCATCGACGAGGTGCACCGCTTCTCCCGCACCCAGCAGGACGCCCTGCTCGGCGCGGTCGAGGACCGCATCGTGCTGCTGGTCGCCGCCACCACCGAGAACCCGTTCTTCTCCGTCGTCTCCCCGCTGCTGTCCCGGTCCCTGGTCCTGCAACTGCACCCCCTCGGCGACGAGGACGTGCGCGCCCTGGTCCGCCGGGCCGTCGCGGACGAGCGCGGACTGGGCGGCGAGGTCACGCTCGACCAGGACGCCGAGGACCACGTGGTGCGCCTGGCCGGGGGAGACGCCCGGCGCGCGCTGACCGCCCTGGAGGCCGCCGCCGACTCCGCGCTGGCCACCAGCGGCGGCGTGGTCGACCTGGCCACCGTCGAGGCGACCGTGGACAAGGCCGCCGTCCGCTACGACCGCTCCGGCGACCAGCACTACGACGTCACCAGCGCGTTCATCAAGTCCATCCGCGGCTCCGACGTCGACGCCGCCCTGCACTACCTGGCGCGCATGATCGAGGCGGGGGAGGACCCGCGCTTCATCGCCCGCAGGCTCGTCGTGCACGCCACCGAGGACATCGGCATGGCCGACCCGACCGCGCTGCAGACCGCCGTCGCCGCCGCCCAGACCGTGCAGCTCATCGGCATGCCCGAGTGCAGGCTCGCCCTCGCCCAGGCCACCGTGCACCTGGCCACGGCCCCCAAGTCCAACGCCGTCATCACCGCCATCGACGCCGCGCTCGCCGACGTGCGCGCGGGCGGGGCGGGCCAGGTCCCGCCGCACCTGCGCGACGGGCACTACGCGGGAGCCAAGAAGCTGGGCAACGCCGAGGGCTACCGCTACCCGCACGACGTGCCCGAGGGCGTGGTCCGCCAGCAGTACCCGCCGGACGGGCTGCGCGGCCGCGACTACTACGACCCGACCCAGCGCGGCGCCGAGCGCGCCCTCGCCGACCGGGTGCCCAAACTGCGCAAGGTCATCCGCGGGGATTGATCGCCTGTGGATAACTCCGCGCGCCGATCCGCGCTGGGGAGCACACTGGTCCGGCAAGTGCGCAGGTGCGGGCAGGCCGGGTCGGATACGACGCGGTAGCCTGACCGCGATCACGCCCCGGAACGCCCCGGGAGCGTGCCGAAGTCGCCGTCGAAGGAGGGCTCGTGACAGCAGGGCAGATCGCCGCGCTGATCGCCGCGGGCGCGTTCGTCCTGTTGGTGGTCCTGATCGGCATCGTGCTGTTCAAGCTCGGCCGCACCTTGGACGAGACGACCATCGCGATCCGCAAGGCGCACGAGAACAGCGACCCGCTGTTCGTCGGCGCCAACACCACGCTGACCCACGTCAACACCCAGCTCGAGCGGGTCGACGGAATCACCTCGAACGCGCAGGCCGTCAGTGGCAACATCTCCGCGCTGACGTCGGTCTTCACGGCCACGCTGGGCGGACCGCTGGTCAAGGTCGCCGCGCTGTCCTACGGCCTGAGCAAGGCCGTGCGCGCGCGCCGCAAGGCCAAGGCGGGCGCCGCCATCGAGGGCAAGCAGACCCGTCCGGCGCTCATCGGCCGCAAGCGGGGCAAGTCGTGAGGCGCCTGTTCTGGATGGGCGTCGGCGCAGCCGCGGCCATCGCCCTCAACCGCAAGGCCCGCGAGACCGCGCACGCGGTCACCCCGGCCGGTATCGCGGGCAACGTCGGCGACGCCCTGCGCGAGCTCGCGGGCGCCCTCGGCACCTTCGGGGCGGACGTGCGCGCGGGCATGAGCGAGCGCGAGGTCCAGCTCTCCGAGCAGGTCGAGGCCCGCTCCGGGGTCACCCCCGGGGCCAGGCACGCCCTCGGTGGCGGCGCGCAGCGCAGGCCCCGCCGGACCACGGGCGACGCGCGAGCGCGCCGGGCGGACGGCTGAGCCCCGCCCCGCCGTTCGCCGCGCCCCTAGGCCGCCGAACCCGCTCGACCCCCCTTGAGGACCGACAGTGCAGACACATGAGATCTCCCGCCGCTTCCGGGACCACTTCGTCAACAGCGGCCACACCGCCGTGCCCAGCGCCTCGCTGATCCTCGAAGACCCCACGCTGCTGTTCGTCAACGCGGGCATGGTGCAGTTCAAGCCGTACTTCCTCGGCGACGCCCCGGCCCCGTGGCCGCGCGCGACCAGCATCCAGAAGTGCGTGCGCACCGGCGACATCGACGAGGTCGGCAAGACCACCCGGCACAACACGTTCTTTCAGATGGCCGGGAACTTCTCCTTCGGCGACTACTTCAAGGCCCAGGCCATCGAGCACGCCTGGGCCCTGCTGACCAACTCCCAGGACGACGGCGGCTACGGCTTCGACCCCGACCGCCTGTGGGCCACGGTCTACAACGACGACGACGAGGCCCTGGAGCTCTGGCGCAAGGTCGCCGGGCTGCCCGAGGAGCGCATCCAGCGCCGCGACGGCCTCGACAACTACTGGGACATGGGCGTCCCCGGCCCCGGCGGCCCCTGCTCGGAGATCTACTTCGACCGCGGCCCCGAGCACGGCAAAGACGGCGGCCCGGTCGCCGACGAGGACCGCTACCTCGAGGTCTGGAACCTCGTGTTCATGCAGGACATCCGCGGCGAGGAGTCCCCGAAGTACGGGCACAAGCCGATCGGGTCGCTGCCGCGCAAGAACATCGACACCGGCATGGGCGTCGAGCGCATCGCCACCCTGCTGCAGGGCGTCGACAACGTCTACGAGACCGACCTGGTCCGCCCGGTCATCGCCAAGGCCGAGGAGATGTCCGGCCGCCGCTACGGCGCGGGCAACCCAGTCGACGACGTGCGCTTCCGCGTCATCGCCGACCACGCCCGCTCCGGCATGATGATCATCGGCGACGGCGTCACCCCCGGCAACGAGGCCCGCGGCTACGTACTGCGCCGCCTGCTGCGCCGGATCGTGCGCTCGGTGCGCCTGCTCGGCGTGCAGGAGCCGGTGCTCGGCGAGTTCGCCGCCGTCGTCCGCGACACCATGTCGCCCAGCTACCCCGAGCTGGCCACCGACTTCCCGCGCATCGACAAGATCATGCGCAAGGAGGAGGAGACCTTCCTCGCGACCCTGTCCAGCGGTTCGAAGATCTTCGACCTCGCCGCGGACAAGCTCGTCGCCGACGGCAAGGCCACCCTGCCCGGCGACAAGGCCTTCCAGCTCCACGACACCTACGGCTTCCCGATCGACCTGACGCTGGAGATGGCCGCCGAGCGCGGCCTGAGCGTCGACGAGACCGGGTTCCGCGAGCTGATGGGCGAGCAGCGCGCCCGCGCCAAGGCCGACGCCGCCGCCCGCAAGACCGGCCACGGCGACCAGTCGGTGTACCGGGACCTGCTGGCCCTGGGCAACACCGTGTTCACCGGGTACGAGGAGTTGGCCACCGAGGCCAAGGTCCTGGGCCTGGTGCGCGACGGCAAGCGGGTCAGCGGCGCCGGTGAGGGCGAGATCGTCGAGGTCGTGCTCGACCGCACCCCGCTCTACGCCGAGTCCGGCGGCCAGGAGTCCGACGCGGGCACCATCACCACCGCCTCCGGCGTGGAGCTCGAGGTCGTCGACGTGCAGAAGGTCGCCCGCAAGCTGTGGGTGCACCAGGTCCGCGTGCGCTCGGGCGAGATCACCGAGGGCGCCGCGGTGGAGGCCCGCGTCGACCCGGAGTGGCGGATCGGGGCCCGCCAGGGCCACTCGGGCACGCACATCGTGCACGCCGCCCTGCGCCAGGTGCTCGGCCCGACCGCGTTGCAGTCCGGCTCCTACAACAAGCCCGGCTACCTGCGGCTCGACTTCGGCTGGTCCGGCGCGCTGTCGCCGGAGACGCGCAGCGAGATCGAAGAGGTCTCCAACCTCGCCGTCCGCTCCGACCTGCCGGTCAGCGTCGTCTACACCGACATGGGCGGGGCCCAGGACATGGGCGCGGTCGCCCTGTTCGGCGAGACCTACGACGAAGAGGTCCGCGTCGTCGAGATCGGCGGCCCGTGGTCGCGCGAGCTCTGCGGTGGCACCCACGTCGAGCGCTCGTCGCAGATCGGCCCGCTGACGCTGCTCAGCGAGTCCTCCATCGGCTCGGGCAACCGGCGCCTGGAGGCCTACGTCGGCATGGAGGCCATGCGCTACCTGGCCAAGGAGCGCGCCCTCGTGCAGGGCTTGGCCGCCATGCTCAAGGTGCCCGACGCCGAGGTCCCGGCCAGGGTCGAGGCCCTCGTCGACCGGCTGCGCGCCGCGGAGAAGGAGCTGGAGAAGCTCCGCGCGGGCCAGTTGCTGTCCTCGGCGGGCACACTCGCCGAGCAGGCCGAGGACATCGGCGGCACCGCCCTGGTCGCGCTGAAGGCCCCGGACGGGATCGGCGGCGGCGACCTGCGCACCCTGGCCATCGAGGTTCGCAACCGCCTGGGCGCGCGTCCCGGCGTGGTCGCCCTGTTCTCCGCGGGCGAGGGCGGCAAGGTCGCCTTCGTCGTGGCCACGACGTCGACGGCCAGGGACAACGGCTTGGCCGCGGGCAAGCTCGTGCCCGCCTTCGCCCCGGCCATCGAGGCCCGCGGCGGCGGCAAGCCCGACCTCGCCCAGGGCGGCGGCGCCAACTCCGCGGGCATCGGCGAGGCCGTCACCCTGCTGCGACGGGCCCTGGTCGGCGCGTGAACCCCAAGCCGCACCGGCCGGGAGCCGACGACCCCGGCCGCGGGCGCAGGCTCGCGGTCGACGTCGGCTCCGTGCGCGTGGGCGTCGCCCTCAGCGACCCCTCCCCGGTCCTGGCCTCACCCCTGCTCACCCTGGCCCGCGACGAGAAAGCCGGGTCCGACCTGGTCGAGCTCGCGAGCCTGGTCTCCGAGCACGAGGTCGTCGAGGTCGTGGTCGGCCTGCCCAGGACGCTGGCCGACAAGCACGGCACGGCGGCGCAGGCCGCGCACTCCTACGCCACCGACCTCGCCCAGCGGGTCGCGCCGGTGCCGGTGCGGCTGGCTGACGAGCGCTTGACCACCGTGACCGCCGCGCGCATGCTCAGCCAGCGGGGCGTGCGCGGGAAGAAACAACGCGCCGTCGTCGACCAAGCCGCGGCCGTGGAGATCTTGCAGGCCTGGCTCGACGCCAGGGCGAGCGCGCTGGCCCGATCTGCGGAGGCGGACTCATGACCGACGACCTCGGCCTGTTCGAGGACGAGCCCACGCGCCGGATCAGGCCCGTGCGCAAGCGCAAGAAGGACCGCAAGAAGCTCAAGCTGGCGATCGTCGGCGCGGTCATCCTGCTGATCCTCGGCGGCGGCGCCTGGTACGGCTACCGGCTCATCTCCGGGATCGGCGGCTACGACGACTACGCCGGGGGCGGGGAGACCGACCTCGTCATCGAGGTCAAGGACGGCGACTCCACCGGCGCCATCGCGGCGACGCTCGCCGAAGCCGACGTCGTGGCCAGCTCCAAGGCCTTCGTCGCCGCGGCCGCGACCAACGACAAGGTCCGCTCGATCCAGCCCGGCTACTACGTCATGCGCACCAAGATCTCCGGCGCGGACGCGGTCTCGCGGATCGTCGACCCCAAGGCGCGCGTGGGCAACCTGCAGATCAAGGCTGGCACCCAGTTCGACGACCTCACCTTCGGTGAGACCAAGACCCTCGGCGTGCTGACGCTGATCTCCAACGCCACCTGCGCCGAGCTCAACGGCAAGAACACCTGCGTGCCGGTGGAGGAGCTGCGCGAGGTCTCCGAGGAGGCCGACCTGACCGCGCTCGGCGTGCCCGCCTGGGCGGTGCCGGACGCCTCCCGCGCTGAGCCCAAGCGCCGCCTCGAGGGCCTGATCATGCCCGACGTGTACGAGGTCCGGCCCGGCTCCACGGCCGAGGAGGTCTGGAAGAAGCTGATCGCCGACTCCGGCGCCCGGCTGGCGAGCGTGGGCATGCCCGGCCTGGCCGACGGCACCGGCTTCACCCCGTACCAGGTGCTGGTCATGGCCTCGCTGGTGCAGCGCGAGGCGATCGCCGCCGACTTCGGCAAGGTCGCCAGGGTCACCTACAACCGGCTGTCCGAGCCGATGCCGCTGCAGTACGACTCCACGGTCAACTACGTCCTCGACCGGCCGACGATCCTGACCAGGCCCGAGGACCGGGACAAGACCGGCCCGTACAACACCTACTCGGTCACCGGCCTGCCGCCGACCCCGATCGCCGCCTCGAGCGCCGCGGCCATCCAGGCCGCGGCCAAGCCGGACGAGGGCTCCTGGCTGTACTTCGTGCGGTGCCAGAAGAACGGCACGTCCTGCTTCGCCGACACCTACCCGGAGCACCTGGCGAACATCCAGCTCGCGAGGGCCAACGATGCCTACTGAGCCGTCGCGGCGGGCCGCCGTGCTGGGCTCGCCGGTCGAGCACTCGCTGTCGCCGGTGCTGCACGGCGCCGCGTACGACGCGCTCGGCCTCGACTGGTCCTACGAGCGGGTCGAGTGCACCGAGGACGCGCTGCCGGGCCTGGTCGGGGGACTGGGCCAGGAGTGGGTCGGGCTGTCGGTGACCATGCCGGGCAAGCGCGCCGCCCTGCGCTTCGCCGACTCCGCCACCGAGCGCGCCGCCGCCGTCGGCGCCGCCAACACCCTCGTGCACCGCCCCGACGGCTCCTGGCTGGCCGACTGCACCGACGTCGACGGCGTGACCGGCGCCCTGCTGGTCGCGGGCGCCTACCAGCCCAGCGGCGGCGACTCCGCCCTGGTCCTGGGCGCGGGCGGCACCGCGTGCGCCGCCCTGGCCGCCTTCGCCGCCCTGGGCGTCTCGTCGGCCACCGTCGTGGTCCGCGACCCCGCCCGCGCGGCGGAGGCCGAGGACTGCGCCGACCGCTTGAGCCTGCCGATCACCGTGACCGAGTGGGCCAAGGCCGACTTCGCCGACCTGGCCACCGCCGCCGCCGTCCTGGTGACCACCGCCCCCGCGGCCGCCATCGAACCGGTCGCCGACGCCCTGTCCCGGGCCCAACACGTCCTCGACGTCGTCTACCACCCGTGGCCCACCCCCCTGGCCCGCTCCGTCGAATCCCGGGGCGGCCACCTGGCCACGGGCTTGGACATGCTGCTGCACCAGGCCTTCGGCCAGGTCGAACACTTCACCGGCCAGTCGGCCCCCCGAGTCCCCATGCGCGACGCCCTGCGGGCCGCCGTCCCGGACCAGGTACCCCTGCCGCTCTAGACCCCGTCGCCCCGCACGGATTCGCAGTCCTGTCAAACGCCCATCCCCATGCCATCGGGGCAATGACAGCACGCCATCTTCTTCGTACCTTTAAAGCATGACCACCCCAACAGCCCACCCAAACCTGTTGTCCCCCAACGCTTTCCCCCTGACCGCCCTAGGCCTCCTGGTCCTCGCCCTGGCCTGGGCAACCCCCCTGCAACTCTGCGCCCTGGCCGCCGGCTACACCACCGGCGCCACAGCCCGGCACGCCCTGACCCGCTTCTCCCCGCAAACCCGCGCAGGCCCCCACGCCCCAGAACTGGCCACCGGTCTCCTGTGGACACTCATCGCCACCCTCTGGCAACACAACACAATCCCCACCACCTGGCTCCCACCCCTGCTCACCCTCACAGCCCTAACCGTCCCCCTGTCCCTAGCCGACTTCCACACCCTCCACCTCCCCCGAGCCCTCACCATCCCCCTAGCCATCCTCACCCCCACAACCCTCCTGATCCCCGCCCCCAACCGCCTCCTCCCCATCCTCATCGGCACCACCCTCTTCGCCCTACCCCACCTAGCCCTACACCTCCTGACCCCCACAACCCTCTCCCGAGGCGACGTGATCATCGCCTTCCCCCTGGGCGCGATCCACGGAGCCCTGGGCCCAGCGACGATCCTGCCCGCAGTCCTCCTAGCAGCCCTGACCTCGCTCGCCCTGGCAACCACATTCCCCCACCGATTCACCCAAGGAATCCCCCACGCCCCCGGAATGCTCGCCGCCACAACAGCCCTAGCCCTACTCCACGCAACCCCCTGACCACCCGCGCCACCCACAACCACCGCACTGCACCCCACACCCAACGGACCCACCACCCCCAGCCCAGCCCGGTCCAGCCCGGTCCAGCCCAGCCCGTCCAGCCCAGCCCAGCCCAGCCCAGCCC
>NZ_WHOL01000049.1 GCF_009745975.1 Actinokineospora pegani | reverse complement strand
GCACCACCCACTGGCTGCCACCCATCCGACAACACCGCAGACCGAGTCAGCACCACCGAACCTCCACCCACCGTGGACGACTACCCACACCCTGCGAGAACGGTGATCCGAACACAGCCAAACCAGCACCACCCACCGTCTGCCCACCACAGCCCGACAACGCGCTGAACGAGCCAGCACCGCGCAGCGACGACCAGCAAGCACCACCACCGGGGGCCTTCAGCGTGCCCGCTCCGCGACACCAGGCGCGAGCCCCCTCCCGGGACGGCGGTCCGAGCACAGGCCGAATCGGCGCCTTCAGGCCCCCTCAGCCTGCGCGGGCGGTGGTCAAGCGCAGCCGAACTGGCACCACCCACTGACTCACCCCGGCCCGACAAGGCCACAGATCAGGCCTGCGCCGCACGTCGACGTCCAGCACCTCATCGTGCCCGCCCCGCGGCACCAGGCCGTGAACGCAGCCGAATCGGCGACGCCCGCAGGCCGACCCGCACCAGCGGGTCAGGTTCCTGCGGGGACGAGACCACCAAAGCGGGTGACCGGCACCGGAGAGATGACCTCTGCCGGCCGCGAACACCCGGGAAACGCCGAACCGGCGCCAGTGCGGGGCACTGGCGCCGGTTCGGATTGTTTGTCTGGGGCTCGACTCAGCCGCGAACGACCTTGCCCGCCTTGAGGCAGGAAGTGCACACGTTCAGGCGCTTGCGCTGGGAGATGCCCAGCCTGGCGTGCACGGTCTGGATGTTCGGGTTCCACCGACGGTTGGTTCGGCGGTTCGAGTGCGAGACCGACTTGCCGAAGCCTGGCCCCTTGCCACAGACGTCGCACACGGCAGCCACGTCGAACTCCTTCAGGTTGCGGGTGCCCGACGGCCGTGAGGCCAGGCGGGCGCACGTACTAGAACCCAGGCGGGGCCCAGGCGTCTGCACAGAGTAGCCCGTGCCGGTCAGCCGCTCCAAACCGGGTGCCCCGGCTACCCTCGCTGGCACGGACGGACGGCTGGAGGCCCGGTTGCTGGAGGCACTCGACGCGGGGGCGGTGCGGCGCTGGGCGGCGGCGGGGGTGCGGGCGCTGGACGCCCACCGGGCCGACATCGACCGGATCAACGTCTACCCCGTCGCCGACGGGGACACCGGGTCCAACCTGCTCGGCACGGCGCGGGCCGCGCTGGAGGCGCTGCTGCGCGCGCCGTCGGCGGAGCGGGCCGACGCGGGCGGGGCGGTCGGGGCGTTGGCGGCCGGGGCGCTGACCGGGGCGCGCGGGAACTCCGGGGTGATCCTGTCGCAGTTCCTGCGCGGGTTCGCCGAGGCGGTGCGCGGCAGACCCGCCCTCGACGGGCCGCTGCTGGGGGCGGCCCTGCGCGGCGGCGCGGAGCGGGCCACGCGGGCCATGGCCGAGCCGGTGCCGGGGACGATGATCACCGTGGCGCGGGCGGCCGCCGACGCCGCGGCGGCGGGTGGGTCGCTGCGCGAGGTGGCCGCGGCGAGCGTGCGGGCGGCGGTGACGGCGCTGGAGCACACGCCGAGGCAGTTGCGGGTGCTGGCCGACGCCGGGGTGGTCGACGCGGGCGGGCGCGGGGTGGTGGTGCTGCTGGAGGCGCTGCTGGCCGTGGTCGAGGAGCGCGAGCCGGACCTGCGGCCGGAGCCGACCACCGCGCCCAGGCGGGCCAACCCGCACGTCGCCGACCGGGAGGCCGGGTCGGACCTGTTCGCCTACGAGGTGATGTACCTGCTCGACGGGGTCGAGGAGGCCGCGGCCACCCGGCTGCGCGACGTGCTGGTGGGGCTGGGCGACTCGGTGTCGGTCGTCGGGGACGGCGCCGGGCTGTGGACCGTGCACGTGCACTGCAACGACGTCGGCGCGGCCATCGAGGCCGGGGTCGAGGTCGGCGGTCCGCGGCGGATCAGGGTGGCCCGGTTCGCCGACGCCGCCCCGGACGGCGGCGAGCGGTTCACCAGGGGCCGGGCCGTGGTGGCCCCGGTGCGCGGCGACGGCCTGGCCGAGCTGCTCATCGCCGAGGGGGTGTCGGTGCTGCGGGTCGACGACGGGCATGAGCCGACCCCGTACGAGCTGTTGCAGGTGATCACCGGGACCGGGGCCGCGCACGTCACCGTGCTGCCCGGCCACGCGGTGCTGATGGAGCTGGCCGACGAGGCGGCGATCCGCGCGGTCGCGGGCGGGCAGGACGTGGTCGTGGTGCCGTGCGCGTCGCCGGTGCAGGCGCTGGCCGCGATCGCCGTGCACGACCCGCGCAGGCGCGCCGGGGACGACGTGGTGGCCATGACCGAGGCCGCGGCGGCGACCAGGCGCGGGGAGGTGCGGGTGGCGGTGGAGGACGCGATCACCTGGATCGGCCCGTGCCGCGCGGGCGACGTGCTCGGCCTGGCCGACGGCGAGGTGGTGCTGGTCGAGCCGGGTCCGCCGGGGCCGGGGACGGTCACCAGGGCGGCGTGCGGGGTGGCCGCGCGGATGCTGGCCGCGGGCGGGGAGCTGGTGACTGCGCTGCTCGGCCGCGACGCCCCGGACGATCTGGAGGAGGCGCTGGCCGCGCACCTGCGCGCCGAGCGGCCCGACGCCGGCCTGGTCGTCTACCGGGGCGGGCAGACCGACACGGCGCTGGTCCTCGGACTGGAGTGAGAGCGTGTCGGACGGGCTCGACATAATCGGCCGCGCACCGACACGGGTATGGGAGGCGACACGGCGATGACGGCCCTGGGCGAGCGGCTGGACCGGGTGGTGGGCAAGAAGTCGGCCGACGCGCTGGCCTCGGCGTTCAGCCTGGAGAGCGCCGGGGACCTGCTGCGCCACTACCCCCGCCGCTACGCCGAGCGCGGACAGCTCACCGACATCGCGGGCCTGGAGGTCGGCGAGCACGTGACGGTGATGGCCAAGGTGGTGTCGGTGAACCGGCGGCAGATGCGCACCAAGCGCGGCAGCATCGTCGAGATCAAGCTGACCGACGGCAAGCGCGAGCTGGAGTGCGCGTTCTTCAACCAGCCGTGGCACATGGACAAGCTCAAGCCGGGCACCAGCGCCCTGTTCGCGGGCAAGGTGACCGCGTTCCGGCAGAAGCTGCAACTGGCCAACCCGGACTACCAGCTCCTCGACGCCGACCCCGACGACCCGGCCGCCGCGCCGCCGGTCGAGGAGTTCGCGGGCGGGCTGATCCCGGTCTACCCGTCCTCGGCGAAGATCCAGTCCTGGCAGATCGCGCAGTGCGTGCAGCAGGCGCTGGCGATGCTCGACGAGATCGAGGACCCGTTCCCCGAGCCGCTGCGCAAGCGCTTGAACGTCACCGCGTACGACACCGCGGTGCGGTCGATCCACCGCCCGGCGGAGTGGGCCGACCTGGAGACCGCCCGCACCCGCCTCAAGTGGGACGAGGCGCTGTCGCTGCAGCTCACCCTGGCCAAGCGGCGGTCGGCGGCGGGCGCGCGGCCCGCGCCCGCCTGCCCGCCCAAGCCCGGCGGTCTGCTCGACGCGTTCGACCGGCGGCTGCCGTTCACCCTGACCGCGGGCCAGGTCGAGGTGGGCGAGGCCGTCGCCGCCGACCTGGCGGGCACGGTGCCGATGAACCGGCTGCTGCAGGGCGAGGTCGGCTCCGGCAAGACGATCGTGGCACTGCGGGCGATGCTGCAGGTGGTCGACTCCGGCAGGCAGGCCGCGCTGCTGGCCCCGACCGAGGTCCTGGCCGCCCAGCACGCCCGGTCGCTGGCGGAGATGCTGGGCGACCTGGCGGGCGGCGGGCAGCTCGGCGGCGCGGAGAACGCCACGGCGCTGACGCTGCTGACCGGCTCGCTGTCGACGGCGCAGCGCAGGCAGGCCATGTTGGACGCGGCCAGCGGCGCGGCGGGCATCGTCGTCGGCACGCACGCGCTGATCCAGGACAAGGTGGCCTTCGCCGACCTGGGGTTCGTCGTGGTCGACGAGCAGCACCGCTTCGGCGTCGAGCAGCGCGACGCCCTGCGCGCCAGGGCGGGCGAGCTGACCCCGCACGTGCTGGTGATGACCGCGACGCCGATCCCGCGCACGGTCGCGATGACCGTCTACGGCGACCTGGAGACCTCGGCGCTGCGCGAGCTGCCCGCCGGCCGGTCGCCGATCTCGACGACCGTGGTGCCGGTCGCGGAGAAGCCCGCGTGGCTGGGCCGGGTGTGGCAGCGGGTGCGCGAGGAGGTCGAGTCCGGGCACCAGGCCTACGTCGTCTGCCCGCGCATCGGCGACGAGGACACCCCGCCCTCGGACAACGGCTCCGACCGCCGCCCCCCGCTCGCGGTCGCCGACGTCGCCCCGGGCCTGGCCGCCGACGAGCTCAAGGGCCTGCGCGTCGACGTCCTGCACGGGCGGATGGCGCCGGAGGACAAGGACCGGGTGATGCGCGCGTTCGCCGCGGGCGAGGTCGACGTGCTGGTGGCCACCACGGTCGTCGAGGTCGGCGTGAACGTCCCCAACGCCACCGCCATGGTCATCCTCGACGCGGACCGCTTCGGCGTCAGCCAGCTCCACCAGCTCCGCGGCCGGGTGGGCCGGGGATCGGCGCCGGGCGTGTGCCTGCTGGTCACCGAGGTCCCCGGCGGCACCTCGACCAGAGAGCGGCTCGACGCCGTCTCCTCCACATTGGACGGTTTCGAGCTGGCCCGGCTCGACTTGGAACTGCGCCGCGAGGGCGACATCCTCGGCTCGTCGCAGTCCGGCGCCAAGTCCGGCCTGAAGATGCTGTCGCTGCTGCGCGACGAGGCGATCATCGCCGACGCGCGGGTGGTGGCCCAGGCGCTGATCGGCGAGGACCCGGACCTGGACGCCTACCCCGGCCTGGCGGGCATGGTCGCCCAGGTCGTCCGCGAGGACAAGGCCGAGTACCTGGAGAAGGCGTAGTGCCCCGCAACCGCAGGCCCCGCGACAGCGACGAGAAGCGCGGCGAGATCGTCACCGCCGCCCGCGCGCTGTTCGCGGCCCGCGGCTACGAGGCGGTGTCCATGCAGCGCATCGCCGCCGACTCCGGCGTCGCCGCCAACACGATCTACTGGTACTTCCCCGGCAAGGACGACCTGTTCATCGCCGTCTTGGACCAGGTCTTGGCCGAGGCGAGCACACGGGCCCTGAGCGAGGGTCAGAAGCCGCTTGCCGACCAGCTGCTGGACATCGTGTCGGAGCTGGACCAGGTCAACCGGTTGGTGGCCTCGGTGCACGCGAGGGTGGCGTACTCGGACCGCGTCCGCGAGTGGCACGACGGGTTCCACGCGGGCAGTGAGGCGTTGCTGCGCGCGCGGCTCGCCGAGCTCGGTGTGCCGGAGGAGCGGCTGGACCCAGTGGTGCGCATCGGGGTCTTCACGATCGAGGGGCTGCTGACGCACACCCCGGACGCGGAGCAGCGGCGGGGTGTGGTCGCTGCATACGTCCAGAGCGCGGAGAGTCTCGCGGGGGTCAGGCGAAGCTCTTAGCGAGGAACTCTGTCTGGTCGGCCACGGCCTGCTCGAACGCCTCGCCGATGTAGATGTCGAAGTGGTCCAGGTCGTAGCGCCGCACCTGGACGTGGGCGTGTCCCTCGGCGTAGCGGCGGGTGGCGGCGGCGGGAGCGGCGGAGTCGCGGTCGCACACGCTCAGGAGCACCGGAGCGGTGATCCGGCCGAGGTCGGCGCCGGGCCGGTAGAACGGCAGCCGCAGGACGAGCCGGGCGGCGAGGGCGTTGGCCGCGGCGAAGCTGCCCCCGGGACCGTTGAGGACGCCCCAGATCGAGTCGCGCCCGATCGGGGTGGCGGCGGGGTCGAACCCGTCGGCCCCGCTGAGCCGCATTCCCGGTGGCAGCGCGCGCCGCAGCGGCCCCAGCCTGCGAACGGCCGCACTGGTGCGTCGCGAGAGGACGGTTCCCTCCGGCACCAGCCGCGCGGCCCCCGCCATCGCCCCGCGCGCCACCAGGAACGCGGGCATCCACCACACCCCCGCCATGGGCATCAGCAGCGGACGCGCACCGAACCGCGCCCGCACGGCGTCAACGACGGCGGCCACCCCCAACCAGAGCGCGCTCACCGGGCCGCTGCGGATGCGGGAGAGCAGGGACGCCGGGCCGCTGGTGAACGGGCACTGCGCCACCACCGCCGCCACACCGTGGTCCTGGGCGGCGGTGGAGAGGGCGTGCCCGCCGCCGAAAGAGGTGCCCCAGACGGCGATCCGCGCGGAGTCGACCCCGGGCAGCGACCGCCCGAACGCCAACGCCGCCCGCCAGTCCGCGAGCTGCGCGCCGATGTCGAGCATCTGCCGAGGCTCGCCACCACTGGCGCCGAGGTAGCGGTAGTCGAAGACCAGAACAGCCCACCCCTGCTCCGCGAACCGCTCAGCGAACGCGTCGAGCCGCCACTCCCGCACCGCCCCCAGCCCGTGCGCCATGACCACCAGCGGCACCGGCCCCTCGACACCCACGGGCCGGTAGAGCCAAGCGGCGCACCGCGTCCCATCCGAGTCGAAGTCCACGTCCGCGCGGTCCCACGTGCCGCCCATAGCCGCCTCCACACTGTCTTGATCGCTGTTCAAGAAGAACGGTAGAGGGTTTCTTGAACGTCAGTCAAGAAGAGGTGAGGGGATCGCGTCCGCGACACGGCGGCTGGGTGGTCGTGTCAGCGAGATCGCTGTCACAACCGCCTCGAAGGTGTCGAAGGACTCGTGGTCGCAGCGCCCGGTGGAGAGCGCCGAACAAGCGCCGCGGGCCGCGCGGACCAATTCGTGGAACAGGTCGACGCGGGCGGGACCCTGCTGGGCGTCAGGGACGTCCAGCAGTGTTCCCACCGCGCCGGTCAGATCGGCCAGCAGGGCCGTGGCCAGGCGTAGTGCCTCGTGCTCGGAATGCATGCCGCGACGCCAGGAGTCGCAGGACCGCGCGCCTTGCCACGGCGGCAAGGTCACTCCGGTGGGTTAGCGGAGGCCCGCGCGGTGGGCCATTCCGCGCAGCTCACGGCCGACGGCGTCGTTGGGCGCCTTGGTGACCAGTTCGGCGAGGACGGCCCTGGTGAACGGGTGCCGGTGGACCCGCGCGGGGCTGATCCGCTCCGCTTCGCGGAGCGCGCGCACGGCGTCCGCGCGGCGGCCGCGGACGCGGGTGAGGGCTCGGCCCCGGTCGGCCCAGTAGGCGGCGCGGCGTTGCGGGGAGGGGATGGCGTTCGGGGACACGGTGTCGGACAGGCGCGCGGCGGCGGCGTGGTCGCCGAGTTCCAGCGCGACGGCCATCCGCCACACGGCGACGTTGCTGACCCCGAACCCGAAGTGCAGGGCATTGCCCTCGCCGACCCGCGCGGCCAGGTCGGCGGCCTCGTCGAGGGCGGCGTGCCCGTCTCCGGTGCGGGTCGCCGCGGCCAGCAGCGAGTCGGTGAACACGAGCATCCCGGTGGCCTGGACCTCGACGGGAGTGCGGGTCGGGCGCGGGGCGGCGGCCAGCGCGCCCGCGGCCAGGTCGAGTGCGCCGGCCGCGAGCAGGCCGTGCGCGACGCCGAACGCGGCGACCTGGGCGGTCACGGGGTCGTCGAGGGTGTCGGCCGCGCGCTGGGCCAGCACGGCCGCCTGCCACCCCAGGTCGAGCGGGGAACCCACGTCGCGCAGCCAGGCCTGCGTGCCCTGGACGTGCAGCAGGGCGAGCAGGCGCCGCACCCGCCGGGTGTCCCGCCCGGCGGCCTCGGTGGCGTGCGCGTCGCGGATGAGGGCGGGCAGCCCCGCGCCGACGACCTCGTGCCCGCACCGCTGCTGGGCGGTCAACACCCCGTCCACCCGCTCGGCGAGCACGTCGACGGGCAGCACCTGTCCGCCTGCCGCACCCACGCCCACCGCGAGCAGGGCGCGCCGCACGTCGTCCACCGCGGCCTCGGACCCGTCGGGGTCCGGTCCCGACGCCGCCTCGTCCGCCAACTCGGCGGGCGACACCTCGAGGGCGTTGGCGAGCGCGATGATCAGGGATCGCCGGTCGAGGGCGCGCTGGCCGCGCTCGAGCTTGGACAGGTGCCCCTCGCTGATCCCCGCCAGCCCAGCGACCACGGCGAGCGACTTGCCGCGCGCGTGCCGGATACCGCGGATGCCGCGGCCGATGTCGGACACGGGCACCTCCCCGTTCGGGCAGTGACGCGACATCCAGGCTACGCGTCGCCCGGGGGCGCGAGTGCTAGGGAAGCCGCCAGTCCACCGCCTCGCCGCCCTGTTCGATCAGCAGTTCGTTTGCCCGGCTGAAGGGCTTGGAGCCGAAGAAGCCCGCGTGCGCGGACAGCGGGCTGGGGTGGGCCGACTCGATGGCGGGGACGGTGCCGAGCATGGGCTTGAGGTTGCGGGCGTTGCGGCCCCACAGGATCGCCACCAGCGGGCCGCCGCGGGCGGCGAGGGCCTTGATGGCCTGTTCGGTGACCGGCTCCCAGCCCTTGTTCTGGTGGGAGTTGGCCTTGCCGGGCTGGACGGTCAGGGCCCTGTTGAGCAGGAGGACGCCGTGTTCGGCCCAGGGGGTCAGGTCGCCGTTGGCGGGCTTGGGGTGGCCCAGGTCCTCTTGGTACTCCTTGTAGATGTTGATCAGGCTCTTGGGGATCGGGCGGACGTCGGGGGCGACGGAGAAGGACAGGCCCACGGCGTGGCCGGGGGTGGGGTAGGGGTCCTGGCCGACGATGAGCACGCGGACGTCGGCGAAGGGCTGCTGGAAGGCGCGCAGGACGTTCTCCCCCGCGGGCAGGTAGCGGCGCCCCTCGGCGATCTCCGTGCGGAGGAACTCGCCCATGGTGGCGATCTGGTCTGCGACGGGGGCGAGGGCCTGGGCCCACCCCGCCTCGACGATCTCGGAAAGCGGTTTCGGCACGGCGGTGGAGCCTACCGGTGCGGGGGCCCGGCCTCGGCGGGGCCGGTCGCGGGCAGATTCTTGCCCAGGTAGACCGATTCGGGCTCGTCGGCGTAGTAGCCGAACGACTCGACCGGGACGTAGCCTGCGGACTCGTAGAGGGCGATGGCCTCGGGCTGCTTGGTGCCGGTCTCCAGCACCAGGGTGTGGCGCGCGGCGGCGGCCGCGGTGCGCTCCAGTTCGGCCAGCACGGCGCGCGCCAGGCCGCGGCCGCGCGCGGCCGGGCTGACGTACATGCGCTTGATCTCCGCCTCGTGCCCGCCGCGCGCCCGCCACCCGCCCGTGGCCACGGGCGCCCCGTCGAGGTAGGCGACGAGGAACAGGCCGCGCGGCGGGGCGAACTGGGCCGGGTCGACCGGGGTGAGGTCGACGCCGCCGTAGCGGACCACGTACTCCCGCCGCACCTCGGCGATCAGCCGGGCCGAGTCGGGGTGGTCGTAGGACAGGTGTTCCAAGCGGTGCACATCCCATTGTGGACCACGCGGCGCGCGCCTCAGCGCCAGTGCTGCCAGCCCACCGCGCCCTGGTAGGCCTTCCCGTCGACGGTGACGCCCTCGCCCCGGCCGACGGTGCCGATGGTGTGCCAGCCCTTGGGCACCGAGTGCGGGCCGGGGAACGTGGCGGCCAGCGCGTGGTCCTCGCCGCCGGTCAGCACCCAGTGCCTGGGGTCGCCGCCGAGCGCGGAGGCGACGTCGACCAGCCGCTGGTGCACCTGGACCAGGTCGGTGCGCACGTCGATGGCGACCGAGGAGGCGGCGCCGATGTGGCCGAGGTCGGCGAGCAGGCCGTCGGAGACGTCGATCATCGCGGTGGCCCCGGCCTCGGCCGCGTCGACGCCCGCGGCGTAGGGCGGCTCGGGGGCGCGGTGCGCGGCGACGACGTTGACCGGGGAGCGGAAACCGCGGCGCAGCACGGCGAGCCCGGCGGCGCTCCAGCCCAGGTTGCCCGCCACCGCGACGACGTCGCCGGGCATGGCCCCGCCCCGGAGCACCGGGGCCCGGCCGCCCAGGTCGCCCAGCGCGGTGATGGATATCACCACGGCAGGCCCGGAGGTGGTGTCGCCGCCGACGACCCCGGCACGGCCGCGGCCCGCCTCGGCGAAGATCCCGGCGAAGATGCCGTCGATGACCGGGACCTTCGTCGTCGGCGGGCAGGCCAGACCGACGAGCACGGCGGTGGGCGAGGCGCCCATCGCGGCGATGTCGGCGAGGTTGGCGGCGACGGCCTTGTGCCCCACGTGCACGGGGTCGGACCAGTCGAAGCGGAAGTGCACGCCCTCCACCAGCACGTCGGTGCACGCGACCACCCGGCCGTCGCCCGCGACCACCACCGCGGCGTCGTCGCCCGGCCCGAGCAGGGTGGTGGCGGGCTGGCGCCTGCCACCGACCACCCGCTCGATGAGCCCGAACTCGCCGAGTTCGGCGACCGTCTCCGGCTCAGGTCCCACCCGTTCCTCCGATCACCGACAGTTGGACAACCCACCAACGGATCCCCCACCGAGACGCGAGACTGGGGTACGTTGCTGGACACGTTCCTACCTCTTGGGGACACCTAGCCGCGAAGGGGCGCGCCGTGGTCCACGCATACATCCTGATCCAGACCGAGGTGGGCAAGGCCGCGGAGGTGGCGGGGGAGATCGCCGGGCTGCCCGGCGTGACGACCGCGGAGGATGTCACCGGGCCCTACGACGTGATCGTGCGCGCCGAGGCCGACAACGTCGACCTGCTCGGGCAGCTCGTCGTCGCCAACATCCAGAACGTCGACGGCATCACGCGCACCCTGACCTGCCCGGTGGTCCACCTCTGAGCCGTGGTCAACTGATCGGGTGACAGAGGACGCCACCACGACCGAGCCCGCCGCCGGACGCCAGCCGCCCCCGGGCCTGTCCACCCGGGCGATCGCCGTCGCCGCCGTCCTGGGCGTGCTCCTGGCCGTGGGCATCGTCGTGGCCGGGCAGCTCCTCGGCGGCGCGAGCGACACCCCCGCCCAGTCCCCAGCGCCGACCCCGCGCACCGGCCCGCTGGGCCTGGTCCCGGTCGACTCCCCCGACGCCGCCTCCGCCTCGTGCTCGGCGCTGGTCGGCGCCCTGCCCGAGGCCCTGCCCAACAACGGCGGGGCGCTCGACCGGCTCCCGCTGGCCGACCCGGCCCCGGTCGGCGCCGCCGCCTGGGGCGACCGGGTCGGTGAGCCGGTGGTGCTGCGGTGCGGGCTGGCCAAGCCCGCCGAGCTGACCCCGACGTCGCAGCTGCGGGTCGTGTCGGGCGTGCAGTGGCTGCCCGTCGAGGGAACGGGCGCGGCGACCTGGTTCGCGGTCGACCGACCGGTGTTCGTCGCGCTGACGCTGCCGGACGGCCTGGGGACCGGACCGCTGCAGAAGGTGTCCGAAGTGGTGGGTCAGGCCCTGCCCGCGCAGCCGGTCCGCCCCTAGGGCGTGCTCCTGGCGGTCAGCGCAGGCCGGTGCCCCGCGTCAGGGCCGTCTCGACCAGGGTGCTGAGCAGGGACGGGTAGTCGACGCCCGTCGTCGCCCACATCTTCGGGTAGGCGGAGGTGGGGGTGAAGCCGGGCATGGTGTTGACCTCGTTGACGGTCAACCCGCCGTCCTGGCCGACGAAGAAGTCGACCCGCGCGAGGCCCTGGCAGTCCAGGGCGCGGAAGGCTTCGACAGCCATCGCCCGCAACCGCTCGGTGACGTCGTCGTCGAGCTTGGCCGGGATGTCCAGCTCCGCCACGGCGTCGACGTACTTGGCGTCGAAGTCGTACCAGTCGACCGAGTCGTCGGTGAGGCGGACCTCGGCCGGGACCGAGGCCTCGACGCGGCCGTCGGGGAACTCCAGGACGCCGCACTCGACCTCGCGGCCGACGACGGCGGCCTCGATGAGGACCTTGGGGTCGATGGCGCGGGCGGCGGCGACGGCGGCGGGCAGGTCGTCCCAGGAGGTGACGCGGCTGATGCCGGTAGACGAGCCCGCGCGCGACGGCTTGACGAACACCGGCAGGCCCAGGTGGTCGCGCTCGGCGTCGGTGAGGGTCAGCGCGCCGCGGCGCAGCTCCACGAAGCGGCCGACGGGCAGGCCCGCCGCGGCCAGGAGCCGCTTGGTGAAGCCCTTGTCCATCGCCACCGCCGAGGCCAGCACGCCCGGTCCCACGTAGGCGACGCCGACCATCTCGAGCAGGCCCTGGATGGTGCCGTCCTCGCCGTAGGCGCCGTGCAGCAGCGGGAACACCACGTCCACGCCGCTGACGACCTCGCCCTCGCGGCCGGGCTCGAGCACCACCAGGCCGACCGAGGTCGGGTCGGCGGGCAGGGTCAGCGCGGTGCCCTCGGTGATCGTGGGCAGCGCGCGGTCGGTGATGCGCAGCGCCGAGGGGTCCTCCGGGCCCAGCACCCACGAGCCCTCGCGGGTGATGCCGACGGCCACGACCTCGTAGGCCGACGGGTCGAGGTTGGCCAGCACCCCGGCCGCCGACAGGCAGGAGACGGCGTGCTCGGTGCTGCGCCCGCCGAACACGACGGCGACGCGGATCTTCGGACTGGCCATGGCCGGGACACTACCGGGGGGCGGTGAGCAGCTCGGCCAGCACCGGCAGGGCCGCGGCGAGCTGCTCGCGCGAGCACGCGGCGTAGCCGAGCGCGATGCCCGACCAGACCTGCCTGCCCTGGTGGTGGCGGCCGAGACCGTCGAGCACCAGGCCCAGCGGCCGGGCCGCGTCGATCACCGCGCGCTCGGCGGCCGGGTCCGGCAGCGGGACGACGATGTGCGCGCCCGCGTCGTCGCCGAGCAGGTCCAGCCCGGCCCCGCGCAGCGCCTTGACGATCATGTCGCGGCGCTCGGAGAGCTCCCGGCGCAGCCTGCGCAGGTGCCTGCCCAGGTCGCCGTTGCGGGCCAGCTCGACCACGACGAGCTGACCCGCGGCGGCCGGGCTGGTGCCGGTCTCGTCGCGGTGCTCGAGCACCGAGGTGACCACCTGCGGCGGCGCGACCATCCACCCGGCGCCCAGGGTCGGGCTGAGGATCTTGCTGGTGGTGCCCAGGTGCACCACGACGTCCGGGGCGAGCGCGGCCAGCAGCGGCAGCGGCGCCACGTCGTAGCGCAGCTCGCCGTCGTAGTCGTCCTCGACGACCAGCCAGCCCGCGCGGCGGGCCCGCTCGACCAGCTCCACCCGCCGCCCCGCCGACATCCGCCTGCCCAGCGGGTACTGGTGCGCGGGCGAGCAGTAGACGGCGCGGGCGCCCGCGGGCACGGCGTCGGGCAGCGGCCCGTCGGCGTCGATGGGCAGGCTGACCACGCGCATCCCGGCGGCCCGGAACGCGGCGACGGCGCGCTGGTAGCCGGGGTCCTCCACCGCGACCGTGTCGCCGCGGCGCAGCACGGACGCGGCGATCTCGCCGACGGCGGCGGTGGTGCCGCCGGTGGCCAGCACCGACTCGCCGCGCCCGCCCTCGTCGAACTCGCCGCTGACCCGCAGACCGCGGTGGCGCAGCAGGTGCTCGGCCACGGCCGCCCGGTAGGCCGGGACGCCCGCGCGCTCGGGGCGGCTGAGCGGGGCCCGGTCCGCGGCCCCGCGCCAGGCCCGCCGCCACGCGGCCCGGTCGATCCCGCCGACCCAGGGCGCGCCCGGCCGCAGGTCGACGGCGGGACCGGTGACCGAGGCGGCGCGCGGCGGCCGGGGGCGGGCGCGCGGGGCGCCGGGCGGGGCGGTGGTGACGTAGGTGCCCGAGCCGTGCCTGCCCGCGATCCAGCCCTCGGCGTGCAACTGCTCGTAGGCGGCGGCGGTGACGGTGCGGCTGACCGCGAGCTGGGTGGCCAGCGCCCGGGTCGAGGGCAGCCGGTCGCCCGCGCGCAGCCTGCCGTCGGCGGCGAAGGCGCGCAGCTCCTCGGCGAGCTGCACCGCCAGCGGGGTGGCCGAACCGCGGTCCAGCTTCACCGGCAGGGCGGGGCTGTCTGCCACGAGTGGCCTCCTGAAATCACTTGGCTTTGGCTCTACAAGCATGCCACCTGACCCCGGAGACTGGACGGGTGAACACCCCACCCACCCCGCCGCTGTCCGCGACCGACCGCTCGACGATCCGCAGGGGCCGCAAGCGCGCCGTGACCGAGCGGGACGCGCTGTGGTCGGTGCTCGACGCGGGGCTCGTGTGCCACCTGTCCACGGTCGTCGACGGCGCGCCGCTGGTGCTGCCCACCGGGTACGGCCGCGCCGGGGACACGATGTTCGTCCACGGCTCCACCGGCGCGCTGAGCCTGCGCACGGCCGCGGCGGGGATCGAGGTGTGCGTCGCGGTGACCGTCCTCGACGGCCTGGTCTACGCCCGCTCCGTGTTCCACCACTCGATGAACTACCGCTCGGCGGTCGTGCACGGCACGGCCGTGGCGGTGACCGGCGCGGACGCCAAGGCCGAGGCCCTGCGGGTCATCACCGAGCACCTGACCCCGGGCTCCTGGGACCACGCCCGCCCGCCGAACGGGCGCGAGCTGGCGAAGACGGCCGTGCTCTCGATCGACCTGGCGGAGGCGGCGGTGAAGATCCGCGCGGGCGGGCCGGGCGACGACCCCGACGACGTCGCCGCCGACACCGCGTGGGCCGGGCACGTGCCGCTGGCGCTGACCCGCGGCACGCCCGTTCCCGCTGCCGACCTGCCGGGGACCTGGTCGGTCCCCGGCCACGTCGCCACCGGTCAGAGCGGCTCAGGTCCGGTCACGGGGTCCAGGCGGTAGCGGCCGAGCACGGGCCTCGACGACCGGTAGACGTGGATGCTGATGGCGGGGTCCGGGCCCGGGTTGTGCACGGTGTGGACGTACCCGGGGGCGAACACCCGGGACTGGCCCGCCACCAGGGTGTGCAGCGCCTGGCGGGGGTGGCCCCGGTGGGCCACCTGCTCGGCGAGGGTGCCGGACACGACGGTGAACGCGCCGGTGGTGTCGGAGTGGTCGTGCAGACCGGTGGTCTGGCCGGGGAGCCAGGCCATCAGCCAGACCTCCTGGTCGGCGGTGCGCTCGACCAGGGTCGCGTAGCGCTCTTCTGGGTCGTACCGCAGCTTCGAGCGCCAGCGGTCGCGGTCGGCGGCGACGGCCAGCGCGACCCGCACGGGGTGGCTGACGAGCGCGTCGAGCGCGGTGGTGGACGGGACGGTGTTCGCGGGAACGTCGAACATGGGGGGCCTACGCAACTTTCCTGTGAGGGTGGACGTCCGAGGGGGACCGGGTCACCGACAGGAACAGAGCGCGCGGCAGACCGGGCGGGCATCCCGCACAGGGGTCTCGACACGCGTGATCACGGGACTACCCAACCAGGAGCGCTCGGCGGTCGCCACCTGGTCCACTGGGTGGGAAACACCAGTTCGTGGTGCCACCCATCCGCGCGTGGCACCCGTTCCGAATGCGCTGTGGCGGGAGAACCGGACGAGAGCAGGGTGAAGATGGCCGAACGAGTGAGACGGATCGCCGAGGTCCCGGCGGTGGCGCCGTCCCCACCGGACGCCGCAGACTTGCTCCAGCAGGTGGCCCGCGGGGACGAGCACGCCTTCGAGGGCCTTTACGACCTGGTGTCGGGACCGGTGTACGGACTGGTGCGGCGCATCGTGCGCGACCCCGCGCAATCGGAGGAGGTGACCCAGGAAGTGATGTTGGAGCTCTGGCGCACCGCCGCCCGGTACGCCCCGGAGCGCGGCAGCGCGATGACCTGGGTGATGACCCTCGCCCACCGGCGGGCGGTCGACCGGGTCCGCTCCGCGCAGGCCGCCACCGACCGCGAGGACCGGGCGCACCGCAGGGAGACCACGCGGGAGTTCGACGAGGTGGCCGAGGTGGTGAGCACCCGGCTCGAGCACGAGCAGGTGCGCCGCTGCCTGTCGACCCTGACGGACTTGCAGCGGGAGTCGGTCGAACTGGCCTACTACCGCGGACTGACCTACCGGGAGGTGTCCGAACTGCTCGGCACCCCGCTCGGAACCATCAAGACCCGATTGCGCGACGGACTCATCCGCATGCGCGACTGCCTGGGGGTGGCCCGATGAACGCAGACATCCACGCGTTGACGGGGGCGTACGCGCTCAACGCCATACCCGAGTTCGAACGCGCCGAGTTCGAACGCCACCTCGTCGAGTGCGAGTCGTGCGCCCAGGAGGTGCGCGAGCTGCGGGCCACCGCGACCCGCTTGGGCGAGGCCGCGTCCGAGGCGCCCCCGCCGGAGCTCAAGGCCCGGGTGCTGGCCCGCATCGCCGAGGTCCGCCAGCTCCCACCGGTCGACGACCTCAGCGCTCGCCGGGAGCGGCGGTCGGGGGTCCCGCTGGCCACCAAGCTGTTCGGCGCGGCCGCTGCCGTCCTCATGGTCGTCTCGGTGTCGCTGGGCGTGCTGCTCGTGCGCAACGGCAACGAGCTCGACCAGTCGCGTGATCAGGCGGCGGCGATGTCCAACCTGCTGTCCGCTGGGGACGCCAAGGTTGTGTCCGGGACCGCCGCGGGCGGTCTCAGCGGCACGGTGCTGCTCTCCCGGGACCGCGGGCAGGTGATGCTGTTGGCGGGCAACGTGCCCGCTGCGCCGGACGGGAAGATCTACCAGGTCTGGCTGATGGGCGAGGGGGCGCCGAAGTCGATCGGGCTGATGGCGCCGAACGCGTCGGGGCAGGCTTCGCTGTTGAACACCGGAGGGATCGGGGGTGCGCAGAACATCGGTGTGACTGTGGAGCCGAGCGGTGGGTCTGCGACGCCTAGTCCGGATGTGGTGATGCAGATGGAGTTGCCTGTTTAGGGGTGTTCCGACGGCCGGGTCTCCTTGTGGGGCCCGGCTGTCGGTTTGGTGGGGCGCTTTGGTGGGGTGCTGGATCGGGTGATTCTGTGTGGCCGGGGACCCCTACGACGATCATGTGCGTGAGGGTCAAAAGTGAGGGGAAGGGCACCCTCACGCCCTACCGAGGCTTGCACATGATCGCCTCCCCCAACCACGCAGAACCACCCGATCCAGCCCTTCGGCAGGCCGGGCGCTGGGAGATTCTGGGTGGGGTGTGGTGTTCGGGATCAGAGGGCTTTGCGGATGTCCGCCACCAGGTCCTCGGGGTCCTCGCAGCCGCAGGACAGGCGGAGCAGGCCGGGGCTGACCGCGTCGCCCCAGCGGGCTCGGCGGTCGGCTGAGGTGTGGAGGCCGCCGAAGCTGGTGGCCGACGCTATGAGGGTGGAGCGGGACAGGAACGCCTCGACGGCGGGGGCGTTGTGGAGGGTGAAGGTGATGACGCCGCCGAAGCGGCGCATCTGGCGGGCGGCGATGGGGTGGGCGGGGTCCGCTGCCGCGCCCGGCCAGCGCAGGCCGGTGACGGCCGGGTGTTCGCGCAGGGCTCGGTAGACGGCGGCGGCGTTCTCCGCCTGGCGGGACAGGCGCAGGTCCAGGGTGCCCAGGCCGCGGTGGGCGAGCCAGGCCTCGAAGGGGCCGGGCACGGCGCCGGAGGCGGTGCGCTCGGCGCGCAGGCGGGCGGCCCAGTCGGCGTCGGCGGCGGTGATGTGGCCCAGGACGACGTCGCTGTGGCCCGCCACGGCTTTGGTGTCGCTGGCCACGGTGAAGTCGGCGCCCAGTTCGATCGGGACCTGGCCGAGGGGGGTGGCGGTGGTGTTGTCCACGGCCACCAGCGCGCCCTCGGCGTGCGCCCACTCGGTGATCTCGGCGATGTCGCAGACGTCCAGCCCCGGGTTGGACGGGGTCTCCAGCAGCACCAGCCTCGCCCCGCGCACCAGGTCCGGCGACCACGGCCCGGCCGTGGGGACCTCGCGGACGTCCAGGCCCAGGGCGGACATGTGCTCGCGGACGTAGGAGCGGGCCAGGTAGTAGCCGTCCGAGGGCAGCACGACCGTGTCCCCCGCGCCCAGGACGGTGCGCAGCAGCGAGGAGATCGCCGCCATGCCCGAGGAGTAGGCCACGCTCTCGCCGCCGTCGAGGGAGCCGAGAGCGGACTCCAGGGCCCGCCAGGTCGGGTTGGACGCCCGGCCGTAGAAGTCGGAGCCGTCGGCGTAGTGCGCCAGGTGGTACGGGGCGGCCAGCACCGGTTGCGGGCCGAGCGGGACGCCGGGGACGGCGGGGGCCGAGCCCGCGTGCACGCACCGGGTCCCGTCACCGCGCTGGGGGTTGCTCATCGCTCGCGCTCCGGTTTGGTCTTGCGCCCGATCAGCGCGCCCGCCATCTCTCGGGGGTCGAAGCCGTCGTGGCAGACCCGGTGCACCACCTCGGTGATCGGCATCTCGACGCCGTGGCGCATCGCCAGCTCCCGGATCGACGAGCACGACTTGACCCCCTCGGCGACCTGCCCGTGCGCCGCGGACTGCGCTTGCGCCATGGACTCGCCGCGGCCGAGCCGGGCGCCGAAGGTGCGGTTGCGCGACAGCGGCGAGGAGCAGCTCGCCACCAGGTCGCCGAGCCCGGCCAGGCCCGCGAAGGTCATCGGGTCGGCGCCGAGCGCGGCGCCCAGCCGCGAGGTCTCGGCCAGGCCGCGGGTCATCAGCGTGGCGAGGGTGTTGGCGCCGAAGCCGAGCCCGTCGGCCATCCCGCAGGACAGCGCGATGACGTTCTTGCACGCCCCGCCCAGCTCGCAGCCGACCACGTCGGTGATCGTGTACGGGCGGAAGTAACCGGTGGTGCACGCCTCCTGCAGGGCCACCGCCCGGTCGTGGTCGCGGCAGGCGATCACGGTCGCGGTCGGCTGCTCCTCGGCGATCTCCTTGGCCAGGTTCGGCCCGGACACCACCGCGATCCGGTCCTCCCCCGCGCCGGTGACGTCGGCGATGACCTCGCTCATCCGCTTGAGGGTGCCCAGCTCCACGCCCTTGGCCAGGCTGACCAGGGTGGCGTCGCCGTCGATCAGGCCCGCCCACGCGGTCAGGTTGTGCCGCATGGTCTGGCTCGGCACGCCCAGCACCACCGTGTGCGCGCCGTCGAGCGCCCGGCGCGGGTCCGATGTGGAGGTCAGCCGGTCCGGCAGGGCGATGCCGGGCAGGTAGTCGGCGTTCTCCCGCTTGTCGGTGATCGCCTCGGCCAGGTCGCGCCGCCGCGCCCACAGCACCACGTCGCGGCCCGCGTCGGCCATGACCTTGGCGAACGCCGTGCCCCACGAGCCCGCCCCGAGGACGGCGATGTGCCCAGCCATGGCTCAGCTCCCACTCTCTGCGCTGTCGGTCCGCTCGCGCGCGGCCTGCGTGAAGAACTCCTGCGGCGCCTGCTCCTCGCGCACCTCGGCCAGCAGGTCCCGGACCTGGCCCATCATCAGGTCGGTGACCTCGCGCAGCAGCGCGGCGGTCAGCGGCCTGCCGCGGTGCCCGGACAGGTCGATGGGCGCGCCGAGGGCGGTGACGACCCGCCTGCGCGGGAGGGGGCGGAACCGCTTGCCGTAGCCGTCCCAGATGAGGTTGGTGCCCCAGCGGGCCGCCGGGATGACCGGGACGTCGTTCTCCAGTGCCAGCCGCGCCACGCCCGTGCGGGCGCGCATCGGCCAGCCCGCCGGGTCCCTGGTGATGGTGCCCTCCGGGTAGATCAGCACCAGCTTGCCCTCGCGCAGCGCCGCGTGCGCGGCGCGCAGGCTGTCGGCGGCCATCGCCGAGCCGCGGTAGACCGGGATGCCGCCGCACCCGGCGAGCATCCGGCCGAACAGCGGGACGGAGAACAGCTTGTCCTTGGCCATGAACCGGGGCACCCGCCTGTTGCGGTGCACGAACACGGCGTCGTTGGGTGGGTCGAGGTGCGAGACGTGGTTCATCACCAGCACGGCGCCGCCTGTCGCCGGGAGGTGCTCCACGCCCCGGTACTCCCGCTTGCCCAGCCAGGAGATCGGGTAGAACAGCGCCGCGGCGGCGTTGACCCAGAACCCACTCCGCTCCCGCGTGGCCAACCAGTCCTCCTCACTCGCGATCCGATCCGAAGAGTGTCCATGGCGCGCACCCGCGTGGTCGAGACGGGGTCGGCGTACCGCGCCGGCACTATCGGTGGGGTGCAGTGGCGAGCTGATCTCGTGGTGCCGGTCAAACACCTGGACCGGGCCAAGTCCAGGCTGCGCGGCGCGGCCGAGGGGGGTGTGGCCGGACACCGGGAGCTGGTGCTGGCCATCGTGGGCGACACCGTCGCCGCCGCGCTGGCCAGCCCGGCGGTGCGGCGGCTGCTGGTGGTGTGCGAGGACGAGCGGGTGGTGGCCGCGCTGCGCGGCACCGGCGCCGAGTGCGTCGACGAGCGCGGCCTGCCCGACCTCAACGCGGCGCTGGCCTTCGGCGGCGGGCTGCTGCGCGCCGCCGACCCCGGTTGCGTGGTGGGCGCGCTGCAGGCCGACCTGCCCGCCCTGGCCCCCGGGCAGTTGTCCTCGGCCATCCGGCAGGCGGCGGGCGCGCGCGCGTTCGTGCCCGACCGGGAGGGCACGGGCACCGTCTTGCTGCTCTCGGCGGCGGGTGGTCCGCTGCTGCCCCGGTTCGGGCCGGGATCGGCCGCGGCGCACGGCCGCGACGGGGTCGCGGTCGGGCACGGCAGCGCCGCGCTGCGCTGCGACGTGGACACCGCGGCGGACCTGGCCGACGCCGTCGCGCTGGGCGCCGGACCGCGCACCGCGGCGCTGCGCGCGGCTCGCCCGGCGGGGTGACCGGGGGACTCGCGCAGAATTCACCGGTCGTTCGTCACCAGACGGGCCATCTCGCCGTTCTTGCTGGACAATGAGGTCCCGTGAGCACCAACAGCACCCAGGCCCAGGAGTCCGAGACCGCGCAGGCACCCGACGCGCAGGAGCCCAGGGGTGTGCCGTCGGCCCCGCCCGCGGTCACCCTGCCCGCCGCCGCGGCGACCGACCTGCCCGACGACCGGTACTTCAACCGGGAGCTGTCCTGGTTGGACTTCAACGCCAGGGTGCTGGCGCTGGCCGAGGACTCCTCGCAGCCGCTGCTGGAGCGCGCCAAGTTCCTGGCGATCTACGCCTCGAACCTGGACGAGTTCTACATGGTGCGCGTCGCCGGGCTCAAGCGGCGCAACGAGACGGGTCTGTCGGTGCGCAGCGCGGACGGCCTCACCCCGCGCGAGCAGCTCGCGCAGATCTCCAGCCGCAACCGGGAGCTGGTGGCCCAGCACTCCAAGACGTTCCAGGAGCGGGTGCGCCCGGAGCTGGCCGAGCGCGGCATCCGCATCTCCACCTGGAGCGAGCTGACCGACGCCGAGCGCGAGCGCCTGTCGAAGTACTTCCGCGACCAGGTCTTCCCGGTGCTGACCCCGCTGGCGGTCGACCCGGCGCACCCGTTCCCCTACATCTCCGGCCTGTCGCTGAACCTGGCCGTGACGGTGCGCGACCCGGAGGGCGGCACCGAGCGGTTCGCCAGGGTCAAGGTCCCCGACAACGTGCCGCGCCTGGTGCCCATCGACCGCTCGGCCGACGAGCAGGTGGCGATCTTCCTGCCGCTGGAGGAGCTGATCGCCGCCCACCTCGGCTCGCTGTTCACCGGTATGGAGGTCTCGGAGGTGCACGCCTTCCGGGTCACCCGCAACGCCGACCTGGAGGTCGAGGAGGACCGCGACGAGGACCTGCTGCAGGCGCTGGAGCGGGAACTGGCGCAGCGCCGGTTCGGCCCGTCGGTGCGCCTCGAGGTCTCCGACGACATGAGCGAGCACATGCTCGAGCTGCTGCTGCGCGAGCTCGAGGTGCACCCGAACGACGTCGTGGTGGTGCAGGGCCTGCTGGACCTGACGTTCCTGTGGCAGGTCTACGGCGTGGACCGCAAGGAGCTCAAGGACCCGCCGTTCGTGCCCGCGACGCACCCGGCGTTCGGCGAGCGGGAGACGCCCAAGAGCGTGTTCTCGACCCTGCGCGACGGCGACGTGCTGGTGCACCACCCGTACGACTCGTTCTCCACCAGCGTGCAGCGGTTCATCGAGCAGGCGGCCAGCGACCCGCACGTGCTGGCCATCAAGCAGACCCTCTACCGCACCTCCGGCGACTCCCCCATCATCGACGCGCTGATCGACGCCGCCGAGGCGGGCAAGCAGGTGGTGGCGCTGGTCGAGCTCAAGGCGCGCTTCGACGAGCAGGCCAACATCAAGTGGGCGCGCGCGCTGGAGAAGGCGGGCGTGCACGTGGTCTACGGCCTGGTCGGGCTCAAGACGCACTGCAAGACCGCGCTCGTGGTCCGGCAGGAGGGCTCCACGATCCGCCGCTACTGCCACATCGGCACCGGCAACTACAACCCGAAGACCGCCCGGCTCTACGAGGACGTCGGCCTGCTCACCGCCGACCCGGCGGTCTGCGCCGACCTGACCGACCTGTTCAACGTGCTCACCGGCTACGCCCGCCAGGACGAGTACCGGTCGCTGCTGGTGGCGCCCTACGGGGTGCGGCGCGGCATCGTCGAGCGCATCGAGAACGAGATCGAGCACAAGCGGGCCGGGCGCGCCGCGCACGTGCTCATCAAGGTCAACTCCCTGGTGGACGAGCAGGTCATCGACGCGCTGTACCGGGCCTCGCAGGCCGGGGTCGCGGTGGACGTGGTGGTGCGCGGCATCTGCGCGCTCAAGCCGGGCCTGCCCGGTCTGAGCGAGAACATCCGGGTGCGCTCGATCCTGGGCCGGTTCCTCGAGCACTCGCGGGTGTTCGTCTTCCGCGGCGCGGGCGAGCACTGGATCGGCAGCGCGGACATGATGCACCGCAACCTCGACCGCCGCGTCGAGGTGCAGGTGCGGGTGGCCGACCCGAAGCTGACCAGGCAGCTCGACGACATGTTCGACTCCGCGCTGGACCCGGCCACCCGGTGCTGGGTGCTGACGGCCAAGGGCGACTGGGAGCCCTCGCCCGCCGGTGAGGCGACCGGGTCGCCGGTGCGCGACCACCAGGCCGAGATGCTGCTGCGGCACCGAGCGCTTGGCTGAATCGGTGACCATCCGCGCGGCGGGGGCCGTGCTGTGGCGGGACAGGCAGGAGAGCGGGGCGGGCGGCAGGGCAGGCGGCGTTGAGGTCGCCGTGGTCCACCGCCCCCGCTACGACGACTGGAGCCTGCCCAAGGGCAAGCTGGACAAGGGCGAGACGGCGATCGCCGCGGCGCACCGGGAGGTGGCCGAGGAGACCGGGTTCAGGTCGGTGCTGGGCGGGTTCCTGGCGCGGGTGCGCTACGCCGTCCCGGACGGCGACAAGGTCGTGGACTACTTCACCGCCCGTGCCGGGAGCGGCTCGTTCGCCGAGAACGACGAAGTGGACCGGTTGCGCTGGCTGCCCGTCGCCGAGGCCGCAGGCCTGCTCACCTACCCGCACGACCGCGACGTCCTCGCCCGGTTCGCGGAGCTGGGCGTCGACACGGTGACGGTGCTGCTCGTCCGGCACGCGCACGCGGGCAAGAAGGAGCTGTGGAGCGGGCCGGACGACGAGCGCCCGTTGTCGGCGACGGGCAAGCGCCAGCGCACCGCCCTCAACCGGCTCCTGCCGCTGTTCGGACCCGACCGGGTGCACTCAGTCCCGAAGGAGCGCTGCACGGCCACAGTGGCGCCGCTGGCGGGGCTGCTGGGGGTCCCGGTGACCACGGAGCCGGACCTGTCGGAGCCGACCCACCGCCGGGACGCGGCGGCGGCCGGTGTCCGGCTGCGCGCCATAGCCGCCGCGGGCGGCACGCCGGTGGTCTGCTCGCAGGGCGGTGTCATCCCGGACGTGGTGGCGGAACTGGGCCGGGAGGGCGGCGTCGAGACCGACTCGCGCTGCCGCAAGGGCAGCCTGTGGCTGTTGTCCTTCTCCGACGGCCGATTGGTCTCCGCGCACTACACCGCCCCCTGATCGCCCCCGCGCTGAGCGCATCTCACCATTGCCGCACAGAGCGCTGTCATCGGTTGCCAATTCGCGCGGGTGCGGCCGGGGTGGAAAACTCCCGCGCCTGATCGGCCCGCCCCCGATCGGCCGCGCGGATCAGCCGTTCGAGTCGGCGGCGAACACCGCCGGGCATTCCCCCGGGGCTCGTCGCCCTTTCCCGGGAAGCGCCCGGAACGCGCGAGAGCCCCGCACGGGGGAAGCGTGCGGGGCTCTCGCGGGGTGTCCGTGTCGGACTACCAGCCGCGTTACTTCTTGCGGGTGGTGGTGGTCTTGCGCGCCGCCGAAGTGGTCTTGCGGGCGGCGGAGGTGGTCTTCGCCGCGGTCTTCGGAGCGGCCTTGGCCGCGGTGGTGCGCTTGGCGGCGGTGGTCTTGGCCGCCGGGGTGGCCTTCTTGGCCGCGGTGGTCTTCGCCGCCGTGGTCTTGGCCGTGGTCTTGGCCGGGGTCGCCTTGGCGGTGGTCGCCTTGGCGGTAGTGGCCTTGGCCGCGGTGGTCTTCGCCGCCGTGGTCTTGGCCGGGGTCGCCTTGGCGGCGGTGGCCTTCGGCTTCGCCGTGGTGGCGCGCGTGGTGCGCGTCGTGGTCGCCTTCGTGGCCGCGGGCTTCGCGGCGGCGGCGCGCGACCGCGTCGTGGTCGCCCGGGTGGTGGCCGCGGGCTTCGCGGCGGCGGCACGGGTGCGCGTGGTCGTGGTGGCGCGCGCGGTGGCGGTCCCGGCGGCGGCACGGGTGGCCGTGGTCCGGGCGCCCGCCTTGGCGGCCGTGACCTTCGGCAGCTTCTTGGTGCCGCTCACGACCTCCTTGAAGTGCGTGCCCGCGCGGAAGGCGGGGACGTTGGTCTTCTTCACCTTCACCGTCTCACCGGTGCGCGGGTTGCGCGCGGTGCGGGCGGCGCGGGCGCGCTTCTCGAACACGCCGAAGCCGGTGATGTTGACCTTCTCGCCCTTGTTCACGGTCCGGACGATCACGTCGACGAGTCCGTCGACCGCAGCGCCTGCGGCCTTCTTGTCGCCCAGGCGCTCGGTAAGTGCCTCGATGAGTTGGGCCTTGTTCACCCTTCAGTCCTCCGTAAGAAGCCACACTGCGTTTACGACCCAATCGAGCCGACTTCTCGCCAAGATAGGCCCAAATGCGCGCGATTTCCACGCGACGCGCCCGTTTTTTTCGTTAGCGCTCCCGATCCGTGTCCCGCAGGGGGTGCGAATCGGGGTATTCGGGGGCGTCGCGCGGGGGTGTTCGCTGTGCGGTTGTGGGACTGGGGAAGGGCGCGGGAGGGGCCGGGGACCCGCTGTCGCGCAGCGGATTCCGGCCCCCTTCTCAGGCGCTGGCGAGCGGGGTCGTCACCGGCTTCCAATTGGGCCTGGCCTGCTCGAACGCGTCGATGTCGGCCGCGTGGCGCAGGGTCAGGGAGATGTCGTCGAGGCCTTCGAGCAGCCGCCAGCGGGTGTAGTCGTCCACCAGGAACCGGGCGGTGAAGTCCTTGGCGCTGACGGTCTTCGACTCGAGGTCGACCGTGACCTGCGTCCCAGGCTCGGTTTCGAGCAACTTCCAGAGCTGTTCGACGTCGGACTGCTCGCACTCGGCGGCCAGCAGGCCCTGCTTGCCGGAGTTGCCGCGGAAGATGTCGGCGAACCGGGAGGAGATCACCACCCGGAAGCCGTAGTCGCCGAGCGCCCAGACGGCGTGCTCGCGGGAGGAGCCGGTGCCGAAGTCGGGGCCCGCGACGAGCACGCTGCCCGCCCGGTAGGGCTCCTGGTTGAGCACGAACTGCTCGTCGCCGCGCCAGGCGGCGAACAGGCCGTCCTCGAAGCCGGTCCGGCTCACGCGCTTGAGGTAGACGGCGGGGATGATCTGATCGGTGTCCACGTTGGACCGGCGCAGGGGCACCCCGACGCCGGTGTGGGTGGTGAACGGCTTCATGGTGGGGTACCTCAGTTCAGGGTTCGGGCCTGCTCGGCCAGGTCGGCGGGGGACGACAGCGTGCCGCGTACGGCCGTGGCCGCCGCGACCAGCGGCGACACCAGGTGGGTGCGCCCGCCCTTGCCCTGGCGGCCCTCGAAGTTGCGGTTCGATGTGGACGCGCTGCGCTCGCCGGGGGCCAACTGGTCGGGGTTCATGCCCAGGCACATGGAGCAGCCCGCCTGCCGCCACTCGGCTCCGGCGTCGAGGAAGACCGCGTCCAGCCCCTCCCGCTCGGCCTGCGCGCGCACCCGCATCGAGCCGGGCACCACGAGCATCCGCACGCCCTCGGCGACCCTGCGGCCCTTGATGACCTCGGCGGCGGCCCGCAGGTCCTCGATGCGGCCGTTGGTGCAGGAGCCGAGGAACACGGTGTCGACGCTGATGTCGCGCAGCGGGGTGCCGGGGGTCAGGTCCATGTACGACAGGGCCTTCTCGGCGGCGAAGCGCTCGTTCTCGTCGGCGATCAGCTCCGGGTCGGGCACCGCGGCCGACAGCGGCAGGCCCTGGCCGGGGTTGGTTCCCCAGGTGACGAACGGGGTCAGCGCCTCGGCGTCGATGACGACCTCGGCGTCGAAGACCGCGTCGTCGTCGGTGCGCAGCTCGCGCCACGCCTCGACCGCGGCGTCCCACTCGGCGCCCTCCGGCGCGTGCGGGCGGCCCTTGAGGTAGTCGAACGTGGTGTCGTCGGGGGCGATCATCCCGGCGCGCGCGCCCGCCTCGATGGACATGTTGCAGACCGTCATGCGGGCCTCCATCGAGAGTTTCTCGATGGCCGGGCCGCGGTACTCCAGGACGTAGCCCTGCCCGCCGCCGGTGCCGATCTTGGCGATGACGGCGAGGATGACGTCCTTGGCGGTGACCCCGGGGGCGAGGTCGCCGGTGACGGTGACCGCCATGGTCTTGAATGGGCGCAGCGGCAGCGTCTGCGTGGCGAGCACGTGCTCGACCTCGCTGGTGCCGATGCCGAACGCCAGCGCGCCGAACGCGCCGTGCGTGGAGGTGTGGCTGTCGCCGCACACCACGGTCGTGCCGGGCTGCGTGAGGCCCAACTGCGGCCCCACCACGTGCACGATGCCCTGTTCGACGTCGCCCATCGAGTGCAGCCGCACGCCGAACTCGACGCAGTTCTTGCGGAGGGTCTCGACCTGGGTGCGCGAGACCGGGTCGGCGATCGGGAGGTCGATCCCGATCGTCGGGACGTTGTGGTCCTCGGTCGCTATCGTCAGGTCGGGCCGCCGCACGGGTCGACCGGCCAGCCGGAGGCCGTCGAAGGCCTGCGGGCTCGTCACCTCGTGCACGAGGTGCAGGTCGATGTAGAGCAGGTCGGGTTCGGCGCCGTCGCCGCGCCGCACCACGTGCTGTTCCCAGACCTTCTCAGCGAGCGTTTTGCCCATCGCTCATCACCATCAGCTTCCCACGGACTGGACTTCCCATATAACGGGAAAGTAGTATCGAGACGTGGGACAGCATAGCGGCATCGGAGTTCTGGACAAGGCAATGGCCGTCTTGCAGGCGGTGGCCAAGGAACCCTGCGGCCTGGCCGAGTTGTGCGCCAAGACCGGCCTGCCCCGGGCGACGGCGCACCGCCTGGCGGTGGGCTTGGAGGTGCACCGGCTCCTGCGCAGGGGCACCGACGGCAGGTGGCGGCCCGGCGCCGCCCTCGCGGAGCTGGCGGGCGGGGCGACCGACCCCCTCCTGGACGCGGCGACGGCGGTCCTCCCCCGCCTGCGCGACCGCACAGGCGAGAGCATCCAGCTCTACCGCCGAGACGGCCTGCACCGCATCTGCGTCTGCTCCGCCGAACCCCCCAGCGGCCTGCGCGACACCGTCCCGGTAGGCGCACGACTCCCCATGACCGCGGGCTCCGGCGCCAAGGTCCTCGCCGCCTGGGCCGACCCCGCCACCCAGCGCAGCCTCCTGGCCGACGCCGTCTTCGGCGAACGAGCCCTCCTGGAAGTCAGGCGAAGGGGCTGGGCCCAATCCGTCGCCGAACGCGAACCAGGCGTAGCCAGCGTCAGCGCCCCCGTACGAGACGCCCAGGGCCAAGTAGTGGCCGCCGTCTCCGTCTCCGGCCCCATAGACCGCATGGGCCGCCGCCCCGGCGCCCGCTGGGCCGCCGACCTCCTAGCCGCCGCCGACGCCCTCCAAAACCGCCTCTAGCCCCCCACCCCAAAGCCGGATGATTTGCTTAGGCAGCTCGTTGGGGTGAATCACCTTGCCCGGGGCCCCTACGACGATCATGCGCAGCGGGAGGGAAAAGGTCGGGCTGAAAAGACGCCCTCCCGCGCAAGGCAGCTCGGCACATGATCGCCTCCCCCAGACAAGCCAATCCACCCCAACGAGCACACACGTTGCCGACCGGCGGTTTGGTGGGTGGTGACGCTGCCTCAAGGGCAAAAGCAGGGGCGGATGCCGGTTGTGAGGATGGGCACGCCGCCACCCACCCACCCCAATCCCGCTATCCCTAAACCTGGGCTCCGCCCCCGCCACCCGCAGCCAACCGCACCGTGGGGGTCTGGGGGGTCGCCCCCCAGATACAACGCGGAAGAGGCCCCTACCTGCGCTTTTTGCAGGTAGGGGCCTCCAGCCTCTGTAGCCCCGACGGGATTCGAACCCGCGCTACCGCCTTGAGAGGGCGGCGTCCTAGGCCGCTAGACGACGGGGCCCTAGAACAAGTGAGAACTTCTGGTTTGTTCTCTGTGTTGCTGGGAGAGACTCTAGCAGGTGGGCTAGAGGGCTCTTCCGCTGGGGTACCAGGACTCGAACCTAGACTAACTGAACCAGAATCAGTCGTGCTGCCAATTACACCATACCCCAATGGTTTCGCGTTCTTGGCCGCTGGATCTCTCCGGTTGGCCTGTCCCGCTTACCGGAGAAGATGTTAGACCACGGGGCCCGGGGAAGTGAAATCGGGGGGTCTACCTCGGTCCGGGGAGTGTTCCACCGCTGGTCAGGCTGGGGGTGCGGTAGTCGGTGACCAGCAGGGCGGGCAGGTCGGCCAGGGAGTCGAGGACGGGGACGCCCGCGGCCCGGGGGCCCTCGCCGGTGCGGTCGAGCCAGACGCCGTGCAGGCCCGCGTCGCGGGCGGCGTGGGCGTCGAGGTCGAGGCGGTCGCCGATGTGGAGGGTGCTGGCCGGGGGGACGCCGAGTTGGTCGCAGGCGGCGTGGAAGATCACCGGGTCCGGTTTGGCCGCGCCGGTGGCCGCGGGGCTGACGACGGCGTCGAAGAAGCGGCCGAGGCCGAGGTCGGCCAGGCGGGCGCGCTGGTGCGGACTGGTGGCGTTGGTGACCGCGCCGATGCGCAGGCCCGCGGCGCGCAGCCAGTCCAGGCACGGGATGGTGTCGGAGAACAGCCGCCAGGCGCCGCGCATCTGGGCCAGGCGGCGGTCCTCGAGCACCGCGACGGCCTCGTCGTCGACGAGGGCGCCGAGGTCGGCGAGGAAGGCCTTGGTGCGCAGGCGGCGCATGGTGTCGTAGTCGTACTCCCCGGCCACGGCGCGGGCGTGATGCTCGTCGGTGACCCGCTGCCAGGCGGTCCACATGTCGTCGCGGTCGATGAGCCTGCGCACGGCGGCGCGGGCGGAGCCGGTGAAGTCGATCAGGGTGTCGTCGATGTCCAGGCAGACGGCGGCGATCAGCGGCGGGGCGCTGGCGAGTGGGGCCGGGCGGGGCGCTCGCGCCTCCCGTTCGGGGACGGCGCGGGCCATCCGGGACAGGGGGATGGGCGCGAGCGGTGATCTCATTACGCGAGGCTAGAACCGGCGGTGGGGCCGCCGATTCGTCTGCCCGGGTGGAGTTGGCCGTTCTGACACGGTCAAGCGCGAGCGCCCCGCGACAGACGGGGAGGTCTATCGCGGGGCGTTCGACTCGCGTTACTGGTTCACTAGATTGTGTTGCTAGGGAAGCGCTTTGCGCAACCGTCCCAACGAGCTCTCGCGGCCCAGCAGCTCCATGGACTCGTACAGGGGCGGTGACACGGTGCGACCGGTGACCGCCACTCGAACGGGTCCGAACGCCTTGCGGGGCTTGAGTCCCAGACCGTCGACGAGAGCGCCCTTGAGCGCTTCCTCAATGGCGGCGGTGGTCCACTCCGGCAACGCCTCGAGCGCGGCGACGCTCGCCTCGAGGACGGGTTTGGCGTCCGGTCCCAGGTTCTTGGCCGCGGCGTCGGCCTCCGGTGCGAAGTCCTCGCCCGCGAACAGGAACGCGACCATGCCCACGGCGTCGGAGAGCACCACGAGGCGCTCCTGCACCAGCGGCGCGATGGCGTCCACAGTGGCCCGCTGCGCGGCGGTGGGCGCCTCGGGGAGGACTCCCCCCGCGCTCAGGTGCGGCAGCACGCGCTCGACGAACTCCCCGACCGGCAGGCGGCGCAAGTGGTCGGCGTTGATCGCCTCGGCCTTCTTGAGGTCGAAGCGGGCCGGGTTCTGGCTGACCTTGCCGATGTCGAAGGCCGCGACCATCTCGGCCATGCTGAACACGTCGCGGTCCTCGGCGATCGACCAGCCCAGCAGCGCCAGGTAGTTGAGCATGCCCTCGGGCACGAAGCCGCGGTCGCGGTAGGCGAACAGGTTGGACTGCGGGTCGCGCTTGGACAGCTTCTTGTTGCCCTCGCCGCGCACCAGGGGCATGTGCCCGAAGTGCGGCGTGAACTCCGACACGCCCACCCGCTGCAGCGCCTCGTGCAGGGCGATCTGGCGCGGGGTCGAGGGCAGCAGGTCCTCGCCGCGCAGCACGTGCGTGATCTTCATCAACGCGTCGTCGACCGGGTTCACCAGCGTGTAGAGCGGCTGGCCGTTGGCGCGCACCAGGACCGGGTCGGGCACGCTGCCCGCCGGGAAGGTGATCTCGCCGCGGACCAGGTCGGTGAAGGCGATGGGGCGGTCGGGCATGCGCAGCCGCAGCACCGGCTCGCGGCCCTCGGCGCGGTGGGCGGCGCGCTGGTCCTCGGTGAGGGCGCGGTCGAAGTTGTCGTAGCCCAGCTTGGGGTCCTGGCCCGCCGCCCTGCGCCGCGCCTCGACCTCCTCGTTGGTCGTGTACGACTCGTAGAGCTCGCCCGCGGCTGTCAGCTTGGCGACCACGTCCGCGTAGAGGTCCGACCGCTGGCTCTGGCGGTAGGGGCCGTGGTCGCCGCCGACCTCGACCCCCTCGTCCCAGTCGAGGCCCAGCCAGCGCAGGCCCTCGATGATCGCGGCGTAGCTCTCCTCGGAGTCGCGCGCGGCGTCGGTGTCCTCGATGCGGAAGACGAGTTGGCCGCCCGCGTGCCGGGCGAAGGCCCAGTTGAACAGCGCGGTGCGGATGAGCCCGACGTGCGGGGTGCCCGTCGGCGACGGGCAGAAGCGGGCTCGGACTGGGGTGGTGGCGTCTGGAGTGCTCATGGCCCGGTCAGCGTATCCCTGCCGGTCCGCCTTGACCCCGCCGGAGGCCGGGTGCACCATGAAGTTATTCAACGAGCGTTGAATAACCAGCCGAGGAGGGGACATGACCGACACCGACGTCGTGGTCGCGGGCGGCGGGCCCGCGGGTGTGGTGGCCGGGCTGCTGCTGGCCAGGGCGGGCATCCGGGTGACCGTGCTGGAGAAGCACGCCGACTTCCTGCGCGACTTCCGCGGCGACACCGTGCACCCGCCGACCCTCGACCTGATCGACGCGCTGGGCCTGGGCGAGCGGTTCCGCCGCATCCCGCAGAGCCGCATCGACAGCGTGCGGGTGCCCGTCCCCGGCGGGTCGGTGCGCACGGCCGACCTGAGCGCGCTGCCCGGCCCCAACAACTTCATCGCGATGGTCCCGCAGTGGGACCTGCTGAACCTGCTCGCCGAGGCCGCGGCCGAGGAGCCCACCTTCGCGCTGCGGATGGACACCGAGGCGACGGGCCTGCTGCGGGCCGGGAGCCGGGTCACCGGCGTCGCCTACCGCACCACCGGGGGCGAGACCGGCGAGCTGACCGCCGCGCTGACCCTGGCCTGCGACGGCCGCACGTCGGTCCTGCGCGCCGACGCCGCCCTGCCCACCCGCGGCTACCCCGTGCCGATGGACGTCTGGTGGTTCCGCGTCCCCCGGCACGACAGCGACCCCAGCGGCGTGGTCCCGGTCATCAGCGGCGCCCGCCAGGTCATCCTGATCGACCGCGGCGACTACTGGCAGGCGGCGTGCCTGATCGCCAAGGGCAGCGACGCCCCGGCCCGCGCAGGCGACGTCGGCGCCATCATGCGCGACGTGGCCGCCTCGGCCCCGTGGCTGGCCGACCGGGTGGACGCGCTGGCGTCGTGGGACGAGGTGAAGGTGCTCGACGTCAAGCTGGACCGCCTCACCCGCTGGCACCGCGACGGCCTGCTGTGCCTCGGCGACGCCGCGCACGCGATGTCACCGGTCGGCGGGGTGGGCATCAACCTGGCCGTGCAGGACGCCATCGCCGCCGCCCGGCTGCTCGCGGGCCCGCTGGCCAGGGGCGAGCTGACCGAGCGCGACCTGGCCAGGGTCCAGCGCCGCAGGCTGCTGCCGACGCTGGCGGTCCAGGGCTTGCAACGGGTCCTGCACCGCAAGGTCGTCGCGCCCACCGTGGCGGGCGAGGTCGACGTCGTCGGCGGGGCCGAGCCGCCCGCGGTCCTGCGGCTGTTCGCCCGGTTCCCGGCGCTGAGCCGGATCCCCGCGCAGGTGGTCGGCCGGGGGCTGCGCAACGAGCCGGTGCCGGGGTTCGCGCGGCGCTGACGCGCCGGAGGGGCTGTCCCGGGTGGGAACAGCCCCTCGTCCGAGGAGTCGGGTCAGCGCTTGGCGACGGTGTTGGTCAGCGTGCCGATGCCGGAGATCGACACCGACACGCTCTGCCCGGCGGTCATCGGGCCGACGCCCGCGGGGGTCCCGGTGAGGATGACGTCGCCGGGCAGCAGGGTCATCACGCTCGAGACCCACTCGACGATCTCGGGGATGCTGTGCAGCAGGAACGCCGTGGAGGAGTCCTGCTGCACCACACCGTCCAGAGTGGTCTTGATGTCCAGGTCGCCCGGGTCGATCCCGGTCTGGATCCACGGGCCGAGCGGGCAGAACGAGTCGTGCGACTTGGCCCTGGTCCACTGCCCGTCGTGCGCCTGCTGGTCGCGGGCGGTCACGTCGTTGGCGATGGTGTAGCCCAGGATCGCGCGGTGGGCGTTGGCCGCGGTCACCCCGCGCGGGCTCGGGTTCATCACCAGCGCCAGCTCGCCCTCGAAGTCCACCCTGGTGGAGTCGGCGGGCAGCCGGATGACCTCGTTGTGCCCGATGACCGAGGTCGAGGGCTTCATGAAGATGACCGGGTCGGCGGGCGCCTGCCCGCCCATCTCCGCGGCGTGGTCGGCGTAGTTCTTGCCGATGCAGACGACCTTGCTGGGCAGCGTCGGCGCCAGCAGCCTGCAGTCGGCCAGCGGCCAGGACCGGCCGGTGAAGACCGGGGTGCCGAACGGGTGGTCGGCGATCTCGCGGGCGACCTGGTCGGCGCCCTCGCCCTCCAGGGACACGAACGCGAGGCCGCCTTGCGGATGGGCAATTCGAGCGATACGCACGGGGAAACCCTAACGCTCGATCGGTGTCAGGCTGTCCTTGGCCAGCAGGTAGCCGGGGAGCGCCTTGGCGTAGGCGTCCGGGGAGCCGGCGTCGACCGAGACCACCAGGGTGCGCAGCGGGGTGGCGACGGCGAAGGCGCGGCCGCGCGCGCCCTCGCCCGCCTTGGCGAAGGTGAGTTCCACGCCCGAGCCCTCGCCCACGGTGGACTCGCGGTAGGCCGGGTCGGAGATGGAGCCCTCGCCCTGGATGAAGCGCTCCAGCGCGCCGCGCGGGGAGCTGCCGGGTTCGGAGCCCACCCAGACCCTGAGCACGCCGTGCGGCGAGGTGACCGCGCACTCGGCGGCGAGGCCGTCGCGGGCCTCGCCGTTGCCCGAGTTCGCGGACCAGCCCTCGGCGACGGTGAAGGTGAACGGCAGCGGGCAGGTGCCGGGGGTGTCGACCTCCGCCGAGCCCTCGGCCGGTTTCACCTGATCGAGCCACACGTCGGACTCGTCGGCGACGGCGCTGGGCGCCGGGGGTGGCGCCGAGGCCTCCTGCGCCTGTCCCCCGCACCCGGCCAGCGCCGCGCTTGCGAACAGCACACCTGCGAGTCGCGCCTTCATCCCCGACTGCCTCCTCCTCGAAGGGGCGGCCTACCCGCGCAGGCCGCCCGCGCCGACCCCGGACCGCACCCGCAGCGCCTTGTGCGCCAGCGCGTCGCAGAGGGCCAGCCAACTGGCCTCCACGATGTTGCCGTGGACACCGACGGTGGTCCACTCGAGCTCGCGGTCCGAGGACTGGACCAACACCCTGGTGACGGCGTCGGTGCCGTGTTGGGTTGCACGGGGTCCCCCGGTGAGGATGCGCACCTTGTAGTCGGTCAGTTCCAGGTCGTGCACCCACGGCAGGTGCGGGGCCAGCGCCTGGCGCAGCGCGGCGTCGAGGGCGTGCACCGGGCCGTTGCCCTCGGCGGTGGCGATGACCCGGTGGCCCGCGACGTGCACCTTCACCGTGGCCTCGGAGACGACCTCGCCGCCGATGTGGTGGTCGAGGATGACCCGGTAGGACTCCAGCTCGAAGGGCAGCGCGGTGCCGGGCGCGCTCGGGTCGAGCACCGCGATCTCGCCGCGCAGCAGCAGTTCCAGCGACGCGTCGGCGGCCTCGAACGACCAGCCGCGCGCCTCCAGGTCCTTGACCTTGCGCAGCGCGCTGTCGACGGCCTCGGGCCGGTCGGACAGGTCGACGCCGAGCTCGTGGCCCTTGAGCTCGAGGCTGGCCCGGCCCGCCATCTCGGTGACCAGCACGCGCATGTCGTTGCCGACGACCTGCGGGTCGATGTGGTTGTAGAGCAGCGGGTCGACCTTGATGGCGCTGGCGTGCAGGCCCGCCTTGTGCGCGAACGCCGACTGCCCGACGTAGGCCTGGTGGGTGTCCGGGGAGATGTTGGCCAGCTCCGCCAGCGCGTGCGAGACCCGCGACATCGCGGCGAGGCCGCCCGCGGGCAGCACGTCCATGCCGAGCTTGACGGCCAGGTTTCCCAGGACGGGGAACAGGTCGGCGTTGCCCGCCCGCTCGCCGTACCCGTTGGCGGTGCACTGCACGTGCGTCGCCCCGGCCTGCACGGCGGCGATGGTGTTGGCCACGGCGCACGCGGTGTCGTCCTGGCAGTGGATGCCCACCCGGAAGCCGGTGCGCGCGATGACCTCGCCCACCGTGTCGGCCAGCCCCAGCGGCAACTGCCCGCCGTTGGTGTCGCACAGGACCACCACGTCGGCGCCCGCCTCGACCCCGGCGCCGAGCACCCGCAGCGAGGTGTCCGGGTCGAAGGCGTACCCGTCGAAGAAGTGCTCGGCGTCGAGGAACACCCGCCGCCCCTCGGCCACCAGCACCCGGACGGTGTCCGCGACCATCGCCACGGCCTCGTCGACGTCGGTGCGCAGCGCCCGCTCGATGTGCCGCCGGTCCGATTTGGCCACCAGCGTCACCACGGGCGCCTGGGCGGCCAGCAGCGCCTGCACCTGCGGGTCCTTGGCCGCGTTCGAGTTCGCCCGCCGGGTGGACCCGAACGCCACCAGGACCGCGTGCCGCAGGTCCAGCTCCCCCGCGGCGGCGCGGGCGAAGAACTCGGTGTCCTTGGGCATCGCCCCCGGCCACCCGCCCTCGATGTAGCCCACCCCCAGGTCGTCGAGCAGCCGGGCGGCGGACAGCTTGTCGGTCACCGAGTAGGAGATCCCCTCCCGCTGCGCCCCGTCGCGCAGGGTGGTGTCGTAGACGTGGAAGGAGTCGCCGAGCGGTGTACCGGCCGGGGTCGTGCGGGTCACGGAAAGCTCCTGGGATCTGGGTTCTGGCGCGGTGGGCGGACTTCTGGGCAAACAAAAAGACCCCCCGCTGGGATGCGAGAGGTCTGCGCGTCGGGGCGTCCCGGGTGGGGAGTCAGCCGACGCGCTCATCGATAATGGTGTTCAGGGCAGTGTGAGCCACGTTGCGACTATGGCACGCCACGAGCGCCGGTACCAGTCCCGGGCCCGATATCCCACCTTCTGGGCAACGCCGCGCACGGCTGAGGCCCGCCCCCAGTGTTCGGGGACGGGCCTCAGCCGGTGGAGATGTCGCTCAGGTGCGCACGTTGGACGACACCAGGGCGGCGAGCCGGTCGCCGATGGCGAAGGTGCCGCCGGGCGAGTTGTGGTCGCGGGTGGCCAGGTCGAAGGCCACCGACGCCTCGATCCGGCGGGCGGGCTCGGACTCGCCGAGGTGGTCGAGCAGGAGCGCGACCGACAGCACCGCGGCGGTCGGGTCGGCGATGCCCTGGCCCGCGATGTCCGGGGCGGAGCCGTGCACCGGCTCGAACATCGACGGGTTGCGGCGGGTGATGTCGAGGTTGCCGCTGGCCGCGAGGCCGATGCCGCCGGTCACCGCGGCCGCGAGGTCGGTCAGGATGTCGCCGAAGAGGTTGTCGGTGACGATGACGTCGAAGCGGCTGGGGTCGGTGACCATGTGGATCGTGGTCGCGTCCACGTGCTGGTAGGCCACGGAGACGTCCGGGTGCTGCAGGGACACCTCCTCCACCACGCGCGACCACAACGACCCGGCGTGGGTGAGCACATTGGTCTTGTGGACCAGGGTCAGGTGCTTGCGCGGACGGGCGGCGGCCCGGGAGAACGCGTCCCGGACGACCCGCTCGACGCCGAAGGAGGTGTTGACGCTGACCTCGGTGGCGATCTCGTGCGGGGTGTCCTTGCGCAGCAGGCCGCCGTTGCCCGCGTACAGGCCCTCGGTGCCCTCCCGGACGACCAGCATGTCGATCTCGCCCGGGTCGACCACCGGGCTCTTCACCCCCGGGTAGAGCCGCGCCGGGCGCAGGTTCACGTGGTGGTCGAGCTCGAAGCGCAGCCGCAGCAGCAGTCCGCGCTCGAGGATGCCACTGGGCACCGACGGGTCGCCGACCGCGCCGAGGAGGATGGCGTCGTGGTCGCGCAGCTCGCCGAGCACGGACTCCGGCAGCAGCTCCCCCGTCGCGTGCCACCTCGCCGCGCCCAGGTCGTAGCGGGTGATCTCGGCGGTCGGTATGACCTCGCCCAGCACCTTCAGTGCCTCGGCGATCACTTCCGGCCCGATCCCGTCACCTGGGATCACCGCGAGCCGCATGCACACACCTCCCGGGGTATCGGCCCGAACTGTCAGGCCCTGGTAGTCGAACGAAGGCTACCGGCAAGCCGCCCGGTCGCCGCACCTCGCCACCTGTTCAGGTGGTTTCGAGACGTGTTCGGGACCGTCTCAGGACACGAACGGTGCCCGGATCGCGTGTCAACTCACCGATCCGGGCACCGTCATCGTGCGTGTCCGCATCCCAACGACTGGGAAGCACGAGCGGTCCCGGCAGGCGTCAGCCCAAGTCGATCGCGCGCACGATGGTGGCGCCGACGGCCGCGCCGATGGAGTCCACCACCGCCGCGTCGACCGCGCGGTCCACGCGCAGCAGCATGACCGCGTCGGTGCCCTCGGTGGTCTGGCTGATCTGCGCGGCGTCGATGTTCACGCCCGCCTCGCCGAGCAGGGTGCCGACGGTGCCCATCACGCCGGGGCGCTCCGAGTACTCCAGCAGCAGCACGTTGCCCTGCGCGCGCAGGTCGAACGCGCGGCCGTGCACCTCGATGAGCTTCTCGGACTGGTCCCAGCCCGACAGCGTGCCGCCCACGGTGAGCGTCGAGCCGTCGGCGTAGACGCCCTGCAGGGTCACGGCGCTGCGGTGGTTGGGGCTCTCGGTCTCGGTGACGACCTCGACGGCCACCCCGCGCGTCTCGGCGATGCGCAGCGCGTTGACGAAGGTCACCTGCTCGTCGACGATGCCCGCGAACACCCCGCGCAGCGCGGGCAGCGACAGCACCGACACGTCCTCGGACGACAGCTCGCCGCGCACCCGCACGGTGATCGAGGTCGGGGCCTTGGCGCCCAGCGCGGTCAGCACGGTGCCCAGCTTCTGGGTCAGCGGCAGGTACGGGCGCACCTCCTCGCCGACGGCGCCGCCCGCGACGTTGACCGCGTCCGGCACGAAGTCGCCGCGCAGCGCGGCCTTGACCGAGTGCGCCACGTCGGTGCCCGCGCGGTCCTGCGCCTCGGCGGTCGAGGCGCCCAGGTGCGGGGTGACCACGACGCCGGGCACGCCGAACAGCGGGCTCTCGGTGGTCGGCTCGGTGCTGTAGACGTCGATGCCCGCGCCGCCGACCTGGCCTGAGCGCACCGCGTCGGCCAGCGCCTGCTCGTCGATCAGCCCGCCGCGCGCGGCGTTGACGACGATGACGCCCTTCTTGGTCAGCGCCAGCTTCTCCGCGCTGATCAGGCCCTTGGTCTCCGGCGTCTTGGGCAGGTGCACGGAGATGAAGTCGGCGCGGCCCAGCAGGTCGTCGAGCTCCACGAGCTCGATGCCCAGCTGCGCGGCCCGCGCCGGGGAGGCGTAGGGGTCGTAGGCGACGATCGTCGTGCCGAAGGCGGCCAGGCGCTGCGCGAAGAGCTGCCCGATCTTGCCCAGGCCGACGACGCCGACGGTCTTGCCCGACACCTCGACCCCGGAGAACGAGCTGCGCTTCCACTGACCCTCCTGCAGGGTCTGGTGCGCGGCCGGGATCTGCCGGGCGGCGGCGAGCAGCAGCGCCACGGCGTGCTCGGCGGCGGAGACGATGTTCGACGTCGGCGCGTTGACCACGAGCACCCCGCGGTCGGTGGCGGCCCGCACGTCGACGTTGTCCAGGCCGACCCCGGCGCGCGCGACCACCTTGAGGGTCTCGGTCGCCTTGAGCACCTCGGCGTCCACCTGGGTCGCCGACCGCACCAGCAGCGCGTCGGCGGAGGCGACCGCCTCCAGCAGCGCGGGCCGGTCGGTCCCGTCGACGTGGCGGACGTCGAACTCGTCGCCGAACACGTCGAGCACGGACGGCGCGAGCTTTTCGGCGAGGAGGACGACGGGGCGGCTCGTAGTTGTCACGCGAAGCTCCTGTGCTGACAGCAAGTTTGGGTTCGGTTACCACTCTGTAACCGTGCAGAGTCTAGGCCGGTCACTGAACCGTTCCACCGCAGGGTGACCCGCCCCACCCTCACTCCCCGATCACAGGTGGCGCGGTGAAGTCCGCGTTGCCGAACACCTCGTCGTCCTCTCCCCGCACCAGGAAGGTCGGCCGCTTCTTGGGTTCTTCCTTGGGGAACGCGGAATCGTCGGGCGGCTCGGGGCGCAGGTGCGCGGGCGAGATGCCGGTGGCCCCGACCCCTGAGCCGACGGGGCCGAAGCTCGCGGGGGTGAAGGAGGCGGGTGGGGGCGGGGGGAGGGTGGAGATGACCGCGGGTGGGGGGAGGTCGCGCGGGGGCGGGGCGGGGCGGTGGCGTGGGGGGTTCTGGACGCCGGTCCGGTGCTGCTCCTGGGGCGGGGCGGTCTGCGGGCGGGCCGGGCCGCTGTTGGTCCGCTGTGGCTGTTCAGGCCGGGAGCGGCTGAGGTTGCCGCCGGTCTGCGGGCGGGCCGGGCCGTTGCTGCCGCGCTGCTGGCCTGCTTGAGACGAGCCGTGGCCGCCGTCAGCATGTGGCAGGGGGTGGGGGCCAGTCCGCGGCTGGCCGTGACCGCCGTCGGGGTGCTGGCTCGGGGGTGGGGGCGAGCCAACCGGGGGGCGGGCAGGCCTCCCGTTGCCACGCTGCTCGGGGCCGAGGCTGCCACCGGCATGTTGCTGAGGTTGGGAACCGGTCCGCGATGGACCGCGGCTGTTGTCGGCGTGCTGGCTCGGGAGCGGGGTCGAGCCAACCGGAGGCCGGGCAGAGCCGCCCTCGCCCCGCTGCTCGGGACGGAAACCAGTCCGCGGCGGGGCAAGGCGGCCCTCGGCGTGCCGCTGGGGCTGGGAACCGACCTGGGACGAGCCGTGGCGGCCGTCCACATGCCGCTGCGGGTTGGGCGGCGAGCCAAGGCGGCCATCGACGTGCTGCTGGGGCTGGGCACCAGCCTGTGCCGTGCCGTGGCGGCCTTCCGCGTGTCGCTGGGGGCGAGAGCCGGTCCGTGCCTGGCCATGGCCACCATCGGCGGGCTGGTTCGGGAGCGGGGTCGAGCCCACCGAAGGGCGGGCAGAGCGCCCGTCGCCATGCTGCTCGGGGCGGGGACCGGTTCGCGACTGGGCATGGCCGCTGTTGGCGGGCTGGTCCAGGAACGGGGTCGAGCCGCTGTCGCCACGCTGTTCGAGGCGGGAATCGGTCCCCGACTGGGCATGGCTGCCATCGGCGTGCTGGTTCAGGGACGGAGTCGAGCCCACCGAAGGGCGGGCAGAGCCGCCGTCGCCACGCTGCTCAGGGCGGGGGCCGGTCCACGACGGACGGTGGCCGCCATCAGCGGGCTGGATCACGAGCGGGATCGAGCCCGCCGAAGGGCGGGCAGGGCCGCCGTCGCCGCCCTGCTCAAGGCGGGGACCGGGCCGCGACTGGGAGTTGCCGTCATCAGCGTGCTGGATCACGAGCGGGACAGAGCCCGCCGAAGGGCGGGCAGAACCGCCATCGCCACGCTGCTCAAGGCGAAAATCGGGCCGCGACTGGCCATGGCCGCCATCAGCGGGCTGGATCGGGAGCGGGGCAGAGCCCACCGAAGTGCGGACAGAGCCGCCGTCACCACGCTGCTCAGGGCGGGGACCGGTCCGAGGCGAACCGTGGCCGCCATCGGCGGGCTGGGTCAGGGGCGGGGTCGAGCCCCCCGAAGAGCGGGCAGAACCGCCATCGCCACGCTGCTCAAGGCGAAAATCGGGCCGCGACTGGCCATGGCC
>NZ_WHOL01000048.1 GCF_009745975.1 Actinokineospora pegani | reverse complement strand
CCGTAGGCCTCTTGGCCCTGGTCCGGGTGGCTGTAGCCCTCGCGGTCTGCGGCCTCGCGGCCCCCGTAGACCTCTTGGTCCGGGGCGGTCTGGTCGTAGTGGTCGTGGTTCGCCGCGTCGCGGCCGCCGTAGGCCTCTTGGCCTGGGGCGGTCTGGTCGTAGTGGTCGTGGTTCGCCGCGTCGCGGCCGCCGTAGACCTCCTGGCCCTGGTCGGGCTGGCTGAAGCCCGCCGGTTCGCGCCCATCGGCGCCCACGGCCTCGTGGCCCGCGTCGCGGCGACCCCCGCCGAAGGTCTCCTGGTCCGGCGCGTCCGCGAACGCGGGCTGCTCAGCCTCGAACTGACCGCCCGCCGCGGGCCCGCGACCCGGTGCGCCCTCGGGGTCCTCGTACCGCTCGCCCGCGAACGCCTGGCGGTCCGCGGCGGGGTCGTGCTCGTCGTGGACGTTGTCGAACTGCCCCGCCCGGTGGTCCTGGGCGGGGGTGAACAGCGGCCCGTCCTCCTCGTCGTCGTCCACGTGGACGGCGTGCGTGGCGGGCTCGCCGACGTCGGCGGGCTCGGGGGCGGGGGAGAGCAGGACCTTGCCGACCAGGAACGCGCCCGCGTCGGCGGGGTCGGTGAAGACGGCGGGGACGGCGAAGCCACCGTCGAACCAGCCGACCTGCCAGCCCTCGTCGGTCTGGGTCACGGCCCAACCCGGGTGCGCCGGGACGCCGATGGTGTAGTGCTCGGCGGGCACGCCCAGGTCGGTCAGCCGATCGCGGACCAGGCCGAACACCTCCGGCTCGGTCTGCTCCGGCTCGACCGACTCCACCGTCGGCGAGGGCTGGTCGGGGTGGGTGAACAGCTCGACCGACTCCTCGGCGGGCGGCTGCGTGAAGCCCGAGTAGGCCTCCTCGGCCGCCGGGGCGGTGTGGTCCGCCTCCCGGTGGAAGTCGTCTGCCTGGCGGAACGGGTCCGCTGGACCGGCCGAGAAGGCCTCCTCGGCGGGCTCGTCGAACCGCTCCCGCTCGGTGTGCTGCTCGCCTGCGGCGGCGTCCGGGTCCTCGACTGGGCCCGCGGGCTCGAAGTGCTCGTCGGCCGCGGCGTAGCGGTCGTCCGCGCGCTCCGGCTCCTCCTCGCGCAGCGCGCGGCGCCCCGACTCGGGGGCGCCCGGCTCGAACAGGCCGTTGGGGGCCCACTCGCCCTCGGCCGCGCCCGGCAGGCCGCCCGGGGTCGGGCGGCCGGGGCGCACGGCGGCGTCGGCCGAGCCGGGCAGGCCCTCCGACCAGGTCGCGGGTGCGCTCTCGACCTCCTCGGCCAGCGGGCGGTCCCACGGCGCGGGGGCGTCGTCGGCGGACCGCACGGCGAACGCGTCGAACTTCTCCTGCGGCGCGGGCGGCTCCGGCCGCTCGTCGACCACCCGCGCCGCGGCGGGCGCCTCCTCCTGCTCCGGCTCGGGCTGCTCCTGGGCGGGCTGCTCGCGGTCCGCCTGCTCCACCGGGGCGGCGACGGGCTGCTCGGCCCCCTGCGGCGGTCCGGGCGGGCCCGGCCGCCGCGCCTGGCCCCGGCTCAGGAACGCCCCAGCGGCGCCCAGCGCCTGCTCGGGCACCTCGGGCACGGTGAACTCGGCGCGGCGGATGTGCTCGACCAGGTCGGGCTCGGGCGGCACGCCGTGCGTGCGCAGGTAGTAGTTGACCGCCGCCGCCCAGATCCACACGCCGTCGGTGTGGAAGGCGACCGGGACGGCCTGGCGGCGCTCCTCGTCGAGCAGGTCGGTGTCGAGGCCCCGGGCGGGCAGCGGCAGCGGCGCGGAGTCCAGGTAGCGCAGCACGGCCTCGCGGTCGGCGTCGTCGACCGGCGGGCGGTTGACCGTGGGGCGGCCGTCCGGGCCGGGCGCGTCGAACAGCCTGGCCACCCGGAACGGCGGCTTGAGCGCGGCCATCCGCCTGGTCAGCCACTCCGGCACGTTCTCCTCGTCGCGGGGGAACGTGCGCAGGTCGTCGGCGTAGGCGGGTGGGGGCGGGGGTTGCAGCCACTGCGGCTCGTCGCGGTCGTACTCGAGGTTGTACGCGGAGGGCTGGTCGAGCTGGTAGCGGGCGTTGTACCAGGTCCCGCGCCCCTCCCGGTACATCCCGGCGCGCAGGCGGCCGAACAGGCCCGCGGTTTCCGGGGAGATCTGGATCGGCTCGGTGTTCTCGTCGGCGAACGCCACCCGGCCGACGACCTCGGTGTACCGGCCCAGCGCCCGGTACTCGACCTGGATGGTCTGCCAGTTCTCGGGCGCGGAGCGCAGCAACGCGAGCCCGATCTGCTTGACCAGGGCGTCCTGTTCGGTCGGGTTCAGTTGCGTCGGTTGTGCCACGGTGACATCTTCTCCTGCCGGTGTGCGCTCGGCACACGGTGTTCCTGGCCTGAGCTGCCTGCCTGCGCCGATGACACAGGGTCAGCACAGCCGCCCTGGTCACAGGTCGGTTACGGTGCTGACGGTATCTCGAAACCCGGGTCGCTCGCTTCCCCCGCCCTCCGGCGCCACCCACCTGTGACGATCACCGCACGTCTCTCACCCGACCGGACGGCACCCTTCGCGGATTGTGCCGGTGGCACAGGTGTGCCAACCTTCGGCCCGTGTCCGACGGCGACCTCACGCCCCACCTGGCCAAGCTCGGCCTGCCCGCCGACCAGATCGGCGTCTACCGCTTCCTGCTGCGCACCGGCCCGAGCACGGTGGAGCAGATCGCCGAGGGGTGCGGCAGCGCGGTCATTCGCACGAAAGAGTGTGTTCGAGGACTCCTCAACGCGGGCCTGGTCGGCGCGGACGGCCCGGACGGCTCCGCGATCACCCCCGTCCCGCCCGGCTCCGGCCTCCAGATCCTCAGCCGCAGGCGGGAGTCGGAGCTGGAGCAGGCCAGGGTGGCCACGCTCAACGCCTACGACACCTTCCGCCGGGCGATCTCCCCGCAGCGCACCGACGACCTGATCGAGGTGGTCACCGGCACCGCGATCGCCCAGCGCATCCAGCAGATGGAGCTGAGCGCGCGCACCGAGGTCCGCAGGCTGGACTCGCCGCCGTACTTCACCGCGGGCCACGTCAACAACGCCGAGCTCGAGCAGCTCGGCCGCGGCGAGGTCGCCTACCGGGTCGTCTACGCCCGCGCCTCGATCGAGGACCCCGGCCGCTACGCGCAGAACATCCAGCCGTGCGTGGCGGCGGGGGAGCAGGCGCGGGTGCTGCCCGAGGTGCCGGTGAAGCTGACCATCGTCGACCAGCAGTTCGCCACCGTGTCGCTGCCGGTCGCCGAAGCCGACGTCAACCGGCAGTTGCTCGTCGTGCGCCCGAGCAGCCTGCTCAGCGCCCTGGTCGGCCTGTTCGAGGCGTCCTGGCGGCTGGCCGTGCCGCTGACCGCGGGCGCGCAGGCCACCAGCCCGGTCCAGCCCATCGAGCAGCGCCTGCTCGGACTGCTCGCCGCGGGCGCCAACGACGACTCCATCGCCCGCCAGCTCGGCGTCAGCCGCCGCACGGTGTTCCGCCACCTGCAACGCCTCATGGACCACGCGGGCGCCACCTCGCGCTTCCAGCTAGCCGCCCATGCCGTACGTCACCGCTGGATCTAGGAATCCACGGACCACCCCTGTGGTTCAGACCAGCGTGAAGACCCCATCACCAGCGCTGTACGGCGTGGTCGCCGCCCTGCTCGGCGGCGTCGCCCTGGCCGTGCAGAGCAGGCTCAACGGCGAGCTCGGCCGCCAGCTCGGCGACGGCGTCGCCGCCGCCCTCATCTCCTTCGGCGGCGGGCTGGTCGTGCTGCTGACGGCCACCTTCGCGACGCGGACCGGGCGTGCCTCGGCCGCGCGGTTCCGGGACGCGGTGCGCGGCAGGCGGCTCAAGGCCTGGCAGTGCGTCGGCGGCGTGCTCGGCGCGTTCTTCGTCCTCTCGCAGGGGTTGGCCGCCGCGGCGCTGGGCGTCGCCCTGTTCACCGTCGCCGGGGTCGCGGGCCAGGTGGTCAGCGGGCTGCTGGTCGACCGGGCCGGCTTCGGGCCGGGCGACCCGCGGCCGGTCACGACCCCGCGCGCGGTCGGCGCCCTGCTGACCGTCGCCGCCGTCGGCGTCGCCGTCGCCGACCGGCTCGGCGCGCCGGGGCACCTGTGGCTGATCCTGCTGCCGCTGCTGGCCGGGGCGGGCCTGGGCGTGCAGCAGGGGCTCAACGGGCACGTCGGCAAGCACTCCGGCGGCGTCCTGTTCGCCACGACCCTGAACTTCGGCGTCGGCACGGTCGCGCTGGTGGTCGCCGAGGTCGTCGTCGTCGCCGTGCGCGGCCTGCCCAACCCGCCGCCGTCGGACTGGCGCCTCTACGTCGGCGGGCTGCTCGGCATCGTCGCCATCTCCTCGACGGTCTACGCCGTGCGCGTCATCGGGGTGCTCATGCTCGGCCTGTCCGCGGTGGCGGGCCAGTTGATCGGGGCCGTGTTCCTGGACCTGACCTCCGGGCAGCTCGCCACCGGGACCGTCATCGGCGTCGCGCTCACCCTGGTGGCCGCGGCCGTGGCGGGCGTCCCCCGCCGCCCGGCCCCGACCGGGTGAGAGGATGCCCGCTGTGACCGGAGCCCCACAGCGCGGCGGGAAGCACCCCGCCCTGGTGCACCTGCCCTTCGGCCTGGTGATGGCCGTGGTGGTCGTCGGGCTGGTGCGGATCATCATGTACTCCTGGCGCGAGGGCACCGTCTGGATCGGACTCGCGCTCCTGCTCGCCGCGGGCCTGCGCGCCCTGCTGCGCGACGAGCAGGCGGGGCTGATCGCCGTGCGCAGCAGGGTCGTCGACGGGTTCCTCTACAGCGGCTTCGGGCTCATGGTGATCGCCGTGGCCATCACCATCGAGGGCGGCCCGCTCAGCCGCTGAGCCCGGCGATCGCCTTCTCGATCAGCGCCGCCGACGCCCGCTCGTCCAGCGCCGCGCTGAGCAGCTCCACCACCGCCCGGTCGTAGTGCTTGACCTCCCCCGGGTCCTCCAGGTAGACGGCGGCCGCCCGGCTCTCCAGCAGCACCACCGCCCGGCCCCGGTCGAACTGCATCCGCTGGAACGGCCCGTCGAGCGCCGGGTGCCCGTGCTCCAGGCCGGACACCACCCGGATCGTCACGTTCGGCCGCGCCCCCGCCTCCAGCAGGTAGCGGAGCTGCCCGCGCATCACCTGCTGCCCGCCCACGACCGAGCTCAGCGCCGCCTCGGTGAGGATGGCGAAGAACCGCGGCGGCTCCTCGCGGCGCAGCACGGCCTGCCGGTGGATGCGGCCAGCGGTGTAGTCCTCCACCTTGGGCTCGTCGAGCAGGTAGACCTCCCGCATCACCGCCTGCGCGTAGGGCACCGTCTGCAGCAGCGCGGGCACCAGCGCGGGCGCGACGTCGACCAGCATCGCGGCCTTGGCCTCCAGCACCCGCAGCGCGGCGAACCGGCCCGCGACCTGCTCCGGGCGCACCGGGGCCGCCGCCGCGCCCCTGGCCAGCGCCAGCAGCTCGTCGCGCCGCCCGCCGGGCACCCGGTAGGCGCCCAGCAGCGCCATGAGGTCATCGATCCGCTGGGGCCTGCGCCCGTTCTCCATCCGGCTCAGCTTCGACGTGCTGATGCCCACCAGTTCGGTCACCCCGGCCAGGCTCAGGCCCGCCCGCTCCCGGTGCGTCCGCAGTTCCTCGCCCAGCAGCTCCAGCCGGACGGTCGAGTCCGGTTCCCGCAACCCCATCGGCCCCCGCCCGTATCGATCACCCCTCGACCGCTGATGATCAGGGCAGCGGGGAGCCGGTCGGCGCAGGTCGGGGGTCTGTCGGAGCAGAATCACCCGAAGGAGCGGCCGAGCGCGCCGCCGAGACCCTGCTCACCGGGTGGGTCCGCGACCGCGTCGCCTTGGTAGCCTCGCCGCTGCCGGGCGACGCCGCCGTCAGGGCGAGCGCGAGCCCCCCGTGGTCGGCCCCCCGACGCATCATCCGCCATGCCATCGGGAGGATCTGCCAAGTGGCACCCGTCACAGTCACCGTCACCGGCGCGGCCGGCCAGATCGGCTACGCCCTGCTTTTCCGCATCGCCTCCGGCGCTCTGCTGGGCCCCGACACCAAGGTCAACCTGCGCCTGCTGGAGATCCCGCAGGCGGTCAAGGCCGCCGAGGGCACCGCGATGGAGCTCAACGACGGCGCGTTCCCGCTGCTGTCGGGCATCGAGGTGACCGACGACGCCAAGAAGGCCTTCGACGGCGCCAACGTCGCGCTGCTCGTGGGCGCCCGCCCCCGCACCAAGGGCATGGAGCGCGGCGACCTGCTCGAGGCCAACGGCGGCATCTTCAAGCCGCAGGGCGAGGCCATCAACGCGGGCGCGGCCGACGACATCAAGGTCCTGGTGGTCGGCAACCCGGCCAACACCAACGCCCTGATCGCCCAGCAGCACGCCCCGGACGTCCCGGCGAGCCGCTTCACCGCGATGACCCGCCTGGACCACAACCGCGCGCTGTCGCAGTTGTCGGCCAAGCTCGGCGTCGGCGTGGCCGAGATCAAGAAGCTGACCATCTGGGGCAACCACTCGGCGACGCAGTACCCGGACATCTTCCACGCCGAGGTGGGTGGCAAGAACGCCGCCGAGCTGGTCAACGACCAGGAGTGGCTGGCCGACACCTTCATCCCGACCGTGGCCAAGCGCGGCGCGGCGATCATCGAGGCCCGGGGCGCGTCCTCGGCCGCCTCGGCCGCCAGCGCCGCCATCGACCACGTGCACGACTGGGTGCTGGGCACCGCGCCGGGCGACTGGACCTCGATGGCCGTGCCGTCGGACGGCTCCTACGGCGTGCCCGAGGGCCTCATCTCGTCGTTCCCGGTCACCACGGCCGACGGCGAGTACTCGATCGTCCAGGGCCTGGAGATCTCCGAGTTCTCCCGCGGCAAGATCGACGCCTCGGTGGCCGAGCTGGCCGAGGAGCGCGACGCGGTCAAGGCGCTCGGCCTGATCTGAGCCGCCGAACCCGCGGACCGACACCGCGAGGGCCCCGTCCGGACACCCGGCCGGGGCCCTCGCGCGTGACGCGACCGATCACGGAATCCACTCAGGATCCCTCCACCATCGTGTCTGCGTGCCCCGAAAGCGTGAATATAAAGCTCTCGCCATCACAAACCGCTTCCCCCGGCGTTTCCCAGGCGGAAGGTTCGCAGAAACCGATTCGCGAACAGCGGACAGGAGGTCCACGAGATGACCGAGGACACACAGCACTCCGAGCAGCTCATCTCGCTTTACTCGGGCGCCACCCCCGTGCGCTCCCGCTGGACCTACCGGGCGGACGAGCCGTTCACCGTGGTGGCGGCTTTCGAGGCCGACGGCGACAAGTGGGTCGAGTGGATCTTCGGCCGGGACCTGCTCGTCGAGGGCCTGCTCGGCCCGGTCGGCGAGGGCGACGTGCGGATCGGCCCCGACGTCTCCGCGGGCCGCGACGTGCTGGTCCTGGAGATCGAGTCCCCGGACGGCTACGCCGTGCTCGAGATGGACTTCGCCGCCGTGGAGAGCTTCGTCGCGGCCACCGCGGCCCTGGTACCGCTGGGCGCGGAGAGTGACTTCTTCGACGTCGATCGCCTGATCGAGGAAATCACCAACGTCTGACCAAACGAGAGAACCGCCCACCGGTCTCGCTGGTGGGCGGTTCTCGCTTCACGTCCCGGTCAGGCGCAGGCCTGCACCAACGTGTTCAACGACTCGACCTTGTCCGAGGTCCAGCTCAGCACGGACGACGCACTGAGGTTGCCGACGTCAAGCTCGGAAACCTTGTCCGACATCCCCGTCAGAGCGTCCCGCAACGTGGTGTCCGCCGCCCGATCGGCCAGCGCCCGCAACTCGTCGGCCCGCCGCCGCGCGTCACTCGCGGTCTGCTCGACGTCCTGCTCGTTCGGCGTGAAGTTCGCCAACTGCAGCGCCTTGACGCAGATGCTCGCCTTGTCGGTGGCGTTGACCGCGGCGTTGGTCGCCTGCTGAACGGAGTCGCAGGCCGAGAGCCCGCCGACCAGTGCCGCCGCACACAGGGCGGTCGCCAGTCGAGATCGCATCTGTTCTCCCTGGGGAAATGAGGAGTGTCCAGCCAAGGCTACCGCCCGGTCAAGGCACTCCCGTCCGGTTCGCCCCCTTCCGGCACCACCAGCCGCACCCCCACCGTCAACCCACCTGACAGTGCCCGTTCAACCATCGCCTCGATCGGGCCCGTTGGTCGCCGCTTCCATCGCGATCTGCTGGTCCAGCAACATCCCTAAATCAGTGCGAGCGGGTTCTCTTGTAGGAGTGCGTCGGCCTCTGGGGTCTGTGCGAGGCGCAGCTCAGGCGTCATGGGTGTCATGGTGACGCGGATGCTGGCTTGGAGCGCTGGTGCCTTGTTGCGAGGTAAGCGTCGACCCAGTTCTTGTTGCTGAGCCAGTGGCCATCGTCGTCCTTGATGGCCTTGAGGCGGTTGCGGGTGGCGGCAATGCGGAGGGCGCCTTCGGTGAGATCCGGGGTGGCCAGGGCGGCTAGTGGGACCAGTTTGGCCGGGCCTGCGACTGCGGGCATGACGAACTTGTAGAGATTGGCTGTGACACTGCGGGCGATGAGTTCGCCGAGGGGGCCGTAGTCATCCCTGTCTGCCTTTCGCATTGCCTGCAGGTAGCGATCTCGCTCTCGCTTGAAGATGATCGCCGGGGGATATCCGAGGCGTCCCAGGAGCAGGTTCAGGAGCAGGCGACCGGTTCTGCCGTTGCCGTCGAGGAACGGGTGGATGCGTTCGAACTGGTTGTGGATGCGGGCGAGTTCTTCGGGCAAAGGCACGATGGGGTTGCGAAGCGCGCTGACATCGCTGACCCAGTCGCGCATGAGGGCGTCGACCTCCGGCCACGTCGGGGGCTTCATCCCGCCTGGGAACCGGGCGATCTCATGCTGGCGGAAGGCCCCGGGACCCTCGTGATCGGTAGCGTGCGGGTGAGGTGCGACCGTCCAGACCGGTGTCATGCAAACGTGGTGGATGTGGCGGACCTCCTGCAGGGTGATCAGGCCATCTCCGGCCCATTCGCCAGGATTGACGGCCTGGCCATACACCCACTTCGCGGCGTCGCCGTAGCCTTGCACTTCGAGGTAGTCCCTGAGCGGCTTCGCACCGACGGTCTGTCCCTCGTCGAGCAGTCGTTCGACCTCGCTCAGAACCAGTGTGTTGCCTTCGATGGCTGTGCTGTTGTGAGCCTCTTGGTGCCAGATGCCTGACCAGATGTCGTCGGCCTCCGCTGGGGCGGGAAGGCCACCAAGACGCTTGCGGAGATCGGCTACTGCTTCGTCCAGCCGCTGGTAGACGGCCGCTCGGCTCGGTCGCCCAGCCATCGGATCCCCTAGTTGTACGCTCTGCGGTCAGGCAATAGTACCGTACAAGTAGGAAGTTGTACGGTACGGGGCGAGCTAACTGGACCGTACAACTTTGGTTGATGTTCCGTGGTTGCCGAAGCAGGCTCGGCTGATCGAGGCGTGTTTGGCAGGCGTTGGCGCCGGGCGACTGTCATACATCAAGACGCCTGCTGGTCCAGCAACATTCCCAAGACCAGAGCCAACGGGTTGTCGGCGAGCAGAGCATCAGCCTCCGGGTTCTGGGCGATGCAAAGCTTGGGCGTCATAGGTGGCATGGTGACATGTCCCGCGTGATTGCTGGCCTTGACACCTCTCGGTACCCAGGTAGTATTGACTACCAGGAGGTGTGTCATGGCTGGAGCTTCGGTACCGGTGAAGATCGATCAAGAGACGCACTCGCTTCTCGCGCATGCGGCTACAGCGCTGCGTACGACGCAGAAGGATCTGCTGGAGGCGGCTGTCCGGGAATATCTCAGTGCTCGTCGCGAGAAAATCAGCGCGTCTCTTCGTCGGACGATGCAATTGATCGACGGAAGCGACGCCAGTCGGGTTGCGGTTTTGACGGGGTTGTCGCCGGAGCGCCTTGACGAGCTTGGTGGGGTCAGCGAGTCCTGATGTCTGTTCGTCCGACCCTGCGCTGTCTGCGTGAAGAACTGGGTCTCGAAGTTCCGCCGGTCAATGAGCCCTTGAACGAGCTTGACCACCCGCTGATCAGCAAGGCGAACGATCAGTTCGCTGCGCCGACGGGTCCGCGTGAGCGGATCGGGGCTGTGGACGACGCGATCATGTTCAAGGTCAAGGTACAGCGTTGGCGCGGCGCGGTTGTCGAGAGCGGTGAACCGAGTTGGATGGTCGCCGCCGGGGTTCGAGAGGACGGAAGTCGAGACGACTTCTACGAAGTCCTTGCCACGGCGATGAAGGCGGCCCGCACCCGGTACAACGTCGAGCACTCCCCGCCTCTCGCGACTCGGACTCACAGCAGTGAGTGGCTTCCGGGCGAAGACGATCATGACCGTTACCGCGCCGAAGCGGGGATCCGCCTTCTGCGTGAACTTCGCGCCGCAGTGCACCGTGTGGTCTGTGCGTCCCTGCTCGATGGACGCGAGCACGTCGCTGACATCGGTGGGGCCGAACTCGGTGTCGTGGTCCAAGGAACAGAGGATCACGCGACGTACGTGGCACTCCGCATCGTCGGGTCTGTGCCGGGCGATCTCGTGGCCGTGGTTCTGAGCCTGGTTCCAGGATGCGACCGGGACAGTTGGTACCCGGAGTTCGCGATGCCAGAGCGCCCACTCCGCGCAGGAGAACAGGTCTACTCGAACCTCATGGACCCCGTCGCAGCTGCCCGCCTGCTTGATGGGTTCGACGGCGCGTAGTCATACATCAAGACATTTGCTGGTCGAACAGCATTCCGATTCGCTTGCTTGTCCAGCGGTGGCGCGGGCGAGTTCACGCCCACGGTGCCAACGGGATGTCCGACAACGCGGGCACCACCCCTGTCCGCTGCAACGCGATCGCCGACATCCACACCGCGATCACCGTCAGCACCGGTCCCACAATCGCCATCTCGACCCGGCCCCCGGTCCGCATCCGCATCAGCTTCGGCGGCGCCACCGGGTACCACGTCTTCCACATGATCGGCACCGGCCACAGGATCGGGCACCCCTGTTCCGTGATCGCGTCCCCCAGGTAGTGCGCGATGCACCCGATCCCCACCGCCACCCCGCAAGCGGCGGCGTTCGCGTCAGTCTGATCCGTCCACCGCAAGCACGCGTAGGTCAGCAGTAAAGCCGTTCCCGCGATCCACAGGGCGTCGTGCTTCGCCGACCACTTGTGCATGATCCCCCGCACCGCCAGGCCGCAGAAGAACAGCATCAGCAACGGCAGAGCCCAAGACTGGCTCGTCTGCACGATCGACGTCGTCACCACCGCGGCGAAGGCGGCGAACACCAGGGTGTGGGTCAGGCCGCGGTGGCCGCCGTCGCGGTTGGAGTCCCGGTTGGTCCGGGTCGCCCGGTAGGTGCCGTGGCTGATGGCGTTGATGAGCTTCGACGCGCCTTGGGTCAGGGGGCCGAAGGTGGTTGAGACGGTGGATTCGGGGTGGTCCAGGTCTGGCAGGAGTGCTGCCCCGGTGGCGAGGATGGCGCCGACCAGCCAGCCCTTGGCGGAGAGGGTGCCCAGGGCGGTGCCTTCGGCCAGTGCCGTGGTGGCGGCCCAGGCGGCTAGGCCGCTCATGGCGTGGGTGGGGCCGGTGGACACCGGGAAACCTCCTTGGGGTTGGCGGGCCTCGATCTTAGGATCGGCGGTATGGCGCCCATCGAGTTTCCGATCAAGACCCGCCGGTTGGTTTTGCGGCCCTACGCGCCGGGGGACCTGGACTTCCTCGTCGACCTGCACGGGCGGGCGGATGTCGTGGAGTACCTGCTGTTCGACGTGCGGGATCGGGACGAGGTGGCTGAGGCGCTCAGGCAGCGGTTGGGTCAGACCTCGATCGAGGGGGGCAAGGTGACGCTCGCCATCACCGTGGACGGGACGGTGGTGGGGGATGTCGTCCTGATGCACGCGAGTGTCGAGCACCGGACCGCGGAGGTTGGGTGGGTGCTGCACCCCGACCACCACGGGCACGGGTACGCGACCGAGGCGGCGACGGCGCTGGTCGACCTCGCGTTCGAGGACCTGGGGATGCACCGGGTCATCGCGCGGCTGGACGCCGAGAACACCGCGTCGGTGGCGGTGTGCGAGCGGCTCGGGCTGCGGAGGGAGGCGCACTTCCGGCAGAGCGAGTTCATCAAGGGCCGGTGGGCCGACGAAGTGGTCTACGCGGTGCTCGCCGACGAGTGGGTCACTCGATAGCGCGGAAGCGCTCGTGGGCCGCCTGGCGGCTGACGCCCAGGGCGGCGCCGACGTCGGCCCAGGTGGAGCCCTGGGCGCGGGCGGCGGTGACGGCCTCCTCGGCGAGGGGGCCGGTCCAGCGGTCGATCTCGGCGAGGAGCTTGAGCGCGACCTCGGGCCGGCTGGTGATCATCTCCCGCACCTGGTCACGCAGCACGTCGGACTTGGTCAGCAGCCACATCGGCGGCTCGGTGTCGATGGCGCCGAGCGCGTGCTTCCACCAGCGCCCGGTGGGGTCGGAACCGGGTTGGTCGAGCCAGCCGCAGTCGCATCGGGGGGCGTTGTCGACGATGGCGCCGCGGTGTCCCGGCGCTTCGAGGGTGTCCACGCCTGTCAAGGTACCTTGACAGGCAAGGGGCCCGCCTAAGCTCGGTCGCGGTGAGCGTGCACACAAGCACGTGCCGCGCGCGGAGGCAGCAGTACGCTTGTACCGTTTGCGCGACAGTCTGTGAAGGGCGAGAGGAGCACCGCGGCTCATGGCCAAGATCAAGGTCCAGGGGAAGGTCGTCGAACTCGACGGCGACGAGATGACCCGCATCATCTGGCAGTTCATCAAGGACAAGCTGATCCACCCGTACCTGGACGTCGACCTGGAGTACTACGACCTGGGCATCGAGCACCGGGACGCGACCGACGACCAGGTCACCATCGACTCCGCCAACGCCATCAAGAAGCACGGCGTCGGCGTCAAGTGCGCCACCATCACCCCCGACGAGGCGCGCGTCGAGGAGTTCGGCCTCAAGAAGATGTGGGTCTCGCCCAACGGCACGATCCGCAACATCCTCGGCGGCGTGGTGTTCCGCGAGCCGATCATCATCTCCAACATCCCGCGGCTGGTGCCGGGCTGGACCAAGCCGATCATCATCGGCCGCCACGCCCACGGCGACCAGTACAAGGCCACCAACTTCAAGGTGCCCGGCGCGGGCGAGCTGACCATCACCTTCACGCCGGAGGACGGCTCCGAGCCGGTCAAGCACGTGGTGGCCAACTACGGCCCCGACGGCGGCGTGGCCATGGGCATGTACAACTTCACCAAGTCCATCGAGGACTTCGCCAGGGCCTCGTTCTCCTACGGCCTGCAGCGCGACTACCCGGTGTACATGTCCACCAAGAACACCATCCTCAAGGCCTACGACGGCGCCTTCAAGGACATCTTCCAGAAGATCTTCGAGGAGGAGTTCAAGGCCGACTTCGACGCCAAGGGGCTCACCTACGAGCACCGCCTCATCGACGACATGGTCGCCGCGGCCATGAAGTGGGAGGGCGGCTACGTCTGGGCGTGCAAGAACTACGACGGTGACGTGCAGTCCGACACCGTGGCGCAGGGCTTCGGCTCGCTGGGCCTGATGACGTCGGTGCTCTCGACCCCGGACGGCAAGACCGTCGAGGCCGAGGCCGCGCACGGCACCGTCACCCGGCACTACCGCCAGCACCAGCAGGGCAAGCCGACCTCGACCAACCCCATCGCGTCCATCTACGCCTGGACCCGGGGCCTGGCCCACCGCGGCAAGCTGGACTCGACCCCCGAGGTCACCGGCTTCGCCGAGGCGCTGGAGAAGGTCGTCATCGAGACCGTCGAGAGCGGCAAGATGACCAAGGACCTGGCGCTGCTGGTCGGCCCGGACCAGCAGTGGCAGACCACTGAGGAGTTCCTCGCCACGCTCGACGAGAACCTGCGGCAGAACCAGGCCCGCTGACCAGCGGTCCAAGCAGGTAGAAGGCCCTCGACGGTGTTCCGTCGGGGGCCTTCACGCAACGTGGCCCCGATTGGCGCGAGCGGGTGGTTCGTCCGCTCGGGTCTGGCGCGCGGCCCGCCGGTGCGCCACGGTGGGCGGGACCGGGTGATCGAAGTGCCGTGCGGGAGCGTGCGACGTGTTGGTTCCGAAGAAGGCGTTGCTGATCGGCGGGGGCGCCGTCGTGGTGGCCGTCCTCTACACCTCCAACCAGCCTGCGCCGGGCAGTTCCGCGCAGACCGAGGCGACCTGCCGCGTCGAGGTCACCGCCGACGTGCTCAACGTGCGCAGCGCGCCGGAGGGCGGTGCCGAGATCGTCGGGAAGTTCAACCAGGGTGCGGAGACCGACGCGGACAAGGATGTGCGGAACGGCTACCGCAAGCTCGGTGCGGACCGGTGGGCTTCCGCGGAGTTCCTCAAACCCCTGACGGGCCACGACTGCGGCTGAGCGGGACCGGGGTCCGGGCTCCCGTTAGGGTGCTCGCGTGACCACGGTCTCCTCCGTCAACGTGAACGGGTTGCGCGCCGCCGCCAAGAAGGGCTTCAGCGAGTGGCTGGCGACGACCCCGGCCGACATCGTGTGCCTGCAGGAGGTCCGCGCCGACCCGGCCGACCTCGCTGAGCTGGCCAACCCCGAGGGCTGGCACACCGTCCACGCGGACTCCCGGCTGCTCAAGGGCCGCGCGGGGGTGGCGATCTACTCGCGCGCCGAGCCGACGGCCACCCGCGTCGGGTTCGGCGTGGCGGAGTTCGAGGCCAGCGGGCGCTACGTCGAGGCCTGGTTCCCGGGGCTGGTGGTGGGCAGCCTCTACCTGCCCAGCGGCGAGGTGGGAACGCTGCGCCAGGAGCAGAAGGAGCGCTTCATGGCGACCTTCCTGCCGTACCTGGTCGAGCTGCGGGACAAGGCCGCGGCAAGCGCTTGCGACGTGTTGGTCTGCGGTGACTGGAACATCGCGCACCAGGAGATCGACCTCAAGGCGTGGAAGGCCAACCGGAAGAACTCCGGGTTCACCCCCGGCGAGCGCGCCTGGATGAGCCGGGTGTTCGACGAGGCGGGCTACCGCGACGTGCACCGCGGGCTGGTGCCGGAGGGCCCTGGTCCGTACACGTGGTGGTCTTACCGCGGCAAGGCCTACGACAACGACTCCGGCTGGCGCATCGACTACCAGGTCGCGACTCCCGGGCTGGCCGTGCGCGCCCGGGAGGTCGTCGTCGAGCGGGCCGCCAGCTACGACGAGCGCTGGTCGGACCACGCACCGGTGACGGTCGTCTACGCCTAGGGTTCGTATGACCTGGCTCACCACGCAGAAAAGCGATGCCGTTTCACGATCGCTTTCGGTGATCGTCTTTCCGTTTGCCCTGCTCGCCACCTGGCTGTTGTCGCACTCGGTAGTCGATCACGCACGCGTAGTGCGATTGCGGACACCCCGGATGGATTGGGCCATTCGGCGGGGGTTAGTGTCGCGTCACGTCCGATTGTGGGACTTCAGCCCCGGCTGAGCGCCACGATCGGTAGTTTCTCTCTGGCTTGTCATGGGGTTCTCACCCAATCGAGGGACGGATCGGTAGTGGCTGGTTCACGCAAGAGCTTCGGCACGCGGGCGGTGTGCGCCTTGATCACGACCGGGGCCACGGCCGTGCTGCTCGTGCTGGGCGCTCGGGTCGCCGTGGCCGCGGACTCCGCGCCGCTGCAGAGCTCGGTCGGGATGCCGTTCGGCACCGTGGGCATCGCTGCCGTCGTCGTCGGCGTCGGCGGGATCATCTTCGGCCTGCTGCGGCGCAAGAAGCCCGCCGCCACCGCCGCCAACACCAGGATCGAGCCGGTGGTCATCCCGCTCCAGGTCCCCACGCCCCGCCCGGTCGCCGAGCCCGCCGACCGCTGACCCCGGGCCCGCCTGGGAGGATTGCCCCGTGTCGACCGAGCAGCAGGCCGAAGCGCCCGCCCAGCCCCAGCGCAAGCCCCGCGTCCTGTCCGGCATCCAGCCGACCGCGGACTCCTTCCACCTGGGCAACTACCTCGGCGCGATCCGCCAGTGGGTCTCCCTGCAGGAAGACCACGAGCCGTTCTACTTCATCGCCGACCTGCACGCGATCACCGTCGAGCACAACCCGAAGCTGCTGCGCAAGCGCACCCGGGTCTCAGCGGCCCAGGTGCTGGCGCTGGGCCTCGACGTCGAGCGCAGCACGCTGTTCGCGCAGAGCCAGGTCCCCGAGCACGCCGAGCTGGGCTGGGTCATGCAGTGCCTGACCGGGCTCGGCGAGGCCAGCCGGATGACCCAGTTCAAGGACAAGTCGGCCAAGAACGACACGGTCAGCGTCGGCCTGCTGACCTACCCGATCCTGCAGGCGGCCGACATCTTGCTGTACCGCCCGCAGTTCGTGCCCGTCGGCGAGGACCAGCGCCAGCACCTCGAGCTGACCCGCGACCTCGCGCAGCGGTTCAACAGCCGCTTCGGCAAGACCTTCCAGCCGCCGGAGCCCTACATCCTCAAGGACACGGCGAAGATCTTCGACCTGCAGGAGCCGGGCGCGAAGATGAGCAAGTCGGCCTCGGCGCCGAACGGGATCATCGAACTGCTCGACGACCCGAAGGTCTCGGCGAAGAAGATCCGCTCGGCGGTGACCGACACCGGCCGCGAGGTCGTCTACGACGCGGAGAACAAGCCGGGCGTGTCGAACCTGCTCGGCATCTACTCCGCGCTGACCGGCCGCACGCTCGAGGACTTGCAGGACTCCTTCGAGGGCAGGGGTTACGGCGACCTCAAGAAGGAGCTGGGCGAGGTCGTCGCCGACTTCGTGACCCCGGTGCGCGCCCGCGTGCAGGAGTACCTGGACGACCCGGCGGAGCTCGACGCCATCCTCGCCCGGGGCGCCGAACGCGCCCGCGAGGTGGCCCGGGGCACCCTCGCCCGGGTCTACGACAAGGTCGGGTTCCTGGCCGCCCCGTAGAGGTGGCGGCATGGAACTGAGATCATCTCGCGTTGCGGCTGATCGATTCTGCCAATAAATTCCAGTGGTGACCGAGAGCGCGGGGACGACCACGGACGACAAGCCCGACGAGCCGGAGTCGAAGCTCGCGCGGTTGCGCAAGCGGCCGGGGATCGATCACCTCGTCCGCGCCTACAAGGCGTTCACCGAGCGCTACGGCAACCACTTCGCCGCGTCGATCACCTACTTCAGCGTGTTGTCGCTGTTCCCGTTGCTGCTGGTCGGTTTCGCCGTGCTCGGCTTCGTGCTCAGCGGGCAGCCGGACACCCTGCAGAGCTTGCGCGAGGGCATCGCCGAGGCCGTGCCCGGCAGCCTCGGCGGCCTGGTCAACGACCTGGTCGACGCGGCCATCGAGGAACGCGGCAAGGTCGGGGTGATCGGCCTGCTGACGGCCGCCTACACCGGACTCGGCTGGATGGGCAACCTGCGCGACGCGCTGACCGCGCAGTGGGGGCACAAGCTGGACTCGCCGCCGTTCCTGCGCGGGCTGCTCACCGACCTGCTGTCGCTGCTGGGGCTCGGGTTGGCGCTGGTGGTGTCCTTCGGGCTCAGCGCCGCCGGCAGCGGGCTCTCGGAGTCGTTGCTGCGGCTGGTCGGCCTCGAGGGATCGGTCGTCGCCAAGGTGATGCTGTTCATCATCGCCACCGCGCTGTCGCTTGCCGCGAACTGGCTGGTGTTCCTCTGGGTGATCTCGCGCCTGCCCCGGCAGCCGGTCAGCTCCAAGAGCGCCATGCGCGGCGCGCTGATGGCCGCCGTGGGCTTCGAGGTGCTCAAGATCGTCGGGACCGTCTACCTCACCAGCGTGATCGGCGGCCCGCTGGGCAGCCTGGTCGGGCCGATCGTGGGTCTGCTGGTGTTCGCCAACCTGGTGTCGCGGTTCCTGCTGTTCGTGACGGCGTGGACGGCGACCGCCAAGGAGAACGTCGTGCCCGAGCCGGTGCCGCCGCCCGCGCCCGCGGTCATCCGCCCGCAGGTCGAGGTCGCCAACCGGCCGGGGACCGGGCAGGCGCTGGGGTTGATGGGCATCGGCGCCGGGATCGCGCTGCTCGTCCGCAGGCGCAGGTAGACGGTCTACTCAGGACTTTCGAGCACGACCTGCCTGCGGCACAGCCGCGCGCTGAGCTCCAGCAGCTCGGCCAGCTCGGCCCACGGGCAGTCCGCGGGGCCCTCGGTGGTGGCGATCAGGACCAGCTCGCTGATCTTGTTGCGCAGCCGCACCAGGGCGATCACCAGGTCGGTCTGGTCCAGCGACAGCGGCTCAGGCACGACCGCTGCTCCTGGCCCAGGTGTCGGCCAGCGAGCGCAGCAGGTCGGCGTCGGACCACTCGCCCCGCGGCGCCGGGATGGCGTCGACCAGCGGCTGCGGGCCCTCCAGCACCGGCGGGCTCAGCGTCTCGCGGATGATCAGGACCCGGCGCTGCTCGACGCACGTCCCGCGCATCACCGCGACGTACCGGTCGCCCTTGGCCCAGCGGAAGGTGTGCCCGTGCAGGTAGACCCGCGTGCAGGCGGTGCTGCCGTCGTACGGGTGGGTCAGCCCCCTGAAGCTCATGGCGCAACTGTGCCAACAGGACAGTCATATCGGATACGGATACAACTGCGCCCATCGCGCAGAGCTGCACCGGTGAGCTGTAGCCGGCCGCCGCGGCCACGGGCGCGGGTGCGCAGCCCCTGCCAGCAGCAGATTTATTGTCTCGTTGCCGGAAACTGTTCACTGCTCGTCCACGGCGAACGGCCGCCGCCGCGCGGTCGCGGCGCGGCAGGCGGGGGCGAAACCGGAAACGCGGTCACGGACGGTGGTCGGATCAGGCCTCGGTCACGTCGAACCGGATGCCCGCCTTGATCAGCCGCTCGGTCAGCGCGTCGCCCATCGCCACCGCGGTGGTCACCTGGCCCGAGGACGCGGGCAGCGAGTCGAAGGCCAGGCACAGCGCCGACTCGGCCAGCATCTTCGCGGTCTCCTCGTAGCCGGGGTCGCCGCCGGATACCTCGGTCAGCACGCGCTTGCCGCCGCCCACGCCGATGAACCGGGCCCGGAACCACGACCGCTCCCGCTTCTCGGCCGACGGGCCGTCGCCGGGGGAGACGCGGCCGAGTAGCCAGTCGCGCACCGGCGGCAGTTGCGCCATCGCGAACAGCGCGCCCACCCCGCCCGCCAGGCCGACCATCGCGGGCAGGCGCTTGAAGCCGATGTAGTGGCCGTAGGTGAACTCCGGGCCGTACCGCTCCAGCGCGCGCGCCGAGCGCAGCACGACCTGCGGGTCGACCGTCGGCGCGGGCAGCCCCCACAGCCCCAGCGAGTCCTCGCGGGTCGGGCGCATCGGCACGCCGCGCACCTTGCGCCCGCTCGGCCGCGACTCCTCCTTGCGCCGCCGCGCGGCCAGCCGCGCCGCCGAGCGCATCCGGCCGAAGGCGGTGATCGCGGAGTGGAAGGTGCCGCCGGAGAACGTGCCCCCGGCCTGCACGAAGCCCTCGACCTTGATCGGCGCGCCCTCGGGCAGGTGCTGCACGGTGAGGTGGACGCCCAGGTCGTAGGGGATGGAGTCGAAGCCGCAGCAGTGCACCAGGCGGGCCCCGGACTCGACCGCGCGGCTGTGGTGGCGCAGCCAGGTCTGGTCGACGAACTCGGGCTCGCCGGTCAGGTCCACGTAGTCGGTGCCCGCCGCCGCGCAGGCGCCCACCAGGGCGTCGCCGTAGGTGATGTACGGACCGACGGTGGTCACCACGACCCGGGTGGCCTCGGCCACCGCCCGCACCGAGTCCTCGTCGTTCACGTCGGCGATCAGCAGGTCCATCTCCGCCAGCACCGGGTCGATCGCCGCCAGCCGCAGGCGCACGGCCTCCAGCTTGTCCCGGTTGCGCCCCGCCAGCGCCCAGCGCAACCGCGCGGGCGCGTTGCGGGCCAGGTACTGCGCGGTCAGCTCCCCGGTGAATCCGGTAGCCCCGAACACCACAACGTCATAGTCCCGACCCGTCGGCATGCGCGAGACATTACCCGTCGGTAACCCGGGGGGCTACCAGAACACGGCCAGGCCGACGTTCAGCACCACCAGACCGCCCAGGGCGGGGGTCAGCCACCCCGGGTTGGCGCGGCGGGCGGTGAAGACCATGGCCAGGGCGCCGATGACCACCAGGACCAGCAGCTTCGTGCCCAGCTTGATGTGGTCGTACTCGGCGCCGGTGGCCGGGGCGAGGGCCATCAGGGCGATGCCGGTGATCAACTGCAGCGCGCCGCCGTGCAGCCAGCCCTTGTTGACCTCGGCGGCCTTGGCCCGCAGCGCGATGAGGAAGGTGCCGACCAGGGTGCCCATGCCGAGCAGGTGCAGGAAGACCAGCAGGTCGCGGACGAACTCCACGGTGATCAGCCCTTCCCGGCCCGTCGGGCGGCGGCGAGGCCGCGCCAGCCCAGGAGGCCGATGATCGTTCCGAACAGCAGGGACGCGGCCGTGAGCACGGCGTGGACGACGAAGAACGGCGCGGGGCCGCCGGAAGGGGCCCAGGAGCGCTCGTCGGCCCAGATGTTGCTGAGGAAGGTCGGCCAGATGACCCACGACCACACACCGAAGGCCAGCAGGAACAGTGCGGCACGGCGGCTCAGCGTCACCCGGCCATCTTCACACCTGCCCTGTCCAGCGCCGACACCGCCTCGTCCCGCGCGGGCGACGGGTCGGATCGTGGGCTGCTGGCGCGAGGCCTTAATCTGCGTGTGTGCGCCCCGCAGCCCGCAGGTCCGTCCCCGCCCTCCTCGTGTCGCTGTGCGCCCTGGTGATGGTGGCGCTGCTGGCGACCCCCGGGGCAGCCGAGTCCGCTCGAGCCGCCCGCAAGGCGCAGCCGGTCACGACCGACCAGGAAGCGCCGACGCAGAGCTCCGCGCAGTGCTCCAACCACGACCGCCCACCGCCCCCGATCGACACCTCGGAGGAGCCCAAGCCGGGGGAGACCAGCCCGGCGCCGCTGCCCGTGCCCGAGGAGCCCGTCGGCGGCACCCGCATGGGCGAGTGCGGCCTGGTGCTCCCGCGCGCCGCCGGGGTCGAGCTGCCCGGCGACGTCACCGCCGCGAGCTGGGTCCTCGCCGACCTGGACACCGGCGCCGTGGTCGCGGCCAAGGACCCGCACGCCCGCGAGCGGCCCGCGTCGCTGATCAAGACGCTGCTGGCCATCGCGGTGATCCGCAGCCTCGGCCTCGACGAGCAGGTCATCGGCACCCAGGCCGACGCCAACCAGGAGGGCACCAAGGTCGGCATCGGCCCCGGCGGCGAGTACACCGTCGAGCAGCTCATGCAGGTCCTGGTCATGCGCTCGGGCAACGACGCCGCGCACGCCCTGGCCGTCAAGCTGGGGGGCGTCGACGAGGCGCTGGGCAAGATGAACTCCCTGGCCGCCGAGCTGGGCGCCCTGGACACCCGCGCCGCCACCCCGTCCGGCCTCGACGGCCCCGGGATGAGCACCTCGGCCTACGACCTGAGCCTGATCTTCCGCGCCGCGATGAAGCACGAGGAGTTCGCCGACGCGATCGCCACCCGCTCGGTGACCTTCCCCGGCCACAGCGGCAAGTCCGCCTTCCGGGTCACCAACGACAACAAGCTCCTGGGCAGGTACCAGGGCTTCATCGGCGGCAAGACCGGCTTCACCGACGACGCCCGCCACACCTACCTCGGCGCCGCCGAGCGCGGCGGCCACCGCCTCGCCGTGGTCCTGCTGCGCGGCGAGCTGAACCCCAACCCGCTCTCGAGCCAGGCAGCCGACCTGCTGGACTACGGTTTCGACCTGATCGAGGCCAAGACCCAGCCGGTCGGCCAGCTCGTCGACCGCGCCCCGGAGGCCCAGCCCAAGCAGGAAGAGGGCTTGGAGACCGACACCAGCCCCGCGGGCGCGGACGCCAACGCCGCCCCGGCAGGCACCGCCGACGCGGACCGCTCGGCGTTCGGCAACTACGGCATGCCGCTGGTCGCGGTGGCCGGGGTCGCCGTGGTGCTCGCCTTCGCCCTGTGGCTGCGCAAGAAGCGCGCCCGCGCCGCCGCCCTGGCCCGCCGCGCGGCGGCCCGGGGCTGACCTAGGCGGAACCCGGCGGCGCCACCGCGCATCTGACGCCGCGTGAACCCGCCACTGCCCCACGCCGCGTTCGCGGCCTTCGACGCCACCAGGCAGCGCAGGCTGAAGGTCTTCGGCGTCGCGGCGCTCGCGTTCGTCGCCTGCCTCGGGGCCTTCGTGTGGATGCTGGTCGACCAGCGCGCCTATGACGGGCGCAAGCAGCTCACCACGGCCACGGTCACCGGCCGCCAGGGCGCCAAGGGCGGCACCGTGTTCGACCTGGCGCTGCAGGTCGACGGCAGGCGGTACGAGACCTCGGTCAAGGGCCTCGACGGCCGCACGGGGGACGTCGCCCAGGTTGAGTACGACCCGCAGGACCCGACCGTGGTCACAGCGCTCGACGCGTCGCTGCACGGCGTGCTGCCGATCTACACCGGCATCGGCGCCCTGCTGACGGGCTTCGTCACCTTGGCGGGCGTCGTGGGCCACCGCCACACCCGCAGCATCAAGGACAAGCCCTGGTCGCACGGCACGGCGGCGGTTGTCGGGGATCGGGTTCTGCGGGTGGACCTGCCTGACGGGCCGGTGCGGCTCCGGACCGGCCAGCCGCTGCCGGACGGGTTCGCCAGCGGGGAGGTGGCCGTCCAGCGGTTGTGGGGGCGCAAGTGGGGATACGTCCTGGGCGCTGATCCTGAGCACCTCTCCGTCGCGGTTGAGCTGCCCGCATAGCCCGCGTGTTCACAGCCGAGCCGCCGCCTCGACCGCGGCCTGGTAGGCCGGGCCCGGGGCGCCGCTGACCACGGCGCCCTCCGCGATCACCAGGGTGTCGCCGTCCACACGGGAGCGGAAGGGGACGCCGGTGAAGCGGACGCCCTGGGACTTGAGCAGGGACCAGCCCAGCGGGGCGATGCTGCCGGTGCCGTCTCTGTCGATCTTGCGCTTGAGCGGGGCCACGTCGGACCTGGCGCGCATGCGGACCCAGGAGACCGAGACGACGAAGGTGGCGCCGTTCGGGTCGGCCAGGGTGATCAGGGTGCGGTCGAGGGAGCGGCAGGGGTTCCGCAGGAAGAAGTCGGTGATCGTGCCGTAGGAGTTGGCCGCGCAGTCGACGGCGTTCTCCACGGCCTGCTTGACCGTGCGCAGGCGCAGGCGCTTCCACTCCTTGTCGGACTTGGTCTTGCGGGCGCTGTTGCGGGCCGCCACCGACACCGGGTTGGCCGCCCCCGCCGCCTCCCCCGCAGTCGCCGCGGTGGTGCCCGCTGTGCCCCCGCCGCTGAACGCGACCGCGACCCCAGTGACCCCTGCGGCGGCGCCCATCTTGTACTTCGTGAAGCGGCCCTTGTCGTCGCGCGGTGGATTGAAGCTCCCCATCGTCCCCCCTGTTGTCGAACTCGGCTCGATATTGGCAGAGGGGTCGGACAGTTCGTAAGCGTCAACCGAGAGTTGACATGTTTCTGTCTGTCAACCTATGGTTGACGACATGAGCGAACCAGTGCAAGCCTCGATCCGGTTGGACGAGCTGATCCAGGGCATCAAGAAGGTGCACCCCGACGCGGTGCTGGAGCAGTTGACCAGCGCGGTCATCGCCGCCGACCACCTCGGCGACGTCGCCGACCACCTCATCGGCCACTTCGTCGACCAGGCCCGCCGCTCCGGCGCGTCCTGGACCGACATCGGCAAGTCCATGGGCGTGACCAGGCAGGCCGCCCAGAAGCGCTTCGTCCCCAAGGACGACGCGGCGGGCATGGACCCCAACGAGGGCTTCGCCCGCTTCACCACCCGCGCCCGCAACGTGGTCGTGGTGTCGCAAACAACCGCGCAGGAGCACAGGAACGACCAGATCGGCCCCGCACACCTCGTGCTCGGCCTCACCGCCGAACCCCAGGGCCTGGCGGTGAAGGCCATCGAGGCCCAGGGCGTCACCCCCGACCAGGTCAAGGACGCCGCTGTCGCCGCCCTGCCCGCCCCCACGGGCGCCCCCGGCGAACTGGTCCCCTTCGACGCCGCCGCCAAGAAGATCCTCGAGCTGACCTTCCGCGAGGCGCTCAAACTCGGCCACAACTACATCGGCACCGAGCACATCCTGCTGGCCCTGCTCGAACACGAGGCGGGCACGGGCGTCCTCTCCGGCCTGGGTATCACCAAGGAGCAGGTCGAGGCGTTCATCACCAAGGCGCTCGCCCAGATCATCGAGGAGAACAAGAAGCGCCCCGTCTGACCAGACCACCAACACCAGCCGTGACGAGGACCCTCGTCACGGCTGGTCCGCGTCGCCGAGCGGTACCGCGTCATCCCCGACGAGGTCACGGGAGCTTGGGTTCCACCAGTTCAGCAAGCCGCGTAGCCCGCTCCCACATCTGCTCGACCGGATTGCGACCCGCTCCGCCGTTGAACTGAACATCCAATCGTGCGGTGGGGGTGACCTCGAGAGAAATGGCATAGACATCGCCAGCGCCACGTATCGAGGTGACGGCGCGGCGGCCGTTGATGGTGATTTCCTTCTTCTCGTTGCGGGAAACAACCTCGTCCACTCCCAGCTTCGCAAAGATCGCGTAGCCGAAGGCGAAGCGCCCGGTCATGCCCGGTGGGGTGCCGTTCCACTTGCAGCTCCGTGACGAGGGGAACTCTTGAAAGTTGGCGTCGGAATCGACGCCGAACTCGGCGTGGACCTCGGGCGTGATCAGCTCGCAGGGGTCTAGCGCGACGAGCGCCCTTTCCTTGTCGGTGCCGTCGCCGTCTGCGGTCGACCGGTTGGTCTCGCTGCCTGTCTGGGGCGGTTCGGCGACGGGTGCGCCGGGGGTGGTCGTGGAGCAGGCTGTGAGCGCCGTGAGGAGTGCGACGATGGCGATGGCTCGCTTCATCCCTGTGGGCCCCTCTCAATGAAGCCGCTTGCTGCGGTGCTATCGGTCTGCTGGTAGTTGCTCATCGCTGTCTGGATAGCTTCTCGGGCAACGGTCAGGCTTTCCTTCAGCGCGCGAAGTTGAGTGAGAAACCCTTGATGATCGATAGCGACGTTCTGCATGTACGGCTTCATGACCTGGGCGGCGTGGCTACTGCCTAGCGGTGGTTCCTGCTCAAGCAAGCCCAGGTCGAATGACTTGTTTTCGAGCCAGTCGAGCATCCTGTCGATGGCGCTGATGAGTGCTTGGCCCCCCGACTCGTTGACGGCGAACTGGCCCGCGTTGGCTGCCTGTGCGAACTTAGCCATCGAGTCGCCGATGCTACCGAACGTGAAGTCGTCACTGCTTGTGATCGGCATGGTGGTTCCCCCGGAAGCGCTTGCCCTACCAAGGGTGACCCTAACTCGACTTGCGGTCGCACGTACCGGGTTCTGAAACATGCCACCGGAAAGCGCTGATGCCGTGCCCCCGCAGCGGGGGCACGGCATCAGCGTGAACGGCAGACCAGCGTCAGCGGCGGAACAGCAGTGCGCGCTTCACTTCCTGGATGGCCTTGGTGACCTGAATGCCACGCGGGCAGGCGTCAGTGCAGTTGAACGTCGTGCGGCAGCGCCACACGCCCTCAGCGTCGTTCAGGATGTCCAACCGCTCCTCGGCTCCCTCGTCGCGGGAGTCGAAGATGAAGCGGTGGGCGTTGACGATGGCGGCGGGGCCGAAGTAGCTGCCCTCGTTCCAGAAGACCGGGCACGAGGTGGTGCAGCAGGCGCACAGGATGCACTTGGTGGTGTCGTCGAAGCGTTCGCGGTCGGCGGCCGACTGGACGCGTTCGCGGGTGGGCTCGTTCCCGTAGGTGATGAGGAACGGCTTCACCGCCTTGAACGCCTCCATGAACGGCTCCATGTCCACCAGGAGGTCCTTGTTCACCGGGAGGCCCTTGATCGGGGCGATGGTGATGCTGGTGGGCTTGTCGCCCTTGGCCATCAGGTCCTTGACCAGGACCTTGCACGCCAACCGGTTGACGCCGTTGACCTGCATGGCGTCCGAGCCGCAGATGCCGTGGGCGCAGGAGCGGCGGAAGGTCAGGGTGCCGTCGATGTACCACTTGACGTAGTGCAGCAGGTTGAGCACGCGGTCGGTGGGCAGCGCGGGGACGTTGAAGGTCTCCCAGCGGGGCTCGGAGTCGACCTCCGGGTTGAAGCGCAGGACCTTCAGGGCCACCGTCACGGCGCCGTCGGGGACCGGGGGCAGGTCGCCGCGGGAGCCCGCCTTCTCGGAAACAGTCGCAGTCATCAGTACTTGCGCTCCATCGGCTTGTACCGGGTGAAGGTGACGGGCTTGTAGTCGAGCCGGATCTCGCCCTTGAGCTCGTCGCCCTGCTTGTAGAACATGCTGTGCCGCATGTAGTTCGTGTCGTCGCGGTTCGGGTAGTCCTCGCGGGCGTGGCCGCCGCGGGACTCCTTGCGCTCGATGGCGCCGACGACGAGGACCTCGGCCAGTTCGAGCAGGAAGCCCAGCTCGACGGCCTCGAGCAGGTCGGTGTTGAACCGCTTGCCCTTGTCCTGCACCTGGATGTGGGCGTAGCGGTCCTTGAGCGCCTGGACGTCGTGCAGCGCCTGCTTGAGGGTCTCCTCGGTGCGGTACACCGACGCGTTGGCGTCCATCGTGGCCTGCAGCTCGGTGCGGATGTCGGCCACCCGCTCCTTGCCGTGCTCGCTGAGCAGCAGCTCCAACTGGTCGTTGACGACCTTGGTCGGGTTCTCCGGCAGCTCGACGTGCTCGCGGCCCTGGGCGTACTCGGCCGCGGCGATGCCCGCGCGGCGGCCGAAGACGTTGATGTCCAGCAGCGAGTTGGTGCCCAGCCGGTTGGCGCCGTGCACGGACACGCACGCGCACTCGCCCGCGGCGTAGAGGCCGGGGACGACGTTGTCGTTGTCCCGCAGGGCCTCGCCGTGGACGTTGGTCGGGATGCCGCCCATCGCGTAGTGCGCGGTGGGGTACACCGGGACCGGCTCGGTCACCGGGTCGACCGCGAGGTAGGTGCGGGCGAACTCGGTGATGTCGGGGAGCTTGGTCTCCAGGACCTCCGCGCCCAGGTGCGTGCAGTCGAGCAGCACGTAGTCCTTGTTCGGGCCCGCGCCGCGGCCCTCGAGCACCTCCAGGGCCATCGAGCGGGCGACGATGTCGCGCGGCGCGAGGTCCTTGATGGTGGGGGCGTAGCGCTCCATGAACCGCTCGCCGGAGGCGTTGCGCAGGATCGCGCCCTCGCCGCGGGCGCCCTCGGTCAGCAGGATGCCCAGGCCTGCCAGGCCTGTGGGGTGGAACTGGTAGAACTCCATGTCCTCCAGCGGCAGGCCCTTGCGGAACACGATGCCCATGCCGTCGCCGGTCAGGGTGTGCGCGTTCGAGGTGGTCTTGAAGACCTTGCCGAAGCCGCCGGTCGCGAACACGACCGCCTTGGCCTGGAACACGTGGATCTCGCCGGTGGCCAGCTCGTAGGCGACCGCGCCGGTGCAGACCGGGCCGTTGTCCGTCTCGGTCATGCAGATGTCGAGGACGTAGAACTCGTTGAAGAACTCGATGCCCTGCTTGACGCAGTTCTGGTACAGCGTCTGCAGGATCATGTGGCCGGTGCGGTCCGCGGCGTAGCAGGCGCGGCGCACGGCGGCCTCGCCGTGGTTGCGGGTGTGCCCGCCGAAGCGGCGCTGGTCGATGCGGCCCTCGGGCGTCCGGTTGAACGGCAGGCCCATCTTCTCCAGGTCGAGGACGGCGTCGATGGCCTCCTTCGCCATGATCTCCGCGGCGTCCTGGTCGACCAGGTAGTCACCGCCCTTGATCGTGTCGAAGGTGTGCCACTCCCAGTTGTCCTCCTCGACGTTGGCCAGCGCGGCGCACATGCCGCCCTGGGCCGCGCCGGTGTGCGACCGGGTCGGGTACAGCTTGGTGAGCACGGCGGTGCGGGCGCGCGAGCCCGACTCGATCGCCGCGCGCATGCCCGCGCCCCCGGCGCCGACGATCACCACGTCGTACTTGTGGAATTGCATATCGGAAACCGCTTCCCTGCTGGAGTTCAGACAGTGGCTGGTGGCCTGGGTGGTGGTGGCGTCAGTTCGCGGGGATGGTCGCGTCGAACGTGAAGATGACGTACGAGCCGAGGAACAGGATCAGCACCATCGACACGTAGAGCATCACCTTGAGCCAGAACCGGGTGGTGTCCTTGCGCGCGTAGTCGTTGATGACCGTGCGCAGGCCGTTGCCACCGTGGATCTCGGCGAGCCAGAGCATCGCCAGGTCCCACATCTGCCAGAACGGGCTGGACCAGCGGCCCGCCACGAAGGCGAAGTTGATGCGGTGCACGCCGCCGTCGAGGATGTTCATGATGAACAGGTGGCCCAGCACCAGCACGATCAGCGCGATGCCGGAGATCCGCATGAACAACCAGCTCGCGAGCTCGAAGTTCGACCGGCGCGCGGCGGGGCGGCGCGGGGAGCGGGGCTTGTCCAGAGCGAGCGTCATGATCAGTGGCCCCCGAACATCTCGGTCACGGTGCGGACCATCATGAAGTAGGCGCCGGGGATCATCACCAGCACCCAGATGCCCAGGACGGTCCACAGCATGGGCTTCTGGTACTTCGGCCCCTTGGCCCAGAAGTCGACCAGCATGACCCGCAGCCCGTTGAGCGCGTGGTAGAGCACCGCGCCGACCAGGCCGACCTCGAGCAGGTTCACGAGGGGGGTCTTGTAGGTCTCGATGACCTCGTCGTACGCGTTGGGCGACACCCGCACGAGGGCGGTGTCGAGCACGTGCGCGAAGAGGAAGAAGAAGGTGAGCACACCGGTGATCCGGTGGGCCACCCAGGACCACATGCCGGGGTCCCCCCGGTAGAGCGTCCCGGTGATCCGGGACCCGCGCGCCGCTACCTGCTCGGTAGCAATGGCCGAGTCGGACACGGTAGACGGCCTCCAACGTCGCTGATGGACAAAGGGCCCGTGCCTGCGACACACGCGTGAAACGGACCTTGACCCTCGGATGCTAGCCCCGCGCGGTGGCGCCCACCCAACCCGCCATTGCCTCGTGTGACGGACGAGACACGCAGGCTGGCGGGCATATCGGGTGGACCCCAGTCGGGATTCTAGTGGTATCCGATTCGCGGCGCGCTGAACGCCGAAACCGATTTGTGACCGACCCATTACTCGACCGGGTAACGCTGAATCGGTCACGAAAGTCCCTACTGATCGGTAATGTTCACGGGTGTCCAACCAGGACCACTGGCTTGTCCACTATGGATGGTCGCGTTGTCGCCGCCCGCACTTTCGTCGTCAGTCATTCGGGGGATCAGCGGACGTGTGGCAGGCGGGCCCGGGGGCTCGTAGGGGCTGCCCGTCGGCGCGCGCGTGGTTACGCTGCGGCTCACGCTCGCGGCGCGGAGCCGGGACCGCCACCCGGGACCCAACGATTGGGTCACGGCGGGGCGCTCGGATCGCGTGCGCGGGGAGCGCGGAGTATACGGTTCCGCGAACCATCGGCCCGTGACCCGGCCACCGCCTGGTGCGAGCCACATCCGGAGGGAGATAAGCCTTGCGTCGAATGCGAGGAACTCGACTCGCGGCCGCGGCGTTGGCGCTGGGGCTCGGGCTGGCCGCGTGCGGCGGGTCGTCGGACTCCGGCGACGCCGGCAGCGGCTCGACCGGCGACGGCGCCCAGCTCAAGGTGGGCCTCGCCTACGACATCGGCGGCCGCGGCGACCAGTCGTTCAACGACTCCGCCGCGCGCGGCATCGACCGGGCCAAGCAGGAGTTCGGGCTCGACATCAAGGAGCTCGAGGCGGGCGCGGGCGAGAGCGAGGCCATCAAGGAGGACCGGCTGCGCCAGCTCGCCGAGGGCGGCTACACCACGGTCATCGCCGTCGGCTACGCCTACGCCACCTCGCTGGCCAAGGTCGCCCCCGACTACACCGACGTGCAGTTCGCGCTCGTCGACAGCGAGGACGCCACCGGCGACAACATCGCCAACATCGTCTTCGCCGAGGAGCAGGGCTCCTTCCTCGTCGGCGTGGCCGCGGCCCTGAAGTCGACCACCGACAAGGTGGGCTTCATCGGCGGCGTCAACACCCCGCTGATCCAGAAGTTCGAGGTCGGCTTCACCGCGGGCGTCAAGCAGGTCAAGCCGGACGCCGAGGTCCAGGTCAAGTACCTGACCGAGCCGCCGGACTTCACCGGCTTCAACGACCCGGCCAAGGGCGAGACCGCGGCCAACGGCATGTTCGACGCGGGCGTCGACATCGTCTACGCCGCGGCGGGCGGCTCCGGCAACGGCGTGTTCAAGGCCGCCAAGGCCAAGGGCAAGCTGGGCATCGGCGTCGACTCCGACCAGTACAACCTGCCGGGCCTGGCCGAGGTCAAGGACGTCATCCTGACCTCGATGATCAAGAAGGTGGACGTCGGCGTCTACGACTTCATCAGCTCGGTCAAGGACGGCGAGTTCGCCAAGGGCGTCAAGGTCTACGACCTGGAGCAGGGCGGGGTCGACTACGCCACCAGCGGTGGCAAGGTCGACGACATCAAGGCCCAGCTCGACGACTTCAAGAAGCAGATCGTCGACGGGACGATCAAGGTCCCCGCGCAGAAGTAGGGGACCCGACGGGTTCGCGACGGACGGACCCGGGCGGCTGCCCGGGTCCGTCCGTCGCGTTTCCGGCCACCGAGGTCCCCCGAGCCCACTGGAAGAGGAACACCCCGTGCCAACCGAGCCAGCAGGCGGCGAACCCGCCCCGGCCGTCGAGCTCACCGGGATCACCAAGCGCTTCCCGGGAGTCGTGGCGAACTCCGACGTCAACATCACCGTCCGGCCGGGCACCGTGCACGCCCTCGTCGGTGAGAACGGCGCGGGCAAGTCCACCCTGATGAAGATTCTCTACGGGATGCAGCAGCCGGACGAGGGCGTCATCGCCGTGCACGGTGCCCCCGTGGTGTTCGCCTCCCCCGCCGACGCGATCGGGGCGGGCATCGGCATGGTGCACCAGCACTTCATGCTCGCCGACAACCTGACCGTGCTGGAGAACGTCGTGCTCGGCAGCGAGCCCGGCTCCGCGGTAGCGCTGGACTTCGCCGCCGCGCGCAGGCGGATCAGGGACATCTCCGACTCCTACGGCCTCAACGTCGACCCCGACCGGCTCGTCGACGAGCTCGGCGTCGGCGAGCGCCAGCGGGTGGAGATCCTCAAGGTGCTCTACCGCGGCGCGCGCACGCTGATCCTCGACGAACCCACCGCGGTCCTGGTGCCCCAGGAGGTCGACGAGCTGTTCGGCAACCTGCGCGAGCTCAAGGCCGAGGGCCTGACCATCCTGTTCATCTCGCACAAGCTCGACGAGGTGCTCTCGGTCGCCGACGACATCACCGTCATCCGGCGCGGCACCACCGTGGCCAGCGTGTCGCCCAAGGAGGTGACCGCGCGCAAGCTCGCCGAGCTGATGGTCGGCACCGCGCTGCCGGTCCCCGAGCTGCGCGAGTCCACGGTCACCGACCGGCCCGTGCTCACCGTCACCGGCCTGACCGTCACCGGCGCCGACGGCCGCAGGGTCCTCGACGACGTGTCGTTCACCATCCACGCGGGCGAGGTCCTGGGCATCGCGGGCGTCGAGGGCAACGGCCAGGCCGAGCTCGTCGAGGCCCTGATGGGCATTCGCGCCCCGGCGGCGGGCCGCATCGCGCTCGGCGGGCGCGACATCACCCGGTTGCCGACCAGGCGCAGGCGCGAGGCGGGCATGGGCTACATCCCCGAGGACCGCCACCGCCAGGGCGTCGTGCTCGAGTCGACCCTGTGGGAGAACCGGGTGCTGGGCCACCAGACCCGCAAGCCGTCCAGCCGCGGTCCGCTGATCGACATCCGCGCCGCCAAGGCCGACACCGAGCGGATCGTGCGCGACTACGACGTGCGCACGCCGAACATCGACGTCCACGCCTCCGCGCTCTCCGGCGGCAACCAGCAGAAGCTCATCGTCGGCCGCGAGATGAGCGCCGACCCGGTGCTGCTGATCGCCTCGCACCCGACCCGCGGCGTCGACGTCGGCGCGCAGGCCGCGATCTGGGACCACATCCGCCGCGCCCGCGCCGAGCACCTGGCGGTGCTGCTGATCTCCGCCGACCTCGACGAGCTGATCGGCATGTCCGACTCGCTGTCGGTGATCCTGCGCGGCAGGCTCGTCGCCGACCACGACCCGGCGACGGTCACCCCCGAACAGCTCGGGTCGGCGATGACCGGAGCGGAGGGGGAAGACTGATGCGCAGGTTCGCTCCGCGCGCCGTCCTGCTGGGCCTGGCCGCCCCGGTCGGCGCGCTCGTGTTCGCCGTGCTGGTCTGCGCCGTCGTGCTGGCCGCGACCGGGCACTCGCTGTTCGACACCATCGACGCGATGGTCACCGCGGCGCAGCGCCCGCGCACCTTCGTCAACTCGCTCAACAGCGCCACCCAGTACTACCTGGCGGCCATCGCGGTGGCGATCGGCTTCCGGATGAAGCTGTTCAACATCGGCGTCGACGGCCAGTACCGGCTCGCGGCGATGCTGTCGGCCGCGCTGGCGGGCGCCACCTGGATGGAGGGCCTGCCCTCGGTCCTGCGGATCACGATGACCATCGTCGCGGCGATGCTGGTCGGCGCGGCCTGGGCGGGCGTCGCGGCGCTGCTCAAGGTCACCCGCGGCATCAGCGAGGTGATCTCGACGATCATGCTCAACGCGATCGCCACCTACCTGGTGTCCTACCTGCTCAACCCGGCCAGGCTGGCCGAGGAGCGGCCGGGCTCGAACAACATCGGCACCCGGCCGATCACCGAGGGCGGCCAGGTCGGCGGCATCCCGGTCTCCGGGTCCTCCTCCGACCTGTTCGGGCTGGTGTTCCTCGCCGCCGCCGTCGGCTTCGCCTACTGGTTCGTGCTCTCCCGCACCCGCTTCGGCTTCGAGCTCAAGGCCACCGGCCTGTCGGAGTCCGCGGCGGTGGCCTCCGGCATCAGCGTCAAGAAGATGGTGCTGCTGTCGATGCTGCTCTCCGGCGCGGTGGCGGGCTTGGTCGGGCTGCCGCAGCTCCTCGGGTCCTCGCACGAGTACTCGCTGGACTTCCCGCCCGGCATCGGGTTCATCGGCATCGCGGTCGCGCTGCTCGGGCGCAACCACCCGATCGGCATGGCCTTGGCCGCGGTGCTGTGGGGGCTGCTGGACAACTCGGCCAACGCCCTCGACCTCGCCGGGGTGCCGCGCGAGATCGTCGGCATCATGCAGGGCGTCATCGTGCTCTCGGTGGTCATCGCCTACGAGCTGGTGCGCCGCTACCGCGTGCGCACCGAGCAGCGCGAGGTCGGCAAGGCGCTGGGCAGCACCAGGGACCCGGCCGCCGACGGCCCCAAGGACGACAACCGCGAGGAGGCGTCGGCATGACCGCCGGACTGAGCGTGCGGGCCGGGAGCACACCCCCCGCGCGCGGCAAGCGCAAGCTGCCCGCGCTGGCCTGGGTGGGCGCCATCGCGGCCGTGCTGCTGGTGCTCTCCGCGGTGCGGGTGTTCGCGGGCGCCACCGACCTGACCTCCAGCGGCACCGTGCAGGCCGCGCTGACCGCCGCAGTCCCGCTGGCCATGGCCGCGCTGGCGGGCATGTGGGCCGAGCGCGCCGGCGTGATCAACATCGGCCTCGAGGGCATGATGGTGCTGGGCACCTTCGGCGCCGGGTTCGCCGGTTACCAGTGGGGTCCGTGGGCGGGCGTGGTGTTCGGCCTGCTGCTCGGCGCCATCGGCGGGCTGCTGCACGCGGTGGCCACGGTGACCTTCGGCGTGGACCACATCATCTCCGGTGTGGCGATCAACCTGCTCGCCCCCGGCCTGGCGCTGTTCCTGTCCAAGCTGTACTTCTCCGACGCCCCCGGCGGCGGCCAGAAGCAGTCGCCGCGCATCGACGACGCCCAGAAGATCACCATTCCCGGGCTGTCGGACGTGCTGGGCGCCGTGGAGGACAAGCGCTGGTTCTTCGTCTCCGACGTCGCGGGGATGCTGCGCGGCCTGGTCACCCAGGTGTCGCTGCTGACCGTGCTGGCCGCGCTGCTCATCGCCGGGTCGGTGTGGCTGCTCTGGCACACCCCGTTCGGCCTGCGGCTGCGCTCCTGCGGCGAGGCCCCGGTCGCGGCGGAGTCGCTGGGCGTCAACGTCTACAAGTACAAGTACCTCGCCGTCACCGCCTCCGGCGCCTTCGCAGGCCTGGGCGGGGCGTTCCTGGCGGTCAGCTCCGGGCAGTTCCGCGACGGGCAGACCAGCGGCCGCGGGTTCATCGGCCTGGCGGCGATGATCTTCGGCAACTGGCGGCCCGGCGGGCTGGCCGCGGGCGCGTCGCTGTTCGGCTACACCGACGCGATGGCGCTGCGCGGCTCGGCCGCCGTGCACGCGCTGCTCCTGCTGCTGGGCATCGCGCTGGTCGTGGTGGCCGTGCTGCAACTGCGCTCGGGGCACCACGTGCTCTCGTCGGTGGCAGGCTTCCTGGGCGTGCTGTTCGGGTTCTGGTACTTCTCCAGCGACGCCGTCCCGGCCGAGCTGGTGGGCGCGGCGCCGTACGTGGTGACGCTGCTGGTGCTGGGCCTGGCCTCGCAGCGGCTGCGACCACCCAAGTTCATCGGCGCGCCCTACCTGCGGGGGCAGGGCAAGTGACCCCCGCCGTCGACTGGGACGACCTGCGCGTCCGCGCGACCGCCGCGGCGGCGCTGGCCTACTGCCCGTACTCGGGGCTGCGGGTCGGCGCGGCGGCCCTGGTCGACGACGGCCGGGTCATCACCGGCTGCAACGTCGAGAACGCCGCCTACGGCGTCGGCCTGTGCGCCGAGTGCGCCCTCGCCGGACAGCTCGCGCTGACCGGCGGGGGCAGGCTCGTCGCCCTGGCCTGCCGCAGCGGCGCCGGGGACCTGCTGATGCCCTGCGGCCGGTGCAGGCAGATCATCAACGAGCTCGGCGGGCCCTCCTGCCTGGTCGACACGGCCGTCGGGCCGCTGCCGATGTCGGAGGTCCTGCCCCACGCGTTCGGCCCGGAGGCACTCCCGTGAGGCAGTTCAACGCCGTCGACGTCATCCGCGCCAAGCGCGACCGCCAGGCCCTGGGCGTCGACCAGATCGACTGGGTCGTCGACGCCTACACCCGGGGCGAGGTCGCCGAGGAGCAGATGTCGGCGCTGGCCATGGCCATCTACCTCAACGGCATGACCGGCGACGAGATCGCCGCCTGGACCGCCGCCATGATCCGCTCCGGCGAGACGCTGTCGCTGGCCTCGACCCGCCCCACCGTCGACAAGCACTCGACCGGCGGGGTGGGCGACAAGATCACGCTGCCGCTGGCGCCGCTGGTCGCCGCCTGTGGTGCGGCCGTGCCCCAGTTGTCGGGACGCGGGCTGGGCCACACCGGTGGGACGCTGGACAAGCTGGAGGCGATCCCCGGCTGGCGGGCGGCGCTGTCCACCGACGAGATCCGGGCGCAGTTGGATTCCGTCGGCGCGGTCGTCTGCGCGGCGACGGCGGGACTGGCCCCGGCGGACAAGAAGCTGTACGCGCTGCGGGACGTGACGGGGACGGTCGAGTCGATCCCGCTGATCGCCAGCTCCATCATGTCCAAGAAGATCGCCGAGGGCGCGGACGCCCTGGTGCTGGACGTGAAGTTCGGGTCGGGCGCCTTCATGAAGACGGTGGCCGACGCCCGCGACCTCGCGTCGGCGCTGGTGTCGATCGGCGTCGCGCACGGGGTGCGCACCTCGGCGCTGCTGACCGACATGTCGGTGCCGCTGGGGCGCGCGGTGGGCAACGCGGTCGAGGTCGCCGAGTCCGTCGAGGTGCTCCGCGGCGGCGGCCCGGCCGATGTCGTCGAGCTGACGGTGGCGCTGGCGCGCGAGATGCTGTCGCTGGCCGGTCTGTCCGATGTGGACCCGGCGGCGGTGCTCTCCTCCGGGCGGGCCTACGAGACCTGGGCCAGGATGATCCGCGCCCAGGGCGGCGACCCGGACGCGCCCCTGCCCCGCCCGACCCACGTCCACGTCGTCCCCGCCCCGGCCTCGGGCGCCCTCACCCGCCTCGACGCCTACGCCGTGGGCGTCGCCGCGTGGCGGCTGGGCGCGGGCCGCGCGCGCAAGGAGGACGCGGTGCAGGCGGCGGCCGGGGTGCTGTGCCTGGCGAAGCCGGGGGAGCCGGTGGTCGAGGGGGAACCGTTGTTGGAGCTGCACACCGACACCCCGGACGCGGTCGCGGGCGCGCTGGCGGCACTGGCGGGTGCCTTCGAGGTGGGTGACTCGGCGCCCGAGCGCACCTTGGTCTTGGAGACCGTCCGCGGCTGAGCCCTCGTCTGCCAGAGTTCCCGCGCTCCGCCCGCGGGGTGCAACCGCGTGGCACTGGGACTGACGTTGGTGGCCACGGTCCGCCCGCTCTGACCGCCAGCCGCACGCGGGAGGCGCGTGCAGGGGCCGGACGCCGAGCAGGGAAACAGCCGCTTGCCGTGACCTCGAGTCAGCGGGCTCCGCGGGTTGTGGTCGCCAGGGCGGGCGCGGTGGTCACCGGACGGCAGCGGCCCCGCACCGAACCGGTGCGGGGCCGCGCTGTGGAGCAGGTCCGTCAGGCGCCTGCGGCGATGTCGGAGTCCTCGTTGTTCTCGGGCTTGTCCGCGGACTTGACGTTCTTGCCGTTGGTGCGGCGGCGGGTGCCCTGGCGGGGGAGGGTGGTGGGCGGGGGCGGGGTGGGCTGGCCGCCGCCGAGCATGAGTTCGGCGAAGGTGGCCATGGCCTCGTCGAGGTGGCCGCCGATGCGGCGGACGGACTCGTCGTTGCTGCGGCGGACCAGGGTCTCCACCGAGTCGGAGTCGGGGCGGTGCGAGAGGGTGCCCTCGACCTTGCTCAGGCTGCGCTCGATGGTGCCGCCGAGGTCGCCCAGCTTGACGGCGAAGCCGTCCTCGACCGCGTCCAGGCGGGTGGTCATGGTGTCGAGGCGCGAGGTGACCTTCTCCAGGCGCTGGGCGAGCTGCTCGAGGCGCTCGCTGGCGTCGACGGTCTCGCGGGTCTCCTGCAGCGCGTCGCGCAGGGCGCCGGTGGCCTCGTCGAGCTTGCCCGTGACGGCGTCGCGGGAGTCGCCGACCGAACCGGCCAGCGTCTCGCGGGTCGCGTCGAGCGAACCGGCGAGCGCCTCGCGCGAGGACTCGACCGAGCCCGCCAGCGACTCGCGGGCCGACTCGACCGAACCGGCCACCGCGTCGCGGGCCGTCTCGACCGAGCCCAGGACGGTGTCGAGCTTGCCGTGCACCGAGTCCGAGGTCTCGGTGAAGCGGCCGTGCAGCGCGTTGGTGGAGTCGGTGACCTTGCCCTGCACCCCGTCGACCTTGCCCGCGACGGCCTCGACCTTGCCGGTCAGCGCCTCGCCCGCCTCGGTGAGCTGGCGGGCCAGCACGTCCTTGGTGCCGTCGAGGTGCTCGTGCACGCCCTCGTCGACCTCGTCGATGCGGCCGCGCAGCGCGGTCTCGAGGATCTCGACCCGCTCGCGGACCGGGCCGAGCACCAGGCCGGGCACCTGGTCGACCTTGGCGTCCTGCTTGTCCAGGTGGTGGTCGAGCTCGTCGATGCGGCGGTGGATGCTGGTGAGCTTGTCCTCCAGGCCGTCCATCCGACCCGCGACACCCTCGAACCGGCCCGCCACGCCGTCGAGCCGACCGTCGAGCTGGGCGAACGGGGTCGCCAGCTTGTCGACGATGCTCTCCACGGCCCGCCCGATCGCGGCGATCGCCGTGTCCTGCGCCTCGAGCTTGCCCATCGCCTCGTCGAGCCGCTCGGCCAGCACGCTGACCTCGGTCCGGTCGGGCATCTCCGACAGCCGCTTGCGCACCGACCCGATGGACTCCAGCGGCGACAGCCTGGCGTGGATCTCGTCCAGGGCGTCGAAGATCTGCTGTTGTTCACTCTCACGGATCTCGGCCGCGCGCGTGAGCATGTTGCGCATCCGGTCGAACGACACCGCGGGGCTGTTTTCGTTCACGGAGGTGACCTTCGTCCTGGGGGATGGGTGTTGGGGGCGCGCCTGCTGTGGAGACACCGAGGAGGAGCCTAGCCACTCCCAGAAGGCGTCCATACACCACCTGTTGCTTGTCATCGGTCCAGACACGCAGGTTTGAACCATTCGGCCGACATCCTGCCAGCGGTTGCTGGAGTCGCGGCGTACCTTACGTGACGGTTTGGTTACTCGGACGGGTGACTCCTCGGCGAGTACCGTACGGACATGTCGACGTCCATTGACCAGCGGCCCGTCGTCCCGGTGACCCCGGACGCGTTGCTGCGCGCACCCAAGGTGCTCCTGCACGACCACCTCGACGGCGGTTTGCGCCCCGCCACGGTCCTCGAACTCGCCGAGTCCGCAGGCTACCGCGACCTCCCCGCCACCGACGCCACCGCGCTCGGGACCTGGTTCCGCGAGGCGGCCGACTCCGGCTCGCTGGTGCGGTACCTGGAGACCTTCGCCCACACCTGCGGCGTGCTGCAGGACGAGGCCGCGCTCGTGCGGGTGGCCGCCGAGTGCGCCGAGGACCTCGCCGACGACGGGGTCGTCTACGCCGAGGTCCGCTACGCCCCCGAGCTGTTCACCGAGAAGGACCTGGGCCTCGACACCATCGTGCGCGCGGTGCAGGCCGGGTTCCGCGAGGGCGAGGCGCGCGCCGCGGCCAAGGGCAAGACCATCCGCGTGGGCACGCTGCTGTGCGCGATGCGCCAGAACGCCCGGTCGCTGGAGATCGCGGAGCTGGCGGTGCGCCACCGCGACGCCGGGGTGGTCGGCTTCGACATCGCCGGGCCGGAGGCGGGCTTCCCGCCCACCCGCAACCTCGACGCCTTCGAGTACCTGCGCCAGCAGAACGCGCACTTCACCATCCACGCGGGCGAGGCGTTCGGGCTGCCCTCGATCTGGGAGGCCATCCAGCACTGCGGCGCCGAGCGGCTCGGGCACGGCGTGCGGATCGTCGACGACATCGAGGTCGACCCGGACGGGACCGCGCGCCTGGGCAGGCTGGCCGGCTACGTGCGGGACCGCCGCATCCCGCTGGAGATGTGCCCGTCGTCCAACGTGCAGACCGGGGCGGCGCCGTCGATCGGCGAGCACCCCATCGGGCTGCTGGCGCGGTTGCGGTTCCGGGTCACGGTCAACACCGACAACCGGCTGATGAGCGGCTGCTCGATGACCTCGGAGATGCAGGCGCTCGTGGACGCGTTCGGCTTCGGCTGGACCGACCTGCAGCGGTTCACCGTCAACGCCATGAAGTCGGCGTTCATCGGCTTCGACGAGCGGCTGGCGGTCATCGAGGACGTCATCAAGCCCGGCTACGCCGCGATCCAGGCGGGCTGAGCACGACAGCGCCGGGTGGCCCGCGGGGGGACCACCCGGCGCTCACGCCGTCACCGCTTCGGGGTCAGTGCACCGACAGGCGGTTCTCGAAGGCCTGCACCAGCTTCCGCCACGCCTCGGCCTCGCTGTCGAACGGCGCGCTCGGCGCCATCCGGGTGGGGTCCGGCGACAGGATGTAGCTGACCAGCCAGCCCAGGCTCTCCGACTGGCCCAGCGCCTCGCCGACCGACTCGTCGTCGGCCCAGTCGGCGGCGTCGGTCAGCAGCTCGACGGCCAGGTCGAGCTGCACCGGGTCGACCGCGTCGACGCCCTCGCCCAGGTCCTCGCCGAGTCCGGCCAGCACGTAGGTGTTGTCGGCGTCCGGCTCCAGGTCCAGGCTGCCGTCGGTCGCCTTGGCCGCGACCTCGTCCCAGGTGGAGACGTCGGTCAGGTCGTTGTCGGACAGGTCCTCGGTGGCCAGGAACTTGGCCAGCGCGCGCGGCGAGCGGGCGACGTCGATCTTGCCGTCGGCGCCGAGGAAGACCGGCTCGTCGTCGAGGTAGCAGCGCAGCGTGTAGTACTCCACGCCATCGGCGATGATCTTGATCGGGTCGATGCCGACCTCGGCCCAGAAGCCCACCGGGCCGGCCTCGGCCTCGGCGTCCTCATCATCGGTGCCCGCGACGGTGACGATCTCGATGTCCTCGGACTCGTCATCGATCTCGGCGGCCTCGGCCTGGAACTCGGCCAGCTCCGCGCTGGACTTCTCCAGCGCGGCCTCGTCGACCTCGGGCACGGTGACCACGTCGTCGAGGGCGTCGAGGACCTCGTCCCAGCGCTCGGAGATGGTCTCGGCCAGGTCGGTCCACAGCTTCTCGCCGTCGCGGCCGGTGAACGGGAAGGTGCCCTGGTCCAGCACGGAGAACCCGGCGGCGGAGTCCAGGACGGTGTGCACCTCGTCGAGCTCGCACACGTCGGCCAGCGAGCGCACGATGTTGACGATGTCGGCCAGCTCGCCGACGGTCCAGGTGTCGGGGTCCTCGGCCACCAGCTCCGGCACGCCGACCAGGTCGTACTGGTGGGCGTCGGCGGGCATCAGCTCGGCCACCGACAGCGCGGGCACCAGGTGCCACGCCGGGTGGTCGGACAGGTCGTGCTCCTCGGTGGTCCGCACGAATGCGGCCAGGTGCGCCGCGTCCGGGAACGCGAAGAGGTCGTCCTCGTGCCCGAGGAACGCCTCCCACTCCTCGCCGTCCTCCCGCCAGCGCGGAGCCCACAGCGTGACGACGTCACCCTGCGGCAGACGCAGCTCGATCGGGACGATGTCCTGGGCCATTGGAGGTCCTCCTGGTCGCACAGCCATCAGCCTGCGTGCCCGCGCGCACGCCGGTCGGCAGCCTACGGGGTCTGGATCTCCGCGCCGAACCCCCGGGGGGATTTCCGCTGGTTCCCCCCGCGGGGGGCACCCCGGGTCACCGCCGTCACCGGTCCGAGCGCAGCGATGAGATGTCGAAGGCCAGCGGGTCGTCGGGGTCCCAGTCGTCGTCGGCGGCCTGGCCGCGGCTGGACGCGGAGCCGTCGGCGCGGCGCAGCCGCTCCTCGCGCCTGCGCATGAACTCCTCTGCGGTGATGCCGCCGCTGTCGCGCCTGGCCGGGGCCGGGCGGCCGGAGAGCTGCTCGATGGCGTAGGTCATCCCGTCGCCGAGCAGCGGGGCCAGCCGGTTGTAGGCGGCCTGGGTGGCCTGGGCCATCGCCGCCTCGGCGACCAGCACGATCAGCCTGCCGAGCTGGTCGGCGCCCCAGCGCACGGCGTCCTGGCGCAGCCACAGCTCGACCAGCCTTCCCCGGCCGTCGACGGTGACCCGGACGCTCTGGTGGTTGTCGGTCGCGGTGCCGCGCACCTGCCCCAGGACCGCGTCGACGCCCTCGAGCGCCTTCTGCCGCTCCAGGCCGTCGGCGATGACCTGGGCCGTGCTGCGCTCGACGACCTCGCGCTCGCTCACGGCCCCCTCCGCCGCTCACGCGGGCCCAGCGGGCTGTCGTAGACGGTGTCCTGGGCGATCTCGTCCTCGTCGAGCGGCTGGTAGCCCAGCGACGCCAGGTGCTTCTCGCCCTCGGGCCCCAGCACGGGGGCCAGGGTGGCGTGCATGGTCGCGCCCGCGCGCCGGGTGGCGGCCCCGGCCAGCGCGGTGATCTGCGCGGCCAGCGCCTCGGCGCCCATCCGCAGCGCCCCCGGGGTCAGCGCGACCTCCGAGAGCAGCCCGCCCGGCCGCACGGTGACGCTCACCCCGCCGTCGCCGCTGACCGCCTGCCCGGTGACCGGGCCGACGACCCTGGCCCGCGCGTGCTCCTCGGTCTGCCGCACGCGGCTGGCCACCGCGTCCAGCTCCCGGTTGATGTCGATCTCCACGTGCTGCCCGTCCCTCAGCCGGTCGGTCGGTAGAAGCCGACGAAGGGCATGCCCGAGTTCGTCGTGCGCAGCGGCCCGACCTGCACCGGGTCGCCCGCCTCGACGATCTGCCCGTTGCCGATGTACATCGCCACGTGCCCCTCCCAGCACACCAGGTCGCCGGGGAGCAACTGGTCGGCGCTGGGCACCTCGGCCCCGATGTCCTGCTCGCGGGAGGTGCGCGGGATCTCCAGGCCGCCCTCGCCGTAGGCGTACTGGGTCAGGCCGGAGCAGTCCAGGCCGGACCCGGGCGCGGTGCCGCCCCAGACGTAGGGCACGCCGAGCTGGCTCAGCGCCGCGCGCACGGCCTTGGCCGCGGTCTCGTTGGGCGCCATGACGGTGCTGCCGTCGGGCAGGTTGACCGCCACCCCCGTGCCCGGCTGCGGCGGGATGGCCACCGGAAGCCTGCGCTTGGTGACCGCGCCCCCACCGCCGCCGCCACCCCCGCTGTAGCCGCCACCGCCGCCACCGCCTCCGCCCCCGCCGCTCTGGCGGGAGTTGTAGGCGGCGGGCGCGGGTGGGGCCGCGGTCGCGGACTGGGGCGAGGTCGAACCGCCGCCGCCACCGTTGATCTGGTCGACGACGCCGGTCAGCTTGCCCATGACGTCCTGCAGGTTCAGCGACGTGTCGCCGGTCAGCCTGGAGGCGTGGGTGGCCAACTCGGTGAGCTTCTGCTGCGCGCCCGCGGTGTCGCCCGCCTGGCGCAGCGCCGCCGCGGCCTGCAGCAGCTCTGCGGCCTTGCGGTTGAACGCGTCGATCTGGTCCTGGTTGACCTTCTGGCCGACCTTGAGGATCTCACCCGCCCGCTGGACCGCCTGCTGGACCTGGGCGCTGTACTCGCCGAGCTGCTTGCCGGTCACCTGCTGCGCGCTGGTGTCCTGGTCGTAGCGGGTCGCGCCCTGCCCGGTCCAGCCCGAGCGCAGACTGCCGGCCTGCCTGCCCGCGTCCTCGCCGACGGTGCTCAGCGTGCTGGCGAACCCGTTGTGCGCCCGGCCGACCTGGTCGATCGCCGCGTCGTCGGTGGCCAGGTGCCGCTGCGCGGTGGCCGCGGGCTGGATCATCGGCTCCAGCAGCTGCTGCACGGGCGCGCTCACGTGTGATCACCCGCCGCCCGGCGCAGGGACAGCCCGGCGTCCTCCTCGGTGCCCTGGATGTTGGTCCAGGTGTTGCGCACCGCGTCGACCGTCCCGCCCAGCGAGTCGGCCAGGCCGCGCACCCGCTCCTGCTGGCCCACCGTCGCGTTGCGGATGGCCTGGCTCAGCCCGACCTCACTGCCGATCTTGGAGAAGGCGTGCTCGGCGAAGTCCGTCCGCCCGTGCGTGTCCGCCGCGGTGTGCAACTGGTCGGCCAGCGGGCGCACGGCGGAGGTGTACGCGGCGAACGCGTCCTCCTCGCCGTGGTACCCGCCGACGTCGGAGACCCCCGGAGGTGGTGTTCCTGGTGTGCTCATGGCTGTCCCCCATTCCTTGCTCGCCGAGTGTGACGCCCCCCGGCGCCATTCGGCTCCCTTTCGCTCGGATCGGTCCGGTCAGACACCCGTCGGGTGCCACACGGTCTTGGTCTCCAGCACCGCCCGCAGCCTGCCGATGTCCGGCCGCTCGGCCCAGTCGGGCTCCTCCAGCGGCGTGCGCAGCACCCGCTTCACCGTGCCCGCCGCCGCCTCCTCGAGCCCCTTGCGCTGCTCGGCGTGCGCCCCGGTCAGGTCGAGGGCGTTGACGTCGGCGTGCGAGGCCAGCCACGGGGCCAGCTCCGCGGTGTGCCCGGTCAGCAGGTTCACCACGCCGCCGGGCACGTCCGAGGTCGCCAGCACCTCCGACAGGGTGATCGCGGGCAGCGGCCGGTCCTGGCTGCCGACCACGACCGCGGTCGACCCGGTCGCCAGCACCGGGGCCAGCACGCTGACCAGGCCGAGCAGGCTCGACCGCTGCGGGGCGAGCACCCCGACGACCCCGGTCGGCTCCGGCACGGAGAACGAGAAGTACGGCCCGGCCACCGGGTTCGCCGCGCCGAGCACGGTGGCGAGCTTGTCGGTCCAGCCCGCGTACCAGACCCACCGGTCGATGGCGGTGTCGACGAGCGCCTGCGCCCGCTTGGCCGCGACGCCCTCGGACGCGGCGACCTCGGCGATGAACTGCTCGCGCCGCCCCTCCAGGACCTCGGCGACCCGGTAGAGCACCTGGCCGCGGTTGTACGCGGTGGCCCCGGACCACTTCTTGAACGCCCCGCGCGCGGCGACGACGGCCTCGCGCAGGTCCTTGCGGGAGGCCTGCGCGGCGTTGGCGAGGAACTTGCCCTTGGCGTCGGCGACCGGGTAGGTGCGGCCCGACTCCGAGCGGGGGAAGGCCCCGCCCAGGTAGAGCTTGTACGTCTTGGCGACGGAGATGCGGTCAGACATCGAGGTAGGCCTCCAAGCCCGCGCGGCCGCCCTCGCGGCCGAACCCGGACTCCTGGTAGCCGCCGAAGGGGGCGGTCGGGTCGAAGCGGTTGAAGGTGTTGGCCCAGACCACGCCCGCGCGCAGCTTGTCGGCCATCCACAGGATGCGCGAGCCCTTCTCGGTCCAGATGCCCGCCGACAGGCCGTAGGGGGTGTTGTTGGCCTTGGCCACGGCCTCGTCCGGGGTGCGGAAGGTCAGCACCGACAGCACCGGGCCGAAGATCTCCTCGCGGGCGATGCGCATGGCCTGGCTGACGTCGGCGAAGACGGTGGGGGCGAAGAAGAACCCCTTGTCCGGCACCGGGCACGGGCTGGTCCAGCGCTTGGCGCCCTCGGCCTCGCCGGAGGCCACCAGCTCCTGGATCTTGGTGAGCTGCGCGCGCGAGTTGATCGCGCCGACGTCGGTGTTCTTGTCCAGCGGGTCGCCCACGCGCAGCGTCGCCACCCGCTTGTGCAGCTTGTCCAGCAGCTCCTCGGCCACCGACTCCTGCACCAGCAGTCGCGAGCCCGCGCAGCACACGTGGCCCTGGTTGAAGAAGATCCCGTTGACGATGCCCTCGACGGCCTGGTCGAGCGGGGCGTCGTCGAAGACGATGTTGGCCGCCTTGCCGCCCAGCTCCAGGGTCAGCTTCTTGCCGGTGCCCGCCAGCGAGCGCTGGATGGACTTGCCGACGTCGGTCGAGCCGGTGAAGGCCACCTTGCGCACGCCGGGGTGCCCGACCACGGCCGCGCCCACCTCGCCCGCGCCGGGCAGGATGTTGACCACACCTGGCGGCAGCTCGGCCTGCTGGATGATCTCGGCCAGCACCAGCGCGGTCAGCGGGGTCGTCTCGGCGGGCTTGAGCACGACGGTGTTGCCGCAGGCCAGCGCGGGGGCGATCTTCCACGCGGCCATCAGCAGCGGGAAGTTCCACGGGATGACCTGCCCCGCCACGCCCAGCGGCCGGGGGTCGGGCCCGTAGCCCGCGTGGTCGAGCTTGTCGGCCCAGCCCGCGTGGTAGAAGAAGTGCGCCGAGGCAGTCGGGACGTCGACGTCGCGCGATTCCCTGATCGGCTTGCCGTTGTCCAGCGACTCCAGCACGGCCAGCTCGCGGGCGCGCTCGGCGATCAGCCGCGCGACGCGGAAGATGTACTTGGCCCGCTCGGCGCCGGGCATCCGGCCCCAGACCTTGTCCTGCGCCCGCTGCGCGGCCTTCACGGCCTTGTCGACGTCGGCGGAGCCGGCCGTGGAGACCTCCGCGAGCACCTCCTCGGTGGCCGGGTTGATCGACTTGAGCGGCTCGCCGCCGCCCTCGACGAACTCGCCGTCGAGGAACATGCGGTAGTTGGGCTTGAGGTTGGCGATGGCCCGCGATTCCGGCGCGGGCGCGTACTCCCAGGAGGGCATCTCAATCCACCGTCACGTAGTCGGGGCCGCTGTAGTGGCCCTGGAGCTGGGTCCGCCGCTGCATGAGCAGGTCGTTGAGCAGGCTGGACGCGCCGAAGCGGAACAGGCGCGGGTCGAGCCACCGCTCGCCCGCGACCTCGCGCACGGCCACCAGGTACCGGATGGCGTCCTTGGTCGTGCGGATGCCGCCCGCGGGCTTGACCCCGCGCAGCTCGCCGGTGGTGGCGTGCCAGTCGTGCACCGCCTGCAGCATCACGTGGGTCACCGGCAGCGTCGCGGCGGGGGACACCTTGCCGGTGGAGGTCTTGATGAAGTCGCCGCCCGCGAGCAGCCCCAGCCAGGACGCGCGGCGCACGTTGTCGTAGGTGGCCAGCTCGCCGGTCTCCAGGATGACCTTGAGGTGCGCGTCGCCGCAGGCCGCCTTCACCTGCTGGATCTCGTCGAAGACCTGCCCGTAGCGGCCGGAGAGGAACGCGCCCCGGTCGATCACCATGTCGATCTCGGTCGCCCCCGCCTCGACGGCGTAGGCGGTGTCGGCCAGCTTGACCGCCAGGCTCGAGCGCCCGGAGGGGAACGCCGTGGCCACGCTGGCCACGCCGACCCCGGTGCCCGCCAGCTCGGCCACCGCGGTGGCCGCCATGTCCGGGTACACGCAGATCGCCGCGACCCTGGGCACCTCGGGCGCGTCCGGGTCGGGCCTGCGGCCCTTGGCGCACAGCGACCGCACCTTGCCCGCGGTGTCGGCGCCCTCGAGGGTTGTCAGGTCGACCATCGAGATAGCCATGTCGATGGCCCACAGCTTGCTGGCCTTCTTGATGCTGCGGGTCGCCAGACCGGCGGCGCGCTGCTCCACCCCGACCGCGTCCACCCCGGGCAGGCCGTGCAGGAACCGGCGCAGGGAGGTCTCGTCCCGCACCGCGTCGGCGAACGCGGGCGGTGGCCCGGTGTCCGCCGCTGGCGACGTCTTCGTCTCTGGCATGGGCCTGAGTTTAGGGCCAGGGGCCGACTTCGCGGCCCGGTCGCGCCCCGCCTGTGGACAACTCAGGGGACCAGGACGACTCGACGAGCCAGTGGGCCGCCCCGGCCTGCCAGCTCCCGTGCCCGCCGGACCCCAACCCGCGGGCTCCTCAGCCGCTAAGAGCCGGACGACACCGTGGCGCGGTCGATGCGGGCGACGGTGACCGGGTCGGCGGCGCGCTCGGGTTCACGGCCGCCGCGCAGGATCGCCCGCCACACCTGGGGGTCGTACTCGGCGGGGGCGGTCTCGCGGATGAACGAGGTCAGCACCGAGATGAACTTGGCGGGCTCGCTCTGGTGCGGGAAGTGCCCGGAGCGGTCGAAGACCTCCAGGACGCTGCCGGGCATCGCCTCGTGGGCGAGCCGCGCGTGCGCGGAGGGGACGATGCGGTCCCGCGTGCCCCACATGAGCATCGTGGGGATGCCCCTGGTCAGGTAGCAGCGGTCGAGCATGGTGACCACCTGGCCGCGCAGATCGACCACGGAGCGCAGGGTGCGCAGGAACGCGGTCCTGGCCCGCGGGTCGCGCAGCGCCGCGTAGCGCTCCAGCGCGTAGGTCAGGTCCGGGCCGAAGTCGAGGCCGGTGCGCCGCAGCAGCGGCATCATCCCGGCGACGAGCGCGCGGACCGGCGCGGCGGCGATGAACGGCATGGCCAGCTCCGCCCCGGGCATCGCCGCGACGCGCAGCGCCGGGTGCACCTCGCGGCCCACGCCACCGCTGCTGACCAGCACGAGCCGTTCGCAGCGCTCGGGGAACTGGTAGGCGAACTGCATCGCGACCCCGCCGCCGAGGGAGTGGCCGACGACGGTCACGCGGTCCACGTCCAGCACGCTGAGCAGGTCGCGCATCCCGCACGCGTACGCCCCCGCGGCGTAGTCGGCGCGCGGCTTGTCGGACTTGCCGTGCCCGAGCAGGTCCGGGGCGATGACGGTGTGGTCGCGCGCGAGCGTGGACAGCACGCGCAGCCACGTGCCGGAGTTGTCGCTGATCCCGTGCACGAGCAGGACCGCGGGACCGCTGCCCGCCATCCGGAACGCGCGCTTGTAGCCGTGGATCGTGCGGAACCGCAGACCGACGTGGTCGAGTTCGTGGGAGCTGGACCGGGGGACCACGCTCAGGCCTTCGCTCATCCGCCCATTGGGCGCTCCCGGTGTTGTGCCGCCGTCACCACCGCGTTGCGGCTGGGTTGCCGGTTCTATTCCACTGTGGACCTAGTCGGTGACCTGGGGGAGCTTCAGCTCGATCCGGACGCCGTCGTGGGTGCGCCTGGTCACCGCGCAGCAGGCCACCTCGACGCCGGTGGCCAGCAGCGCCCGCACCGGCTGCTCGTAGCGCAGGCTCATGGCGTAGGTCAACTGACCGACCCGCTGCCCGCCGATCCGCACCTCGATGGCGCTCTCGCCCTGGTAGCGGCCGCTGGTGATGCCGCAGAAGCCCAGGGTCACCAGCACGTCCCTGCTGCTCTGCCCCGCGACGGGCGCGTGTGCGGCGAGCGTGTCCTGGTGCTCTTCCTCGCGGGTGGCCGAGCAGGTCCGCTCATCCCAGAGCTGCACGCGAGAGCTCGTCGCGTAGGCGACCATCGGGTCCCGCTCGCCGGTGAACACCTCGAGGTCACGCGGGGGCGACAGCAGCAGGTAGACCCCGTACGGGGCGTCGCCGCCGCCGGTGATGCGGGCCGGGCAGGTGCCGACCTGGCCGCGCTCGCCGATCCTGGTCAGCACCGGCTGGTACTCGCGGCCGATCTCGCCGGGCAGCGTGCCCGCGGTGACGTTGCGCCCGTCGATCAGCACGTCCACCCGGACCGCGCCCCGGTTGTCGGGCACCAGCGCCGCCGTGGCGTGCAGGTGATCGCCCGCGGCCTGGCCGACCGCGGCGGCCAACAACCCGTTCTGGTGCGCGCCCGCGGCGAGCACCGGGACCCGCCCGTGGTCGGGCAGCGAGACCCGGTCACCCGGGATGGGCGCGCAGGGGCGCGCCGACGAGCGCTTGCGGTGGAACGGCCACATAGCGGGGCACCTCCGGCGGGGACGGACGCGTCGCCCCCCTATCGGTGTGATGGGTGGCGCTGTAACACCGCGCGTCGGACAAGAGATGCGGCTCACTACTCGATCTGGTCGCGTTCGCGCTTGCGCTTGCGCTTCTTGGGTGGGCGCACCTCGACCCCGCCCATGATGGCGAAGCCGGTGATCCGCACGACCGGCGCCCCGGGCGGCCCGATCTGGTTGGAGACCTTGCGGCCCTCGAAGCCGCCCATGAGCCCGGACCCGGTCACGTACACGGTGATGTCCGGCGGGACGGTGATCTCCACGCCGCCCATCAGGGCGAACGCCTGGATCACGGTCTCCTCCTCCTCGAACCGCGCCTGCGTCAGGTCGAGTTCCACCCCGCCCATCACCGCGACTGCGTTGAACGTCGGCGGCACCGTCCACACCCCGGAGCGCTCGGCGCCGGACATGACCGCGAACGCGCCGTTGCTGGTGCCCCGGCCCCCGATCATCGACGTGGACTGGTGCGGTGCGGGCGTCGTGCCGGGCAGGTGCGGCACGGGCGGGTTCTGCGGGACCTGCACGAGCTCCTGGCCGGGCAGGTCGCGCAGCACCGGCTGCAACTCGCCGAAGGTCTTGGCGGCGTAGACGACGTCCAGCCGCTCTTCCATCTCGGTGACAGTCAATCGGCCATCGGCCATCGCGTCGTGCAAGACCTTGGCATAGCGCTCACGGTCGGTGTTGGAGGCGCGCATCTCCTCCGGACCCGGGCTGCTGGGCTGCTCGCTCACACGTGCGAGGGTAGCGGTTCCCGTGCTCAGTAGTAGAGGGGTTCTGCCCGGTCAACCGCTACGGTGTCGCCCCATGGACGTCCTGACCGTGGACCACCCCCTGGCCAAAGCCCGCCTCACCGTCATGCGGGACGCGCGAACCGACTCGGCCACCTTCCGCGCGGCGCTGCAAGAGCTCACCGTCATGCTCACCTACGAGGCCATGCGCGGCGCCGAGGTCCGCACCGAGCGCATCCACACGCCGGTCGCCCGCACCGACGGGCACTGGCTGGCCAACCCGCCGCTGCTCGTGCCGGTCCTGCGGGCGGGCCTGGGCATGGCCGACCAGGCGCACAAGCTCATCCCGGACGCCCAGATGGGCTTCGTCGGCCTGGCCCGCGACGAGGAGACCCTGCAGCCCACGCCGTACATGGAGTCGCTGCCGGAGTCCCTGGCCGGTCGCCCGGTGTTCGTGCTGGACCCGATGCTGGCCACGGGCGGCTCGATGGTCTACACGATCAAGCTGCTGGTGGAGCGCGGCGCCTCCGACGTGACCGCCATCTGCGTGCTGGCCGCCCCGGAGGGCATCGAGGCGCTGTCCAAGGCAGGCCTGCCGGTGCGCTTGGTGACGTCGAGCGTCGACGAGCGCCTGAACGACTCGGGCTTCATCGTCCCCGGCCTCGGCGACGCGGGCGACCGCCAGTACGGGGCTGTCTAGCCGGTCAGGGCGAGGAGGTCGCCGAGCAGGCGGGCCCGGCGGTCTCGCTCCTGCTCGTCGCGGGCCGGGCGCCAGGGGCAGGCGATGTCCACGGCGACCACCCGGCCGGTGGTCAGCACCCGCCGCGCCGCGTCGAGCACGTCGCGCTGGGCGGGGCCGTTCGGAGCGGGGAAGCGCATGCCCGGCTGCTCGTCGGCGTCGATCACGTCCACGTCGACGTGCAGCACCAGCGGGCCCTCGGGCAGCAGTTCGGCGCTGAGCGCGGTGACGGGGTGGCGCCGCAGGTCGCTGGTGGACAGGTAGCGCACCTCGGCGGGGTCGAGGTCCCGCGCGTCGACCAGCACCGCCTGGCGCTCGGTCAGCGGGCGGAGCCCGAGCGGGGTGGCGAACCGCTCCGCGTGCGCGCCCATCGCCAGCCGCAGCGCCATGCCGCCGAGGTAGCCCGAGGTCGAGGTCTCGAGGGTGTGCACGTCGCCATGCGCGTCGAACCAGACCACCGAGGGGTCCAGCCCAGCGCGCTGCGCGCCCGTGATCGTCGCGTTCGCGACCAGGCAGTCACCGGACACCACCACGGGGGTCTCCCCGATCCGGGCGGCGACCCGGTCGGCGACCGCGTCCGCCAGCGCGACCAGGCGGGTCCAGGTGTCGCCGTCGGGCAACGCGGGCTCGACGGTCTCGGCCGTCAGCGGGATGTCGCCGTCGGGCAGGCGTTCGTCCTGGTGGTACGGCACGAGGATGGTCACGTCAGCCCCGCTTGCTCCAGCCCTCGGTGTTGACGCGGACGGCGAGCTCGTAGGTGCGGGCGCTGTCGAGGTCCGGGGGCAGGGTGCCGCCGAGCTCCAGCGACACCAGGCCGTGGACGATGCCCCAGCAGGCCATGGCCATGTCCTCGGGGCGGTCGGCCTTGAACAGGCCGGTGTCGATGCCGTTGGTGATCACCTCGAGCAGCGGGGCCAGGGCGGCCAGGGCCTCGGCGGTGGCCTCCGCGTCCGGTTCGAAACCGGGGATCACGCCGCCGAACATGACGCCGTAGAGGTGCGGGTCGGCCAGGGCGCTCTCCCGGTAGGCGGTGCCCAGGCGGTTGAGCGCGCCCATCGGGTCGCCGGTGACGTCGACGGCGCGCAGGCGGGTGCCCAGTCTGCGGAACGCCTCCACGTACAACTCGCGCACCAGCGCGGGTTTGCCGCCGAACAGCGAGTAGACGGCGGTCGTCGAGGTGTCGGCGTCGGCGGCGAGGCGGCGCAGGCTCAGCGCGGAGGCGCCCTCGCGGGACAACAGCTCTCCGGCGCGGTCGAGCAGGCGGACCCGGAGGGCGTCGTCATGGGTTTTCGGGCGGGGCACGGACGGCAGCGTACCCGGCCGGATGCCGAGCGCACGTCGCGTTGGTATCACGGTGGTACCGTGGTGGTCATGGCGATGACTCTGCGGTTGAACGACGAGGAGAACGCGCGACTGGACGCCCTCGCGGCGGCCGAGGGGCGTTCCAAGCAGGAAGTGCTGCGGCTGGCCCTGGCCGACCGGTGGGCGCGGCTGAACAAGGAGGAGCAACTCACCGAGGTCCTCGGCCGGGTGCTCCCGCGCTACCGCGGCCTGCTCGACCGGATGGGCCCGGCCTGAGCCCGTCTGTGATCATTCCCGGGTGACCGCCTACCTCGACGCGGGCGACCTGCTGGTGCTGGCCACCGCCGCCACCGGCGGCGACCTCGTCGTGCGCGACCTCGGCCTCCTGGACTCCGCCGCCCACCGCCCCCACGCCACCGTCCTCGGCGTCGAGGCCTACGACACCCTGTGGCTCAAGGCCGCCGCCCTCCTGGACTCCATCGTGCGCACCCGCCCCCTCGCCGAGGGCAACTGGCGGCTGGCGTGGATCGCCGCCGTGACCATGTGCGACATCAACGGGTGGTGGCTGGACGCGGACGACGATGACGCGTTGGAGATGGTTCGCGAGGTTGGGCGTGGGGCTGTTGAGGTGCCGAAGCTGGCGGAGCGGTTGGAGGCTTGGGCGCTGCCCAAGACGGAGTAGGACTGTCAGACCGCTCGGTTAACGTCGAGGCTGTGTCGGTTTCTGGGCTTCTTGCTGCGTTGCGGCAGGCATTGGACGGGTTGGCCGCTGCCCGGCGGGGTTTGCTCGTGGCCAACACTGAGCTGCTGGCTGCCGTGGGGCAGTACGGGCGGCTGGTTGGGGCGTCCGCGGATGTGGAGGTTCGGGGGGCTGTTGCGCGGGTGGTGGCGTCGCAGCAGGTGTTGCGGGAGGTGCGGGAGGTGCTGGCGCGGGTTGAGGGTGAGGTGCGGGCTTATGCGGCTCGGGTGGAGGGGGTGCCTGCGTCGGGGGCGGTGGATCGGCGGGCGGATGTGGTGAGTCGGTATGGGGACCGGTATCCGGCTGAGGCTTCGCCGTATGAGCAGGACTTGCCGCCTCGGGTGATCAAGGGAATTAAGAATGCGCCGATGACCGGGTATGCGGAGATTGGTGGGCGGAACTGTGGCAAGTTCACCGCCGCTCGCGGGGATTGGCTCGCGGAGGAGACGAAAGCTGTCCTGGTGGAGATTGGCATGTGCGATGAGGCCGATTACCTCGGGAATCACGTGGAGATGAAGGTGGTGACGATGATGCGCAAGACGGGATCGACATCCGGACAGGTGGTGATCAACCACGCGCCGTGCGGATCAGAGTTGTCTGACAGGCAGCGGTTCGCCTGCCATCGTGTGCTTCCGGAGTACCTTCCCGGAGGCAGTTCACTGACTGTGCTGGGAACTGATGCTCGGGGCTACGCATTCCGGTTCACCTACCGGGGAAGGGCGAAGCGATGACCAAGAACCAGCCGGTTGAGATGGATGCGTTCTCCGTGGTCGACGATGACTGCTCGACGGTGGTCGAGGATCTGCGGGCGAGGAACGATGGGACCTTCGTCAAGGGGTGGTTCATCAACACCGACGTCTACGCGGACCCGGACGGGCGCGGGATGCGCACGTTGAAGCTGGCGTTGTGTGGTGAGGATGGGTACCTGCAGTGGCTCGGACGGGACGACTCCGACTTGGTGCCCGAAGGCGGGGGTGCTGACGATTGGGTGGAGGCGACGCAGTACAGCGGCCATCCCACGTTCTTGCCGCCGGGGTCGAAGGTGTCGGCGGAGGTGGCGTTGGCGGTTGTGGCGGAGTTCGTGGAGACGCGGGAGTTGCCCACTTGTGTTCGGTGGGTGGAGTTCGTTGAGCCGCCGTTCGTGCATGACGAGTCGAAGGAGGACCCGGGGGCTCGGGAGGCTCGGTTGTGGCTGATGGAGTTGGGGTTGTGGGACCGCTAGCGGGTGCGGGTGAGGAAGTCGGTCCAGGTGCTGGTGGGAAAGGTGAGGACCGGGCCGGTGGCGTTCTTGGAGTCGCGGGCGGCGGTGCGGTCGCCGATGATCGCGAGTTCGACGCAGTTGCCCTGGTCGTCGCTGTGGCTGCTCTTGCGCCAGCGTGTCTGGTTCATCGATCCATCTCCCGTGCCGCTGCCTCGATGTAGGTCAGTGAGTCCGTCTGGCTCAGGCAGTGCTCCCACAAATCAGCGAAGGCGAGTTCGTGGCGCTCGACCTCAGCAGGCTTGTCGAGGAACAGAGACCCGGTGTAGCCATCTGCGTAGACCGTGGTGGGCTCGCTGGGCTGACCCTTGCTCGTGGTCGGGAACTCTAGCAGGACGAAACTTCCAGACAGCACGCCCAGATTGAGGCCCGCGCGGAAGGGGACGACCCGGATCGTCACGTTCGCCCGGCTGCCCACGGTGATCAACTCGCGGAGTTGTTCGACCATCACCTCCGGACCGCCAATGGGGCGTTTGAGGATGGTCTCGCTCAGCACGATCTGGAGGTCCACCGGCCTGGTGCTGCGGGTGTAGAGCGCCTTGCGGGCCATCCGGATCTGGACGCGCCGGTTGATCTCCTCGGGGGCGGCGCCGCGCTTGCCGCCACCCATGATCGCCCGAGCGTAGCGCTCGGTTTGCAGGAGTCCTGGAACCAGGTCGGACTCGTACGAGCGCACTCGTGCCGCAGCTTCCTCCAGGCCCAAGTAGATCGAGAAGCCCTCCGGCAGGACGTCGTTGTCGGCCATCCACCAGCCCTTGGCCTTGGTCTCCTTGGCGAGGGCCTTCAACATCTCCGTCTGGTCCACCGGTGCGTCGTAGAGCCTGCACATGGCCTCCACGTCCAGACTGCGCAGGGAGGTCTGGCCGGTCTCGATGCGCCACATCTTGGCCTCGGACCACTCCAGCTCCACGGCGGCGACTTTGAGCGTCAGCCGGGCCCGGTTGCGGAGGTCCCGCAGGTACCGGCCGAGTTGGCGGCGGGGGACGGTCGAGCCGGTCGTTCCTTCGAGCACCCGGGGGCCTTTCACTCCGTGGGGGCCTCGTCACCCCGGGTGCAAGGTTCCTGGTGTTCGGCTCGCAAGGCAAATCCTGTTTCTTGAAAATCATGGCGAAACACCCGTGTGCAAGGTTGCAGGGCCTGCGAGCTGGTGTTGGGCTTGCTGTGATCGACCGAATCCTTTCGGTCACTGAGACAGTGGGGAGGGCCCGGGGATGCTGGGTTCGGACATGACCATCGGCGGCTGGGCGCACATCGACGACGGGTGCCCGATCGAGGTCAGCGCGGGTGACGACGGCGTCGAGGTGGCGTTCGGGATGCGGCCGGGGCGGTTCGAGATGGTGTTCTCCGTCGAGGCGCTGGCGCGGTTCGCCGAGCAGGCGGGGGTGGTGTTGGCGCGGGCGCGCGGGGTTTCGGGTTGACCTGGAGTGCACTCCAGCTCCTACGGTCGACACCGTGACCTACGCGATCGCCGAGGCGGCCCACCGCAGTGGGCTGTCGATCGACACTCTCAGGTACTACGAGCGGATTGAGCTGATCGACCCGCCTGCCCGCGACTCCGGGGGCAGGCGGGCCTACACCGACGAGGACCTGGCTTGGCTGGGCTTCCTCACCCGGCTGCGCACCACCGGCATGCCGATCAAGCTCATGCGCGAGTACGCCAGGCTGCGCCACCAGGGCGCGGCCACGGCGGCCCCGCGCAAGCGCATCCTCGAGCGGCACCGCGCCGACGTCCAGGCCAGGCTGGCCGACTTGCGGTCCTGCCTGGACGTGCTGGACTACAAGATCGACAACTACGAGCGCATGTGCTCGGACGTGCCAGGAATCCAGGAGGCGACCGCATGAGCGTTCCCACCCGCCGCCTCGGCGGCCTGACGGTCAGCGCGCAGGGCCTGGGCTGCATGGGCATGAGCCACGGCTACGGCACCGGTCACGACGAGGCCGAGTCCGTCGCCACCATCCACGCCGCGCTCGACGCGGGCGTGACGCTGCTCGACACCGCCGACGTCTACGGCGGCGGCGCCAACGAGGAGCTGGTGGGCCGGGCTGTCCGGGGCCGGCGCGACGGGGTGGTGCTGGCCACGAAGTTCGGCATCGTGTCCGCCGACGTGGTCAACGGCTTCGTCGTGCGCGGCGACCGCGACTACGTTCGCGCCTCGTGCGAGGCGTCGCTGCGCAGGCTCGGCGTCGACCACATCGACCTCTACTACCAGCACCGGGTCGACCCCGGCGTGCCGATCGAGGACACGATCGGGGCGATGGCCGAGCTGGTCGCCGAGGGCAAGGTCCGGCACATCGGCATGTCCGAGGCCGGGGCCGCCACCATCGCCCGCGCCGCCGCCGTGCACCCGATCGCCGCGCTGCAGAGCGAGTGGTCGCTGTGGACGCGCGACATCGAGGACGAGGTGCTGCCCACCTGCCGCGCCCACGGCATCGGCGTCGTGCCGTTCTCCCCGCTGGGCCGCGGCTTCCTCACCGGCCGGATCGCCAAGCCCGAGTACGCCGACGGCGACATGCGCGCGGGCATGGAGCGGTTCACCGGCGAGAACTTCGACCGCAACCTGTCCATCGTCCAGGCCGTGCAGACCCTGGCCGCGGCGCGCGGCGTCACCGCCGGGCAGTTGGCGCTGGCGTGGGTGCAGTCGCGCGGCGAGGACGTGGTGCCGATCCCGGGCACGAAGCGCCGCACCTACCTCGCGGAGAACGTCGCCGCCGCCACGCTCGACCTCTCCGCGGACGACCTGGCCGCCATCGAGGCCGCCGCCCCCGCCGACGGCTTCTCCGGCGCGCGCTACAACGCCGCCATGCAGCGCGCCGTCGGCCTCTGACCACCAGGAAGGACCTGTTGCAGTGAACGCACTCCCCACCCGGCACCTCGGCGCCCTGGCCACCAGCGCCCAGGGCCTGGGTTGCATGGGCATGAGCGAGTTCTACGGAAAGGGCGACGAGGCGGAGTCCACCGCCACCATCCACGCCGCCCTCGACGCCGGGGTCACCCTGCTCGACACCGCCGACATGTACGGCCCGCACACCAACGAGGTCCTGGTCGGCAAGGCCATCCGCGACCGCCGCGACCAGGTCGTGCTGGCCACCAAGTTCGGCGTCGTCCGCGACCCCGACGACCCCACCCAGCGCGGCATCCGCGGCGACGCCGAGTACGTCCGCACCTCCTGCGAGGCGTCGCTGCGCAGGCTCGGCGTCGACCACATCGACCTCTACTACCAGCACCGCGTCGACCCCGAAGTGCCGATCGAGGACACCGTCGGTGCGATGGCCGAGCTGGTCGCCGCGGGCAAGGTCCGCCACCTCGGCCTCTCGGAGGCGGGCCCGGACACCATCCGCCGCGCCGCCGCCGTGCACCCGATCGCCGCCCTGCAGACCGAGTGGTCCCTGTGGTCGCGCGACCTCGAGACCGACATCGTCCCCACCTGCCGCTCCCTCGGCATCGGCGTCGTCGCCTACTCCCCCCTCGGCCGCGGTTTCCTGACCGGCCGTTTCACTACCCCGGACGACTTCGCCGATGGTGATTTCCGCGGCGCGCAGCCCCGCTTCAACGGCGACAACCTGCGCCGCAACCAGGCGATCGTGACGGCTTTGCGGGAGCTGGCCTCGGCGCGCGGGGTCACGCCGGGGCAGTTGGCGCTGGCCTGGGTGCAGTCGCGTGGCGAGGACGTGGTGCCGATCCCGGGCACGAAGCGCCGCACCTACCTGGCGGAGAACATCGCCGCGGCCACGCTGGAGCTGTCGGCTGAGGAGTTGGCCGAGATCGAGGCGGCGGTGCCGGAGGCCGCGGGGACGCGGTACCCGGAGGCGGCCATGAAGCAGCTCGGCATCTAGTTGTTCGCTGCACCCGCCTTGGACCAGGGCGGGTGCAGCGGGTCAGGGCAGCTCAGGTTCGACCAGGTTGGCCCACTTCTCAACCCAGGACCACATCTGCTCGGCGGGCACACGGCCGCCGCCTCCGATGAACTCCACGTCGACCCGGGACGACGGCGTCACTTCGAGGGAGACGGCGTAGACGCTCCCTGCGGCACCGGTAGATCTCACCGCTCGCCTGCCGCCGATGGTCGTTTCGGTCTTTCCTTCGCTGGAGTCGACCTTGTCCACGCTCAGCTTCGGGTAGACGACCGCGCCGAACAGGAAATGTCCGTCGAGCCCGGACGGCTTGGCTTCCCACTCGCACCCTTTGCCGGAGGGCAACTCGTCTGCCGTTCCAGAGTTGGAGATGCCCAGTTCGGCACGCGCTGTCGGGGTCATCAGGCCACAGGGGTCAAGCGCGGCAAGATCATTGCTGTCGTCGGTCTCCGAGGTGGTGGGTGCCGACCTGCTGCTTGTCCCACCGGTGGTGACCCCCGGTTCGGCCGTGGGCGTCCCTGGCGTCGTGGTGGAGCACCCAGCCAAGGCGATCGCCGCCGCCACGGCCGCGATTGCCCGCCGCCCCTGACCCATCGTCACGTCAACCTGCCTGCGATGACCGCGTCGGTGTCCTGGTACTGCGCCATGGCGGTGATGATTGCCTCCCGCGCTACCGTCAGGCTCTCGTTGAGCGCCGTGAGCTGGGTGAGAAACCCCTGGGCGTCGGTGGCCACGTCCACCATGAAGGGCTTGACCACCAAGGCGGCGTGGCTGGACCCCAGCGGGGGCTCCTGCTCAAGACGCCTCAGTTTAAGCAGATTCGAGTCGAGCCAGCTCTGCAGTTTGTCGATGGCGCTGATGAGCGCTTGTCCTCCGGACTCGTTGACAGCGAATTGCCCTGCGGCAGCGGCACTTGCGAAGCTTGCCATCGATGCGCCGATCGCCCCCAGTGGGGCACCGTCGCCCTCGTCAATGTACATCGCGCACTCCCCAGAACGGATGTGTACAGGCAGTGACGACAGCGCAGGCCAAAGCGACATGTACCGGGTTGTGAAACAGCAGCGGCTGGTGTCCTGGGGATCAGGTGATGGGCTCGAGCAGGTAGGGGCGGGCTTCCGGGGCGGCGGAGCGGGTGGCGTCGGCGGCTTCGTCGGCGGGGAGGGATTGGGAGTCGCGTTCGGCTTGGACTCGGGCCTGGTAGACCTCGACCTCGTGGTCGATGGTCTTGGCGTCCCAGTCGAGGACGGGGGCCATGAGTTCGGCGACCTGCCTGGCGCAGTCCTGGCCGCGGTGGGGGTACTCGATGGAGATGCGGGTGCGGCGGGCCAGGACGTCCTCGAGGTGCAGGGCGCCCTCGTGGGTGACGGCGTAGACGATCTCGGCTTTGAGGTAGTCGGGGGCGGCGTCGACGGGCTTGAGCAGGTCTGGGTCGTCGACGTCGAGGACCTCGTGGATCAGGGAGCCGTAGCGGTCGAGCAGGTGGCGGATGCGGTACGGGTGCACGCCGTGCCGGGTGGCCAGCAGGTCGGTCTGGTTGACCAGGGCGTGGTAGCCGTCGGCGCCCACGAGGGGGACCTGGGCGGTGGTCGAGGGGCGGGTGCGGCCGGGCAGGTCGACCGCGGCGGCGTCCACGGCGTCGGCGGCCATGACCCGGTAGGTCGTGTACTTGCCGCCCGCGATGGCGACGAGGCCGGGGGCGACCCGGGCGACGGCGTGCTCGCGCGAGAGCTTGGAGCTCTCCTCGCTCTCGCCCGCCAGCAGCGGCCGCAGCCCGGCGTAGACGCCCTCGATGTCGTCGTGGGTCAGCGGGGTCGCCAGGACCGTGTTGACCTGGTCGAGGATGTAGTCGATGTCCTTGCGGGTCGCCGCCGGGTGCGCCAGGTCCAGGTTCCAGTCGGTGTCGGTGGTGCCCACGATCCAGTGGTTGCGCCAGGGGATGACGAACAGCACCGACTTCTCCGTGCGCAGGATCAGCCCGGTGTCCTCGGCCACGATGCGGTCGCGGGGGACGACGATGTGCACGCCCTTGCTCGCCCGGACGCGGAAGCGGCCGCGCGAGCCGGACGCCTTCTGCAGCTCGTCGGTCCACACGCCGGTGCAGTTGATGACGACCTCGGCGCGCACGTCGGCCAGCTCGCCGGTCTCCACGTCGCGCACCCGCACCCCGGACACCCGGTCCGCCTCGTGCAGGAAGTCCACGACCTGGGTCGACGTGCGCACGACCGCGCCGTAGTGCGCGGCGGTGCGCGCCACGGTCATGGTGTGCCGGGCGTCGTCGGCCTGCGCGTCGTAGTAGCGGATGCCGCCGATGAGCGCGTCGCGGCGCAGGGCGGGCATCAGGCGCAGCGCCCCCGACCTGGTCAGGTGCCGCTGGCCGGGCACCGAGCGGGCGCCGCCCATCGAGTCGTAGAGGAATATCCCGGCCGCGGTGTAGGGGCGCTCCCACACCCGGTTGCGCAGCGGGTAGAGGAAGCTCACCGGCTTCACCAGGTGCGGGGCGAGGCGGGTCAGCATCAGCTCCCGCTCCCGCAAGGCCTCCCTGACCAGCCCGAACTCGAGCTGCTCCAGGTAGCGCAAGCCGCCGTGGAACAGCTTGCTCGATCGGCTGGAAGTCCCCGAGGCCAGGTCGCGCGCCTCGACGACGGCCACCCTCAGACCCCGGGTGGCGGCGTCGAGCGCGGCTCCCGCGCCCACGACACCACCGCCGATGACCACGACGTCGAAGGTCTCCGACCCCAGCCGCCGCCAGGCCGCGTCCCGCGCGTGCGGGCCGAGCGTGCCGTCGGTCGGGTCCGGTGTGGATCGGCTGGTCGGGTTGCTCGCCATGGGACCAACGCTACCGGCGACACGCGCACCCCGCGCGAATCAGCGGGCGTCCGGTCGATGGACAGCGTCACATGTCAGCGGTAGCGTCCGGAACCACTCTGGGGCAGGCAGCGCGACCTCCCGACCGGGTAGCGCACGTGGGCCGCCCGCGTCGAGGGGAGACCGGTCCGTGGGCTTCTGGGAGATCGTCCTCTGGGAATTGATGGGGACGGCCGCGCTGACGCTGCTGGGCTGCGGCGTCGTCGCCAACACGGTGCTGCGCAAGTCGCTCGGGTTCCAGGGCGGCTGGCTGCTGGTCAACATGGGCTGGGGCATCGCGGTCTTCGTCGGCGCCAGCATCGCCGCGCCCACCGGGGCGCACCTCAACCCGGCCGTCACGATCGGCCTGTTCACCGCGGGCGACCTGGACTTCGCCAAGGTCCCGGCCTACCTGCTCGGCGAGTTGGTCGGCGCGTTCATCGGCGCCGTGCTGTGCTGGGCGACGTACAAGCTGCAGTTCGACGAGCACGACCAGCCGGAGGGCACCCTGGGCATCTTCGCCACCGGCCCCACCGTGCGGAACCTGCCGTGGAACGTGCTGACCGAGGTCATCGGCACCTTCGTGCTGGTGCTGTGGATCCTGCTCAGCCCCGGCGCCAAGTCCGGCGAGGGCGTGCCCGACTTCGGCAACGCCGCGCTGGGCTACGCCGCGGTGATGTTCGTCGTCATCGGCATCGGCAACTCGCTCGGCGGGCCCACCGGCTACGCCATCAACCCCGCCCGCGACCTGGGCCCGCGCCTGGCCTACGCGATCCTGCCGATCAAGGGCAAGGGTGGCGCGGACTGGGGGTACTCGTGGGTGCCCGTCGTCGGCCCCCTGGTCGGCGCCGTGCTGGCCGGCTTGCTCGCGCAGATCCTCCCCTCCTGAAAGGCTGACCAGAGAAGATGACCAAGTACGTCGCGGCGATCGACCAGGGCACCACCTCGACCCGCTGCATGATCTTCAGTCACGCGGGCCAGGTGGTCGCGGTCGACCAGCGCGAGCACGAGCAGATCTTCCCCAGGGCGGGCTGGGTGGAGCACAACCCGGCCGAGGTGTGGGAGAACGCCCGCGCCGTCGCGGCGGGCGCGCTGGCCAAGGGCGACCTGACCTCGGCCGACATCGTCGCCGTCGGCATCACCAACCAGCGCGAGACCGCGGTGGTGTGGGACAAGAAGACCGGCGAGGCCGTCTACAACGCCATCGTCTGGCAGGACACCCGCACCGACCGGATCGCCACCGAGCTGGGCAACCTCGGCGGCGGCCAGGAGCGCTACCGGGCCAAGACCGGCCTGCCGCTGGCCACCTACTTCTCCGGCCCGAAGGTCAAGTGGATCCTGGACAACGTCGAGGGCGCGCGGGCCAGGGCCGAGGCGGGCGACCTGCTGTTCGGCAACATGGACACCTGGCTGCTGTGGAACATGACCGGCGGGGTCGACGGCGGCGTGCACGTCACCGACCCGACCAACGCCTCCCGCACCCTGCTCATGGACCTGTCCACCCTGACCTGGGACGCGGACATCGCGGGCGAGATGGGCATCCCGCTGTCGATGCTGCCGGAGATCCGCTCGTCCTCGGAGGAGTACGGCAAGGTCCGCGAGCGCGGCGCGCTGGCGGGCGTGCCCATCGCGGGCATCCTCGGCGACCAGCAGGCGGCCACCTTCGGCCAGGCCTGCCTGTCCCCCGGCGAGGCCAAGAACACCTACGGCACCGGCAACTTCGTGCTGCTCAACACCGGCACCGAGCAGGTCATGAGCGAGAACGGCCTGCTCACCACGGTCTGCTACAAGATCGGCGACAACGCCCCGGTCTACGCCCTCGAGGGCTCCATCGCCGTGACCGGCTCCCTGGTCCAGTGGATCAGGGACAACCTCGGCATGATCAGCTCAGCGGCCGAGATCGAGTCCGACGCCCGCTCCGTCGAGGACAACGGCGGCTGCTACTTCGTCCCCGCCTTCTCCGGGCTGTTCGCCCCCTACTGGCGCTCCGACGCCCGCGGCGCGATCGTCGGCCTCACCCGGTTCGTCAACAAGGGCCACCTGGCCCGCGCGGTCCTGGAGGCCACGGCCTTCCAGTCGCGCGAGGTCATCGAGGCCATGAACGCCGACTCCGGCGTCCCCCTCAAGTCCCTCAAGGTCGACGGCGGCATGGTCGTCAACGAACTGCTGATGCAGTTCCAGGCCGACATCCTCGGCGTCCCGGTGATCCGCCCGGTGGTCGCGGAGACCACGGCGCTGGGCGCGGCGTACGCGGCCGGGCTGGCGGTCGGGTTCTGGGAGGGCGAGGACGACATCCGGCGCAACTGGGCGCAGGACAAGGAGTGGACCCCCTCGATGGACGAGGACGCCCGCGAGAAGTCCTACCGCAGGTGGAAGAAGGCCGTCACCCGCACCTTCGACTGGGTCGAGGACGACGACTGACCCGCCCCCACACCGGCAGCGGGCGGGCCGGGAGGCGGGGCGAAACCCTGGTGCCGCAGCGGCTGTGGCCGGTCAGAACATACCGCTGAAGAGCCCCAGGAACAGCAGGGTGAAGACGACGCCCACCGTGCCTGCCCCGATCGCCGCACCTGCGAGGCCGATGCCGTCAGCGCGTCCGGCGAGGGCCTTGGACATGGCCGCCACGGGGTGGATGGGGCTGCTGCGGGTTCACCTGGTCACTGCCTGTTCGTCTCCGGTGGGGTCGTCGTGCCGGGGCGCTGGATCAGCCGAACCAACGCTGCCAAGCCCTGAGCACGAGGAAGGTCCAGAGCGCTGGCGTGCCCACCGTGGCGATGATTCCGCAGACGACACCGCCCCTGGCTGTGGCGAGCGCCTTGGCGGACAGCACCCAGCCGGTGATGCCGGGACCAGACCCGGTCCAGGGGTGGGGGCCAACAGGATGCCGACCACGGACGTCACGAGACCGTCGACGGCCAAACCGTTCTGGCGCAACGGGAACCCGTACCCCGGCCCGGGTGCGAAGCCCTGCGCGGGCGGGAGACCCTAGCCGCGGGCAGGCTGGTGGCCGTGCGGCTGCGGCGGACCTACCGCGCGACTAGCCGTGGCCGTTGAGACACAGTGCGGAACGTCAGCCGAGGGACTTTCCCCACAGGGGCAGGCCTCGAACCGACCGCGCCGGGTCGCGGCCCTGGTGCGGAGTGGTCTCAGCGGAGGCTGAGGGCCACCAGGGTCCTGGCCCTGGGGACCTGGCCGATGCCCCCGCAGCGGCGGCAGAAGTCGCGGCGGTTGGGGGCGAGGCCGGAACCGAGGCAGTCGGGGCACTCGTTGTGAGCGGGCATGGCTGTCCTCCGTGGGTCCTGTGGCGCAACAGGAGCCACCATGAGTACCTGTTCTGTCCCTGAATAACCAGACTAGCTGATCTCTTTCACCCATTGTTGCTAAAAATAGCAACAATCAGCGACGACGCGTCGACCAGGGGTTATCGCTTAGCTGAAGAACACGACGATGGACTGGCCCGTCTCGGCCCTAGCGCGAACGCGGGGTCGAGGCGGACGTAGCAAGGCGATGACCCCCGCGGTCCCGCTCTCAGTCCAGGTCGTCGTGGCGCATGAGCCTGCGGCCCGCCTCGGTGATGGAGCCCGACAGCGACGGGTAGACCGAGAAGGTCAGCGCCAGGTCGTCGACCGTGAGCTGGTTCTGCACGGCCAGCGCGATCGGCAGGATCAGCTCGCTGGCGCGGGGGGCGACGATCACGCCGCCGATGACCACGCCGGTGGCCGGGCGGCAGAACAGCTTGACGAAGCCGCGGCGCAGGCCCTCCATCTTGGCGCGGGCGTTGGTGGCCAGCGGCAGCATGATGGTGCGCGCGGGGACCTCGCCGGAGTCGATGGCCTGCTGGTTGATGCCGACCGTGGCGATCTCCGGGTGGGTGAACACGTTCGCGGCGACCGTCTTGAGCTTGATCGGGGCCACGCCCTCGCCCAGCGCGTGCCACATCGCGATCCGGCCCTGCATGGCCGCCACGGACGCCAGCATCAGCACGCCGGTCACATCGCCCGCCGCGTAGACGCCCGAGACGCCGGTGCGGGAGACGCGGTCGACCGACAGGAAGCCGCCCGCGCCGGGGGTGATGCCGAGCTTGTCCAGGCCGAGGTCCTTGGTGTTGGGCACCGAGCCGACCGTCATCAGCGCGTGGCTGGCGCGGACGGTCTCCCCGCCCTTGAGGTGCACGGTGACGCCGGTGGAGTCGCGGTCGATCTTCTCCGCGCGGGCGTGCTTGACCAGCGTGGTGCCGCGCTCGGAGAACACGCTCTCCAGCACCGCGGCGGCGTCGGCGTCCTCGTGCGGCAGCACGCGGTCGCGGCTGGAGATCACGGTGACCTTCACGCCCATCTCGATGAACGACGACGCGAACTCCGCCCCGGTCACCCCGGAGCCGACCACCACCAGGTGCTCGGGCAGCTCGTCGAGGTCGTAGATCTGGCGCCAGTCCAGCACCCGCTCGCCGTCGGGCTCGGCGCCGGGGATGACCCGCGGCGTCGCGCCGGTCGCGATCAGCACCACGTCGGCGTCGACGACCTCCTCGCCGTCGCGGCCGCTGATGGCGACCCGGTGGCTGGCCATGCCGGTGCGCGGGTCGTCGAAGCGGGCGGTGCCGTGCACGACCCGCACGCCCTCGCGCTGCACCCGGTTGCGCACGTCCGCCGACTGGGCCAGCGCGAGCCCCTTGACCCGCCCCCGCACGATCGGCAGGTGCACGGTCGAGTCGACGTCGTCGACCCCGATGCCCAGCTCGTCGGCGCCGCGGAATGCCAGCCGCGCGCTCGCCGAGGCGATGAAGGTCTTCGAGGGCACGCAGTCGTAGAGCACGCAGGCCCCACCGAGCCCGTCGCGCTCCACCACGGTCACGTCGGCCCCGTGCTGGGCCGCGACGAGCGCGGCCTCGTAGCCCGCGGGTCCCCCGCCCATGATCACGATTCGGGTCACTAGGCCCTCCTGTACCACCTGCGGTCCCGCGGTAGCGGGAAAACCGCCCTTGACGTCCGGGAACACCCTATGCGGCTGCCGCCCGCCACCCGCCGCCCGGTCCATCCGGGAGGTGATCCCCCGCGCGGCTGCCTGGCGCGACGCCCAACCATGGCTAGGCTGTCGGCGTGCCGCTCTACGCCGCCTACGGGTCGAACATGGACCCGGGCCAGATGATGGAACGCGCCCCTCACTCGCCACTGGCGGGGACCGGGTGGTTGGTCGGCTGGCGGCTCACGTTCGGCGGTGAGGACCTCGGCTGGGAAGGCGCGCTGGCCAGCATCGTCGAGGACCCGGACTCCCAGGTGTTCGTCGTCCTCTACGACGTCACCGACGAGGACGAGAAGGACCTCGACCGCTGGGAGGGCTCCGAACTGGGGATGCTCACCAAGATCCGGCTGCGCGTGCAGACGCTGGAGGGCTCGGTCGTGGCCTGGTTCTACGTGCTGGTCGCCTACGAGGGCGGGCTGCCCTCGGCCCGGTACCTGGGGGTGGTCGCCGACGCGGCGGAGGCCGCGGGCGCGCCCGCGGACTACGTCAACGACCTGCGCACCCGGCCCTGCGGGGGAATCGGCCCAGCCACCGCCTGAGCGCAACCCGTGGCGCGCGTCACACGTCTCCCCAGTATGAGACCCATGACCCGCCTGGCCGCGATCGCGGCCCTCCTGATCCCGTTCGCCGCCGCCCCCGCGGCCGCCGCAGCGCCCGCGCAGGCGTGCGCGGTCACCTGGGGGTCGCAGCCCAAGAACGCCGCGTCCACCGCCAGCGGCCACGTCGCAGGCGTCCGCGGCGCGCCCGGCTCCTGCTACGACCGCCTGGTCGTCGACCTCGGTTCCGCGAGCGGCGACGGCTACCGCGTCGAGTACGTGCCCGCGCTGACCGAGGACGCCACCGGCGACCCCGTGCCCCTGCGCGGCGGCGCCGTCCTCCGCGTGATCGCCGAATCCCCGGCCTATGACGACGCGGGCAACCCCACCTTCATCCCGGGCGATCGCGCCGAGCTGGTGGACGTGACCGGCTGGCAGACCCTTCGCCAGGTCTCCTGGGCCGGTTCCTTCGAGGGCCAGACGACCATCGGCGTCGGCACCCGGGCCCGCCTGCCCTTCCGCGCCTTCACCCTGACCGCCCCGCCCCGCCTCGTGGTGGACGTCGCCCACCAGTGGTGATCAGGTGGTCAGCGCGGTCATCGCGGTGGCGGCCATGACCCGGATGCCGGTCAGCAGGGCCCGCTCGTCGGCCTGGAAGGTCGGCCGGTGCAGGTCTCGCATCGGGCCTTGTCCCGGCCAGACGCCCAGGCGCATGAAGGAGCCGGGGACGTTCTCGAGGTACCAGCCGAAGTCCTCGCCGCCGCTGGACTGCTTGGTCTCGGTCAGGGCCTCGGCGCCCAGGGCGGCGACGACCGCCGTGTTGAGCAGGTCGGTGCTCTCCGGGTCGTTGAGGACCGGGGGGACGCCGCGGCGGTGGTGCAGGTCGTAGCCCACGCCGGTGGGCAGCAGCAGGGACTTGACCAGGTCGGCGACCAGGGGTTCCAGCTCGGCCCAGACGGCGTGGTCGCCGGTGCGCAGGGTGCCGCGCAGCAGGCCGTCCTGGGGGACGGCGTTGGGGGCCTCGCCCGCGTGGACCGCGCCCCACACCAGCACCGTGCCCGACCGGGGGTCGACGCGGCGGGAGAGCAGGGCGGGCAGGCCGGTGATGACCGTGCCGAGGGCGTGCACCAGGTCGGCGGTCAGGTGCGGGCGGGAGGTGTGGCCGCCGGGGGAGGTCAGGCGCAGCTCCAGCAGGTCGGCGGCCGAGGTGATGGCGCCGACCCGGGTGCCGACCTTGCCGACCTCCAGCCGGGGGTCGCAGTGCAGGCCGAAGATCCGGTCGACGCCGCGCAGACCGCCCGCCTCGATGACCTCCAGGGCGCCGCCGGGCATGACCTCCTCGGCGTGCTGGAAGATCAGCCGGACCCGGCCGGGCAGCGGCGGGCCCGAGGCCAGGGCCAGGCCGGTGGCCAGCAGGATCGCCGTGTGCGCGTCGTGGCCGCAGGCGTGGCAGGCGCCGCTGCCCGCCGCGGCGTGCGGCAGGTCGGTGGCCTCGGTCATCGGCAGCGCGTCCATGTCGGCGCGCAGCGCCACGCAGCGCTCGCCGGAGCCGATGTCGCAGATCAGGCCGGTGCCGCCGGGCAGCACGCTGGGTTGCAGGCCGAAGGACTTGAGCAGGCCGGTGAGCAGCTCGGTGGTGGCGAACTCCTGCCGCGACAGCTCCGGGTTGGCGTGCAGGTGCCGGTACCAGGCGAGCACGTCCACGGCGTTGGCCTTGATCCAGTGGTCCAGCCACGCCGGGCCGCGGCCCGCTCCGAGATCCTCCACGGGTGGCATCCTGACGCCAGCGGGGGAGATCAGCACACCGGGCCCGGCAGCGGCGTGCAGTGCGTCACGGCCGGAGTCGGGGTCGCCTGGGCGGTCGGGGCGCGAGTCGAGCACGGTCACGCGACCCCTCCGGTGGCGTCCTGGCTGGTCAGGGCCTTGGGCATGGGATTTCTCCCGGCTGCGGTGTCCATCGCCCCGAATCCTGCCGCATCCCCGCCCGCGGTAAACCGGCTCACCGGCGGTGAGCGGCCCGGCGGTCACCCGCTGCGTTAAGCGGGCGCCCGCGTTCGGCCAGGCCGAAACGAATGATCAAGACGACCGGTGCGAGCCCTGAGCCGAACTGCTCAGCCGCCCTTCTTCTTCGCTCGTGCCCGATTGCCGTAGATGACGACGCCGAGCAGGACGAGCGCGATCGCGCCGATGACCAGGTTGTTGCGCGACCTCGCCGCGTCCGCCTCGTCCGGGTTGTCGATCGTCGGCCCGGCCGGGGCCGTCGTGGCGGGCGGGGCGGGCTGCGCCGCGGCGGCGGAAGCCGCGAGCGGCGTGCCGACCAGCAACGCGCCGAGCAGCACGAGCGCAGCGAGGGATGACCGGATCGCGCGGACCGGCATTGGCCTGCCCTCCAGGGGTCGGGAGCGGAAAGGTCAACACCCAGGTTAGTCGGAGCGGTCACGCTCCGCGAAGGCCGAAAGGATCTTCTGCGCGGCCAGCGCCGCCGTCAGCTCCCCGCCGCGGACCCGCCGTTCGAGCTCCGGGGCGATCCTGCGCACGTCCGGGTGGTCGCGCAGCCGCGCCAGCAGCGAGTCGTGGACCATCGACCAGGTCCACTCGACCTGCTGGGTGCGCCGCTTCTCCGCCAGCTCGCCGGACCCGTCGAGGGTCTTGTGGTGCTGCTCGACCTGCTCCCAGAGCGTGTCGAGGCCCATGTTCTCCTGCCCGGAGCAGGTCAGCACCGGCGGCTGCCAGGAGGCGTCCGGGTCGCGCATCAGCCGCAGCGCCCCGGCCAGCTCCCTGGCGGCCTTCTGCGCCTCGCGGGCGTGGTCGCCGTCGGCCTTGTTGACCGCGATGACGTCGGCCAGCTCCAGCACGCCCTTCTTGATCCCCTGGAGCTGGTCGCCGGTGCGGGCCAGGGTGAGGAACAGGAAGCAGTCGACCATGTTCGCGACCGCGGTCTCGGACTGGCCGACGCCGACGGTCTCCACCAGCACGGTGTCGAACCCGGCCGCCTCCATCAGCACGATGGTCTCCCTGGTCGCCTGCGCGACGCCGCCGAGGGTCCCCGACGTGGGGGAGGGGCGGATGTAGGCCGACGGGTCGACCGCGAGCCGCTGCATCCGGGTCTTGTCGCCCAGGATGCTGCCGCGGGTGCGGGTCGAGGACGGGTCGACGGCCAGCACCGCGACCCGGCGCCCCGCCCCGGTCAGGTTGGTGCCCAGCGCGTCGATGAAGGTCGACTTGCCGACCCCGGGCACGCCGGTGATGCCGACCCGGTGCGCGCCGCCCGCGTGCGGGAGCAGTTCGACGAGCATCTCCTGGGCGGCGGCCCGGTGGTCGGCGCGCCGCGACTCGACCAGGGTGATGGCCCGCGACAGCAGGCCGCGGTCCCCGGCCAGGACGCCCTTGACCAGGGCTGGGACATCGAGTGCCTTACCCAAGCTCGTACCCGTGCTGGGCGGCCAGCTTCTTGAGCAGCTCGGCCGCGGCGTCGGCGATGACCGTCCCCGGCGGGAAGATGGCCGCCGCGCCCGCCGCCCGCAGCTCGTCGAAGTCCTGCGGCGGGATGACGCCGCCGACCACGATCATGATGTCCTCGCGGCCGAGCGAGGCCAGCTCCTCGCGCAGCGCGGGCACCAGCGTCAGGTGCCCGGCGGCCAGCGAGTTCACCCCGACGATGTGCACGTCGGCCTCGACGGCCTGGCGCGCGACCTCGCCCGGGGTGGAGAACAGCGGGCCCACGTCGACGTCGAAGCCGAGGTCGGCGAAGGCGGTGGCGATCACCTTCTGGCCGCGGTCGTGCCCGTCCTGGCCCATCTTGGCGACCAGGATGCGCGGGCGGCGGCCGTCCTCCTCGGCGAAGGCGTCCACGACCGCGCGCGCGGAGTCCACGTTGGACACGCCTGCTCCCACCTCGTCCCGGTAGACGCCGGAGATCGTGCGGATCTGCGCGGCGTGGCGGCCCCAGACCTTGTCCAGCGCGTCGGAGATCTCCCCGACGGTCGCCTTGGCCCTGGCCGCGTCGATCGCCAGCTCCAACAGGTTGCCGCCCGCGTCGGCGGCGCGGGTCAGCGCGTCCAGCCGCGACTGGACCTCGTGGCCGTCGCGCTCCTCGCGCAGCCTGCGCAGCTTCTCGAGCTGCTGGGCGCGCACGCCCGCGTTGTCGATCTTGAGGACGTCGAGCTGCTCCTCGTCGCTGACCCGGTACTTGTTGACCCCGATCACCGGCTGGCGACCGGAGTCGATGCGGGCCTGGGTGCGGGCCGCGGCCTCCTCGATGCGCAGCTTGGGGATGCCCGCGTCGATCGCCTGCGCCATGCCGCCCGCGGCCTCGACCTCGCTGATGTGCCCCCACGCCTTGCGGGCGAGGTCGTAGGTCAGCTTCTCCACGAAGGAGCTGCCGCCCCACGGGTCGATCACGCGCGTGGTGCCCGACTCCTGCTGCAGCAGCAACTGGGTGTTGCGGGCGATGCGGGCGGAGAAGTCGGTGGGCAGCGCCAGGGCCTCGTCGAGGGCGTTGGTGTGCAGCGACTGGGTGTGCCCCTGGGTCGCGGCCATCGCCTCGACGCAGGTGCGGATGACGTTGTTGTAGACGTCCTGGGCGGTCAGCGACCAGCCCGAGGTCTGGCAGTGCGTGCGCAGGCTCAGCGACTTGGTCGACTTCGGCTCGAACTGCTTGACCAGCTTGGCCCACAGCAGCCGGGCCGCGCGCATCTTCGCGACCTCCATGAAGAAGTTCATGCCGATCGCCCAGAAGAAGCTCAGCCGCGGCGCGAACCTGTCCACGTCCAGCCCGGCCCCGCGACCGGCCCGGATGTACTCCACGCCGTCGGCGAGGGTGTAGGCCAGCTCCAGGTCGGCGGTCGCCCCGGCCTCCTGCATGTGGTAGCCGGAGATCGAGATGGAGTTGTACTTCGGCATGTTCTGCGAGGTGAACGCGAAGATGTCGGAGATGATCCGCATCGACGGCCGGGGCGGGTAGATGTAGGTGTTGCGGACCATGAACTCCTTGAGGATGTCGTTCTGGATGGTCCCCGCGAGCTTGTCCGGCGCCACCCCCTGCTCCTCGGCCGCGACGACGTAGAGCGCCAGCACCGGCAGCACCGCGCCGTTCATCGTCATCGACACCGACATCTTGTCCAGCGGGATGCCGTCGAAGAGCTGGCGCATGTCGTAGATGGAGTCGATCGCCACGCCCGCCATGCCCACGTCACCGGCCACGCGCGGGTGGTCGGAGTCGTAGCCGCGGTGGGTGGCCAGGTCGAACGCGACCGACAGGCCCTTCTGCCCGGCGGCGAGGTTGCGCCGGTAGAACGCGTTGGACTCCTCCGCGGTGGAGAAGCCCGCGTACTGGCGGATGGTCCACGGCTGGTTGACGTACATGGTCGGGTACGGCCCGCGCAGGTACGGGGTGATGCCGGGGAAGGTGCGCAGGAAGTCCAGGCCCTCGGTGTCCTCGGCGGTGTAGACCGGCTTGACGCCGATGCCCTCCGGGGTCTCCCAGCTCAGCGCGTCGGCGCCCTTGCCGGTGGACTCGTTGAGCGCCTTCTGCCAGTCCGAGGACGACGCGGTGGTCGGCTCGCCGAGCTCGATGTTCGAGAAATCGGGGATGCTCATGCGGTGACTCCCAGCGTCTCCAGCGTGCTGCGCAGGACCGACAGCGCGTCGCAGCCGGTGAACAGGAACTCGTCCACACCGGACCGCACGTGCTCGTCGCTCGGCTTGCCCGCCAGCAGCAGCCTGGCCGAGGTGGACTTGAGCGCCGCGGCGACCGGTTCGGCCAGCTCGGCGTAGGTCTTGTCGGAGCCGCACAGGCAGGCGACGGTGGCGCCGCTGTCGGCGAAGCGGGCGGCGGCGGTCTCCGCGTCGGAGATCACTCCGCCGTCGACGGTCTCGATCCCGCCCGCCTGGAGCAGGTTGGCGGCGAACCCGGCGCGCGCGTTGTGCGAGGCGACCGGGCCGAGCGTGGCGAGGAAGACCCTGGGGCGCGACCCGGTCTCGGCCAGGACCCGGTCGGAGCGGTCGCGCAGCTCCTCGAAGGCCTCGGCGTAGCGCACCACCGGCAGCCCGCCGCCGAGCTCGACCGCCTCGCGCTCGCGGACGACCGGCTGCTCGGCGAGGTTCGGGAACTCGCTGACCCCGGTGATGGCGTCGGCGCGGGTGGCGATGTTGGCGCTGCGCGCGGCCCAGGTGCCCGCGATCCGGTCGCCGACCAGGCCCGAGTCCAGCGCGGCCACGATCCCGCCGCCGCGCTCGATCTCGGTGAACCAGTCCCACGCGGCCTTGGCCAGCTCGTCGGAGAGCCGCTCGACGTACCAGGAGCCGCCCGCCGGGTCGATGACACCGGCCAGTTTGGACTCCTCGATCAGCACCGACTGGGTGTTGCGGGCGATGCGCCGGGCGAAGCCGTCCGGCAGGCCCAGCGCGTCGTCGAAGGGCAGCACCGTGACCGCGTCCGCGCCGCCGACGCCCGCGCCGAAGCAGGCGAGCGTGGTGCGCAGCATGTTCACCCACGGGTCGCGCTGGGTCATCATCGCCGGGCTGGTCACCGCGTGCTGGCGCTGCGCGGCCGCCTTGCCGGTGATGCCGCTGACCTGGGCCACGCGCGCCCACAGCCGCCGCGCCGCGCGCAGCTTGGCGATGGTGAGGAACTGGTCGGCGGTCGCGGCGAGGCGGAACTCCAGCCGGGCCGCGGCCGCGTCGGCGTCGAGGCCCGCCTCGGTCAGCGCGCGCAGGTAGGCCACCCCGGAGGCCAGCGCGGCGCCCAGCTCCTCCGCGTCGGACCCGCCCGCGTTGTGGAACGGCGTGCCGTCGACGGTGATCGCCCGCAGGCCGGGGTGCCTGCCGAGGCCGCCCACCAGCTCGACGGCCGCGCCGAGCAGCTCGGCGCCGGAGCCGGTGCGCGCGTGCAGGCCGATCGGGTCGGCGCCCAGGTTGCCCCTGACCTCGCTGGCCGGGACACCCTTGTCGTCGTGCACCCGCAGCAGCTCGTCGGCGGCCGCGCGGAACTCCGCGCCCGCCTCCAGGGTGACCGGCGCGAGGTCTGTGTAGACCTCGGCGAGGACGTCGCCGAGCGAGGGGATCGGCAGCCCGGAGCCGCCGACCACCAGCCACAGCGACGAGACGCCGTTCTCCAGGTCGGTCAGCGCGGCCTTGGCGGTCGCGACCGGGTCCGGGGCGGCGTGGCGCTGGCGCACGTCCCAGCCCGCGGCCACGTTCCCCTCGGGGCGACCGCCCCGGGTGAACGGGGGCAGGCCGGGGAAGCCCGCGTCCGGGTAGGTGTCGTCGGCGGTGTAGAGCGGGAGCACCGCCACGCCGTCGTAGGTGCGCGAGGCCAGCAGTTGCTCCACCTCGCCCTCGTGCCCTTCGGGCAGCGAGCCCGACTTGCGGAGCACGCCCGCGACCAGGTCCTGCCACTGCTCGCGCGCGGCGTCGGCGAACTCGCCCGCGAGGGTCAGCTCATCCGGCTCCACCTTCGGTGCCGAGGGGGGTGTCATGCCCGGCAATGCTACGGAAACCCAGGGTCAACACCAGATCGCCGCGCTGTGAAACTGGTCGCGGTTGACAAAGCCCAGGTGTGGTGCGGTTCGTGAGCGGGACTTTGTCACCCGCGCGCACTTAACACCCGCTCACCACCCCTGTGCGGGAGAATGCGGGGGTGTCCACAGACGGCGATGCGGAGCAGCGGCTGGTCGCCGGCCGCTACCGGCTGCGCGTCCTGCTCGGACAGGGCTCGATGGGCACGGTCTGGGCCGCCTACGACGAGTTCCTGCGCCGCAACGTCGCGGTGAAGCAGGTCCGGCTGCCCCCCGGCATCCCCGAGCGCGACGCCGACGAGCTGCGCGAGCGGACCCTGCGCGAGGCCCGCGCGATCGCTGTGGTGTCGCACCCGAACGTGGTCACCCTGCACGACGTGGCCCGGGAGGACGACGAGCCGTTCGTGGTCATGGAGCTGATGCCCTCGGTCAGCCTGGCCGAGCTGCTGCGCGACCACGGCGCGCTGAGCACCGCCCAGGCCGCCGTGGTCACCGACGCCGTCGCCGCCGCGCTGGGCGCCGCGCACGCCGCCGGGATCACCCACCGCGACGTCAAGCCGGGCAACGTCCTGGTCGGACCGGACGGCCGGGTCAAGCTGACCGACTTCGGCATCGCCCGCAACGTCTCCGAGCGCACCCTCACCCAGACCGGGATGATGCTCGGCTCGCCCGCCTACATCGCCCCCGAGATCGCCTCCGGCGGCGAGGTCACCCCCGCCGCCGACCTGTGGGGCCTGGGCGCGACGCTGTTCGCCGCCGTCGAGGGCCGCCCGCCGTACGACCCCGAGGGGCAGGTCGTGGCGACGCTGTCGGCCGTCGTCGACGGGGCGGTGCCGCGGCCGTCGACGACCGGGCCGCTGCGCGAGGTCATCACCGGGCTGATGGTCAAGGACCCGGCGGGCAGGCTCGCGCTGTCCTCGGTGCGCGAGCTGCTGCACCCCCTGTTGCCCGGGCCCGCCGTCAACCCCTTCGCCGAGCTGGCCATCGAGGTCTCCGACGTCGAGCGGCCCACCGTGCAGACCACGCCCGTCCCGCCGCCCGCCCTCGGCGAGCAGAGCGCGCCGCTGGCCGCCGCGCCGGGGCCGCTGCCGTTCGAGCCGCCGCGGGACCGGGGCCGGGGCGTGTCTGCCTCGGTGGCGCTCGGGGTGGTCGCGGTGCTGCTGTTCGTCGTCGCCGCCGCGGGCGGGTTCGCGCTGTCGCGGCTGGTCGGCGGGGCCCCGGTGCTGCCGCCCGAGCGCGTGGCCGCGACGGAGCCGCCGACGGTCCCGGTGCGCGAGCTGGTCCCCAAGCAGGCCGACGCCTCGCCGCTGAGCCACGTCACCGGGGCCGCGTTCACCCTGCCGGTGCCCGAGGACTGGGTGAAGTTCGTGGAGCAGCGCCAGGAGCTGCGGTTCCCGCCCAGCACGCGGGTGCACTGGGTGTCGCCGGACGGCACGGCCCAGGTCTCGGTCGAGCGGTTCCCCGGCTTCCACGCGCGCTTCGGGCTGCCGGACTACCTGGCGGCCCTGCCGCGCTCGCGGCCGAACTTCCAGCTCGTCGGCGACCCGCCCGCGGACCCGGCCGCCGCGGCCGCCGAGATCACCTTCCACACCGCGGAATCGGGCGCCGAGCAGCAGCCGGTCAACCGCTCGACCTTCGCCAACCTGCTGCGCGTCGACGAGGACCTGTGGGTGGTGGCGGTGACGGTGCCGATCGAGGAGGAGGACACGGGCAGGCGCACCCTGTTCGCCCGGATCGCCCCGGGCTTCGCGATCACCGGCTGAGTCAGCCCGGCTTGGCGCCCGCCTTCTCGCCGTAGCGGTTGATGGACTCGCTGACCTGGGCCATCCGCCGCAGCGCGGCCAGCATCGAGTCGCCGAGGACGGTGCCCACGGCGACGCCCTCGGCGGCGTCGTCGAGCGAGGGGGACCGGTCGATGTAGTCCAGGTCCGCCTTCGCGACCTCGCCCGCGGCGCGCGCGTAGCGGGGGAGCAGGTCGGCCATGCCGGGGTGGCCCAGGTCGTCGGCCGTGGCCAGGACCGCCGCCAGCGCCTGGGCCGCGGGGTGGTCGCTGGGGCAGGACCAGCCCAGGTCGTCGAGCAGCCGGGTCACGGTGTCCTCGGCCGAGGAGCGGGTCGGGCCCTCGGTGGCCTCCGGGATCGGGAACATGGCGAGCTGCACCGTCGACAGCGTCCAGGTGAGGTCCGGCTGCGGGGCGTCGACGGTGCCCAGCACGTCCCGCACCCCCGCGATCGATAGCCCGCCGACCTCGACGAGCGCGCGCACCAGCCGCAGGCGGTGCTGGTGCTTCTCGCTGTAATCGGCCTGGTTGGGGCTGGTCCGCTCACCGGGCGGCAGCACGCCTTCGCGCAGGTAGTACTTGATCGTCGCCACGGCGACCCCGCTGCGCTTGCTCAACTCCGCGATCCGCACCCGCGCCTCCCTTGACAACCGCAGTCTAGCTACGGATAGTGGAGAGTGTCGCTATCCATACTGTTCGATCGAGGGGGTGCGGGGGTGGAGATCTCCGCGGTGGGGTGGAAGACGTGGCACCGGCCGCTGCTGGCGTTCACGGCCGCGATGGCGGTGCTGGCCGTCGTCGCGGCGGTGGGGCTGGTGGTGGACGACCGGGTGCTGCTCGGCGCGCCGGTCTGGCTCAAGCCGCTGAAGTTCGCGGTGTCGTTCCTCGCCTACGGGCTGACCTGGGCGTGGCTGCTGTCGCTGCACCCGTCGCCGCCCCGGTCGCTGCGGGTGGCGGGGACCGTGGTGGTCGGCGCGTCGGTGATCGAGATGGTGATCATCACGGCGGCTGCCGCGCGCGGGGTCGGCAGCCACTTCAACATGTCGACGCCGCTGGCCGCCGCGTTGTTCGGCGTCATGGGCCTGAGCGTGGTCGTGCTGTGGGTGGGCACGCTGCTCATGGCCGTGGCGGTCGGGGCGCGGCGGGTGGCCTCGGGGGCCGACCTGCTCGCGCTGCGCCTGGGCATGGCGCTGTCGCTGGTCGGCATGCTCGTCGGGGCGCTGATGCTGGTGCAGCCGTCGGGGGTCGTCGGGGTGTCCGGGGCGCACACCGTCGGGATGGTCGACGGCGGCCCGGGGATGCTGCTGACGGGGTGGAGCACGGTGGCGGGCGACCTGCGGGTCGGGCACTTCGTGGGGATGCACGCGTTGCAGGTGTTGCCGCTGGTGGCCTTCCTGACCAGGCGCAAGGCCGAGTCGGTGCGGACGCGGCTGGTGTCGGCGGCGGGGGTCGCCCACCTCGGGGTGACGCTGGTGGTGATGTGGCAGGCGCTGCGGGGGCAGTCGGTGGTGGAGCCGGACCCGCTGACGATCGGGGGCCTGGTGGCGGTGCTGGCTGTCGCCGGGGTCGTCGGGGCGCGGTCGAGCCGGGAGGTGGTGGCGGCATGACCGCGCTGTCGGTCGACCGGGTGCTGGCCGGGGCTGTGATCGGTGGCTTGGTGTGGCCGGCGCTGGGAGGGGCGGTGGTGCTGGCTGCCGTCCGGGTCGGCTGTCTGCGGCTGCGTCGGGAGGTGGCGGTATGACCTCGTTGTTGTTGGAGCGGTCGTTTCGGGTGGTGCCGGCTGTCGCCGGGGTTGTTGGAGCGCGATCGAGTCGGGAGGTGGTGGCATGACCCCGCTGTCGTTTGACCGGTTGTCCTGGGTGGTGCCGGTTGGGGTTGTGTTCGGCGGCCTGGTGTCGCTGACCTTGGAGGGGGTGGTGGCGGTGCTGGCTGCCGTTCGGGTCGGCTGCTGGTGGCTGCGTCGGGGGGTGGCGGCGGCGTGACCTCGTTGCTGTTCGACCTCTCGTTCTACGCGGCCGCGCCGTTCTGGTTGCTGATGATCGCGGTGCCGCTGTGGCCGTGGACGCGGCGGGTCGTCGCCTCGCCGTGGGTGGTCGCACCGGTGGTGGTGGTCTGGCTGGTGCTGGCCGCGCCCGTGTTCGGCGACCTGGTGTCGCTGGTGCTTCAGCCGACGCTGGAGGGGGCGGTGGCCTTCGTGCGGGACGAGCGGGGGCTGGCGGCGCTGTGGGCGCAGATCATCGCCTGGGACCTGTTCATCGGGCGCTGGGTGTACCTGGACTCGCGGGAGCGCGACATCCACCCGCTGGTCATGGCCCCGGTGCTGGTGCTGATGATCCTGCTCTCCCCGATCGGGCTCCCGCTGTACCTGGTGTTGCGCAAGGGGGTGACCCGGCGGTCCGCGTAGGCTCCGCTGGCGTGAGTGACTTCGATGCTGACCCGCAGTCCTTCGCCGACCAGGCCGCCGCCGTGCTGGCCGAGCGCACCGGGGTGGACGGCCACGACCTGGCCGTCGTCCTGGGGTCCGGCTGGCGCCCCGCCGCCGACGGTCTCGGCGAGGCCGACACCGTGGTGCCGATGGCCGAACTCCCCGGGTTCCTGCTGCCCGAGGCGGTGGGGCACGGGGGCACGATCCGCTCCCTCACCGTGGGGGACAAGAAGGTCCTGGTCCTGTTGGGGCGCACCCACGGCTACGAGGGGCACGGGGTGGCCCGGTCGGTGCACGCGGTGCGGACCGCGGCCGCGGCCGGGGTGCGGTCGGTGCTGCTGACCAACGCCGCCGGGTGCCTCAAGGAGGGGGTCGCGGTCGGGCAGCCGGTGCTGATCAGCGACCACCTCAACCTGACCGCCGCGTCGCCGCTGGTCGGCGCGAACTTCGTCGACCTGACCGACCTGTACTCGCCCCGGCTGCGGGCGCTGGCCCAGGAGATCGACCCGACGCTCGTCGAGGGTGTCTACGCCGGACTGCCCGGTCCGCACTTCGAGACGCCCGCGGAGATCAGGATGCTGCGGGTGATGGGCGCCGACCTGGTCGGCATGTCGACCGTGCACGAGGCGATCGCGGCGCGGGCGGCGGGGGTCGAGGTGTTCGGGTTGTCGCTGGTGACGAACCTGGCCGCCGGGATCACCGGGGAGCCGCTCGACCACGAGGAGGTCCTCGAGGCCGGGCAGGCCGCCGCGACCCGGATGGGCGGGCTGCTGCGCGAGCTGGTCTCCCGCTCGTGACGGGCCCGTCCGTGCTCAAGCCCGCGCTGCGCGACGCCGCCTACCGGTGGATCGCCGACGACCCCGACCCGGACGGGCGCGCCGAGCTGCAGGGCGTGCTGGCGCGCGCCATGGGCGGGCACCCGGCGGCGGTCGACGAGCTGGCCGACCGGATGTCCGGGCCGCTGACCTTCGGCACCGCCGGGCTGCGCGGGCCGGTGCGCGCCGGGCCGAACGGGATGAACCGCGCCGTCGTCATCCGCACGACGGCGGGGCTCGCCGCCTGGCTCTCCGCCACCGGCCACGGCGGTGGGACCGTCGTGGTGGGACGGGACGCGCGGCACGGCTCGGAGGCGTTCCACGCCGACGCCGCCGGGGTCCTCGCCGCCGCCGGGTTCACCGTGCTGGTGCTGCCCGCGCCGCTGCCGACACCGGTGCTGGCCTTCGCCGTGCGGGCGCTCGGCGCGGACGCGGGGGTGCAGATCACCGCGTCCCACAACCCCCCGGAGGACAACGGGTACAAGGTCTACCTGGACGCGGGCGCGCAGCTCGTCCCGCCCGCCGACCGGGAGATCGAGGCGGCCATCGCAAGCGCGCCCGCCGCGGTGTCGGTGCCGCGCTCGCCGGGGTGGACTGTCCTCGACACCGCCGAGGCCGACTACATCGCCGCCGCCGCCCGCCTGCCCCGGGGCACGGCGCGCACCCTGCGCGTGGCCGCCACGGCGCTGCACGGCGTCGGCGCGCAGACCCTCACCGCGGCGCTGGCCGCCGCCGGGTTCACCGACGTTACCCTGGTCGAGGAGCAGGCCAGGCCCGACCCGGACTTCCCCACCGTGCGCTTCCCGAACCCGGAGGAGCCCGGCGCCGCCGACCTGCTGCTGGCCAAGGCCGCCGAGATCGACGCCGACCTGGCCGTGGCACTGGACCCCGACGCCGACCGCTGCGCCCTCGGCGCCCGCTTCCCCGACGGCTGGCGCATGCTGACCGGCGACGAGGCGGGCAGCCTCCTGGGCGAGCACGTCCTCGCCACCACCCCCGGCCCGGACCGCTTGGTGGCCAACACCATCGTGTCCTCGTCGATGCTCGAGGCCATCGCCGCCGCCCACGGCGCCCGCCACGACGCCACCCTCACCGGCTTCAAGTGGCTGGTGCGCGCGGGCGACGGCCACGGCACCGGCCTGGTGTTCGCCTACGAGGAGGCCCTGGGCCTCTGCGTCGACCCCACCACCGTCCGCGACAAGGACGGCATCTCCGCCGCCGTCCTCGCCTGCGACCTGGCCGCCACCCGCAAGGCCGGGGGCACCGACCTGCCCGCGGCCCTGGACGCCCTCGCGGTCGCTCACGGCGTGCACCTGACCAAGCAGATCTCCCTGCGCGTCACCGACCTGAGCCGCATCGCGACCCTCATGTCCACCCTCCGCGCCACCCCGCCCACCACCCTCGCGGGCACCCCGGTGACCCCCGAGGACCTAGCCCCCCGAGCCGACGTCCTCCGCTACACCGGCGACGGCCTCCGCGTGATCGTCCGTCCTTCCGGCACCGAGCCCAAGCTCAAGGCCTACCTCGAGGTCGTCACCCCGGTCACCGCAGACCTCCCCACAGCCCACACCACCGCCCAGTCCCGCCTGACCACCCTCACCGAGGACGTCAACGCCCTCCTCGCCTAGCCCCCCGCTCGCCTGGCGGGCACATCGTTCGCGCGGTTGGCGGCGTCGAGGGGACACGGCGTCCTCATGAAGGTCGAACTGGTCACCGTCGACGGCCACCTCGCGGGCTTCGCGGTGATCGGGGGCGACGTCGACGACGCCGGATCGTGGAACGTCGCCGAGTTCTCCGTCGCCCGCCACCACCGCCGTCGAGGCGCGGGCGGCGACTCCGCTGAGTAGGTCCGGACAACCCGGGTGCCGCCTGGCTTCGCACGCGACCCGGCGGTCCTGCTTGCTTGGGCGCGCTGACGACGGCAGCCTGGACCCCGTGCCCAGGTTGCTGATCGTCCACCACACGCCGTCCCCTGCCTGCCAAGCCCTCTTCGAGGCGGTCCTCGATGGCGCCGGCGACCCGGAACTGTCCGAGGTGGAGGTCGTCCGCCGGGCGGCGCTGTCCGCGACGGCGTCCGACGTGCTGGCCGCTGATGGGATCATCCTGGGGACGCCCGCGAACATCGGGTACATCTCCGGGGCGCTCAAGCACTTCTTCGACACCGTCTACTACCCCGTGCTGGACCAGGCGGCCGGGTTGCCGTTCGGCGCCTACGTCCACGGCAACCAGGGCGCGGAGGGCGCGGTCAGGGCCATCGCCACCATCACCAAGGGGCTGGGGTGGGAGGCCGTCGCCGAAACCGTTGTCGTGCACGGGGAGGTCGACAAAGGAGCTCGGGAGCGGTGCTGGGAGTTGGGGGCCGCGGTGGGTGCGAACCTGCTGTCCTGAGCGGGTGCGCGGGAATCCACAGTAACCGTCCGAATGGGAGTCGACACGCTCTGACATAGTGCCTGACTAGGCGAAACAGCCATGGGCGCGGGAGCGATGCGCCGTTCGACGGGCAATCCGTCAGGCGCCCCGGTGCCCCCCGGGGAACAGCCGGTGCCCCTTCGCGGTGATGCCCCCACCGCGAAGGGCGCCCAGCCCCCGCCGGTCAGGCGGGAAGCACGGTGACGACCGAGTGCAGCAGGTGCAGCAGGGTCCTCGGGGTCGCGGGGGCGATCGTGGTCCAGGCGACGCCGTCCGGGGCGGGGCGCTGGGTCTGGAAGTAGCGGCCTGCCTCCGTGTCGAAGTAGCTCAGCACGCCGGGGGTGCGCTTGCGGGCGCCCCACTTGTCGCGGGCGGCGGTGCCGAGGTGGCCGTGGCCGAGGACTGGGCCGATCATCTCACCCAGGAGGTCGGCGTCGGTTGACCGGATGCCTCTGGCGCGCGAAGTTTTGGCGAACTCGGGCTCCGGGGCGCTCGATGCGGCGCGGAAGTCCTCCGTCGGCAGGGTGACCGACAGACCGGGGCCCGCGCCCAGCGGGGGCACCGTGGACAGCACGTGCCGGGCCAGGCCGGTGGCGTCGGCCTCCCGCGGGGACACCACGCCGTCGCGCAGGACGGCCAGGACCGCGTCGTCGCCGGTGGCGGCGGCCAGGGCGCGGACCTCGCCGCCGTGCCAGAGGCGGGCGTCGACCTCGTGGTCGGGGCGGGCCCGCAGGCCCAGCAGCCGGACGGCGCGCGGGTCGGGGGCGACCGGGCGGCCCAGGCCGCGGCGTTCGACGTCGGTGCGGCCGGGGGAGGGGACCCGCAGCACCAGCGGCAGCGGGTCCACCCCCAGGTGCTCGGCGAGCACGTCGAACTCGAGGGTCGAGAGGGACACCGGCCCGGGGCCCCGCAGGTCGGGGCACAGGGCAGGCGGGTTCGGGTCGGTCGGCGCGGGCAGGGTCAGCCCCCGATGACGCCCGGCGGGAGGCGGTGGTCCTCGCCGTCGATGTCCACCGACTCGCTGAACGGCTGCTCGGTCTGGGCCAGGTCGCGCCTGCGCCCGCCCACCTGGCGGCCGCCGCTCGCGGAGCCGGGGCCGCCGTTGTTGGCCACCGAGTCCCCGCCGTCGCCGAACCACTGGCTGCCGCCGATGGCCTCCGGGCCGAACCGGCGCGGCGCCAGCTTGTGGTCCGCGCCGCCGCCCGCGCCCATGCCGCCGCCCATCGGGGCGCCCGCCGCGCCCATGCCCGCCTGCGCGCCGTTGGCGGTCGCCGGGGCGGGCCCGAAGCCCTCCGTGCCGAACGCGCCCGCGCCCGCGAAGGTGCCCAGGATGGGCTTGCGGCCCGCGCCGTCGGCACCGCCGCTGCTGGTCAGGGGCTGGTTGCCGCTGCCCGCGCGGATGCCATCGCGCTCGCGGCGCGATTGCGACGGGTGCTGCCGAGTGCTCCCGGACGGCGTGCCGAACGTGGTGTCGGTCGGGGTCGTCCCGGCCATGGCGCCGGGGCTCAGCGGCCGCGACGCCACGGGGGTGTGCTGCGGGGTGTGCGAAGCACCGGACGAGCCGGTGCTGTGGCCGCCGCCGACAACGCCGACACCGCCTTGGCCGCCGTGCCAGCCACCGCCGTGCCAACCGCCGTTGTGCTGGGGGCGGTGCGGCTGGTGGTCGTGCTGTCCGCCGACCTGGATGTGGCCGGTGAACGAGTTGGCGTGCGTGCTGCCCTGCACGCCCTCACCGCGCCTGCCGCGTCCGGTCTCGACCTGCATGACCACCGGGGACGCGGTGAAGCCGACCACGGTGGACAGGTTCGTGGTGGTGTTGAGCTCGTAGGCGGCCATGACCTCGAAGGCCTTCTGCTCGCCCGCCGACACCGCGGCCTCGATCGGCTCGGCGTCGTTCTGCACCGCCGCCACCGTCGCCGCGGGCGGGACCAGCGGGTCCGGCTGCTGGCTCGGGGCGTCCTCCGGGGCGGGCATCTCCGCGCGCGCCTTGGCGATGTGGTCGGCCTGGTTCTCCACGACCACGCGCATGCCCTGCGCCTCGGTGGCGCTCTCGGTCGCCCACGCCGCCAGCGGGGCCAGCCGGTCGTAGGCGACGCCCGCGGCCGGACCCGTCCACTGCTCGGAGGTCGCGCCGAGGCGGGCGGCCAGGTCCTGGCCGATCTCGGTCAGCGCCGCGTTCAGCGCCGCCCAGCGCCGCGACGGGTCGGCGGAGGCCTGCGCGCCGGGGCCCTCGTGCAGCATCTGGTACAGCTCTTTGTGGGTGAAGCCGCGCCAGCGCTTCACCTCGTCGGTGATCTCGGCCTGCTCGGTCATACCTGTGTCCCCTTGCCCCTGGTCGACTCAGGACTGGCGCCGGACTGGGCGCTCAGTCCGCGCCCTTCTGCGTGACGGTCGCGGAGTTGTCGTCCTCCAGCAGCCGGTACCCCTCGGTGATCTTGTCCAGGCTGTGCACCGCCGTGCTGAGCTGCTCGCGGAACCCCCGCAGCGCCAGCAGCGCGGCCTTCTCCTGGTCGTCGGCGGTCAGACCGTTGACCGCCCTGGCCGCGTCGAGGCTGACCGGGTCGTTGGCCCACTGCTCCACGCGCAGGCCCAGATCGTCCAGCCGCAGCTCCGCGTCCAGGCGGGACAGCGCGTCGGCGAAGGCCGTCCGCAGGGCGGGGACCGCCTCCGGTGCGACGTTCAGCACGTCGAGCGGGCCGGGGAGCGACCCCTGCGACCCGCCGTTGTTGCCTGGTGCCACGGCTCCTCCTGGTCACTACCTGTGGTGTGACAACTCTAGCGAGTGTGCAACCTCGGATACGACTGTTCTCGTGCCATGTCATAGACGTGCAGCACGCGGTAGCCGTTCCGCAACCCGGCGGTTTCCCACCGTCGCGCTCAGTACAACGTCCGGCACCAGCGGTTGGTCACGCCTCGTCGCGCAGGACGAGCTCGCGCAGCTCGTCGCTGCCGCAGGCGTACTCGAAGCCCAGCTTGTCGGCCACCCGCGCGGACGGCGCGTTCCCCGGGTGGTGGCGGTACCAGATCTCGCGCAGCCCCAGCGCGCCGAAGCCGAACCGCAGCACCGCGCCCAGCGCTTCGGTGATCATCCCACCGCCCCGGTGCTCCGGCCGCGCCCAGCAGCCCGCCTCGGCGATCCCGGCCCCGACGTCGAGGTTCTTGAGCATGACCTCGCCCAGCAGCTCGCCGGTCGTCGGCTCGGCGATCGCCCAGGACATGCCGGTGTCCTCGGCCCAGCCCCTGGTCCGCAGCGCCACGTAGGCGTCGGCCTCGGCCAGCGTCGACACCGACACGTGCGAGACCCACCGCGCCAGCTCGGCGTCGGCGAAACCCGCCAGCAGCGCGGGTCGGTCGTCCATCAGGCGGTCCGCCCGCAGCGCGCGCAGGTAGTACCTGCCTACGTTGATCTCCACCGGTTCCACGTGGTCAACGCTAGCGCCGGCGGCGCGCGGTGAAGTAGAGAACCGCCGGGATGGCCAGCAGCGGCAGGGCCAGGCCGCGGGTCAGCACCAGCAGCACGAGCGCCACGACCAGGGCGAGCACCACGGGCGGCGTCAGCCACGGCGCCGGGGCGGCGACCTGGCGGGGCTGCGGCGGGGCGGGCGCGGTGGCGAACGAGGGGCGGGGCGGGGGCAGGTCGTCGAACAGGGCGGCCAGCTCGCCGCGGGTGCGGGCGGCGGCCACCCGGGCGGTGCGCTCGCCGTACTCCTCGATGTCGAGCCTGCCCGCGGACATGTGCTCGCCCAGGGCGCGCAGCGCGGCCTCCCGCTCGGCGTCGCCGACGCGCATCCGGGATTCGTCGCCCACCCCACGATCGTACGGGTCAGGAGGAGCGGCGCTTGAGGCCCTCGGCCAGCACACCGGCCGCGATGGTCACCAGGACCGCGACCACGATCGTCCACCACAGCCCGGTGAAAACGGTCAGCACGACCGCCCCCGGGACGCCCAGCAGCAGGACCAGCCCGGCCAGCAGGTTGAGCGCCTCGCTCGCGGGCGTCGCCTCCAGCCCCGGGGCCGGTGGCGCCTTCCTGCCCACGACCGGGCCCACCGAGGTGCGCAGGGCGCGCAGCGGGCTCACCGCGGCGCTCATGTCCGGGTGCGGGGCGGGCAGGTCGGTGAACAGCGACTCGATCTCCGTGCGCGTGTGCGCGGCGGTCGCGCGCACGCGGCGGAACTCGTACTCGGCGAGGTCCAGCCGCCCGGTTGACAGGTGTGTCTCGAGCAGCCGGACCGCCTCGTCGCGTTCACCGGCACTGACCCGGATGTCCGGGCCACGACTCTCGGCCATGGCCCGGATCGTATTCCGAGCTTCAGTCCTTGATCTCGCAGATGACCGAGCCCGTGGTGACCGTCTCGCCCTGGGCCACGCCCAGGCCGGTGACGGTGCCCGCCTTGTGCGCGGTCACCGGGTTCTCCATCTTCATGGCCTCGAGCACCACGACCAGGTCGCCCGCCTCGACGGTCTGCCCGTCCTCGACCGCGATCTTGACGATGGTGCCCTGCATCGGCGCCGCCACCGCGTCGCCGGAGGCCGCCGCGCCGCCCTTGCCGCCCGCGCGCTTGCGCGGCTTGGCCTTGGCCGCCGCGCCGCCACCGCCGGTGCCCAGGGCCAGGTTGCCCGGCAGCGACACCTCCAGGCGGCGCCCGCCGACCTCGACGACGACGTTCTGGCGGGGCTCGTCCTCGCTCGCGTCCGCACCGCCGGTGAACGGCTCGATGGTGTTGTCGAACTCGGTCTCGATCCAGCGCGTGTGGACGGTGAACTTCTCGCCGTCGCCCAGGAACGCCGGGTCGCGCACGATCGCCCGGTGGAACGGGGTCACGGTGGCCATGCCCTCGACCACCAGCTCGTCGAGCGCGCGGCGGGAGCGGGCGATGGCCTGGTCGCGGTCGGCGCCGGTGACGATGACCTTGGCCAGCAGCGAGTCGAACTGGCCGCCGATGACGGTGCCGGACTCCACACCGGAGTCCACGCGCACGCCGGGGCCGTCCGGGGCGACCCAGCGGGTCACGGTGCCGGGGGCGGGCAGGAAGCCGCGACCGGCGTCCTCGCCGTTGATCCGGAACTCGATCGAGTGGCCGCGCGGGGCCGGGTCCTCGGTGGAGCGCAGCTCCTCGCCAGCGGCGATGCGGAACTGCTCCAGCACCAGGTCGACGCCCGCGGTCTCCTCGGAGACCGGGTGCTCGACCTGCAGGCGGGTGTTGACCTCGAGGAAGGAGATCGCGCCGTTGGCGCCGACGAGGTACTCGACGGTGCCCGCGCCGGAGTACCCGGCCTCCTTGCAGATGGCCTTGGCCGAGGAGTGGATCTGGGCGCGCTGCTCGTCGGTGAGGAACGGCGCGGGGGCCTCCTCGACCAGCTTCTGGTGGCGGCGCTGCAGCGAGCAGTCGCGGGTGCCCACGACGACGACGTTGCCGTGCTTGTCGGCCAGCACCTGGGCCTCGACGTGGCGCGGCTTGTCCAGGTAGAGCTCCACGAAGCACTCGCCGCGGCCGAAGGCGGTGACCGCCTCGCGCACCGCGGAGTCGAACAGCTCCGGGATCTCCTCGATGGTGCGGGCGACCTTGAGGCCGCGGCCGCCGCCGCCGAAGGCGGCCTTGATGGCCACCGGCAGGCCGTGCTCCTGGGCGAAGGCGACGATCTCGTCCGCGCCGCCCACCGGCTCCTTGGTGCCGGGCACCAGCGGGGCGCCCGCGCGCATGGCGATGTGCCGCGCGGTGACCTTGTCGCCCAGGTCGCGGATGGCCTGCGGGTCCGGGCCGACCCAGTTCAGCCCGGCGTCGATGACGGCCTGGGCGAAATCGGCGTTCTCGGACAGGAACCCGTAGCCGGGGTGCACCGCGTCGGCGCCGGAGCGCTTGGCCGCGTCCAGCACCTTGTCGATGTTCAGGTAGCTCTCGCCGGGGGTGGCGCCACCCAGGGCGAACGCCTCGTCGGCCAACCGGACGAACAGCGCGTCCCGGTCCGGGTCCGCGTACACCGCGACACTGGCGAGGCCGGCGTCCTGGCAGGCACGGATGACCCGCACGGCGATCTCACCCCGGTTGGCGATGAGGACCTTGCTCAACGCCTTCGACTCGGACACGCCGTTCCTCCTTGGCTCGCACGGGCTGCTGGCAGTTTACGGATCGGCCGCGTTCGCGGAACCGAGACAACCCCCACAATGGCGGATAATGGGCCGCCAGGGCGCTTTTTGCTGCGGAGGTGACAACGTGTCGCGACCATTTGCCCCGCGGGGCCTGCTCCTGGTGGCGCTTTTGTGCGCGGTGGTCGCCGTCGGCGCGTTGGTGGGGGCCGCGGCCTTGCGCGATCGCGGTCCGGAGCCCGCTGACTCGGCGAGCGCGCCACCGGTCCCGCCGACCCCGGGCGTCGGCCAGGACGGCTGCCGCACCGGCGAGGCGTGCCAGCCGCTGGGCCGGGCCAGGGCGGGCAGCACCTACCTCGACCTGATCGGCGACCCCGGCGGCGCCTCCGGCCGGGTCCGCATCGGCGGCCCCACCACCAGCGAGATCATCGAGATCACCGTCGTGGACTCCGGCGTCACCCTCGGCCCGGACTCGCTGGTCTGCGGCGGGGACGCCTTCTTCACCGCCTGCCTGGTGCGCGGCACCGGCCCGGACGGCGTGGCGGGCCAGGTCATCTCCGGCCGGTCGGGCAAGTGGAGCGCGGGCACCGTCGCCTTCCACTCCGACGCGGGCCTGCTGACCCTGGGCAACACCGACGTGGACTCGGCCCCCGAGGTGCTCGCCGCGACCCGCGTCCGGCCGGGCAGCGACCGCGTGCGATTGGTCGTCTACGACGTGGTCGGCGGCGACCCGGTGGGCTGCACGCGCGAGTACCCGGGAGTGCGGTCGCTTCCCGGGTACCCAGCGGTGTCGATCACCAAGGCGGCGCTGCGGCCGTGCGCCTAGACCGGCTCGCGCTCCTCGGCGGACGTCTCCGCCCCGTCGCGCACGAGGCCCCCGCCGCGGGCGACCGGGACCGGGACGGTGACCTGACCGGCGGCGTTGGTCGCGGTGCGGGCCATGTCCAGGATCGGGTCGATGCCGTGGACGATCGCCACGCCTGCCGCGACGCCCTCGGGCGCCAGGCCGATCGTGGACCGGGGCAGCGTGGTGAACCAGCCGGGGGCGCCCGCCGTGGCGAAGGCGCCGAACACGGCCGCGATGTCCGCGTGCTGCACGGGCTCAACGAGGTGCCGACCAGGCCAGCGACGTCTGCCGGTGCCCCTCTCAGTTTGTGGAACGCCAGAGCCGAGTCACACTGACACCCACCCGGACCAGCAGCGATCGCGTCAGCGGCAGGCTGATCCCCACCACGCTCGACGGGTCGCCCTCGATCCGGGTGACGAACCACCCGCCGAGCGCGTCGAGGGTGAACGCGCCCGCCACCTGCAACGGCTCGCCGGTGGCGACGTAGGCGTCGAGCTCCTCGGGCGCCGGGTCGGCGAAGTGCACCCGGGTCGTCTCCGCCGCCGAGGCGGTCGCCACGACCTCGCCGCCCGCGAGGCGGACCACGCTGTGCCCGGTGAGCAGGTCGCCGTGGCCGCCCGCCATGGCCCGCCACCGCCGCAGGGCCTGCTCGGCGGTCCGCGGCTTGCCGACCATCTCCCCGTCGATGTGCAGCATCGAGTCGCAGCCGACCACCACGCAGTCGGGGTGCTCGGTGGCGACGTCGGCCAGCACCGCCCGCGCCTTGGCCTCGGCCAGCGCCACCACGAGCTGCTCGGGGGCGGGGTCGGTGAGCGCGGCGGCGACCGCGTCCTCGTCCACGCCGGACACCCGGACGACGGGGTCGACCCCGGCCGCCTTGAGGACGCTGAGCCGGGCGGGGGACTGGGAAGCGAGGACCAGGCGCACGGCGGCAGGCTATCCGCTCGGCTCAGCCGAGGCCCGGCACGGTGACGCTGGTCTTGGCCAGGTCCAGCACCAGCGTCGGGTTGGCGCCCGCCGGGGTGATGTGCGGCGCGTCCGTGCTGCCGATGACCAGGGCCAGCCGGTGGCCCGCCGGGAGCGTGTGGTCGGTCGCGGCCAGCTCGAAGCTGATCGTGTACGGGGTCCCGGGGGTCAGCTCGTCGCGGATCCCCAGGCCCGCGTGGTGGCCGAGGTCCGCCCAGCCCCGGGCGATGACCGTCTGCGGCGCCGTCGTCGTGGTGGTCCCGGTGTCCAGGTAGCAGGAGCTGTCGTCCGGGGTGCTGGGGCCCCAGCAGGAGCGGGTGGGCAGGTTGGTGATGCCCTCGCCCGCCCGGGTCGTGGTGGGGCCGAGGTCGACGAGCAGGGCGGTCAGGCGCGCCGCGGACTGGTCGGGGGTGGCGGTGATGGTGACCGAGGGGGTGCCGGAGACGCGGGTCTCGGCGGGCAGGGCCGCCGACTGGTAGAGGACGCGGGCGGGGGAGGCGCTGTCCGGGGCGGTGATCCAGGTGTCGGAGGCCGAGCGGTCGTCGGTGAGGGCGGCCGTCGCGCCCGCCGGGGGCGCGGTGGTCGTGAGCGCGCCGACGCCCGCCGTGGGCCCGGGGGTGGGGCGCAGCGTGGTCGAGGTGCGGCCGACCGGCCACGCCGGGTCGTCGCGCCAGGTGTCGGGGGCGACCTCGACGGTGGCGCGCGGCTCGCGGTCGACGCCGTTGTCGAGGTCGAGCAGGTAGTGGTCGAACCAGCGGTGCAGGGCCTCGACCCAGGCGCGGCGGCGGAGGTCGAACGGGTCGACGTGGCCTGCCTGCGACAGCCAGACCTTGCGCTCGACCGAGGCGGGCAGCGCCGACCACCACCGGCCGAAGTGCTGGGACTTGACGTTGAGGTCGTTGAGGCCGTGGACCGCGAAGACGCTGGCCTTCACGTTCGCGGCCGAGGCCCGGTAGTCGCGGGCGCGCCACATCGCGGTCAGGTCGCCGCTGTCCGGGGCGCCCGCGACGAGTCCGGCCTCGACCGGCGCGCAGCCCGCGGCGGCCCCGGGGTTCTCCACCACCGCGGCCAGGTCCGCCGGGGCGCCGGTCGTGAGGACCGCGCCGTTCGCGCGGTAGTAGTCGTACCAGGAGGAGATCGCCGCGATGGGCACGATCGTGCGCAGGCCCTCCACGCCGGTGGCCGCGACGCCGTTGGCGACCGTGCCGTCCCAGGACTTGCCGATCATGCCGACCGCGCCGGTGGCCCAGGACGCGCTGACCTCGCTGCCGCCCGCCGCCGCCGTGTACCCGGTCGCGCGGCCGTTGAGCCAGTCGACGACCGACTTGGCCGCGGCGACCTCCGCGGGCCCGCCGACGTCGACGCAGCCGGTGGAGCGGCCGGTGCCGGGCAGGTCGACCTGCGCCACCGCGTACCCGCGGGGGACGAAGTAGTTGTCCAGGTAGAGCGGGAAGGCCACCGGCCTGCCCGCGCTGTCGTAGGCCTTGCGATCGGCCTCGTTGCCCCGCCCCAGCGTCGCGTAGTACGGGCCGGCGTCCATGATCACCGGGACCCGGCCCGGCGCGTCGGCGGGCCGGATGATGTCGGCCGCGACCCGCACCCGGCGCCCGTCCGGAGCCGTCTGCCCGGTGTCGACCCACACCGTCTCGCGCACGGCGGACTCGTAGGAGTGCACCGGCTCCGTGCGCTGCACCGCGACCGGCCTGCCCGGCACCGGCGCGGCGGTGACCACCAGCCCCAGCCCCGTCGACGCGGCGACGGCCAGGACCAGCAGCGCGGCGCGGGCGGTCATGTCCATGGCGCTACGGAGCGACCGGCTCCGGCGGCAGCCCCCGGTGCTGCCCCGGCCCCTGGACCGGGGCCGGGGTCCGCAGGCCCGCCGCGCAGATGATCCCCAGCACCAGCACGACCACCGGGAGGACGAGGGTGGCGCGCGCCGCCGTGGTGAAGCCGAGGTGGAACGCGTCGGTCGCCAGCCCGCGCACGTGCTCGGCGATGCTGGGCGACCAGTCGGCCGGGACGTCCGGGCCCTCCCCGCCGAACTGGCTGGCGCTGTCGGCGGCCTCGGTGATCCGCCGCACGAACTCGTCGGCGTAGCGCGGCGGCAGCTTCCGGGCGTACTCCTCGGCCGCGCGCGGGATCGCCACCCCGAGCCCCACTTGCAGCAGCAGCCCCGTCGTCGCGCTCCCGAGCACCCCGCCGACCTGCCGGGAGGTGTTGAACACGCCCGACCCCGCGCCGACCAGGCCCGGCGGCAGCCCCGCCGTCGCGGTGGCCGTCAGCGGGGAGAACACCAGCCCGATCCCGATGCCCGCGACGACCAGCCCCGGCACCAGGTCGTCCGGGTCGGCCCCCGGCACGGCGAGCACCGCCAGCGCCGCGGTCCCCGCCGCCAGCCCGCTGAGCCCGGTGATGATCAGCGGCTTGGCCCCCACCCGGGCCACCACCCGGCTCGCGACGACCGCCGCCACCCCCGCCGCGAGGGCCATCGGCAGGCACAGCACCGCCGACTCCACCGCGTCCAACCCGAGCACCGTCTGCGAGTAGATCACCAGCGGCAGGAACATGCCCGTCGTGGCGAACCCCAGCGCCGCGTGCACCAGGTTCGCGAACCCGAAGTTGGGCACCCCGGCCAGCGCGGGCGGCACCAGCGGGTCGGGCCGGGGCCGCCGCTGCCACACCACGAACCCGCCGACCAGCAGCAGCCCGACCCCGATCACCGGCAGCACCCCGATCGGCCCGACGATCGTCCCCCACCGGTAGTGCTGCCCGTTCTGCAACCCGAACACCACCAGCCCCAGCCCACCCGCCGCCAGCGCCGCCCCCACCCCGTCGAACCGCACCCTCCCGCTGGGCCGCCAGTCCGGCAGCAGCACCACCGCCAGCACCAGCCCCACCAGCCCGATGGGCAGGTTCACCAGGAAGATCGCGGGCCACCCCACGTGCTCCACCAGCACCCCCCCGATCACCGGCCCCGCGATCGTCGCCACCCCCGCCACCCCGCCCCACACCGCGATCGGCGCCGTCCGCCGCTCAGCCGGGAACAACCCGCTGATGAACGCCAAGGTCTGCGGCGTCATCAACGCCGCCCCCAGCCCCTGCGCGGCCCGTGCCGCGATGAGCGAGCCGGCGGAGGTCGAGAGCCCGCACCACAGCGAGGCCCCCAGGAACACCACCAACCCGACGACCAACACCCGCTTGGGCCCGAACCGATCCCCCAACCGCCCCGTCACGAGCAGGGGGACGGTGTTCGCCAACAGGTAGACGCTGTTGACCCACACCACCTGGTTCAGCGTCGCGTCCAGGTCCTCCAACATCGCCGGGATGGCCACGGTGACGATGGTCGAGTCGAGCATGACCATGAAGAAACAAGCGCACAACGCGCTCAGCGCCACCCAGGGATTCCGCACCGGACCAGGGTAGATGCCCCACCACGACCCTCGAACCAGCGCGCCCACGCCAACGAGCCGCCCGAGCGAAGAAACCGTTCTCCGAGGAAGACACCCCCCGGCACGCTGTGCCGGGGGGTGTCTGAATAGCTGCTTACCTGCGGTGCGCCGAAGCCCGCCACGCGCCTGGCCCATGCCGGAGCCCGCCGCGCAGCTGCGCCTCCTTGTCGGCCCACCCCGACGGCTGCTCGGGGCTCGACTCCTCGCCACCGCCGCTGGCGGCGGCCGCCACCACCGCGCTGAGCGCGGCCAGCTCGACGTCGTCCGGGTTGCCCCGGACCACGGTGAGCAGCGGCTTGGGGGGCTGCTGGTCCTCGGGTGTCTCGCTCAAGACCTGCTCCTTACAGCGGGATGTTGCCGTGCTTCTTGGGCAGGGAGGTCTCGCGCTTGTCGCGGAGGATGCGCAGGGCCCTTGCGACGTTGCCGCGGGTGTGGGACGGGGGGATGACCGCGTCGACGTAGCCGCGTTCGGCCGCCTGGTAGGGGTTGAGGAGGGTGTCCTCGTACTCCTGGTCGAGCTTGGCGCGCAGGGCGTCGACGTCCTCGCCCGCGTCCATGGCGGTCTTGAGGGTCTTGCGGTGCAGGATGTTCGACGCGCCGGAGGCGCCCATGACGGCGATCTGGGCGGTGGGCCAGGCCAGGTTCACGTCGGCGCCGAGGTGCTTGGAGCCCATGACGTCGTAGGCGCCGCCGAAGGCCTTGCGGGTGATGACGGTGACCAGCGGGACCGTCGCCTCGGCGTAGGCGTAGATGAGCTTGGCACCGCGGCGGATGATGCCGCCGAACTCCTGGTCGGTGCCCGGCAGGAAGCCGGGGACGTCGACGAAGGTCAGCACCGGGATGTTGAACGCGTCGCAGGTGCGCACGAAGCGCGCGGCCTTCTCCGAGGCGTCGATGTCCAGGCAGCCCGCGAACTGGGTGGGCTGGTTGGCGACCACGCCGACGCTCTGGCCCTCGACCCGGCCGAAGCCGACGACGATGTTCGGCGCGAACAGCGGGTGCACCTCGAGGAACTCGCCGTCGTCGATGACGCGGTTGATGACCTCGTGCATGTCGTAGGGCTGGTTGGCCGAGTCCGGGATGATCGAGTCCAGCTCGGTGTCGGACTCCCCGACGCCCTCGGCGACCGAGCCGTCCTCGACGAACCCGGGGAACACCGGGGCCTCGGCCATGTTGTTCGACGGCAGGAAGGAGAGCAGCTCCTTGACGTAGCCGATCGCGTCGTCCTCGTCGTTGCCCATGTAGTGGGCGACGCCGGACTTGGTGTTGTGCGTGCGCGCCCCACCGAGCTCCTCCAGCGTCACCTCCTCGCCGGTGACGGTCTTGACCACGTCCGGGCCGGTGATGAACATCTGCGAGGTCTGGTCGACCATCACGATGAAGTCGGTCAGCGCCGGGGAGTACACGTGCCCGCCCGCGTTCGCGCCCATGATCAGCGAGATCTGCGGGACCACGCCGGAGGCCCTGACGTTGCGGGTGAAGATCTCGCCGTAGAGGCCGAGGGAGACCACGCCCTCCTGGATGCGCGCGCCGCCGCCCTCGTTGATGCCGACGATCGGGCGGCCGGTCTTGATCGCCAGGTCCATCACCTTGACGATCTTCTCGCCGTAGACCTGGCCGAGCGACCCGCCGAAGACGGTGACGTCCTGGGAGAACACGCAGACCGGGCGGCCGTCGACCGTGCCGTAGCCGGTCACCACGCCGTCGCCGTAGGGGCGGTTCCTCTCCAGGCCGAAGTTGGTCGACCGGTGCCGGGCCAGGGCGTCGAGCTCCACGAACGAGCCGGGGTCCAGCAGCAGGTCGATCCGCTCGCGGGCGGTCTTCTTGCCCTTGGCGTGCTGCTTGTCCACCGCGCGCGCGGACCCGGCGTGGATCGCCTCGTCGTCGCGCCGGTACAGGTCGGCCAGCTTGCCCGCGGTCGTGTGGAGGTCCGGCTCGACCTCGGGGGCCTGGCCGATCGGCTCGGTCGCGCTGCTCATGAGCCAGCACCATAGCGACCTGGGGCCGTTCGCAGCGGGTCGCGTTGGGCACATCACGGACTTGGCCGGGACCGGTCGCCGGTTCGGCTTGACCTCCAGCGCGGTGGAGGTCGCAGGCTGTGACCACGCCCCCGGGGGCGGTCTGTCCCGCTCCGACCTGCCCGGGCCCCGGGGGCGGCCCTACCCTGGTGCCATGTCCGCACTCGACGCCGAGGCGCTGCGCGCCGAGCTCGGGGGCCGGTACGCCGCGGTCGACGTCGTGGCGGCCACCGGGTCCACCAACGCCGACCTGGTCGCGGCCGCCGCGAGCGCTGCCGACCGCACCGTGCTCATCGCCGACGAGCAGACCGCCGGGCGCGGCCGCCGCGCCAGGACGTGGGTGTCGCCGCCGGGGTCCGGGCTCTACCTCAGCGTGCTGCTGCGCCCCGACGGCGTGCCGCTGGCCAGGTTCGGGTCGCTGGCGCTGGTCGCCGGGGTCGCGCTGGTGCGCACCGCCCGCGCCGCCGGGGTCGCGGCCAGCCTCAAGTGGCCCAACGACCTGCTGGCAGGCAGCTCGCTGGCCAAGTGCGCGGGCGTGCTCGCCGAGGTCGCCGACACCGGGCCGGACCCGGCGGTGGTGGTCGGCATCGGCCTCAACGTCGGCCCGCTGGGCACCGCCGTGCCCGCCGGGCCCGGCGGGCTGCCGCCGACGTCGCTGGCCCAGGAGGGCGGCGACGCCGACCGGGGCCGGGCGGCGGCGACCCTGCTCGCGGCCTTCGACGAGGCCGAGTCGGCCTGGCGCGGGTCCGGCGGCGACCTGGGGGCCGCGGGCCTGCTCGCGCAGTACCGGGGCGCCTGCTCGACGCTGGGCCAGCGGGTCCGGGTGGAGCTGCCGGACGGGACCGACCTGCACGGGCTGGCCGTCGACGTCGACGAGGCCGGGCAGTTGGTGCTCGACGTCGGCGGCGGCACGCGCACCCTGTCCGCGGGCGACGTCGTGCACGTGCGGCCGACGGGCTGAGAGCTTCCGCGCACGGCGGCGCCGACCGCGAGTACGGTTACCCGCGTCATCAGGGATGGTTCAGGAGGCGGACGTGGGGTACCCCGACGACTTGCTCAGCAGTGGCGAGACCGTCCTGCTGCACAAGCACTCGCACTGGAAGATGCTGCTCCTGCCGTACTTCGCCCTGCTGGTCATCCTGGGCGGCGGCGTCTGGCTGGCGGTCCTGGCCCAGGACCTGGACTGGGCGAACATCGCCTGGATCGCCATTGGCGCGGTCGGCCTGGCCCTGGTCGTCTGGCTGTTCCTGGTGCCGTTCGTGCGGTGGCGCACCACGCACTTCATCGTCACCACCGACCGCGTGATGATCCGCGAGGGCGTGGTCAAGCGCAACGGCGTCGACATCCCGCTGTCGCGGATCAGCAGCGTGCGCTTCGAGCACGGCATCGTCGACCGGATCGTCGGCTGCGGCACCCTGGTCATCGAGTCCAGCTCGCAGGAGCCGCTGGAGTTCGACGACGTGCCGCAGGTCGAGCGCGTGCACAGCACCATCTACAAGCAGATCAACGACAACCCGTACGACGACTACGACGACCAGCCCGCGGGCGCGGGCGACACCGCGCAGTTGCCCGCGCACGACCCGCGCGACCGCCGGGGACACTGACCCGTGGGCGCCAGGGACGTCGGCCTGCCCGACCGGGCGCGGGCCGAGGGCCTGCCGGACCGGGTGGCGATCTGGGAGGTCGGTGCCCGCGACGGCCTGCAGAACGAGCGGGCCGTCGTGCCCGTCGAGGTCAAGCTGGAGTTCCTCGACCGCCTCGCCGACGCGGGCCTGCAGACCCTGGAGGCGACCAGCTTCGTGCGCCCCGAGTGGGTGCCGCAGCTCGCCGACGCCGAGGAACTGCTGGCCGGGCTGGCGCGCCGCGACGGCGTCCGCTACCCGGTGCTGGTGCCCAACGAGCGCGGTCTGGACCGGGCGCTGGCCGCGGGCGTCGAGCACATCGCCGTGTTCGGCAGCGCCACCGAGACCTTCGCCAGGCGCAACCTCAACCGGTCGCTCGACGAGCAGTACGCGATGTTCGAGCCGGTCGTCACCCGCGCCCGCGCCGAGGGCCTGGACGTGCGGGCCTACGTGTCGATGTGCTTCGGCGACCCGTGGGAGGGCCCGGTGCCCGCCGCGCAGGTCGCCGCCGTCGGCGCCCGGCTGCTGGACATGGGCTGCTCGCAGCTCTCCCTGGGCGACACGATCGGCGTCGCCACCCCGGGGCAGGTGGAGGCGCTGGTGCGGGAGCTGGCGGTCCAGGGGGTCGAGCAGTCCGTGCTCGCGGTGCACTTCCACGACACCTACGGGCAGGCGCTGGCCAACACGCTCACCGCGCTGCGCCTGGGCATCACCACCGTCGACGCCAGCGCGGGCGGCCTGGGCGGCTGCCCCTACGCCGAGTCGGCCACCGGCAACCTCGCCACCGAGGACCTGGTCTGGATGCTCGAGGGCATGGGCGTCGAGACCGGGGTGGACCTGGACAAGCTGGTCGACACCAGCGCGTGGCTGGCCGGGCGGCTCGGCCGCCCCAGCCCGTCGAGGGTCGTGCGGGCGCTGCGCGGCTGATGCCGGAGCTGCACGCGGACCGCGACGGCCCGGTCCTGCTCTGGCGCCTCCCGCGACCGCTGCTCGCCATCGCCTCCGGCCCGCTCGGCGGCGGCATCGGCCTGCGCCACTGGGTCCTCAACGCGACCGTCCCCCTCAGCTACGACCGCGACGACCCCGGCGCCCACCTGGCCGAGATCGCCGCACGGCTCGGTCTGGCCGGTCCCGGTTGCGGTTTGCTGACCGGTGTCGACGTCCGGCTCGTCGCCCACCGCGCCGACAGCGGGGTCGAGGCGTGGGTGACCACCGGCATCGGCTCGGCGCCGACGTGGGCGGCCGCGCCCGCCGCGGCGGAGGCGCCCCGGGTCGGCACGATCAACGCCGTGTGCGCGCTCCCGGTCCGGCTGGCGGACGCCGCGCTGGTCAACGCCGTGGCCACCGTCGCGGAGGCCAAAGCCCAGGCGCTGCTGGAAAGGGGCGTCCCCGGGACCGGCACGTGCACCGACGCCACGGTGCTGCTCTGCCCGCCGGACGGGCCCGCCGAGGCCTACGGCGGGCCGCGCTCGACCGTCGGCGCGCCGCTCGCACGGGCCGCGCACGCCGCCGTCACCGCCGGGCTGCCTCGTTCGAGTGCTTGAGGCGCCGCTGCCCGGAGGGGAGAATCAGCGGCGACAAGATCGGCGGAACCAGCGGGCCCCACACCCCGTCCAAGCCGGGACCGGGGACCCTGCCGGTCCCGAACCCGCCCCGGAGGTGGCCGTGGCTGACCACGCAGCCCAGGTCGAGGAGCTGCTGGCCGACTACCGGCGCAGCCGCGAACAACTCGCGGACGTCCACCGCGCGCTCGCGGCCATCAGCGAGTCCGCCACCAGCCCGTGCGGCATGGTCACCGCCACCGTCTCCGCCCAGGGCGCGCTCACCGGCCTGGACATCGAGGACGGCGCGTACCGCCGCTACCGGCCCGCCGAACTGGCCCACGTCATCGTGCGCACCACCGCCGCGGCCGACGCGGTGGCCGCCCGCGCCGCCGGGCACGCCGTCGCCCCGGTCCTGCCCTCGGGCACCGACCCGGAGGCGCTGCTGCGCGGCACCGCCGACCTGGCCCCCGCCGAGATCGCGCCGCCGCGGGCGGCCGACCCCGACGACAGCTTCGAGCACCTGACCTGGCTCGAGTCCGACGCGCCGCCCCCGAGGAGGTCCTGATGCCCGCCCAGGGTCCCGGCTTCCAGGCCGACACCGACGCCCTCGCCGCGCGCGCGGGCCAGTTCGACGCCATCGCCGCCCGCGCCACGGCCATCCACCGCGACCTCGACGACGCGCTCACCGCGGCCGGGCCGTGCTGGGGCGCCGACGTCATCGGCGAGACCTTCGCCCGCGCCTACCTCGGCCCGGCCCAGGACACGCTCGGCTCGCTCGGGGCGCTGCCCGGTCTGCTCGGCGACGTCGGCGGCCGGTTCCTGTCCACCGCGCGCGCGTACGACGGCACCGACGCCGACAACGCACGCCCCTTCGGCACCACCGACGTCTAGGGGACCGGGGTCATGGGAATCGAGCTGCCCGCCGTGCTGGCAGGCCTGGCCGGGATCGTCGGCGTGGTCTGGCCCCAGGCCGACGAGGACGAGATGCGCGCCGCCGCCGGGGCCTGGCGCGACGCGGGCACGCGCGTCGGCGCGCTGTCCGGCGACGCGGACGGCGCCGCCCGCACCACCCTGTCGGCGTTCTCCGGCGAGGCTGGCGACGTGGCCGGGAAGCACTGGTCGGCGTTCGTCGCCCCGGACAGCGGCCACCTGACCGCCTCGGCCGCCCAGTGCCAGACCCACGCCGACCGGCTCGACCACGCCGCCGACCGGATCGGCGAGGCCAAGCTCGCCATCGTGCGCAGCCTGACCGAGCTGGCCAAGAACACCGACGCCGCGCACACGGCCGCCGCGGCGGGCGTGGTGGACGCGCTGCTCGGCCTGGCCACCGCCGAGCGCGGCACCGCGGCGAACATCGCCAACATCACCAGCACCCTGCTCAGCTCCATCGCGGGCGGCGACGGGGCGTACTCCAACGTCGTCAACGCCAACCCCGGCCACCACACCGGCGGGCAGGCGGGCTCCGGCCTGCCCGGTCTGGCCGACGGCCTGCTCGGCGGGCTGACCGGCGCCCCGCTGCTGGCCAACCTGGTCTCCGGGGTGCGCAACTCCGACCTCCCGCTCAGCGGGGCCGAGCAAGGCCCCGCACCGGGCGGGCTGGTGCCGAACCTGGCCGCCGGGGTGACGAACGCGCTGGGCGGCGGCGCGCACGGCCCGTCCGGCCTGGTGGGCGGGGTCCTCGACGCGGTGGGCGGGGTGGTCGACACCGTCGCCCAGACCGCCACCGGCGCGGTCTCCGCCGTCGTCGACACGGCCGCGGGCGTGGTCCACGGCGTGGCGGACGCGGTCAACCACGCCACCGGGGCGCAGCCGGGCCACGGCCTGCTCGACCCGGTCGCGGACATCGTCGACCACACCGCGGGGGCCGTGCACGACGTCACCGACCACGTGGCCCAGCAGCCGGTCCCGCAGCAGCCCGGCCCCGGTCACCCCACCCCCGATCAGCCCGGCGGGCCTGTCGTGGGTGGCGGCGGTCCGGTCGGTGGACCGCCGATCGTGGGCGACATCCCCGGCCACATCGCGAACGCGCCGACCCCGCCCACCGGCATCCCCGCCGTTGACGGCCTCCCGCTCCACAACGGCGTGCAGGCGGCCTCGGCCGCGGTGCTCGACGTCCCGGCCGCGGCTCCGTCAGCCGCCGCCCCGCCCGCGCCGTCGGCCGGGTCGGTGGGCGCGGCGCCCGGTGCGCAGGCCGGTGGCGCCCAGCTCGGTGGCGGGTCCTTCGCGGGCAACGGCCCGGTCGGCGG
>NZ_WHOL01000047.1 GCF_009745975.1 Actinokineospora pegani | reverse complement strand
CGTTCGATGAGAGTCGTGATCGGGGTGGTTTCTGGCGGTGCGGGGTGGAGGTGCCGGTACCGGTGCCTCCGCCCCGTGCCGCCAGGGACCGCATCCGGCGCGGCTATCGCGAACACGGACTTCCGGAACACGACCTAAAAGTCCACTGAGGACACCAGACGGCCGAGCAGCGCCGCCAGGTCCAGCCACCCGCGCCCGGAGACCGAGTGCAGGGTGAACACGGCGAGCCTGCGGCCCCCCGGCTCGACCACCACGGCTTGCAGTTGGCAGCCCGGCTCGCCCGCGGGGATGCGGTCGGCGATCACCACGGGGTGCCCGCGCTCGGTCGCCGACTCGGTCACGTCCTGGATGTCCGGACCGGCCGAGGCCTCCAGGTGCTCGCGCAGCTCCGCGGCCGCGTCCGGGCCGTGCGGCGCGTCGACCACCACGACCAGGGCGACCAGGACGGCGGGGTCGGCGTTGGCGTGCTCCACGAGCGCGACGAGTCCGGCGCCGTTGGCGTGCGCGAGCGCGGCGGCCTCCTCCGCCGACTGCGCCACCCCCGGGTCGTGCGCGGACTCCGGTCCCCTGGCGCGCACCATCAGCGCGGCCAGCTCCTCGGCGGTGCGCTCGGGCGAGGCGAGGGACACCGGGGTCACGCCCGGCACCGCGGCGAGCCTCACCGGCGGGGGTCCTCGAGGACGACGATCGTCTCCCGGCTGGTCTGCGCGGGGACGAGCGCGCCAGCGAACGCCGCCGCCGCGCCGGGGACCCGCTCGCCGCCGCCCCCGCGCGACAGCAGCCGGGCCATCGTCGCGGTCACGCCGGAGACGGCGTCCACAGCGGACGCGATGGCCCGCTCCGGCGCGGGCCGCTCGACGGCGACGACGTCGCGCAGCGCGTCCAGCTCGTCGGCCGCCGCGGTCGCGGCCGCGGTGTGCTCGCGTTCGAGGTCCCTGGCCGCGGCGATGACCCGCGCGAGCTCGTCCTCCAGGCCTGCCAGCGCCGACTCGGCCGCCGCGTGCTCCATCCCCGCCGCGGTCGCCGCCGTCGGGGTCGAGGCCAGGTCGAGGGCGTTGCGCGCGCTGTGCACGTCGTCCTCAGCGGCGGCGAGCCCGCGGCGCAGCGCGGCGGCCCGCGCGTCGAGGTCGTCGGCGCGCCGCCGGTGGTCGGCCACCCTGCCCGCCCAGGCGCTCAGGACCTCGGCGGCCGCGCGCAGCCGGTCGGCGCGCGCCTCGGCGTCGGCGGGCACCCGGTCGAGCGCTGTCCCGAACCGCTCGGCGGCCGGGCCGGACCAGCCCGCGGCGGCCTCCCGCGCCCGGCGCACGGCCGGGTCGACCTGGGTCAGCGCGTCGGCGGCCGTGCCGAACCCGGCCGCGGCCGTCCCGGCGGCGTCCGGGTCGCCGGGCACGGGGTCGAAGCCCAGGCCCCGGTAGCGGGCGGTCACCGCAGGTGGCCGCGGAAGGCCGCGGTGGCCTCCGCCTCGGTCTCGGCGTAGGCCGCGCCCGCTGCCGCGAGGGCCGTCGCCGCGTCGGCCAGGGTGGTGGTCGTCGAGGTCAGGGCGGCGCGGGTGTCCTCGGTGAACGCCGCCAGCGCGCCCGCGAGCCGTGGCGGGCCCGCCAGCGGTGCCAGGGCCGGGTCGACGGTCACCTCGGCGAGGGCGTCGGCGGTGGCGCGAAGCCGGGTGGCCGCGCCGTCGAGGGCCCCGGTGTCGGCGGCGTAGCCGCTCACGCGCCGAAGACCGACGGGTAGGCCGGGGGCAGGTCGTCGAAGAAGTCGTTGGGCTCGGCGTACTTGTTCTCGTGCTCGGTGTCCTCGTCGCCGCGCGCGCCGGCGCCCGCACCCATGCCACCCATCATCCCGGCGCCGCCACGCGCGGCGGCCGACTCAGCGGCCATCGCGCCGGGCACCCCCCGGCCGAGCGCGCCCGCACCCGCCCCCGCTCCGGCGCCCACGCCGCGACCAGCACCAGCCTCAGCCGGTCCGCCCGCACCACCTGCGCCGAACGCGCCAACGCTGGGGCCGCCGGGACCGCGGGAGCCGTCTGCGCCACCAGGACCGAACCCGCCGCCCGCGCCGGGAACGCCCCCGGGGCCGTAGCCGGTGCCACCGGGGCCCTGGGGAGAGCCGGGTCCACCGGGCACGTAGCCGCCGGGAGTGGTGGTGTCGTTGCCGTCCGGGCTCGTCGGCAGGACCGGGGTAGGCAGGACCGGGGACACCGGGACGACGGGGTCGACCGGGACGCGGGGGAGCTGCGTGGGCGGCAGCGGCCGGGGCTTGAACTCGACCGGCGGCCTGGGCGGGGCGGGCTGCTGCTCGGCGAACTGGGGCAGGTTGTCCGAGACGTCCTGGCTCCGGCCGCCGTACTGGCGCATCACCCGGACCGCCTCGGCGGTGGCCTGGTCGCGCTGCTCCACCTTGGGGGCCTGGTCGTCGGTGAGCTGCTTGAGCAGCAGGGCGCCTGCCGGGTCGTTGCCGACCTTGACGTCGTAGCCGGCCATGAAGTGCTTCTCGGCGTAGTAGAACACCGGGTCGGGCATCCGCTGCTGGGCCCAGTGCACGGTGGTGGCGTAGTCGGACATTCCCGCGCCGACCCTGGCCGCTGTGTGCCCGGCCTCGTCGGCCCACTGGGTCAGCCGGGTGTTGGACTCCGCCGCGCGCACGGCCGCCGGGCCGCGCCAGGTCTGCACCAGCGAGGTCATCGCCTTGTTGACCGAGCTGGTGGTCTGGTTGATCTGCTCGGAGAGCCGCTTCCACTGCCAGGCGCGGTCGGCCATCTGCTCCGGCTTGGCCGCCATGACCATGTTGTAGAGGTCGGCGTGGGTGTAGGCCTCCCAGCGGATCTGGCGGAAGTCGTGCGCTTCCTTGTTCTGCTTCCGCAAGCGCCTGCGCCGCTTGGCGTTGTGCCGCTCGGTGTGCGACATGTCGTGCGAGTCGCGCCAGTACTCGCGCTTGCGGTCGGGGTTGTAGCGCATCACGCCTCCTGCGCGGGCAGGTCGAGGTCGCGGAACGCCTGGGCGGCCTGTTCGTCGGTGGCGGTGTAGGTGGCCAGGGTCTGCCGCATCGAGGCCCGGACCTCGTCGATCTCGTCGATGTAGTCCAGCAGCGCGGCGACGACGCCGCCCTGGTCGTCGGCGCGGTTGAGGAAGGACTGGCGCATCGGGCCCGCGACCGGGCCGCTGCCGTCGTCGAGGGGGTCGGACAGGGCCACCGCGTGCCGGAGCTGGCCGACCAGGTCCTCCCGCAGCCTGCCCAGCTCGGCCTCGACCGCGCGCAGCCGCTCGGGGTCGAACTCGACCCCGTCCATGTCCTCGCCCCGGACCTGGTGGTCGCCGCGCACGCCCGGACGCACGTCCTCCTGCCCGAACGCGCCATCGGGACGGCGCACCCGGCGGTCCTCGGCCAGGTTCTCCGCACCCCGCATGGTGCGCACCCGCTGCGACATGTTCCCTCCCGCCGCCGGTGGGGAGTTCCCCCTGGCCCGGCCTCCGTCGGGTAACAGAGTGGCGTGACCGGCTCGCCGGTTCCACCCCTGGGCCCGTCTTTGTGCACAGGTGAGCACATGGCGGGCTCAGGCGGGCAAGCGCGGCGACTGAATACCGCTGGCCGAACAGGGGATCTTGACAGGTTGATGACTTTGAAAATGAACGTCAGCGATCGCAAAGGCAGCGGGCTATGGTCGATCGGTGAGTGATTCGGGGACACAAGCGAACAGAGATCAACAGGAGCCCGACCAGCGCGCGGTGCGCAGAGCCGTCGCCGCGTCCGCGATGGGCAACACAATCGAGTGGTACGACTTCGGGGTCTTCGGGTTCATGCCCGCGATTCTCGGAGCGGTGTTCTTCAACGCCGAGAACCCGACCGACAACGTCCTGGGCACCTTCGCGGTGCTGGCGGTCGCCTTCCTGGCCAGGCCGTTCGGCGGGTTCGTGTTCGGCCCGCTCGGCGACCGGATCGGCAGGCAGAAGGTCCTCGCGACGACGATCATCCTGATGTCGGGGTCGACGTTCGCGATCGGCCTGTTCCCGTCGTTCGCCACGGCGGGGGTGCTCGCGCCGATCCTGGTGGTGCTGGCGCGACTGGTGCAGGGCTTCTCGGCGGGCGGCGAGTACGGCGGGGCGGCGACGTTCATCGCCGAGTACGCGCCCGACCGCAGGCGCGGCTTCCTGGGAAGCTGGCTGGAGTTCGGCACGCTGACCGGCTTCTTCCTCGGCGCCGGGATGGTCACCGCGACCACCGTCATCGTCGGCGACGACGCCATGCAGTCCTGGGGCTGGCGCATCCCGTTCCTGCTCGCCGGGCCGCTGGGCCTGGTCGGGCTCTACCTGCGGACGAAGCTCGAGGACACGCCGCTGTTCCGCGAGGCAGCGGCCAAGAACACGGTGGAGGCCTCGCCGCTCAAGACCGTGCTGCGCACCCAGTGGCGCGGCATCCTGCACCTCATCGGCTACATCGTGCTGCTCAACGTCGCCGACTACGTGATGTTGACCTACATGGAGAGCTACCTGACCAACGCGCTGGGGCTCGAGGGCAGGACCCCGCTGTTCGTCATCATGGGAGTCATCCTGGGGATGATGGTGATCATCACGCCGATCGGCGCCCTGTCGGACAAGATCGGCCGAAAACCCCTGCTCTACGCGTCCTGCGCCGGGTTCATCATCCTGCCGATCCCGGCGTTCCAGCTCATGGACAGCGGCAACTCGGCGCTGCTGACCGCGGGCCTGGCCATCATCGGCGTGCTGCTGGTGTTCCTGCTGGCCACCATCCCGTCGGTGCTGCCCGCGATGTTCCCCACCGAGGTCCGGTACGGGGCGTTCGCGATCGGCTACAACCTGTCCACGGCGCTGTTCGCGGGCACCGCCCCGTACATCGTCACGAAACTGGTGGCCGACACCGGCGACCAACTGATCCCCGCCTACTACCTGATGGGGGCCGCGGTCATCGCCGCCGTGCCGATCTTCCTGCTGCCGGAGACGGCGGGGCGCTCACTGCGCAACGTCACCTCCAGCACGCAGGCCCCGGAGCTCGCGGCGCGCTGAGCACCAAGCCGGCCAGTGCGTCGGCCAGCTCTGAGCAGCGGCGCACGGCGGCTGCGATGTCGGTGATGTTGCCGGCCCCGTTGTCCTCGTCCACGGCCCCAGCATGGGGGCCGTGGACGGGGTCCCGGGCGGTCAGTGCACACCCGGTCAACTGGGGTGCGCGGCCCGCGCGGGTTACCCTCCGGTAATGAGTCGAAGCACGACGCCGTGGCCGCCGGTGGAGACCGAAACCCCGCAACGCCACCCGGACGCCCCAGCCCCCGGCGCCGACCTCCCCTCGCATTACGCGTACTGCTTCGGCTGCGGCGAACGGGTCGAGCAGGGTCTGCACATCCGGACCACCGCCTGCGAGGGCACCACGATCCGCTCCCGCTTCACCGTCACCCGCGCCCACCAGGGCGCCCCCGGCCTGGCCCACGGCGGCCTGCTCGCCTGCGCGTTCGACGAGGCCCTCGGCGCGGCGGTGAGCAACCTGCTGCGCAAGCCCGCGGTGACCGCCAAGCTCGAGACGGAGTTCCTCCGGCCGGTCCCGGTCGGCACGACGCTGTTCATCGACGCCCACCTCGACGGCGTCGCGGGCCGCAAGGTCTACGTCTCCGCCGAGGGCCGCCTCGACGCCGAGGACGGGACCGTGGCCGTGCGGGCGCGCGCGCTGTTCATCCAGGTGCAGCTCACCCACTTCGTGGAGAACGGGCGGCCGGAGGACCTGCGGGCGATCGCCAAGGACCCGACCCTGCTCAACCGCCGGTCGGTCGAGCTGAATCCGTAGTCTTGCGGCATGTTCTTCGCCTTCGTCGGCCTCCTGGTCGTGTTGCTGCACTACTACCTGTGGAAGCGGCTGGTGAAGGACACCACGCGCCCCGGCCGCCTGCGGCTGGTCGGGACCGTCGTCCTGGGCTTCTTCGCGGTGCTGGTGGTGGCGACGCTGTCGCTGTCGCGGGCCGTGGACCCCGGTGTCGCGGCCTGGTTCGCCTGGCCCGGCTACCTCTGGCTGGCCGTGTTCTTCTACCTGCTGGTGCTGCTGCTGGTCCTGGAACTGCCCCGCCTGGCGCTGCGCGGCTGGGTCCGGTCCACTCCGGACCCCAGGAGTGACGAACCCGACACCGAACCCGACACCGAGCCGGCTCCCGCGGTGAACGAGGGCAGGCGCCTGTTCCTGGCCAGGGGCGCCGCGGTCGTCGCGGGCGCGGCGTCGGCGAGCATCGTGGGCGCGGGCGCGGTCTCCGCCCTGGGACCGCCGCAGGTGCGCCGGGTGCCGGTCCCGGTCGGCGGCGACCCGCTGCGCGGCTTCCGGATCGCGGTCGTCTCCGACATCCACCTGGGACCGATCTCCGGCCGCGCGCACACCGAGCGCATCGTCCGCATGATCAACGAGACCGAGCCGGACCTGGTGGCGATGGTCGGCGACCTGGCCGACGGCACCGTGGCCACCCTGGGCGAGGCCGCCGCCCCGCTGCGGGACCTCGTCTCGCGCGAGGGCACATTCTTCGTCACCGGCAACCACGAGTACTACAGCGGCCACGAGCAGTGGATCACCGAACTCGAACGGCTCGGGATGCACTACCTGCGCAACGCCAACACCGCCGTCGCGGGCGGCCGCCTCACGCTCGCGGGCACCACCGACGTGGCGGGCGCGGGTTTCGACGACTCTCCCGACCTCGACCGCGCCCTGGACTCCCGCGCCCCCGACGCCCCGGTCGTCCTGCTGGCCCACCAGCCCGTCCAGGTCGCCGAAGCCGCCCAGCGCGGCGTCGACCTCCAGCTCTCCGGCCACACCCACGGCGGCCAGATGTGGCCCTTCCACTACCTGGTGGGCGCCGCGCAGCCAGCCGTGTCGGGCCTATCGCGGGTGGACGACACGTGGCTGTACGTGACGAACGGGGCCGGGTTCTGGGGCCCACCGGTGCGCGTCGGCGCGCCCCCGGAGATCTCGATCGTCGAACTGGGGTCGCAGCGGTAACCGCGGGCGCCCGCGCGCGTTGTGGATCGGGGCACACCGGTCCACTAGGTTCGGCTGCGTGCTCACCGCTCCCGCGTCACGGCCGGGTAACCGCTCGGGTGCTCCGCGCGTGCCCGGGGCCGGGGTGCGGTTGACTTCCCGACCATGGGCCAGCCGATGGTGACCACGGCGCCGCCTGCGGGCGACGCCCCCTCCGCGCTGCGCCGGGCGGGCCGGTCGGCGACCACGACGCCGGGCAGGCTGTCGGTCGTCTGGGCCGTGCTGGTCGCGCTCACCGTGGCCGCGGGGCTGGTCTCCGCGCTGACCGCGCAGACCAAGCAGGACACCCTCGGCGACCTCGTCGAGCAGCGCGAGCCGCTGGCCGCCGCAGCCCAGCAGGTCTTCCGGTCGCTGTCGGACGCCGACGCGGTCGCGGCCAGCGCGTTCCTGTCCGGTGGCGTCGAGCCCGCCGCGCTGCGCGAGCGCTACGAACTCGACATCGCCCAGGCCGGGGCCGCGATCGGCGACGCGGCGGCCAACCTGGGCTCGGACCCGGTCGCCGCCGGGCACGTGAGCACCCTGTCGCGCCAGCTCCCGGTCTACACCGGACTGGTGGCGACCGCGCGGGCCAACAACCGGCAGGGCTACCCGGCGGGCGCGGCCTACCTGCGCGAGGCGTCCGGGCTGATGCGGTCGAAGATCCTGCCCGCCGCCGAGGCCCTCTACTCCGGCGACTACGACCAGCTCAAGGCCGCGCAGGCCGACGCCCGCTCGTTCCCCTGGGCGCCCGCCGCGCTGGCGCTGCTGCTGCTGATCGCCCTCATCGGGGCGCAGGTGTACCTGACCCGCAAGACGAACCGGCTGCTCAACGTCGGTCTGGCGGTGGCGACGGCCGCGGTGCTGGTCGGGGTCGTCTGGGCCTCGGCGGTGCTGTTCCTGGCGGCCGGGAAGGTCGCCGACGGCGAGCGCACCGGCTCCGCGCAGGCCGACGTGCTCGTGCACGCCCGGATCAACGCGCTCAAGGGCCGCGCCGACGAGACGCTGACCCTGGTCGCGCGCGGCGACGGTCCCGGCTACGAGGCCGAGTGGGGACAACTGGTCGACACCCTCACCGGGGACGGCCCGGCCAACCTGCTGCGCCAGGCCCGGGACATGGCGGGCACCGACCCGATCACCGCGGCGATGGCCGACGCCGACGCCTGGCGGGCCGCCCACCAGCGCATCCGCGAGCTCGACGACTCCGGACAGTACGAGAACGCGGTCCTCGCCGCCATCGGCTCCGACCCGCGCAGCGCCGCGACGGCGTTCGGCGAGCTCGACAGCTCGCTGGACTCGGCGATCCGGGCGGCGCGCACCGAGTTCGCCACGGCGACCTCCGGGGCGGGGGCGCTGACCACCGGTCTGCCGCTCGGGCTGGGGGCGCTGGCGGTCGTCGCGGCGGCCGGGATCTCGACCGGCATCCGCGAACGCCTTCGCGAGTACCGGTGAACGTGGGCATCATGGGGGTGACCACGCGGAGGGGAGGGGTGCCGGTGCGGCGAGCTGGGGTCTTGGCGGTGCTGCTGGCGTGCGCGCTCGGGGCGACGGCGTGCACGGGCCGGACCGCGCCGGTGGACCGGGCGGCGGTCAGCTCCGTCGACCGCCCCGCACCGGTCGGCGTCGTCGCCGACCCGCCCACGAGCAGCGGCGACGCCGCTCCGGTCCCGCCGTGCGACCCGCGGGCCAGCCTGCGCCCCGGCCCGCTGCCCAAGCCGGGCGCGATGCCCGAGGGCAGCACCATGCGCGCCATCCAGGACCGCGGCAGGCTCATCGCGGGCGTCGACCAGAACACCTTCCTGTTCGGCTTCCGCGACCCGACCACCAACAAGCTCTCCGGCTTCGACATCGACCGGGTCTACGAGATCGCCGCCGCGCTGTTCGGCGACGCGGACCGCGTCCAGTTCAAGGTCATCACCTCCGCGGAGCGCATCGACGCCCTCAAGCGCGGCGACGTGGACGTGGTGGTCCGCACCATGACCGCGACCTGCGCGCGCTGGGCCGAGATCAACTTCTCCGCCATCTACTACACCGCGGGCCAGCGGGTGCTGGTCGAGAAGGAGTCCCCGATCGCCTCCGCCGACCAGCTCGGCGGCCAGACCGTCTGCGCCGCCAAGGGCTCCACGTCGCTGAACAAGCTGCGCGAGCTGACCGCCAAACCCCGGCTGCTGGCCGTCGACAACTGGTCGGACTGCCTGGTGCTGCTGCAGCAGGGCCAGGTCTCGGCCGTGTCGACCGATGACACGATCCTGGCGGGCATGGTCGCCCAGGACCCCAACGTCAAGCTGGTGGGCCCCCGCTTCACCGAGGAGCCCTACGGCATCGGCATCCCCAAGCAGAACGAGGACATGGTCCGCTTCGTCAACGGCGTCCTGGCCCAGTCGATCGCAGCGGGCTCCTGGACGGCCAGCTACGACCTCTGGCTCCGCGCCAAGATCGGCGAGGCGTCCCCACCGCCCGCCACCTACCGGGACTGACCGGCCATGACCCCACCCCACGGCGACCCCCAGGACCCCCGCGGCGCGCGCCCCACCGCCAAGCACCCCACCCAGCCCCCGAACGCCCCCGGCAGGCGCCCGAACCAGCCCGACAGCGGCGGCCACCACCCGGGCAACACCCGGCAGGGCGGCCAACAACCCGGCCGCCAACACCCCGCACCCCCGCAGCAGCGACCGGCAGAGCAGAGCGCCCCGGGAATGCGCCCGGTCAACCCCGTGGAGTCCACCGGACCGCAATCCCGCCCCGGCCAGCCCCCTCGGCAGGGACCGCCGCAGCAGGGACGGGGGCAGCACGGCGCGCGCAACCCCGCCGAGCCCCCCCGCCCCGCGCCCCCGAACCCCGGGCCGAGGCAGCAGCCGCCCCAGCACCAGGCGCCCGGACAGCGCCCGGCCCAGCCGACCACCCAGCTCCCAGCAGGCCACTCGCCGCAGCACCAGCCCCGGGGGCACGACCGGCAGCCCCAGGGGCAGCACCCGCAGGGACAGCAGCACCAGAGCCACCAAGGCCACCTGCCCACAGGCCACCAACCGCACGGCCGCCAGGGTGTCCCACCCCAAGGCCAGGCTCGCCCGCCCCAGGGCGGCCAACCCCAGAACCGCGCGCCCCAGGGGCAGCAGCGCCAGCCCCTCCCCCGGCCCGCCCACATCCCCCAGGACGACTTCCGCGGCCACGACCAGCCCACCAGCGTCCTGGAGATCCCCACCCTCACCCAGAGCATCGAGCCACCCCCCGACGCCCCCGCCGAAGAAGAACCCGCGGGCGGCTCACAGCCCAGCACCGGCTCCGGGGCGTTCCCCGGCACCGGCAGGCGCACGGCCTCGCGCACGTCGGGGCGGGGGCGCCTCGGGGCCGGGTTGGTCGACGTGCCGGTGGTGCCGCCGAAGGACCCGGCCAGTGCGGTGCTCGACGACCCGGTGGTCGCGGAGAACAAGCGGTTCTGCGCGTCCTGCGGGGCCGAGGTGGCGCGCGGGGGCGGACCGGCGGAGGGGACCTGCGGCACCTGCGGGCAGGAGTACAACTTCCGGCCCCGGCTGTTCCGCGGGGACCTCGTGGGCGGGCAGTACGAGGTGCTCGGGAGCATCGCCTACGGCGGGCTGGGGTGGATCTACCTGGCCAAGGACCACAACGTCAGCGCCCGGTGGGTGGTGCTCAAGGGGCTGATCGACACCGGGGACGCCACGTCGATGGCCAGCGTGGTGGCCGAGCGGCGGTTCCTGGCCGAGGTCGAGCACCCGAACGTCGTCAAGATCTACAACTTCGTGCAGCACCCGGACCGCAAGACCGGGGCGCCGGTCGGCTACATCGTCATGGAGTACGTCGGGGGGCAGTCGCTGCGGCAGTTGGCGCTGGAGCACCACCGGGAGACCGGGCGGGCCGAGCCGCTGCCGATCGGGCAGGTGATCGCCTACGGGTTGGAGATCCTGCCCGCGATCGGGTACCTGCACAGCATCGACATGCTCTACTGCGACCTCAAGCCGGACAACGTGATCCAGACCGGGGAGCAGCTCAAGCTCATCGACCTGGGCGCGGTGCGCAAGACCGACGACTACGAGAGCCCGCTGTTCTTCACCGCCGGGTACGCCGCGCCGGAGCTGGCGACCGAGGGCGCGACCATCGCCTCCGACATCTACACGGTGGGCCGGACGCTGGCGGTGCTGTCGATCGAGTTCGCCGGGTACACCACGCGCTACCGGCACTCGCTGCCCGCGCCGGACAGCGAGCCGCTGTTCGCGCTGTTCGGCTCGTACTACCGGGTGCTCAAGCGAGCGACGCACACCGACCCGTTGCGGCGCTTCACCTCCGCGGGCGAGATGGCCGACCAGCTCACCGGCGTGCTGCGCGAGGTGATGGCGCTGGGCACCGGCAGGCCGCGCCCCGGTCTGTCCACTGTGTTCAGCGTGGACACCCGCTCGTTCGGCGCGAACGTGCCCGCGACCGGACCGCTGACGCTGCCCCCGCCGGACCCGGCGGAGGTGGCGAGCATCCTGTCGGCCCCGCTGGTCGACACCGACGACCACGCCGCGGCCGTGCTGGCCAGCATCACCGCCAGCGAGCCAGCCGAACTGGTCGCCGCGCTGCACAACGCCCCCCAGGACTCCATCGAGGTCCGGCTGCGGCTGGTGAAGGCCCGCATCGAGCAGGGCGACCTGCGCGCGGCAGGCTCGGAACTGGAGGCCGCCCGCCGCCTGTCCACCGACCCGGCCGAGTGGCGACCGGACTGGTTCCAAGGCCTGTTGTCCCTGGTCGGCGGCAACACCAGGGCCGCGCGCGAGGCCTTCGACCGGGTGTACGACGCCGTCCCGGGCGAACTCGCCCCGAAGCTGGCGCTGGCGGTCAGCCACGAGCTGTCCAACGACCACTTCGTCGCGGCGAGGTTCTACGAGCTGGTGTGGCGCACCGACCACTCACTGGTCAGCGCCGCCTTCGGCCTCGCCCGGGTCTACCTGGCCCAGGGCGCGCGAACGGGCGCGATCGAGGTGCTCGACCAGGTCCCGGACACCTCCAACCACCACATCGCGGCCCAGATCGCCGCCATCAAGATCAAGGTCCACGCAGGCGACCCCGCCACCCAGCCCCAGGTCACCGAGTCCGACCTGCACGACGCCGCCAAGCGCGTGGAGACCCTCCCCCTCGACGCCGAACGCCGCTCCCGCCTGGCCGCGGACGTGCTGGAGGCCGCGCACGCCTGGGTGCTGGCGGGCAAACCCGGCGCGGACCCCGCCCGCCCCAACCGCCCCCTGCTGTCCTGCGCCCTCAACGAACGCGACCTGCGGTTCGGCCTGGAACGCTGCTACCGGGGGCTCGCCCGCCTCGCGGCCACCGCTGAGCAGCGGCATGACCTGGTGGACAAGGCCAACTCCATCCGTCCCCGCACTGTCACCTGAACACGCCGGTCCAGATCCCTCGATCGAGTTGGCGGACCACCCGTTTGCCCCTTAACGGCAGGGGCGGGTGCCACGACGAACAGGGCACACAGATCCGGGGAGTGACGCATGGGGCAATTGGCCGAGATCATCGAGCAGACGCGGCAGGCGGCGGCCCGCCAGGTGCGCGCGGACCTGCGGGAGCGGCTGGCCGGTCAGCCGCACGACTGGCTCGTCGACCAGTTGGTCGATCTCCTCGTGGCCGAACTCGGTCTCGACACCGGTGCGAGCGCGACGGTGGTGGACGTGCACCGGGTGCGTGCGATGCGGCTCGACGGGCAACGGCTGACCGAGGTCGTCGACCGCCTGTCCGCGGTCGACCGCGATCACCTGGTCGCAGCGGGAGCGCTGGTCGACCCACCAGCGAAGGGCGGTCCGCTGATCGACCCTGCCCGACGCGGCGCGGCGGCCGAGGAGCTGCTGTGCGAGGCCAAGGATCTGTTGCACGCGCTGCTTTTCGGCGGCCCGGACGACGGGGTGGTGTTGGAGCGCACAGCCCGGGAGTTGCTCACGCTGACCGTGCCGGTCGCCAAGCTCGGGGTGTTCGCCTTCCTCGGGGCCGCGGCGACGGAGATCGGCGCGAAGGGCACGTGGCGTGATCCAGGGGGCGCCGCGCACGACAGTGGCGCCGCGAACACGCTGGTGCAGGTCGAGTACGGCGAGACCGCGGACGAGGGCGTGGGTCGCGGGATCATCGCCGCGCTCAAGGTGGTCAACGAGCTCGAGGTGAACGAGCAGATCCTCTACGCGCGCATGAGCGAGGTGGAGGAAAGCACCCTCATCTGAGAGCAGTCGGGGCTAGGGATGGCGGGGCGTATACCGGGCCGCCACCATGGGGACATGGTCCAGCGCATCGCGGCGGTAGTGATCGCCTTCGTGTTGGTGGTGCTCAGCGCGGGGCCGGTGTACCGGCTGGTGCGGGTTCTCGGCGTCTGCGACGGGAGCGCGGGCGTCTGTGGGCAGGTGGTGCCGGAGGCCGTGGTCGTGCTGGTCGCCTACGCGGTCGCTGATCTGCTGCTGGTGGTGGGCGCGGTGCTGTTGCTGCGCCGGGAGCCGCGGGGGGCGCGGTTCGCCACCGGGGGTGCGGTGATCACGGTGCTGGTGCACCTGGCGTCGTTCCTGAGCACGTGGTTGCCGGTGGTGGGCGGCGATCGGGTCGCGGCCGTGGCGGCGGTGGTGCTCGGGGTCGTGGCCGTGGTGTTGACGATCTACTGACGTTCGGCGGCTCGGGTGATGGCGGCCTCGACGGAGGCGACGCGGTCGGCCAGGAGGCCCACCGCTCCGACGGCGCGGACCATGGGGTCGTCCTCGGCGCCGCCGAGGGCTTGGGAGCGCTGGTAGGCCTGTTTGACCTCGGTCCAGCGGGCGGCCGACTCGGGGGTGAGGCGGCCGCGCAGCTCGGCGAGCTTGAGCAGGTTGGCCTCGGCGCCGCTGGTGAGGGTTTGGGCCTCGCCGCGGTAGTGGTCGTCGATGAGCGCTTCGAGTTCCTCGGCGTTCATCACCGGGACGATGCGCTCGGCCAGCTTGTTCATGTTGCGGTAGGAGCCCTGCAGGCCGAACGGGGGCTCGGTGCGGGCGGCGTCGGACTGGGCGGCGGAGGCGATGTAGGCCTTGTTGTTGGCCAGGATCACCTCCTGCACCCGGAGCAGCTTCTGCAGCACGGACACGATGCGCTCGACCTCCACCGTGGAGTACGGGTGCGAGAGCTGGTCCGAGCGCACCGAGTCGTCGCCGCGGGCCAGCCGGACGAACAGCTCGACGTCGCCGCGGTCGCGTGTGGACAGCGGGGCCAGCACGGGGTTCGAGGTGAGGGCGTTCTCCACGTAGCTCAGGGCGAACAGCTCCTCCCGGCCGGACAGGACGTCGCCGAGGTTCCACACGTCGGCGCGGTTGGCCAGCATGTCCGGGACGCGAAAGCGCTGGCCGGTGGAGGTGTAGGGGTTGCCGGACATCACGACGGCGAAGCGCTTGCCGCGCAGGTCGTAGGTGCGGGTCCGGCCCTCCCACACGCCCTCCATGCGGCGCTGGGCGTCGCAGAGGGAGATGAACTTCTGCAGCAGCTCCGGGTTGGTGTGCTGGATGTCGTCGAGGTAGAGCATCGCGTTGTTGCCCAGCTCCAACGCGAAGTTGATCTTTTCGATCTCCTGCCGGGCGGTCGCGTCGGGGGCGTCGGCCGGGTCGATGGAGGTCACGGCGTGGCCCAGGGCGGGGCCGTTGACCTTGACGAACACCAGGCCGAGCCGGTTGGCGACGTACTCCATGAGCGTGGTCTTGCCGTAGCCGGGCGGGGAGATGAGCAGCAGCAGGCCCATCTGGTCGGTGCGCTTGGCGTCCCCGGCCGCGCCGAGCTGCTTGGCCAGGTTGTCCCCGATCAGCGGCAGGTAGACCTCGTCGAGCAGGCGGTTGCGGACGAACGCGGTCATCACCTTCGGCGCGAACTCGTCCAGCCGCAGCCGCCGCTTCTCCGCCGCGACCAGCTCGTTGCGGGTGCGCAGGTACGCGCGGAAGGCGGGGGCCCGGTGGGCGCGGAACGCGTCGGTGCGGGCCAGGAACTCGTCCAGCCGCAGGTCCAGCTTGCGGTCGACCACCCGGGGGTGGGCGCCGAGCAGGCCCTCGACGGTCGCGGTCAGCGCGGCCGACGACACCTGCCGCACGACCGCGTCGCCGACCAGCTCCATGGCCACCGCCTCGGCCAGATCCTCTGACGACGCGCCCGAGGCCGCCGCGAACGCCTCGTACCAGGCCGACACCAGCTCGAACCGCGCCCCCAGCTCGCCGTCCCCCAGCGCGGCCAGGTCCTCGGCGAAGCGCCGCGCGGACTCCTGCCCGAGCGACGACCGGAACTTGTCCACAACGGACACAGCGGTGGCGCCGACGACGAACTCCGGCCCGGAGGCCAGCTCCTCGACCAGGTACCGCCCGGCCAGCTCCGCGTCGACCGCGGGCAGCCCCCGGGCAGCGAGGAAGTCCCCGATCTCCGCGCCGAGCACCGCGCACATCCGCACCAGGGCGGGCACCTCGCCGAACGCGGCCCGCGCCCGCACCAGCGACGACGCGCGCACGGTCCAGTGCGCCCACGTGTCCTTGTCGGCCCCGAACACCCGGTAGAGCTGCGCGGCGGCGCGCTCGGCGGGCGGGAAGCGCAGCAGCCCGGCGCCCGTGCGCAGGCGCAGCAGGGCGGTGAGGATCAGCGCCGCGTCGTGGTCGTGCACACCGCGCTCGTAGGCCTCGTCGTAGCGCTCCTCGGCGACGCGCTTGACGTGCCCGGCCAGGTCGGCGTGCAGCTCGCCGTGGTCGACCGCGGCCAGCACGGTGGCGGCCAGGTGCTCGGCCCGGTAGACCTCGGCGGTCTCCGAGACGACGGTCTGCGACCAGAACTCGGCCGTCGCCAGGAACTCCGGCGAGGACACCGGGCAGCGGTAGTCGGTGCCGGTCACCGCGAACGCCATGCCGCCGCCGTGCGGCACGACGGTCAGGTCCAGCGGCTGGGTGTTGACGGCGAACGAGTGCCGCCCGAAGCTCAGCGTGTCGCCGCCGTCGGTGAACAGGTCGAGCCGGTCGCGCAGCGCCCGCCCGGCCTCCTGCCGCGCCGCCTTGACCCGGCCCTCGACTTCCTCGGCCCGCACCTGGTCGCCGAGTGAGCGCAGGTCGTCGGCCACCGAGCGCAGCTTGGCCACCATCGGGTCGGCGGCGAAGTAGGTGTTGACCTCTTCCAGCGACCCCAGCGACGCCACCCGGCGGCGCACGCCGCGCAGCACCCGCTCGGCGGACTCGACGAGCCGGTCGGCGCGGCGGGCCCGCTCGTCGAGCAGCGCCTGCTTGCGCGAGGAGAACGCCTCGTAGATGTCGGTGCGCTTGTCGGTGAGCTGGGCGAGGAAGTCGTCGAAGTCGGCGAACCGCGACTCCAGCGTCTCGCAGGCCAGCATGAGCCGACCAAGCTGCTCGTCGCAGCGGTCGGGGGTGTCGGCGGCGGTCAGCGCGCCGGTGACCGACTGGCCCAGCAGCGCGAACTCGGCGGCGAACGCGGCCCGGCCCTCGGTGGCCAGCAGCTCCTTGCGGCGCGCGGCCATCCCGGCGCGGGCCCGGTTGAGGCGGGCGAGGACCTCGCCGACGCGTTCGAGGATGCCGGTGCGGGCGGTGGCGTCGGCGATGTCGAGCGTGCCGACGACCTCGGTCAGCGTCTCCAGGCCCTCGGCCTGCTCGGTCAGCTTCTCCCCGATCGGCCCGGCCTCGACGACCGCCCGGATGCCGTCCGCCTCGGCGGCCAGCGCCTCGACCTGGGCGTGGTAGCCGGTGAACGCCTCCGGCCCGGAGAGGTAGGAGACGGCCCGCTGCCCGGCCGAGCCCAGCTCGTCGGTCAGCCGGGCGGCCAGCGCGTCGACCCCGTCGAGGTCGATGTAGCGGGTGTCGCGCAGCCCGACGACCCGGCCCTGGGCGCGGCGCAGGTCGGCCAGCAGCCGCACCCACCCGTCCGCCCCCTTGGGTGCCTCGCCGCGCGCGACGCGCACCAGCCCGGCGACGGCCTCGGTCTCGGCGGCCAGCACGTCGGCTGCCTGGGTGGTCAGCGCCTGCACCGACTCGTACTCGTCGAGCACCTGCTCGGCGGTCGCGCGGACCTCGGCCAGCGGCGTGCGCAGGTCGTGCAGGCCCGGGTCGCCGAGCCAGTGGTAGTTGTCGAAGGCGCGCCCGCAGGTGGCGATCAGCGCCTCGAACACGGCCGTCGACGGGCTCATCTCGCCGACCATCTGGGCCACGGACAGGCAGTCGGAGATGCCGCGCACCAGGTCGGCGTTGCCCACCCGGTCCAGCGGGCCGTCGCCGACGGGCTGGGCCGCGGCGTAGGTGTCGGACAGGTACGGGGTCTGCCACACCTGCATCGGGTGCACGCGGGTCGGCTCGTCGCTGGTCGCGCGGAACACCACGAGGGTGCCGTCGGCGAACAGGGAGTACCCGTGGCAGACGATCGGGGTCGCGACCTTCTTGCGGATCACGTTGTAGGGCAGCAGGAGCGTGCGGCCCTCCTCGCGCGCGTGGAACGCGTAGAGGACGTCCTCGCCGTTGGGGGAGCGGATGACGCGCTCGTACTCCAGGCTCGCGACGTCGGTGTCGAAGGTCTTGTGCACGCCGGTGGCCAGGTAGTAGCCGCCGGGGAAGATGATCCCCTGGTCCTCGGGCAGGCGCCTGCACGCCTGCCCGATCCCGTCGAGACGCACCACACCGCGGGTGCGGGTGTCGAAGACCAGGTGCCGCCACTCGGTCTCGTTGTACGGGCGGACCCGGATCAGGATGAGCGAGCCGACCGCGGCGTAGTGCACGGCGGCGTCGGCGAGGCTCTGGAGCTTCTCGGCGACCGGCTCGGAGTAGACGCCCTGGCCGGTCTCGGTGTTGTTCTCGACCTTGACGGTGAGGTCGCCGTTCACCGTCTCGACGAAGACCTGGTCCAGGATCGAGATGTGCGGGAAGCGGCCGAGCACGTGGTCGTCGCGGGTGGTCTCGACCCACTCGAAGTCGTGCGACGCCGGGAAGACGTGGTCGCGCTCGCCCCGGCTGTCCTGGTACTCGACGGTCCCGTCGACGGCCACCTTCCACCGCAGCACCTTGGTGTCCTCGGTGCGCGGCCCGGTCTGGAAGACCGCCAGCAGCTTGCCCTCGACGTGGCGCAGTTGCAGCAGCCGCGTCTCCCGGTAGTACCGGTACAGCTCGGTGAAGTCGCGCCGGAAGCGCTCGTCGCACAGCAGGCCGGGCACGTCCTGGGCCGACCCGGCGTCGAACCGGAACGCGTCGCCGTCGCGGGTGAACCGGTGCAGGGAGAGCACGTCGTCGACCGAGGTCTCCGGCTTGAGCCCGATGAAGACGTTGTAGCCGAACAACATCAGCCCGCCGACGGAGATGATGTCCCTCGGCACGCAGTTGTTCTCGGTCCTGATCCGCTCGTTGCCGATCAGCCGCAGGTCGGCGCCGCCGAACACCGACAACCGCTCGGTGTTCAGCGACTCCGCGCGCCGGGCCAGCTCCGCGGCCTGCTCGCCCAGCCGGGCGCGCAGGACCTCGTAGGTGCCCGCGTCCAGACCTGGCGCCGCGGTCGCCTCGGCAGTGCTCGTCACTTGACGGCCGTCAACGCGGCGACGGACTGGTCTGCGACCCCCAGCCTGCGGGCGTGGGTGAGCAGCTCCTTGAGCTTCCCGGCGTCCGGGCCGTTCGAGTCGATCATGCGCAGCAGCACCGCGGACACGGTCAGGTTCTTCACGTCGTCGGTGCTGAACGAGCCGAGGATGCCGCGCAGGTCGTCGGTGAAGCTGGCGTCGCCGTTGAGGTAGGGCCGGGCCAGGGTCTGGGCGATGTCGGAGTGGTCGAAGAACCCGTCGACGCTCTTGCCGAAGCCGACCGCGCCGACCACCCGGTCGAAGAACATCGTGTCGCCGCCGACGATGTCGATGTCGGCCTTCTCCAGCCCGGTCGCGAGCACCATGGCCTGCTGCTCGGCGACCTCGCGCTGGGCGTTGATCCCGGCGATCCGGATCTCCTTCTCCGTCTCGACCCGCAGGCGGTACTCCTCGTGGTCGCGGGTGGCGGCGTCCATCTCCGCCATCGCGCCCGCCTTGTCCGACAGGCCCTCGGCCTCGCCCTTGAGCTTGAGCTTGATCGAGTCGGCCTCGACCACGGCCTTCTCCCGGGCCACGACGGCCTCCGCGCGGCCGACCTTCTCGATGGCGGCGGCGTCGCGCTCGCGCACCTGCACGTCGGCCAGGCCCTGGGCGGCGGCCTCGGCCTGGGCGCCCTCGGCCAGCCGGATCTTGGCCCGGGTGTCGAGCTCGGCGGCCTGCTGGCGGGCCTCGGCCAGGGTCAGCTCCTCGCGCGCCCGGTGCTTGGCCGCGACCTCGGCCGCCTCGGCGGCCTTGATGTCCTTGACCAGGTTCTCCTGCGCCTCGGCCTCGGCGGCGATGATCACCGACTGGCGCTTGCGCTCGGCCTCCTCGACCGCCCGCAGCTTCTTGATCGCCTCTTCCTGCTCGGCGACGGTCTTGTCCACCGCGACGCGCTCGCGCACGACCTCGGCGACGGCGCGCTTCTCCCCCTCGACCTCCTTGTCCTTGGAGATCCGGGACAGCTCGGTCTCGCGCTCGCGGGAGATGACCTCGAGCTGGCGGTCCTTCTCGATGCGCTCGGTCTCGATCGCGATGACCCGCTCGCGGTTCTTCGCCGCGACGGCGATCTCACGCTGCTGGTTCTCGGTCTGGATGCCGAGGGACTCCTCGGTGCGCAGGTGCGCGGCGTTGGCCTTGAGCCGCTCCTCGGCCTGCACCTTCTGCGTCTCGGCCTCCTCGCGGGCCCGCAGCGTGTCGATCTCGCGCTGCTGCTTGATCTCCGCGTCGGCCTGGCGCCGCTCCAGCTCGAGGATCGCCTCCTTGGCGTCGACGTTCTGGCGGGTGATCTCCTTCTCCTCGGTGCGCTGGAACTCGTTGGTCCGCACGTGCTCGATCGCCGTCAGCTCGGTGATCTTGCGGATGCCCTGCGCGTCGAGGATGTTGGCCGCGTCGAGCTGCGCCAGCGGGGTCTGCTCCAGGTAGTCGATCGCGGCGTCCTCGAGGCTGTAGCCGTTGAGGTCGGTGCCGATGACGTTGATGATCCGGTCGCGGAACTCGTGGCGCTTGGTGTAGAGGTCGACGAAGTCCAGGTGCTTGCCGACGGTCTTGAGCGCCTCGGAGAACTTGGCGTTGAACAGCACCTGCAGCGTCTGCTCGTCGCTGGCCCGGTCGGTGCCGATGGCCTGGGCGACCTTGATGACGTCCTCGATGGTCTTGTTGACCCGCACGAAGAACGTGATCCGGATGTCGGCGCGGATGTTGTCCTGGCAGATCAGGCCCTCGCGCCCGGCGCGGTGGATCTCGATCGTCTTGACCGAGATGTCCATCGTCTCCGCCTTGTGCAGCACCGGGAGCACCACGGCGCCGGTGAAGGTGACGTCGACCTTCTTCACCTTGGAGATGATCAGCGCCTTGCCCTGCTCCACCTTGCGGAACATCCGGGCGATGGTGAAGGCGATGATGACCAGGATCAGCAGGACCACGGCCAGCAGCACGCCGAGGCCGGTCGAGATCACGTCCATGGTGGCTCCCTGTGCATTCAGGACTTGAGGAAGTCGAGGTCGACCGGGACGATCCAGAAGAACTCGCCGTCGGCGTCGTAGTCGTGGATGACGGCCGTGCTGCCGGGGCCAAGCGGGTCCGCCCCCGCCTGCCGGACCTGCACGATCGCGGTCGACCCGTCCTCGGCGGCCACCTCGGCCTGGCCGAAGTGCTGGTCGACCCGGCCGGTGCGCACGACGCACACCCGGCCGACGAAGTCGTTTCGGGTGGGGACCCGCTCGTCGTGGAAGAACCCGCGCAGCGGCACGACGAGGACGCGGGTGAGCAGCGCCGCCAGCAGCACCGCCGCGATCAGGACCCCGAAGGACAGCGCGGCGGAGGCCACCGCGGGTAGGCCGCTGCCGGACAGCAGCACCGTCCCGACCAGGCAGCCGAACCAGGAGAAGACGATCAGCAGGCTCAGCGCCACGCTGATCGGGACCCCGCCGAGCCCCGCGCCGGAGAGCGTCTGCTCGCCCGCGCCGTCGAGGGCATCCACATCGGACACGCCGAACGCGACGAGGAGCCAGTAGACGACCACGATCGCGAGCATGAAGGTGAACAGGGCGGTCGGGAAACTCAGCGCGGCGACGACGAACTCCCGCATGCCGATCCCTCGCTCTCCACCTGGTGAGGCGAAACATACAAGGCCGCGAAAGCCCCTGTTCGCGTTTTGGTCAAACCCGGCCACCCGCAGTCATCACCCGTCCGTGACGGGCGTGCCGCGCGACATCCGCCCGCCGGCCCGCCAGGTTCGGAGATCAGGCACCCGATCCCGGCGAGGAGGGAGACCGATGCGGCTGGACCAGACCGGGCCGACGGCGCTGACCGGTGTCGCCGCCCTGGGCAGGCTGCTGCTGGACCAGCGCGCGGCCGACGCCGCGCGGGGCTGGCGCACCGCGGGCCTGGTGTCGGGGTACCGGGGCGCGCCGCTGGGCGGGCTGGACCTGCTGCTGCAGCACGAGGCGGCGCTGTTCGCCAAGCACGGGATCGAGTTCGTGCCCGGCGTCAACGAGGAGCTGGGCGCCACCGTCGTCTACGGCTCGCAACTGGCCCCGCAGCTCCCCGGCGCGCGCCACGAGGGGGTGTTCGGCCTCTGGTACGGCCGGGCCCCCGGCCTCGACCGGTCCTCGGACGCGGTCAAGCACGGGACGTGGATGGGCACCGCCGAGCGCGGCGGCGTGCTGGCCGTGGTGGGCGACGACCCGGCGAGCAGGTCCTCGTCGCTGCCCTCGGCCTCGGCGATGGCGCTGGCCGAGTCCTACCTGCCGGTGCTCGCCCCCGCCGATGTCGCCGACGTGCTGCGGCTGGGCCGGATCGGCATTGAGATGTCCCGGTTCACCGGCTCGTGGACGGGCTTCACCGTGGTCACCGACGTGGCCGACGCCTGCGAGCGGGTCGAGCTGGGCGCCCCGGTGCGGGTCGCCGTCCCGGAGTTCGGCTGGGAGGGCGGCCCCTGGGCGCCGACGCGGCACCCCGGGGTCGACGCCCCGCTGGCGCGGGCCATGGAGCGGGAGGTGCTGGCGGGCAGGCTGGCGGCGGCGGAGGCGTTCGCGGCGGCCAACGGGGTCGATGAGGTCATCGGCAGCGGGACCCGGTTGGGGATCATCGCCGCCGGGCACGACTACACGTGCCTGCGCGAGGCGCTCGACGGGCTGGGGCTGACCGGGCCGGAGCTGGACCGGCGCGGGGTGCGGCTGCTCAAGCTGGGCATGGTGCACCCGCTGGACCGGGTCGGCCTGGCCGCGTTCGCCTCCGGCCTGGCCGAGGTGGTCGTCGTCGAGGCCAAGCGGCCGTTCGTGGAGGCGCAGGTCAAGGAGGTCCTCTACAACCTGGCCGAGCGCCCGCGGGTGTGGGGCAAGCAGGGTCCGGCGGGCCCGCTGGTCCCGGTCGACGGGGTGCTCGACGCCGACCGGCTGCGCGAGTGCCTCGGCCCGCTGCTGGCCGACCGGGTGGGCGCGTCGTACTCGCCGCCCGCCCGGCAGCCGCGGGTGGAGCTGCCGTCCCCCCGCCCCGCACCGTCCCCGTTCACCGACTCCGGCTTCACGCAGCTCGGCGGCGAGGGCGCGCCCTGGGTCGGCGCGGCCCCGTTCACCGACACCCCGCACCTGTTCCAGAACATGGGCGACGGCGCGTTCTCCCGCTCCGGCCAGCTCGCCGTCCGCCAGGCCGTCGCCGCCAGGACCACGGTGACCTTCACGTTCGCGCACACCCCCGCGGGCAACGCCGTCGACCCGGCCGCCACCACCCGCCTGCTGCACGCCGAGGGCGTCGCCCGCACCGTCGTGGTCACCGACGACCCCGGGCGGTACCCGCGCGGGGTCGCCTGGGCGCCGGGCGTGCGAGTCCGCGGCCGGGTCGACCTGAACGCCGTCCAGCGCGAGCTGCGCGCCGTGCCCGGCGTGACGGTGCTGATCCTCGACCAGCACCGCGCCTGCGACTGCGCGACCGGGTCCACCTCCCCGCACTCCTGCCCGTCGTCCGTCCAGGCCCCGCCAACCACGCGCGCCGTCGAGCAGGTCGAGATCGGCCCCCTCCCGGAGCCCGTCCGCCCCGCCCGCGCCAACATCGTCATGGTCGGCACCGGCGTCGTCACCGCCAACCACGTCCTGACCACCGCCGCCGTCCTCGACGGCCTGCCGGTCCGCGCCCTGGACCAGACCGCCGTCTCCCACCAGCGAGTGGCCACCGGCCGCACCGGCCAGGTCCCCGCGGGCCTCGCCGACGCCTACCTCGTCCTGGACACCCCCACCGCCGCCACCGAGCCGGCGTTGTCCCGCTGCTCGACCCGCACCTCAGCCGTGATCTCCACCCCCGACCCCGCGGCGACCCTGATCACCTCCCGCGTGGCCAGTTGCCTGACCTTCGACGCCCCAGCCCTGGCCACCCGCATCCTGGACGACCCCGCCGCCACCCCCTTCCTGGTCCTCGGAGCCGCCTACCAAGAAGGCCTCCTCCCCCAATCGGCGGAGGCCATCGAGTCAGCCATCACCCACAACGGCGTGGCGGTGGACACCACCCTCCTGGCCTTCCGAGCAGGCCGCCGCAAGGCCCTCGACCCCACCTGGCCCCCACCGGCCGGGGTCGACGCCCCAGAGCAATCCCCCGCCACAGCGTCCTTCCCCACCACCCTCCGCGCAGTGGTCGACCCGCTCTACCAGGACCTGGCCGCCTTCCAGAGCCGCCGCTACGCCCAGCGCTACCTGACCCTGGTGGCCGAGGTCGCCGCCACCGACACCGAGGTCGCCTCAGCGGTGGCCGTCGCCCTGCACAAACTGATGGCCCACAAGGACGAGTACGAACTGGCCCGCCTCCACCTGACAGCGGACCACCCCCGCGGAACCACCTACCGCCTACACCCACCCACCCTCCGCGCCCTGGGCCTGGGCCCCCTGACCCTCCGCCACACCGCCCGCCCCCTGTTCACCCTCCTCCGCACCCTCCGCTTCCTCCGCCAAACCCCCCTCGACCCCTTCGCCCACACCCGCCTCCGCCGCCTGGAACGCCAAGTCCTGCGCGAGTACACCGCCCTGGTCCCCCGCCTGGCGACCCTCCCAGCCTCCCGCGCCCTGCCCCTGGCAGCCCTACCGAACGACATCTGCGACTACGGCCCCCTCAAGCACGAAGCCATCGCCTGCTACCGGACCCGACAGGCCCAACTGGTCGCCGAACTGGACCCCCCTTCGCTGCCGGTCGGCTGAAACCCACACGCCATCCCCGCTACACTCGAGGCCGTGGGTCTGGGCCGTTAGCTCAATTGGTAGAGCTGCGGACTTTTAATCCGTAGGTTCTGGGTTCGAGCCCCAGGCGGCCCACTCGCACGGCCCCGCTGACCTGCTGATCAGCGGGGCCGTGTCGTTTCGTCGAAGATCAAACCCACCGCTTACCCACCACTTTGCCCGTGACCGCGTCCAACGCATCGGCAGACGCACGGCTCACGATCCCTCGCCCCATGTACACTCATCGCCGGTCAGCGCCCGCGCGTGAGCTGGCGGGCCGGGGAAGGGTAAGCCGGGGAACCTCTGGTAGGACTGGATTTGCGAAGATCAAATCCTGACCAAGAGGCTCCCCGTGATCACATATTTTGCCACACTCGACGTCCCTCGGGAACTCGCCCAACACGTGGGCCGCCTGCTCCACGACGAGCGCCGCCGACGCGGAACCCGCAAGGACAGCAGGGCCTTGACCTGCTGCCGGCAAGCCGTGCTGGGCCTGCGCTGGTTCCGCCAACGAGCTGATGTCACCGCGCTGGGCCGAGATCACGGCATCTCCCGCGCCACCGCCTACCGCTACCTCGACGAAGACATCGAAGTCCTCGGCGTGCTCTACGCAGCCGCCGCACAAGGACTTCCCACCCTCGCAGACAGCGGCTACACCGGCGCCAGCATCGGTGCGCACACCCCCGTCAGACAACCAGCAGGCAGCCAAGTCCTCGACATCGACACCCGCATCCACAACGCCTTGCTCCGCGGTCTGCGCGCCCTGGGCGAACGCGGATTCGCCATCCTCACCGGACGCTGGCGAACCCTCCACCACATCACCGCCAGCCCCAGCAAAATCGGCAACATCATCAAAGCCGCACTCGTCCTCGCCCATTTCGAACACGGCAAAATCACGCATAGTCGCTGAGATCACCTCAATGCGTCGCATTTCCATTGCAGTCGCGACCACCGCCATGGCGGTGGTCGCGCTCCTGTCCACGCGAGCACCGCGTCCGCCGCCGACTACCTCGCGGGGCCGTTCAGCAGCTTGAGCTCCTGCAACTCCACCCGCACCACCTCGTCCACTAAGGCGGCTCAACCTACGCTGGCTCCTGCTACCGGCAAACCAACGGCAAGTACTTCAACTACCGCTGGTCCATTGGTGGTAACTACTGGTAACCCTGCTTCGTTCGGTGCTAGCTTTCGGGGGCTGTGCGATCACAACCTGGGGAGTTCGAGATGAAGCGCGTGCAAAAATTGGCCGTTGTCATGGGTGCCGCTGTCGCTTTGGCGACGGGGGTTCCCGGAGTCGCTGCTGCGACGACGACCGGTCCGACGTGGAATTGTACGGCGTGGGCGGAATATGGCGTGAACGGCGGGCGCGGGGAATCGAGGTGTTCGGGCATCGACGGGGTGCAGCGCGTGTACCTGGTGTGCTTGGAAAACAACGGGCATGAGTACGTGGCCTTCGGCGGCTGGGTGTACGCGGGCCAGTGGTCGTACGCGGTCTGCCACGAGTTCGCCGCACCGGTCGCGGTCGCAGCGTCGTACTAGTCCGATCGCGGCCGTCGGCGGGTTCTCGTTGCCCGTCGGCGGTCGCAGGCTAGGTCGGTGTTCTGCCGGAACCCGCGCAGGCCCAGCACGGCCTGTCCGGAGCAGGTCAGCGCTCTGGGGTCCTTCCGAGGGCCGCGGTCGCGGCGTTCGGCGTGCAGCAACCGACCCAGGTATTGGGCGAGTTCGCGGGGCACGTCGAGTGTGGCGCGATACGTGATCACGGAGCCCTCTGGTCAGGATTTCTCTAGATCGTGCAGTTCGTCGGATGAATAGCCGAGCGTCCCTCGATACCATTACGCCTTCAACGCCTATAACACCAGTGGGTGAGATCACCTCACTGTCTGAATACGTCCAGGGCTGAGGCAGTGCCGGTGGCTGCTGATCACTGCTCGGGTGCTTCATCCAGCGGCATGTCGGCAGAGGTCCGGGTCTGTACCCCTTTGACCTCCACCTCTGGCCCAACGGCCACCACAGACCGGTTCTTATGCTGTGACGTTAGATCCACCACCTGCCCTGGTCAGGCTCTCGCAAACGAGATGCCTGGCTGGGGCGGACACGTTCTACGGCGTGATCAACGATGCGGGGCGGGTACTTGCCCACCCTCCACCATCCGCACCCCCATCTGCGATCGACAAACGGGGTGGGGATAGTGGAGGGGTGTCTGGACGAAACCGCCTGCCGGGTGCTGATCTGCTGACCGACGTCGAGGACTGGGCCGCCGGGCGCGGGGTCGAGGTGAACCTGTTCGTCGTTGATGCCGTGCTGGGGTGGCATGAGGCTGTGGGCGGTGGCGCGTTCCGGTGGGATGCGGCCGGGGTTCGGGAGGTGCTGCTCGAGTGGTTCCCGCACGAGGTGACGATGGAGCGGTCGGAGTGGCCGCAGGTTTTGACGACGTTGCACCACTGGGTGGATTTCCTGGCTGAGGCGGCCGGGGGCGACGAGGCGGGACTGCACGCGGTGATCGACGGGGAGGCTGAGGCGTTCCTCCGGGCGATGGGCGACGAGCGGAACTACGGGCTGGCGAAGTTCTGGGCCACGCGGATGGTGGAGCACGGGGTCGACCTGAGCGATGGGGAAGCTGTTCAGCGGTTCTTGACGGCGGTGAACTCGGGGGAGGTCGAGTTCGACCGGGCGGTGTTGGACGAGATCATGGCGCGCAGGGCCGGGGAAGCGGGGCTGGAGTTCGAGGGGCCGGAGCCCTTGCCTGTCGTGGTGCTGCCCTCGGCGGACGAGGTGGCTGAGTCGGCTCGGGGGGCGGTCGCCCTCGGGTGGCTCAGGGCGTTGGTGGAGTGGGTGGGCGAGGGGCGAACGCTGACGGCGGGTAAGGGGTTGCGGCAGGGGGATGCACGGGACCTGTTGGCGCGCTTGGGGGTGGACGCGTCGTTGCTGGTGGCGTGGGGGCGGGCGGCGCGGCTGGTGCGGGTGGTCAAGGGGCGGCTGGTCCCGGTCAAGGCAGCCACTGGGCTGCTGGGCGACCCGGTTCGGCTCTGGCAGCGGGCGTTCACGTCCTTCCCGGAGATCGGGCGTTCGCTGCCCAGGCCCGACCGGGCCGTCGACCCGATGTCCGTGCTGCGGTACTTCCTGCCGTCGGTGCTGCCGGAGATGCTGTTGCAGCTCTACATCGCCGGAGCGACGCCGGTTCCGGTCGAGCTGCTGTTCACGGGACTGGACGAGCTGATCTTCGGCGACGTGGAGACCGACCGGGATGAGTTGTGGACGGTGCTCCGCACGATGGAGGCGCTGGGCGCACTGGTGCTGACGACGAGCACCGACCAGCGGGAGCTGGCCAAGATCGCCGAGTTGGCCGAGGTGGACGCCCCCGATCCAGCCCTGGTGGCGCTCACACCGCTGGGGATCTGGGGAACGCGGGAGGTTCTGCGGGCGGAGGGTCATCAGGCGCCGACTCACGACGAGGTCGCCCGGTTGCCCTTGTCGCAGGTGATCGACGCGGTGCTCGACTCCCCGGCGGAGGTGGTGGACCCGGTCCTGACCGCCTGGGCCGCGTCGCGCGGCGAGGAGGAGGCAGCGGGGGACGCGGCCTCCGCCATCGTCGCGGGGGCGTCGGCTTCGGCCCGGCTGATGGCCTGGAGCGCGCTGGAGCTCACCGGCCCCCACGGCGCGGCCCGGGCCCGGGAGCTGCGCGCGGCGGGCGGGGTGGCGGGCGCGATGGCCGCGTCATACCTGGTGCGGCTGGGCGAGCTGGCCGAGGACGCCACCGAGACGCGGGAGATGCTGCTGGCGCTGGCGGAGAGCCTGGCCGCGACGCACGATCACGGCCTGCTGGTCGAGGAGCTGACGCAGCACCCCGTGGAGGACCAACTGCACCTGGTCCAAGGCCTGCGCGAGGTCGCCCACCCCGACGGGGCCGGCATGCTCGCCACGATCCGCGACGAGCACCCGGACCCGGTCGTGGCCAAGGCGGCGCACGTCCTCAGCCCGGTGTGACGGTGAGCCCACCCAGACGAACTGACCGGAGGTGTGTGCTGTGACTGACTATCGGCTGCTGTGGAACAGCGAGGCGGCTTCGCCGTGGGTGGAGCTCGACCACCTGGTGGGGGCCATGTTCCAGCCGTTCGAGGAGATGTTGGTAGGGGCGGCCGCGGCCGGACGACCGCGGTCGGTGCTGGACGTCGGGTGCGGGACCGGCGGACTGGCGGTGGCGATCGCCCGGGAGACGGGCGCCTCGTGCGTGGGGGTGGACGTCTCGTCGGCGATGGTGGCCGCGGCGCGGGAGCGCGCCCGGCGTGCGGGGGTCGACGTCGAGTTCGTCGAGGCCGACGCCCAGGTCCACCAGTTCGACGCGGACGGGTTCGACCTGGTGGTGTCCCGGTTCGGCGTGATGTTCTTCGCCGACCCGGTCGCGGCGTTCGCGAACCTGCGCAAGGGCGCGCGAGCGAACACGGGGATGCGTCTGGTGGTCTGGCGCAGTCTGACCGAGAACCCGTTCATGACGACCGCCGACCACGCGGCGGCGCCACTGCTGCCCGACCTGCCCGCGAAGCGGGACGGCGAACCCGGGCAGTTCGGAATGGCCGACGCCGACCACGTGCGCGCGGTGCTGGGCGGCTCCGGGTGGACCGACGTCGAACTGCATCCGGTCGATGTGGTGTGCACGCTGCCCCTGGCCGATCTGCCGAGGTACGTGGGCCGGTTCGGCACGGTCGGGCGGGCGTTGCAGACCGCTGACGACGTCCTGCGGGCCCGGCTGCTGGACACCGTCCTGCCCGCCTTCGACCCGTTCGTGGACGGCGATGAGGTCCGCTTCACCGCGGCGTGCTGGTCGGTGGCGGCCCAGGCAGGGGAGTGAGCAGGGTGATCAGGGAAGCTCGGGCCCGATCAACTGGGCCAGCCTCTCGACTCGAGACCAAGCCTGCTCAGGCGTCACTATCTCGCTCTGGGTGACGGCCTGCACATCCACCCGGGATGACGACGTCACCTCGATCGAGATCGCGTAGACGGTTCCTCCCGCCCGGGTCGATCGCACCGCTCAACGGCCACCGACAGTGGTCTCCGTCTTCTCACCGGTGGAGTTGACCTTGTCCACGCCGAGCTTCGGAAACACCCCGACGGCAAAGGCGAAGCTCTCCGTCGAGCCTGCGGGTTGGGCTCTCCACTCGCACGTCTTGGCGGAGGGCTGCTCGTCAGGCTCACCGGACCCGGTCACCCCGAAGTCAGTGCGCGCTTGCGACGACAGGAGAGTGCACGGATCAAGCGAGGCGAGGTCGCCGTCAGACTCCGAGGGAGCAGGGACCGAAGTGACTTGGCTGTCCTGGGGCGTCGCGGTCGGGAGTCCCGGTGTCGGGACACCTGGCGTGGAGTTCGTGCAACCCGCTAGCAGCCCAGCACAAGCCAAGACCGCCACCGATCGACGCACAACGCTCCTCACGCCAGCCTGCCCACGATGTCAGAATCGACTTTCTGTTGATTTCTCATCGCGATCTCAATCGCTTCCTTATCGGAGCACACCGCGATCGGGGGACCGCGGTGTGCTCCGGGTTCGTCAGCGGCCGGCTCGGATGATCAACTGCTGGACAGCCGACCGGGGGAGTAGGAGAGAGGCGGCTGGGTGCTTGCTGTCACGCACGGCCGTGAGGTCTTGTCGTAGTTCAACGCAGTTGCCTGCGTTGCCGGAACGGGACGACTTGCGCCACTCCATGATCACAGCCCTTCTCGTAGTCGCTTGATGATACTGCGGCTTTCCGCACTGGAAAAGGCCAGTTGATCAAGTTCCGCAAGCACGTCACGGTAGATGTTGACCTCGGAGTCGTGCAGGTAAACGCCGCTGCGGTGAAGTTCGACGTAAAGCACCGGGGGCGCTTGCGGGAACTCCAACATCATCCAGGAATGCAGCAGGGCGCGGTGCGGTAGGTGTTCCCGGACGATCCGCACACGCAGACCGCGAGTTGCCGCGCTTTCCAGGTGGGCCAACTGCTCCTGGAGCGCGTCCACGCCCCCGAATGGCGTCTTGAGCGCGCCCTCGTGGATGAAGGCGGTGTAGTCGAGGCCGGGCAAGACCTGTTGCCGCCGCAGCCGGGCCATCCAGCGGATCTCGCAATCCTGCTGCTCAGCGCCGTCTGCCAGCATGAAGCCGATGGCGTAGCGCTCGGTTTGCAGCAGGCCGGGGATGACTCCGATCGACCAGTCCGTCAGCGCGGTGGCGGTGGACTCGTAGCTGGCCAGGGTGCCCACGTCCGGCAGGACGCCGGGCAGTGGACGGGACCACCAACCGGCCTGCGCGCCCGAGCGGGCGCTCTCGATCAGTTCGTCGCGTTGGGAGGCGGGCACCCCGTAGACCGCCAGGACGGCCGACACGTCCTCGCTGCTAATGTGCCGCTTGCCATTCTCGGTGCGGCTCAAAGTCGCCGCCGACCAGCCGATCGCCGTGGCGGCGGCTTCCAGGCTCAGCGAGGTCTGCTCGGTGCGGACCGCCCGTAGCTGGGCGCCTATGGTCCTGTCGCGGGCCTGGGGTGTTTTCCTCTGACCTGACACATTGTTCCTTTCCGCACTTGCAAGCGACTGCAAGGTTTCAGCAAGGACTCTAGAGTAGTGGTCGGAGCGGGGTTTCCCAGCGGCGGAACCGCGATTCACCCGATGGAGAGCGGATTTCAGGAACTGAAACAAGGGGATGGCCAGTGCACAGCCGGAGCACCGATTACCGCGCCAGGACGCTGCGCGGATTGCTGATCGCCAGGGAACTCGACGGGGCGCGGCGGGCGCGGGGGTTGAGCACGCGCGAGTTGGCGGCGGCGATGACGATGAGCCCGGCGATGCTGAACCGGGTGATGACCGGGCGGCGGGTGCCGACGGCGTTGGAGATCGGCGGGCTGTGCGCGGTGCTGAGGATCGCGGCGACGCGGCGTCCTGTTCTCTACCAACGGGTCGCGAGCGCGGAGGTGACCGGGTGGGTCGGGCACCTCGACGACCGGCGCAGCCCGATCGACGAAGCGGAGGCGGTCGCGGGGGCCATCACGTGGTTCGCCTCGACCCTCATCCCCCGACCGCTGCGCACCCCGGCCTACGACGAGGCGATCGGCCTCCCGCGCTGGCGCCCCAGTCCCGTCCCGCGCAGCGCGCGCTTCCTCCTGCACCCCTTGTGCCTCAACCACCCCGCCGTCCCCCGCGACGTCATGCGCACCCAACTCCTGCACCTGCGCCACAACAGCACCCACGCCATCCACCTCGTTCCCGCCGCCACCAACCCGGAGCCCGCCTTCCGCCTCCTGGAGGTCGACCACTTCCCACCGATCGTCCACATAGAACACCAGGACACCGACGTCCTGCTGGAGGACGAGAAGGCGACCGCGGCCCACGTGGAGTTCATCAACGCCCTGCGCGTCCTGCCCGCCGCGGAGACCACCGCCGCCCTCGACGACCTCCTGGCCACGCCGAGCGGGTGACCTCACGAGCGAGCGCACGCCGCAGTCAGAGCCGCCGAATGACCCGCGCTGGGTTGCCCGCAGCGAACACGTGGTCCGGCACATCCCGAACCACCACACTGCCCACCCCGATCACAGTGTTCCCCCCAATCGCCACACCAGGGCAAACAATCACGCCACCGCCAAGCCACGCGTTGTCACCGATCGCGATCGGAACAGGCCGCTCCCAGCCCGCGCGACGCCGTTCATGGTCCTCCACCGGGTGCAGGGCAGTGAGCAACTGCGCCCGCGGCCCGATCCGCACGTCATCACCAATGGTGATCCGGGCGTCATCCATGAAGAGAGCATCGTGGTTGACGAAACTGCGCGCGCCAATGCTGATCAGCGAGCCGTAGCTGCACTGGAAGCGCGGCAGGACGCTGGCCCCGGGGCCGATTCCGGCGAGCAGACCCTCCAGGACCAGGCGGCGCTCGGTGTCGTCGTCGGCCCCGGTCGCGTTGAACCGGTCGAGGGCCCGCTGGCAGCGGCGCCGGTCCTCGGCCAGTTCGGGCTCGTCGAGGTACCAGTCACCGCGCAGCATTCGATCTTTCTGTTCGCCCATCTCGGGGTCCTCTCCGGAGGAAATCGGCGTGCTCGGCCGCGTCCAACCTGCCAGGGTTGCGCCCATGGAACACGGGATCGCGGCGTGGTCATCGCCCGAGTGGCCGCTTGTGGCGCAGGCGTGGGTCGACGAGGTGGTCGACGGGCGGACCGGGCCGGTGGTGGTCTCGCGGGTGCGGTCGTGGTCGGCGGTGGCGACGGTGGAGGTGCGCGGGGAGCGGTTGTGGCTCAAGGCGATGGGGCCGGCCAATGCGTTCGAGGCCGGGCTCTACGAGGTGCTCGCGCGGCACGCGCCGGAACACGCGCTGGCGCCCGTGGCGGCCGATCCGGCGCGCGGGCTGCTCCTGCTGCCGCACGCGGAACCGTTGGCGGACTTCGAGATGGCCGCCGTCCTGCCCGACTACGCGCGGATGCAGCGGGCGCTCATGCCCCATGTGGACGAACTGCTGGCGGCGGGGGTGCCGGACATGCGCGCGGCCGTCATGCCCGATCGGTACGCCGAGGCGCTGCGCGACATCGAGACCAGCCCGGAGCTGGAGCGGTTCGCGCCGACCTTCGAGCGGTGGTGCGCGGAGCTGGCCGAGAGCCCGGTCCCGGACTCGTTGGACCACAACGACCTGCACCCCAACAACGTCGTCACCGGGCCGCGCTTCTACGACTGGGGCGACAGCGCCGTCGCACACCCGTTCGCGAGCCTGCTCGTGCCCTACAAGCAGACCGACGACAAGGCCGCACTGCGCCGCGCCTACCTGGCCGGGTTCGCCGACCTGGCCCCGGTGGCCGAGTTGGAGCGGCAGGCCGACCTGGCCGTGCGGGTCGGCGTCGTGGCGCGGGCGCTGTGCTGGCAGCGCGCGCTGTCCTCCGGCGGCGCCCCGCCGGAGTTCGCGGACGCGGCGGTGCTGACGCTGCGGTCAGTCCTCCAGGCCGCCGGATAGGCGGATGGCGGTGAGCAGCTTGTCGGCCAGTTCGACCCGGCAGATGACCAGGTCGGGCAGGTAGGGGTGCGGGCGGTTGTAGCGCAGCGGCGAGCCGTCGATCCGGGAGGCGTGCAAGCCCGCGGCGGTCACCACGCCGACCGGGGCGGCCGAGTCCCACTCCCACTGGCCGCCCGCGTGCAGGTAGGCGTCGGCCTCGCCGCGCAGCACGGCCATCGCCTTGGCGCCTGCCGACCCCATGGTCAGCACGTCGGCGTCGAGCGCCTCGGCGACCGGTCCGGTGAACCTCGGCGGCCTGCTGGCGCTGACCAGGACGCGCAGCCGGGCGGGCCGCGGTGGGGGCGTCGGGGGGTTGTCGGTCGCGTACACCTCGCCGAGGGCGGGCTGGGAGACGGCGGCGGCGACCAAGCCCGCACCGCGCTGCCAGAGGGCGACGTGCACGGCCCAGTCCGGGCGGCCGGGCTTGGCGTACTCCCGGGTGCCGTCGAGCGGGTCGATGATCCACACCCGTTCGGCGTCGACCCGCGCGGGGTCGTCGACGGACTCCTCGGAGAGGACCATGTCGTCGGGGCGCTCGGCGGCGAGCCGGGCGAGCAGCAGTTCGTTGGACGCGAAGTCCCCGGCCTTGCCCAGGTCATCGGCTCCCTGGTTACGCAAGTCGAGCAAGAGGTCACCCGCTGTGACGGCTAGCTCGGCGGCGAGGCGGGCATCGGTGGCCATGCTTCCTCCCTGCGCTGCAGAAAACACCGAATCTAGCAACAGAGAGGGGAACTCGGGAGGGCCCAAGGGCGTCTGACCGGGTGACCGCGGTATGCGCGATCGTGTGCGACCGGGGCTGCGGAACGAGGACTGGAGGCGGCGATGGCCGACATCGAGTACCGGTTCGGCACCGGCGACGGCGACCCCAACGTCCACCACGGCCAGGCGAACCTCGACGTCGACGGGGATGGCGCCACCGACGCGATCGCGGTCGACTTCGACGGCGACGGCCGCTACGACGACGCGATGTGGGACTCCGACGGCGACGGGATCGCCGACACCGCCCTGCTCGATCTGGACGACGACGGGGTAGCCGAATCGGCGTACCGCGACCCCACCGGCGCGGGGACGTGGAACGCCAAGGCCGACGACGCCGACACCGCGCACGACGACACCCCGCCCGCGACGCCCGCGGGCACCGAGCACACGGGGGACACCGGCGGCTTCGAGAACCAGTCGCTGGCCGAGGCCGACGACCTGGCGGGCTGGGACAGCGACGACCTGCTCGGCACCCTCACCGAGGACGCCCCCGACGGGTTCACCGACCCGGGCACCGACGGGCTGGGCTGGTAACGGCGGGGGTTAGCCTGGACGACGTGGTCGCTGTGTCTCCCAGCCTGCGGATCGGGTCCTACCCCGTGGACCCCGCGGTCGTGCTGGCCCCGATGGCGGGCATCACCGATGTCGCGTTCCGGCAGCTCTGCCGCGAGTTCGGCAGCCCCACCTCGCTCTACGTCTGCGAGATGATCACCGCGCGGGCCCTGGTCGAGCGCGACTCCAAGACCATGGAGATGATCACCTTCGCGCCGACGGAGAACCCCAGGTCGCTGCAGCTCTACAGCACCGACCCGGTGAACATGGCCGCCGCGGTGAAGATGGTGGTGGCCGAGGACCTCGCCGACCACGTCGACATGAACTTCGGCTGTCCGGTACCCAAGGTCACCCGCAAGGGCGGTGGCGCGGCGCTGCCGTTCAAGCGCAGGCTCTTCGGCGACATCGTGGCCGCCGCCGTGCGCGAGGCCGAGCCCGCGGGCATCCCGGTGACCGTGAAGTTCCGCGTGGGCATCGACGACGAGCACGTCACCTACCTCGACGCGGGCCGCATCGCCGAGGCCGAGGGGGCCGCCGCCGTCGCGCTGCACGCGCGCACCGCCGCCCAGCGCTACTCCGGCGCGGCGGACTGGTCGCGCATCGCCCGGCTCAAGGAGGCGGTGACGACCATCCCCGTGCTGGGCAACGGCGACATCTTCAGCGCCGAGGACGCCAAGCGCATGGTCGCCGAGACCGGCTGCGACGGCGTCGTGGTCGGCCGGGGCTGCCTGGGCAGGCCGTGGCTGTTCCGCGAGCTGGACGCCGCGCTGCGCGGACTGCCGGTCCCCGCGGGCCCGTCGCTCGGCGAGGTCGGCCGCATCCTGCGCAGGCACGCCGAGCTGCTCACCGAGCACATCGGCGAGGCCAAGGGCACGCGCGAGATGCGCAAGCACATGGCCTGGTACCTGCGCGGGTTCCCGGTCGGCGGCGAGCTGCGGCGCGGGTTCGCCATGGTCTCCTCGCTGGCCGAGCTCGACGACCACCTCGGCCAGCTCGACCACGACGCGCCCTACCCGGCCGAGGCAGAGGGGCCGCGCGGGCGGCAGGGCTCGCCGGGCAAGGTCGCGCTGCCCGACGGCTGGCTGGACGACCCGGACGACGACGCCGTGCCGGTCGGCGCCGAACTGCTGCACTCGGGGGGCTGATGCGGCGCGCACTAGGCCGTGTTCCGAAAGCCGCTGTTCGCGATAGCCGCGCCGGAGCGGCCCCTGACGGCAGGTCGGCAGCTCCCGACACGGACAACCGCGCCTGCGGCCACCCACTTCTGAAACTGGCCCTAGGGCTCGCGGTCGCCGCGCTGGCGCTGGCGGGCTGCGCCTCGACGGTGCCGGGCACCCCCTTCCCGGTGGACGGGGGCGGCTCGCGCGGGCTGGTGGGGCAGTACTTCACCGACCTCAACGACACGGCGGACGAGGGCACCGCGGCGCAGCGGGAGTTCCTGCGCCGCACCCAGCACCCGGACTTCACCGACCGCGCCTGCGACCTGGGCGACCTGACCCTGCGCATCGACCCCGCGCTCACCACGCTGCGCGTGGACCCGGAGTGGCGGCCGGAGGGGGCGTCGTCCCGTCCTCGCGGGGAGGTCTTCGTCGTCGCCGTGACAGTGCGGATCAGGCGGGACGGCGCCACCATCGCCCAGCAGATCGGCTCGCAGCGCGTCATCGTGCTCGCGGGCAAGGCCTACGGCTTCACGCCCTGCCCCACCAGGTAATTCCCCACGAGAAGCGCGCCCTTCACGGCAAAGAGCACCATTGCGTCCATGGAGTGAGCCGGGTCGCGTGCGGAGCGCCACCTCCGTCACCCGCGTCACCGGTTCGGAGCAGTGAGTCGTCCACCGGTAGAGGGAATTCCCAGGACAAGCGTCCCGGTGGCTCAAGCGCGGCCTCCTCTATGACGACACACACCTTACGTAAAGGAGGTGAGCGCGGTGACCGCACTGGGACGTGGCGTCGCCAACTCCGAGCCGGATCGACACGACAGCCCCTGGCCGTCGCACCGGGTCGGGCAGCCCCGCCCCGCGTCCGAGCCACGCGCTGTCCACGAACCGACGATCCCGCTGCGCCACCCCGTCATCACCGACCGCGCGGAGAACCCCGAGTCGGAGCAGCCCGCCGACACCGCCAACCTGGTCAGCCTGCACGAGTCGATCGCCTCGCTGCTGGCCTCGCGCGGGCAGTTCCGGCAGGCCTACCAGCACCTGCGCTCGGCGCTGGACCTGGTCTCCGAGTTCGGCGAGGGCCCGCAGATCCCCGAGCAGTTGCGCCGCGAGGTCGACCGGCTGCGCCGCGAGCACGCCGAGGCGCACGAGCAGAGCATCCGCGACAGCCTCACGACCAGCTTCAACCGCCGCTACCTCGACCGGCGGCTGGTCGACCTGCTGGGCGCCGCGGGCCGCACGGGCACGGTGGCCGTGGCGCTGGTGGACCTGGACTGGTTCAAGCAGGTCAACGACACCTTCGGGCACCTGGTCGGCGACCGGGTGCTGCAACAGGTGGTGGAGCTGCTGACCGCGGGCCTGCCCGAGGGCGCGTTCTGCGCCCGCTACGGCGGCGAGGAGTTCGTCCTGGTGCTCCCCGGCTTCGACCTGGCAACCGCGGTGGCGCTGGCCGAGACCGCTCGGGCGCGGGTGGAGCACCACCCGTGGACTTCGGTGGTCCTGGGTTTGAGAGTCACTGTGAGCATCGGTGTCACCCACGAGCGGACCACCGGCGTGGCGGAGGACACACCCGGCGCTCCGGAGCGTCAACTCCGCGAGGCGGACGCGCTGCTGTACACAGCCAAGCAGTCCGGCCGGAACGCTGTCGCTTATCTGCGCGACGGCAAGGCTCACCTGGCCGGAGCCGCTGGGAGCCGCCGGGTCGTCGTGCCCCCGCGCGCGGGCATGCGATAACGGACGCGCCCGTTCGAGCGATACCCCAATCGGGCTAGGGCTCTGTGCGAAATACGGAAGCAACCCCGCACTGAGGTCGTCACGGGCGAGCGTGAGTCGTACTATCGCCTCCGCACTGTGACACGATCGGGTAAGCAACCGAGCGCAGCGGTGCAACGTGTTGATAACCAACCGGCAACGGTTCGCGACCATGGAAGGAGCACGGGTGCCCGACGACCACGACCGTGACGGCGCCCCGAACTCCGGGGAGCCTCCGGGGGGCAGGCGGCGCGCGGCCGACCCCTCCGACCCGCCGCGGCGCAGGCGCCGGTCGGCGGAGTCCGGTGGTGTCAGCGTCTCGGACCTGGTGGAGCGGCACAACGGCTCACGCACCAACCTCAAGCCCGTCACCCCGCCGCCAGCCCCACCACCGGCCCCCGAGCCCGCGGCCGAGGCGCCCCGGCGCGCGGAGGGCCAGCGGCGCAACCGCACCACCACGACGATCCCGGCGAACATCCTCGCCCAGGCCCAGGGCCAGCCCCCGGCCGAGCGCCCGGCCGCGGTCGTGGCCGACGAGGTGCCCACCTCCGTGGCCGACCTGCTCGGCCCCGCGCGCGCCATCCCCGACTCGCCGCGGCGCGTCCGCGAGACCGATGGCGCGCCCTTCCCGGCCGACCGCGAGCCGCACCCGCACCCGGCCGCCGCGTACCCGCCGCCCGCGCCCGG
>NZ_WHOL01000046.1 GCF_009745975.1 Actinokineospora pegani | reverse complement strand
TCGTCGAAGCCGACGGTGAACTTGCGCGGCCCGTAGTCGAGGACCATCGACCCGTCGGTGTCCAGGCCCAGGTCGGGCACCAGCCGGTCGGCGAGCTGCTCGCTGCTGAGGCCGATCCGCTCGGCCACCGCCCGCATCTTCTCCTCGGCGCGTTCCTTGAGGCCCTTGAACTTGACCTTGTTCGCGATGCCGTTGAGGTGCATCAGCGCCACGTCGGTGCCGATGTCGGCGAGCACGTCGAGCCCGATGACGGCCCGGGCGTGCCCACCCTCGCCCGGCCACGCCCGGATCAGCGGCGACAGGGCCCGCACCACCTCGTCGTCGCCGACCTCGCCGAGCACAGTCAGCACCCAGTTGTCCTTGGCGACGAACCCGCCCCCCGCCCACAGGGAGAACAGCCGCCAAGTGAACCGGGCCAGCGAACCCGGGTCGGTGGCCGCCTTGACCTGGGCCAGACCCGCGTAGGGCTCGCCCGGCCTGCACAGCGACAGCACGGTGATCACGTGCTTGGCGTGGTCCAGGGACAGGCCGCAGCGGCGATCGGCCAGTGCCAACTGCGGCAGCAGAGCCGGGTTGGCCCACTCGCCGACCTCGGGCAGCTTCGCGGGCAGCGCCTCCAGCGGGTCGCCCGCCAGCAGGGCGCGCACCCCCGCCTCGGCCTCGGGCCCGTACTCGCGGGCCACCGCCAGCACTGGCTCGTCGCCCGCGCGCTGGGCCACCAGGCGCAGCGCCGCCTCCGCCGCGGTCCGCGCCTTGCCCGGCTTGGCCAGCGCGTCCGGCACGAGCGGGCGCACCGCCGCCGCGCCGTGCCTGGCGAACCACGCCACCGCCGTGGCCCGGGTCGTCTTGAGCCGGACCAGCCAGCCCGCCATGGCCCGCGCGACCCGGGGCCCGGTGAACGGCGCCAGGTACGGCGCGGCGATCGCGGGCTGGTCGGCCGCGATGTGCAGCAGCAGGTCGAGGGTGTCGAGGCCGAACCGGCCCACCGCCGCCCGGAACCACTCGCCCATCTCCCACACGTGGTTGGGCCGCAGCCGCCGCGCGAGGTCGCGGGACCGGTCCTCGGGACCGAGGACGATCAACGGCATGCTCAACCAGTAGGAGGTGTGGACGAACTCGTCGAACAGGTCGTTCCAGACGATCTCCTCGCCTCCGGCGAGCTCGTGGGGCCGCTCGGCGTCATCGGCGGAGGCCAGCCACTCATCCTGCTCGCCCGCGGCCCAGGTGATCGCGTCGGCCCCCAGCGGTTCCAGACCCGCCACCACGACCGCCTGGGTCTTGGCCTTCTCGCGCAGCCACGGCGGGTCGGCGAGCACCGGCGGGAGGTCGGCCGGGTCGGCGGCGGGCAGCCGTTCCCTGGTCGCGGCCAGCAGCCGGTCGAGCGCGGCCCGGCCGCGGTCGGACACCTCGAGGCCGTCGGCCACGCCCGGCCAGGCCAGCAGGTGCGCGGACAGCAGCGGTTCCAGCACGCCGACGTCGGCGCGCGCGCCAAGCGCCTCGGCCAGCACCCGCGCCCCGCGCCGGGGGAACCGGCGCAGCGCCTCCTGGAGGAACGGCGCTGTCCCGCGCTCGGCTGCCCGCCGCACGAGCGCGGTCATCGCCTCATCGGTCGGGAAGCTCGCCAGGTGGCCCAGCAGCGTCTTGGCCGCGGACCCGCTCGCGCTGTCGACCCACTCGTCCACCGTGGCCGCCAGCGCGGGCCCGAGCTGGTCGACCAGCGTCGGCAGGGTCCGGTTCGAATGGGTGACCGCGTGCAGGTCGGCCGCGCGCAGGACGGGCTCGGCGTCCGCCATCGTCTCCACCGCGCCGAGCCGACACCGCAGTTCCAAGCCGTCCCGGCCGCCGACGGTCCCCTTGGTCTCGTCCACCCACTCCCGCTCGGTCGGCAGCAGGTAGGCGACGATCGCCCTGCGCCGCTGGGTGTCGCGCAACCCGGCCAGCGCCTCGACCGCCCGCGCGTACTCGTCGTCCTCGGCGCTCGCCAGGCTCGCCCTGATCCGGTGCGCGGGCGCCTCGCCGTTCCACGTCCACCGGAACCGCTGCTGCCCCCGCGTGATCCAACGCGCGGTGTCGCCGCCCTTCCGGTCGACCTGGACGTCCAGCGAGGTCACGAGCAGCAGCGCCTCGGCGGCGAACGCGGGCCCCCACCGGCCGATCCACTGGTCGGCGAGGCAGGCGAAGGCGTCCTCGGACCACGACCGCTCGTGGGCGGCCAGCTCGAACACCACCGCGGCCCCCAGCGGCGACGGCGTGCCCAGGAGCTGCCCGAGCCCGGCCTCGCGCAGGTCCGGATCGGTCTTGGGCCCGCTGAGCACGCCGCGGAGCTCGATCTTGCGACCCTCCAGCAGGTGCTCGGCCGCCTCGACCATCCCCGGCGTGACCCGCCGGGGGGACCGCACCCGGCCGCGCCGGGGCACAGCCAGCCGCAGCAGCGCGGCGGGTGGGTCGTAGCGCTCCTCGTCCGGCCACGTGATCGCGCCCGGTTCCCCAGCGGTCCCCGGCTCCTCGGCCGCCCCGGCGGCTCCCGGCTCCGGAGCTGGCTTGTCCTCTTTGGACTTAGTCGGTGCGGGCGCGCCCGCTTCCGAGTAGCCCTTGCGGACCTTCTCGGCGACCAGCTTGTCCAGGTGCGCCTGGGCGGCCTCGACCGTGGCGAAGACCTTGTCGTTGGTCTGGCCCGCGGAACCGAGCCTGCCCCAGCGGGCGGTGACCGTCGTGCCGGTCAGCGCGCCCTCCCAGAACTTCTCCGAGCCGCCGCCGACGTATTCCAGGCGCCGTGTCATGCCGAGCCGCCGTTCGCCGAGCCATCGTCCACCCTGCCGCCGACGAGCATGGTCAGGTCGGCCAGCAGCTCCGAGGCCGCGACCGGGTCGATGCCCTCGAAGGGGTGCCCGGCGTTCTTGTGCCGGTAGTAGTGGTTCAGGTCGTCGCTGACCCACGCGCGGGTGATCTTGACCTCCGGCCATGCGTCGACGTAGCCGACCGCGATGCCCGGGTCGAGGTCCAGCACGACCACCCGGCCGTCCGGCAGCGCCTTGGTGATCCACGGCTCCACGCCCCCGTCCTGCGGCGTGCCCCGGTCCCAACCGCGGTGCACCAGGCCCAGCACCCGGCCGATCGGGATGGGCGTGTCCTCGAACCGGGGCAGGGTGGTGGCCGCGCGGTCCTCGTCGGTCAGGTGGTGCACCTCGCGGCCGAGCTGCGGGAACGGTTGCAGGATCTCGTAGTCGGCGAACAGCTCGCCCCACCGGGCGACCGACTCGCCCAGGTGCACCGGGTGCGCCACGCCGACGGTGACCGAGGCGTCCGCCTCGTCCAGGGTGAAGGTGTCGTCCTCGACATCGGCCAGCGTGCGGTCCTCGGCCAGCCGGAACGAACCGACCAGGTCGCCGCCGTGGTCGTAGATGCCCCAGACCAAGCGCCGCACGAGGTGCCACAGCAGGGGGTGGGCGGCGAACAGCTCGGTGAACTCGTGCGCGCTCCACCGCCTGCCGGTGACCATGGCCCGTTCCAGCCTGCGGACCTGGTCGGCGGCGACGGTCTTGACGTCCTTCTTCAACCCGGCGAAGAGCTTGTACGCCTGCGGGGCCAGGTCCTCGTCGTCCTTCGCGCCGGGCTTGGGCAGGACCTTGCGCCGGGTGCCGTCCTCGTCGATGACGAAGGGCTTGAGCTGCTCGTCGAAGCCGACGGTGAACTTGCGCGGCCCGTAGTCGAGGACCATCGACCCGTCGGTGTCC
>NZ_WHOL01000045.1:73754-73835 GCF_009745975.1 Actinokineospora pegani | reverse complement strand
CAGCCCGGTCGGGCTGGGTCGGCCCGCTTGCTGGGTCAGCCCGGTCGGGCTGGGTCGGCCCGCTTGCTGGGTCAGCCCGGT
>NZ_WHOL01000045.1:2500-73713 GCF_009745975.1 Actinokineospora pegani | reverse complement strand
GGTCGGCCCGCTTGCTGGGTCAGCCCGGTTGAGGTGGTCGGCCCGCTTGCTGGGTCAGCCCGGTTGAGGTGGTCGGCCCGCTTGCTGGGTCAGCCCGGTTGAGGTGGCCAGTTCGTGAACCGGGCCAACCTGGTCGAGGTGGGTGCCCGCGAGGTGGATCAGCCCGTTCGCTGGGCCAGCCTGGTTGCGGTGGGCGCGCCCGGTCGGGCTGGGTCAGCCCGACCGGGAGGTGGGTCAGCCCGGTTGAGCCGGGCCAGCCTCGCCGAGCGGGCAGCCGTGCCAGGCCAACCGGGCTAGCCGGGTCGGTCGGGCGGGCAGGGCGAGCTGGCATCGGCTTCGTCCGGGGCGAGTCGTGTCAGCTCGGGTTGGGGCGGGCGAGCTGACTTGAGTCAGCGTGGGTCTGGTGGGTCGGGTCTGGTGGGTCGGGTCAGGCTGGGAAGGGCACCTTCCACGGGGCCAGCAGCGACAGCGACAGCTCCCACAGCCTGCCCGCCAGCTCGGTGTCCCGCGCCGTCGCGCTGGGCACCTCGGGGACCGCGGGCCCGAACGTGATCCGGTGCGGCCCGTACAGCGCTCCTTGGAACGCGTCCGGGTCCGTCGCCGCACGCAGTGTCGGGAGGGCCCCGAACTGGGCGGGCTGGCCCGCGAACCGGTTGACCATGGCGGTGACCTTGGCGAAGATCCGGTCGTCGTCCTTGCCCAGTTCGGTGAACGCGTACCCGGGGTGTGCCGCTGTTGATAGCGTCGCCTCCCCCGCAGCGGTGAGCCTGCGGCCCAGTTCGCCGGTGAACAGGAGGTTCGCCAGCTTGGACTGGAAGTAGGCGCGCCACCGCCCGTACCGGCCCGCGGTGAAGTTCGGGTCGTCCAGCCGGATCTTTCCCGGCCGGTGTGCCACGCTCGTCACCGTCACCACCCTGGCACCCCCGGTGGCGTTCAGCAGGGGGAGCAACCGCAGCGTCAGCGCCATGTGCCCGAGGTGGTTGACCCCGAACTGCGTCTCGAACCCGTCAACGGTCGTCGACTGCGCCACCGCCATCAGCCCGGCGTTGTTGATCAGCAGATCGAGCCGTTCGTGCCCGAACGACCCCGCGAACCGCTCCACCGACCCCTGGTCGGCCAGGTCCAACTCGGCCAACTCCAACTGCCCGCCGTCCACGCCCGCGTCGACCAGCGAGTCCCGCGCCGTCACCGCTTTGCGCTGGTCGCGGCACGCCATGACGACGTGCGCGCCCCGTTGCGCGAGCACCCGCGTAGTCTGGAGTCCCAACCCCACGTTGGCCCCGGTCACCACCGCGACCGTGCCAGGAAGCTCGGGAACATCCTGCTCGTGCCACGGTGTCATGTCATCTCCTCCAACAGGCTCGGAACACTTCGCGGTCCTGCCGCATCCTCTCCCACCAACGGTGCCCCGTGAGCCAGGGACGCTGTATCTATTCGACCGCACTGAGTGACTTAGCTTCGCCGTAACAGAATGCAACCGTTCGGACCCTTGTGGCTTCGAAATGCGACTGAAAGAGTGAATGCACACCACCAAGGACCGCCCCGGGAAGCACCAGAGCGCGATCACGCGCCACTTCACCCGGCGGTTCGCTTCCTGACGCAGAAGGTGACACACCCGATGACGCTCGCCCACGAGGCTCCTGTCACTGGCCGCATCGCCGCCGCCAAGGAGATCGAACTCCAGCACAACGCCGAGCAGTGCAGCCGTGCGGCTCGCACGGTCGCCGACCACGCCTGGGACGCCCAGGACTGCAGCGTCCTGCTGGAGATGCTCGGCCTCGACCCCTCGGCGGGCAGGCGCTCTTAGCCTCTCGCAGAGGTCCGTTCCGACTTTCGGACCACCTTTCTCCCTGCTAGTCCCACCTCCTGGGCAGCGGGCGGCCCACGACACCGGCCGTCAGTCCACCCACCTGTACTTGCGGAGATCAACTCGATCCCCGTCGGCCAACACACCCTCCGCCCGAAGCAGTCCCAACTGCTCGCGCGCGATGTGCTCCACAGGCCGCCCGCTCGCCCGGAGGACGCGGTGCCAAGGCAGGTCGTGCCCGTCCTCGGACAGGACCCGCCCCACCAGACGCGGTGTCGACGCCCCGGCGCGCGCCGCGATGTCGCCGTAGGTCGCCACCCGCCCCCGGGGCACCGACCGCACCATCTCCCGGATCAGCTCATGCGTCTCCTCGTTCACCGCAAGAACTCCCTCAGCAGCTCCCCGAGTGCCGCCGGGGCGTCGATGTGCAGCATGTGCCCCGAGTCCAGCTCGGCGTAGCGGAACGATTCCAACGCCGAGCAGGCCGCCCGGAACTGCTCACCGACGAAGTCCTCCCGACTCGCCCGCACCACCAAGGTGGGCGTCCCCGGCGGCGGCAGCGGAACAGGCCTGCACATCTCGCTCCACGCCGCGGCCACGGCCGCCGGGCTGTAGCGTGGCCGCCACTTACCGTCGTCGTCCTCGACCCAGTTCAGGTCGACCTCGCGCTCCACCGCCTCGTCGCTCGCACTCGGCCAATCGAACCGCTGCGTGCCGACCGCGTCCGCACGGGTCTCGCGCACCACCACCGACGTCTCGGCCCACACCAGCGCCTGGCCGGGGTCGATCCCAGTGGCCGGGTCGAGCAGCGCCAGCCGCTCCACCCGGTCCGGCGCCACCTCGGCCAAGCGCAGCGCGACCAGCGCTCCGAAGGAGTGCGCCACCACCGGCACCGACCACAGACCGAGCTCGTCGAGCACCGAGAGCAGGTCGTCGGCGTGCTGTTCCACCGTCCACGGCGGCACTCGGGGAGCGTGCCCGTGCCCCCGCAGGTCCGGCGCGTGCACCCGGAACCCCGGCAGCTCGGCCACCGTGAACGACTCGAAGCGGCGCCCGTGCCCGCAGACACCGTGCACGACCAGGACCGGCGGCCCGTCGTCCGTGCCGGAGCTGTGGATGGTCAGGTTGGCGGACATGGCGCGCATCATCGCAGCCTGCCGCCCCCGCCTGTCCCCGAACCCGCGTGCCGCCGCAGGCCCCCTCGGCCCGCCATGGTCCAATCGGCGGATGGCCGCAGGGAAGTCCCCGCTCGCGCCGCGCCTGGTCCGCAGACCGGCGGCGCCCCGGCCGCCGTCCCAGTGGGACGACGACGCCCGCCGAGTCCTGGCGGGCACCGACGGCTTCGTCCGCGTGCTCGGCGGCCCAGGCACGGGCAAGACCTCTCTGCTCGCCGAGCTCGCCGCTCACCGAGTCCTGCGCGGTGGCGTCGACCCCGAGCAGTTGATGGTGCTCACCGCGAACCGCCGTGCCGCGGTTGACCTGCGCACCCGCATCACCCGCCTGCTCACCGAGCACGATCCAGACGCCGACCTGCGCACCGTTCGCGAACCCCTGGTCCGCACCGTGCACTCCTACGCGTTCGGCGTGCTGCGCCAGCACGCGGTCCGCCGCGATGAGCCCGGCCCCCGCCTGCTCTCCGGCCCGGAACAGGACGCGGTCTTCCGCGAACTGCTTGAGGGGGATATCGAGTTCGGCGCGCACCGCTGGCCGGAGCGTCTGCGTCCGGCCCTGTCCGTCGCCGGGTTCGCCGAGGAACTGCGCGACCTGATCCTGCGGGCGGCCGAGCGCGGCCTGGGCCCGGAGGACCTCATCAGCCTCGGCCGTTCCCAGAAGCGCGACGAGTGGGTCGCGGCAGGCATGTTCGGCCGCCAGTACGAGCAGGTCATGCTCCTGCAAGGTCGCGCGGACAGCGCGCTCGCCTTCACGACCTCCCCCGCGCTCGACGCCGCCGAGTTGGTGTCCTCCGCCGTCCTCGCCTTCGACACCGACGACACTCTGCTCACGGCCGAACGCACCAGGGTCCGCTACCTGCTCGTCGACGACGCCCAGCACCTCGACCCCCTCCAGTACCGCTTGCTGACCAGCCTCGGGCGCTCCGCCAAGGAGTTCGTCGTCGCAGGTGATCCCGACCAGGCCGTGTTCTCCTTCCGCGGCGCTGACCCCCGCCTTCTGCGCGACGCTGAACCCGACGGTGGGACCGTCGTCCTCGACCGCGGCCACCGCATGTCGCCCACCGTGCGGCGCGCGGTGTCGCACTTGGCCGCCCGGCTCCCCGGCGCAGGCGCCCGCCGCGTCGACAAGCTCAAGGACAAGGGCGGCACGGTCACCGTGCGCCTGCACCCCTCGATCGCCGCCGAGGCCGCCTGGATCGCCGACCAGCTCCGCCGCGCCCACCTGCTCGAAGACGTCCCGTGGGCAGACATGGCTGTCGTGGTCCGCTCGGCCACCCGATCGATTCCTGTCCTGCACCGAGCCCTCGCCGCTGCCGGGGTCCCCGTCGCCGCCCCAGGCGAGGAGTTGCCGCTCGCCCAGCAACCCGCCATCCGGCCCTTCCTCGGGCTGCTGCGCTGTGCTGCGGAACCCGCTGTGCTCGACACCGCGATGGCGGAGATGCTCTTGTCGTCCCACCTCGGCGGAGCCGACCCCCTGGCGCTGCGCAGGCTGCGCCGAGGCCTGCGCAGGCTGGAGATCGCCGCGGGCGGTGACAAACCCAGCGATGAGTTGATCGTGGATGTGCTGCGTGACGCTGACCGCCTCTCGGCCCTCGGCGACGCCGAGGCCGGACCGGTCCGCAGGGTGTGGGGGCTGCTGTCCACGGCCCGCAGAGGGGTGAAGGAGGGCCTCTCCGTCGAGCAGATCCTCTGGGACGTCTGGCAGCACAGCCGCTTGGAATCCCGGTGGGTGGCCATCGCGGGACGCGGCGGCCCGGTTGGCGCCCAGGCCGACCGCGACCTCGACGCCGTCGTGCGGCTGTTCCACGCGGCCGAGCGCTACACCGAGCGGTTGCCCGGCGCGAGCGTCGCGGCTTTCGCCGACCAGCTCATCGGTCTGCGCATCGCGGGCGACACCCTCGCACCCTCGGCCCCGCAAGGGGATGCCGTGGCCGTGCTGACCGCGCACGCCGCCACTGGTCGTGAATGGACAGTCGTCGCCGTGCCGGGGGTCCAGGAGGGCGCGTGGCCCGACCTCCGGCTGCGTGGCTCGCTCCTGGGCGTCGAACGCCTCGTCGACAACCTGGCGGGCATGGAAGCCGCCGACCGCCTCTCGGCGACGGCCCCCCTGCTGGCCGAGGAACGCAGACTCCTGCTTGTCGCTGCCTCCCGCGCCAAGGCGAAACTCCTGGTGAGCGCCGTGCGGGGTGAGGACGAGCAACCTTCCCGTTTCCTGGCCGAGCTGGCTGGGGCCGCCGAGTCCGACGCGGCCGAGGAGGTCGTGCCGATGGCCGAGACACAGCGCGCGCTCGTGCTGGCCGACCTCGTGGGCGAGCTCCGCCAGGTCGTGTGCGACGGCGCCGCCGACATCGCCCGCCGGGAGCAGGCCGCGCGCCAACTCGCCCGGCTCGCTGCCGCTGGCGTGCCCGGCGCGAACCCGGATGACTGGTACGGGTTGGCCGACATGTCCACCATCGCCCCGCTGCGCGACGCCGGGACCCCGCTCACGGTCTCCCCGTCGACCATCGAGATCTTGGCCAAGTGCCCGTTGCGCTGGCTGGTCGAGCGGCATGGCGGGCAGGACCCCGCCGAGCTCGCCGCCATCACCGGGACCCTGGTGCACGCTCTCGCCCAAGCGGCGGCTTCTGGCGTTCCGCGCGAAGACCTCATGGCCGAACTCGACCAGGCGTGGTCGCGAGTGGATGCTGGAGCCCCGTGGTTCTCCAAGCGGGAACGACAGCGGGTGCGGGGGATGGTCGACACATTCCTGACCTGGCTGCACGCCACCCGGTCCGAGCTGACGCAAGTGGGTGTCGAGCACGACATCTCGGTCGAGCTCTCGGACGGGATCACCGTGCGCGGCCGAGTCGACCGCGTCGAGGTCGACACCGACGGGCGCCCGGTCATCATCGACATCAAGACCGGCAAGTCGCCGATCAGCGCCGCTGACGCGGCCGAGCACCCCCAGCTCGCCGTCTACCAGTTGGCCGTCACCTACGGGGCCTTCGCCGAGCACGGGCGTGAACCTGGTGGCGCACGGCTGTTGTACGTGGCCAAGGCCAACGCCAAGACGGCTGCGACCGAGCGCAACCAGGACCCGGTCGCGGGTGAGGTCCTGGACCGTTGGCGCGCCATCGTGCGCGACGCCGCGGCCGCCACCGTCGGACCGGAGTACCAGGCGTTCGAGAACCCGGATTGCCCACGCTGCCCAGTGCGCACCGCGTGCCCACTGCACCCCAGTGGACGTCAGGTGACGGAGTAGCCCGCGGATCTGCTGGATATCCAGCAGCCGCTTCCTCCGACATCGCTCTGCCATCTCCATCACCTCGCCTTCAGTTCAATCACCCTTGCTTGCAACGATTTCGGCCGTCTCGCTGGCCTCGCTCCTTCCTTGGTACGCCGACTGGCCGACCAAGCGAAAGGATCAGAATGGATATCCACTCGAACAGGTGATCGAAGCCGAGAACGGTCGGAATTGTCGGTGTCCGACGGTAGATTGGCTGCCATGAACCAAATCCGTGCTGTGAGCAGGCCATGAGCTCACTGCTTCCCGGTCCCGCCCTCGTTGGCCCCCGCGAACTCGCCGAGGAGCTCGGCCTGCCCGCGCCGACCGACGAGCAGGCGCGGGTCATCGCGGCGCCCCCGGAGCCGTCGCTGGTCGTCGCGGGCGCGGGCGCGGGCAAGACGGAGACGATGGCCGGTCGTGTGGTGTGGTTGGTGGCCAACGGCTTGGTGACCCCGGAGCGGGTGCTGGGCCTGACCTTCACCCGCAAGGCGGCTCGCCAGCTGGCCGACCGTGTCCGTGCCCGGCTCCGCAGGCTCGCGGGGTCGCGGCTGCTGGACCGGCTCGACCCGTCCGGGGATCGTCGGGCGGCGGTCTACGCGGGTGAGCCGACCGTGCTGACCTACCACGCCTACGCGGGCAGGCTGGTGGCCGAGCACGGCCTGCGGCTGCCGGTCGAGCCAGGCGCCCGGCTGCTGACCGAGACTTCGGCGTGGCAGGTGGCGCACCGTGTCGTGGCCGGGTGGGCGACTGATCTGGAAACCGACTACGTCCCCGCCACAGTCACGCAGCACCTGTTGTCCCTGGCGGGGGAGCTCGCTGAGCACCTCGTCAACCCGGAATCGCTCGCCCAGCACGCCGAAGCGGTGTGTTCGGCGATCGAGACCGCTCCCAGGGCCAAGGGGCAGCGCGCGGAGATCTCGCAGGACCTGCGCAAGATCGTGGTGGCTCAACGGTTCCGCATCGCACTGCTGCCGCTGGTGGCCGGTTACGCCGCGCTCAAGCGGAAGGAGGGCGCTGTCGACTTCGGTGACCAGATGTCGTTGGCCGCTCGGCTGGCGGCCGGGCACGACGAGGTGGTGGCGGGGGAGCGGGAGCGCTATGGCGCGGTCCTGCTCGACGAGTACCAGGACACCGGGCACTCGCAGCGAGTGCTACTGAGGTCGTTGTTCGGGTCCTCTCGCGAGCACCCGGGCGCCGAGCCGATGCCGGTGACCGCCGTGGGCGACCCGGCGCAGGCCATCTACGGGTGGCGTGGCGCCAGCGCGGCCAACCTGCCCCGGTTCACGACGGACTTCCCCAGGCAGAGGGGGGATGGGCTCGCTCCCGCGGCCAAATACGGCTTGCTGACCAGCTTCCGCAACCCGGAGGAGGTGCTCGACCTGGCCAACGCGGTGTCCGAGCCGCTGCGGGCGGCCGGGTTGGACGTCGACGAGCTGCGCGCCAGGGATGGCGCCAACCCTGGCGACATCAAGTTCGCGCTGCTGTCCGATGTGGAGGCGGAGGTCGCGTGGGTGGCGGACCGGGTGGCCGACCGGTGGAAGACCGTCTGTGACGAGCGCGGCGCCCCGCCGACCGCGGCTGTGCTGGTGCGGCGTCGCTCGGACATGGCTGACATCGCTGCCGCGCTGCGTGCGCGTGGGCTGCCGGTGGAGGTCGTGGGGCTTGGCGGGTTGTTGGACGAGCCCGAGGTGCGGGACCTCGTCAGCGCGCTGCGGGTGCTCATCGACCCGCTCGCCGGAACTGCGGCGGCTCGCCTGCTGACCGGATCGCGGTGGCGGGTCGGGGCCGCTGACCTGGCGGCGTTGTGGCAGCGAGCCAAGGTGCTCGCCGGGGCGTACGCGGTGACCCCGGAGGTGGAGGGTGCGCTCGACACGGTGCAGGGGGAGGGGACCGAGCAGGCTGGGCTGGTCGACGCGATCGATGACCCGGGATCGGCGGAGGCCTATTCGGAGTCGGGGTTCGCGCGGGTTCGCGCTCTGGGTCGTGAGTTGACCCAGCTTCGTCGACGGTTGGACCAGCCACTGCCGGAGCTCGTCGCCGATGTCGAGCGGACCATGCGGCTCGACATCGAGGCAGCCGCGCGCAGGGGCGGGGCCGGGCGGGCGCATCTCGACGCGTTCGCTGATGTGGTCTCGGACTACGCGCGGGCCAGCCCGGCGGCGAGTCTCGCCGCGCTCCTGGACTACCTCGCCACCGCGGAGGCGGCCGAAGATGGGCTGGAGCCCGGGGAAGTAGAGGTCGCAGAGGACCGGGTGCAGATCCTCACCGTGCACTCGGCGAAGGGCCTCGAATGGGAGGTGGTGGCGGTTCCGCACCTGGTCAAGGACGTGTTCCCCAGCGCCAAGCGTGGGGGGAGTTGGCTGACGAACGTCACCGAGCTGCCCCCTTCCCTGCGTGGTGACGCCCAGGACCTTCCGGTGCTGCGGTTGGAGGGGGCCGCCAACCGCAAGGAGGTGCAGCAGCTACTGGAGGTGCACAAGCAGGAGTTCGCGGAGCGAGGACTCATCGAGGAACGACGGCTGTTCTACGTCGCGTTGACGCGGTCGGAACGGACTCTGTTCGTCAGTGGGCACTGGTGGGGGAGGACAGGCGGCAAACCTCGCGGGCCGTCGGACTTCCTCACCGAGCTGAACGAGTACGTCGGTGGGCGCGAGTGGGTGTCCGGGGTGGTCGATGTGTGGGAACCCGAGCCTGAACCGGAGGCTGAGAACCCACTGGCCGCGGCGTCCAAGGACGCGACTTGGCCGGTAGACCCGCTGGGTGGCCGGCGGATCGATGTCGCGGCTGGTGCGGCGCTGGTTCGGGCCGAGTTGGCGGCGCTGCGCGCGGGGGAGGAGCCACAGCAGGAAGTGGCCGACCTGGATGGGTGGGTGCGCGACACCGATGTGCTGCTTGCCGAGCGCGCGGCGGCGGCGTCGCGGCGAGAGGAGGTGGTCTTGCCCGAGCATCTTTCGGTCAGTCAGCTGGTCGAGCTGGCCGATGACCCGGAGGCGCTGGCTCGTCGGTTGCGACGACCACTGCCGTTCCCGCCCAATCCGACCGCGCGGCGGGGCACCGCCTTTCACACCTGGTTGGAGCACCGGTTCGGTTCCCGGGCGCTGCTCGACCTCGACGAGCTGCCAGGGGCAGCCGATGACGACGCTGCGCCGGATGAGGACCTCGACCAGCTCCGGGAGGCGTTCTTGCGCAGCGCGTGGGCGGACCGGACACCTCACCAAGTCGAAGTCTCCTTCTCGACCGAGCTCGACGGGATCAGTGTGCGGGGGCGGATGGACGCCGTGTTCGCGGATCCGGATGGGGGGTGGACGGTGGTCGACTGGAAGACAGGGCGGGTGCCCGAGGCTGAACGGTTACCCGCGCTGACCGTGCAGCTCGCGGCGTACCGGCTGGCGTGGGCGGCGTTGGCGGGGGTGGGGCCGGAGCGGGTGCGGGCCGCCTTCCACTACGTGCGGCACGACCACACGCTCAGCCCGGCCGACCTGCTCGACCTGGACGGGCTGAGAGCGCTGCTGAGGTCCGTTCCCGGCCCGGCTTAGGGCGGGGGCGTCGCAGGAAGTCGGCTGCGGCGGCGCCTGCGATGCCCGCGCAGATCATCAGGACCACGCCGATCGGGCGGGCGTCGAAGGTGGTGCCGACGTTCGCGGTGACCAGGTGGGCCGTCTCGTTGGAACCGATGGAGATCTCCACGATCTCGCCCTCCGCGTGGCCGCAGGCGTCGAGGGGGACCGTGCGCTCGGTGCCTTCGTCGTCGAAGCGGACCTGCTCAGGGGACGGGGAGGAACAAGGGGAGCCCACCACGACGGTGGCAGAGGCCGTCAGCGGTCCCGCGGTCGAGGTGGACCAGTGGCCGAGGGCTCCCGCCATCGCTAACAGGAAGGAGACCAGAACGCTGAACGCCGCGACCGCCACCGACCTGACCATCGGCTCTGTGAAGGCAAGCGGGGCGCGCACCTTATCGATGGTCGCAGACGGGGGAAGGGGCCGAGGTGAAGTCGGGGGTGAGGGCCAGAAGGCGCACTGGGTTCGGCTGTTCGGAGTCCGCGGCAGGTTCGCTCGCGGGGAGGCGGTGCTCTGTGGGGCGGTCTACTCGCTGGCGGGGGTGACCTTGCGGATGTAGAGGAGGCGGTCGCCCGCCTCGATCGCGTCGGCCTCCGGTGAGTCGACTCGGTGGAGGGTGCCTGCGCGGACCAGGCCCAGGACGAGGTCGGGTAGGTGGCGGGGGGAGCCGCCGACCTCGGAGATCTCGACCTCTCGTTCGGAGATGGCCAGGCCCTCGTCGGGGGTGATCAGGTCCTCGACCATGTCGACCACGGTCGGGGTGTGGGTGGCCATGCCGAGGAGGCGGCCTGCCGTCTCGCTGGACACCACGACCTGGTTCGCGCCGGACTGGCGGAGCAGGTGGACGTTCTCGGTCTCGCGGACCGCGGCGACGATCTGGGCGTTGGGGGCCAGTTCGCGGGCGGTCAGCGTGATCAGCACGGCCGAGTCGTCGCGGCTGGCGGCGACGACCACCGACTTGGCCCGGGAGACGCCCGCGACGCGCAGGACGTCGGAGCGGGTGCCGGAGCCGTGGACGGTGACCAGGCCGAGCATGGACGCCGCGTCCAGCATGGTCTGGTCGGTGTCGACCACGACGATCCGGCTGGGTTCGACACCGTCGGACAGGACAGCGCTGACCGCGGAGCGGCCCTTGGTCCCGTACCCGACGACGACCACGTGGTCGCGCACCTTCGACCTCCACCGTTGGATCTTGAAAGCTTGCCGGGAGCGCTCGGTCAGCACCGCGAGGGTGGTGCCGACCAGGATGATCAGGAACAGGATGCGCAGGGGGGTGATCACCAGGACGTTGATCAGCCGGGCCGAGTCGCTGGCCGGGGTGATGTCGCCGTAGCCGGTGGTCGAGAGCGAGACGGTGGCGTAGTAGATGGCGTCGAGGAGGGAGATGCCGTCGTTGTTGGCGTCGCGGTACCCGTCGCGGTCGAGGTAGACGATCGCCACGGCCACGAACAGGGCCATGACGGCCCACAGCACCCGCCGCAGGATCGAGGCGATCGGGCTGACGCTGCTCTCGGGCATCTTGATGACGCCGACCAGGTCGTGCTTGGTCCGGTCGTTGAGGGTGTCGAACACACGCCTGGTCCGGATCTTCATTGTCGCCCCTGTGCGCTTCGGCTCACGCGCGGAAGGTTAACCGCAGGTCCTGAGCCGTGTGTGGTGAGGCTCATTCCTGTGGTGAGATTCATCCGTCGGCTGGCGGTTTGTCCGTGGCAGGGTGTGCGGATGGCCATGACTGATTCCCGGCGCGCTATCGCGCTCGCCTTGCTGCTGGGCACCGCGGGAACCCTCCATTTCGTCATTCCGAAGCAGTTCGACTCGCTCGTGCCCCGCCAGTTGCCGGGCAGCAAGCGGCTGTGGACGCAGCTCTCCGGTGTCGCCGAGGCCACTGTGGCGTTGGCCGTGGCGCTGCCGAGGACGCGCAGGCTGGGTGGGCTGCTCGCGGCCCTGCTGTTCGTCGCCGTCTTCCCGGGCAACGTGAAGATGGCCGTCGACTACCAGCGCAAGGGCAGGCCGCTGCCCGCCAAGGCCGTCGCCTACGGACGGTTGCCGCTGCAGTGGCCGTTGGTCGCCTGGGCGCTCAACGTCCGGGACTCGGCGGCGCGCTGATCATGAGCTGACCGCTCGGGGGCGGTGACGTCGGTGCGACCGGGCGACCGTGGGTGTCAGGAGACGTCGGCGGGGGCTGCCGCCCAGGTGTTGCAGGGGGCTGTGCGGTTGTTCTTGTAGCCGTGTTCTTGCCAGGCTCCTGTGTGCTGGGGGGAGCCGTGGTCGCGCGGGGCTCCTTGTTTCCAGTCGCCGCGGGTGTAGCCGTCTTGGAGCATCTCGCGGACCACCTGGTCGGTGATGGAACCGCCGCCGTTGCGGCTGCCCGCGAACCACATGCCGCCGAAGCACTGGGCCTGGAGTTCGGAGCGGCGGGAGAGTTCGAGGCCCAGGGCGGTCTGGTCGCCTGCCTCGTACCTGGCGTTCCAGTAGGCCTGGTTGACGCCGGACAGCTCCTGGACGTGGTGGGCGAACTCGTGGGCGAACAGGGCCAGGTAGACACCCGACTTGGCGCCGTACGACTCGGTCTGCAGGCCTTCGAACGGCATGTAGATGGTGTTGTCCTTCGGGCAGTAGAACGCCGCCCACGTGCCCTTGCTCGCACTGCCGCAAGGGCTCTCCCAGGTGGTACCTGGGGGGAACTTGAGTCCGGGGGTGAAGTACGGCAGGTTCGCGCGCTGCATGGCCGGGGCCCAGGCCTTCTCCATGCACGGCAGGGCGGCGGTGAAGAACCGTTGGCTGCTCTGCGGGTCGGAGCGCCACGCGGGGAGGTTGCAGGTGACCTGGCTGACGCCGTTGGTCGTCGAGAACAGGGGGTTGTCGGCGAGGCGGTAAACCGGTTGAGGGCCCCGCGGCGTCGTTGTGGTGGTCGTGCGGCTGCGGGTTGTCGTGGTGGTGGTGGTGGTTTGGTCGGGCCTGGTGGTGCGGGTAGTGGTTGTTGGTGACGCGGTGGTACTGGTAGTCGTCGTCGTTGGGTAGGAACTGCTGGTGGTGGTGGGGTAGCTGTAGCCGACGTCGTAGGTGGAGGGGCGCTTGGTGGCGACTTTGAAGCCGTAGATGCCGACGCTGGCCACGAGCGCGAGCACAACGATGATGGCGAGCACCGGGCCTGAGTGCGACGGGTGCGGCGGCGGGTGCGGCGGGCGCCAGTGCGGTGGGCCGGGGGGATAGCCGGGGGGTGGGCCGTAGCCAGGCGGTGCGCCGTATGGGACGGGGTAGGCCTGGGTCCCGTATGGACCGGGGTACGGCGCCATCGGGATCGGCCGCGCCCTGGGCGGCGGGGCTACGGGCATCGGGGGCGGTACCGGTGGCCCGCCGTACGGGGGGCGGCCTCGCGGTGGCTGGTGCGGGCCGGGAGCAGCGGGGTTGTGCTGTCCGTGACCGTAGGGGTTGGGCGGCCCGGGGGGCCACGGTCCCTGCGGCGGCTGGTTCATCGGTCGTGTCCCCCCACGCGCGTCCGGGTGTTTTCCCGGAACCGCCGTGAGCATAAGAGGGCTGGGCTATCGTTCGCTGCCGTGTTGGAGAAATGGGCTGTGGCCGCTGCTGTCGGGGTGGCGGGGTTCGGATTGGCGCAGCCGTCGTTCCCGGTGCCGCTGCCGTCGGACGCGCCGAGCATCGAGTTCCCGGTGCCGAGCGTGGGGCCCGCGCCGGACGAGGGCGAGCCGCCGACGATCGTGCCTGCGCCGCCCACCGACCCGGGCGGGCGGCCGGTGCGGCCGCCGGGGGTGGGGCAGCCGCCGCTGCCGCGCAGCGTCAACGTGCAGCTCAAGGTGGAGCGCGACGGCAGCCTGACCGTGCGCGAGCAGGTCATCGTCCAGGCCGACCGGACGATGACGCGGATAGCGCCGTTGCGCATCGGGGACCGCGTCTTCGCTGTGCGCGACCCGAGGGTGGAGGGCAACGGGTCCGTCGCCGTCGAGAACGACGCGCTGGTGATCAAGCTGTCCGAGGGTGCCTCGACCGTGGTGTACACGGTGGACGGCGCTGTCGAGGACATGGGCGACCACCAGCGGTTCCGCTGGCAGGTCGCGAGCGGGTGGGACACCAAGCTGGTGCTGCTGCGCGGCTCCCTGCTGACCCCGGAGCGCGGGTCCAACTTCGTCTGCCTCGCAGGCGCCGCGGGCACCGAGGACAGGTGCGAGTCGGCGCTGACCGACGGGGGCAGCGTCCTGCGCGTCGTCCAGTCCAACTTGGACGCCGGAGCCAGGGTCGACCTCGCCGCCGACCTGCCCCCGGGCACCGTTCCCGCCTCCGCGCGGTTCGAGCGGGGCGCCCCGCCGTCACCGTTCGCGATCGGCCTGTCCGGCGGGATCGCGCTGGGCGCGGCGCTGTTGTTCCTGCTCGCCGGGTTCGCCGTGCTGTGGCGGGCGCGGGCGCGCGACGCCGAGGCGCTGGCCGCCGAGCCGGAGCCGGTGCCGGTGCTGGACACCAGCGGCGGCCGCACCGCCTTCGCCTCGCCGGACGGGGTGCTCCCCGGGCAGGTGGGAACGGTCGTCGACGGCGCTGTGGACGCCCGCGACCTCAGCGCGACCGTGCTCGACCTCGCGGTGCGCAACTACGTCTGGATCACCGAGACCGACGGTGACTGGCAGCTCGTGCGCCGCAACCCCGCCGACGACGCCCTCAATGACTACGAGCGGGCTGTTTTAGAGCTCCTGCTTCCTCGGGACACCGACTTGGTGACCCTCTCCGCACTGCACGCGGAACCCCGGGGCGTGGGCAAGGCGCGAGACGCGGTCTACCGAGACATCGTGTCGCACAAGTGGTTCTCCCGACGCCCCAACGCTCTCGGCGCGCTCACAATCGTGGGCATCGCGTTGCTGCTACTCGGTCTCGGGCTGACTGTCGTGCTGGCGCTAGTCGGTGGAGCGGCTCTTATCGGCGTGGCGGTGGCCATCGCCGGACTGGGTCTGGCGATCGGTGGGCGATTGACGCCGTTGCGCAGCAAGCGGGGAAGTGCTCTCGCGCAGCAGGTGAATGGTGTGCGCGCGTTCCTCAACACCGTCAACCCCGAATCCATCCCGGTGGCGGACCGCGAGGTCGTCTTCTCGCGTTCGCTGCCCTATGCGGTCGCTCTAGGCGACGGGCAACAGTGGTTGGCCCGGTTCGCGGACCTGGACTCCTCAGCCGACGGCACTGCCGGGATGTACTGGTACGCCACTCAGGACGGCGCCGTGGCGGCTGACCACGCGCGGTTCACTGAGCAGTTCCAGGCCTTCGTCGCCAGGCTGGACAGGGTGTTCGAGAAGGCGTGAGTATCGCGCGAGATCTGGATGGCGTTACCCCTTGCGGGGAACGGAAATCGTTAGCCTCCTGAGCCTTTCGCCGGGACTGGGCACGCGGGTAGCTTTCCGCCCACCCGAGATCTCTGGAGGCCCGGTGCGCTCGTTGACCCGTCTCGCCCTCGTCGCGGCGGTTGCCCTCACCTCGTCCGCGGCGGCGGGGACGGCCGCGGCCGACGACTGGGACATCCCCGAGAGCGTTCCCGCGCCGAGCCTGGTCACCCAGGTCGTGAGCACCTGCGACGGCCCCAGATCAGGGGTCAGGGTCATCCTCGAGGGCGGCGAGCACCACATGGTGACCCTGGACGGCTCCGGGCTGCCCGCCACGCGGACCAGGACCGACAGGGACCACGACGTCGAGACGGTGACCTTCAGGTCGGTCCCCGTCGGCTCCTACACCGTGCTGGTCGAGGGCGCGGGCCTGCTGTCCGACGGCGTGCCCGTCACCGTCCGGCCGTGCGCCGAGCGGGACAAGGCGCTGGGCGAGCTCAGCGTCGACGTCTCCTGCGTCGGCGGCTGGGGCCAGGTGGGCTTCGAGGTGGCCAACCCGGCCACCAAGGGCAAACGCGTGTTCGACCTGGCCGTGCACGGCTCGCCCGCGTACCAGGCGATCGAGCTGGGCAAGGGGGTCTTCCAGCGGTTCGACGAGAACTACTGGGACGACGGCACCTACCTGGCGGTGCTGACCGGCGACGGCCTCACCGCGCCCCTCGTGCGCGAGTTCACCGTCTCCTGCTCCACCGGCAACCGCCCCGGTCTGGGCACCTACGCGCAGTGCGATGACAAGGACGACGTCAGCACCGACCCGCTGCTGTGGGTCGAGATCGACAACGTGAACCGCCAGGAGGTCGTCTACACCGTGACGACCGGGTCGGCCACCCACGCCGTGGCGATCCCCGGCGCGAGCCACGGGACCGCCGCGATGGGGGCCGTCGGCGGCGGCGACCACGACATCACCGTCACCGGCTCCGACGGCTCGGAGTGGGGAACCAGCGTCTCGGTCGACTTCTGCGCCGACGTCGTGGTGGACGACGACGGCCTGCAGGTGTCGACCCGCTGCGTCGACGGGACCTCTTCGGTGACCGCCCGGTTCTTCGCCGTGGGCCCGTACCCGAGCGAGCGGGAGTTCAGCGTGGACGGCACGGACGCGTTCACCGAGACCGTCCGGTTCGACGGCGAGGGCGTCTACCAGTGGACGCGGCACTCGGGGACCTTCGGGAACGGGACCTACACCGCGCGGCTGACCGGGGCCGGGCTCGACACGGTCGAGCGGTTCAGCGTCGGCTGCTGACCCCGGCCGCCGGGCCGGGCCACCAGCCCGGCCCGGCAGTTATCCACAGGGCGAACACGCTCCGCTGCCAAGGTTCGGCCCCCTCCCGTAGGCTCGCCCCCGTGACCGTTTCCGAGCTGCACAGGTACACCCTGGCCAACGGCCTGCGCGTGGTGCTCGCCCCGGACACGACCTCCCCGGTCGTCGGCGTGAGCGTCCACTACGACGTGGGCTTCCGCTCCGAGCCCGAGGGTCGGACCGGCTTCGCCCACCTCTTCGAGCACCTGATGTTCCAGGGCAGCGAGAGCCTGGAGAAGCTGGCGCACTTCCGGCACGTGCAGTCCTCCGGCGGGACGTTCAACGGGTCGACGCACCCGGACTACACCGACTACTTCGAGGTGCTGCCCTCGGCGGCGCTGGAGCGGGCGCTGTTCCTCGAGGCCGACCGGATGCGGGCGCCGAAGATCACCGAGGAGAACCTCAAGAACCAGATCGACGTGGTGAAGGAGGAGATCCGCCTCAACGTGCTCAACCGGCCCTACGGCGGGTTCCCCTGGATCACCCTGCCGCCGGTCCTCTACAAGACCTTCCCCAACGCCCACAACGGCTATGGCGGGTTCGAGGACCTGGAGCAGGCGTCGGTCGCCGACTGCGCGGCGTTCTTCGACACCTACTACTCCCCGGCCAACGCGGTGCTGACCGTCGCGGGCGACTTCACCGTCGACAGCGCGCGCGAGCTGGTGGACAAGCACTTCGGCGACGTCCCCGAGCGGCCCCGGCCGCAGCGGCCCTCGTTCGCCGAGCCCGCCCCGGACTCGGAGATCCGCGCCGACATCCAGGACAAGCTGGCCCCGGTGCCCGCGGTGGCGATCGGCTACCGCATCCCGGACCCGGTCGACGACATGGACGGCTACATCACCTTCCTGGTGCTGGCGGGCGTCCTCGCCGACGGTGACGGCTCACGGTTGCAGCAGCGCATGGTCTACCGCGACCAGCTCGTCACCGACGTCAGCGCCGGCTGCGGCATGTTCGGCCCGTTCGAGGCGCGCGACCCGGACACCTTCACCGTGACCGCGATGTACTCCCCCGAGGTCTCGGTCGACACCGTGCTCGCCACCCTCGACTCCGAGCTCGAGGTGCTGGCCGCGACCCCGCCCTCGGCGCAGGAGCTGGCGAAGGTGACCGCCCGCTGGGCCGCGAGCCTCCACAAGGAACACGACCGGCTGGTCAGCCGCACCCTGGCGCTCGGCTCGTTCGAGCTGCTGTTCGGCGACCCCGGCCTGGTCTACGAGCTGCCCGCCAGGATCTCCGCGGTCACCCCGGAGGCGGTCTCCGCCGCGGCCAAGGCGCTGCGCCCGGACTCGCGCGCCGTGCTGACCGTGACCCCCGCCGGGGGCGCCGAGTGAACCGCGACCGTAACGACGTTGGAGGACGCAAGTGAGCCGCACCGCCGAGGAGATCGGCCGCACCGAGCTGGGACCCCGGCCGCTGCCGCCGCTCGGGGAGCACCGGGCGGCCACCGACCTGTCCTACGTGGACACCGTGCTGGACAACGGCCTGCGCGTGGTCGTGGTCAAGCAGTCGACCGTGCCGATGGTCGAGGTGCGGCTGCGCGTCCCCTTCGCGGGCGACGCGCCGCTGCACGCCGCGACCGCCGAGGTGCTGGCGGCGACGGTGCTGACCGGAACCGCCAAGCGCGACCGGGTCGGCGTGGACACCGAGCTGGCCCTCGTCGGCGGTGAGCTGGCCGCCTCGGTCGACCCCGAGGTGCTGGCGGTCGGCGGCAACGCCCTGGCCAGCGGGCTGGACACGCTGCTGGAGGTGCTCGCCGACGCCCTGACCGGCGCGGTGCACAGCGACGACGAGGTGGCGGGCGAGCGCGCCCGGCTCATCGAGCGGATCACCATTGCCGAGTCGCAGCCCGCCATGATCGCCCGCAAGGCGCTGCAGAAGCACCGCTACGGCGACCACCCGATCACCCGTGAGATGCCCGAGGCCGAGGACGTGGCCCAGGTCCAGGCCGAGGACGTCCGGGCCCTGCACCGAGCGGCCGTGCTGCCGCGCGGCTCGGTGCTGGTGCTGGTCGGCGACGTCGAGCCCGCGACCGCGGTTGCCGCGGCAACCGCCGCGCTGGCCGGGTGGAGCTCGGACAAGGCCGCCGTCGCGCTGCCGCCGCTGCCGGACCTGACCCCGGGCGAGCTCAAGCTGGTCGACCGGCCGGGCGCGGTGCAGTCGCAGTTCCGGCTCTCGGCGCAGTCGATCGTGCGCACCGACCCGCGCTACCCGGCGCTGCAGCTCGCGAACCTGGCCTTCGGCGGCTTCTTCTCCTCCCGGCTGGTGGAGAACATCCGCGAGGACAAGGGCTACACCTACCACGCGCGCTCGTACTTCGAGTTCACCCCGGACGGCGCGACTCTGATGGTCGAGACCGACACCGCCTCCGACGTCACCGCAGGCGCGCTGCTGGAGATCCGCTACGAGCTGGGCAAGCTCGGGGTCACCCCGCCGACCGAGACCGAGGTCGAGACCGTGCGGGAGTACGCGATCGGCTCGCTGCTGATCGCCACCTCCTCGCAGGGCGGGCTGGCCTCGCAGATCGCGGCGCTGGCGATGCTGGGCCTGGGCGTGGACTACCTGCTCGGCCAGCCCGATCGGCTCAAGGCGGTCACGGCGGAGCAGGTGGCCGAGGTGGCGCGCGAGTTCTTCGCGCCCAGCCGGTTCACCGGCGTCATCGTGGGCGACGCCGCCACGCTCGGACCGGTGCGGGCGTTGGGCGGGGTCACCTTCCCGTGACCGGTTTCCAACTCCCGGCACTGCCCGCGCTGTCCCGGGCGACGGCGCTGCGGGACGAGGCGCTGCGCAAGGACGAGGGCAAGCTCGACGAGTCCTGGGCGACCGGGCAGGTCGTCCTGGTCGACGAACTCGGCCGCACGCCGGTGCGCGACGGGGCCAGCAAGCTCTCGCCGCGCCCGGCGTTGTCGGTGGCGCCGAGCCGGCCGGCCGACGCCCGGCTGCTCGGCGTCGTCCACGAGACCGCCTACTGGTCGGTGCTCGGCGAGGAGCCGATGCGTGCGGGCACGGTGGCGCCGCCCAACTCGTGGGGCCCGTGGACCGGCCAGGTGTCCGAGGCGGGCGAGCAGTGGCACGACCTGCGTGCCATCGGCGCGCTGCTCGACGACACCGAGGCCGGGTTGTTCACCACGGCCGTGGGCCTGGCGAACTGGCACGCCCGCTCGAGGTTCTGCGCCAAGTGCGGCAGCCCGGTCGCCCCGGTGGCGGCCGGGTGGGCCATGCACTGCACCGGGTGCGGTCGCGAGGAGTACCCGCGCACCGATCCCGCGGTGATCTGCCTGGTGCACGACGGCGTCGGCGAGAACGGGGAGAACGTGCTGCTGGCCAGGCAGCCGATCTGGCCGGAGGGCCGGTTCTCGGTGCTGGCCGGGTTCGTCGAGACCGGGGAGTCGCTGGAGGCCTGCGTCGAGCGGGAGATCGGCGAGGAGGTCGGGGTCCTCGTCAGCGACATCCGCTACCTGGGCAGTCAGCCGTGGCCGTTCCCCCGGTCGATCATGATCGGGTTCGTCGCCACGGCCGACCCGAGCGCGCCGCTGGTGCCCGCCGACGGCGAGATCGAGCAGGCCCGCTGGGTCCCGCGCTCGGTGGTCCGCGCGGCGCTGGAGGCGGGCGGCGCGGTGGACGGGCTGGTGCTGCCCGGGGCGACGTCCATCGCCCGGCAGATGATCAGCGGCTGGGCGGAGGCTGGGGCGTAGCGCCCAGCAGCTCGCCCGGTTCGGCCCCGACCTGGTCGACGATGGCCCGCATCGCCGTCTCGGCGCCGGGTCCATCGCCGTGCGCCACGCACGCGGCCACCCGCCAGTGCAGGTCGACCGCCGTCGCGTCGGGTCGGCTGGGCAGGGGGTTGTGGTGGGTGAGGACCTCGGCGACGGCGTCGGTGAGCTGGGCGAACATCTCGTTGCCCGACATCGCCAGCACCTGCTGGTGGAAGGCGATGTCGTGGCCGAGGAACACCCCAGGGTCGTGCGTCGACGCGCGCAGGCTGACCGCGAGCCGGGTCAGCTCGGCCGCCGAGTCCGGTGTCGCCGCGTGCGCCGCCAGTCGCGCGGCCATCGGCTCGACCGCCGCGCGCAGGGCGGTCAGCGACCGCAGTTGCTCGGCGCGGTGCGGCCCGGCCAGCCGCCACCGGATCACCAGCGGGTCGAGCAGGTTCCACGCGTCGCGGCCCAGCACAGTGATGCCCACCCGCCTGCGGCTGCTCACCAGGCCGATCGACTCCAGGACGCGCAGCGTCTCGCGGACGACCGTGCGGGAGACACCGTGCGCGCGTTCCACTTCTCCCGTGCGCAGGACCGCGCCGGGCGACAGGTCGCCGTTGACGATCGCCGTCCCGAGTGTGGCCAGGAGCTGCGCGGGTAGTCCGGAGGTCACGGGGCTCATTCTCCCACTGATATGACTAAAACCCGATGTCGGGTTGAATAAGTACTACTTTTGGGTTTCACTGGTTCGATGGCTGAACACACAGTGGTCGTCGTGATGGGCGTGTCGGGGTCGGGCAAGACGACCATCGCGGCGCAGGTGGCACAGCGCCTCGGCGTGCCGCTGGCTGAGGCGGACGAGTTCCACTCCCAGGCCAACATCGAGAAGATGACCTCCGGCATCCCGCTGACCGACACCGATCGCGCGCCCTGGCTCGACGCCATCGCCGAGTGGGTCGCCGAGCGCGTCGCGGACGGCGGCGGGGTGGTGACCTGCTCCGCCCTCAAGCGCCGCTACCGGGACCGGCTGCGCGGCGCCGCGCCGGACCGCGTCGTGTTCGTCCACCTCGACGGACCGGAGGCCGTCCTCGCCGAGCGGATCGGTCACCGCAGCGGCCACTTCATGCCCCCGGCGCTGCTCGCCTCGCAGCTCGCCGACCTCGAACCGCTGGCCGAGGACGAACGCGGCGTGCGGCTCGACATCACCGAGCCGCCCGACGTGCTCACCGGGCGGGTGGTCGAGGAATTGGCTCGGTGAGTGGCGCCGACTGGCGGCTGATCGGCTCGGCCCTGGCGGCGATCGCGCTCATCGTCCTGCTGATCACCAAGCTCAAGCTGCACCCGTTCCTCGGGCTCATCCTCGGCTCCGGGCTGCTCGGCCTGGCCGCGGGCATGCCGACGGGTCAGCTCATCGAGAGCTTCTCCGACGGTGTCGGCTCGACTGTCGCGGGTGTGGGCGTGCTGATCGCCCTCGGCGCGATGCTGGGCAAGCTGCTCGCCGACTCCGGCGGCGCCGACCAGGTCGTCGACACGATCATGGGCAGGTCCGGGGTCCGGCGGCTGCCGTGGGCGATGACGCTGGTGGCCGTCCTCATCGGATTGCCGATGTTCTTCGAGATCGGCCTGGTCATGCTGATCCCGGTGGTGCTGCTGGCCGCCCGCCGGGCGCGGGTGAACGTCATGCTGCTCGGCATCCCCGCCCTGGCCGGGCTGTCGGTGCTGCACGGCCTGGTCCCGCCGCACCCCGGCCCGCTGGTCGCGGTCGACGCGCTGCAGGCCGACCTCGGGCTGACCCTGGGGCTGGGCCTGCTGGTCGCCATCCCGACGGTGGTCGTCGCCGGTCCGCTGTTCGCCAAGGTCGCCGTCGGCTGGGTCGCGGTGGCGCGGCCGCCGGAGCCGCCCGCCCGCGAGCAGACGCCCGACCACCGGCCCAGTTTCACCGCGACCCTGGCCACGGTGCTGCTGCCGGTCGTGCTGATGATGGGCAAGGCGCTGGCAGGCATCGTGCTGGCCGAGGGCAACCCGGTGCGCGGCGCGCTGGACTTCGTCGGCGACCCGCTGATCGCCCTGTTGGCGGCGGTCCTGGTCGGCATGGTCACCCTCGGCCGCGGTGCGGGCCTGACCCGCGACCGCGTCGGCGAGACGCTGTCGTCGTCGCTGCCGCCGATCGCGGGCATCCTGCTGATCGTCGGCGCGGGCGGCGGGTTCAAGCAGACCCTCGTCGACGCCGGGGTCGGTGAGACGGTCACCCGCCTGGCCGACGGGGCCGCGCTCTCGCCGATCATCCTCGGCTGGCTGATCGCCGTGGCCATCCGCCTGGCGACCGGCTCGGCCACCGTCGCCACCATCTCCGCCGCGGGCATCATCGGCGACCTGGCCCTGGGCCTGCCGCCTGTCCAGGCGGCGCTGCTGGCCTTGGCGATCGGCGCGGGCTCGGTCTTCTTCTCGCACGTCAACGACGCCGGGTTCTGGCTGGTCAAGGAGTACTTCGGTCTCACCGTCGGGCAGACCATCCGCACCTGGTCGGTGATGGAGACGCTGATCTCCGTGGTCGCCATCGCCATCATCTACCCGCTCAGCCTGGTCCTCTAGCAGTTCGGTCCGCAGCATCATGGCCAGATCCGTGCGATAAGGGTCTTTCCTGCCACTGGTGGGCGCATCCCGCGCCCCGCGAGCATGGGGGCATGACCGCTTCTGACCAGCCGCGCCCGCCGCTTCCGCCGTTCGACGACGAGACCGCCCTCGCCAAGGTCCAGGCCGCTGAAGACGCCTGGAACAGCCGCGACCCCGAGCGCGTCGCCAGCGCCTACTCCGTCGACACCGAGTGGCGCAACCGCGGCCACCACGTCCGGGGGCGCGAGGAGGTCGTCGCCTTCCTCACCGACAAGTGGAACCGCGAGCTCGACTACCGCCTGCGCAAGAACCTGTGGTCCTTCACGGACAACCGGATCGGGGTGCGGTTCCAGTACGAGTGGCACGACGCCGACGGGCAGTGGTGGCGCTCCTACGGCAACGAGCTGTGGGAGTTCGACGCGCTCGGCCACATGCGCCGCCGCGAGGCCTCCATCAACGACGTCGCCATCGACGCGTCCGATCTGCGCGTCACCCCCGGCGAGGGCGACCTGCCCGTCTGGTGACGCGCACCGGCCAGACATCGGGCGGCCCGGGCCATCAAGATCATCCGGCCCTGGGGACCCCCGATTTCAACGCTACCGGGGGAGTCTGACGGTTTCGGGGCGCTGAGGTGGGTTGTCCACAGGGGGCCGGTCGTCCACAGGGGTCAGCGGCGGGTGAGCAGGGCGATGAGGGCGGCCACCGCGGCGGTCAGGATGCCCACGACGCGGGAGAGCTCGACCGCTCGGGTCACGTGGCCCGCGTCGGGCATGCGGCCGTTGCCCAGGACGGGGCGGTCCTCCACGCCGTGGGCGTAGACGGTGCGGCCGCCCAGGCGGACTTCCAGGGCGCCCGCGAAGGCGGCCTCGACCCGGCCCGCGTTCGGGCTGGGGTGGGCGGCGGCGTCGCGCTGCCAGGCCAGCCAGGCGTCGCGCCTGCTACCGCCGACGACCGGGGCGCCGAGGACGGTCAGGGCGGCGGCGAGGCGGGCGGGCAGCAGGTTGGCCAGGTCGTCGAGGCGGGCGGCGGCCCAGCCGAAGTTGCGGTAGCGGGCCGAGCGGTGCCCGACCATGGCGTCCATCGTGTTGACCGCGCGGTAGCCGAGCAGGCCGGGGACGCCCGCCACCGCGCCCCACACCAGCGGGGCCACGACCGCGTCCGAGGTGTTCTCGGCGACCGACTCCACCGTCGCCCTGGCCATGGCCGCGGCGTCCAGCGACGACGGGTCGCGGCCGCACAGGTGCGGCAGCCGGGCCCTGGCGGCCTCGACCTCGCCGGAGTCCAGGTGCTTGCCGATGAGCGCGCCCTCCGCGGCCAGCGACCTGCCGCCCAGCACGACCCAGGTCGCCGCCGCCGTGGTCAGCACCCGCACGGCCGGGCGGCCCCGCTCGGCGAGCACCCCGAGGCCGACCGCGCCCCCGGCGAGGACCGCGGTGTAGACGGCGCCGGGCGCGCGCGAGTCGCGGTGCAGGACGTGCTCCAGCCGCCCGGCGAGCCTGCCGAAGCCCGCGACCGGGTGGTAGCGGCGGGGATCGCCCAGGGCCGCGTCGGCGGCGAAGCCGAGCAGCAGGCCCACGGCGCGCGCCAGCGTCACGTCCCCTCCCAGCGTGTGAGTCCCCCGTGCAGGCGAAACCGTATCGCGACGACCCGCCCGGGATGCGCGGGCGTCGGTCCCGGCGGCTATCGTGGCCCGCCGTGGAGCCAGACCCATCGAGCCAGCTCGGCGCCGACGCCCAGCGCAGGCTCCAGCTCTACGCCTACCTGCAGCCGCGCGAGCACCACCGCACCTACCTGGCGATCATGCGGCTGTTCACCTCGACGCTGCTGGCCGACCTGTCCGCGGGCGAGGTGGCCTCCGCGCTGGCCGCGGTGGAGCGCGACGGCGAGCTCGAGATCGGCGAGTCGCACATCGACGTCGTCATCCCCCGGCTGCGCCAGCTCGTCGAGTGGGGCAACCTGGTGCACGGCCGCCGGGAGACGATCGCCTCGTCCATCGCGGAGTTCCAGCAGGGCTCGATGCGCTACCAGGTCGGCAAGCTGGCCGTGCGGGTGCAGCGCGACGTCGACGAGCTGCTGCGCGTCCCGGAGGGCGCCCGCGAGGTGTCCCGGGAGCTGCTGCCCGCCATCGAGCGCGGCCTCGGCGAGCTGGGCGCGACGGTGGCCACCGCGATCAGCCGCACCGGGCGCGACCCCGGGTCGCTGCCCGCCCGCCGGGCCCGCGAGCAGCTCGCCGAGCGGGTCACCACGCTGTTCCTGCAACACGCCGAGCTGGCCGCCACCGTCCGCGACTTCTACGCCTACCTCGGCCAGGTGCTCACCCGCCACCACCTCGCGCCGGAGGAGATCTCCGGGTTCCGCAACCTGCTCGTCGAGTACATCCAGCTCGTCGTCGAGGACGTCCTGCGGCACACCCCGAGCATCGCCGCCGCGCTGGCCGAGCTGGCCCCGACCCGCGCCGAGCTGGTCCGGCTGCTGCGCCCGGCCGAGCAGCTCGGCGCCGTGGTCGAGCGCACCAGGGGCCGCGCCGAGGCCGACTGGCAGGAGCTGACCGACTGGTTCGCCGACCGCCCCGGCAACCCCAGCCAGGTCACCGCCCTGCGCGACGCGACGACCCGCGCGATCGGCGCGCTGCTGGCCACCGTGCGCCGGGCGACCACCGGCGGCGGGCTGCTGCCGAGCAGGCGCACCGAGCTGGTCGCGCTGGCCGCCCGCTTCGACCGGGCCACCCCCGACGAGGCGCACTGCCTCTACGCGGGCGCGTTCGGGCTGCACTCCGCGCGCACCCTGCTGCCCGCCCCCGAGCACGACGGCGACGACGAGCACACCCCGTGGGCCGACGGGCCCGCGGTCGAGGTGTCGGTCAGCGTGCGCGGCCGCGGCGACCGGGGCGCGCGCGGGCGGACGTCGCGGATCATGGACGACCCGATCACCGAGCAGGGCCTGCTGGCCGCCGCCCGGGAGGCCGACGAGGAGCGCGAGGCCGCCTCCGCCGAGCTGGCCGAGGCGGCCGAGGACCTGGACAGCGCGGTCCTGTCCGCCACGGCCCTGTCGGCGCTGTGCGAGCTGCTCACCCTGGCCATGGCCCAGCGCGAGGGCGCGGACGACCCGGGCAGCGCCACCGACCAGGTGCGCGGCCTGACCCTGCGGCTGACCCCGTCGGCCGGGCGCACCACCAACATCCGGAGCAGGACGGGCACCCTGACCCTGCGCGACACCGTCGTCGACATCACGCGCGCCGAGACGAAGCGGGGCGCGGATGCGCGCTGACACCCGTTCCCGCCTGCCCACCGCGCTCGACGACCTGTCCGACATCGACGCGGCCAACGTCGCCCGCTGCGCCAAGGTGCTGCTGCGCCACCCGCTGCTGCGCGTCGGCGGGCCGGACGGCGACCTGCTGCCCCTGGTCTACCGGCACCGCGTGCCGCTGCAGGAGATGTTCGCGACCCTGCTCGGCTACCGGCTCGTCGTCGAGCGGCGCTTCGCCCGCCTGCACAAGGTCGGCCCGGACGACGACCCGACCCGCGGCGAGGCCGGGCTGACCCCGCGCGGGTACGCCTACCTGTGCCTGGCCGCGGCGGCGCTGACCGGCGCGGGCCGCCAGGTGCTGCTGTCGCGGCTGGTCGCCGACATCCGCTCCACCGCGGCCGAGGCGGGCATCGCCCTGGTCGACGACCTCGCCGAGCGCCGCTCGCTGACCGCCGCGCTGCGCCACCTCGTCGGCCTCGGCGTGATCACCGAGACCGACGGCGCCGTCAGCGAGGCCGAGGCGCTGATCACCGTGCACACCGACCTGCTGGCCCAGCTCCTGGGCCCGTCGGCCGGGGAGACCAGCTCCACCGTCGAGCACGAGGTGCGCAGGATGCTGGTGGAGAACCCGGTGACCCTGCACGCGGACCTGACGCCCGAGCAGGCCGACTGGCTGCGCCGGGGCCAGCGCCGCGAGTCGGTGCTGCTGGAGCGCTGCTTCGGCCTGGTCACCGAGATCCGGGCCGAGGGCGTGGCCGTCACCGACCCGGAGGAGTACCTGACCGACGTGGTCTTCCCCGGCCCCGGCACGGTCGCCCGCATGACCCTGCTCGCCCTGCCGGACCTGCTGGCGGTCGCGCAGGCCGAGCCCCGGTCCGACGGCCGGGTGCGGATCGGCTCCGGCGACATCCGCCGGACCTGCGAGCGGCTCATCGCCGACTACCCGGCGGCGTGGTCGCGGCAGGCCACCGAGAACATCCACGACCTGGTCGACGCCGTGATCGACCTGCTGCGCAGGCTCGCGCTCGCCGCCGAGGACCACGCGGGCCTGCTGCTCAGCCCCGCCGCGCACCGCTGGCTGCCCCAGCCCGACGACACCCCGGCCCGCGCCCCCGCGGGCCCCGCCCCCGTTGAAGAACCGGGCTGGTCCCTGTTCGACGGCCAGGAAGGAAGCCTGTGACCTCCGCAGATCCCGGATTCGGCCGCTGGCGGCTGCACCGAGGCGGTGTGGTCAACATCTGGCAGTACCGGGAGCAGACCTTCGACTTCTCCGGCGGCCGCGCGATCTTCCAGGGCACCAACGGGTCCGGGAAGTCGCGCACGCTGGAGCTGCTGCTGCCGCTGTGCCTCGACGGCGACCTGCGCCACCTGGGGTCCAAGGGCGCGGGCACGGTGTCGATCCGCCGCCTGATGCTCGACGACTACGACGGCGGCCCCAACCGCATCGGCTACGCCTGGATCGAGCTGCACCGCACCACCCCGACCGGCGGCGACGACTACCTGACCTGCGGCATCGGTGTGAAGGCCTCGGCCACCTCGCAGCAGATCAGCGACTCCTGGCGGTTCGTCACGCCCAGCCGCGTCGGCACGCACTTCACCCTCGCCACGGCCGACCGCGTCCCGCTCGGCCCGGCGGCCCTGCGGGACGTGCTCGGCGCGGACCGCGTGTACGACGAGCAGGCTTTCCGCGCGAAGGTGGCCGAGACCGTCTACGGCCTCCCGGCCCCGCGCTACGGCGACCTGCTGCACCTGCAGCGCACCCTGCGCAACCCCGACATCGGGCTCAAGGTGCAGGACGGGCAGCTCGAGCAGATCCTCACCGACGCGCTGCCGCCGCTGGACGTCACCGTCGTCGAGCAGTTGGCCACCTCGTTCGAGGACCTGGAGTCGATCCGGGAGAACATCGGCCGCCTCAGCAGCGCCGACACCGCGATGGGCGCCTTCCTGTCCGGGTACGCGGGCTACGCGCTGGGCGCCCTGCACGGCTGCGGCGCCAAGGCCGAGGTCGCGCGCAAGTCGTTGGACACCGCGCACACCGAGATCGACAAGCTGCGCACGAGGCTGGCCACCGAGTCCCGGGCGCGCGCCGCGGCCGAGGAGCTGGTGGCGGGCCTGGAGGAGCGCGACGCCGAGCTGGAGACCACCATCGACTCGCTCAAGTCGATGCCCGCCTACCAGGGCCTGCGCGACCTGCGGGACCGGGAGAAGCTCGTCGAGCGCACCCGGGAGTCCGCCGTCGCCGCGCTCGACCACGCCGGGGTGCAGCGCAACCACGCCGACCGCGCGGTGGAGACGGTGCTGTCGGTGCTGCGCCGCCTCGGCGGGGACGTCGAGGACGCCGCCGAGCTGGCCCGCACGACCACCGAGAGCCTCGTCGCCGCCGGGCTCGACGCCGCGCTGTGCCCGGGGGTGCCCGCCGCCCCGGACGCGGTGCCCGTCGTGGTGACCGACCGGGTCCGGGCCAAGCCCGACCCGGAGGCCGAGCCGTTGCAGGTGCAGCGGCGCACCCCGCCGGAGCTGGCCCCGGACGCGCTCGCGGGCGAGTTCGCCGCCGCCGCCGAGCGGGTCCAGGCGATCGGCGCCCAGGTCGGCGGCCGGGCCGCGCTGGCCATGGCGCTGCACGAGCGCGCGCTCAAGCTCGACCGCGAGCGCCAGGACCTCGACAAGCAGGCGGCCCAGGCCCGCGACGCCCAGATCGAGGCCACCGAGGCCGCGGGCAGGCGCAACGAGGCCAGGCAGCGCTTCGCCGACGCCGTCGAGGTCTGGGCGGACAAGGCCCGCCGCTGGGCCGCGTCCGGCCCGTTCGCCGACGAGCACACCCCGCGCCCGCCGCGCCCTGTCGCGGCCAAGGACGTCCTGACCCAGCCGGACGCGACCCGCTCGGCGCGGGCCGCCACCCGCGACTGGGCCGCCCCGCACCTGTCCGGCCTGCGCCAGCGGGTCGTCGCCGCGCGCCAGGTCGTCGACGAGCTGGTCGGCCGGATCAAGTCCGCCGAGGCGCGGCTGATCGAGCTGCGCAACGGCGTCGACGCCACCCCGCCCGCGCCGCCGTTCGGCGCCGCCGACCGCGACCCCGCAGCGGGCGCGCCGTTCTACCGGCTCGTCGACTTCGCGCCCGGGCTGGACGCGGGGGAGCGGGCCGGGCTCGAGGCCGCGTTGCAGGCCAGTGGGCTGCTGGCGGCGTGGGTGAGCGCTGACGGGAAGGTCGACGCGTCGGTGCCCGGCGTGCTCGCCGCCGCCGGGGAACCGGTCCCGTCGGCGCTGTCGGAGGTCCTGGTCCCCGCCGTCGACCCGGACAGCCCGGTGTCGGCGGACGTCGTCGCGGGCGTGTTGGCGTCGGTGTCGCACGGCGCCGAAGGGCCCGGGTTGAGCCTGTGGTCCGACGGGCGGTGGCAGGCCGGGGTGCTGCGCGGCGCGCTGTCCAAGGTGGAAGCCGAGTTCGTCGGGGCGGGCGCGCGGGCGGCGACCAGGCGGCGCACGGCCGAGGAGCTGTCCGCGTCCCTGGAGGCCCTGCACACCGAGCTGTCCGCCGCGGAGTCCGTGGTGGGCCAGCACTCCACGGCCGTGGAGACCTGGGACCGCCACCTCGACTCCTTCCCCGACGACCGCGACGTCATCGGCGCGCGCGCCACCGCCGACCAGGCAGCCGCCCAGGCGGACGACGCCGCGCGCAAGGCCGAGCGCCGCCGCGCCGAGCAGGCCGCCGCCACCGGCCGGGTCAGCGCCGCGGCGGGTGAGCTGGTCCGCGACGCCGGGGCCGCCGGGCTCACCGCCGACACCGAGGCGCTGCGGCACGCCCAGCGCGCGGCCACCACCGCCCGCGACGCCGCCGCGGCCCTGCGCGACGCGCTGGCCAAGCGGTGCGCCGGGACCGTGCGCGACCTCGTCGACGCCCTGCACGACCACAACGCCGCCACCGACGACCGCGCGGTCGCCGAGCGGGTCGCCGACGAGCGCTGCGCCGACTTCCAGCGCGAGGCCGCCGCGCTGAGCGAGCTGACCTCCGCGGTCGGCGGCGAGGCCGAGGAGGTGGCGCGGCAGCTCACCCAGGTCGAGCAGCGCCGCCGCGACGCCCGCGCGGAGCTGCCCCAGGCCCGCAAGGCCGCCGTGGACCTGTCGAACAAGGTCGTCAAGACCGAGACCCTGCTCGACACCCGCACCGGCGAGATCGACGGCAAGCGGGCCGCCGCCGAGGCCGCCGCGGCCGCGTTCGCCGAGGCGCTGGCCGCCCCCGGGGTGTGGAACGCGGCGGTGGACGAGCCCCGCCCGGACTCCGACCGCGACGCGTTCGCGCTGCTCGCGGCGGCCGTGGCGGAGAGCAAGCGCTTGCCGGGCGAGGAGAGCGCGCTGACCAGGTTGCAGGCCTTGCAGGCGTCGTTGGCAGGCACGCACAACGTGCTGCCGGAGCGGCACGCGGGCATCCTCACCGTCGTCGTCTCCGGCGAGGAGGGGCCCGCCCCGGTGGCCGACGCCGCGCGCCGGGTCGCCGAGCGGCTGGCCGAGCGGCGCGGGTTCCTGTCCGAGCAGTACCAGGAGATCTTCGCGCTGCACCTGGTGCGCGAGCTGGCCGAGCGGCTGTCCGCGCAGATCTCGGTCGCCGAGGACCTGACCCGGCGGATGAACGAGGTGCTCGACACCGCCCGGTCCAGCCAGGGCGTGCACGTCCAGCTCGACTGGCGGCCCGCGGCGTGGCTCGACGAGCCGACGCTGGAGGCGCTCAAGCTGCTGCGCGTGCCGTTCGCCGACCGCACCGAGGAGCAGGACGCCCGGTTGCAGCAGGTGTTCACCGAGCGGATCGAGGCCGAGCGCGACACCGCGACCGGCGGGTTCACCGAGATCCTGTCCCGCGCCCTGGACTACCGGTCCTGGTTCGCCTTCACCGTGCGCGTGCGCGACACGGGCCCGGACGCCAAGCCCCGCTCGCGGAGGCTGCGCCAGCTCTCCTCCGGCGAGACCCGGCTGATCTCGTACGTGACGCTGTTCGCCGCCGCCGCCGCGTTCTACGGCGCCATCTCCGCCGGGGTCGCCGCGTCGTCGCGGCTGTCGCCGCTGCGGCTGGTGCTGCTCGACGAGGCGTTCGAGCGGCTCGACGACCCGACCATCGCCCGGATGCTCGAGCTGCTGGTGGACCTCGACATGGACTGGGTGATCACCTGGCCCAGCGGGTGGGGCGTGTCCGACCGAATCCCCCGAATGCACATCTACGACGTCCTGCGGCCCAAGTCCGGGCACGGCGTGGCCTGCACGCACACCACGTGGGACGGCTCCGGCCTGGACCGGGACGACCCGTGAGCGCGCTGGCGGAGGCCTTCGGGCGGCCCGAGTACGTCGTGCTCTGGCGCAAGGCGCTGGCCGCGGTGCGGCGCGGACAGGCCCGCTTCGGCTACAAGGCCCCGGACCCGGCGGCGGCCGCGGCGGTCTCGGAGCTGCTCGGGGTGCCGGTCACGGCCGGGATCGGGATGACCTTCCCGGTCGAGGAGCTCGACGCGCTGCTGCGGGCGTCGTCGTTCCACTGTGGGCTGACGGACGTGCTTTCGGCGGTGCACGGCCAAGAGGTCGTTGCGGGAGACGCGTCCCCGTCGCGCGACGAGTGGGTTGATGAGCTGCTGCGGGACGCGTTGACCACCGCGGGGCTGTCGACGGCTCCGTGGGCCTCGGTGTGGGTGGACCAGGTGCGCCGGTACGCCAAGATCGCGCCGGAGCGGCTGGCCGGGCCCGCCGTGGAGGCCGCCGCTGTGCTGGCCAGGATCAACCTCGACCCGGGTGCCGTGCCGACGGTGTGGGTGCCGCGGGCGGAATTGGCCGGGGTCGGCCTGGACCGGGGGCGCAAGCTGGCCGCGTTGGTGCTGCGGGCGGCCGCGTTGGCGCACGGGGTGCCGTTGCCGCGCGGCGCTGAGGCGGAGCGGCGGCTGTGGGAGCGCTGCGGGGTGGCCGTGGACGGGTTGTCGTCGACGGTGGTGTGGCGCGGGAGCGTGGTGGCGCTGCGCGATGTCGCGACTGTGCCGGTGGTGCCGCCGGGCGCGGTGGTGTGGGTGTGCTCGAGCCCGCGGCTGGCCGAGGTCGCTGGACCGGTCGACCTGGTGTGCCTGGCGGGCAGGCTCGGGGTGGCGGCGCGGATGCTGCTGGCCCGGCTGGCGTCGTTGCGCGTCGACCTGCGGGTGCACGGGGACTTCGACGCGGCTGGGTTGCTGGTCGTGCGCGAGGTGCTGTCGTTGACCGGTGGGACGCCGTGGCGGATGGGCGCCGACGACTACCGCTCGGCGCTGGACCTGGCCCGGTCGGAGGGCATCGACCTGCCGCCGCTGGACGGCGAGGTGGGGCCGACGCCGTGGGACCCCCGTTTGGGTGATGCGCTGCGCGCAGGGTGGTCCGTGCCCGAAGAAATGCTGCTTGACCTGCTGATACCCGATCTGGTGTAGTTTTCCGACTTCCGTCGGTTATCGGTTGGTGACTGTCCGACTAGCGTTTTGCCCATGATGCGACGCCGATATCCCATCGCTGCCGCCGCGGCGATCGCGCTCGCCGCGGGCACCCTGCTGGCGGCGCCACCCGCGCAGTCCGCCCCGGCCCCCGACGCCTCGCAGGTCTACCGGGTGCCCGGTGGTCTGGAACGCTCTGACGAGCTGCTGGCCTCCGGCGTCGACCTGCTGGAACGCCGCTCCGGACACGACCTGTTCGTGCTCGGAGCGGACGCGGCGGAGCAGGTGCGGGCGATGGGCCTGAGCGCGGTTCCCTCGGGCAGTGCCGTGTCGCCGGTGACCGCGCGCTCGGCCGCCGCGAACACCTACTACGGCGGGTACCAGACGACCGCTGGGCAGTACGCGCACCTCGACGCCGTGGCCGCCGCCCACCCGGAGCTGGCCTCGGTGCTGACCTACGGGTCGTCGTGGCTCAAGGAGCAGGGCCGCGGCGGCAACGACCTGAAGGCGATCTGCCTGACGGCCAAGACGGGGTCGGACTGCACCCGCGCGGCGGGCGGCAAGCCGAAGTTCTTCCTGATCTCGCAGATCCACTCCCGTGAGATCAGCACCGGCGAGGTCTCCTACCGCTGGATCGACCACCTGGCCGACGGCTACGGCACCGACCCGGCGGTCACCGCGCTGATGGACTCGGTGGAGATGTGGGTGGTCCCGGTCGCCAACCCCGACGGCGTCGACATCGTCGCCTCCGGCGGCGACACCCCGGTGCTCCAGCGCAAGAACGCCAACGACTCCCACCAGGACTGCGGCGTCGGCTCCACCGGCGTCGACCTCAACCGCAACGCGGGCTCGCACTGGGGTGAGAGCGGCACCTCCGACGACCCGTGCAGCGAGATCTACCTCGGCCCGAGCCCGGACTCCGAGGTGGAGAACTCGGCGCTGGAGGGTTTGATCGCGGACCTCTATGAGGACAAGCGCGAGGATGGTGACGCCTCCGCTGCCCCGGCTGACACCGCGGGCATGTTCATCACCATGCACGCTGACGCTGCCCAGGTTCTTCACCCCTGGGGGCACGATGCCGCTGTGCAGACCGGTAATGACGCCGCCCTGCGGGCCTTCGGGCGGCGACTGGGCGACCAACTCGGTTATGACTCCGGTCAAGCGGGCGAGATTCTGTATGACGCGTCAGGGGGCACTGAGGACTGGGTTTACGACAAGTTGGGTGTTGCTGCTTATACGATTGAGGTTGGGGATAATAAGGGGCGGGGGTGTGATGGATTTCTGCCGCCGTTCGCGTGCCAGGATGAGTATTACTGGCCCGAGTTGCGGCCTGCGTTGATGTTGGCGGCGGAGAAGGCCAAGGCGCCGTACTCGTCTTGAGCTGGGCGTACTTCTTCGAGAACCGGGATCAGGTGCGGGTGTATTCCTCGTCCTGGGCCAGTTGCTCGGCCACTGAGAGCTTCTTCGGGCGGGACTGGGCCAGAGCGCCGCCGGGTTTGATCTCGCGCCAGGTGAAGTAGATCAGGCCCAGGATGCCCATTGTGCCGAAGGCGATCCATTGCAGGGCGTAGGAGAAGAAGGGGCCCGCCTCCCGCTGGGGGAGCGGCAGGGCCGACAGGACGCCGGGGGAGCCCTCTTCCAGTTGGAGGTAGCCGGGGGCGAGGGGGATGTTCGCCGCGTCGCCGACCACTCGGGAGTTGATGCCGTAGACCTGGCGGTGGCCGTCGGTTGTCGCGTCCTGGAAGGCGGGGCGGGTGTCGCGTTCGTCGACGCGGATCCGGGCTGTCAGGTCCACGGGGCCGGTGGGGGCGGCGGCGAAGGAGGGGACGCGGACGCCGCCGACCGGGCGGACGTAGCCGCGGTTGACCAGGACGTGGGTGCCGTCGTCCAGGCGGAAGGGGGTGAGGACCTCGAAGGCGGCGTTGCCCTGCACGGTGCGCAGGCGGGCGACGGCCCCGCCCGCGGGCTCGTAGGCGCCGCGCAGGGTGACTCGGCGCCACTCGGTGGAGTTGTCGGGGGTCTGGCCCGCGGCCAGCACCTCGCGCAGCGGGACCGGGGCCGAGTCGGTCGAGGACTCCAGGGCGGTGTTCGTCGCCTGGCGTTCGGAGTTGCGGCCGAACTGCCAGGGGGCGAGCAGGGTGAAGCACGTCACCGCGAAGAGGACGACGACGAGCGCCAGGAGCAGCCAACCCGGGCGGAGCAGGAGCTTCAACCTCACCCCACCACGGTAAGCCAAGGTCAGGCGGACAGTGCCCGCCGGGCCGCCGTCAGGGTCTGGGCGGCGTACCCGGGGCCGAACAGGACCACGTGCACCAGGAGCGGGAACAGTTGGTGCAACGGGGTCCTGTCCTGCCAGCCGGGGGCCAGCGGGCGGGTCTCGTCGTAGGCGGCCAGCACGCGGTCGAGGTGTGGGCAACCGAACAGCGCCAGCATGGCCAGGTCGGACTCGCGGTGCCCGCCGTGGGCCGCCGGGTCGATCAGCCAGGCCAGGTTCGCGCGGTCCCACAGGACGTTGCCGTTCCACAGGTCGCCGTGCAGCCGGGCGGGCGGCTCGGCGGGCCCGGCCAACTCGCCGATGCGCGCGCAGACCTCGCTGACCAGCCGCGACGCCGCCGGGTCCAGCAGATCCCGGTCCACGGCCTGGCGCAGGTAGGGCTCGATCCGGTGCGCCGCGAACCACTCCGGCCACGACTGGCCCGGCACGCACGCCATCGGCAGCCCGCCGATCCAGGACTCCGCGGGCCCCTCGCCGAACGCCGACGCCCCCGCCGCGTGCAGCCGGGCCAGCCCCCGCCCCAGCCCCTCGGCCGCGGTGGCCGACGCCTGCCCCGGCTCCACCTGGTCGATCACCAGCCAGTGCTCGTCGACGGCCCGGACCTGGGTCACCGCCACCGCGCCCGGCTCGGCGAGCCAGCCCAGGCCCCACGCCTCCACCCCAGCCTTGCCCGCGTCGGCGTGGAACTTGGCGACCACCAGGTCCCCGTCCGCCAGGTCCACCTCGAACACCGAGTCCTTGACCGCGTGCGTCCCCACGACCTCGACGCCCATCAGCTCGCTGACGGCGAGAGCGGGGTTCACCGTTGCCCCCGGGGCCAGGCCCGTACCCCGCCGCTGCCCCGTCCCACGGGGCTCACAGCCGGTCCCGCACCCAGGCCACCATGCCCGGCATCGCGGCCTCGACCATGGCCATGACCTCGGCGAACCCGGCGTCGTCGCCGTAGTACGGGTCCGGCACGTCGCGGTCGCGGCCCGCGTCCGGGTCGAAGTCGCGCAGCAGCACGACCCGCCCCGGGTCCGCCGCCAGCCGCCGCAGCGCCCGCTCGTGCCCGGTGTCCAGTGCCACCAGCAGGTCCGCGTCGAGGTGCTCCGCCGCCACCTGGGCCGCGGCGTGGTCGGCCGGGTAGCCGCCGTCGACCAGCACCCGGACCGTGCGCGGGTCCGCCCCGTCGCCCACGTGCCAGCCGCCGGTCCCCGCGCTGCTCACCCGCACCTCGTCGGCCAGGCCCGCCCGGCGGACGTGCTCGGCGAACACCAGGGCGGCCATGGGGGAGCGGCAGATGTTCCCCGTGCAGACGAAGCAGATGTGCAGCGGGTCTCCGGAGCGAGTCACCACCCCAGTGTCCACGAAACCTAGACTCCACCCCATGGACGACAGGCTGCGCCACCACGGCGACGTGGACGCCGAGCCGGGGCTGCGCGACTTCGCCGTCAACGTGCGCGGTGACGGGCCGCCGGACTGGTTGCGGGGTGTGCTGGTCGAGGCGCTGGACCGGCTGGGCCGCTATCCCTGCGCCGCGGACGACCTGCGGGCCCGGGCGGCGGTGGCCGATCGGCACGGCAGGCGGCCGGACGAGGTCGTGGTGCTCAACGGGTCCGCCGAGGGGTTCGCGCTGCTGCCCGGTCTGCGGCCGCGCAGGGCCGCGCTGGTGCACCCGTCCTTCACCGAGCCCGAGGTGGCGCTGCGCGCGGCCGGGGTGCCCGTCGAGCACGTCCTCCTCGACCCCGCCGACGGGTACGCGCTGCGCCCGGGCCTGGTGCCCGACGACGCGGACATGGTCGTCGTCGGCAACCCGACCAACCCGACCTCGGCCCTGCACCGCCGCGACGCCGTCCTCGGGCTGGCGCGGCCGGGGCGGGTGCTCGTCGTCGACGAGGCGTTCATGGACGCCGTCCCCGGCGAGCCGGAGACGCTCACCGGACTGCGCGCGCCCGGCCTGCTGGTCCTGCGCAGCCTCACCAAGACGTGGGCGCTGCCCGGCCTGCGCGCCGGGTACGCCCTGGGCGACCCGGGCCTGCTCGCGGCGCTCGCCCACAGTCGTCCACAGTGGCCAGTCGGCGCGCTGGCGCTGGCCGCGGTCGAGGCCTGCTGCGGCCCGGCCGCCGTCGCCGAGGCCCAGCGGGCGGCCGACGTCGCCGCCGTGCACCGGGCCGACCTGGCCGACCGGCTCGCCGAGATCCCCGGCGTGCGCGTGACCGGGCCCGCGGCCGCCCCGTTCCTGCTGCTGCGCGTGCCCGACGGGACCGCGCTGCGGGCCGCCCTGCGTGGCGCGGGGATCGCTGTGCGGCGGGGCGACACGTTCCCCGGGCTCGGCCCCGACCACGTGCGGGTCGCGGTGCGCGCGCCCCGCGAGTGCGACCCGCTGGTCGAGGCGGTTCGCCTGTTCCAGACCCAGGAGGTCCTGCTCTCATGACGACCGTCGGCGACGCCATCGCCGCCCTCGAGGCCGCCTACCCGGTCGAGCTCGCCGAGAGCTGGGACGCCGTCGGGCTCGTCTGCGGCGACCCGGCCGACCCGCTGACCCGCGCGCTGCTCTGCGTGGACCCAGTCGAGTCCATTGTGGACGAAGCGGTCGAGCGCGGCGCGCAGCTCATCGTCGCCCACCACCCGCTGCTGCTCAAGGGCGTGCACGGGGTCGGGACGGACACGCACAAGGGCAGGCTGGTGCACCGCATGGTCCGCGCGGGCATCGCCCTCTACTGCGCCCACACCAACGCCGACTCCGCCGACCCCGGGGTGTCCGACGCGCTCGCGGCGGCCCTCGGCGTCACCGTCACCGGGCCGCTGAGCCCCAACGCCGACGGCCGCACCGGGATCGGCCGGATCGGCGAGCTGGCCGAGCCGGAGCCGTTCGCCGTGTTCGTCGAGCGGGTGGCCGCCGCGCTGCCCGCCACCGAGGGCGGTGTGCGCGCCGCGGGCGACCCCGGCCGCGCCATCCGCCGCGTCGCCGTCTCCGGCGGGGCTGGCGACTCCTACCTCGGCGCGGCCACCGCCGCCGGGGTCGACGCCTTCGTCACCGCCGACCTGCGCCACCACCCCGCCGCCGAGCACGTGGCGGCCGGGGACGGGCCCGCGCTGGTCGACGTGGCGCACTGGGCCAGCGAGTGGCCGTGGTGCGAGCAGGCGGCAGGCGTCCTGCGCGCGGGGCTCGGCGGTACGGTCGACACATTCGTCTCCACGCGCCGCACCGATCCCTGGACAGCCCAGTCCCCCGGTGCGGCGTCCCGAACCGGGAGGTCCACCGGGTGAAAGCTGATCCCGCCGCTCAACGCAGACTGCTCGACCTCGCCGAGGTCGACGCCGAGCTCGGTCGGGTGCTGCACCGGCGCACGACCATGCCGGAGCTGGCCGAGGTCGCCGCGGCCGAGCAGGCCGTGCGCGGCGGCACCGACGCCCGCGTCGCCGTGCAGACCCAGCTCGACGACCTCGACCGCGAGGTGGCCAGGCAGGAGAAGGAGATCGACGCGGTGCGCTCCCGCGAGGAGCGCGACCGGTCGCTGATGGCGGGCGGCACCCTGGGCAGCAAGCAGCTCACCGACATCGAGCACGAGCTGGGCACCCTGCTGCGGCGCCGGTCGGTGCTCGAGGACGACCTGCTGGAGCTGATGGAGCGCCGCGAGGCCGTCGAGATGGACCTGCGGCACGCGGCCGTCGAGCTGGACAAGGCGACCGCGGCGCTGACCGCCGCGACCAGCCGCCGCGACGAGAACCTCGCCGACCTGGACACCACCCAGGCCCGCCGCGACGCCGAGCGGGTCAAGGTCGTCGCCGCGCTGCCCGAGCCGCTGCTGGCCCTCTACGAGCGCAAGCGCTCCCGCGGCGGGATCGGCGCCTCGCTGCTGCGCGCCCGGCGCTGCGGCGCCTGCCAGATCGAGATCGACCGGCGGGAGCTGGCCCAGATCAAGGCCGCGGGCGCGGACGAGGTCGTCGAGCACGAGGAGTGCGGCGCGATCCTGGTGCGCACGGCGGAATCGGGGCTCTGAGCACATGCGGGTCGCGGTCGAGGCGGATGGCGGGTCGCGGGGCAACCCCGGGCCCGCCGGGTACGGCGCGGTGGTCTTCGACGCGGCGGGCGGGGTGCTGGCCGAGCGGGCCGAGGCGATCGGCGTCGCGACCAACAACGTCGCCGAGTACCGGGGGCTGATCGCCGGGTTGCGCGCCGCCGCCGCGCTGGGCGCGACCGAGGTCGAGGTCCGGATGGACTCCAAGCTGGTCGTCGAGCAGATGGCCGGGCGCTGGCAGGTCAAGCACCCGTCGATGAAGCCGCTGGCAGCCGAGGCCAAGGAGCTGGCCACCGGGTTCGCCCGCGTCGACTACCGGTGGATCCCGCGCGCGGAGAACACCCACGCCGACCGCCTCGCCAACCGGGCGATGGACGGGGAGTCGATCGACCGCAACGGCTCCGACGGCTCTGACGCGCCGGAGCCCGCGCGGTCCGGCCCCGCCCGGTGGAGCGGCGCGTCCGGGACGCCCACGAGGCTGCTGCTGGTGCGCCACGGGCAGACGGCGATGTCGGTCGAGCGCCGCTACTCCGGCCGCGGCGACGTCCCGCTGACCGAGCTGGGCGGGTCCCAGGCCGCGGCCGCGGGCGCCCGGGTCGCCGCGCTCGACGGCGTCACCGCCGACACCCCGGTCCTCGCCTCGCCGCTGGCCCGCACCCGCCAGACCGCCGACGCGGTCGCCGCGGCCACCGGCGGCGCGGTGCGGACCTCGCCCGGCCTCATCGAGACCGACTTCGGCGACTGGGAGGGCATGACCTTCGGCGAGGCCGCCGAGTCGGACCCCGCCCTGCACCGCCGCTGGCTGTCGGACACCTCGGTGCCCCCGCCGGGCGGCGAGAGCTTCGACGTCGTCCACGCCCGCGTCCGCGCCGCACTCGACGAGGTGATCGAGGAGCACGCGGGCGCCACCGTCGTCCTGGTCACCCACGTCACGCCGATCAAGACCCTGCTGCGGCTGGCCCTCGACGTCGGCCCGTCGCTGCTCTACCGGCTGCACCTGGACCTGGCGTCGCTGTCGGTCGCCGAGTTCTACCCGGACGGCAACGCCTCGGTCCGCCTGGTCAACGACACCTCCCACCTACGACCTAGCCGCTGATCACCCGCATCTCCGAGACGCACCACGCGTCGTCGGTCGGCCGCGCGGTCGCCGTCACCCAGCGCTGGGGGTCGCCCTCGGCGTCCACGCGCTCGGACTCCACGAGGAAGGTCAGCGCGGAAGCGGCCGACATGACGCCGTTGGGGCGGTACGCGCCGCCGAACGCGAGCAGGTCGTCGGTCACGTCCTCGACGGGGCCACCGCAGGTGTGGGCGGTGAGCCAGGGCCGGTCGGCACGGGTGAGGGCGTCGGTGAACGCCGCGGCGAAGGCCTGGTCCGGCGCCGGCCCGGGGTCCTCGCCCGAGCCTGCCGCCCCGAAGACCAGACCGAAGCCGACAGCGCCGACGACGGCCGCGGCGACGGCGATGGGGATGGCTTTCCGATTGGCCATGGACCCAATCTAACGAGCCGCCTCCGGTCAGCCCGTCAGTGACGAGGCCTGGGCGGGGCGGGGGAGGGCCTCGCAGAAGGCCTCGACCACGTCGGTGAGCGCGGCCGCGGCCAGCGGCAGGATGGACTCGCCGGGGGCGCTGCCCGGCGCCTCCGGGGTGATCATCCGGTCCGGGACGAAGTGGCCGGGCAGCACCCTGGTGGCGCCCACGGCGAACAGCAGCGGCCGCAGCACGAACTCCAGCGCGACCAGGTGGCCCTGCGACCCGCCGGTGGCCAGCGGCAGCACCGCCTTGCCCGCGAGCGCGCCGCTGGGCAGCAGGTCGAGCAGGGATTTCACCAGGCCGCTGTGCGCGGCTCGGTAGACCGGGCTGACCACGACCAGGCCGTCGGCCTCCTCGACCGCGCGCAGGGCGTCGCGGATGGCCGGGTCGCCCCGGTCCTCGGCGAGCAGGGCGACGGCGGGCAGGTCCCGCACGCACAGCGTGGCGCAGGTGTGGCCCGCCCTCGCCAGCGCCGCCCGGGCGTGCGCCGCGACGGCGGCCGGGCGGGCGGTGGGCGACGGGCTGCCGGAGACGATCAGTGCTGTGGCCACGGGGGCTCCTCGACAGGGGGTCGGGTGGTCGCCGCTGGGGGCGTCAGCGCGGGCAGGCGCCACCGGTGGAGCGGACAAGCCGAGGTGTCCGCGCCGGGCGCGGAACCGGTCACCGAGCGTGACGGGGGTGGACCAGCGCGTGTGACGTGCCCCAACGCGGTCCACCCACTGGGAGGTGGCGACCGTTCGGTGGAAGCGTATCCTCGGTGATCGCGGACGAGCCGGCCGGGCGACCGCGGCGGGAGACCGTCGAGGAAAGTCCGGACTCCGCAGGGCAGGGTGGTTGTTAACGGCAACCCGGGGCGACCCGCGGGACAGTGCCACAGAGAACAGACCGCCCAGCCGCTCGGGGAGACCCGCGCTGCTGGGTAAGGGTGAAACGGTGGTGTAAGAGACCACCAGCGCCCCGGGTGACCGGGGCGGCTAGGTAAACCCCACCCGGAGCAAGGCCAAGAGGGGGCCGCGAGGCCCCTGCGCAGACGCTCGAGGGCTGCCCGCCCGAGTCTGCGGGTAGGCCGCACGAGCCCGTCGGCGACGGCGGGCCCAGATGGATGGTCGCCGCCGGGGCGCGAGCCCCGGGACAGAATCCGGCTTACAGGCCGACTCGTCCGCGCCCGGCGGGTTGCTCCGATCGGTAGTACACCGAACGGAGTAACCCCGCCCGGCAACGCCTGGAAACAGTCCTGTGACTTGTCGCACCCTCGGTGAGCGCACGGCGTGCAACCGGGTGATTCGCGCTGATCACATGATTTTTCCGGATCTGGGGGATGGCCACCGGCCCTCCTCGGATGATGATGGATGTGGTCAGATAGCACCGCGCACGCACCAGGAGGGTGGTTCGAGTCTACGGAACGCTGCGCAGCAGCTACCCGCCGTAATGACAATCATGCGCCTTTCATGCTGTACTCGTCGGGCACCGCACCCGATGACCCGCAGCACCGCCAGGCGCACCCCGTACCTGCCGCGCAGGAGCACACCCCGATGATGAACCGCTTCCGCGCTCTTGGGAGATCGAGATGAGCAGCCCCATCCTCACCGCATTCGTGGATCTCGCTCAACAGCAGGAGCCCACGTCCGTTGACACCGTCAACCTGCGGACGTGGATTCTCGACAACGTCGTCCCCCTGCTGCTGCTGGTGGTCGCCTTGCTGCTGCTGTACTTGGGCGGCGGCCGCGGCGACAACGCGGGCGTGATGCGCAGGCTCGGCGGCGTCGTCATCGCGCTGGCGGTCATCGGCCTCGCGGTGACCAACGCGGGCGAGGGCATCGGCCGGTGGCTGGCCGGCCTGTTCACCGGCTGAGCCGGGCCGGAGTGAACTGACGTGCGGATACGCACCGACGACGACGTGTACCGGGTCGACGCCGTCTGGCTGGGCCCGCCGAAGGCGACGTTCCCGTGGCGGGCGCGGTACGTGGCCTGGGGCGTGGGCTCCGCGGTGTTCCTGGTGGTCCTGACGATCCTGCGGAATCTGGGCATCGGCTTGTTCTGGTCGTTCGCCTGGGGGATGGTGGGCACCGTCGCGCTGACCATGGTGATCACCGCGAAGATCAGCCACGAGCGCCCGCTGGGCGCCGTGCTGGCCATGTGGGCGCGCGAGCTGAACGCCCCCCGGGAGAACACCGCCAGCGACGGCGGCGCGGTGAGCGCGGCATCGGTGCGGGTGCGGGCTGAGTACCCCAGACGCAGCGACCGCACGCGCCGCCGGGCCGAGGCGGCCAGGGAACGCAGCCGCGCGAAGCGGAGCAAGCAGGAGGCCGGCAGACAGCGGACGCCGAAGCGCAGGCCGCGCACGACGAGCGACAGGGAGGTCAGCGGTGTTCGGACGCCGTAAGGGAGAGCAGCAGGAGGCGCTCGCCCCCTACCCGGCGGGACACCCGCAGGACCGGTCCGCCCGCTACGAGCAAGCCCAGGCCCGCAAGCGCGGCAGGCGGCTGCCCGGTGAGCAGGCCGTGCCCAGCTACACCCCGCAGATCGCCACCCGCTCCATCGACGGGCATCTGCTGCGCACCGGCGCCGACGTGTTCGCCTGGTACCGGCTGGCCCCGCAGCGCTGGTCGTTCCGCTCGGACTCCCAGCGCCAGGACCTCATCGCCGCCATCGCCGGGCAGTACGCCGAGCTCTCCGGCCGCTGGATGCACCTGCGGGTGACCACCCGGCCCTACCCGATCCGCATGTGGGCCGAGGCGCACGTGCACAACGCGGTCAACCGGCTGCCCGACGTCCCCGGCGCGCTCAGCTTCGACGACTACCTCGTCGGCGAGCAGCAGCAGCTCCTCGGCCGCTCCATGGCCGAGAAGGAGGTCTACCTCGGCGTCCAGGTGCAGACCCGCAACGTGGTCGACCGGGCCGTCGAGCGGGCCGCCCCGCTGCTGCGCAAGGTCTTCCCGGACGCCGTCGACGCCGAGCTGATGGCGATCGAGTCCGAGGTCGAGCACCTCGACCAGGTCGTCGGCTCCGCGGGCCTGGAGGGCCGCCCGGCCACGGCCGAGGAGATGTCCTGGCTGATGCACCGCTCGTGCTCGCTGGGCCTGCCCGCGCCGCGCAACATGCCCGCGGTGCCCGGCGCGACCTGGGAGCCGGAGGACCTGGCCAGCTTCACCGACGCCGCCGACTTCCACCAGGAGCCCTACTCCCCGACGGTGACCGTGCGCGGCCGCACCGGCTCCAACGCCGGGGTCACCCGGCACGTCACCGTGCTGACCGTCGGCATGATGCACGGCCTGACCATCCCCGAGATCGACGACCCGTGGGTGCAGCGCTCCGACCGGCTGCCCGCCGCGGTGGAGTGGTCCGCCCGCATCTACGTGCGACGGCCGGAAGAGGTCCAGGGCGAGCTGCAGCGGCAGATGAACAAGGTCCGCTCGCAGGTCAAGCACTACACCGACGAGCACGAGCTCGAGCCGCCGCAGTCGCTGGCCCGCCAGGCCAGCCGGGTGCTGGAGATCGACGACGAGATGACCTCGGGCTTCACCGCCCTGGCCACCCGCGTGCGGTCCTGGTGGCGGCTGGCGGTGTCCGGCCCGACCGAGCGCGACGCGCTGCGCCTGGCCCAGCAGCTCCTCGACCTCTACAAGCCCAAGGTCGCCATCGAGCACCCCGAGGCGCAGTACGCCATGGCGCGGGAGTTCATCCCGGGCGAGCCGCTGGCCTCGGGCGCCTACCTGCGCCGCGGCTCGGTGATCTGGGCGGCCTCGGCCGTGCCCACCGCCACCGCCGAGGTCGGCGACCGGCGCGGCATCCTGCTCGGCGAGACCTGCACCGCCACCCGCCGCCCGGTGGCCTGGGACCCGTGGATGGCCCAGGAGATCCGCGACGCCTCCGGCCTGACCGCGATGGTCGCGGGCCTCGGCGGCGGCAAGTCGTTCCTCGGCGGCGGCATCGTCTACAAGACGCTGCGCGCGGGCGCGCACTGGACCGTGCTCGACCCGTCCGGCCCGCTGGCCAAGCTGTGCGACCTGCCCGAGCTGCGCCCCTACGCGCGGCCGATCAACCTGCTCAACGCGCAGGCGGGCATCCTCAACCCGTACCGGGTGGTCGCCGAGCCCAAGATCGACCACTTCCTCGACGAGGAGGACCCGGAGCGGGCCTGGCGCCGGGAGAAGGCGCTGGCCGCCGCGACGCGGCGCCGCCTGGTCCTCGACGTGCTCACCGGCCTGCTGCCCTACGAGATCGCCCGGCTGCCGCAGAGCCGCATCGTGCTGCTGCGCGCGGTCCGGACCGTGGGCGGGCGCGCCGACGCCGACCCGTCGCTGGTGTTCGACGCGCTGCGCCGCGACGCCTCCGAGCACCGCGAGCACGCCGTCGTCGTCGCCGACTTCCTCGACGAGATGAAGGAGCGCATGTCGCTGCTCATCCCCGAGCGCGGCGCCGACCCCTACGACGAGCAGCGCGACGACCGGCTCACCGTGCTCACCATGGCCGGGCTGACCCTGCCCAAGGACGGCGTGGGCCGCGAGCACTGGACCGACGCCGAGGCCCTGGGCGTGGAGATGCTCAACCTCGCCGCCTGGCTGACCCAGCGCTCGATCTACGAGAAGCCCAAGGACATGCGCAAGGGCGTCTGGATCGACGAGGCGTTCTTCCTCTCCGAGGTCCCCACCGGCCGCGTGCTGATGAACCGCTTCGCCCGCGACTCGCGCAAGTGGAACGTGCGCGTCCTGCTGTCCTCGCAGATCCCGGCCGACTTCCTCAAGATCCAGGGCTTCGTCGCCCTGCTCGACTCGGTGTTCATCGGCCGCCTCGACGACGACCAGGCCCAGGCCGACGCGCTGCGCCTGCTCAAGGTGCCCGTCGCCGCCGGGTACGAGCAGGTCGTGGCGGGCCTGGGCCGCCGCCCCGGCGGGCAGCGCGCCGCCGCGGTCGAGCGCGACCTGGCCCCCCGCCAGTTCATCTTCGGCGACGGCGCGGGCGGTGTGGAGCGCATCCGCATCGACCTGTCCGGCGACCACCTCGACCACCTGCGCGCGGTCATGGACACCACCCCGGACGCCCAGCGCGACCGGCTGCCCACGCCGGACAGCGAGCGGGCCACGGCGCCGGAGATCCCCGAGGCCCAGTACGACCTCATCGAGGCCGCGGGCAACGACGAGGAGTTCGAGCGGGCCGCGGAGTTCGAGCTCGGCCTGACCGAGGACGACTACCTCGACGCGGGCGCGCTCGAGGGCACCCTGGTCGCCGACGACGAGGGCGGCCCGGACGGCGACCGCAAGAAGGGCAAGAAGCGCGGCCGCGAGGACGCGGCGTGACCGAGCGTGAGGGTGACAAGCAACAGGGGGACAACCCTGTCCACGTCGAGCCCGCGTTGGCTAGATTGATCAAGATTGTGCCCGGTCACCCGAGGTTGGTGGACGTCTGATGATCACGGTCATGGTGCTGGTCGGCGTTGTCGCCCTGGTCAAGGCGCGGCGGTTCATCGCCTCCGGGCTCAAGCGCCGCGGCCGCGGCGCCGCGTTGGCGCTGGTCGCGGGGCTGGTCGCGATGCAGGCGCTGATCGGCACGCCCGCGATGGCGCAGGACAACACCTCCTGCGCGCCCAACCCCGAGCGCCCCGGCGCGGGCATGGTCGGCGCCATCGACCCCCCGCAGGGCAACGGCGAGCAGGGCAGCCCGTACATCACCTACGGCTACGCGGGCATGGTCTGGCACGTCTACGACGAGTCCTGCGGCGGCCTGGTCCCCGCGGGCGTGTCCGACCCCGGCGCCACCATCGACACCTGGCTGGGCAACGAGCTGTTCAGCGTCGCCAAGAACATCATCGGCGCCACGAACTCCCTGCACTACACGCTGCTCAACGGCGGCGTCCTCGGCGGGCTCAACGAGCAGATCGGCAAGGCCGCCGACGCGGTCTTCGACAACATCTACACCCAGCTCTTCAGCATCTTCATGCTGGTGCTGGCCATCCTGATGTTCCGCCAGATCTGGAAGGGCGACCTGGCCACGGTCAGCAAGCGCGCCCTGTTCGCGATCGCGGGCATCTGGCTGGCGGCGTCCTCCGCGGTGCTGGTGAGCAACTACGACCGGGTCGACGACCTGATCGTGCGCACCACCACCGGCATCCAGGCGGGCTTCGTCGACCCGGAGGAGGACCGGGTCGTGCGGCACATCCTGCCGACCGAGCTGCACAACAAGGTCGTCTACGAGAACTGGGCGCGCGGCGAGTTCGGCGCGCCGGACTCCCCGCAGGCCATCGAGTACGGCCCCAAGCTGCTCGCCGCGCAGGCCTGGACCCGCGACGACGTGGTCACCGGCCGCGACGCCGACAACGCCGCCGAGCAGGCCAAGAAGGCCGAGTACACCGCCATCGCGGGCCAGCTCGGCCCGGCGACCGGCTACTTCAAGGGCACCGACGGCTCCCGCACCGGCGCGGGCATCCTGTCGCTGTTCCAGTCGATCGTGTACTCGCTGTTCCAGCTCTTCGCGAAGCTGTCGGTGCTGCTGGCCCAGCTCCTGCTGCGCGTCCTCGCGCTGACCGCGCCGATCATCGGCCTGGTCGCGCTGATCCACCACGACATCCTGCGCAAGGTCGGCAGGGCCGTCGGCGCGGTGGTGCTCAACGTGCTGGTGCTGGCGATGCTGGCCGGGGTGCACTTCAAGTTCCTCGAGCTGATCTTCTCCCCGACCGCGCAGCTCAACCTGCTCACCCAGATGCTGCTGGCCGCCGCGGTGACCATGGTGTTCTTCCTGGTCGGCCGCCCGATGCGGCGGATGTGGCAGATGCTGGAGCTGTCGGTGGGCGCGGCCGGGGCGTCGATGCCCGAGGCCGGGTCCGGCCTGTTCAGCCGGTTCCGCCGCAACAAGCACCAGGGCCCCACCCCGCAGGACGAGTTCTGGGAGACCGTGCGCGACGGCGAGGCCGCCGAGCGCGGCGCCCTGGCCACCACCGACTCGGGCCGCCGCCCGCGCCCGGAGGCGGGCAACCCGGTCACCGTCACCGCCACGGCCGAGCGCGCCGACGGCCGCGGCCGCACCGCCGCGGGCGCCATCGGCGGCTCCCGGCCGCTCATCGAGTCCTCGCGCTCGGAGTCCGGGCAGCTCGTGGTCACCCCCGGCCGGGGGTCGCCGGGCAGCCGCGTCGTCGTCGACGGCGCCAGCCGGACCATCGACACCGCCCCGGTCGCCGACCGGGGCTGGGACCGCGGCGAGGACGCCGTGGTGGTGCCGTCGATGGTCGCGTCTCGCGGCGCCTCGTTCGACGCGCCCGTCGAGCGCGCCCCGCAGCAGCCCGCGCCGCGCGCCGCCGAGGTCGAGATGGTGCAGGGCAGGCCCGCCCACGTGGTCTACCGCCCGTCGCGCGGCCTCGAGGTCGCCCCGGACGCCCCGCCGAGGCGGATCTCGCTCAACGACGGCCCGCTCGAGACCGACTCGGCGGTGAGGTGAGCCCATGCCGATCCGCACCAACCGCGGCCGCGCCGCGGTGTACCGCAAGCTGTGGGGTTGGCCGCTGCGCTCCCCACGGCACCTCGCGGTCGCCGCGTTCGCGCTGGTGGTGCTGATCGCGGCCATCGGGTTCGTGGTCCCCGGCCTGGTCGGCGACCGCACGCCCCCGGCGTCGCAGAACCCGGTCGCGGGCGCGGCGTCGGCGATCCCGTCCGGGACCTCGGGCAGCACCAGGACCTCGACCCCGGCGCAGACCAGGCTCACCGGGCCCAGCGAGACCCCCAGTTCCGTGCCGCCCGCGCCGGGCGCGCTGGCGGTCGCGCGGCAGTGGACCGAGAAGTGGGTCAACCACCCGACCGGCATCACCTCGGCCGAGTGGGTCGAGGGGATGCGCCCGTTCACCACCGAGGAGTTCCTGCCGAGGATGGAGACGGTCGACCCGGAGAACGTGCGCGCCACGCGGGTCACCGGGGAGCCGGAGGCCGTCCGCTCCTACCCGAAGTCCGTGCAGGCCAGGGTGCCCACGGACGAGGGCGACCTGCTGCTGACCGTCATCGACACCGGCGCCGGGCAGTGGCGCGTCGCCGACTACGAGCAAGGGGACTGACATGCGGGGGACGGTGATCACCGGGGTGGCCGTGGCGGGTGTGCTCGCCGTCGTCGTCGGCACCGGCGTGGCCACGGTTGTCGGCCAGTCCGAGCAGCCCGCCAACCAGGTGCGGCTGGCCTCGTGCAACGCCAGCCTCGGACCCATCACCACCGGCCCGGCCGGGTCGGGCGCGGAGGCCGCTGCCAACCTCACCGGCGAGCAGCGCGGCACCGTCGCGGCCATCATCCAGATCGGCCAGCAGCGCGAGCTGCCCCCGCTGGCCTGGCAGGTCGCCATCCAGGCGGGCATGACCGAGTCGGGCCTGCGCAGCCTGTCCTACGGCGACCGGGACTCCCTGGGCATCTTCCAGATGCGCCCCTCGATGGGCTGGGGCACCCCGCAGCAGGTCACCGACCCCACCTACGCCATCAACAAGTTCTACGACGTCCTGCTCGACATCGACGGCTGGGAGGGGCAGCGCCCCGGCGACTCGGCCCAGGACGTCGAGCGCTCGGCCTTCCCGGACCGGTACCACCGCTGGGAGTCGATGGCCGCGCACCTCATCGGCGACGTCGGCCAGGTCGCCAACTTCACCGGCTGCGGCCAGGGCGTCGGCAACCTGCTGCCCGCCCCCACCGCCGCGGCGGGCTCCGCCATCCAATGGGCGCTCGGCCAGCAGGGCAAGCCCTACCAGTGGGGCGCCCTGGTCAACCAGCAGAACTCCTACGACTGCTCCAGCCTGATGCTGCAGTCCTACCGGTCCGCGGGCATCCAGCTCCCGCGGACCTCCCGCGAGCAGTACCGCGCGGGCGCCCTGCTGCCCTTGGAGCAGGCCCAGCCCGGTGACATGCTGTTCTGGGCCCGGGACACCTCGGACCCCAGCACCATCCACCACGTGGCCATGTACCTGGGCGACAACAAGATCGTCGAAGCCCAGCAGACCGGTGTGCCGGTGCACATCCGGCCGCTGAAGTTCACCGAGGGCGGGCTGATGGCCCAGGCCGTCCGACCCGGTGTGTAGCAAGGAGTCGCCGTGTACAACGACCCCAGGAAGCCGCTCCGCGAGTACCTCGAGTCGTCCCGCAAGCCCGGTGTGAGCCAGCAGTACGCGGTCGTCCCGCGTTCGCTGGCCGAGGGCATGCCGATCCCGTGGCAGCAGCAGATGGCCCAGCTCATGCACGAGTTCCACCAGGTCTACGCCCACCTGGACTGGCCCGAGTACCGGGTCGTGCCCTCGCGCCGCGAACGCCTCGTCGACCTCGACGAGGACCAGCTCGCCGAGGTCGGCTGCTTCGTCGAGATCGATGTCGACGGGGAGATGGTCTACCGCGAGCGCAACGGCAAGCGGATCGAGGACCCGGAGTCGCAGACCGTGCTGGTCTCGTGCCTGGACCCGATCCCCAGCCAGCACGAGAACGCCAACCAGGACACCCCGCCGCGGGGCATCCCCATGCAGCAGTCACCGGGCTGGAGTTAGCTGATGGCCATGTTCAACAGGAACAAGGACCCCAACCCCGACACCCGCTGGTGGTACAACACCAAGACCAACCAGGTCGAGCACGGTGACATCGGCAAGGCCATCGACCGCATGGGCCCCTACCCGGACCGCGAGTCGGCCGAGCGCGCCCTGCAGGCCGCCCGCGAGCGCACCGAGGCCGAGGACCGCAAGGACAAGGACTGGCAGGAGAAGGAGTAGCCCTCCGCGCCGCGGGCCTGGCCGGGACCGCGCCCTCCGGCGTTTCCGGCGGCGGGCGCGGGTGAGCCGATAGTGTGCGGTGGTGGACACCAGCGCGTTCCATCGGGTCAGGCAGGACTTCTCGCTCCCGGACGAGTACCCGCGGCCCGCCCTCGACGAGGCCGAGCACGCCGCGGCCACCGCCCCGGCGGGCAGCAGGCGCGACGCGACCGACGTCCCGCTGGTCACCATCGACCCGCCCGGGGCGCGCGACCTCGACCAGGCCATGGCGATCGAGCGGGTCGGCGACGGCTACCGGGTCCACTACGCGATCGCCGACGTCGGCGCGTTCGTCGTGCCCGAGGGCGAGCTCGACCAGGAGGCCCGCGGGCGCGGGCAGACCCTCTACCTGCCCGACGGCAAGGTGCCGCTGCACCCGCCGGTCCTGTCCGAGGCCGTGGCGAGCCTGCTGCCGGACCAGACGGCCCCCGCCGCGCTGTGGACCATCGACCTCGACCACCGCGGCGAGCTGGTCGACGCCCGGGTCGACCGCGCGCTGGTCCGGTCGCGGGCCCAGTTGGAGTACCGGACCGCGCTGGCCGAGGGGCACGAGTCGATCGCCCTGCTGCCCGAGGTGGGCAGGCTGCGCCGGGAGCGGGCCATCGAGCGCGGGGCCGTCGAGCTGCAACTGCCCGACCAGCGGGTCGAGCGCGACGGCGACGGGTGGCGGCTGGCGCTGCGGCTGCGCAACGACACCGACGCCTGGAACGCCGAGATCTCCCTGCTGACCGGGACCGCCGCGGCGAAGATCATGATTGACGCGCGGATCGGCGTCCTGCGCACCCTGCCCCCCGTCGACCCCGAGGCGGTGGAGTGGCTGCGGCGCTCGGCCGCGACGCTGGGCCTGGACTGGCCCGCCGCCGTGCCGGTCGCGCGGTTCCTCAGCGGGCTCGACGCCGCACGGCCCGGGGTGATGGCGCTGTACATGGACGCCACCCGGCTGCTGCGCGGCGCCGGGTACACGGTGTTCGACGGGGCCGAGCCCGAGCTCAGCGAGCACGCGGGCATCGCGGCGCCGTACGCGCACGTCACCGCCCCGCTGCGCAGGCTCGTCGACCGGTTCGCCACCGAGGTGTGCCTTGCGGTGTGCGCGGGGGAGCCGGTGCCGGAGTGGGTGCGCACGGCGCTGCCGACGCTGCCCGACCTGATGGCGGCCTCCGACGGGCTCGCCGCCAAGGTCGACCGGGCGTGCCTGGACCAGGTGGAGGCGTGGGTGCTCGCCGACCGGGTCGGCGAGGAGTTCGACGCGGTCGTGCTGCGGGCGGGCGCCGAGTCCGCCGAGGTGTTCATCGTCGAGCCGCCGGTGCTGGCCAGGTGCGCGGGCGCCGGACTGCCGGAGGGGGCGACGATCCGGGTCCGGCTGACCGAGGTCGACGTCGACCGCCGTCGGGTGTCGTTCGCCCCGGCGACTACCTTGGTGCCGGGGCGGGACGAGGGAACGGAAGGGACTGCGCGTGACTGACGTCAGCAAGCTCAAGGTCGGCGTCCTGGGCGGCACCGGGCCGCAGGGCAAGGGCCTGGCCCTGCGCTGGGCGGCCGCGGGCATCCCGGTCGTGCTCGGCTCCCGGGCCGCGGACCGGGCCGAGACCGCCGCCGCCGAGCTGCGCGGGCTGGCCGGGGTCGACCACATCACCGGCCTGGACAACGCGGGCTGCGCCGCCGACGCCGACGTGGTCCTGGTCGCCGTGCCCTGGGACGGCCACCGCGACCTGCTGGCGGCGCTGCGCGACGAGCTGACGGGCAAGATCGTCATCGACTGCGTCAACCCGCTCGGCTTCGACAAGCAGGGCCCGTTCGCGCTGCCGGTGCAGGAGGGCAGCGCCGCCCAGCAGGCCGAGCAGGTCCTGCCGGACTCCCGGGTCACCGCCGCGTTCCACCACGTCTCCGCGGTCTCGCTGGCCGACCTGTCGATCACCGACCTGGACATGGACGTCCTCGTCCTCGGCGACGACCGCGAGGCCACCGACCTCGTCCGCGCCCTCGCCGACGCCATCCCCGGCTTCCGCGGCGTCTACGGCGGCAGGCTGCGCAACGCCCACCAGGTCGAGGCGCTGACGGCGAACCTCATCGCCATCAACCGCCGGTACAAGGCCCACGCGGGCCTGCGGATCACCGACATCTAGGTGCCCACCGACGACCTGGGCGCCGAGGTCCCGCTGGCTGACCACCCGCGCCGGGTGGTCAGCCTGGTCCCGTCGCTGACCGACGCCATCGCACCGCTGACGACCCTGGTCGGGGCCACTGACTACTGCACCCACCCCGCCGACCTGGACGTCGTCCGGATCGGTGGCTCGAAGTACCCCTCGGTGGACAAGATCCTGGCCCTGTCACCCGATCTGGTGGTTGGCAACGCCGAGGAGAACCGTCCAGGCGATGTCAGCGACCTGAGAAGTGCAGGGGTCGCCGTCTGGGTCACCGAGGCCCCCGCGACGGTCCCGGCCGCTCTGGAGTCGGTCCGCCGTCTGGTCACGGAGGCCCTGGGGGCGCGGGTTCCCGACTGGCTGCTGGAGGCGGCCGAGCTCTGGGCCACACCACGACCGCACCGGGCGACGGCGATCGTCCCGGTCTGGCGCAAGCCGTGGATCGTCCTGGGCCGCGACACCTTCGCCGGGGACGTGCTGCTGCGGCTGGGCGTCTCGAACGCCTACGCCGAGCACCCCGAGCGCTACCCGCGGCCGCCGCTGTCGGAGCTGGTCGACACCGAGGCCGACCTGGTGGTGCTCCCGGACGAGCCCTACGAGTTCACGGCCGACGACGGGCCGGGCTTCTTCCCGGGCAAGCGCCCCGTGCTGGTCAACGGCCGCTACCTGACCTGGTACGGGCCGTCACTGCTCGACGCCTGGCACGCCCTCGACGCCGCTTTCTAGGCCGTGTACTCAGAAGCCGCTCCCGGCACACGGCCTAACGGAACTCGTCCGTCGCCTCGCGCAGCGCGTCGAGCACGCCGTGGTCGGAGGTGGCGTGGCCCGCGCCGGGCAGGATGTTCAGCCGGGAGTCCGGCCAGGCCTGGCGCAGCTCCCACGCGGTGACCGGTGGGCAGACCACGTCGTAGCGGCCCTGGACGATGCGCCCCGGGATGCCCGCCAGCGCTCCCGCCTCCTTGATCAACTGGTCGTCCTCGAGCCAGCCCCGGTGCGCGAAGTAGTGCAGCGCGACCCGGGCGAAGGCCACCGCGAACCGCGGCTCGGAGTACTGCGCGATCAGCGACGGGGCGGGCAGCAGCGAGACGGTCGCCCCCTCCCAGTTGCTCCACGCCGTCGCCGCGGCCACCCGCACGGTGGGATCGGGCCCGAAGACCATGCCCCGGTAGGCGTCCAGCGGATCGGCACCAGGTGGGACCAACGAGGAGAACTTCACCCAGGCCTCGGGGAACAGCGCGCTCGCCCCACCCCGGTAGAGCCAGTCCAGCTCCCGCGGCCGCAGCAGGAACACCCCGCGCAGGATGATCTCCGAGACCCGCTGGGGGAACCGCTGCGCGTAGGCCATCGCCAGCGTGCACCCCCACGACCCGCCGAAGAGCTGCCACCGGTCGATGCCCAGGTGCTCCCGCAGCGACTCCATGTCGCCCACCAGGTGCCACAGCGTGTTCGCCGACAGGTCGTCGTCCTCGGCGACGTGCGGCGTGCTGCGCCCGGACCCCCGCTGGTCGAACAGCACGATCCGGTACACCGCCGGGTCGAAGTGCCGCCGCTGCACGGGGTGCGTCCCGGACCCCGGCCCGCCGTGCAGCACGACGGCGGGCTTGCCGACCGGGTTGCCGCTGACCTCCCAGTACACCCGGTGTCCGTCGCCGACGTCGAGCATGCCGGTGGCGTGCGGGGAGATCGCGGGGTACAGGGACATGTCGGACATGCTGCCGGCACCGGACCGCCGCGGACCCGCACAGCCGCCTTTTCGCCCGTGCCTTCCGAGCCCCGAGCCGCCACGGCAGCCCGGGGCCGCCACGCCGCCCTAGTGGAAGGCGTGCTCCGGCGCGGGGAAGTCCCGACCGCGCACGTCGTCGGCGAACGCGCGGGCCGCCCCGAGCATCACCCCGGAGAGGTCGGCGTACCGCTTGACGAAACGCGGGCCCTTGCCCCGGCGCAGGCCCATCATGTCCTGCCAGACGAGCACCTGGCCGTCGCAGTCCGGCCCGGCGCCGATGCCCACGGTCGGGACGCGCAGCTCGTGGGTGACCCGCTTGGCCACCTCGGCCGGGACCATCTCCATGACGACCGCGAACGCCCCGGCCTCCTGCAGCGCCAGCGCGTCGGCCACGACCTCGTCGCCCGCCTCGCCGCGGCCCTGGACCCGGTAGCCGCCCAGGTTGTGCTCGCTCTGCGGCGTGAACCCGATGTGCCCCATGACCGGGATGCCCGCGGCCGTCAACGCCTTCACGTGCGGCGCGAAGTGCGCCCCGCCCTCCAGCTTGACCGCGTGCGCCCGCCCCTCCTTCATGAACCGCACCGCCGTGGCCACCGCCTGCTCCACCGACACCTGGTACGACCCGAACGGCAGGTCGGCCACCACCAGCGCCCGCTTGGCCGCCCGCGTCACCGACCGCACCAGCGGCAGCAACTCCTCGACGGTCACCGGCAACGACGTCTCATACCCGTAGACGTTGTTCGCCGCCGAATCGCCCACCAGCAGCACCGGGATGCCCGCCTCGTCGAAGATCTCGGCGGTGTACATGTCGTAGGCGGTCAACATCGGCCACGGCTCACCCTTGGCCTTGAGTTCCAGCAGGTGGTGGGTCCGCACCCGCTTCCCACTCGGCTTCGCAGTCGCCCCGCCGCCGTACGGAGCCGCGACCTCACCCTGAACGTTCTCGGACATCGCTGTTCGACCGTCCTTTCCTCGAGGCCCGCTCCACTGCGGGTCCCCGGGCACAACCGGATGGCTTACCCGCCCAGCGTGACACCCACCCGAACCCCGGACGACCCCCTGGGACGCACCTCACACCCGCCCCATCACCGTTTCCTGGAAGTGATCACCGAAAACGGTGACGTCGGGCAACTGCCGCCAGTCCACAGCGGGTGCGGCACCGTTGAACTGCCAATAGCCGGGGTAGTCGGCCAACCGCGGGTCAACCGCGATCTTCCGCGTTGCCGGGTCGACGGCGAGCAGGCCGCGGTCGAACAGTTGGTGTATGTCGGCCCGCAGTAGCACTCCCTCGTCGGGATCGTGCTTCTTGTGCTTCGCGAACGCCCGCAGGTGGGCGGCGTGCAGCGCTTCTTCAGGGCACGCGCCGGTCACGGCGCACACCAGCCCGTATTTGCCCAACAGTGCCTGCCGGAACGCGGGCTGGCCGGTGCGCACCTCGACCAGCCGTTTCTTGGTCCCCGCCGGGAGGGTCTTGCCAGTGATGGCCTTGGCAGGCGCCGTGAGGCGCACCGAGGACATCTCGAGCAGGTCGAGTACCTTGTCGCGGTCCAGCAGCCGGATCGCGTGTTGGTCGGCCCCACTGATGTAGGGCTTGAGTTGGGCGGTGTCCAGCGCCCCGCCCAGTGCTCGCCAGGTCTGCCCGTAGTAGGCGGTGTAGCGCGTGATGTCGATGACCTCGGTCGCCGGGTCGTCGAAGCCGGACTTGCACGCCGAGCACCAGTACTTCGGCGTCTTCGTTGTCCGCAGTTTGAAACTGGTGTCGGTGCAGTGCGGGCACCGGTTTCGCACCTTGGTCCGGTTCTTGTCCACAAAGACGTACTCGACGATGGCTGCTCCGAGGACCTGCTTCTTGTCGCGCAGCACGACGAGGTCACCCCGCTTCACCTTGCGGTGGTTGGCGACGGTGTCGTCCCAGATGTAGTGGCTCTCGAGCACGTCTTCGTAGCCGTCGTTGCCCTGGAAGTCCCGATTTTCGCCCAACGTCAGCAGCGACCACGCAGCAGTCACCGGCCTCACCCCCAAGATCGTGTTTCAGGGGGTGAGACTAGTGCGGGGCACTGACGGGGATCAGCCGGTGGCGGGGCGGCCCTCGCGCCAGGTGTTGGTGATGGGAAGGCGGCGGTCGCGGCCGAAGGCCTTGAAGCTGATCTTGGTGCCCGGGGGGTACTGGCGGCGCTTGTACTCGGCTCGGTCCACGAGTTGGAGGACCTTGTCGATGACGGGGGGCTCGAAGCCCGCGGCGACCAGGTCCTCGTAGCCGCTGTCGCCCTCGACGTAGTCCTCCAGGACGGCGTCGAGGAGGTCGTAGTCGGGGAGGGAGTCGCTGTCCTTCTGGTCGGGGCGCAGTTCGGCGGAGGGGGGCTTGGTGATCGAGCTCTCGGGGATGGGGGGGACCTCGCCGCGCTTGTCGGCCTCGGCGTTGCGCCAGCGGGCCAGGTCCCAGACCAGGGTCTTCGGGACGTCCTTGATCGGGGCGAAGCCGCCGACGGCGTCGCCGTAGATGGTGGAGTAGCCGACGGCGAGTTCGGTCTTGTTGCCGGTGGCCAGGACCAGGTGACCGTGCTGGTTGGACAGGCCCATCAGGGTCACGCCGCGGCAGCGGGCCTGCACGTTCTCCTCGGCCAGGCCGGTCAGGCCCAGTTGCTCGACGAAGGTCGCGACCATCGGCTTGATCTCCTGCACCTGGTAGTGCAGCCCGATCCGCTCGGCCAGGTCGGCGGCGTCCGACTTCGAGTGCTCCGACGAGTACACCGAGGGCATCGACACCCCGTGCACCGCGTCGGCGCCCAGGGCGTCGGCCGACAGCGCCGCGACGACGGCCGAGTCGATCCCGCCCGACAGGCCCAGCACGACCGACCGGAACCCGTTCTTGCGCGCGTAGTCGCGCAGCCCGGTGACCAGGGCGGACCACACCTCCGCCGCGTCCGGCAGCGGCTCGGCGATCCCGGGCGCGGGCAGCGGCTCGTAGGCGGGCACGGGCATGTCCGAGAGCACGACCCGCCGCACGGCGAAGTCGTCCACCGTGTCCCGGGCGACCCGCTCGGCGCCGCCCGGCAGGTCCAGGTCGAGCACGGTCAGGTGCTCGACGAACTGCGGCGCCCTGGTCAGCAGCGCCCCCCCGGTGTCGACGACCATCGAGTCGCCGTCGAACACCAGGTCGTCCTGCCCGCCGACCTGGTTGACGTACACCAGCGGCGCCCCCGCCTCGGCCGCCCGCCGCGCGACCAGCGGCAGCCGCTGGTCGTCCTTGGCCCGCTCGTAGGGCGAGGCGTTCGGCGAGACGACCAGGTCGACCCCGGCCTGGCCGAGCGCGGAGACCGGGCCGCCCTCCTGCCAGATGTCCTCGCAGATGACCATGCCGACCTCCAGCCCGCGCACCCGCACGATCTCCAGCGCGTGCCCGGCCTTGAAGATCCGCCGCTCGTCGAACACCCCGTAGTTGGGCAGGTGGTGCTTGAACTGCCGCGCGACGACCGCGCCGCCGTGCAGCACCGCGACCGCGTTGCGCGGACCCACCTCGTCGAGGTCCAGGTAGCCGACGAAGGTGGCGACCTCGCCCAGCCCGGCGGCGTCCAGGTCGCGCGCGAGCCCCTCGACGGCCTGCCGCGACGCGCCGCCGAAGGACTTGCGCAGGGCCAGGTCCTCCACCGGGTACCCGGTCAGCGCCATCTCGGGGAACACCACCAGGTGCGCCCCCTGCTCGGCGCCCTTCCTGGTCCACTCGACAACGGCGGCGCTGTTGCCCGCCAAGTCCCCGACAGTGGGGTTGACCTGCGCGAGGGCGATCCGGAGCTGCGACATGGCGCTATCCTTCAGCATGTTTTCGCCTCATAGGCGAAAATGTGACCGGCATCCGCCGCCGATGATGCCACGACCGGCGGGCGGGGACCGCGCAGGCTATTTGACCTTCTTCAGCGACGCCCGCACCCGCTGCAGGGCCTGCTCCGCCTCGTTGTCGAACGGGTTGTCATGGACCATGTAGGTCCAGGTGGAGGTCGGCCGGGTCAGGCCCGAGGCGGCCAGGTCGGCGCCCGCCTCCGTGATCGTGACCGTCTCCAGGCTCTCCGCGGCCAGCTCGCCGATGCCCTTGAGGATGCCCTTGAACTCGCCGACGGCGACGCGGTGGAACTCGTCGATGGGGGTCTCGCGGGCCAGCGCCCGCAGGTGGATCGTCTCGCGCACGTCCGACAGGAACGCCAGGTGCTCCGACCAGCGCTTGTCCAGGTGGTAGAGCACGATCTGGCGCGCGGCCAGCTCCATGGTCTCGGCGGTGTGCTCCTCGACCAGCGACTCCCACACCCGCGGCAGCCGCTCGGCGAGCTGCTTGGCGGCCAGGTCGGTGCGCAGCACGTCGTCGCGGTAGGCCAGCACGAGGGAGCGCTGGTGCTCGATCAGGCGGGTGTAGCGCCAGGTGTTGCGGTGGATGTCGATGTTGACGCCCTCGGCGACCTTCTGCGCGTGCTCGATGAACCGGGCCGAGGTCTGGTCGGTCAACCGCCCGTCGTCGGTGGGCTCGGAGCCCGCGCTGGCCTCCGGCGCGTACTGGGTGACCAGCTCGTCGGCCAGGCTGCAGAACACGATGGACCCGCCGGGGTCGCCCTGGCGGCCGGAGCGGCCGCGGAGCTGGGAGTCCAGGCGGCTGCTGGGGTAGTGGCCGCAGCCGATCACGTACAGCCCGCCCAGCTCGGCGACCTTGTCGTGGTCGTCGTCGGAGCCCTCGGCCCCGCCGAGCCGGATGTCGGTGCCGCGCCCGGCCATCTGCGTGGACACGGTCACCGCCGCGTGCGCGCCCGCGTCGGAGACGATGGCCGCCTCCTGCGCGTCGTTCTTGGCGTTGAGCACCACCGCCGACACCCCGGCCTCGGCCAGCAGGGACGCGATCCGCTCCGACTCGGCCACGTCCAGCGTGCCGACCAGCAGCGGGCGACCCGTCTTGTGCTCGGCGACGATCTCGTCGATGAGCGCGGCCTCCTTGGCCTCGACCGTGGCGAACACCCGGTCCGGGGCGTCCTCGCGCACGCAGGGCTTGTTCGGCGGGATGACCGAGACCTTGAGCTCGTAGAACTCGCGGAGCTGCTCGGCCACCGCCGTCGCCGTGCCGGTCATCCCGCAGACGCGCTTGTACCGGCCGAACAGGCCCTGGACCGAGATGGAGTCCAGCACCTCGCCGGACTCGGTCGGCTTGAGCCGCTCCTTGGCCTCGACCGCGGCCTGCAACCCGTCCGGCCAGCGCTGCAGCAGGGCGATCCGGCCGCGGGAGGTGTTGATCAGGTGGACCTTGCCGTCGCGGACGATGTAGTCGACGTCGCGGGTCAGCAGGGCCTGGGCGTGCAGGGCGGCGTTGACCGCGGCGAGCCGGTCGGAGTGGTCGCCGGAGTACAGGTCGATGCCGCCGAGGGCCTTCTCCACGAGCTTCGCGCCGCGGCTGGTCAGCCAGGCGTTGCGGTTGTCCTCGTCGCGCTCGTAGTGCTGGCCCGGGCGCAGCGTGCGCACGATGGCGGCGACCTCGGGGTCGGCCTGGGCGTCGTCGGTGGAGCCCGCCATCACCAGCGGGACCCTGGCCTCGTCGACCAGCACCGAGTCGGCCTCGTCGATCAGGGCGACGTCGGGCTCGCGGTGCACCAGCTCGTCCACCGACACGGCCAGCCGGTCGCGCAGGACGTCGAAGCCGATCTCGCTGACCGCCCCGTAGGTGACGTCGCAGGCGTAGGCCGCGCGCCGGGCGCCGGGCAGCGACTCCTGGTCGACCCAGCCCACGCTCACGCCCAGCAGCTCGTACACCGGGCGCATCCACTCGGCGTCGCGGCGGGCCAGGTAGTCGTTGACCGACAGGACGTGCACCGACCGGCCCTGCAGCGCGTACCCGGCGGCGGCCAGCGCGCCCGCGAGGGTCTTGCCCTCGCCGGTGCCCATCTCCACGACCCTGCCGTTGAGCAGCTCCATGGCGCCGACCAACTGCATGTCGTACGGGCGCTGCTCCAGCGCCCGCCGGGCGGCCTCGCGGCCCAGCGCGCCCAGCTCCACCAGCGCCTGGGAGTCCATCTTGCGGTCGCGCAGCGCCGTGGCGGCGGCGGTGAGCTCGGCGTCGGTCAGCTCGGCGACCTTCTCCTCGCGCCACTCGATCGAGGTCAGGACGTCCTTGTACTTCTTCAGGTCGACCGTCGACGGTCGCTCCAGCAGACGCTGGAACCCGCTCTTGACCCGTGTCAGAAACGCAGCCACGCTTCCGGCCACCCCTTCGCCTCGTCGATCAGTCACGCAATTCTCGACCCTGCCACCTAACGGTGGACCAGGGGCGGTGAGTTCCGCGTGCGGGTGGCAGGATCGGGCGTGTGCGCAGTGTGAGCAAGGCCGTGGTCCTGTCCGCCCTCCTGCTCGCCGCGTGCGGCACGACCCCGGACACCCCGGCCGAGGTGACCGAGACCCGCGGGCCCACCGGTGTGGTCCCGCAGGGCCTCGACGAATACTACGGACAGCCCCTGACCTGGGAGGGTTGCGGCGCCTACGGCACGACGCCGTTCGACCGCCAGGCCCTGGCCGCGCCCGGTCTGCAGTGCGCCCGGCTGACCGTCCCGCTCGACTACTCCGCGCCGGACGGTGACCGGATCACCCTCGGCCTGCTGCGCAAACCCGCCACCCGGTCGGGGGAACGGATCGGGTCGCTGGTGACCAACCCCGGCGGTCCCGGGGCGACGGGCCTGGCCAGCGCGGCGGTGCTGGACAGCGCCGCGCTCAACGAGCGGTTCGACTTCGTCGGCTTCGACCCGCGCGGCGTCGGCTCCAGCGAGCCGACCGTGCGCTGCCGCACCGACGCCGAGCGCGACGAGCAGCGCGCCGAGGACGACGGCAAGGACGCCGACCTCGCCGAGATCGAGGCCGAGCAGCGCGACTACGCCGCCAAGTGCGCCGAGCGCACCGGCAAGGGCGCGGCGATGCTGGCCAACGTGGGCACCCGCGACGTCGCCAGGGACATCGACGTGCTGCGCAGCGTCCTCGGCGACGAGAAGCTGACCTACCTCGGCCGCTCCTACGGCACCCGCATCGGCACCGTCTACGCCCAGACCTTCCCCGCGAACGTGCGCGCCCTGGTCCTCGACGGGGCCCTGGACCCCACCGAGGACGCGGTGGCCGAGGTGGTCAACCAGCGCCGCGGCTTCCAGAAGGCGTTCGAGGACTTCGTCGCCTGGTGCGTGCAGCGCCAGGACTGCGCGCTGGGCAACAACGCCCAGCAGGCCCAGGACGAGTTCAAGGCGCTGGTGATGCCACTGCGCGACCGGCCGGTGAGCCTCGCCGACGGCCGCGTGCTGTCCTTCGGCGACGCCGAGACCGCCGTGGTGCAGGCCCTCTACTCCGAGCAGGTCTGGCAGACGCTCAACTCCGGCCTGGCCGAGTTGCGCCGCAACAGCGGCAGGCTCCTCATGGCCCTGGCCGACTCCTACGAGGACCGCGGCGCCAACGGCCGCTACTCCACCCTGCACGACGCGTTCATCGCCGTCCGCTGCGTCGACGACGAGCGCGTCACCGACCCGGCCGTGCTCCTCGAGGTCGACCGCCAGTACAAGGAGGCCGCCCCGTTCCTCGACGACGGCGACCCGCCGGTCGCCGCCCCCGACACCTGCGCCTACTGGCCCGCCCCCGCCACCGGCACCCGCGAGGTCCCCAGCCCCGAGGCAGGCCTGCCCCCCGTCCTGGTCGTCTCGACCACCGGCGACCCCGCCACCCCCTACGACGCGGGCGTCAACCTGGCCAAGGCCCTGGGCGGCGCCCTGCTCACCTACGAGGCCACCCAGCACACAGCATTCCTCCAGGGCGTCAAGTGCGTCGACGACGTGGGCGTCGCCTACCTGATCGACCTCACCCTGCCCCCCGAGGGCACCCGCTGCTCCTAGCCCACCACACCACCCCACCCCACCCAAAGCCCCCAGTGCCCGGCCTAGGGAAAGGCTGGATCGGGTGGTTCTGTGTGGTTGGGGGAGGCGATCATGTGCAAGGCTCGGAAGGCGGTGAGGGTGCCCTTCCCCTCACTTTTGACCCTCACGCACATGATCGTCGCAGGGGCCCCGGCCACACAGGACCACCCGATCCAGCACCCCCACAAACCCCCCCACCAAACTCCCGCTCAGGAACGCACCTTCCCGGCACCAGCAACGCCAACACCGCCCCCACCGCGCACACCACACCCGTGATCAAAAAGATCTCCGTGTACTGCGTGAGCAACGCCGACTGAACCGCGTCCTGGTACTCCGCCAACTCACGCGCCGCCACCGCGGGCTCCTTCCCGAACGGCAACGGCAAGACCAACGCGGCCGTCAGGGAGTGGAACCGGTGCAGCCCCCACGCCGACAACGCCGCGAGCCCCACGAGCATCCCCGTCATCCTGGCCACCACCACAGACGCGGCGGCGATCCCATGCTGGCTCTCCGGCACCGCCCGCAACACCGCCGCCGACAACGGCGCGATCACCAGCCCCAAACCCAGTCCAGCGACGACCAGGTCGCTGTCCACATGCGACAACCCGGGGAACCACCCGCCCGCCAGCGGGTCCGCGGGCCAGAACGACATCAGCAGGTAGCCGACCGCGGCGACAGCCATCCCGACCACCGACACCAGCCGGTCGCCGACCCGCCCGGCCAGCCACCCGCCCGCCAGCGCACCCACCGGGAGCGCCACCAGGAAGCGCAGCAACAGCAAGACCCCGCCCCGGTCGTCGCGGCCCAGCAGGGTCTGCGCGAACAGGTCGACGTCGACGAGGGTCACCATCAGCGCCGCGCCCGCGGCGACCGAGACGCCCAGCGCGGCCAGGAACGGGCGCATCGCCACCCCGGCCGGGTCGATCAGCCGGGTCTTGGCCTTGCGCTCCCAGACCAGGAACAGCACCAGCGCCACCACCGCCGCGGCGAGGACCGGCGGCCCCCACGGCGGCAGCACGGCGTTGCGCGGGTCCGGGTTGTAGAGGCCGACGACGGCCAGCGCGAGGGCTGCGGCCAGCAGCGTCCCGCCCACCACGTCGACCTTGACCGGCTTGGTCTCCCGCTTCGGCACGGTCAGCGCCACCGCGACCATCGCCAGCACGGCCAGCGGCACGTTCACCCAGAACACGCCGCGCCAGCCGGTGATCCCGAAGACGTCGCCCCACAGCGGCAGCGCGGCCAGCGCCACCCCGTAGACCGGCCCGAGCACGCTGCCCAGCTCCTGCGCCCCGCCGACCGCGCCCAGCACGGTCGAGCGGTCGCGCTCGTTCCACAGGTCGGCGGCGAGCGCCATGGTCACCGGCAGCAGCGCGCCGGAGGCGACCCCCTGCACCACGCGCCCGACGACCAGCGTCGTCAGGTCCGGGGACAGGGCCGTGACCACCGACCCGACCAGGAACCCGGCCAGGCAGAGCTGCAGCAGCGGGCGCCTGCCGAACCGGTCGGAGGCCTGCCCGAGCAGGGGCATCGCGGCGATGTAGCCGAGCAGGTACCCGGTGACGATCGGGGTGACCTGCTCGAGCCGGTTCAGCGGGATCTGCAGGTCGTCGATGATCTGCCGCAGCACGCTGACGACGACGTAGGTGTCGAGGGCGCCGAGCAGCACGGCCAGGCCACCCGCCCCGATGGCGATCGACCGGGTCCGGCGGCGGAGCACGGGCGCGGCCGTGTCGGTGGTGGCCACGTCAGTTCGGCGGGGTGATCGTGACGTCCTTGCCGACCTCGGACAGCTTGAGCGTCACGGTGGCCTCCTGGTCGCCCTGCGGCACCGTGACCTGCGCCTGCGCGGGCTGCTTGTTGTCGGTCCTGATCCACACGCTGACCGGGACGTCCTGGGTCACGCCCGGGACGATCTCGAGCACCACGTCCTTGGCGACGGTCCCGGAGACCTTGTAGGTCTCGACCCCGTCGACCTCCTCCTCGCCCTCGGTGCGCGGCTGCCGCACCTTGGCCACCACGTTGGCCACGCCCCGGTCCGGGTCGAGGATCGCCGACGGGTCGTAGATGCTGGTTACGAGCCCCGCGGACAGCTTCTGGTACCCGCCGGTCGGCCCCTGGATGAACAGGTCGTCGGGGGTGAGCACGAACTTGCCCTCGATCACGCTGCCCATGAAGGTCAGCTTCACGGTCCCCTGGGCACCCCCGCCGTTCTTGCGGGTGATGTCGCCCTCGGCGTTCTGCACCGGGATCGCGTCGACCTGGCCGTCGACGTTGAGGCTGAAGTGCCCGCTCTCGATCATCCTGGTCGCCTCGGCGGACTCCTTGAGCAGGGCCGCCCCATCGGGCAGGTCACTGACCGGTTGCTGCTGCTCGCTCCCTCCCCCACCACTGGTGCATCCGGCCAGGGCGGCCGTGAGGGCCAGGGCGGCGAACAAGCGACGACGCGTGAACATGGGCGCGATGGTAGAGCGGGGCCGCTGAGAGTGGCAGCGCTCACCCAGGACTCCGTCCGGGGATGAGCACTTCCGGCCTGCTGATTCGGTCCCTGGGACACGTCACCCGGTCAGGACACGCGGAACGTCTTCCGGTAGGCCAGCGGCGACACGCCGATCGTCGCGCGCAGGTGCTGGCGCAGGGAGGCGGCGGTGCCCAGGCCGGACTCCGCCGCGACCTGGTCCACCGGCAGGTTCGTCGACTCCAGCAGGTGCTTGGCCCGGTGCAACCGCTGCTGCAACACCCACGCGCCCGGCGACAGCCCGGTCTCGGCGCGGAAGTGCCTGGAGAACGTCCGCACGCTCATCGCGGCGTGCGCGGCCAACGTCGCCAGCTCCAGCGGCCCCGCCAGGTTCCGCATCGCCCACTCGCGCGTCGGGGCGACGCTGCCCGCGTCCGCCGGTGGGGTCGGGCGGGAGATGTACTGCGACTGGCCGCCCTCGCGCCACGGCGGGACGACGCAGTGGCGGGCGGAGCGGTTGGCGGCCTCGCTGCCGAAGTCGCGGCGGATCACGTGCAGGCACAGGTCGACGCCCGCGCCGAGGCCCGCCGAGGTGAGGACGTCGCCCTCGTCGACCCACAGCACGTCCGGGTCGAGGTCGACGCGGGGGTACAGGGCGCGGAACTCGTCGGCGTAGCGCCAGTGGGTGGTGGCCCGGCGGCCGTCGAGCAGGCCTGCCGCGGCGAGGACGAACGCGCCCGTGCAGATCGACATGACGCGGGCCCCCGGGCGGATGCGGGCGAAGGCCTCGGCCAGGTGGTCGGGGAAGACGCCGTCGAAGCGGGGGCCCTGGACCATCGTGCCCGGCACGATCACCGAATCAGCCGTCTCCAGCGCCTCGGGGCCGTGGTCGAGGACCGCGGTGAAGCCGGTGTTCATCCGGACCGGTTTGTCGTCGACACCGCAGATCACCACGTCGTAGAGCCGCTCGCCGTCGGGGCCGGTGGCCGCGCGCAGGATCTGCGGGGGGATCGCCAGGTCGTATCCGACGGCGACGTCCAGGGCGAGGACCGCCACGCGATGGGTCATGGCCGAATTCTTACACATGTTGGCATTCAGGCCACTTTCTCCGGTCGCACCCAGCCTCCACGCTGTGCCCATGACGCAGACACAGACGCGGACCCGCCGGGTGCACTGGGCCTGGATCGTGGCCGGGGTCGCCTTCGTCGCGCTGGTCGGCGCGGCCGGGTTCCGCGCGGCGCCGAGCGTGCTGATCACGCCGCTGCACGACGAGTTCGGCTGGTCGACCGGCACGATCAGCGCGGCGGTGTCGATCAACCTGCTGCTCTACGGGCTGATGTCCCCGTTCGCCGCCGCCCTGATGGAGAAGCTGGGGATGCGCCGGGTCGTGGCAGGCGCGCTGCTGCTCGTCGCCGCGGGCAGCGGGCTCACCGTCTTCATGACCGAGAGCTGGCAGCTCCTGCTGCTCTGGGGCGTCTGCGTCGGCGTCGGGACCGGTTCGATGGCGCTGACCTTCGTCGCGACGGTCACCTCGCGCTGGTTCGTCAAGCACCAGGGCCTGGTCAGCGGCATCCTCACCGCCGCGGGGGCGGCCGGGCAGCTCGTCTTCCTGCCGGTCGTGGCCTGGCTGGCCGAGGACGGCGGGTGGCGGCAGGCGTCGCTGACGGTCTCCTTCGCCGCGCTCGCCGTCGTGCCGCTGGTCCTGCTGGCGCTGCGCGACCGGCCGGAGGACGTCGGGACCACCGCCTACGGCGCGACCGGGACCGACCAGGCCCCGCCACCCGCGGTCGACCCCTCCCGGGCCGCCACCCGCGCGGTCACCGTCCTGCGCCAAGCCGTCAAGAACCGCACGTTCTGGCTGCTCGCGGGCGGGTTCGCCATCTGCGGCGCCTCCACCAACGGGCTCATCGGCACCCACTTCGTCCCCGCCGCGCACGACCACGGCATGCCGGTCACCACCGCGGCCGGGCTGCTCGCCCTCGTCGGGCTCTTCGACGTCGCCGGGACCATCGCCTCGGGCTGGCTGACCGACAAGGTCGACCCCCGGTGGCTGCTCGGCGCCTACTACAGCCTGCGCGGGCTGTCGCTGATCGTGCTGCCCAGCCTGTTCGCCGCCACCACCGAACCGCCGATGTGGGCGTTCATCGTCTTCTACGGCCTCGACTGGGTGGCCACCGTCCCGCCGACCGTCGCGCTCACCCGCAAGCACTTCGGCGCCGACGGCCCGATCGTCTTCGGCTGGGTCTTCGCCTCCCACCAGGTGGGCGCCGCGCTGGCCGCCGTCGGCGCCGGGTTCATCCGCGACCACCACGGCGGGTACGACCCCGCCTGGCACATCGCGGGCGGCCTGTGCGCGGTGGCCGCGGTCATGTCACTGCGGATCGGGTCACAGCGGCGGGCCGCCCCGGCGACAGCGGCTCCATAACATCTACGCTGCGCACATGGATCGCCAGCAAGAGTTCGTCCTGCGCACGCTCGAGGAGCGCGACATCCGGTTCGTCCGGCTGTGGTTCACCGACGTGCTCGGCTTCCTCAAATCCGTCGCGGTCGCCCCGGCGGAGCTCGAGGGCGCCTTCGCCGAGGGCATCGGCTTCGACGGCTCGGCGATCGAGGGGTTCTCCCGGGTCTACGAGTCGGACATGATCGCCAAGCCCGACCCGGCAACCTTCCAGGTCCTGCCCTGGGAGACCCCGGAGGGCGAGCCGTACTCGGCGCGCATGTTCTGCGACATCGCCATGCCGGACGGCTCGCCGAGCTGGGCCGACCCCCGACACGTCCTGCGGCGCACGCTGAGCAAGGCCAGCGAGGCCGGGTTCACCTGCTACGTGCACCCGGAGATCGAGTTCTTCCTGCTCAAGAACCTGCCCAGCGACGGCAGCGAGCCCGAGCCCGCCGACAACGGCGGCTACTTCGACCAGGCCTCGCACGCCGACGCGGTGCACTTCCGCCGCCACGCCATCGAGACCCTCGAGGCGATGGGCATCTCGGTGGAGTTCAGCCACCACGAGAACGCCCCCGGCCAGCAGGAGATCGACCTGCGCTACGCCGACGCGCTGACCATGGCCGACAACGTCATGACCTTCCGCTACGTGGTCAAGGAGGTCGCCCTCACCCAGGGCGTGCACGCCTCCTTCATGCCCAAGCCGTTCTCCGACCAGCCCGGCTCCGGCATGCACACCCACGTCAGCCTGTTCGAGGGCGACCAGAACGCCTTCTACAACACCAACGACCCGTTCGAGCTGTCCGACACCGGCAAGGCGTTCGTCGCCGGGCTGCTGCGGCACGCCCGCGAGATCTCCGCGGTCACCAACCAGTGGGTCAACTCCTACAAGCGGCTGATCGTCGGCGGCGAGGCCCCCACGGCGGTCTGCTGGGGCCACGCCAACCGGTCCGCCCTGGTCCGGGTGCCCAACTACTCCCCGACGAAGTCCTCGTCGCGGCGGGTGGAGATCCGCTCGCTGGACTCGGCGTGCAACCCGTACCTGGCCTACTCGGTGATCCTCGCCGCCGGGCTCAAGGGCGTCTCCGAGGGCTACACCCTGCCCCCGGCCGCCGAGGACGACGTGTGGTCGCTGTCGGACCGCGAACGCCGCGCCGCCGGGTACGCGAACCTGCCGCAGAACCTCGGCGAGGCGCTGAGCGAGATGGAGAACTCCGAGCTGCTCGCGGAGACCCTCGGCGAGCACGTCTTCGACTACTTCCTCCGCAACAAGCGCACGGAGTGGGACGGCTACCGCCGCAGCGTCACCCCCTACGAGCTGCGCACACTCCTCCCCGTTCTGTGACTGGTCGTGCTCGGGGGTCCGTGTTCGCGATAGTCGCGCCGGGCGCGGCCCCCCGAAAAACACGACCTGCCCACCCATCCCGGTAGCAACCGTCGCGCTCGGGCGGGTGAACCGGTTAGGTTGGCCGGGTGGCAGACGTCGCCCAGGCCCCGGTCCTGACCGCGTGCACTGTCGTGGACTGCGCCGGCCTGCCCGCGGCGCGGATCACGGCCCGCACGTTCCGCGAACAGCACCCGGGGGCGTGGTTCACCACCCTGCTGGTCGACGGGGCCGACCCGGACGACCCCGACGTGCTCACCCCGGCCGACCTCGGGATCGACGAGACCGACCTGGCGGTGCTGGCCACCGGCCACTCCACCGCCGAGGCCTGCGCCGCGCTGCGGCCCCGCCTGCTCGAGCACCTGCTCGCCCGGGTCGAGGGCGCCGTGCTGCACCTCGGGCCCCGGGTCAGGGTGCTCGCCCCGCTCACCGGCGTCGTCGACGCGCTCGCCCAGGCCCCGGTCGTGCTGGTGCCCAAGGTGCTGCGCCCGCTGCCCGCCGACGGCCTGCGCCCCACCCCCGCCGACCTGCTCGCCGCGGGCGTCTACGACGAGGGCTTCCTCGCCGTAGCGCCGGGGGCGGAGCAGTTCCTGCAGGCCTGGGCCGAGGCCAGCCGCACCGACCCGGACCGCGCCGCCGTGTTCCTCGACGGCGCCCCCGCCCTGGTCGACCACCGCGTCCTGCGCGACCCCGGGCTCAACCTCTCCCGCTGGAACGCCGGACAACGCCCGCTCACCCGCGACGCCGACGGCGTCCACACCACCGCGGGCACCCCGCTGCGCACCATCGACCTCGCGGGCTTCGACCCGCGCAAACCGTGGCTGCTCACCGCCGACTACCGCGACAACCCCCGCGTCCTGCTGTCGGAGAACGTGCCCCTCAACCGGGTGTGCGCCGACTACGCGGCGGAACTGGCCGACACCGAGCCGCCCGAGCCCGCCCTGCGCTTCGCCGCGCGCACCGACGGCCCGCCCTTCCCCGCCCCGATGCGCCGCGCGTTCCGCGCCGAGCAGCCGCCCGCCGCCGGGGTCGACCCAGCAGGCTTCCTGCGCTGGGCGTGCGCCGCCCCGGCAGGCGCCCCCGACGCCACCAGGTGGGCGCAGTGGCTCTGGGAAGACGACCCCGACCTGCGCCAACGCTTCCCCGAACCGTTCGGGGCCGACGCGGCGGCCTACCGCGACTGGTGCGCGACCGACGCCGTGCTCAGCGGCAGGCTCCCGCAGCGCGCCGTCCCCGGGCAGACCGCCGACGTCGCCCTCGTCGACCAGATCGGCGTCTCGGTCCTGGGCGGCGGCCCGCTCGCCGACCGCCTCCGGATGGCCGCGGAGGCCTCCGGGCTCCCGGTCTCCACCGAGCCGGTGTACCCGGTCGTGCTCGCCTCGGACGGGCTGGGCGCCGTCCCACGGCAGCGGCACGTGATCGCCGTCCGCGACGAGCACGGACCGGTCCCCGCCCGCGCCGACGAGCGCTGGCTGGTCTGGCCCGCCGTCGCCCCAGCCCCGGACGGGGTGGCCACGCACACCGTCCCGCTGCCGATCGCCGACCCGGGAGCCCGCGACGAGGTGGCCGTCGACGACGCGCGGCGCGTGCTCGGCCTCGACCGCGGCCCCGTCCTCGTCGCGCTCGGTGACCGGGCCGACGACCTGCTCGCCGCCTTCCGCGCGGCCTTCCCCCAGCGCGACGACGTGCGGCTGGTCCTGCTCGTGCCCGACGAGCTGGCCAGGACCGAGGCCGCCGAGCGGCTGCGGCTGTCGGTGGCCCGCGAGCCCAGGGTCCGGCTGATCACCGAGCAGGCCTCGTTCCGGCACGCCACCGACGCCGCGACCTGGGCGCTGTCGCTGCACCACCCCGGCGAGCCCGGGGGAGCGGGCGTCAACCGGTGGCTGACCGACCTGTCGCTGCGCGGCGTCCCCCTGGTCACGATCGCCGGGGGCACCGTGGCCGAGCTGCTCGGCGGGGACAACTGCGTGGTCCTGCCGGTCGACGAGTTCGCCGCGGACACGATGGTGGCCGGGGCGATCCGCGACCTCGCCGACGACCAGGCCACCGCCGACAAGATCGGCTCCGCCGCGCGCACCCACCTGCTGGAGGCGCTGGCCCCCGCCGCGATGGGCGAGGTCGTGCGCAGGCGGGTCGAACTGGCCTACCGGAGCTGGCGGGCGGGCCGGGCACTGGCCTCGGCCACCGAGGACGACCCGCTGCGCGCGCTGCGGACCGCCCGGCACGCGCTGCTGCGCAGGCCCGACACCGACGTCGGGTACAAGATCCCGATGGCCCCGCAGATGCGCCGGGCCGTGCTGCGGGTGCTCGCGCACTACGACTCGCACCTGACCTCGGTGCTCAGCTCGCTCATCGACGGCATCGAGCGCACCGCCGTCGAGCTGGTCGAGCGGCAGGAGAAGCTGGCCGCCCCCGACGTCGACCTGCTGCGCGCCGACCTCGACCTGGTGGTGGAGCGGTCGGCCGCCATGGGCAGGCAGGTCACCGCGGCCAACGACGAGATCGCGCGGCTGCGCGGGGACGTCGTCAGCGGGTCGCGCGCGCTCAACGACGTGCGCTCCCGTCTCCGCGAGGCCACCGCCCCCGCTGTGCCTGCCGCGCCCCCGCCACCAGCGGACGAGGTGCGCCGGCTGACCGAGGCGCTGGAGGCGTCGACCGCGCGGATGGACGCGCTGGAGGCCAGGCTCGCGGAGCGCGACGCCAGGGCCGAGACCGGTTCGTGGAGCGCCGACCAGGCCTTGCGCGCGACCGACGCGCTGCGCAGAGTCGTTGTGCGCCAACAGGAACGCGTCAACCCGGTGCAGACCGCGAGCTCGCTGGTGCTCTGCGACGCCGGGCTGCTGCGGCTGCCCGCGCGGGACTCGATCATGTCGGCGGTGCTGTCGAGCAACGGGGCGTGGGAGCCCGACGTCGCCGAGCTGATCGACTCGCTCATCGAGCCGGACAGCGTCTTCCTCGACGTGGGCGCCTACGTCGGCTACCACTCGATCCGGGTGCTGAGCAGGCTCGGGACCAGTGGCACCGTGGTGGCCGTCGAACCAGACGCCGACGCCGTGGAGTTGTTGCGGCACAACGTGTCCGAGAACGTGTCCGAGTCGGTCGCGGCCCGCTTGGGCGTGCTGCCGGTGGCCGGGTGGGACAGCCCCGCGAAGCTG
>NZ_WHOL01000044.1:2500-47056 GCF_009745975.1 Actinokineospora pegani | reverse complement strand
GCCCGGCCCAACCCAGCCCGGTCCAGCCCAACCCAGCCCAGCCCGGTCCAAGCCGATTCGGCCCGGCCGGCCCTGCCCGACTCAACCGGGCCCTGCCCAGCCCGGTTCGCTCTGACCCGACTCAGCCCAACCCGATCCGCTCCGACCGGTCCGGTCCCACCCAGCTCAACCCAACCCAGCGCGGTCCGATCAACGGACCCCACCCCAGCTCGGTGCGGCCAACACAACTGGCTCGCCCATCCGGCTCACCCCCTTGCCAGCCCAGCCCAGCCACCCCGAACAGTGACCCAACCAGCCCAATCCTGACCAACCGCCCTGCTTAGTTACCTGCGCACCTCAACCTGGCTCAGTCGAGTCGCACCTGACCCGACCAACCACAACCACCGCCAACACGGCACGAACCTGACGCGGTCAAACCCCGGCCCGAAGTCCCGCCACCCAACTCCACCACCCCTGCCCGCCAAGCCGGCCGACCAACCAAACCTCCAGCCCACCCGACCAATCCCACCTCTCGCCGCGCCACCCCGACACTGCCCACTCGGCCAGAACCCCCACCAGGCACGGACCAGCCCAGCCCCACCCCGTGCGGCGACCTCAGCCCCACCCCACAAGCGCCGCTCAACCCACCCACCTGCGGCACACATCACCCTAGGTCACAACCCCCAACCACCACCGGACCCAGAGATACTCACCCGGGCGCGGAGCAACCCCCAACCGGGTTGACCTCGGCGGCATCCCGCTGACATGACAGGATTCAGACGTGCTTCGTTGGATTACTGCTGGAGAGTCGCACGGGCCCGAGCTGATGGCCGTGCTCGAGGGGATGCCCGCTGGGGTGGGGGTGACCTCGGCTGAGCTGGGCGAGCAGTTGGCGCGGCGGCGGCTGGGGTTCGGGCGGAGTCCTCGGATGGGGTTCGAGACCGACCAGGTGGAGTTCGTCGGCGGGGTCCGGCACGGGCTCACCCAGGGCGGGCCGGTGGCGGTGCGCATCGCCAACGCCGAGTGGCCCAAGTGGGAGAAGGTCATGTCGGCCGATCCGGTCGACCAGGCCGAGCTGGCCGAGTTGGGGCGCAACGAGCCGCTGACCAGGCCGCGGCCGGGGCACGCGGATCTGCCCGGCATGCAGAAGTACGACTTCCCCGAGGCTCGGCCGGTGCTCGAGCGCGCCAGTGCCCGGGAGACCGCCAGTAGGACGGCGCTGGGCACCGTCGCCAAGTCGTTCCTGCGGCAGTTGCTGGACATCGAGGTGGTCAGCCACGTCGTCTCGATCGGGGGGGCGGTCGCGCCGGAGGGGCCGTTGCCGTTGCCCTCGGACCTGGCGGCGATCGATGAGAGCCCGGTGCGGGCGTTCGGGCAGGTGGGCACCGACGCGATGGTCGCCGAGGTGGAGGCGGTCAAGAAGGCCGGGGACACCGTGGGCGGGGTCATCGAGGTGATCGCCTACGGGCTGCCGCCCGGTCTGGGGTCGCACGTGCACTGGGACCGGCGGTTGGACTCGCGGCTGGCCGGGGCGCTGATGGGCGTGCAGGCCATGAAGGGCGTCGAGGTCGGCGACGGGTTCACCACGGCCACCCGGTGGGGCAGCCAGGCGCACGACGAGATCGACCGGGACCCGGGGTCGGTGACCGGGGTGAGCAGGCGCTCGAACCGGGCCGGGGGCCTCGAGGGCGGCATCACCAACGGTGAGCCGCTGCGGGTGCGGGTGGCGATGAAGCCGATCTCCACCGTGCCCAGGGCGCTGTCCACCGTCGACGTGGTGACCGGGGAGCCCGCCGTGGCGATCCACCAGCGGTCGGACGTCTGCGCGGTGCCGCGCGCCGGGGTCGTCCTCGAGTCGGTGGTGGCGCTGGTGCTGGCCGAGGCCGCGTTGGAGAAGTTCGGCGGCGACTCGCTGAACGAGACCCGCCGCAACGCCGAGGGGTACCTCGAGGCGCTGCGGAAGCGCTGGTGAGCCCGGTCGCGGTGGTGGTCGGTCCGCCGGGGGCGGGCAAGACCACCGTCGGCGAGGCGTTGGCGGACGCGTTGGGGTTGGGGTTTCGCGACACCGACGCCGACATCGTCGCCGCGCAGGGCAGGCCGGTGACCGACATCTTCGCCACCGACGGCGAGGCGGTGTTCCGCGAGCTGGAGGAGCAGGCCGTCGCCGCGGGTCTGGCCGAGCACCCCGGGGTGCTGGCGCTGGGTGGCGGGGCCGTGCTCTCCGAGCGCACGCGGGAGCTGCTGGCCGCCCACCACGTGGTGTTCCTCAACGTGGGCATGGCCGAGGGGATGCGCCGCACCGGCCTGTCGGTGGCCCGGCCGCTGCTGGTCGGGATCAACCCGAGGGCCAAGTTCAAGGAGTTGCTCGAGGCGCGGCTGCCGCTCTACCGGCAGGTGGCCTCCGTCGAGGTGCTGACCGACGGCCGGGACCCGGTCGAGGTCGCCGCCGAGCTCGCGGGCGCGGTGCGCGCGGGGACTGACACAGACCAGGAAGGGCGTTGACGGTGCAGCCGGTTCGGATCAGGGTGGCCACCGGCCGCCCGTACGACGTGGTGATCGGCAGGGGGCTGCTCGACGAGGTCGTCGCCGCCGTGGCGGGGGCGTCGAAGGTGGCGATCATCCACCAGCCGACGCTCGCGGCCACCGCGGAGGCCACCCGCGACGAGCTGGTCAAGGCCGGGCTGGACGCGCACCGGGTGGAGATCCCGGACGCCGAGGACGGCAAGGCGCTGTCGGTGGCGGCGTTCTGCTGGGAGGTCTTCGGCCGGATGGGCCTCGACCGGCAGGGCGCGGTGCTGGCCCTGGGCGGCGGCGCGGTCACCGACCTGGGCGGGTTCGTCGCCGGGACCTGGATGCGCGGCATCAAGCTGGTCAACGTGCCGACCACGCTGCTGGCCATGGTCGACGCCGCCCTCGGCGGCAAGACCGGGATCAACACCGAGGCGGGCAAGAACCTGGTCGGGGTGATCCACGAGCCCTCGGCCGTCCTGGTCGACCTGGCCACCCTGTCCTCGCTGCCGCGCCACGACCTGGTCGCGGGCATGGCCGAGGTGGTCAAGGGCGGGTTCATCGGCGACCCGGTGATCCTCGACCTGATCGAGGCCGACCCGGCGGCGGCGCTGGACCCCGAGGGCGAGGTGCTGCCCGAGCTGATCCGGCGCAAGGTCCAGATCAAGGCCGACGTGGTCGCCGCCGACCTGCGCGAGTCCGACCTGCGGGAGATCCTCAACTACGGCCACACCCTGGGCCACGCCATCGAGCGCCGCGAGCGCTACCGCTGGCGCCACGGCGCGGCGATCAGCGTCGGCATGGTCTTCGCCGCCGAACTGGCCCGGCTCGCGGGCAAGCTCGACGACGCCACCGCCGACCGGCACCGCGCCGTGCTGACCACGCTGGGCCTGCCGGTCAGCTACGACGCGGACGCGCTGCCGCAGCTCGTGGAGTCCATGCTCGGGGACAAGAAGACCAAGTCCGGCGTGCTGCGCTTCGTCGTCCTCGACGGCCTGGCCAAGCCGACCCGGCTGGAGGGCCCGGACCCGGCGCTGCTGGCCGCCGCCTACTCGGCGGTGGCGGGCGAGGGCGGCAAGGGCCCGGGGGCGGTCCTGCTGTGAGGGTGCACGTCCTCAACGGCCCCAACCTGGGCAGGCTGGGCACCCGCGAGCCGGAGGTCTACGGCTCGACCACGCACGCCGACCTGGTCGCGCTGTGCGAGGCGACGGCGGCCGAGCTGGGCATCGAGGTGCTGGTCCGCCAGACCGACGCCGAGGCGCAGATGCTCGGCTGGCTGCACGAGGCCGCCGACGAGCGCGCGCCGGTCGTGCTCAACGCCGCCGCGTGGACGCACTACTCGATCGCGGTCCGCGACGCCGCCGCCCAGCTCAACGCCCCACTGCTGGAGGTGCACATCTCCAACGTGCACAAGCGGGAGCCCTTCCGGCACACCAGCCACCTCAGCGACATCGCCACCGGCGTGATCGTCGGCCTCGGCGTCGACGGGTACGCCCTGGCCCTGCGCTGGCTGGCGGCGAACGCGGGCTGAGCCCAGGTCTCGACGGACGCCTGGCCGCATGGCACAGGGCAGGAGGGCACGGGGCAGAGGCACGGGGCTCGCACAACCCGGCCTAGACTGTTCCCGGCGCCGATCCCCGACGGCGCCACTGGCACGGAGGTCCCCACCCGCATGCCGAGCAGGCTCCGGCGCGCCCTGACCTCGACCGCGACCGTGGTCGCCCTGGTCGCCGCGTCCGGGTGCACGATCGACGCCAAGGGCATCACCGAGCCCAGCGCGCCCCCCGGCACCACCGCCACGCCTCCGCCCCAGCAGGTCAACCCGGTCGTGCTCGGCACCGACCGGCCCCGCGCCAGCGGCGGCGTGGTCGCCGCGGGCGGGCTGGACGCGGTCTACAACTACGCGCCGACGCTGATCGTGGAGAACGGGGTGCACCGGATGTGGTGGTGCAGCCAGATCGGGACCGCCCTGCCGCCCGGCGACGACGTGCTCCACGCCGAGGCCCCGAGCCCCAACGGGCCGTTCGTCGCCCCGGACGGCTCCCCGGGGATGGCGGTGTTCTCCGGCAGCACGACCGGGTGGGACGGGGTGCACACCTGCGACCCGTCGGTGATCAAGGTCGCCGGGACCTACTACCTCTACTACACCGGCGCGGCGGGCGAGCACGCCTACGGCAACGCCATCGGGCTGGCCACCAGCCCGGACGGTCGGAGTTGGACCAGGGCCAACGGCGGGCAGCCGATCGTCACCTCGGCCAACGACGTGGGCAGGGAGAACACCTACGGCGCGGGCCAGCCCGCGGTCGTGCACCTCGACGGCTGGTTCTACCTGATGTTCACCGACACCACCGGCCGCGGCGCGGGCTTCAACGGGGCGGGCCAGTTCGTCCTGCGCTCCCGCGACCCGGCCTTCGGCGCGGACGTGGAGGCGCTCGGTGAGGGCGGCTTCGCCCGGGCCACCGGCACCGAGGTCCGCGAGCGCTCGGTGGTCGACGCGTTCAGCGCCGACATCATGTGGGTCGACCCGCTCAACGCCTTCGCCATCGCCCACGAGACCAGCGACGGCACCACCCTGACCTTCTGGGACGTCGGGTTCACCCGCCACCCGCACGAGCCGGTGACCATCCCCGGCCCGTGGAAGGAGGGCCCCGGCCTGGTCCGCGACCCCGAGGGGCACGCGCTGCCGTCGTTGGAGGACCCGTGCCAGCGGCTCCCGGTCGACCTCGTGCGGGCCACCGCGCACCGCGACGCCCCGACCGACCTGCGTGCCTTCGGCGCCGACCTCACCGGCACCGCGGCCTGCCTGGACCCGCAGCGCGCGCTGCGCACCCTGGAGGGCTTCGCCATGCCCTCACCCGCGCGCACCGTCGACATGGTCGTGCACGGCGGGGTCGTGCGCATCGAGCGCCGCAGCGTCGCCGAGCGGCTGGCGCTGCGCATCCTCGACCACCGCGTCCCCGCGCTCGACGCGGTGCCGGTCGCGGCCCACCTCGGCGCCTCGGCCACCGCCATCGAGTCCCCGCCCCGCGGGATGGGGCTCGTCCTCGACGACAAGCGGCTCTGGGCCCTGTCCGACCCCATCCTGGCCGCGCTCAACGCCTCCACGTTCGACAAGGTGTCACCCCTCGAGTGGGACGCCTACCAGCGCGGCCCCGACCTCGTCAGCCGCCGTTAGCCCGCGGCCGCGGCTCGACCTCGGCGCCCACAGCGCGCCCGCCCTCCAAACGCGGCCCCACCACCAACCCCAGCCCCGCGGGCAACAACACCAACAACGCCGAGAACGCCGCCCCACCCGTCAGCGCCTGCCCCAGCGAACTGACACCGGTCTGATCCACGAACAACGCCCGCCCGACCACCGACAACACCGCGGACCCCACACCCGCCACCACCGAGGCCAGCACCCACGCCCACCCGCGCCCAGGAACCACCCGCCACCCGTCAACCGCCGCCCACACAGCGGCGACACCCACCAGCACACCGAGGGAAACCGCCTCGACCACGGTCTGCCCCGTGGGGTTGGCCGCCTTCACCCCCGCGACCACCACCGTGATGACCGCGTGCACGACCGCCAGAACCGCTCCCCGAACCACCCACAGACGCATCACCAGAGCCTAAGCGCAGGTGCGCCCCCGTGTCCGGGGCGGCGAGCGCCAACCGGGTGGAGGGCGGTCGAGACGTAGGCTCCCGGCATGGCAACCCACGCTCACCGGCGAGCCGCGCTCAGGCAACTCCTGGCGGCCCGCGAACTCGACGCGCTCCTGGTCACGGACCTGGTGAACATCAGGTACCTGACCGGTTTCACCGGTTCCAACGCCGCACTCCTCGTCACCCACGCGGAGGAGAGCAGCCTGTTCTGCACCGACGGGCGCTACATCGAGCAGGCGGCGGTGGAGGTCCCCGACCTGACCACCCTCGACGGGCGCGCGAGCGCCCAGGTCCTCGCCGAGCGGGCCGCGGGCGCGGTCGGCTTCGAGTCGCGGCACGTGACCGTTGACGGCCTCGACGAGTTGCAGGGGCGCAGCCGGGCGCGGTTCACCCGGGCGCCGGATCTCGTCGAGCGGCTGCGGCTGGTCAAGGACGAACGCGAGGTCGAGGCGCTGCGGATGGCGTGTGCCGCCGCCGACCGGGCGTTGGCCGACCTGGTCGAGCGCGGGGGGCTGGTGGGGCGGACCGAGCAGGAGGTCGCGCTCGACCTGGAGCGGCGGATGCTCGACCACGGCGCCGAGGAGCGGTCGTTCCCCAGCATCGTGGCCGCGGGCGCCAACTCCGCCGTCCCGCACCACCGGCCGGGCGCCGCGGTGCTGCGGACCGGCGACTTCCTCAAGCTCGACTTCGGCGCGACCGTCGACGGCTACCACTCCGACATGACCCGCACCCTCGTCCTGGGCAAGGCGGCCGACTGGCAGCGGGAGGTCTACGACCTCGTCGCGCGGTCGCAGCAGGCGGGGGTGGACGCGCTCGCGCCGGGCGTGGCGGCCAGGGACGTCGACCGGGCCGCGCGCGCGGTGGTCGAGGCGGCGGGGGAGGGGGAGCGGTTCGTCCACGGCCTCGGCCACGGCGTCGGACTGCAGGTCCACGAGGCCCCCAGCCTGGCCAAGACCGCCGAAGGTACACTCTCCGTCGGTATGGCGGTCACCGTCGAACCGGGTGTGTACCACTCCGGCCGCGGCGGCGTCCGCATCGAGGACACGCTCGTCGTGCGGGACACCGGTCCCGAGCTCCTCACGCTGACCACCAAGCAGCTCATGGTCGTCTGACCCACGGCCATCCACGCGCTGATTACAGGAGATCGAAGCAAGTGGCCTCGACGAACGACCTGAAGAACGGCCTGGTGCTCAACCTCGAGGGCCAGCTCTGGACCGTCACCGAGTTCCAGCACGTCAAGCCGGGCAAGGGCCCCGCCTTCGTGCGGACCAAGCTCAAGCACGTGATGACCGGGAAGGTCGTCGACAAGACCTTCAACGCCGGGGTCAAGGTCGAGACCGCCACCGTGGACCGCCGCGACATGACCTACCTGTACAACGACGGCACCGAGTACTACTTCATGGACGGCGACACCTTCGAGCAGATCGGCATCTCCGTCGAGGTGGTCGGCGACGCCGCGAAGTTCCTGCTCGAGAACGGCAAGGCCACCATCTCCTCGCACGAGGGCGTGCCGCTGTTCATCGAGCTACCGACCTCGGTCGAGCTGGTCATCGAGCACACCGACCCCGGCCTGCAGGGCGACCGCTCCACCGGCGGCACCAAGCCCGCCAAGCTGGAGACCGGCGCCGAGATCCAGGTGCCGCTGTTCGTCACCACCGGCGAGAAGGTCAAGGTCGACACCCGCGACGGGCGCTACCTCGGCCGCGTCAGCAGCTGACGTGGGAGCCCGCAGCAAGGCCCGCAAGCGCGCCGTCGACCTGCTGTTCGAGGCGGCGGTGCGCGGCAGCGACCCGGTGACCATCATGGCCGACCGGGTCGGCTCGCCGGACGTGCCGCCGATCAACGACTACACCGTGGCGCTGGTCGAGGGCATCAGCTCGCACCGCACCCGGATCGACGAGCTGCTCACCGAGCACGCCGAGGGCTGGTCGCTGGCCAGGATGCCCGCGGTCGACCTCGCCGTGCTGCGGCTGGGCCTCTACGAGCTGCTCTGGGCCCAGGACGTGCCCGACGCGGTCGCGATCGATGAGGCCGTGCAACTGGCCAAGTCGCTGTCCACCGACGACTCGCCGCGGTTCATCAACGGCGTGCTCGGCCGCATCGCCGGTATCGCCGACCGCCTCCGCGCCACCCTGTAGCGCTGACGCCGGAGAAGCCCGCACACGGACCTGTGTGCGGGCTTCTCCGGCGTCTGGAACGCCCGACCCGCTCGCGCCGCCAGCCGCACGTCCCCACCTGGGCCGGGGACGGCACCGGGTGGGGAAGTGGGGGCGGGAGGGCGGCAGCGCTCGGCTCAGTCCTCCTTGGAGGGCCTGGCCTCGGGCGGGAGCACCCCCCAGTCGATGAGCTGCTCGGTGAGCTCACCCGGGGTCATGTCGTAGATGATCGCCAGCGACCGCAGGTCCTCGGTGCGGATGGACAGGACCTTGCCGTTGTAGTCGCCGCGCTGGCTCTGGATGGTCGCGGCGTAGCGGGCCAGCGGGCCCACCTTCTCGGCAGGGAGCTGTTGCAGCCGCTCCAGGTTGATCACGATCTTGGTGGCGGGCTCGGCCCCGGAGGGAACGCGGCCCTCCGGCAGCAGCTCCACCACCGGGACGCCGTAGAAGTCCGCCAGTTCGGCGAGCTTCTGCACGGTCACCGCGCGGTCGCCGCGCTCGTAGGAGCCGACGACCACCGCCTTCCAGCGGCCACCGGACTTCTGCTCGACGCCGTGCAACGACAGCCCCTGCTGCTGGCGGATGGCACGGAGCTTGGCTCCCAGCGCCTTGGCGTAGTCGCCCATACGGCGGTTCTCCATTTCCTTCGCCCCGTCGGCGCTCAAGCCCGCCGCGGGTAGCTTCACCTCAACACGCAGAGTAATGGTTACCCACAGTTGCCACCAGGTCAAGCCGATCCGGCGTCCGGGCGTCGCCGAAGCCACATCCACCACCCGTTCGAAACCGGCTGTGACCCTGATACGGTCGCACCGATCCCAGGTCAGAGGATCGACCGACATCCTTTAAGGACCCGTCCGGTGAGGCGGGGAAGGAGTCCGCCGTGCCGCCGCGAGACCGTGGCGCGCCGGAACCGGCCGGGCAGCGCGAGCTGCTGTCGGCCGGAGACGTCGCGCGCACCATCGCCCGAATGGCCCATCAGGTCATCGAGAAGACATCGCTCGGTGCTTCCGGCGCCGCGCCGGTCGTCCTGCTCGGCATCCCCACCAGGGGCGCGCCGCTGGCGACCAGGCTGGCCGAGCGGATAGCCGAGTTCTCCGGTGTGAGCGTGCCCACCGGCGCGCTCGACATCACCCTCTACCGCGACGACCTGCGCCGCAGGCCGACCCGCCCGATCGGCGAGACCGCGCTGCCGCCCGGCGGCGTCGACGACGCCCTGGTCGTGCTCGTCGACGACGTGCTGTTCTCCGGCCGCACCATCCGCGCCGCCCTCGACGCGCTGCGCGACGCGGGCCGCCCGCGCGCGGTGCAGCTCGCGGTGCTGGTCGACCGCGGCCACCGCGAGCTGCCCATCCGCGCCGACTACGTGGGCAAGAACGTGCCCACGGCGCGCTCGGAGGAGGTCCGCGTGCTGCTGGCCGAGACCGACGGCCGCGACGGCGTCGTGCTGTTCCGGGAAGGAGACGGGTGAAACACCTGCTGGGCACCGAGGGCCTCGACCGCGACACCGCGCTCGCCGTGCTGGACACCTCGGACGGTCTCAAGCGGACGCTGCTGGGCCGGGAGGTGCGCAAGCTGCCGACGCTGCGCGGCCGGACCGTGATCACGATGTTCTACGAGAACTCCACCCGCACCCGCGTGTCCTTCGAGATCGCCGGGAAGTGGATGAGCGCCGACGTGGTCAACGTCTCCGCAGGCGGGTCCTCGGTGAGCAAGGGCGAGTCGCTGCGCGACACGGCGCTGACCCTGGCCGCCGCGGGCGCCGACTGCGTGATCGTGCGCCACCCCGCCTCCGGGGCCGCGCACCGGCTGGCCGGGTGGCTGGCCGAGGCCGGGACCAGCGTGGTCAACGCGGGCGACGGCACCCACGAGCACCCCACCCAGGCGCTGCTGGACGCGGCCACGCTGCGGGACCGGCTCGGCGACCTCGCGGGCAAGCGGATCGGCGTGGTCGGCGACGTGCTGCACAGCCGGGTCGCCCGGTCCAACGTGCACCTGCTGACCACCCTGGGCGCGGAGGTCGTGCTCATCGCCCCGCCGACCCTGCTGCCCACCGGGGTGGCGGGCTGGCCGGTCGGCGCGGGCGGGTCGCTGGTGGTCACCCACGAGCTCGACGCCGAGCTGCCCGGCCTGGACGCGGTGATGATGCTGCGGGTGCAGGCCGAGCGCATGCACGGCGGGTTCTTCCCGTCGGCCCGCGAGTACGCCATCGCCTACGGCCTCAACGCGAACCGGCTCTCGCTGCTGCCCGCGCACGCCCCCGTGCTGCACCCGGGCCCGATGCTGCGCGGCATGGAGATCTCCGCCGCCGTGGCCGACTCGCCCCGGGCCGCCATCACCCAGCAGGTCACCAACGGCGTGCACGTGCGCATGGCCGTGCTGTACCACCTGCTGGCCGGAGAAGAGGATCAATCGTGAGCAGCCTGCTCATCCGGGGCGCCAAGCCCTACGGCGAGGGCGAGCCGGTGGACATCCTGGTCCGCGACGGCGTCATCGCCGCCATCGAGCCCAAGATCGATCACGACGCCGACGAGGTGCTGGACGCGGGCGGCCTGGTCGCCCTGCCCGGGTTCGTCGATCTGCACACCCACCTGCGCGAACCCGGCCGCGAGGACACCGAGACCATCGAGACCGGGTCGCGGGCCGCGGCGCTGGGCGGGTACACCGCCGTGTTCGCCATGGCCAACACCGACCCGGTCGCCGACAACGCCGTGGTCGTCGAGCACGTGTGGCGGCGCGGCCGGGAGGTCGGCCTGGTCGACGTGCACCCGGTCGGCGCGGTCACCGTCGGGCTCAAGGGCGAGCGGCTCGCCGAGCTGGGCACGATGGCCCGGTCCGCGGCGGGCGTGCGGGTGTTCTCCGACGACGGCCTGTGCGTGGCCGACCCGCTGATCATGCGCCGGGCCCTGGAGTACACCAAGGCGCTCGACGCGGTGGTCGCCCAGCACGCCGAGGAGCCCCGGCTGACCGTCGGCGCGCAGGCGCACGAGGGCGAGCTGGCCGCGCGGCTGGGCCTGGCCGGGTGGCCCGCGGTGGCCGAGGAGTCGATCGTGGCCCGCGACTGCCTGCTGGCCCGCCACGTCGGCGCCCGGCTGCACGTCTGCCACGTCTCCACCGCGGGCACCGCGGACGTGCTGCGCTGGGCCAAGGCCCGCGGCACCACCGTCTCCGCCGAGGTCACCCCGCACCACCTGCTGCTCGACGACTCGCGGCTGAGCACCTACGACCCGGTCAACAAGGTCAACCCGCCGCTGCGCACGAGCACCGACGCCGCCGCCCTGCGCGCCGCGCTCGCGGACGGCACAGTGGACTGCGTGGCCACCGACCACGCCCCGCACGCGGCGCAGGACAAGGACTGCGAGTGGTCCGCCGCGCGGCCGGGGATGCTGGGCCTGCAGACCGCGCTGCCGATCGTCGTGCAGACGATGGTCGGCCCCGGGCTGCTGGACTGGCGCGGCGTGGCGCGGGTGATGAGCGAGCGCCCCGCCGAGATCGCCGGGCTGGCCGACCACGGCCGCCCGATCGCCGTCGGCGAGCCCGCCACCCTGGCGCTGGTCGACCCGGCGGGCCGCTGGACCGTGCGCGGGGCCGACCTGGCCAGCGTCGCCGCGAACACTCCCTACGAGGGCATGGAGCTGCCGGGCGTCGTCGTGGCGACCCTGCTGCGCGGAGCCCTCACCGCCCGAGACGGGAAGGCCACCAAGTGACCCGCCTAGTGCTGACCCTGCTGACGCTGGCGGTGATCCTGCTGTTCGCCCTGCTCATGTGGTGGGGCTACCGCGGCCGCGCCCGCAGGCAGGCCGCGCAGCTCCCCGCCTTCCCGCCCGTGCCCGACGGTCTGCTGGCCAAGGCCCGCGCGGGCGAGCTGGAGGCGCTGCTGCCGCCGAGCACCGGCGTCTACGCCAGCACGGTGACCGAGGCGAGCTGGCAGGACCGGGTCGCCGTCGGCGACGTCGGCTTCCGCGCCAACGCCACCGCGCACCTGCTCCCCGACGGGGTGCTGTTCGACCGCGAGGGCGCCACGGCCGTGTGGATACCGGCGGCCGCCGTGCGCACCGCGCGCACCGAGGCCGGGATCGCCGGGAAGGTGATGGGCCGCGACGGCCTGCTCGTCGTCCGCTGGGACGTCGACGGGCACGGGTTCGACACCGGCTTCCGGGCCGACGACAAGGACGACTACGACAGGTGGGTGCCCGCTGTGCGCGCGCTGAACCCGGAGGTGAAGACCGGTGAGTGACACCAGTTCCCCCGCCGCGCTGGTCCTGGAGGACGGCCGGGTGTTCCCCGGCGAGGCCTACGGCGCGCGCGGCGCGAGCTTCGGCGAGGTGGTGTTCTGCACCGCCATGACCGGCTACCAGGAGACCCTGACCGACCCCTCCTACCACCGGCAGATCGTGGTGCAGACCGCCCCGCAGATCGGCAACACCGGCTGGAACGGCGAGGACGACGAGTCCGCCCGCATCTGGGTGTCGGGCTACGTCGTGCGCGACCCCGCGCGCGTCCCGTCGAACTGGCGCTCCACCGGGACCCTCGACGCCGCGCTGGTCGACGGCGGCGTCATCGGCATCAGCGGCGTCGACACCCGCTCGCTGACCCGGCACCTGCGCGAGCGCGGGGCGATGCGCGCCGGGGTGTTCTCCGGCGAGGCGCTGCGCGACCGCGACGCGATGGTCGCGCGCGTGCTGGAGAGCCCGAAGATGGCCGGGTCCGAGCTGGCGGGCGAGGTCACCACCGCTGAGGCCTACGTCGTGCCCGCCGACGGCGAGCGCCGCTTCCGGGTGGCCGCGATCGACCTGGGCATCAAGTCCAACACCCCCCGGATGCTGGCCGCCCGGGGCGTCGAGACCCACGTCCTGCCCTCCACCGCCACCATCGACGACGTCCTCGCCGTCGAGCCCGACGGCGTCTTCCTGTCCAACGGCCCCGGCGACCCCGCCACCGCCGACGGGCCGGTCGCGCTGACCAGGGCCGTGCTGGAGCGCGAGATCCCGCTGTTCGGCATCTGCTTCGGCAACCAGATCCTCGGCCGCGCCCTGGGCCTGGACACCTACAAGCTGCGCTACGGCCACCGCGGCGTGAACATCCCGGTGATCGACGTGGCCACCGGCAAGGTCGCGATCACCTCGCAGAACCACGGCTTCGCCCTCGCGGGCGAGCCGGGCAAGCCCTTCGACACCCCGTTCGGGGCCGCCGAGGTCAGCCACTACTGCCCCAACGACGGCTGCGTCGAGGGCGTGCGGGCGCTGGACGTGCCCGCCTTCTCCGTGCAGTACCACCCCGAGGCCGCCGCGGGCCCGCACGACGCCGCGGACCTGTTCGACCGCTTCGCCGAGCTGATGGAGGGCAACCGCTGATGGCCGCCCGGGCTGGGAAACCAGTGATCGCGAAGTTGCGAATACGCAACTACCGGGTGCTCCGCGATGTCACCTTTGAAGATCTCACGCCGCTGACGGTGCTTTTCGGTCCAAATGGAAGTGGGAAGTCCACCGTATTCGACGTTTTTGCCTTTTTGCACGAGGCTTTTACCACCAATCTGCGCCGAGCGTGGGACGGCCGCAACCGGTTGAGCGAGATTCGCAGCCGGGGGGCCGAGGGACCTGTCGAGTTTGAGCTGAAGTACCGGGAGACCCCCAGTTCGCGGCTTGTGACCTACAAGCTTGCGCTCGACGAAAGGGGGGGAGGCCCTGTCGTCGTCGACGAACGACTGCAGTGGAACACCGCTCCCGGGTCTGGGCGTCCGCGCGACATCCTCTCGTTCTCCGAGGGGGTAGGCGAGGTCTACGACGAGCAAGCGGGCATCAAGGTGTCGGAGCGGCTCGACTCGCCTGATCTGCTCGCGGTGAGCAGCCTGGGCCAGCTCAGCCGCTACCCGCAGGTCTCCGCGCTGCGGCGGTTCATCACGGGTTGGTACCTGTCGTACTTGAACATCGACCTGGTCCGGTCCCAGCCGATGGCTGGTCCCCAGGAGCGGTTGTCGGTCACCGGTGACAACTTGGCCAACGTCATCCAGTACCTCGGCGAGCAGCACCCCGACCGCCTTGCCACCATTTTCGACGTGCTGGGCAGGCGAATCCCATCGCTGGAGAGCGTCGAATCCGAGCAGATGGCTGACGGCAGGCTCTTGCTGAGGCTGAAGGACAAACCGTTCGACGCGCCCGTGCTCGCCAAGTTCGTGTCGGACGGCACGCTGAAGCTCCTCGCCTACCTCACCGTGTTGTACGACCCCGACCCGGCCTCGATTGTCGGCATCGAGGAGCCGGAGAACCAGTTGCACCCGCGACTCCTGTTCGACCTCGCGGAGGAAGCCCGTTCCGCCGCCGGGCGAAGCCAGATGCTGGTGACGACGCACTCTCCGTACTTTGCTGACGCGCTGCGCCCGAATGAGCTTTGGGTCCTTTTCCGGGATGAGACGGGCTACGCCCGGACGATGCGTGCGTCCGACATCCGGGAGCTGACTGACATGGTGGACGCGGGTGGCTCCCTGGGCAGCCTGTGGATGGAGGGCTATTTCGGGGTTGGCGATCCGCTGGTCAGGTCGGGGCGACCGCGATGACCACGGGCGAGTACCTCGAGGTCCTCGTTGAGGAGCGGTCAGCGGCTGCGGCGCTGCGGCGCCTGCTGCCCAAGATCGTTCCAGCCGTGTCATTCGAGATTCGGGAGTTCAACGGCAAGACCACCTTGTTGAAGAACCTCCCTTCTCGTCTCGCCGGTTATGCGAAGAGGTTGCGTTGGCAGCCGGTCAAGATCGTGATCTTGGTCGATCGGGACGATGACGACTGCGTCGAGTTGAAGCGCGACCTTGATCGCATGGCCGAAGACGCGGGCCTGGTCGTTACGGGCAGGCCAGGTGATGTGCACTTGGTGAACAGGATCGCGATCGAGGAACTCGAAGCTTGGTTCTTCGGCGATGTGCCCGCGATCAACCGAGCGTATCCGAAGGTTCCGCTCAGCCTGGGGAGCAAGGCGGGGTTTCGTGATCCTGACGCGATCAAGGGCGGGACGTGGGAGGCGTTGGAGCGGGTCTTCAAATCCCACGGGTACCACCAGTCCGGTCTCCGCAAATTGGAGGCGGCTGACGCCATTGCCTTGACCATGAATGTCGAGGCTAATGAATCCGCAAGTTTCCAGAAGTTCCGCGACGGTGTTCGTCGTTTGATGGAGGGCAGCAACTGATGGCCAAGCGCGAGGACATCAAGCACGTGCTGGTGATCGGGTCCGGCCCGATCGTCATCGGCCAGGCCTGCGAGTTCGACTACTCCGGGACCCAGGCCTGCCGGGTGCTGCGCGAGGAGGGCATCCGGGTCAGCCTGGTCAACTCCAACCCGGCCACGATCATGACCGACCCGGAGTTCGCCGACGCGACCTACATCGAGCCGATCACGCCCGAGTTCGTGGAGAAGGTCATCGCCGCCGAGCGCCCGGACGCGATCCTGGCGACCCTCGGCGGGCAGACCGCGCTCAACACCGCGGTCGCCCTGCACGAGCGCGGGACCCTGGCCAAGTACGACGTCGAGCTGATCGGCGCCGACATCGACGCCATCCAGCGCGGCGAGGACCGGCAGAAGTTCAAGGACATCGTCGCCGAGATCGGCGGCGAGACCCCGCGCAGCCGGGTCTGCCACTCCATGGCCGAGGTGCGCGAGACCGTCGAGGAGCTGGGCCTGCCGGTCGTCATCCGGCCCTCGTTCACCATGGGCGGCCTCGGCTCCGGCCTGGCCTACACCGCCGAGGACCTCGAGCGGCTGGCGTCGCTGGGGCTCACCGAGTCCCCGGTGACCGAGGTGCTCATCGAGGAGTCCGTGCTCGGCTGGAAGGAGTTCGAGCTGGAGCTGATGCGCGACAAGCGCGACAACGTCGTCGTCATCTGCTCCATCGAGAACATCGACGCCATGGGCGTGCACACCGGCGACTCGGTGACCGTCGCCCCGGCGATGACGCTGACCGACCGCGAGTACCAGCACATGCGCGACGTGGGCATCGACGTGCTGCGCGCGGTCGGCGTCGAGACCGGCGGCTGCAACATCCAGTTCGCCATCCACCCGCAGACCGGGCGGATGGTCGTCATCGAGATGAACCCGCGGGTGTCGCGGTCCTCGGCGCTGGCGTCGAAGGCCACCGGCTTCCCGATCGCCAAGATCGCCGCCAAGCTGGCCATCGGCTACACCCTCGACGAGATCACCAACGACATCACCAAGGAGACCCCGGCCTCCTTCGAACCCACGCTCGACTACGTCGTGGTCAAGGTCCCCCGGTTCGCCTTCGAGAAGTTCCCCGGCGCCGACCCGACGCTGACCACCACGATGAAGTCCGTCGGCGAGGCGATGGCCATCGGCCGCAGCTTCCCCGAGGCGCTGGGCAAGGCGCTGCGGTCGATGGAGACCAAGGCCGCCGGGTTCTGGACCACGCCCGACCCGGACCCGGTGACCCTCGATGGGGCCATCGACGCGCTGCGCACCCCGCACGACGGCAGGCTCTACACCCTCGAGCGGGCGCTGCGGATGGGCGCGACGATCGACGAGGTGCACCAGGCCAGCGGCATCGACCCGTGGTTCATCGACCAGATCGCCGCGCTGGAGGAGCTGCGCGCGGAGATCATCGACGCGCCCGTGCTCGACGGCCTGCTGCTGCGCCGGGCCAAGCGCTCCGGCCTGTCCGACCGGCAGATCGCCGCGCTGCGCCCCGAGCTGGCTGGCGAGGACGGGGTGCGCACGCTGCGCCACCGCCTCGGCGTGCGGCCGGTGTACAAGACCGTCGACACCTGCGCGGCCGAGTTCGCCGCCACCACCCCGTACCACTACTCGGCCTACGAGCTCGACCCCGACGCCGAGACCGAGGTGGCCCCGCAGCGCGACCGGCCCAAGGTGCTGATCCTGGGCTCCGGGCCCAACCGCATCGGGCAGGGCATCGAGTTCGACTACTCCTGCGTGCACGCGGCGATGGCGCTGCGCGAGGCCGGGTTCGAGACCGTGATGGTCAACTGCAACCCGGAGACCGTCTCCACCGACTACGACACCTCCGACCGGCTCTACTTCGAGCCGCTGACCTTCGAGGACGTCCTCGAGGTCGTGCACGCCGAGCAGGTCTCGGGCACCGTCGCGGGCGTCGTGGTGCAGCTCGGCGGGCAGACCCCGCTCGGCCTGGCGCAGCGGCTGGCCGACGCGGGCGTGCCGATCGTGGGCACCCCGCCGGAGGCCATCCACCTCGCCGAGGACCGCGGCGCGTTCGGCGACGTGCTGACCGGCGCGGGCCTGCCCGCGCCCAAGTACGGCACCGCGACCTCCTTCGCCGGGGCCAAGCGGATCGCCGACGAGATCGGCTACCCGGTGCTGGTGCGCCCCTCCTACGTGCTCGGCGGGCGCGGCATGGAGATCGTCTACGACGAGGGGTCGCTGGCCGGCTACATCGAGCGCGCCACCGAGGTCTCCCCGGAGCACCCGGTGCTGGTCGACCGGTTCCTCGACGACGCCATCGAGATCGATGTCGACGCGCTCTGCGACGGCACCGAGGTCTACCTCGGCGGCGTCATGGAGCACATCGAGGAGGCGGGCATCCACTCCGGCGACTCGGCGTGCGCGCTGCCGCCGATCACGCTGGGCAAGATGGACCTCGACGCCGTGCGCCGCTCCACCGAGGCCATCGCCTTCGGCGTCGGGGTGCGCGGCCTGCTCAACGTCCAGTACGCGCTCAAGGACGACGTGCTCTACGTGCTGGAGGCCAACCCGCGCGCCAGCCGCACCGTGCCGTTCGTGTCCAAGGCGACCGCCGCGCCGCTGGCCAAGGCCGCCGCCCGGGTGATGCTCGGCGCCACCATCGCCGAGCTGCGCGCCGAGGGCATGCTCAACGCCGTCGGCGACGGCGCGGAGCTGCCGGAGGGCGCGCCCGTCGCGGTCAAGGAGGCGGTGCTGCCCTTCCACCGGTTCCGCACCAAGGACGGCCAGGGCGTCGACTCGCTGCTGAGCCCGGAGATGAAGTCCACCGGCGAGGTCATGGGCATCGACTACTCGTTCGGCACCGCGTTCGCCAAGTCGCAGACGGCCTCCTACGGCTCGCTGCCCGGCAGCGGCAAGGTGTTCGTCTCGGTGGCCAACCGGGACAAGCGGGCGATCATCTTCCCGGTCAAGCGGCTCGCCGACCTGGGCTTCGAGATCCTGGCGACCTCGGGCACCGCGCTGGTGCTGCGCCGCAACGGCATCCCGTGCACGGTGGTGCGCAAGCACTTCGAGGGCGCGGACAACATCGTCGACCTGATCCGCGCGGGTGAGGTCGCCATGGTCGTCAACACCCCGTACGGCAACCACGGCCCGCGCGTCGACGGCTACGAGATCCGCACGGCGGCGGTGTCGCGCGACATCCCGTGCATCACCACGATCCAGGGCGCCGCGGCCGCGGTGCACGGCATCGAGGCGATGATCCGCGACGACATCGGGGTCCGGCCCCTGCAGGAGCTGCAGCGGGCCCTGCGCGCCGAGATGGCGGGCGAGTGAGCCCGTTCGGCGCCCGCCTGGCCGCCGCGGTGGCGGCCAGGGGGCCGCTGTGCGCGGGCATCGACCCGCACCCGGGCCTGCTGGCCGACTGGGGCCTGCCGCGCGACGCCGCGGGCCTGGAGCGGTTCGCGCGCACCGCCGTGGAGGCGCTGGCGGGCGAGGTGGCCGTGGTCAAGCCGCAGTCGGCGTTCTTCGAGGCGTTCGGGTCCCGGGGCGTGGCGGTGCTGGAGCGGGTCATCGCCGAGTCGCGGGCCGCGGGCGCGCTGGTGCTGCTCGACGTCAAGCGCGGCGACATCGGCTCGACCATGGCCGCCTACGCCGAGGCGTACCTGTCCGACGGGTCGCCGCTGGCCGCCGACGCGGTGACGCTGTCGCCGTTCCTCGGCTTCGGCTCGCTCGACCCGGCGCTGGACCTGGCCGCCGAGACCGGCCGCGGCGTGTTCGTGCTGGCGATGACCTCGAACGCGGAGGGCGCCTCGGTGCAGCGCGCGGTCGACGACCGCGGCCGCACCGTCGCGCAGAACGTCGTCGACGCCGCCGCCGCGCGCAACACCGGCGCGACCCCGCTCGGCTCGGTGGGCCTGGTCGTCGGCGCGACCGTGGGCGCCACCGGCCTGGACCTGTCCGCGCTCAACGGCCCGGTGCTGGCCCCCGGCCTCGGCGCCCAGGGCGCGGGGCCCGAGGACCTGCGCCGGGTGTTCGGGCCGTCGCAGGCGCACGTGCTGCCCGCCAGCTCGCGCGACATCCTGCGGCACGGCCCGGACCCGGTCGCGCTGGCGGCGGCCGCACGGGCGGTGAACGCCTCGCTGCTCGCCTGACTGGCGGGTTCGCGACAGAAGTCGATCATCGCGACGCGGCGCGGAAGAAGCGGCGAAATGGGTATTTGATGCCCGTTTCGCCGTTTTTTTCGGTCAAATGGCGTCTTCGCAGGTGAGAGGCCGCATGAAGCGAGTGGTCTGTCCGGGTGGGACCGTGCCGCGCTCCGGCGTGTCGCGCGCGACACTTTCGCCCCCCGCAGCCGTCCGATCGCGGTCGGTCACCGGACGGAGCCGATCATCCGCGCTATGATCGCCGCAGGTCGTAGCCCCGGTGTCACTGTTCGTTGATCAACTTTTCGGCTCCGGTCACGGTGCGCACAGGGCGGACCCGCGTTGTCTCCCCTGGCCAGGGGTCGGTAACGTCGCGGCACCGATCCGGAAGAAATCCCACCCCCACGGAGGAAATCGTGGCCCTTCCCCAGCTGACCGAGGAGCAGCGGGCCGCAGCGCTGGAGAAGGCGGCTGCCGCCCGTCGCGCGCGAGCCGAACTCAAGGAGCGCCTCAAGCGCGGCGGCACCACTCTCAAAGAGGTGCTGGCGCAGTCCGACAATGACGAGGTCCTGGGCAAGATGAAGGTCACCGCGCTGCTCGAGGCCCTCCCGGGCGTCGGCAAGGTGCGTGCCCAGCAGATCATCGAGCGCCTCGAGATCGCGCCCAGCCGCCGTCTGCGCGGCCTCGGCGACCGTCAGCGCAAGGCCTTGCTCGCCGAGTTCAGCGGCGAGTGAGTGAGCTCCTCAGCAGGCTTTGAGCCGAGGCCGGGCACCACCCGGCCTCGGCTCACTGTTGTGTCCGGCCCGTCCGGCGTCGGCAAGTCCAGCGTGGTCGCCGCGCTGCGCGCGCTGCACCCGGACCTCTACTTCTCGGTCTCGGTGACCACCCGCCCGCCCCGCCCCGGCGAGGTCGACGGGCAGCACTACCGGTTCGTCGACAAGGCCGAGTTCGACCGCCTCGCGGGCGCGGGCGAGCTGCTCGAGCACGCCGAGTACGCGGGCAACCACTACGGCACCCCCCGCGCCGCCGTCGAGGCGGCGCTGGACGCGGGCAGGCCCGCGGTGCTGGAGATCGAGCTGCAGGGGGCGCGGCAGGTGCGTGCCGCGATGCCCGAGGCGCAGTTGGTCATGCTGGTGCCGCCGTCCTGGGAGACCCTGGTCACCCGGCTCGTCGGCCGCGGCACCGAGGACGAGGCCCTGATCGCCAAGCGGCTGGCCGTGGCCAAGGACGAACTGGCCGCCGAATCGGAGTTCGACAAGGTGCTCATCAACAGCGATGTTCGGGTTGCCGCCAGCGAGTTGCTAACCTGGGTGCTCACAGACAGTTCTGAGCAGGGTCGGTCCTGAGCCGCCCCCTGCCTTCTTCTAGCTAGTTGGAGCGTTGCGCGTGATCACCTCTCCCGAGCTGGGCGCACCCGGCGAGCCGTCGAGCACCCTCGAGGGCATCACCAACCCGCCCATCGATGACCTGCTCGACAAGGTCAGCTCGAAGTACGCGCTGGTCATCTACGCGGCCAAGCGCGCACGCCAGATCAACGACTACTACGCCCAGCTCGGCGAGGGCCTGCTGGAGTACGTCGGCCCGCTCGTCGAGCCGGGCCCGCGCGAGAAGCCGCTGTCGATCGCGCTCCGCGAGATCCACGCGGGCCTTCTCGAGCACACCGAGGGCGAGTGACCCAGCGGCCCCGCGTCGTCCTCGGCGTCGGCGGCGGCATCGCCGCCTACAAGGCGTGCGAGGTCCTGCGCGGTCTCACCGAGACCGGTCACGACGTGCGGGTCGTGCCCACGGCGGCGGCGCTGAACTTCGTCGGCGCCGCCACCTTCGAGGCGCTGTCCGGGAACAAGGTGCACACCGGCGTGTTCGCCGACGTGCCCGAGGTCCCGCACGTGCGCCTCGGGCAGGAGGCCGACCTGGTCGTCGTCGTGCCCGCCACGGCGGACCTGCTGGCCAAGGCCGCGCACGGCCTGGCCGACGACCTGCTGACCAACACCCTGCTCACCGCGCGCTGCCCGGTCCTGCTGGTCCCGGCGATGCACACCGAGATGTGGGAGCACCCCGCGACCCGCGCCAACGTCGCGACGCTGCGCTCGCGCGGCACCGTGGTCGCCGAGCCCGCCAGCGGCAGGCTGACCGGCAAGGACACCGGCAAGGGGCGGCTGCCCGCCCCGGCCGAGATCACCGACCTGGCCCGGCTGCTGATCGAGCACCCGGGCGCGCTGCCGCGCGACCTCGAGGGCCTGCGCGTGGTCGTGTCCGCTGGCGGCACGCGCGAGCCGCTGGACCCGGTGCGCTGGCTGGGCAACCGCTCGTCGGGCAAGCAGGGCTACGCGCTGGCCCGCACCGCCGTGCAGCGCGGGGCCGAGGTCACCCTGGTCTCCGCGCACACCCAGGCGCTGCCCGAGCCCGCCGGGGCCGTCGTCGAGCACGTGGGCACCGCCGAGCAGTTGCGCGAGGCCGTGCACCGGGCCGCCGCCGAGGCCGACGTCGTGGTGATGGCCGCCGCGGTCGCCGACTTCCGGCCCGCCGAGCGGGTCGAGCACAAGATCAAGAAATCCGACGACGAGCCGGACCCCGCCATCGCGCTGACGCGCAACCCGGACATCCTGGCCGAGCTGGTCCGGGCCCGCCGCGAGGTCCCGCGCCCGGCGCAGACCGTCGTCGGCTTCGCCGCCGAGACCGGCGACGGCGGCACCGGGGTGCTCGACTTCGCCCGCGCCAAGCTCGCCCGCAAGGGGTGCGACCTCCTCGTGGTCAACGCCGTCGGGGAGGGCAAGGCGTTCGAGACCGAGGACAACTCTGGCTGGCTGCTCAGCGCGGACGGCTCCGAATGGCCGATCCGACTCGGCTCAAAGGCCCGAATGGCGACCGAAGTGTGGGACGCCGTGATCAAATTGCGCACTGGGTCCGCCGATGCGCCAGGCTAGGGCCATCGGCCAGCTCGTGAATCGACCTTGAACTGCGAAACGGAGTGGGAAACGGCGTGAGTGACAACAAGGGCCTGCGGCTGTTCACCTCTGAATCGGTGACCGAGGGGCATCCGGACAAGATCTGTGACGCGATCAGCGACTCGATCCTCGACGCCCTGCTCACCGAGGACCCCCGCTCCCGGGTGGCGGTGGAGACCCTGGTGACCACCGGCCAGGTGCACGTCGCGGGCGAGGTCACCACGAGCGCCTACGCCGACATCCCGGCCATCGTCCGGGAGCGCATCCTCGACATCGGCTACGACTCCTCGGCCAAGGGCTTCGACGGCAACTCCTGCGGCGTCAACATCGCCATCGGCGCGCAGTCCCCGGACATCGCCCAGGGCGTCGACACCGCGCACGAGTCGCGGGTCGAGACCAGCGACGACGAGATCGACAAGCAGGGCGCGGGCGACCAGGGCCTGATGTTCGGCTACGCCAACACCGACACCCCGGAGCTGCTGCCGCTGCCGATCGCGCTGGCGCACCGGCTGGCCCGCCGCCTGACCAAGGTCCGCAAGGACGGCGTGCTGCCCTACCTGCGCCCGGACGGCAAGACCCAGGTCACCATCGGCTACGACGGCGACCGCGCGGTCAGCCTGGACACCATCGTCGTGTCCTCCCAGCACGCCGAGGGCGTCGACCTGGACAAGCTGCTCGGCGTCGACGTGCGCGAGCAGGTCGTGGCCCCCGAGCTGGCCAACCTGGAGCTCGACACCGACAACGTGCGGCTGCTGGTCAACCCCACCGGCCGCTTCGTCATCGGCGGCCCGATGGGCGACGCGGGCCTGACCGGCCGCAAGATCATCGTCGACACCTACGGCGGCTTCGCCCGCCACGGCGGCGGCGCGTTCTCCGGCAAGGACCCGTCGAAGGTCGACCGCTCGGCCGCCTACGCCATGCGCTGGGTCGCCAAGAACGCGGTGGCCGCGGGCCTGGCCGACCGCATCGAGGTGCAGATCGCCTACGCGATCGGCAAGGCCGCCCCGGTCGGCCTGTTCGTGGAGACCTTCGGCACCGAGAAGGTCGACCCGGCCAAGATCGTGTCCGCGATCAAGGAGGTCTTCGACCTGCGCCCGGCCGCGATCATCCGCGACCTGGACCTGCTGCGCCCGATCTACGCGCCGACCGCCGCGTACGGCCACTTCGGCCGCACCGACATCGAGCTGCCGTGGGAGGCCACCGACCGCGCCGAGGCCCTCAAGAGCCTCGCGGGCGCCTAGCGGCCCCAGCACGTTCCAACGGGCCGCCACCGGGTATACCGGTGGCGGCCCGTTGTCGTGACCAGAGGAGGTGGCATGCGCTTCGTCCGTCCCAATCCGCTGCACTGGCTCTGGTACGCCGTCGGCGGGACGCTGCCCGAGCGCAACCGCATGTGGGTGCTGTGGGACCTGACCACTCGCACCTGGGTGCTGCGGCACTTCGCCAGGGTGATGGTGCTGTTCCTGCCGATCTGGCTGGTGCTGCTGGTCCCCGGGCCGCTGTCGCTGCGGCTGTCGATGGTCGCCGCGGGCTACGCGACCGGCCTGTACTTCTCGCTGTCGTTCATGGAGGACGCGGCCGAGCGGCGGCTGGTCAAGCACGGTTTCCCGGCCGGGATCAACCGCGACATCCGCGAGGGGTCCGGCAGCCGCGACCGCGCCGAGGTCGCCGAGCTCTACGCCTCGCTGTACGCCGACGGCCCGTCCGACGGTGGTGCTGACCCGGACCGCCGCGAGCGCTGAGCGTCTGGTAGACCCTCGTCCATGGCCACCCCACCCGCGAGCGCGGACGCGCTGTTCGAGGTGACCATCCCCAAGCCTGCGCCGCCCAAGGGCGCCGCCGCGGAGCTGCCGGTGGCCCGCGTGTGCGTGGAGGTCTCGGCGCACAACGTCAATAAGCTGTTCGAGTACTGGGTGCCCGCGAGCGCGGCGGAGACGGCCGTGCCCGGCTGCCGGGTGCGGGTCCGGTTCTCCGGGCAGCTCGTGGCCGGGTTCCTCATCGAGCGGGTCGCCGAGGCCGAGTACGAGCGCGACCTGATGCTGCTCGAGCAGGTCGTGTCCCCGGAGCCGGTGCTGACCCCGCAGACGGTCGAGCTGTGCCGGGCGGTGGCCGAGCGCTACGCGGGCAACCTGTGCGACGTGCTCAAGGAGGCCGTGCCCGCCCGGCGGCCCAAGCCGGAGAGCGAGCCGCCGCCCGAGCCGGTGCCCGCCCCGCCGCGACCCGCCGCCGAGGCGTGGTCGCGCTACCAGTGGGGGCAGGCGTTCCTCAACGCCGTCAACGCGGGCAGGCAGGCGCACGCGGTGTGGCAGGCGCTGCCGGGGGAGGACTGGCCCGCCCGCTTGGCCGAGGTCGCCGCCACGGCGGCCGCGGGCGGGCGCGGCGCGGTCGTCGTCGTCCCCGACCACCGCGACGTCGCCAGGGTGCACGCGGCCTGTGTCGCCCTCGTCGGCGCGGGCGCGGTGGTGGCGTTGTCGGCCGACCAGGGCCCGTCGGCCCGGTACCGCTCCTGGCTGTCGGTGCGCCGGGGCGGCCCGCGCATCGCCGTCGGCGCGCGCAGCACCGCCTACGCCCCGGTCGCCGACCCCGGCGTGTTCGTGGTGTGGGACGACGGCGACGACCAGCACTCGGAGATCAGCGCCCCGCACACCCACGCCCGCGACGTGCTGATCACCCGCGCCGAGCTGACCGGCGCGGCGGTGCTGGTGGCGGGGTTCGCCAGGACCGCGGAGGCCCAGCGCCTGGTCGACACCGGCTGGGCGGTGCAGCTCGTGGCCGCCCGCGACCAGCTCCGCGCCGCCGCCCCCCGGGTCACCGCCCTCGGCGAGCACGACAGCCAACTCGCCCGCGACGAGGCCGCCCGCACCGCCCGCATCCCCGCGGTGGCCTTCGAGGCCGCCCGCGCCGCCCTCAGCGCGGGCCGCCCGGTCCTGGTCCAGGTCCCGCGCCGGGGCTACGTGCCCGCCCTGACCTGCCAGGACTGCCGCGCCCCCGCCCGCTGCCGCCGCTGCGCGGGCCCCCTGCAACTCCCCGGCGACAGCCCCCCCACCTGCCACTGGTGCGCCGCCGTCGACGCCAACCACCGCTGCTCGGCCTGCGGCTCCCGCAAACTCCGCGCCGCCGTCGTCGGCGCCAAGCGCACCGCCGAGGAACTGGGCAGGTCCTTCCCCGGCCACCCCATCCGCACCTCCGGCGGCTCCGACATCCTCGCGTCGGTCCCCGCCAAACCCGCCCTGGTGATCGCCACCCCCGGCGCCGAACCAGTGGCCGAGGGCGGCTACGGCGCCGCCCTCCTCCTCGACGGCTGGGCCCTGCTGGGCCGCTCCGACCTGCGCGCCACCGAGAAGGCCCTCCGCCACTGGATGGCCGCCGCCGGCATGGTCGTCCCCGCCGCCCACGGCGGCCGCGTCGTGGTGCTCGCGGATTCCACCCTGGCCCCCGTCCAGGCCCTGGTCCGCTGGGACCCCGCCTGGCACGCCAGCCTGGAACTGGCGGGCCGCACCGAACTCGGCTTCCCCCCAGCGGTCCGCATGGCGGCGGTCGACGGAACCCCCGAAGCCGTGGCGACCCTCCTCAACGCCCTGGCCCTCCCCGACAACGGCGAGGTCCTGGGCCCCGTCCCGCTGGACGACCAGGGCGCCACCGAACGCGCCCTCATCCGCGTCCCCCGCCCCCAGGGCCACCAACTGGCGGCAGCCCTCTCCACGGCACTGACCTCCCGCGTGGTCCGCAAGGACCCCACCCCCGCCCGAGTCCGCATGGACCCCCAAGACCTGGTCTAGCCAACCCCCCAGCACCGCCCACCGCCCCAACCAGGTGTGGCCTTCGGCCCCCCGGTTTCCACGCTACCGCCAGGGACCGACACTTCCGACGCCTGAGACCGAGTTGTCCACAGCCTCCAAAAAGCACCCGGCGCCCAGCAACGCGAAGGCTGGATCCAGCGCCCCCCACCACAAGCGCCCCACCCAGAAGCACCTGCTCGCCGGAGAGCACACCCCACCAGAAGCACAGCCCCCACCGGCATAGACTGGTCCCCCAGCAACCACAAAGGGGAAGCATGACCGTCCAGCCCGTCCGCCTGTTCGGCGACCCAGTGCTGCGCACCCGCGCCGCCGAGGTCACCGACTTCGACCGCGAGTTGCGCAACCTCGTGCGCGACCTGTGGGACACGATGGAGAACCAGGGCGGCGCGGGCCTCGCGGCCCCCCAACTCGGTGTCGGGCTGCGGGTGTTCACCTACCACTGCGGCACCGAGGAAGGCCACCTGGTCAACCCCGTGTGGACCGCCCTCGACGACGAGGACCAGGACGGCCCGGAGGGCTGCCTGTCGATCCCCGGGCACTACTGGGACTGCGTCCGCAAGAAGAACGTCGTCGCGCGCGGGTTCGACCTGCACGGTGAGCCGCTGGAGGTGCGGGGCAGCGACCTGCTGGCGCGCTGCATCCAGCACGAGACCGACCACCTCGACGGGGTGCTGTTCCTCGACCGGCTCGACGACGAGACCCGCAAGACCGCGATGCGCGAGATCCGCCGGGCCGAGTGGTTCGACGGGACGGCGCCCACCATCAAGCAGAGCCCGCACCCGCTGTTCGGGGCGCGCTGATGCGGCTGGTGTTCGCGGGCACGCCGGAGCCTGCCCTGCCCGCGCTCAAGGCGCTCATCGACTCCCCGGACCACGACGTGGTCGCGGTCGTGACCAGGCCGGACGCGCAGGCCGGGCGGGGGCGCAAGGTGCTGCGGTCGCCGGTGGGGGCGCTGGCCGACGAGCACGGCATCGAGGTGCTGACCCCGGTCAAGGCCAGCGAGCCGGAATTCCTCGACCGGCTGCGCGAGCTGGCCCCGGACGCCTGCCCGGTGGTCGCCTACGGGGCGATCCTGCGCAGGGCCGCGCTGGAGATCCCGGCGCACGGCTGGATCAACCTGCACTTCTCGGTGCTGCCCGCCTGGCGCGGCGCCGCGCCGGTGCAGGCCACGCTGCGCCACGGCGACGAGTTCGCCGGGGCCAGCACGTTCCGCATCGTCAAGGAGCTCGACGCCGGACCGGTGTTCGGCGTGCTGACCGAGCAGGTGCGCCCGGACGACACCGCGGGGGCGCTGCTCGCGCGGCTGGCCGAGTCCGGGGCCGGGCTGCTGCTGCGCACCCTCGACGGCATCGCCGACGGGTCGCTGGTGGCGGTGGACCAGCCCGCCGACGGGGTCAGCTTCGCGCCGAAGATCGCCGTCGAGGACGCGCGCGTGGACTTCGCGCTGCCCGGCATGGCCGTCGACCGGCTCGTGCGGGCGGTGACCCCGGACCCGGGGGCGTGGGCGCTGTTCCGCGGGGAGCGGGTGAAGCTGGGCCCGGTGACCCGGGCCGAGTCCGAGGTGGAGCTCGAGGCGGGCGAACTGCTCGTCGAGCGCAAGCGGGTGCTCGTGGGCACCGCGACCTGGCCGGTGGCGCTCGGCGAGGTCCAGCAGCAGGGCAAGAAGCGCATGCGTGCGGCCGACTGGGCGCGCGGGAGCAGGATCGAAGCGGGAGAGTCTCTGTCGTGACCCAGCAAGGCAAACGGCCGCAGCGCGGCGCCGCCAGCGGACCCCGGCGCGCGCACCCGCCGAAGCGGCCGAGCGGTCCGGCGCGCCCGCCGTCGGAGGACCAGGCCCGCCGCGCCGCGCTGGACGTGCTGCGCGCGGTCCGCGCCGACGACGCCTACGCCAACCTGGTGCTGCCCAAGTTGCTGCGCGACCGGCGCATCACCGGCCGCGACGCCGGACTGGCCACCGAGCTGGCCTACGGCGCCTGCCGGGCGCGCGGCCTGCTCGACGAGGTCATCGCCGCCTGCTGCGACCGCCCACTGGCCAAAGTGGAGCCCCAGTTGCTCGACGCGCTGCGGCTGGGCGCCTACCAGTTGCTGCGCACCAGGATCCCCGCGCACGCCGCCGTCGCGGCCACTGTGGACCTGGTCCGCAACGACCTCGGCTCGCGGGTGACCGGCTTCGCCAACGCCGTGCTGCGCCAGGTCGCCGAGCGCGACGAGGCGGCGTGGCTGGACAAGCTCGCCCCGGCCGCCGACGAGGACCCGGTGGGCAACCTGGCCGCGCACACCGCGCACCCGCGCTGGATCGCCCGCGCCTTCGCCGACGCACTGGGCACCACCGGCGACGAGCTGGCCGCCGCGCTGCGCGCCGACGACTCCCGCCCGCTGGTGCACCTGGTGGCCCGGCCCGGCGAGGTCTCCGCTGAAGAGCTGGCGGCGATGACCGGCGGCGACCCCGGCCCGTACTCGCCCTACGCGGTGCACCTGGACGCGGGCTCGGGCGACCCGGGCGCGCTCGACCCGGTGCGCGAGAAGCTCGCGGGCGTGCAGGACGAGGGCAGCCAGTTGTGCGCGCTCGCCCTGACCCGCGTTCCGCTGGAAGGCGGCGACGAGGCCTGGCTGGACCTGTGCGCGGGCCCCGGCGGCAAGGCCGCGCTGCTCGGCGCGCTCGTCGGCATCTCCGGCGGCACGCTCGACGCCGTCGAGCAGACCCCGCACCGGGCCGCGCTGGTCGAGCGGATCACCTCCGGTCTGCCGGTCAAGGTGCGCGTCGCCGACGGCCGCGACCCCGGCCTGCCCGCCGACCACTACGACCGGGTGCTGGTCGACGCGCCGTGCACCGGCCTGGGCGCGCTGCGCCGCCGCCCGGAGTCGCGCTGGCGCCGCCAGCCCTCCGACGTCGGCGACCTGACCAAGCTCCAGCGCGAGCTGCTCACCTCCGCGCTCGGCCTGGTCCGCCCCGGTGGCGTCGTGGCCTACGTGGTCTGCTCCCCGCACCTGTCCGAGACCGAGGGCGTGGTCGCCGCCGTGGCCCGCAAGACCGGCGCGACGGTCCTCGACGCGCGCCCCTCGTTCCCCGACGTCCCCCACCTGGGCGAGGGCCCGTACGTCCAGCTCTGGCCGCACCGCCACGGCACCGACGCGATGTTCTGCGCCCTGCTCCAGCGGTGACCGACCGGATCCTGGGCCTCGTCGCCGCCGCCTGCGGCGGCGGCGAGACCCGTTTCCGCGCCGAGCTGGCCGAACCGGCGGCCGCCCTGGGCTGGCGCCTGGCCATCACCGCCACCCCCACCTTCGGCCGCTGGCTCGACGCCAACGGCGAGACGGAGAGGTTGCAGGCCCTGACCGACCTCCCGGTCCGCCACCACTCCCGCCTGCCGACCGACCCCAAGCCCTACCCCCGGCCGGACGCGTTCGTCTTCGCCCCGGCCTCGGCCAACTCGGTGGCCAAACTGGCCATGGGCATCGCCGACAGCCAAGCCCTCACCCACCTCAACCAGGCCCTGGGCAGCCCGGGCGTCCCGGTGGCCGTGGGGACGCTGGTGTCGGGGGAGTCGGCGGCCCACCCGCTCTGGCCGACGCACCTGGCCACCCTGCGCGCGGCGGAGGCCAGCGTGGTCGACCTGCTCACCGTCGGCCGGTGGACCTCCCTGCTCGACCTCATCGGCAACCCCTAGCCACACCGGGCAGCGTTACCGTGAGCCCATGACGAGGATCTCGGTGTTGGCGATGGGCGGCACCATCGCGATGGCCCCGGTCGCGACCGGTGGCGTCGCCCCCGCACTCGACGCGGAGTCCCTGGTGGCCGCGATCCCGGAGCTGGCGGGCAGCGGCGTGGAGATCACCGCCAGGACCCTGCGCTCGCTGCCCAGTCCCTCGGTCGGCTTCGACGACCTCAAAGCCCTGCACGCCGCGATCGCCGCCGAACTGGCCGACGGCGCCGACGGGGTCGTGGTCACCCACGGCACCGACACCCTCGAGGAGTCGGCCTTCCTCCTGGACGCCACAGTGGACACCCCGGCCCCCGTCGTCGTCACCGGCGCCATGCGCCACCCCACCGCCGCGGGCGCCGACGGACCGGCCAACCTCCTCGCCGCCGTCCGGACCGCGGCCGACACCGCCGCCCGCGACCTCGGCGTCCTGGTGGTGCTCAACGACGAGGTGCACGCCGCCCGCCACGTCGTCAAGGCGCACACCACCAGCCCCGCCGCCTTCGTCTCACCCGGCACGGGCCCACTCGGCCTGCTCGTCGAAGGCGCCCCTGCCCTCCGCCGCCTCGCCCCGGTGCGCCCCGCGCTCCCCATCCCCGCGAACACCCCGAGGATCGGCCTGTTCACCATCTCCCTCGGCGACGACGGCGAGGTGCTGCGGCTGGCCGCCCCGGCTCTCGACGGCGCGGTCCTGGCAGCGGTGGGCGGCGGCCACGTCCCGGCGGCGATGGTCCCCGCCGTCGCCGAGGCCGCCGCGCGGATACCGGTCGTGCTGACCTCCCGGGCCGGGGCGGGCCCAGTGCTGACCGGCACCTACGGCTACCCCGGCTCGGAGATCGACCTGCTCGCCAGGGGCGTGCACCACGGCGCGGCCCTGCACCCGCTCAAAGCCCGGCTCCTGCTCCACCTGCTGGTGGCCGACGGCGCCGCCCGGGAACAGGTCGGCGCCGTGTTCGCCCGCTACCGCTAGCGGGTCACGAACGGGACGGTCTGGCCCGCCGCGCCCCGGTAGGTGCCGACCACCTGGTCCCGGTACGGGTCGAGCCGCACGGACACCTCGGTGGCGCCGTCGGGCAGCGCGATCTCCGCCCGGTCCTGGCCGCGCAGCAGGGACAGCTCGCAGTCGAGGTCGGCGTCGACCTCGACGCAGTCGCGGATCAGGACCGTCTCGCGTTCGTTGACCTCCACGGCGTAGGCGTAGGCGCCGTCCGGGGTCAGGTCGATCGGCCTGCCGTCGCGCCACATCGTCGCGTGCGAGCCCACGCCCGGGATGTAGGAGGAGCCGACCACGACCCCGGAGCCGTTGGCCCGGTGGGCAGGCGTGTACCGCCCGTCGACGGAGCCGCCGTAGAAGGCGTTCCCGGTGGGGTCGAGGGGCGGCAGCTCCGTGCGCGCGTCGCCGCGGACGACCTGCGCGTGCCAGATCGGGTCCCGACCCACCACGCGCCACTCCTGCGCCAACAGCTCGCCGGTGCGGGTGAACTCGATGGGCAGCAGCGCCGACTGCCCCGACACGGTCCGGGGCGCGCCGCCCGCCGCGTCCCACACCAGGGTCCTCTCGCTGGTGGTGGTGAACACGCGCGCGGCGACGTCGCCGCGCCTGCTGATCGTCGCCTCGCTCGGCTCGGGGAAGGGGTAGTCGGCGAGCAGGCGGGTGTGGCCCGCCCGCCACAGCGAGAGCTGGGTGCTCGTGGCCGTCGTCGCCCGCACCAGGACGTGGCCCAGGTCGCTGAGGCCGATGGCCTCGCTGGTGTCGAACCCGGCCGGGTGCAGGTCGAGGCGCCTGCCCGCGATCCACGCGGTCGCGCGGCCGTTGTGCGCGCCCGCGACAGCCCCGAGGTCGTTCGCGTCGATCACGGTGCTGACGCCGTCGAGCGGCTCTAACGGGACCACGCGGAAGCCGGTCCACCGCACGGCCCGCGATCTGCCGGGAACGCCCGCGGTGCCGTAGACGCCGGAGGCGGTGCTCTCCACAGCGGTCCCGAGGGTCGCGCCGAGCGGCAGGGGCAGGGGCCGGGTGGTCAGTGCCGGGTCGGCGGCGGCGGGCAGGGCGGTCGCGGCGAGCAGGGCGGCGACGGCGAGGGCGCAGGAGGCCAGGCTTTTTCGCATGTCGCCGACGATGGCAGGCCCGGGTGTGGGAAACATCCGCCAAGCCGGTCCACACTCACGCCCTGCGACGGGGTCGGGTCACTCATTTGCCCGATGAACCCACCCCGTCCCCGTGGCACGGTCGAGGGGCGACCCCGAACCCCACCACGATGGAGGCGCCCGTGACCCAGGCTTCCGAGCTGCCGCTGCACATGCGCCGCGAAGGCTTCCAGCTCGGCCCCGACCTGCTCGGCCTGCGCGAGACCGGGGAGGTCCCGAGGGTGCGGGTGCGGCTGGGCATGGAGGCCTGGCTGATCACCCGGCACGAGGACGTGCGCCGGGTGTTCGCCGACCCTGTGACCTTCGCCAACGACCCGCGCAAGGCCACGCGGCGGCTGGACGTCTTCGGCGCCTCCGAGGAGGAGCGGCGCCAGGCGCTGGCGGGCAACCTGCTCGCCCTCGACCCGCCGGAGCACACCCGGCTGCGCAAGGCGCTGGCGGGCGCGTTCACCGTGCGCCGGATGCGCGCGCTGGAGCCGCGGGTGGCCGAGATCGTCGACGAGCACCTGGACGCCATGCAGGCCAAGGGGCGCGCCGACCTGGTCGCCGACTTCGCCCTGCCGATCCCGTCGCTGGTCATCTGCGAGCTGCTCGGCGTCCCCTACGCCGACCGGGACTCCTTCCAGGCCCGCACCGCCAAACTGGTCGACGTCTCGCTGCCCGCCGACGAGCTGTTCGCCGAGGCCCGCCGCATGCGCGAGTACATGCTCTCCCTCGTCCGGCAGGCCAGGGCCGACCCCGGCGACGACCTGATCGGCGCGCTGGTCCAGCACGGGTCGGACTTCACCGACGACGAGCTCGCGGGCATGGGCAACCTGCTGCTCATCGCGGGCCACGAGACCACCGCCAACATGCTCGGCCTGGGCACCCTGGCCCTGCTGCGCCACCCCGATCAGCTCGCCGCCCTGCGCGCGGACCCCGACCTGATCGGCAACGCGATCGAGGAGCTGCTGCGCTGGCTGAGCATCGTGCACACCGGCACCCTCAAGATCGCCACCGCCGACACCGAGATCAACGGCCACCCCATCGTCAAGGGTGACCTGCTCGTCGTCTCGATCCCCATGGCCAACCGCGACCCCGCCGCTGTGGACGACCCCGACCGCCTCGACCTGAGCAGGCCGGACATCGCCCACCTGGCCTTCGGTCACGGCATCCACCACTGCCTCGGCGCCCCGCTGGCCAGGATGGAGCTGCGCACGGCCTTCCCCGCCCTGCTCAACCGCTTCCCGGACCTGCGCCTGGCCCCCGGGGCCGAGCCTGCCTTCCGCTCGTTCAGCGTCGTCTACGGCGTCGCGGAGCTGCCCGTGGAGTGGTGAGACGCCGGATCGGCGCTGTGCGGTTCGACACCTCCGGGTGAAGGCGATTGATTGATATTGCACGAGCGTGCATAATCATCCATATGACGATCCGGATCGCGGTGGCGGGCGCCAGCGGCTACGCGGGCGGCGAGCTGCTGCGCCTGCTGCTCGCGCACCCCGAGGTGGAGATCGGCGCGCTGACGGCGGGGGGCAACGCGGGCTCGCCCCTCGGCGAGCACCAGCCGCACCTGCTGCCGCTGGCCGACCGGGTGCTGGCCGAGACCACGGCGGAGACCCTCGCGGGCCACGACGTGGTCTTCCTGGCCCTGCCGCACGGGCGCTCGGCGGAGATCGCCGCCCAGCTCGGGGATGCCGTCGTCATCGATTGCGGCGCCGACCACCGGCTGACCGACGCCGCCGCGTGGGAGCGGTGGTACGGCGGCGAGCACGCCGGGCACTGGCCCTACGGCCTGCCCGAGTTGCCCGGCGGCCGCGCGGCCCTGCGCGGGACCAAGCGCGTCGCCGTCCCCGGCTGCTACCCGACGGTCAGCACCCTCGCCCTCGCCCCGGCCGTCGCCGCCGGACTGGTCGAGCCGGACGTCACCGTCATGGCCGTGTCCGGCACCTCCGGCGCGGGCAAGTCCAGCAAGCCGCACCTGGTCGGCTCGGAGGTCATGGGCTCGCTGAGCACCTACGGCGTCGGCGGCGCGCACCGGCACACCCCGGAGATCACCCAGAACCTGAGCGCGCTCGCGGGCGCCCCGGTCGCGGTGTCGTTCACCCCCGTGCTGGCCCCGCTCCCGCGCGGCATCCTCGCCACCTGCACGGCCAAGCTCGCCTCGTCCGAGGACCCGCGCGCGGTCTACCAGAAGGCCTACTCCGACGAGCCGTTCGTGCACCTGCTGCCCGAGGGCCGTTGGCCCACCACCGCCGCCGTGCTCGGCTCCAACGCCGTCCAGTTGCAGCTCACCGTCGACGCCGACCTCGGCAAGCTCGTCGTGGTCGCCGCCGTCGACAACCTGACCAAGGGCACGGCGGGCGCCGCCGTGCAGTCCATGAACCTCGCCCTCGGCCTCCCCGAGACGACGGGCCTGTCCACCGTGGGGGTAGCGCCGTGAGTGAGACCAGCGCCGTGAGTGCGACCAGCGCCCCGATCGACCGGGGCAGCGGGGTCGCCGCGCCGAGGGGCTTCACCGCCGCGGGCGTCGCCGCGGGCATCAAGGCCAACGGCAAGCCGGACATGTCGCTCGTGGTCAACGAGGGCCCCGCCACCGTCGCCGCGGGCGTGTTCACCCGCAACAAGGTCAAGGCCGCCCCGGTGCTGTGGTCGCAGCAGGTGCTCACCACCGGCGCGCTCAAGGCCGTCGTGCTCAACTCCGGCGGGGCCAACGCCTGCACCGGCCCCGGCGGGTTCCAGGACACCCACGCCACCGCGGAGAAGGTCGCCGAGGTCCTCGGCCTCGGCGCCGTCGACGTCGCGGTCTGCTCCACCGGCCTGATCGGCGAGCGGCTGCCCATGCCCGCCGTCCTCGGCGGGGTGGACGCCCTGGTGAAAGCGCTTGCGCACGGGGTGGACAGCTCGCTCGAGGCCGCCACCGGCGTGCTGACCACCGACACCCGGCCCAAGCAGGCCGCGCTGGCCCACAAGTCCGGCTTCACCATCGGCGGCTTCGCCAAGGGCGCGGGCATGTGCGCGCCCAACATGGCCACCATGCTCAGCGTCGTCACCACCGACGCCGACATCGACCAGCCCACCGCCGACGCCGCCCTGCGCGCCGCGATCGAGCACACCTTCAACCGCCTCGACATCGACGGCGGCACCTCCACCAACGACACGCTGCTGCTGCTGGTCTCCGGCGCCTCCGGGGTCGCCCCCGACGCGGAGACCTTCACCGCCGCGCTCACCGACCTCTGCGCCGACCTGGTCGCCCAATTGCAGGCCGACGCCGAGGGCGTCACCAAGCACGTCACCATCAAGGTCACCGGCGCGCGCACCGACGCCGAGGCGGTCGCCACCGCCCGCGAGGTCGCCCGCGACAACCTGTGCAAGACCGCCTTCTTCGCGGGCGACCCGAACTGGGGCCGCATCGCGATGGCCGTCGGCAACGCGCCCACCGAGTTCGACCAGTCCGGCCTGGACATCACGCTCAACGGCACGGTCGTCTGCAAGGACGGCTTGGGTGTCGGCGACCGGCTCGACGCCGACCTGTCCGGCCTCGACATCCTGGTCGAGATCGACCTGCACGCGGGCGAGGGCAAGGGCACGGTGCTCACCACCGACCTGTCGCACGCCTACGTCGAAGAGAACAGCGCCTACTCCTCATGACCAGCCCCACCGAGAAGGCCGCGATCCTCGTCGAGGCCCTGCCCTGGCTGCGGCGGCTGAACGGCGCGCTCGTCGTGGTGAAGTACGGCGGCAACGCCATGATCGACGACGAGCTCAAGAAGGCCTTCGCCGAGGACATGGTCTTCCTGCGCCTCGCGGGCCTGCGCCCGGTCGTCGTGCACGGCGGCGGCCCGCAGATCAGCGCCATGCTCAAGCGCCTCGGCATCGCCGGGGAGTTCCGCGGCGGCCTGCGCGTCACCACCCCCGAGACGATGGACGTCGTGCGGATGGTGCTCGTCGGCCAGGTCAGCCGGGAGCTGGTCGGTCTGATCAACCACCACGGCCCGCACGCGGTCGGCATCTCCGGCGAGGACGCGCGGCTGTTCACCGCCGAGCGCCGCACCACCGTCGTCGACGGCGAGGTCGTCGACCTCGGCCAGGTCGGCGACGTGGTCACGGTCAACCCCGACGCCGTGCTCGACATCGTCCGCGCCGGGCGCATCCCGGTGGTGTCCACAGTGGCCCCCGACGTCAACGGCGTCCCGCACAACGTCAACGCCGACACCGCCGCCGCCGCGCTCGCCGTGGCGCTGGAAGCCGAGAAGCTCGTGGTCCTCACCGACGTCGAGGGCCTCTACGCCGACTGGCCCGACCGCTCCTCGCTGCTGCCCGAGATCCGCGCGTCGCGGCTGCGCGAGCTGCTGCCGAGCCTGGAGAGCGGCATGGTCCCCAAGATGGAGGCGTGCCTGCGGGCCGTCACCGGCGGGGTGCCGCGCGCGCACGTCATCGACGGGCGCCTGGCGCACTCCGTGCTGCTGGAAGTGTTCACCGAGACCGGAGTCGGCACCATGGTGCTGCCCGACCAGGAAGGGAGTGAGTAGTGGACACGTGCTCCGTCGAATCGAATGAGGACGGCCAGCGCCGCTGGAAGTCCGCCATGCAGGACAACTACGGCACGCCCGCCCTGACCCTGGTCCGCGGCGAGGGCGCCCACGTCTTCGACGCCGACGGCAACCGGTACCTCGACCTCGTCGGCGGCATCGCCACCAACGCGCTCGGCCACGCCCACCCCGCCGTCGTCGAGGCGGTCAGCACCCAGATCGCCACCCTCGGCCACACCAGCAACCTCTACGTCAACCCGGTCGCGCTGGAACTCGCCGAGGCCCTGCTCGACGCCGCGGGCCTCACCGGCCAGGCCAAGGTCCTGTTCGCCAACTCCGGGGCCGAGGCCAACGAGACCGCGCTCAAGCTCAGCAGGCTCACCGGCCGCACCAAGGTCGTCGCCTGCGAGGGCGCCTTCCACGGCCGGACCATGGGCGCGCTCGCGCTCACCGGCCAGCCCGCCAAGCGCACCCCGTTCGAGCCGGTCACCCCCGGCGTCACGCACATCCCGTACGGCGACGTCACCGCGCTCGAGGCCGCCGTCGACACCGACACCGCCGCGCTCTTCCTGGAACCGGTCCTCGGCGAGGGCGGCGTCGTCGCCGCCCCCGACGGCTACCTGCAGGCCGCCAGGGAGATCACCGCCGCCGCGGGCGCGCTGCTGGTCCTCGACGAGGTGCAGACCGGCCTCGGCCGCCTCGGGAGCTGGTTCGCCTTCCAGCAGGCAGGCATCACCCCCGACGTGTTCACCCTGGCCAAGGGCCTCGGCGGCGGGCTGCCGCTGGGCGCCTGCGTCGCCGTCGGCGCCGCGGCCGAGCTGTTCGGCCCCGGCCAGCACGGCACCACCTTCGGCGGCAACCCCGTCTCCGCCGCCGCGGGCCTCGCCGTGCTGCGCACCATCGCCGCCGACGACCTGCTGGCGCACGCGGCCGCGCTCGGCAAGGACATCGCCGCCGGGGTCGAGGCGCTCGACCACCCGCTGGTCTCCCGAGTCCGGGGGCGCGGGCTGCTGCTCGGCATCGCGCTGACCGCCCCGGCCGCCGCCGAGGTCGCCGCCGCCGCGCTCAAGACCGGGTACCTGGTCAACAACGTCCAGCCCGACGTCGTCCGGCTCGCCCCGCCGCTGATCCTCACCGACGAGCAGGCAGGCGCGTTCCTCGCCGACCTGCCCGCCATCCTCGACAGCGTCCCCATGCCCGCAACAACACCGGAGGGCTGAGCTGTGGTCCGCCACTTCCTGCGCGACGACGACCTGACCCCGGCCGAGCAGCGCCAGGTCCTCGACCTGGCCAAGGAGCTCAAGGCCGACCCGCTCGGCAACCGCGCGCTCGAGGGCAAGTCGGTCGCGGCCATCTTCGAGAAGAACTCCACCCGCACCCGGCTGTCGTTCGACGTGGGCGTGCACCAGCTCGGCGGGCACCCGATCATCGTCGACGGCCGCACCATGCAGCTCGGCCGCGAGGAGACCATCGAGGACACCTCCCGGGTGCTCTCGCGCTACGTCGACGCCGTCGTCTGGCGCACCTACGCCCAGAAGCGCATCGAGGCCATGGCCTCGGTCTCCGACGTCCCGGTGGTCAACGCCCTGACCGACGAGTTCCACCCCTGCCAGGTCCTCGCCGACCTGCAGACCGTCGAGGAGCGGCTCGGCCGACTCGCCGGGGTCACCCTCACCTACCTCGGCGACGGCGCCAACAACATGGCCCACTCGCTGCTGCTCGGCGGCGCCACCGCGGGCCTGCACGTGCGCGTCGCCGCCCCCGAGGGCTTCCAGCCGCAGGACAACTTCATCCTCGACGCCAAGCGGCGGGCCACCGAGACCGGCGGCAGCGTCGAGGTGCACACCGACCCCGTCTCCGCCGTCACCGGCTGCGACGTCCTGGTCACCGACACCTGGACCTCCATGGGCCAGGAGAACGACGGCCGCGACCGGACCGGCGCCTTCCGCCGCTTCCAGGTCAACGCCGAGCTGCTCGGCCTGGCCAACGACGGCGCCATCGTCCTGCACTGCCTGCCCGCCCACCGCGGCTGGGAGATCACCGACGAGGTCCTCGACGGACCGTCCAGCGCCGTCTGGGACGAGGCCGAGAACCGCCTGCACGCGCAGAAGGCGCTACTGGCCTGGCTGGTGACCCAGGCGTGACCACCACCCGCGCCGCGCGCCACGCGCGCATCGTCGCCCTCATCGCCGAACGGCCGGTGAACAGCCAGACCGAGCTGGCCCGGCTGCTCGCCGAGGACGGCGTCGAGGTCACCCAGGCCACGCTCTCGCGCGACCTGGACGAACTGGGCGCGGTCAAGCTGCGCGCCGCCGACGGCGGCGCGCCGGTCTACCTCATCCCCGAGGATGGCAGCCCCGTGCGCGGCGTGCACGGCGGCACCTCCAGGCTGAGCAAGCTGCTCTCCGAGCTGCTGGTCTCCGCCGAGGGGTCGGCCAACCTCATGGTGCTGCGCACGCCGCCCGGCGCCGCGCAGTTCCTCGCCAGCGCGATCGACCGCGCCGCGCTGGTGGAGGTCGTCGGCACCATCGCCGGGGACGACACCATCATGGTCATCTGCCGGGAGCCGGTGACCGGGACAACGCTGGCCGGGCGGTTCCGCCAGATGGCCAGCCGCACCGCTCCCGAAAACGTGCACAACCAGCAAGGAGAAAGCTCATGAGTGACAGGGTCGTGCTGGCCTACTCCGGTGGCCTCGACACCTCGGTGGCCATCGGCTGGATCGCCGAGGAGACCGGCGCCGAGGTCGTGGCCGTCGCGGTGGACGTCGGCCAGGGCGGCGAGGACATGGACACCATCCGCAAGCGGGCGCTGGAGTGCGGCGCCGTCGAGGCCGTCGTCGCCGACGCCCGCGACGAGTTCGCCGAGCAGTACTGCCTGCCCGCCCTGCAGGCCAACGCCCTCTACATGGACCGGTACCCGCTGGTCTCGGCCATCTCCCGCCCGGTGATCGTCAAGCACCTGGTCGAGGCGGCCAAGTACCACGGCGCCAGCACCGTCAGCCACGGCTGCACCGGCAAGGGCAACGACCAGGTCCGCTTCGAGGTCGGCATCGGCGCGCTCGCCCCCGACCTGACCTGCATCGCCCCGGTCCGCGACTTCGCCTGGACCCGGGAGAAGGCCATCTCCTGGGCCAACGACCGCAACCTGCCCATCGACGTGTCGAAGAAGTCCCCGTACTCCATCGACCAGAACGTCTGGGGCCGCGCGGTCGAGACCGGCTTCCTCGAGGACATCTGGAACTCCCCGATCGAGGACGTCTACGACTACACCGCCAACCCGGCCGAGCCGCGCGACGCCGACGAGGTGGTCATCACCTTCGACAAGGGCGTCCCGGTCGCCATCGACGGCGAGACCGTCACCGTGCTGCAGGCCATCCAGCAGCTCAACCGGCGCGCGGGCGCCCAGGGCGTCGGCCGCCTCGACATCGTCGAGGACCGGCTGGTCGGCATCAAGAGCCGTGAGGTCTACGAGGCCCCCGGCGCCATCGCGCTGATCACCGCGCACCAGGAGCTGGAGAACGTCACCGTCGAGCGCGACCTGGCCCGCTTCAAGAAGACCGTCGGGCAGCGCTGGGCCGAGCTGGTCTACGACGGCCTGTGGTTCTCCCCGCTCAAGGACGCGCTGGACACGTTCATCGCCGACACCCAGCGGTACGTCACCGGAGACATCCGGATGACCCTGCACGGCGGCCGCGCCGTCGTCACCGGCCGCCGCTCCGACGTCGGCCTCTACGACTTCAACCTCGCCACCTACGACGAGGGTGACGAGTTCGACCAGAGCCTCGCCAAGGGTTTCGTCCAGCTCTGGGGCCTCCCGAGCAAGATCGCCGCCCGCCGCGCGCAGCGCTGAGACATCCGCCGCCCGCCACCTTCCCCGCCCGGCATCGTTCCCGGCTCGGCGGGGAAGGTGGCGGCTTCCCGGCGGCACCTCCGGGAAAGCCCCCCGCCCGGGGCGCGGACCCGCGCCCCGGCGGTCATACTCGACCACTTCACCCGCTCCGAACCCAGGAAGTCCTCCCGTGACCCAGCAGGAACCCACCGCTCTGTGGGGTGGGCGTTTCGCATCCGGCCCGTCGCCCGCCCTCTCCGCCATCAGCCTGTCGACGCACTTCGACTGGCGCCTGGCGCACTACGACATCGCCGGGTCCCGCGCCCACGCCCGCGTCCTGCACCGCGCGGGCCTGCTGTCGGACTCCGAGCTGTCCGGGATGCTCACCGCGCTCGACGTGCTGGAGTCCGACGTCGCCAGCGGCGCGTTCACCCCCGTCGTCGCCGACGAGGACGTGCACACCGCCCTCGAGCGCGGCCTCATCGAGCGCGCGGGCGCCGAGCTGGGCGGCAAGATCCGCGCGGGCCGCTCCCGCAACGACCAGATCGCCACCCTGTTCCGCATGTGGCTGCGCGACGCGGCCCGCCAGGTCGCGGGCGGCGTCCTCGACCTCGTCGACGCCCTGGTCGGCCAGGCCCAGCGGCACCCGGACGCCCCCATGCCCGGCCGCACCCACCTGCAGAGCGCCCAGCCGATCCTGCTCTCGCACCACCTGCTCGGCCACGCCCAGGCGCTGCTGCGCGACGTCGAGCGGCTGCGCGACTGGGACAAGCGCGCCGCCATCTCGCCCTACGGCGGCGGCGCGCTCGCGGGCTCGTCGCTGGGCCTGGACCCGGCCGCCATCGCCGAGGAGCTGGGCTTCGACGCCCCCGCCGAGAACTCCCTCGACGGCACCTCCTCGCGCGACTTCGCCGCCGAGTTCGCCTTCGCCACGGCCATGCTCGCGGTCAACGTCTCCCGCATCGCCGAGGACGTCATCATCTGGTGCACGGCGGAGTTCTCCTACGCCAAGCTGCACGACTCCTGGTCCACCGGCAGCTCGCTCATGCCGCAGAAGAAGAACCCCGACATCGCCGAGCTGGCCCGCGGCAAGTCCGGCCGCCTCATCGGCAACCTGTCCGGCCTGCTGGCCACCCTCAAGGCCCAGCCCATGGCCTACAACCGCGACCTGCAGGAGGACAAGGAGCCGGTCTTCGACTCCGTCTCCCAGCTCGACCTCGTGCTGCCCGCGATGGCCGGGATGATCGCCACCCTGGCCTTCGACACCGACCGGATGGCCGCGCTCGCCCCGCTCGGCTACACCCTGGCCACCGACATCGCCGAGTGGCTGGTCCGCAAGGGCGTGCCGTTCCGCGTCGCGCACGAGGCCGCGGGCGAGTGCGTCCAGGTCGCCGAGACCCGCGGCGTCGGCCTCGACGAGCTCACCGACGCCGAGTTCGCCGCCGTCGACCCCGCGCTGACCCCCGAGGTCCGCGAGGTGCTCACCGTCGCAGGCTCCATCGCCTCCCGCGACGCCCACGGCGGCACCGCCGGGATCCGCGTCGCCGAGCAGCGCGAGCGGGTCGTGCACCGGGTCGCCGACCACCGCGCCTGGGCGGAGCAGGTCATCCGCAAGTGACCCTCCCGGCCAACGTCCTGTTCCTCGGCCGCGGGTCGGGCAGCGAGCTGCTCGGCCCGCTCGCCGAGCCGGACCACGCCGTGCGGGTCCGCTCGATCGGCGGCGACCTCGCCGGGGCGTGGGCCGCCGCGCGCGAGCAGGGCTGGGACTACGTCGTGCTGCGCGCCCAGCACGACGGGGCAGCGGGCGCCGCCCGGGTCCTGGTCCCCGCCGTCCTGGCCGCGGGCGCGCACGCCGCGCTGAGCCCGGCCGACCCCGCCGACCCCCGCGCGCAGGCCGACCTGGACACCCTCGGCCGGGAGCTGGGCGCCACCAGCACCCCGGTCGCCGCGGCCTGGGCGCTGGCCGCCCGCGAGGGCGTGGACCTGCGCGGCGGCGCGGGCAGCTACCTCTCCGCGTGCGCGCTGCTCGCGGGCCTGTTCCGGCTCGACCCGCGCGGGCGCGCCGACGGCGGCCTGCCCGACGCCGCCCGGTTGCAGGACCTGGCCTGGCGGGCGGCATGCGCCAGTTGACCCGCGCCGAACTCGCCGTCGACCCGCTGCTCGCCGCGCGGGCCCTGCTCGGCGCGGTCGTCGAGTCGACCACCCCGCAGGGCGTCGTCCGCGTCCGGCTCACCGAGGTCGAGGCCTACCGGGGCGGCGACGACCCCGCCTCGCACTGCTACCGGGGCAAGACCCCGCGCAACGCGGTCATGTTCGGCCCGGCGGGGCACCTCTACGTGTACTTCGTCTACGGGATGCACTTCTGCGCCAACATCGTGAACCTGACCGATGGCGTCCCCGGCGCGGTCCTGCTCCGCGCGGGGGAGGTGGTCGAGGGCGTGGAGCTCGCCGAACGCCGCCGCCCCGCCGCCCGGGGCCGCGACGACCTCGCCCGCGGCCCCGCCAAGCTCGCGAGCGTCCTGGCGCTGCAACGCGCGCACAACGGCATCGACCTGACCGACCCGGAGTCCTCCGTGCGCCTCTACGCGGGGGAGACCGTCGAGCCCGCCTGCGTCAGCACCGGCCCCAGGGTCGGCGTCGCGGTGGCCATGGACATCCCCTGGCGCTTCTGGATCACCGGCGACAAGACCGTCAGCGCCTACAAGCGCGGCGGCAAGCGCCGCCCCGCCGCGGACCCCACCCCGGGGACATGACCGACCCCGGCCCAGAGCGCATCGCCGAGGCCCTGCGCGCCCGCCTCGACCGGGGCACCTCCGCGTGCCCCTCGGAGATCGCCAGGGCGCTGCGCCCCGACGACTGGCGGGCGCTGATGGACCCGGTGCGCGCCGTCGCCGCCGACCTCGCCGCCCGGGGCGAGCTGGAGGTCACCCAGGGCGGGCGCCCGGTCGACCCGGCCCGCGCGCACGGGCCCGTCCGCTACCGCAAACCCGGTGGAACGGGCGCTGGCTGAGCAGGGACAATGGCCGCCGTGAGTGAACACATCCTCGACGAGCTGACCTGGCGCGGCCTCATCGCGCAGTCCACCGACCTCGACGCCCTGCGCGGGGACCTCGACGCGGGCCCACTCACCCTCTACGCCGGGTTCGACCCGTCCGCGCCGAGCCTGCACGCCGGGAACCTGGTGCCGCTGCTGATGCTGCGCCGCTTCCAGAAGGCGGGCCACCGGCCGATCATCCTGGCGGGCGGCGCCACCGGCATGATCGGCGACCCGCGCGATGTCGGGGAGCGCACGCTCAACCCCGTCGACACCGTCGCAGACTGGGTCGGCCGCATCCGGGGGCAGCTCGAGCGCTTCGTCGACTTCGACGACAGCAACGGGCCGGGCACCGCCGCCATCGTGGTCAACAACCTCGACTGGACCGGGCCGATGACCGCGCTGGAGTTCCTGCGCGACGTCGGCAAGCACTTCTCGGTCAACGTCATGCTCGCCAGGGAGACGGTCAAGCGCCGCCTCGACGGCGACGGGATGTCCTACACCGAGTTCAGCTACCTGCTGCTCCAGTCGCACGACTACCTGCACCTCAACCGCACGCACGGCGCGCGGTTGCAGGTGGGCGGCTCCGACCAGTGGGGCAACATCGTCGGCGGGGTCGACCTCATCCGCAAGGTCGACGGCGGCGCCGCGCACGCGCTCACCGCCCCATTGGTCACCGACGCCGAGGGCCGCAAGTTCGGCAAGTCCACCGGGGGCGGCAACGTCTGGCTCGACCCGGAGAGGACCTCGCCGTACGCCTGGTACCAGTACTTCGTGAACGTGGGCGACGCCGACGTCATCCGCTACCTGCGGCTGTTCACGTTCCTGTCCAAGGACGAGATCGACGCCCTGGAGCAGGAGACGGCCGACAAGCCGCACCTGCGGGCCGCGCAGAAGCGGCTGGCCGAGGAGTTCACGACCCTGGTGCACGGCAGGCACGAGACCGACCAGGTCATCGCCGCCAGCCAGGCCCTGTTCGGCCGGGGGGAGCTCGACGCCCTGGACCTGTCGACG
>NZ_WHOL01000043.1 GCF_009745975.1 Actinokineospora pegani | reverse complement strand
TTCGGTTGGGTGCGGTTGGGTGCTCTGGTCGGCCCGGTGTGGGGTGGCCGCGGTTGGGTGTTGCTCTTGTCGTGCGTCGGCTGGCGGGTCTGTCGCGTAGTGCGGGTGTGGGCGGATGGCTGGGGGTGGGTGGTCGGAAGCGTTCTCTCCACCTCGGCTGGCCGTGGTGGAGGGTCGCTTGCGGAAAGCGCCAGCCGGTGGGTCTGTCGCGCGGTGCGGGGGTGGCCGAGTTGCCGGGTGTGGGGGTGTTCGGGCGGGTGAGGGGTTCTCGTCGGTCCGGTGTGGTTGGTGGGGAGTGTTCTCCAGGCTGGTGCAGCCAGCCGGTTGAGTTGATGCGGGGGCGGGCGTGACACCGGGTGAGCGGTTGCTCGCGGAGCGCACTTGGCAGCGGCCCGCGTGGACGGTCGGTGAGCTGGTGGCGGCCAAGGCGGGGCGGACGGTGAGTGTCGTGTTGCCCGCGTTGGACGAAGAGGCCAGCGTTGGCGCTGTGGTGGCGTCTGTGCGGCCCCTGCTCGGCTCCCTGGTGGACGAACTGGTCGTCATCGACTCCGGGTCGACCGACGCGACGGCCGCGCGCGCCGCCGAGGCCGGGGCGCGCGTGGTGCACCGCGACGCGGTGCTGCCCGACCTGCCGCCGTGGCCGGGCAAGGGGGAGGTGCTGTGGCGGTCGTTGGCCGCGACCAGCGGTGATCTGCTGGTGTTCCTCGACTCCGACCTGGTCGACCCCGATCCGGCCTACGTCCCCGCGCTGCTCGGGCCGCTGCTGACCGTCGGTGGCACGCACCTGGTCAAGGGCTTCTACCGGCGCCCGCTGCGGTTGGAGAGCACCGGCGGCGGCCGGGTGACCGAGCTGCTGGCCCGCCCGGTGCTCTGCGCGCTGCGCCCCGAGCTGGGCGCGGTCGTGCAGCCGCTCGGCGGTGAGTACGGCGGTACCAGGCAGTTCCTGGGGTCGGTGCCGTTCGCGGCCGGGTACGGGGTGGAGATCGGGCTGCTGCTCGACGCGCACGCCCGCTTCGGGCTCGACGGGATCGCGCAGGTCAACCTGGGCGTGCGCAAGCACCGCAACCGCTCGCTGGCCCAGTTGGGCGCGATGGCCCGGCAGATCCTCGGCACCGCCCTGGACCGCTGCGGCGTGCCCGACAGCGGGGCCGCGCTGACCCAGTTCACCCAGGTCGGCGACGAGTGGCTACCGGACCCGGTCCCCGTCCTGGTCGCCGACCGGCCGCCCATGGCCCAGGTCGTCGGACAGCGGTAGCGACAGCTCGACCTCGCACTGGGCCCGGTAGACCGGGTTGAGGTCGGTGCGGCCGGTGGGGGCGAAGCCCAGGCGGGCGTAGAAGCGTGCCGCCCGGTCGTTCCACCCGCCGACCCAGGCGGTGACCGCGGCGTGCCCCGAGGCGCGGGCGTGCTCGACGACGCCGCCCACCAGCTCCGCCGCCAGCGGTCCGCCGCGGTGGCGGGCGGCGACCCACACCGACACCAGCTCCAACCCGGCCGGGTCGGGCGCCCCGCCCGCGACGCCGACGGGCTCGCCGTCCTCGGTGGCCAGGAAGAACGCCACCTCGCCCAGCCACGCGCGCCACTGCGCCTCGGTCATCGAGTGCTGGCGCTCCAAGGTGGACGCGAACGCGCGCGGGACGTCGGTGAGGGCCGCGACGCGCACCGCGCGCAGCAGCGGCCAGTCGTCCTCGGTGGCTCGGTCGATGCGGGGCACCCGGTCATCGTCGGCGCGCGCCGGTGGAGTCGGCAACCGGGTTTCCGGCGGGCGTGACACGATCGTCGCGTGACGACCGCACTGATCTACCTCGTCGTGATGGTGCTCGTGGCGGGCGTGGTGTTCCTGCTGGCCTCGGTCGTGTTCGGCCGTGGCGAGGAGCTTCCGCCGCTGGCCCCAGGCGCCTCGCCGACGCGCCTGCCCGCCCAGGACATCAGCGGGGACGACCTGCGCGGCGTCCGGTTCCAGCTCGTGCTGCGCGGCTACAAGATGTCCGAGGTCGACTGGGTGCTGCGCAGGCTGGGCGACGAGGTCGACGGGCTGCGCGCGCGGGTGGCCGAGCTCGAGGGGACCAACGAGGTGAAGGAGGTGGCCGAGAGTGATCGAGGTTACTGAGCGGGTCGGCGTCGAGGCGCCGGTCGACGTGGTGTGGGAAGCGCTGACGGACTGGGCCCGGCAGGGCGAGTGGATGCTGGGCACCTCGGTGTCGGTCGTCGAGGGCGACGGCCGGGGCGTGGGGTCGCGGCTGTCGGCGTTCACCGGGCTGTTCGGGGTCGTCGGGTTCACCGACCCCATGCGGATCACCACCTGGGAGCAGCCGCACCGGGTCGAGGTCGAGCACACCGGCAAGGTCGTGCGCGGCACCGGCCTGTTCCAGATCCAGCCCAAGTCGGCGGGCGCGTCGGTGTTCGTCTGGCACGAGCGCCTCGACCTGCCGCTGGGCGCGGTGGGGCGGCTGGGCTGGACGGTCGTGGGACCGGGGTTCCGGGTGGGGGTCCGGCACTCGCTGCGGCGGTTCGCGCGGTTCGCGGAGGGCTACAGGTAGATGGGGGCAGCACAGCGGCGGCGGTGCGCCTGGGGCGACTCGACACCGGATTACGCCGCGTACCACGACGACGAGTGGGGCGTCGCGCTGCACGGGCGGGACGCGCTGTTCGAGCGCGTCAGCCTGGAGGCGTTCCAGTCCGGTCTGTCCTGGATCACGATTCTGCGCAAGCGGGAGAACTTCCGGGCCGCGTTCGCCCGCTTCGTCCCGGACGAGGTGGCCCAGTTCGGCGAAGCCGACGTCGACCGGCTGCTCGGGGACGCGGGCATCGTGCGCAACCGGGCCAAGGTCCTCGCCACCATCACCAACGCCAAGGCCGTCCTGGCGATGGACGACGACCTCGACGAGCTGCTGTGGTCGTTCGCGCCCGCCAGGCACCGGCGGCCCAGGACGATGGCCGAGGTGCCCGCCAGCACCGACGAGTCCAAGGCGATGGCGAAGGCGCTCAAGAAGCGCGGGTTCGCCTTCGTCGGCCCCACGACCTGCTACGCGCTGATGCAGGCCACCGGCATAGTCGACGACCACGTCGTGGGGTGCTGGCGGGCGGGCTGACCCGCTACCTGCCCTCGAACCTCGGCTCGCGCTTGGCCACGAACGCCTCGACGGCCTCGCGGTGGTCGGCCGTGCCGCCCGCGTGCGCCTGCGTCCTGCCCTCCGCGGCCAGGCCGTCGCCCAGCGTGCCGCCCGCCGAGGCCAGCATGGCCTCCTTGATCATCGCGTACGCCGTGGTGGGGCCCGCCGCCATCCGCGCGGCGATCGCCCGCGCGGCGGGCAGCACCTCGGCGGCGGGCAGGACCTGCCCGACCATGCCGATGCGCAGCGCCTCCTCGGCGGCGACCGGCTTGGCCAGCAGCATCATCTCCATGGCCCGGCCGTAGCCGATCAGCCTGGGCAGCGTCCACGCCGCGCCGGAGTCCGCGGTCAGTCCGACGTTGGCGAAGGCCATCAGGAACTTGGCCGAGTCGGCGGCGATGCGCAGGTCGCAGGCGTAGGCGAGCGACGCGCCCGCCCCCGCGGCCATCCCGTTGACCGCGGCGATGACCGGCTTGGGCATGCCGGTGATCGCCTCGACGATCGGGTTGTAGTGCCGCTCGACCGTCGAGAGCGGGGCCGGGTCGTCGGCGCGCAGCAGGGCGACGTGCTCCTTGAGGTCCTGTCCCGCGCAGAACGCCTTGCCCGCCCCGGTCAGCACGACCGCGCGCACCGCCGCGTCCGCGCCCGCCGCGGTCAGCGCGGCCAGCAGCGCCTCCTTCAACTCGACGGTCAGCGAGTTGAACGAGTCGGGGCGGTTCAGCGTCAGCGTGCGCACGCCGTCGGCGTCTTCGGCGATGAGGACCGGGGCGGTCATGGGGTTCCCTTCACACGGTGGACCTGGGGCGCGCGCAGGCGCGGGAGTGGCGCCCCACGGGGTGTGACAGGGCTGGACAGGGGCGCGCGGTGGCCGAGTCTGGCAGTTCCGCGACGTCCCGCGCCACCCACCGCGAGTCATCGTGGCCGGTCACTCGACACGCGATGATCGGTTCGATTTCACCCGCCGCGACCGGATGGGGGAGAATGTGCGGCGACCCGGTCCGCGCGCACGCGCGAGCGGCCCCGGGTGGCAGGCTATGACGGAGGGAGCACGCTATGGCGGCCATGAAGCCCCGGACCGGTGACGGTCCCCTCGAAGTGACGAAGGAGGGCCGGGGCATCGTGATGCGCGTCCCGCTCGAGGGCGGTGGTCGTCTCGTCGTCGAGATGACCCCAGAGGAGGCGGACAACCTCGGCGACGCGCTGAAGACCGCCTCGGGCTAGGCCGTGTCTCGAAAGCCCATGTCCGCGATAGCCGCGCCGGGGCGGCCCCTGACGGCACGGGGCGAAGGCACCGGTACAACCCCGGTACCGGCACCCCGCACCGCCAGGAACCACCCCGATCACGACTCTCATCGAACGGGCTTGCGAAACACGACCTAGGCCGGACCAGCCGCCGCCGCTTCGCCGCACCCGCAGTCCCCACCCGCCCCCGGAGGAACCTTGTCCACGCCGGTGCCGACCCTGCCGACCGCGCTGCCTGCCGTGGAGGTGGTCGCCGCCGCCGGGTCGGGGCTCGCGACCGTCGTCCTGAGCCGGGCCGCCGACGAGGGCCCGCCACTGCTGGGGCCGGGCGGGGGCGACCTCACCGCGGCCTGGGCGGACTCGGTCGCGCTGACCGGCGCCGCCGGTGAGACCCAGCCCGGACCGGACGGGGCGGCGGCGAGCTGGGTGCTCGGCATCGGCGGGGGCGGCGGGGCGGACTGGCGGGCGGCGGGCGCCGCGCTGGCCGGGGTGCTGCGGGCCAGGCAGGCCGACGGCGACGGCGGTGCCGGTGCGGCCCCGGTGCGGGGGGTCGTGCTGGAACTGCCGCCGGACGCAGGCCCGGTCGAGGTCGCGGCGTTCACCCGCGGCGTGTCGCTGGGCGGGTACCGGTACGTGGTCACCGCGGAGCAGGACCCGCCTCGGCTGCGCGCGGTCCGGCTGGTCGTGCCCGACGCCGAGCGCAGGGCCGCGCTGGCCCCCGCGGTCGCCAAGGCGTCGGCGCTGGCCGCGGCCACCGCGTTCGCCAGGGACCTGGCCAACACCCCGTCCAACGTCAAGGACCCGGCCTGGCTGGCCCGCACCGCGGCCAGGGTGGTCGGCAAGGTGGCCGGGCTCGACGTCGCGGTCCACGACGAGAAGTGGCTGGCCGCGCAGCGCTTCGGCGGCGTGCTCGCCGTCGGCGGCGGCTCGGCGAGCCCGCCCCGGCTGATCCACCTGCGCTGGGCGCCCGAGGGCGCGACCGGCCCGCACCTGGTGCTGGTCGGCAAGGGCATCACCTTCGACACCGGCGGCATCTCGATCAAGCCCGCCGACGGCATGCACCTCATGCGCACCGACATGTCCGGCGGGGCGGCGGTCATCGCCGCGATGGTCGCCGTGGCCCGGCTCGGGCTGCCGGTGCGGGTCAGCGCGCTGGTGCCGTGCGCGGAGAACCACGTCTCCGGCTCGGCCTACCGGCCGGGCGACGTCGTGCGGCACTACGGCGGGCGCACCACCGAGGTCAAGAACACCGACGCCGAGGGCCGGATGGTCCTGGCCGACGCGCTGGCCTACGCCGCCGCCGACCTCGGCGCCGACGTGCTCGTCGACGTGGCCACCCTGACCGGGGCGATGAAGGTCGCGCTCGGCCTGCGCACCGGCGGCCTGTTCGCCACCGACGACGACCTCGCCGCGCGGCTGAGCACCGCGGGCGAGCGGGTCGACGAGGCGTGGTGGCGGATGCCGCTGCTGGTCGACGACCTCGCCGACGACGTGGTCAGCGACATCGCCGACGTGCGCCAGGGCCCGCCGGGGCCGGGCGGCATCACCGCGGCGCTGTTCCTGCGCGAGTTCACCGACGGCCTGCCGTGGGCGCACCTGGACATCGCGGGCCCGGCGCGCGCCGAGCGCGGCTACGACGACGTGGTGCCCGGGGCGACCGGGTTCGCGGCGAGGACCCTGGTGGAGTTCGTCGAGTCGTACTCGGCCTGATCACCGAAGACCCGGTCGAAGACCGCGTACTTGGCCAGGAACACCGGCAACCCGCTGACGACGTAGGTCGCGTTCAGGACCACCGTGCGCAGCACCCTGTCGTCGATCAGCGGCGCCACGGCCCAGTCGGCCAGCCCGGTCAGCGCCACCGTGATCACCCCGCCGACCGTCGTGGCCACGAGGTAGCCAGTGAGCTGCCCGGTCAGCTTCGGCAGCCCCCGCTGCCCCCAAGCCCACCACCGCACCAGGACGAAGTGCGGCACCGCCCCGGCGGTGAAGGCCGCCAGCGTGGCGACGACGGCGTCCTGCTCCCCGACCGCGTACACCCCGACCAGCACCAACTGCGACACCCCGGTCGCCAGCAGCGACGCCGCGGTGTACCGCGAGAACGCCGGTTTGCCCAGGTGGACGTGCATGTCCCCACGCTATGTCCGGGAGGCTGATTGAACTCTCAGCTATCGCGGGACGCGCGCGCCGCCTCGTAGACGGCGATGGTCTGCTCGGCGACCGACCCCCACGAGAACTCCCGCACGGCCCGCTCCCGGCCCGCCGCGCCCATCGCCGCCGCCCGCCGCGGGTCGGCCAGCACGGCGTTGACCGCGTCGGCCAGGCCGGAGCGGAAGGCCGACGTGTCCGCCTCGTCGTAGTGCACCAGCAGCCCGGTCTCCCCGTCCACCACGACCTCGGGGATGCCGCCCACGTCGGAGGCCACGACGGCGGTCGCGCACGCCATCGCCTCCAGGTTCACGATCCCCAGCGGCTCGTACACCGACGGGCACACGAACACCGCCGCCCGGCTCAGCAACTGCCGCACCTCGGCGGGCGCGAGCATCTTCTGGATCCAGACCACGCCCGGCCGCGCGGCCGCCAGCTCCGCCACCGCGACCCGGGTCTCCTCGGCGATCTCCGGGGTGTCCGGGGCGCCCGCGCACAGCACGACCTGCGCGTCCGGGTCGATGTGGTGCGCGGCGGCGACCAGGTGGCCCACGCCCTTCTGCCGGGTGATCCGGCCGACGAACAGCACGATCGGCCGGTCCGGGTCGACGCCGTGCGCGCGCAGGGCGTCGACGTCGGTGACCGGGCGGTACGCGGTGGAGTCGATGCCGTTGCGCACCACGTGCACCTTGGCCGGGTCCAGCCCCGGGTAGCAGTCCAGGACGTCGGCGCGCATCCCCGCGCTCACCGCGATGATCGCGTCGGCGGCGGCGTAGGCGGTCTCCTCCACCCACGACGACAGCCGGTACCCGCCGCCGAGCTGCTCGGCCTTCCACGGCCTGCGCGGCTCCAGCGAGTGCGCCGTCACCACGTGCGGCACCCCGTGCAGCACCTGCGACAGGTGCCCGGCGTGGTTGGCGTACCAGGTGTGCGAGTGCACCAGGTCGACGTGCCCGACCGCCGCGGTCATCGACAGGTCCGCCGACAGCGTCCGCAGCGCGGCGTTCGCCTCCGACAGGCCGGGCGCCGGGTTGTGCGCCGTGGCGCCGTCGCGGGCCGCGCCGAAGCAGTGCACCTCGACTTCCAGCAGCTCCCTGAGCCTCGGCACGAGGAACTCCACGTGAACGCCCGCCCCGCCGTAGACCTCCGGCGGGTATTCCCGCGTCAGCAATCCAATCCGCACGCGCACACCCTAGGTCGTGTTTCGGGAGTCCGTTCGATGAGAGTCGTGATCGGGGAGGTTCGGTGGCGGTGCGGGGTGGAGGTGTTGTACCGGTGCCTCCGGCGACCCAGGCGCAAACCGTGTCCCAGGACGGATGGCATGGTGTGGGCGGGGTCGGTTAGGGTCACCCCGTGACGGGCCAGCCGCGGGTACTCGGGATCGTTCTGGCAGGCGGCGAGGGCAAGCGGCTCTGGCCGCTCACGGCCGACCGCGCGAAGCCCGCGGTGCCCTTCGCCGGGAACTACCGGCTCGTCGACTTCGTGCTCTCGAACCTCGTCAACGCCGGGTTCCACAAGCTGTGCGTGCTGACGCAGTACAAGTCGCACTCGCTCGACCGCCACATCTCCACCACCTGGCGGCTGTCGAACATCCTCGGCCAGTACGTCACCCCGGTCCCGGCCCAGCAGCGGCTCGGCCCGCGCTGGTACACCGGCAGCGCGGACGCGATCTTCCAGTCCCTCAACCTCGTGCACGACGAGAGCCCGGACTACATCGCCGTCTTCGGCGCCGACCACGTCTACCGCATGGACCCGGCGCAGATGCTGCGGCGCCACGTCGAGACCGGGGCGGGCGTCACCGTCGCGGGCATCCGCGTCCCGCGCGCCGAGGCGCGCGCCTTCGGCTGCATCGACTCCGCCGCCGACGGCCGGATCACCCGCTTCCTGGAGAAGCCCGCCGACCCGCCCTCGGTGCCCGACGACCCCGACGTCACCTTCGCCTCGATGGGCAACTACCTGTTCTCGACCGGGGCGCTGCTCGACGCGCTGCGCGAGGACGCGGCCAACCAGGACTCCGTGCACGACATGGGCGGCGACATCATCCCGATGCTCGTCGACAAGGGCGACGCCTGGGTCTACGACTTCGCCGACAACGACGTCCCCGGCGAGACCGACCGCGACCGCGGCTACTGGCGCGACGTCGGCACCCTGGACGCCTACTACGACGCCCACATGGACCTGGTCTCGGTCCACCCGGTGTTCAACCTCTACAACCAGCGGTGGCCCATCCGCACCGCGCCCCCGCCCCTGCCCCCGGCCAAGTTCGTCAACGCGGGCACCGCCACGGAGTCGATCGTCGGCCCCGGCACCATCGTCTCCGGCGCCCGCGTCACCGACTCCGTCATCAGCTCCGACGTCGTGATCGAGGACGGCGCCGTCGTCGAGGGCAGCGTCCTGCTACCGGGCGTGCGGGTGGGCAGGGGCGCGGTGGTCCGCAAGGCCATCCTGGACAAGAACGTCACCGTCGCGAACGGCACCCACCTCGGCGTCGACCTGGAGTCCGACCGGGCCCGCTACACCGTCAGCGGCAGTGGAGTCGTAGTCCTGGGCAAGGGCACCCGCGCCGACTAGAGCCCCACCGCCGGCCACCCCCGCCCCCTGCTCTTGAGGCAGCACGCCCACCCAACGAGCTCTTCACCCAAATCCTCCGGCTTTGAAAGCTCACACCTTCGCCGCCACCAACATCCCCTCACCCATCGGCAGCAATAACGGCACCAGCCGATCGTCCTCCCGCACGGCCCGGATCGCCTCCCGCACCCCCTGCGTGTCCGGATCGCGCCGCGCAGGCGCCGCCACCCGCCCCTCCCACAGCACGTTGTCGAACGCCATCACCCCACCCGGCCGCAACAGCCGCACCCCCTGCTCATAACACTGCGGGTACTCCGGCTTGGACCCGTCGACGAACAGTAGGTCATACCCGCCGTCGGTCAGCCGAGGCAGCACGTCCAGCGCCCGCCCCATGATCAACCGGGTCCGGCTCGGCGCCACCCCCGCCGCCGCGAAGGTGCGCTTGGCCAGCCCCTGGTGCTCCGGCTCGACGTCGATCGAGGTCAGGACGCCGTCCGGGGCCATGCCGCGCAGCAGGTACAACCCGCTGACGCCGAGGCCGGTGCCGACCTCGACGACGGCCTTGGCGCGCAGGACGCTGGCCAGGAAGCGCAGCACCGCCCCGCTGCTCGGGCTGACCGGCGCCGAGCCCAGCCTGCGCGCGGTCGCGCGCGCGGCGACGAGCGCGTCGTCTTCGGCCAGGAAGCCGCCGACGTACTCGCTCAGGTCCGCCGGGTCTGCGGCGGGCGATTCCGGTCCCACGGGGACGCAGGTTAGCGCCGTGGGCCCTCGGATCGGGTGAACCCGACCGGAAGGTCACAGCGTGGACGTTTTCTCAGCTTGGTCTCAGCAGGTTCTCACCCGGGCCACATCGGGGTACCCCACCATGGTGCACACGGGCAGGACGCGGGAGTGGGGGAACACGATGAGCCGCACGAGCGTTGCACACGACAGGACCAGCACACAGGAGGACCTCATCCCCACGCAGACCGCCGACGCGCAGACCGTCCAGATCGAGGAGGCCGCTTGGACGCCGCCTTCTTGGGACGAGGTTGTCCGCGAGCACGGCGACCGCGTCTACCGCCTCGCCTACCGGCTCACCGGCAACGCCCACGACGCCGAGGACCTGACCCAGGAGACCTTCATCCGGGTCTTCCGGTCGCTGGCGTCCTACAAGCCCGGCACGTTCGAGGGCTGGCTGCACCGGATCACCACGAACCTGTTCCTCGACATGGCCCGCCGCCGCTCGCGGCTGCGCATGGAGGCCCTGCCCGAGGACACCGACCGGCTCGCGGGCGACGACCCGAGCCCGGAGCAGGTCTACGGCGAGACGCACCTGGACCCGGACCTGCAGGCCGCGCTGGACGAGCTGCCGCCGGAGTTCCGCGCCGCCGTCGTGCTCTGCGACGTCGAGGGGCTGTCCTACGAGGAGATCGGCGCCACCCTCGGGGTGAAGCTGGGTACTGTTCGCAGCAGGATCCACCGGGGCAGGCAGGCCCTGCGCGCGTCGCTGGAGCGGCGCCGTGCGCTCGCTCAGGAGGCAGCGGTATGACGTTCGAGAGCTGGGGGCTGTCCGACCAGCACCTCATGCCCGACGCCGTCGTGGCGTTCGTCGACGGGGAGCTCGGCCGGGCGCCGCACGACCGCGTGACCGCGCACCTGGCCAGGTGCCCGTGGTGCGCGGCCGAGGTGAGCGCCCAGCGGCAGGCCCGCTCGGAGGTCCGCGCCGCCGACGCCCCGACCATGTCACCCGGCCTGCTGGCCGCGCTGCGGGCCATCCCGCAGGAGGTCGACCTGCCCTCGACCCCGGACAACCTCGCTGTCACCGCCGACGGCCAGCTCGTGGCCGTGCAGCGGCCCGAGGCCTTCGGCGCGGGCAAGCTGGCCTTCGGCGCCGCGGCGCCGCTGGGCTCGGGCCCGAAGCTGGGCGAGGGCAAGTCCGTGCTCGGCGGCCGCCGGACCGGCCGCCGCGCCGCCCAGGGCGCCGGGGTGGTGGTGTCCGGGCTGGTGCTCGGCGCGCTCGCCCTGGTCAACACGGGTCCGGCGCCGGTGTCCGAGCAGCAGCAGCCGCGCCCGGCCCAGGAGGACTTCGAGCCGGTGGGCTTCACCGGTGGCGCGACGTCCACCTCCCCGTCGAGCCCGCTGCCCGTGCCCAGCACACCGGTCCCGGTGCCGGTCACCGCCCTGGTCCGCTAAGACTTCCCCCCTGGCGCCACCCCCGGTCCGCAACGGCCGGGGGTGGTTGTTTTTCGCACGCCGACTTCACCGTTGACCTGGCACTGTGATGGGTGATGACTCAGCAGAACACGGACCCTGCGGCTGGCCAGCGCATCGGGCCCCGCCCGCTGGACCGGCCCTCGGTCGACCCGGCGGCGGCGTCGGTGTTCGGGCGCCCGTCCGGGGTGGCCGGGGCGTTCTCGCCCCAGTCCGCGGGCAGGCCCGCGCTGAACGAGCTGCCCACGGCCCCGCCCGCGCCGCAGACTCTGGCCGAGGCGTTCGGCCGCACGCCCGCCGACGGTGACGTGCGGCTGCAGCGCCCGCCCGGCTCGCGGCCCGGGGCAGGCGCCCCCGGCGACGAGCACCTGTGGTCCGAGGACTCCGACCCGTGGCGCGACCCGTCCGCGGGCGCGGTGATCGGCCCGCCCGCGCTGGCCGAGGACGCCGAGGAGGACTCCGCCGAGGAGCGCGGCAAGGGCGCCCGGCTGAGCCTGCCCGAGGTGCTGTTCGGCAGGCGGGTCAAGCCGGTGGCGCTGGCCCTGCTGGGGGTCATCGCGCTGGTCGTCGGCGCGGCGGGCGGTGTGGTCGGCTGGGCCATCGCGCGCGCGGGCAGCGGCCTGACCAGCGACGTGACCCTGGCCCAGGTCGACGCCGGGATCGAGCGCGACCCGCAGTCGGTGTCCGGGCTCGCCGCCAGGGTGCGCCCCGGGGTGGTCTCGATCGAGACCATCGGCGAGCGCGGCTCGGGCGTCGGGTCCGGTCTGGTCATCGACGGCGCGGGCTACGTGCTCACCAACTGGCACGTCGTGACCGGCAAGGGCTCCATCGAAGAGGGCTCCGCCAAGATCATGACGGTGTTCAACGACGGCACCCGGACCGAGGCGCGGATCGTCGGCACCGATGCCAAGACCGACTTGGCCGTGATCAAGGTCAACGTCACCAACCCCACCGTGCTGCAGTTCGGCGACTCGGACAAGCTCCAGGTCGGCGACCCGGTCATCGCCGTCGGCTCCCCGCTGGGCCTGTCGGACACGGTCACCGAGGGCATCGTCAGCGCGTTGCACCGCCCGATCGTCGCGGGCAGCGGCAACCCGCCGATCGCCTACGACGCCATCCAGACCGATGCCTCGATCAACGAGGGCAACTCCGGCGGCCCGCTGATCAGCTCGAACGGCTCGGTCATCGGCATCAACTCCTCGATCCGGCCCGCCGAGGGCAGCACCGGCTCGGTCGGTCTGGGCTTCGCCATCCCCGGCAACGACGCCAAGCGCATCGCCGAGTCCCTCATCCGCGACGGCCAGGTCAAGCACGCCGACATCGGCGCCAACGTCCGCTCGGTCTCCGCCGAGACCGCCGAGGGCGCCCAGGTCGTCAACGTCACCGAGGGAGGCCCCGCCGCCGCCGCGGGCATCGCCGAGGGCGACGTCGTCCGCAAGGTGGGCGACCGCGCCATCCGCAACGCCGCCGAACTCACCGTCGCGGTCCGGATGAACAACCCCGGCGACACCGTCCCGGTCGTGCTGGCCAGGCAGGGCCGCGAGCTGACCGTTCAGGTAACCCTGCGTTCGGACTGACCGGATACCCTGCGGGCAGCAGCCGATCGAAAGGGGCGGACCAGGTGTTCGAGAGCGTTGGCTGGATGGAAATCCTGGTCGTGGGCATCGCGGGCCTGTTCATCCTCGGCCCGGAACGCCTCCCCGCCGCCGCCGCCTGGACCGGGCGCTCCATCCGCAAGGTCCGCGATTTCGCCAGCGGAGCCAGGGACCAGCTCAAGAACGAACTCGGCTCCGACTTCGACGACCTGCGCAAACCCCTCCAGGACCTCCAGCAGCTACGCAGCTTCGACCCCAAGTCGATCGTCACCAAGACCCTCTTCGGCGAAGACCAACCCACCGCCAAACCCAACGGCTACGCGGGCACCCAACCGGCCCTCCCCCCCGCGCCCCCCACCCTCGACCCCCCCAAACCAGGCGACCGCCCCAAGATCGACCCCGACGCCACCTGACCTCTGGGTTCAGCAACTGCCCCGCTCAAACCACCCAGCACCACCCCCACCCAGGCAGCGTCAGAGCACCCGGGCACGTGGCCTTCGGCCCCCCGGTTTCCACGCTACCGCCAGGGTCGGACACTTCCGCCACGTCAAGGCCGAGTTGTCCACAGGCCACCCAACACCCCCCGAAAAATCTCTCAGCGCCGTTCCCCGCCAAAGGCTGGATCGGGTGGTTCTGTGTGGTTGGGGGAGGCGATCATGTGCAAGCCTCGGGAGGGCGTGAGGGTGCCTTTCCCCTCACTTTTGCCCTCACGCACATGATCGTCGTAGGGGTCCCCGGCCACACGGAACCACCCGATCCAGCACCCCCAACCACACAAAAATCCCGGCCGGACAACGTCCGACCGGGATTTCCGCTACAAGCCCTACCGCCCCGCAGGCGAAACAGACAACATCCGCCCCGCGAGCCCCCGAGCCCGAACCGACAACTTCTTCGCCACCTCGATCAACACCTTCGCCGCGGGCGCCTCCGGCTCGCTCAGCACCAACGGGTTCCCGTCGTCCCCGCCCTCGCGCAGCCGCGGGTCCAGCGGCACCTGCCCCAGCAGCGGCACCGTCGACCCCACAGCCTTCGACAGCGACTCGGCCACCAGCGCCCCGCCGCCCGAGCCGAACACGTCCATCCGCGACCCGTCCGGCATCTCCAGCCACGACATGTTCTCGATCACCCCCGCGATGCGCTGCCGGGTCTGCAGGGCGATGGACCCCGCGCGCTCGGCCACCTCCGCGGCGGCCTGCTGCGGGGTGGTCACGACCAGGATCTCCGCGTTCGGGATCAACTGCGCCACCGAGATCGCGATGTCGCCGGTGCCCGGGGGCAGGTCGAGGAGCAGGACGTCGAGGTCGCCCCAGAACACGTCGGCCAGGAACTGCTGGAGGGCACGGTGCAGCATCGGGCCGCGCCAGACGACCGGGGTGTTGCCGGGGGTGAACATGCCGATGGAGATGACCTTCACGCCGTTGGCCTCCGGCGGGAGGATCATCTTCTCCACCTTGGTGGGCTTCTCGCGGGAGCCGACCATGCGGGGGATCGAGTGGCCGTAGATGTCGGCGTCGACGATGCCGACCTTGACCCCGCGCTTGGCCATGGCGACGGCGAGGTTGACCGTGACGCTGGACTTGCCCACGCCGCCCTTGCCGGAGGCGACGCAGTACACGCGCGTCAGCGACCCCGGCTCGGCGAACGGGATGCGGGGCTCCTCGGAGTCGCCGCGCAGCGACTTGCGCAGGTTCGTGCGCTGCTCGTCGTTCATCACGTCGAGCTCGACGGTCACCGAGGTGACTCCATCGAGCGCGGACACCGCCGCGGTGACATCCTTGGTGATCTTGTCCCGCAGCGGGCAGCCCGCGACCGTCAGGTACACGCCGACGTCCACCCGGCCGTCCGGGTGCACGGTCACGTCCTTGACCATGCCCAGGTCGGTGATCGGCCGGTGGATCTCGGGGTCCTCTACGCCCCCGAGCGCCTTGCGCACGGCCTCGACGCTGGGAGCCTGCTCGGTAGTGGTCACCACACCATGCTACGGGCGGGTAGCGCCGAGGTTCCCAGTGGATGGCACGCGCCACACACCTTGTCAAGGGCAGCGTGCGCCCACCCCCTGATCATCCGTAGCATTGTCACGCAGCGCACAGGAAGAGGAGGGCCCCGTGACTGATCGGTCCACCCGCCCCAGCCGGACCGAACTCCAGGCCTGGCGGACGTTCCTGCGCGCCCACGCGCAGATCACCCGGGTCCTGGAGGCCGAGCTGGTCGCCGAGCGGCAGCTCTCGCTGGGCGGCTACGACGTGCTCGTGCAACTGGCCGAGGCCCCCGAGCACCGGCTGCGGATGGCCGAGCTGGCCGACGCGGTGCTGCTGTCGCGCTCCGGGGTGACCCGGCTGGTCGACCGGCTCGAGCGCGCGGGCATGGTCGCCCGCGAGCGGGTGGCGGGCGACGGGCGCGGCGTGGTGGCCACCCTCACCGAGCACGGCCTCGAGGTGCTGCGCGCCGCCTCGCACACGCACCTGGCGGGTGTCTCGGAGCACTTCGTCGCCCGGCTCAGCGCCGAGCAACTGGCCTACCTCGGCGAGCTCTGCGGCAAGCTCGTCGACTGATCCTGGTCCTCGGCGGGCGGCCCGTCGTCCCAGCGCGGGTCGTCGCGGTGCTTGGCGCTCTTGCGCTTCTTGAGGTCGCCGCGCAGGTCGCCGCGCAGCCGGTCCAGCTCACCGCGCAGGTAGTCGCGGGTGGCGACCTCGCCGACGGCCAGCCGCAGCGCCGCCAGCTCCCTGGCCAGGTACTCGGTGTCGGCCTTGGTCTGCGCGACGCGCTGGCGGTCCTCCTCCATCGACACCCGGTCGCGGTCGTCCTGCCGGTTCTGCGCGAGCAGGATCAGCGGCGCGGCGTAGGCGGCCTGGGTGGAGAAGGCCAGGTTCAGCAGGATGAACGGGTACGGGTCCCACCGCAGGTTGATCGCGACCAGGTTCAGCACGATCCAGACGATGACGATCAGCGTCTGCCAGAACAGGAACGTCCCGGTGCCCAGGAACCGGGCCAGGTTCTCGGAGAACCGCCCGAACGCCTCCGGGTCGAACGGCAGCCGCAGCGCGCGCTGGTTGCGCGGCTGGTCGAGGCGGCGGCGGTTGCTGGGCTCAGGCATTGAGGCCCTCCCGGGCTCCCGCGCGCTCGCGCCACCCCTCGGGCAGCAGGTGGTCGAGCACGTCGTCGACGGTGATCGCGCCGACCAGGTGGTCCTCGTCGTCGATGACCGGGGCGCAGACCAGGTTGTAGTTGGCGAAGTAGCGGGTCACCTCCAGCAGCGAGTCGTCGGGCCGCAGGCTGGTCAGCTCCTTGTCCAGGGCCCCGGCGACCAGGTCGAACGGGGGCTCGCGCAGCAGCCGCTGGATGTGCACGCAGCCCAGGTACCGCCCGGTGGGGGTGGCGCTGGGCGGGCGGCAGACGAACACCATGCTCGCCAGCGCCGGGGTCAGGTCGGGGTTGCGGACCCTGGCCAGCGCCTCGGCGATGGTCGAGTCCGGGCTGAGCACGATCGGCTCCGGGGTCATCAGCCCGCCCGCGGTGTCCGACGAGTACTCCAGCAGCCGCTTGACCGGCGCGGACTCCTCGGGCTCCATCAGCTCCAGGAACCGCTCCTTGTCCCCTTCGGACAGCTCGGCCAGCAGGTCGGCGGCGTCGTCGGGGTCCATCGCCTCGAGCACGTCCGCGCCGCGCTCCTCGTCGAGGTGCTTGAGCAGGTCCTTCTGGTCGTCCTCCGGCAGCTCGGCCAGCACGTCGGCCAGCCGCTCGTCGTCGAGGGCGTCGGCGACCTCGTGGCGGCGCTTGGTGGGCAGGTCCTGCAGCGCGGTGGCCACGTCGGCGGCGCGCATGCCGTCGAACACCGCCAGGAGCTGGTGCGCGTCCTGCGGGCGCCCGGCCAGCTCCAGCACCCCGGGGGCCTCCACCTCGGACCAGTCCACGACGCGGACCGGGCCCCGGCGCACCAGCCGCCCGGTGCGCTCGCGCACGGCGATCCGGTCGATGACCCAGTCGCGGGTGCGGGTCGGCTGCATCGCCGCGTCGACCACCACCGCCGCCGCGTCCTCGGCCACCCGCACCCTGGCGTCGAGCAGCTGCCCGACGACGAGGACCTCGTTGGGCCGCTGGGTGAAGTGCCGCATGTTCACCGACCCGGTCGACAGCGTGATCGCCGCCGCGTCGATGGTGGTGACCCGCAGCATGGGCACGAACACCCGCCGCCGCGTCGCCAGCTCCACCACGATCCCCAGCACCCGGGGCGGCTGCCTGTCCACGCGCAGCCCGGCGACCAGGTCGCGGATCTTGCCGATCGACTCGCCGTCCGGTCCGAACACCGGCAGGCCCAGTAGCTGCGCCACGAATACCTTGCTCTTGCCCGCCACGCGGCCAGGCTAGTGCGTGCGCGGCGGTCACACCGCGCGGAGCGGCGCCCCCACCTGCCCGCCCGCCACCGGCTGACCTGCCCGGACGCGCGGCGGGGGCAGCGGACGCGGGTGCCGCGCGCCACACCCGGGTCCCGCACCGCGGGTCGTGGATTCGACCCACGTCTAATCACTTCGTCCCGGTCCCCGAGTGCGGTGGACTGGTCGCGGTGTGGGGCGGTCGGGCTGGGGGTCCGACCGCCCCGGTCACCGCTGGCGGTAGAGCACGACCCGGCCGCTGCGCGTGCGGGTGACCGCCCCCGCCTCGCGCAGCACCGACAGGTGGTGGGAGACGGTGGCCGGGGACAGCGAGTGGCGGGCGGCCAGGTCGCTGGTGGTCCGCGGCAGGTCGAGGTCGGCCAGCAGCGCCGCGCGGGTGCGGCCGATGAGCCTGCCCAGGCCGGGGTTGGGCGAGTTCGCCTGCCCGATGCCGCGCGCGGGCACGGTCATGGCGGCGTCGGCCGGGTCGTCGAGTTGCAGCCAGATCCGGGGCCAGGCCAGCGCCGTCGGGACGATGACGAAGTCCTGGTCCGGGATGTCGACCGCGCCCGAGTGGAACGGCATGGCGACGCGCAGCTCCCCGTCGGCCCACTCCACGTCGGGGTGCAGCGTGTTCACCATCGCCCCGAGCCCGCCCTCGGCCATGGTGGCCGCCCGCGCCGCCAGGTCGGCGGCGAGCCGCTCCCGCAGCCCCGTCCACGTCTCGGCCAGGGCGGTGGTGAAGAAGCGCGCCATCCCCGCCGCCGCCCGCGCCGCGAACTCGCCGCGCTCCACGGCGTCGGCGGCCGCCGCGGTGGGCGCCCTGACGCCCCCGAACTGGGCCACGACGGTCTCGGGCGCGGTGGCCGCCATCCGCTCGAGCTGCCCCGCCCAGCCCCCGCCCGGCTTGGGGGTGAGCAGGTCGGGGGAGTAGCACGACACGCCTTCCGGGGTGATCCCGGCGACCAGGCGCACGTCCGGGTCGCGCAGGGCGAACCGGGCGGCGGCGCCGGGGTCGCCGAACACCGGGTGCCGGGTGCCGTTCGCGGCGAACCGCAGCCAGGCCAGGGCCTCGACGGCGGGGGACGGGGCCAGGCGCACCCGGCCGACGGCGGCGGGGCCGAACCGGACCCGGTACATCAGGCCAGCGCCCGGGCGATCGCGGGCGCCGTGGCGATGGCCGGGTCGTCGCTGTCGCTGTCGTCCGGGCCGGGCCACTCGGCCACGGCGCGGACGAGGGTCCAGCGGCGGGCCAGGCCGTGGTCCAGGCCGGTCGCCTCGACGACGTCGGCCAGCCTGCCCGCCGGGTCGCCCTCGCCCGCCCGGTTCCACAGCAGCGGGATGAGGCCGAACTCGGGGTCGCCCGCGAGCGGCTTGGGGTCGATCACCAGCCACGGCTCCCGCTCGCCGCGCAGCACGTTGTCGTAGTGCAGGTCTTCGTTGACCAGCCGGTCCGCCGCCCGCGGGCCGAGTTCGGCGCAGTAGGCGCGGGCCTGGGCGAGCAGCTCGGGCGGGGCCGCGCCGTCGAGGAGCTCGCGGCTGATCCGGGCGGCCTCGTCCGCCAGCCGCCGCAGCGGCGGGGGAGCGGGGCGGTCGAGGCGGCGGATGAGCCGGGCGACCTCGGCGACGGCGACGTCGATCGGCTCGCGCGCCAGCGAGTGGTGCGGGTCGAGGCGCTCCAGCAGCAGGGTGAACGGCTCCTCGGCGAGCAGCAGCACCGCGCCGTCGCCGTCCCAGGTGGACAGTGCGAGGCCCTCGTGCTCCGCCTCGGGGTGCGGCCAGGTGATCTTCGTCATCGCCGGTGCGCCTGCGGCCGTGCGCACCGGCAGGACCAGCGCGCACCAGCCGTGCAGCGGCTCGCCGTCAGGGGTGAGGTCCCACCGGCGCAGCACCGACTCCACGCGTTCTGGCAGGCAGGCAAGCCATTCCCGCTCGTGCGCGGCGGTGAAGCGGCGGACGAGGCCAGGTGGAACGATCAAGCGGTCGCGTGTCACACACACCACAATGGCGCAACGGGTGCGGTCGTGGTCGACTACTCCACGACGTAGTTACCGGCGGGTTAACCTCGCGATCGATCGGAGGACCGATGCGCTCACCGAAGGACTTCTTCCGCCCGCTCGCGGTGGGGGCGCCCGACCCGGTGCGGGAGATCCCGTTCCGGCCGTCGCGCATGATCCACTTCTTCGACCCGAGCAACGAGAAGATGGCCGCCAAGGTCCCGGACATGGCGCGCCAGGCCGACGTGGTGCTGGGCAACCTCGAGGACGCCATCCGCGCGGACCGCAAGGAGGCCGCCCGGGCGGGCCTGGTGCGGATCGCCAAGGCCACCGACTTCGGCGACACCCAGCTCTGGACCCGGGTCAACAGCCTCGACTCGCCGTGGGTCCTCGACGACCTGGTCACCCTGGTCACCGAGATCGGCGACAAGCTCGACGTCGTCATGGTGCCCAAGGTCGAGTCGGCCGCCGACATCCACTACGTCGACCGCCTGCTGGCCCAGCTCGAGGCGCGGGCGGGCGTGACCAGGCCGCTGCTGGTGCACGCGATCCTGGAGACGGCCTCCGGCGTGGCCAACGTCGAGGAGATCGCCACCGCCAGCCCGCGGATGCAGGGCATCTCGCTCGGCCCGGCCGACCTGGCCGCGAGCCGCCGGATGAAGACCACCCGCGTCGGCGGCGGCCACCCCGGCTACCTGGTGCGCCAGGACCCGACCGGCGAGGACATCACCACCGGCCGCGCGACCTACCAGCAGGACCTGTGGCACTACACCGTCGCGCGCATGGTCGACGCCTGCGCGGGCGCGGGGATCCTGCCCTACTACGGCCCCTTCGGCGACATCGCCGACGTGGTGGCCTGCGAGGACCAGTTCCGCAACGCCTTCCTGCTCGGCTGCGTCGGCGCGTGGAGCCTGCACCCCAAGCAGATCGCGATCGCCAAGAAGGTCTTCTCGCCGTCCCCGGAGGACGTCGCCTGGGCCCGCAAGGTCATCGACGCCATGGGCGACGGCACCGGCGCGGTCATGATCGACGGCAAGATGCAGGACGACGCCACCGTGAAGCAGTGCAAGGTCGTCGCCGAGCTGGCCGACGCGCTCTCCGCCCGCGACCCCGAGCTGGCCGCCGCCTACGACGCCGCCACCAAGGAGGCCACCAATGGCTGAGGTCCTGCTGCGGCCCCGCCGCTCCGTGCTCTACATGCCCGGCGCCAACGAGCGCGCGCTGGAGAAGGCCAAGACCCTCGACGTCGACGCGCTGATCCTCGACCTGGAGGACTCCGTCGCCCCGGACGCCAAGGCCGACGGCCGGGCCAGGGTGTGCGCCGCCGCCACGTCCGGCGAGTACGGCAACCGCGAGCTGACCATCCGGGTCAACGGTCTGGACACCGAGTGGCACGCCGACGACCTGCGCGCCGCCGCCGAGGCGGGGCCGGACGCCATCGTCGTCCCCAAGGTCAACTCCGCCGCCGAGGTGCACCGGATCGAGAAGGCGCTGGAGGCGGCCGGGGCCCCCGACCGCACCAAGATCTGGGCGATGGTCGAGACCCCGATCGCGATGCTGCGCGCCCACGACATCGCCTCGGCCTCCGACCGCCTCACGGTGCTGGTCATGGGCACCAACGACCTGGCCAAGGAGCTGCACGCCGAGCACGTCCCCGGTCGCGCCCCGCTGCTCGGCGGCCTGTCGCTGGCCCTGCTCGCCGCCCGCGCCACCGGCAAGGTCATCCTCGACGGCGTCTACAACGACGTGCGCGACATCGAGGGCTTCGCCGACGAGTGCACCCAGGGCCGCCAGTTCGGCTTCGACGGCAAGACCCTGATCCACCCGGGCCAGGTCGAGCCGTGCAACCGGGTCTTCGCCCCCTCCGAAGACGAGGTCGCCCAGTCCCGGAAGATCATCGAGGCCTTCGAGACCGCCACGGCCGAGGGCCGCGGCGTCGTCACGGTCGACGGCCGCATGATCGAGAACCTGCACGTGGACAACGCCCGCCGCGTCCTGGCCGTCGCGGAGGCCATCGCCTCGCGGGGCTAGGTCGTGTTCCCCGCCGCCCCGGTCGTCCTCGGCCGGGGCGGTCGGCGTCCCGGGGAACCGGCCGGGCCCCGCGTTCGTCGGTCTGGGCAGGACGAACGAGGGAGTGCCCGGTGTGGTCTGTGGTGGTCGAGGCGAACCGGCAGGGAAACCGGGACGTCTCGCAGTGGCAGGTGACTCACTACGAGCAGGTCGGGACGTTGGCCGCCGCCCAGGACCGGGCGCTGGTGCTGGCCAGGGGGTTGCGGCCGGAGCGACCGCGCAACCCCAGGAGCAGGCTGGTCTTCCGGGCGCAGGACGGGTCCCTGCTGGTGCACATAGAGGGCGCGGTGTCCTCCTGGCACTTCCGGGTCAGCGTGCTGGAGTTCGTCGGCGCGTTCGACAGCACGGGCCAGGCGCTGACGTGACCCCGTTCACTTCCTTACGGCCTCCGACTCCTGCCGCCCCTGCGGGCCGGATCGGCCCGAGTTCGGGTCTTTGCTCGCGCACATTGGCCGGAACCGGTCGTCTGGGTCGTCCCGATCGTCACGAACGGGTGGTTACCCGTGAGTTCGACTTCGCGGTCAGTCCATGGCTGGTGAACAGCCATGACATCGGAGCGTCACGATCCCGTTACCAGGTCTGGATGATCACGAAAAGATAACTGTGCAGGTCAAGGACGTAACAGAGGGTCAAAGGTTGCGGTGACATAACGCACAAGTCACGACTCGGGTCTTGCAGCACGCCCATCCCGCATGTGTCATGTGCCCATGGGTAGACACAGCCTCCCTTCCGAGTCCCGCAGCGTGCTCAGCGTCTTCACTGGTCGCCGCCGCCGCCAGGACGACCTGATGGACCGCAGCTTCCAGGAGTGCGTGGACTGCGGCGCCGACGTCTACGTCCTCGCCGCGGGGTGCAAGGACTGCGGCACCACGCTGGAGCTCGCCGCGGGCTGAATCGAGCCGGTCTGAGATCCCCAGCACTTGCGGGGCGCGAACGGGCGTTAACCGGTGGATACTGGCGGGTAACTATTTCGCCGCAAACAGGGAGCTCGCATGGCCCGCCTCGCCCAGACCGCCGGTTTGACCGACGTGCAGCAGGAGATCCTGTCCACGGTCAAGGACTTCGTGGACAAGGAGATCATCCCTAACGCCCAGGCTCTGGAGCACGCCGACGAGTACCCCAAGGACATCGTCGAGGGCATGAAGGAGATGGGGCTGTTCGGCCTCACCATCCCGGAGGAGTACGGCGGCCTCGGCGAGTCGCTGCTGACCTACGCGCTGGTCGTCGAGCAGATCGCCCGCGGGTGGATGAGCGTGTCCGGTGTGATCAACACCCACTTCATCGTGGCGCACATGATCAAGCAGCACGGCACCGACGCGCAGAAGCAGCACTACCTGCCGAAGATGGCCGCCGGTGAGATCCGCGGCTCCTTCTCGATGTCCGAGCCGGACCTGGGCTCCGACGTCGCCGCCATCAAGACCCGGGCCAAGAAGGACGGCGACGGCTACACCATCGACGGCGCCAAGATGTGGCTGACCAACGGTGGCAGCTCCAACCTCATCGCCCTGCTGGCCAAGACCGACGAGGGCGCGGAGAAGCCGCACCAGAACCTGACGACGTTCCTGGTCGACAAGACCGAGGGCTTCGGCGAGGTCGCGCCCGGCCTCACCATCCCCGGCAAGATCGACAAGATGGGCTACAAGGGCGTCGACACCACCGAGGCCGTGTTCGACGGCTTCAAGATCGGCGCCGACAAGGTCCTCGGCGAGCAGCCCGGCAAGGGCTTCTCGTACATGATGGACGGTGTCGAGGTCGGCCGGGTCAACGTCGCCGCCCGCGCCTGCGGCATCGCGATCCGCGCGTTCGAACTGGCCGTCGAGTACGCCCAGCAGCGCAAGACCTTCGGCAAGGCCATCGCCGAGCACCAGGCCATCGCCTTCAAGCTCGCCGAGATGGCCACCAAGGTCGAGGCCGCGCACCTGATGATGGTCAACGCCGCGCGCCTGAAGGACTCCGGCGCCCGCAACGACGTCGAGGCGGGCATGGCCAAGCTCATCGCCTCGGAGTACTGCGCCGAGGTCACCCAGGAGTCCTTCCGCATCCACGGCGGCTACGGCTACTCCAAGGAGTACGAGATCGAGCGCCTCATGCGCGAGGCCCCGTTCCTGCTCATCGGCGAGGGCACCAGCGAGATCCAGAAGACGATCATCTCCCGCGGCCTGCTGCGCGAGTACAAGTCCCGCGGCTGACCCCTCGGACCACCAGCGGAGGCGGCGCCCCCCCCGGGGCGCCGCCTCCGCTGTCCGCCCACTCCCCGCCGCTACCCGGCGGACCCCACGGCCTCGACGGCCCTCCTGCCGGGGTAGGCGCCGGACCCCGCGTCCACCCCCGCCGATCCGGCGGTTGACCCCGTCCGGACCAGCGGTGGGAGCTGATAGGCGGCTGAGAGGTGGGCTGTCGGGTTCGCACGGTTGTTCCCGAGTTGGCAGACTGTGGGCATGACCGGTGCGTTCTCCGGCCCTGGGCGAGCGAACCAGGGTCCCCCCAAGGTTCCGACACCGCCGACCGGATGGCCGATCGGCTCCTACGACACCTACCAAGAAGCCCGCAGCGCCGTGCAGCACCTGGCGACCAGCGAGTTCCCCGTGGAGGACGTCACGATCGTCGGCGTCGACCTGATGCTGGTCGAGCGGGTGATCGGGCGGCTGAGCTGGCCCAAGGTGCTGGGCACCGGCGCGCTGTCCGGCGCCTGGTTCGGTCTGTTCGTCGGGCTGCTGCTCGGGCTGTTCTCCCAGCAGCAGACCTCGTTCGCCCCGATCCTGGTCGGCCTGGTCGCGGGTGTGGTCTTCGGCATGGTGTTCGCCGCCGTCGGCTTCGCCACGACCCGCCGCGGCGGGGGCAAGCAGATCGCCAGCGCCACCCAGCTCGTGGCGGGCCGCTACGACGTGCTGACCCAGCCGCGCAACGCCGAGCGCGGCCGCGACCTGCTGGCCAAGTTCGCGATGGGCCCGAGCGGGCGCGCGGGTTAGCCCGAACACCACATCGAATTGCGGGGTGTGATCACCGGGCTTAGGTTCTGCTCACCCGGTGCGCGGGCGACTTGACCGGATTCGCGTGCCGGGTGAGGCACGGCGAGGTGCTGGTCGACGCCGGTCCGGCGGCGCGCACCGCGTCCTCGGCGTGCCCGTCGGAATGGAGGGCACGGTGAATCGAATTCCCGGCCGCCGGTGGCGACGCGCGCTGACAGCACTGGGTGCTGCGGTGTTGGCGTCCTCCGCGGTGGCGGCATGCGGGTCCGACGGCGGGGGCACCGTCGTCAACGTCTACTACCCGTCGGAGGAGAACTTCGAACAGGTCGTCGCCGCGTGCAACGAGGCGGCGGGCGGCCGGTACCAGGTCGTGCTGAACACCCTCCCGCGCGAGGCCGACGGCCAGCGCGAGCAGATGGTGCGCAGGCTGGCGGCGGGCGACACGGAGATGGACGTCCTCGGCCTGGACGTCACGTGGGTGGCCGAGTTCGCCGAGGCGGGCTGGATCGCCGAGTGGACCGGAGTGGACAAGTCCGAAGTGGAGGACGGCACGCTGCCGGGTCCACTGCGGACGGCGCGGTGGAAGGACAAGCTCTACGCCGCGCCGAAGAACACCAACGTGCAGTTGCTGTGGTACCGCGACGACGTCACCCCGACCCCGCCGAAGTCGTGGTCGGAGATGCTGTCGATGGCCGAGGATCTCAGGGCCCAGGGCAAGCCGAGCACGGTCCTGCTGACCGGCGCCCAGTACGAGGGCCTCGTGGTGCAGTTCAACACGCTCGTGGGCGGCGCGGGCGGCAAGATCCTCTCCGACGACTCCACCAAGGCGATCGTCGACGAGGGCGCGGTCGAGGCGTTGCGGGCGCTCAAGGACCTCGCGTCCTCCCCGGTGGCCAGCGCGTCGCTGTCCAACGCCAAGGAGGACTCGATCCGGCTGGACTACCAGAAGGGCGACGCGGCCTTCATGCTCAACTGGCCGTTCGTCCACGCCGCGATGAAGGAGGCCAACCCGGAGCTGTTCGAGCACTTCAAGTGGGCGCCCTACCCGGCCATCGACGAGGACAAGACCGGCACCGCCACCATCGGCGGGTTCAACCTGGCCGTCAGCGAGTACTCGAGGCACAAGCCCGCGGCGTTCGAGGCGGTCAAGTGCCTGCGCAACGCCGAGAACCAGAAGTTCTCCGCGATCAACTCCGGCGTGCCGCCGACCATCGAGGCCGTCTACGACGACCCGGAGATGGCTGAGCCGTACCCGATGCGCGAGGCGATCCTTGCCGAGCTCAAGAAGCCCGCGCCGCGGCCGATCACCCCGGCCTACCAGAACGTCTCGACCCTGATCTCCACCATCCTCTCGCCGCCGTCCGCCATCGATCCGCAGGCCACCGCCCAGCGCCTGCGCGAGGAGCTGCAGGACGCTCTCGACTCGAAGGGAGTGCTGCCGTGAGCCACACCGCGGACGCGGGCGCCGAGGCGGCGCAGGACCCCGCCCCGGACGCCGAGAAGGGCAAGCGGAAGGCGGTGAGCGAGGGCAAGAGGGCCGAGCGCAAGCTCGGGCTGCTGCTCTGCGCCCCCGCCGCGCTGGTGATGATCGCCGTCACCGGCTACCCGATCTTCTACTCGCTGTGGCTGTCGCTGCAGCGCTACGACCTGCGGTTCCCCGACCAGCGCGAGTTCATCGGGCTGGAGAACTACATCACCGTGCTCACCAACTCCTACTGGTGGACCTCGTTCGGGGTGACCAGCCTGATCACCGTCGTGTCGGTGGTCATCGAGCTGGTGCTCGGCATGGCGCTGGCGCTGATCATGCACCGCACGATCGTGGCCAGGGGCCTGGTGCGCACCGTCGCGCTGATCCCCTACGGCATCGTGACCGTGGTGGCCGCCTTCTCCTGGCGCTACGCCTGGACCAAGGACACCGGCTACCTCGCCGCGCTGCTCGCCCCGGAGTCCGACCTGCTCACCCAGCGGGTGCCCGCGCTGGCCATCATCACCCTCGCCGAGGTGTGGAAGACGGTGCCGTTCATGGCGCTGCTGCTGATGGCGGGCCTGGCCCTGGTGCCGGACGACCTGCTCAAGGCCGCGTCGATGGACGGCGCGAGCGCGTGGCAGCGGTTCACCAAGGTCATGATCCCGGTGATGAAGCCCGCCATCCTGGTGGCGCTGCTGTTCCGCACCCTGGACGCGTTCCGGATCTTCGACAACATCTTCGTGCTCACCAACGGCGCGCAGCAGACCGGGTCGGTGTCCATGCAGACCTACAACAACCTGATCAAGGGGTTGAACCTCGGCATCGGCTCGACGATGTCAGTCTTGATCTTCCTGGCGGTCGCGGTGATCGCGTTCATCTTCATCAAGGTGTTCGGCACCTCCGCGCCGGGCAGTGACAACGGGGGTAAGCGCTGATGGCCGTCATCGGAGCCACCTCGGGCACCGGCGCCAAGGCCCGCTGGGCGGTGCTCGACGTCATCGTCGTCGTGTACGCGCTGGTCCCGGTGCTGTGGATCGTGTCGCTGTCGTTCAAGACCAAGGAGACCATCGCCGACGGGAACTTCATCCCCCGGTCGTGGACCTTGCAGAACTACAAGGACATCTTCACCACCAACGAGTTCCTGCGCGCCCTGTTCAACTCCATCGGCATCGCGCTGATCGCCACCGCCATCGCCGTGGTGCTGGGCACGATGGCCGCCTACGCCATCGCCCGGCTGGACTTTCCCGGCAAGCAGGCGCTCGTCGGTGTCTCGCTGCTGATCGCGATGTTCCCGCAGGTCTCGCTGGTCTCGCCGCTGTTCGAGATGGAGCGCTCGCTCGGGCTGTTCGACACCTGGCCGGGCCTGATCCTGCCCTACATCACCTTCGCGCTGCCGCTGGCGATCTACACCCTCTCGGCGTTCTTCCGCGAGATCCCGTGGGAGCTGGAGAAGGCGGCGAAGATGGACGGCGCGACCCCGGCCCAGGCGTTCCGCCGGGTCATCGCGCCGCTGGCCGCGCCCGGGGTGTTCACCACGGCGATCCTGGTGTTCATCTTCTGCTGGAACGACTTCCTGTTCGCGATCTCGCTGACCTCCACCGAGGCCTCGCGCACGGTCCCGGCGGCGCTGTCGTTCTTCACCGGGTCGTCGCAGTTCGAGGACCCCACCGGGACGATCTCGGCGGCCGCCGTCGTGATCACCATCCCGATCATCCTGTTCGTGTTGTTCTTCCAGCGCCGCATCGTCGCGGGGCTGACCTCGGGCGCCGTGAAGGGCTGAGCTATGGCAGAGATCGTTCTGGACAAGGTCACCAAGCGCTACCCGGACGGCGCGCTCGCGGTGTCCGATGTGGACATCACCATCGCCGACGGCGAGTTCATCATCCTGGTCGGCCCCTCCGGCTGCGGGAAGTCGACCACGCTCAACATGATCGCGGGCCTGGAGGACATCACCACCGGGGAACTGCGCATCGACGGCCAGCGGGTCAACGAGCGCGCGCCCAAGGACCGCGACATCGCGATGGTGTTCCAGTCCTACGCGCTCTACCCGCACATGAGCGTCCGCGAGAACATGGCGTTCCCGCTGCGGCTGGCCAAGGTCGACAAGGACACCGTGACCAAGAAGGTGGAGGAGGCCGCGCGCATCCTCGACCTGGGCCAGCACCTGGACCGCAAGCCGGGCAACCTGTCCGGTGGCCAGCGGCAGCGGGTGGCGATGGGCCGCGCGATCGTGCGCGACCCCAAGGCGTTCCTGATGGACGAGCCGCTGTCCAACCTGGACGCCAAGCTGCGCGTGCAGATGCGCACCTCGGTGTCGAAGCTGCAACGCCGCCTGGGCACCACGACCGTCTACGTCACCCACGACCAGACCGAGGCGATGACCCTGGGCGACCGGGTCGTGGTCATGCGCGGCGGCCTGGTGCAGCAGATCGGCTCCCCGCAGTTCCTCTACGAGCAGCCCAAGAACCTGTTCGTGGCCGGGTTCATCGGCTCCCCGTCGATGAACTTCGTGCCGGGGTCGCTGGAGAACGGGCAGCTCAGCACCCCGCTGGGCGCCTTCCCGCTGACTGACCGGATCCGCTCGCTGGTCGAGTCGGCCAACGCCCCCCGCGAGGTGGTCGTCGGCCTGCGCCCCGAGCACTTCGAGGACGCGGCCCTGCTCGACGACTCCGCCAAGGCCTCGGGTGGCGCCTTCACCGCCACCGTCGACGTCCTGGAGTCCATGGGCTCGGACAAGTTCGCCTACTTCACCGTCGACGGCGACACCGCCACCTCGGCCGAACTGGACGAACTCGCCGCCGACCTGGGCTCCACCGACTCCAGCGACTCCGGTTCCCAGCTCGTCACCCGCCTCTCGGCGGCGTCCGCGGCCGCCGAGGGCGCTTCGCTCGAGGTCTGGTTCGACTCGGACAAGATCCAGATCTTCGACCCCCAGGACGGCCGGAACCTGACCTTGGAGTCGTGACCGAGGAGCCTGTGGACAACTGTTCGCGGGATTTCCGGTTTTGCCCCACCCTTGTCCCCGGCGGCCCTCCCGATCAGCGGGAAGGCCCCGGGGACAAGGAGTTTCCAGCCATGCTCAACCGCACCCGAGTGCTGCTCGTCGCCCTGTGCGCCACCCTCGCCGGGCTCCTCGGCGCAGGCGTCGCCGCCGCTTCCGACTTCGACTGCGCCAGGGGAGAGGTCTGCTTCTGGACGGGTTCGACCTTTCGCGGGGCGGTGTACAAGCACTCCCTCGCGGACACGAATCCGGAGGAGTGCGTGCCGTTGCCGTCCGCGGTGGACGTCCTGTCGTTCGTCAACCGCATGGACCGGCACGTCACGGTGTACCAGAGCCGGGAGTGCGCGACGGAAGGCGACTTCTCGACTTACCCAGGCGGCGGGTCGTACGTGCCGGACGCCCCGTACGTGGTCAGGGCTTTCCAGATCTGGTGACCGCCACTCACGCCCGGGAGCGCCGGGTCGTGGGCGAGTGGTCCGCGGAGCGCAGGGAGGTGAGCACGTCGTCGGTCCAGGCGTGCGAGCGGATGAGGCGGTAGCGCTCGCAGATGACCCAGAGGTAGGCCTCGGCCTCGGTCTCGGTGGTGATCAGCCCGGCCTGCCGGACCATGGCCACGACCGGCACGAACTCCTCCTCGTACCAGCGGCGGGCCACCGTGGCGCGGTCGAGGAAGACCTGTTCGTCCTGCATCAGGCGGTAGCCCCAGGCCTCCACGGCCTCGGACAGCTCGGCGTAGTCCCAGCCGTCGGTCAGGGTGATGGACTCCCTGGCCTGGGCCGCGAGCGGGACCCGGTCCAGGAAGATGCGGCGGAAGTCCTTGACGATCAGGTCGCCGCGGTAGCGGATGCCCGCCGCGGAGATGCGGGTGACGATCTCGGTGACGTTGGCGTCGATGGTGCCCAGGCCCAGTGCCAGGGCCACCGAGACCCGGTGGTGCCCGTCGACGACGAAGTGCAGGTCGCCGATGCGGTAGACCTCGATCGGCGGGACCGACTCGCCGCGGCGCTGGGCCAGGGCCAGGCGCTGCCAGCGCTGGCGGGAGGTGGCGGAGGTGGGGCGGAAGCGGCGGTCGAAGTCGCGGGTGCGGTCCACCGAGCCGACGACGGAGTCCAGTTCGACCACCCGCAGGCCCAGCCTGCGCTCGCCGAGGCGGCCCAGCGCGGCCACCACCTCGTCGAAGGGCAGCATGATGTTCACGTCGTCCGGCTCGCGGCGCAGCCACGCGCCGAGTCGGGACAGCACCTGGCGCCTGCGCATGCGCAGGAAGTCGTTCTCCGCGTCCGCGGCGGGGAAGCCGGTGTCACGCGCCATGGCGGCCCTCCGGGATGTCCAGGATCCGGTACCCGACAGTGTTGACCACGCGCGTGCCGCCCATGTCCCGATCGGGCACAGCCTCCCCGTGTGGGTGGATGTGCCCGTGCACGAGCAGGCCGGGTCGCAGCGCCGCCACCGCCCCGTGCAGGCAGGAGAAGCCCCGGTGCGCCCGGTCCTCGCGGTCGCCGCAGCCGCGCGGTGGGGAGTGGGTGAGCAGCACGTCGACACCGCGGCCGTCGCGGAGCCTGCGCAGTCCGGCCCGGCGGCGCACCCGGCGGGCCCGGCGGGCCATCTGGCGCTCGGTCCACTGGTTGGGGCCGGTGTTGTACCGGATCGACCCGCCCAGGCCCGCGATGCGCAGCCCGCCGACGTCCACCACCCTGCCGTCGGCGTTGACCGCGCCGGTCGGCCCCGGGTAGGGCGTGGGCAGCCCGTCGCGGGTCCACAGGCCCGCCGAGGAGCGGCGGTAGCCGGTCAGGTCGGCGTCGTGGTTGCCCGGGACGAACACGCACGGGCGGTCCAGCGCGTCGGCGAGGAACTCCAGGTAGTCGTAGGGCAGGTCGCCCGCGGCGAGGACCAGATCGACCTGGTGCGCGCGCACCTTGGCCGTCCAGAGGTCCTCGACAACCTCGTCCGAAACCGTGAGCACCTTGGGCACCTCAGCAGGCTACGTCCGACCGGGTGGTGGTGTGACTTCGGTGAGCACGACGTGCGCGGAAGGGAACGGTTTGTGCTCGCTGCCCGTCCAACACGTTAGATTTGTACGGTCGGAAGCGAGCGTTCGGGCCTCCGTTCGGCGCGTCCGCAGGTCAGCAGGTCCACGGGGACGGCGGCAGGCCATGCCGCCGAGGGGAGTTCGCGATGGCGACGGCGCAGCCAGACGGCCAGGCCGACAGCTCGACCACGACCGCCGCGCCGGGGGGCGCCGTGGGGGCGGGCATCCCGGCCGACGACCTCTACGTCGAGGGCGGGACCAAGTGGGAGAGCTTCGAGCTGGCCGACCTGATCGCCATGGTCTCGGACAAGGCCAGCGTCCCGCAGCTCGAGCGGCTCGCCGACGACTGGCGCGCCGCGGGCAACGAGGTCGTCGACTCCTCCATCACGCTCAGCAGCGCCCTCGACGCGCTGATGGGCTACTGGTCGGGCATGGCGGCCGAGCAGGCCCGCCGCGACGTGGCGCTCAACGCCCAGTGGGTGGCCGACCTCGGTGAGACCGCCTACAGGATCGGCGACCCGGTGCAGGAGGCGGCGGGCGCGCTCAAGGCCGCCCAGGACGCCATGCCGCAGCTACCGGTCACCCCGGCCACCCCGCCCGCGCAGGCCGCGGACAGCGCCGCGCTGGCCGAGCAGACCGGCGGCCCGCTGGCCGCGGCGATCAGCGGGGCCGCGTCGGGTTCGGAGAGCGCCTTCGCCGCTGAGCAGGACCAGGCCAAGCTCAAGGCTGTCGCGGTCGAGGCGATGCGCCGGTTCGAGGGCGCGGCGATGGGCATCGACCAGGCCACGCCCCAGTTCGAGGAGCGCGCCACCGAGCTGCGCCCGCGCGTCTCCGACACCGGCCCGAGCACCCCCGTCGACACCACCGCGCCGACCGGGCCCACCGACCCCGAGCAGCGCTGGGACCACCTGACCGGGGGCACCACCACCTCCGGCTACGAGGAGACCGCCGCGGCCGCGCTCCCCGGCGCCGCCGAGCGCGTCCCGACCGGCGGCGCCGCGACCGGCGGCGGTTATGGCGGCGGCTACGGCGGCGGCGGTGGTGGTGGTGGCATCGCTGTGGCCGACACCGTCGGCACGCCCTCGCCCCGCCCCACCCCGCTGGCCCCCGCGCCCGGCATCGGCGCCACCGAGGCCCTGCCCGGCGGCGCGCTGCGCGGCGGCACCGGTGGTGTCATCACCCCCGCGGCCGCGGGCGGTGCTCACGCGGGTGGTGCGCCGGTGGGCGGCATGCCGATGGGCGGCGCGGGCATGGCGGGCGGCCAGAACGGCGACTCCGGCGAGCACCGCAGGCGCTACCCCTTCGGCGACGAGGACTCCTTCCTGTTGACCGACAAGTCGTCGCCGCCGGTGATCGGACTCTGAGAGGGCGAGGGAAACCAGCACCATGCAGGAGCAGAACGCGCTGCTGGCCGAGCAGGCCCCGACCGACGGCGGGGTGAAGGCGGCCCCGCCGCCGATGCCTGTCGCCGACGCGTCCACCCCGCCGCCGCTGCCGGTCCCCGACCCGGCCCCGACCACCCCGCCCCCGGCGGCGTCGGCCCCCGCGCCGCCCGCCGCAGGCGCCCCCGCCCCCGTCCCCCCGCTCGGCGACCAGCACGGCGGCCCCGCCGACGAGCTGCCCGCCGAGCAGGAGCCCGAACCCGAGACCACCACCGTCAGCGCCGAGGTGATCGACACCGAGGACGGCGAGCTCGCGGCCGGGGACGGCGGCGAGGGGGAGGACCAGTTCGAGACCCTGCCCCACCTCGGCGGCCCCAGCGCCCCCGTCGAGCAGCCCGTCCCGCAGGCCAAGGGCTACTGGGACGTCGACCCCGACAAGCTGGCGGGCTTCGCCACCGCCGTCGAGTTCGCCCGCCTCGGCCTGGCCCAGGTGCAGTCGCGGGTCGAGCTCATGCAGGGCGAGGCCTACACCCCGCAGCTCGGCACCAGCCCGGTCGGGCAGCAGCTCGCCCGCAAGTTCGACGACCGGCTCAACGGCGACAACGGCCTGCGCGGCCTGCTCGCCGAGGCCATGCGGCGGATGGACCAGTTCATCGAGAGCGCGGAGAAGGTGCGCGACTCCTACACCGAGTCCGAGCGGCTCGCCCAGGAGACGATGGCCCGCACCGAGCAGAACATGGACGGCTGATGGTCAGCGAGCTGCCCACCGGGGTGCTCAACGGGGCGGACTGGGACGGCGGGGCCGAGCCGGTCGGCGCCTGGCTCGACCCGGCCGACATCGACCTGCTCTGCACCTTCGCCGAGGTCGAGCCGCCGTTCCCGCTCAAGATCAAGCCGCAGGGCGCGACGGGCGCCGAGCAGCGGGCGCGCTACGCCGCGGCCAGGGCCAGGCTGGCCGCCCAGGGCCTGGCCGACGCCCGGGGGCCGCGCGGCCTGGCCGCCGACCTGGTGCGCATGCTCGAGTCCGGGGTCGGCGTGGTCGACGCGCTCGTGGCCCGGCGCGGCCGCTCGCTCGGCGCGCTCGTGCTGGCCCAGCGCGACGACGCGCTGCTGGTCACCCAGGACGGCGCGGGCGGGCGGGTGCACGTGCTGTCACTGCGCACGCACACCGTCCTCGACCACCTGTGCGCGCTGGTCCCCGACCACCCGGCCGCGATGGCGGCCCCGTTCAGCCTGTCCCGGCGCGCGCTCGACTCCGCGCACCGGGCCATCCAGGGCGCGGGCCGCCCGCTCAGCGCCGACGACCTCGACCGGCTGCTGGCCGAGCACGGCGTCGACGAGCAGTCCGCGCGCAGGCTCACCACCCACCTGCAACCGGTGCTCGGCAACGGCCAGGTCGGCGTGGCGCACCCGCGCGGCCCGGGGTGGGAGCGGGGCGGCCCCGAGCTGCGCTGGCTCGACACCGCGCGCGGGCGGTTCCGCCTCGGCGGCAGGCCGGGGTCCGAGTGGATGAGCGTCAACCCGCTCTCCGGCGACGACCTCTACCTCGCCCTCCGGGATCTCGCCGGGGAGCTCTGGTACCGCTAGGCCGTGTGGCGATAGGGGTTCGGAACGCTCCCGGATGGTCGGTGGGATCGGTTACCGTGACGGTCGGAAACGAGTGTGCGGCACCGGGTGCGCGTCCGGCCGGGGCAGCGGACTTCCCCGGACCACGCGGAGGGCGCATGATCGCCAACCTTGAGCAGCTCGCCGCCAGGATGGCGCAGGCGGCGCGGGGGGCCGAGGCCGCGCGCCGGGCCGCCGAGGAGGCGCGCAGGCGCCGCCGCGAGGAGGACGACCGGTTCGTCACCGGTGGGGTCGACTGGAACGGCTTCTCGCTCAAGTCCCTGCAGCGCATGGTCGGCGACAACGCCAACGCCGCGCAGTTGGAGATGCTGGCCGACCAGTGGTCCCGGCAGGGTGACAAGATCGGCCGCGCCGCCGAGGAGCTGAGCGCCTCGTTGAGCAGGCTGTTGCAGTACTGGACCGGCAGCGGCTCGGAGCAGGCGTCGATGACCGTGGTGCGGAACGCGGTGTGGCTGACCCGGCTCGGCTCCGTCGCCCAGCAGATGTCCGGGCCGGTCGAGGACGCGGGCGGCGCGCTGCGCTCGGCCCAGTCCACGATGCCCGGTGGCAACCCCTCCAGCCCGTGGCTGGCCACCGCGGGTGGCGGCGCGGCGGCGGGTTTCGCCGTCGGCGGCCCGATCGGCGCCGCGTTCGGCGCGGCCATCGGCGGCATCGCCAGCGCGTTCGGCTTCGGCAGCAACAAGAAGAAGATGAAGCGCAAGGCCGTGCAGACCATGACGCGCTTCGAGACCGCGGTGCTCGGCATCGACGGCAGCACCCCGCGCTTCGACGGACCCGCCGACGGCGTCGACCCGGGTACCAACCCGGCGTGGACAGCCCCACCCGTGGCAGGCGTGCCCGGCCAGGGCGTGGTCCCGCCCGGCGGCCCCGCGCACACCCCGGTCAACACCACCCAGCCCCCGGTCTACGGCGGCGGCCCCGGTTCCGGGACCACCCCGTCGTTCGCGCCCAGCTTCGGCAACGGCTGGGAGGGGCGCTGGCAGGGCCTCACCGGCCTGGGCAACGGCACCGCCCCCGGCCTGGGCGCGGGCCCCGGCAGCGGCGGCATCGGCAGCCCAGGCTCGCTGGGCCCCGGCGGTCTGCCGATCGGCGGTGCCCGGCCAGGCTCTGGCGGCGCGCGCCCCGGCATCCCCGGGGTCGGCCGCGGCGGACTGCCCCCGGGCGGTCA
>NZ_WHOL01000042.1 GCF_009745975.1 Actinokineospora pegani | reverse complement strand
CAGACCGAGCGGCGCACTGTCCGCTCGGGACGGTCAGTGCGCCGTCAAGGTCAGCTATCGGCGTCGCCCGGGGTGCAGGTCGCCTGTCCCACGGTGATGGTCCCGCTGTCCGGCCCGCCATCCGGGAAGAGCCGGACCTTCAACGCGCTCACAGTCACAGCGCCCTTCACCGCCGACGGCGTCACCACGGAGTTCATCGTGACCCGGGCCAGCACCGGCTCGCCCGCCTCGGCCCCGGGGATGTCGACCGTGTAGTTGATCGGCAGCACCCCGAGGAACGAAACCCCCGAGAGCCCCGACACGCCACCCACCGAAACCGACGCCTGAGCCCTGCCGGCGGCCGTGATGGTGCACCCCGCGGTGAACGACGACACCCGGATCTCAGGTCCCCCGTGGGCCTTCAAGGCGGTCAGCCGGAACCCGCGCCCCTTGGCCGCGACCTTCCACAACCCGCTGTCCGGGTTGAGCGCGCACTTCGTCTCGCCCGCACCGAAGACCACCGAGCCGTCCTCCGACGAGGCCCCCGGTGTCGAGGCCGCCGCGGGACCGTCCGTCGTGCACGGGGCGAGGGGGCCCAGGTCGACAGCGCTCTCGCCGAACTGGGCCGTCGCGGTGCCGACCGAGGCGCTGCCGTCGAACGGCGCGGGAGCGGCCGGGGCGAGGGCGGACGGGACAGGCTCGGACGGGGCAGGGTCGGACGGGGCGGAGGGCGCGGGGGCGGAGGGCGCCGGATCAGTGGGCGCTGGGGCGGCGACAGCCACCGCGGGGGCCGTCGCGCACGCGGCCGCCAAGGCCAAGGTCATCACCGCTCGCCGTGCCATGGGATCACTCCTCCGTTCGGACCAGTGGGCCCAGTCCAACGGACCTGCTCACGATCGGCCAGCCCACCCTGGGCGGACAACCCGGACGAGGGACGCGCGAGGGGTGTCGGGGGTCACCGGTACCGTCTGGGCTGTGTCCGACTCCCTGCCTCCCCTGCGTGAGCTGCTCGCCACGGCGGTCGGCGCCGTCAACGGCGCGGAGCGGCCTGGGCAGGTCAAGATGGCCGAGGCGGTCGAGCAGGCCATCGCGGCGGGCGAGCACCTCGCGGTGCAGGCGGGGACGGGGACCGGCAAGTCGCTGGCCTACCTGGTGCCCTCGATCCGGCACGCGGTGGGGAAGGGCTCGACGGTCGTCATCTCGACGGCGACGATCGCGTTGCAGCGCCAGCTCGTGGACCGGGACCTGCCCCGGCTGGCCAAGGCGCTGAGGAAGTCGCTGCGGCGGGAGCCGACCTTCGCCATCCTCAAGGGCAGGCGCAACTACCTGTGCCTGCACAAGCTCGACGGCGGGCCTGCCGACGACCCCGACGACCAGGTGCTGTTCGACCCGTTCGCGGTCTCGCGGATGGGTCGGGAGGTGACGCGGCTGCGGGAGTGGGCCAGCGACACCGAGGAGGGCGACCGGGACGAGCTGGTGCCCGGGGTGTCCGAGCAGGCGTGGCGGCAGGTCTCGGTGTCGGCGCGGGAGTGCCTGGGCGCGTCGCGCTGCCCGATCGGGACCGACTGCTTCGCCGAGCAGGCGCGGGCGGCCGCAGGCCGGGCCGACGTGGTGGTGACCAACCACGCGCTGCTGGCCATCGACGCCCTCGGGACCGCGCAGGTGCTGCCCGAGCACGACGTCGTGGTGGTCGACGAGGCGCACGACCTGGTCGACCGGGTGACCTCGGCGGCGACCGGCGAGCTGTCCGCGGCGGCGGTCTCCATCGCGGCGCGGCGGGTGGGGCGGATGGTCGAGGACGACGTCGCCGACCGGCTCGTCGAGTGCGGCGAGGGCCTGAGCACGCTGCTCGAGGACGTCGCCACCGGGCGGCTGGACGCGCTGCCGGAGCCGCTGCGGGCCACCCTGACCGCCACCCGCGACGCCGCGCACGCCTGCGTGACGGCGCTGGGGCCCGAGCAGCGCGGGACCGAACCCGACGCCGCCAGCGCCCGCAAGCAGGCGTTGGCAGCGCTGGAGGACGTGCACGACACCGCGGTGCGCGTGCTGGAGGCGTTCGAGACCGACACCGCCCACCAGCGCGACGTGGTGTGGGTGACCGGCGACTTCGGCTCGCAGACCCCGCGCCCGCCGACGGTCCGGGTGGCGCCGCTGAGCGTGGCGGCGCTGCTGCGGGAGAAGCTGTTCGGCGAGAACACCACGGTCCTCACCTCCGCCACGCTGACCCTCGGCGGCAGCTTCGACGCCCTGGCCCGGCAGTGGGGCCTGCCCGCCGAGCAGTCGCACGCGGTCAAGGCCGAGGGCACGGCGACCGACAAGGAAGCCCCCTCCGACGACTGGAAGATCCGCTGGACCGGCATGGACGTCGGCTCGCCGTTCGACCACGGCCGCTCCGGCATCCTCTACCTGGCCAAGCACCTGCCCCCGCCGGGCCGCGACGGGCTGCCGCCCGCCTACCTCGACGAGCTCAAGGAGCTGGTGGAGGCCGCGGGCGGGCGCACGCTGGGCCTGTTCTCGTCGATGCGCGCGGCCAAGCAGGCCACGGCCGCACTGCGCGAGGCGGTCGGCGGGGAGATCCTGTGCCAGGGCGAGGACTCCACGATGCTGCTGGTCAAGAAGTTCGCCGAGAACCCGGCGACCTGCCTGTTCGGCACCCTGTCGCTGTGGCAGGGGGTCGACGTGCCCGGACCGTCGCTGTCGCTGGTCGTGATGGACCGCATCCCGTTCCCGCGACCCGACGACCCGCTGGCCTCGGCGCGGCAGCGCGCGGTGGAGGCCAGGGGCGGCAACGGGTTCCTGACGGTCGCCGCCACGCACGCGGCACTGCTGCTGGCCCAGGGCGCGGGCAGGCTGCTGCGCTCGATGGACGACCGCGGGATCGTGGCGATCCTGGACCCGCGGATCTCGACCGCCCGCTACGGCGGCTTCCTGCGCGCGTCGCTGCCCCCGTTCTGGCCGACGACCGACCCGGCCGTCGTGCGCGGCGCGCTGCGCAGGCTCGACGCGGCCGCCAACTGACCGACCGAACACCGATTCACGGAGGACTTGTGTCAGTCAACCCCGGCGAAGCAGGCATCACCGTCGACGACGAGGGCGTCCGGCGGCTGCTCGCTGACGGGACCCAGGAAGCGGTCGCGTGGGCGGAACTGGCCGAGGTGGCCATCCGAACGACCCCGGAGGGCCCCTGGAAGGAAGACGTCTTCTTCCTGCTCATGCGCGACGGCGGCGGCGGTTGCGCGGTACCCGCGGGCCACCCGAGCGCCGACGACCTGATGTCCCGCCTGCAATCCCTCCCCTCCTTCGACAACGACGCCTTCGTCGAGGCCATGACCACCACCGAAGACGGCCTCTTCGTCATCTGGCAACGCTGACCCGACGACGCCTCACCCAAGCCGGGCTACACCCACGTTCGCCAGCACCAACCGACTAGCGCTATCCCCACCCATGGCCGCGCCCGTCTTTGCACACCCCACCCCGCGCGACACCAAACCCCGCCACTCCACAGGGGGCGCGTCCCGAAGTCCATTCTCCCCGCCCACCCCACGAAGTCGATCTTGCCTGTGGACAACTCCGCAGCGGCCCTAACCCCGGCTGGAAGCGGCGGTGTGCACGCGGCGCAGCGCGAACGCCACCCAGACCATGGCGATCCCGCGCAGCAACAGCGCCGTCCCCAGGAACAAGCCCAGCGCGAGCACCGTGAGCCCCGGCAGCACCAAGGCCAGCACCCCGACGACGAAGGTCACCACGCCCAGCGCGACCCACAGCCCCCACATCGGCACGACGCGCCGCCCGGCGATGCCCGCGCCGACCTGCACGACCCCGCCGACCGCCAGCCCGAGGCCGGTGAACACCGCCAGCGCCAGCACGGTCAGCCCCGGCCAGACCAGGGCCAGCACGCCGACGACCACCCACACCACGCCAACGACGTAGCTGGGCCAGGGCGTGCGGTGCCGTCCGGCGGTGGCGATCTCGGCCACGCCGTCGACCAGCAGGCCGATGGCGACCAGCAGGGCCAGCGACTCCACGGCGACGGCGATGTCGGCCAGCAGCAGCACCCCGAGCAGCGCGACCAGGAACCCCAGGACGGCGACCACCCACCACCGGGTGGTGACGCCGCGCAGGGCGCGGACGGCGTTGGTGTCGGTCGAGAGGGCGAAGGCGCGGTGGTCTGTGGTCATGTGGGCTCCCTCCATCCCACCCAGCATGGCCGTGGCGCGGGCGGGGTGCTCGTCCGATCGCCCATTCGGGGCGGGCCTGCCACGATGGACCGATGAGCCCCTACTTCGCCGCGTCGCCGGACTCGCTGGTCGACGACGGGCTGGCCGGGTTCGCCCTGGCCCACGCCGACCTGGTGCACCTGATCCCGGACCCGGGGTACGTCACCGCGGCCGCCCCCTCCCCCGGCCGGGTCGTCGCCTTGGTCTCCGGCGGTGGGGCCGGGCACGAGCCGCTGCACGCGGGCTTCGTCGGCGCCGGGATGCTCGACGCCGCCTGTCCCGGCCGGATCTTCGCCTCCCCGCACAACCGGCAGATCTACGAGGCCTCGCGGGCGGTCGCGGGCAGCGGCGGGGTGCTGCACGTCGTGAAGAACTACACCGGCGACAAGATCAATTTCGGGATCGCCGCGGAGCGCCTGCAGCACGACGGCATCCGCTGCGCCCGCGTCCTGGTCGACGACGACCTGGCCACCGACTCCGCCGACATCGCCGTCGGCCGCCGCGGCACGGGCGCCACGGTCGTGGTGGAGAAGCTGCTCGGCGCCGCCGCCGACCAGGGCCTCGACCTCGACGCCCTGGTCGCCCTCGGCGAGCGCGTCGCCGCGGGCAGCCGGAGCCTGGCCGTGGCCACCGCCGCGCACACCTCGCCCGCCACCGGCTCTCCCGCCTTCGCCCTGCCAGCGGGCCAGCTCGAGTACGGCGTCGGCATCCACGGCGAGCGCTCCGGCTCGACCCGCCCGCTGACCGACCCGGCCTCGCTGGTGGCGGACATGGCGGACTCGCTGGTCATCGCCCTGGGCCTGATCCCGGGCGACCGGGTGATCACCGTGGTCAACGGCCTGGGCGGCACCACCCCGCTGGAGCTCTACGGCGTCCACCACCACCTCGCCGCCGCACTCGCCGACCACGGCGTCACCGCGCAGCGCCACCTCGTCGACTCCGTGGTCACCGCCCTGGACATGCGCGGCTTCTCCCTCACCCTAACCCGCACCGACGACGACTTGACCGCCCTGTGGGACGCCCCCGCGCGCACCGCGGCATGGAAGGCATGAGGCAGACATGACCCACACCGCCACCACCTGGCTCCGCACCTTCGCCGCCGCCGTCCTGGCCGCCGAACCCGACCTCACCGCCCTGGACCAGGCCACCGGCGACGGCGACTTCGGCGCCAACATGGCGGGCGCCCTGCGGCTGGTCCAGTCCGACTTGGACTCACTGCCCCCGGGGGCCGCCGACGGCGAGGTCATCGCGGTGGCCGCCCGTGTCTTCCTGGACAAGGTGGGCGGAACCAGCGGCCCGTTGTTCGGCCTGCTGTTCCAGGAACTCGCCGCCGCCGCGGGCGATGGTCTCACCTCGGACGCGCTGGCCACCGGAGCGGCCAAGGGCCTGGCGGCCATCCAGCGCGTGGGTGAGGCCGAGGTCGGCGACAAGACGCTGGTGGACGCGCTCTCCCCCGCCGTGGACGCCCTCCGCGGCTGCCCGGACGACCTGGCTTCGGCCTTCGCCGCCGCGGCGAGCGCGGCCGAGTCGGGGGCGGAGTCGACGGCGGGCATCCGCGCCCGCCGCGGCCGGGCCAGCTACGTGGGTGATCACGCCGTCGGCGTGTCCGACCCGGGGGCTGTCGCCGTGGGGCTGCTGTTCCGCGCAGGCGCCTGACGGCCCCCGACCACAGCCCTCGCCCGGCTGGCCCTGCCCGTGTTCGGCGGGGTGGTTTGGCACCGCAGGCGATTCCCTCGGCACACCCTCAAGATCATCCGGCCCTGGGGACCCCCGATTTCAACGCTACTCGGGAGGGCCGACAGGTTCGGGTGTCGAGGCGGAGTTGTCCACAGGCGGATGGGCGGGGGCCTGGGCGGCGCGGTGGCGTCGAGGGCGGTGGTGGGTTATGCGCGGTGGGCCAGGACGGTGACGGTGCCGGGGGCGACTTCGGTGAAGCCCGCGTCGCGGACGGCGACCACGCCTCGGGTGGTCCAGGCGTGGGCTGGGTCGGGGCCGGGGAGGGCGGCTTGCCAGTCCGGCTTGGCGGGGGTGCGGACGGCGGTGCGGAAGTTGGCGGCGGCCCAGGCTCGCAGGTCCTCGGTGGCGGCCGCGGCGTGGAGGTGGGCGGCCAGGAGCATGGTGGCGTGGCCGACCTGGGCGGCTGCTTTGCCCGCGGTCATGGGGACGGTGGGGTTGAGCCACAGGACCGGGACGCCCGGCCGCGGGGCGGCGGGGGTGGTGGTGTCGGGGAGTTCGCTGCCGGAGATCTGGAGGCGGGAGACGATCTTGGGCGTCTCGGTGACCCGGTACGGGAGCAGGGCCCTGGCCTCGGCGCCGTCGACCTCGATGGTGACGCCGGGGAGGGTGTGGACGGCGGTCCAGTGGGCGCCGCGGGCGCGGCGGGAGACCTTGCGGATGCGGCCGGTGATCCACTCGTGCAGGGGCTCCGCCCATTCCGCCTCGGCTTCGGGGGCCAGGCAGACGGCGAGGGCGGCGGCGGCCGCGGCCTCCAGCAGGGCGGTGCGGGAGGGGGCGGGGTCGCGTTCGACGCGGAGGATGACGGGCATGGCGCGGACCTGGTCCGGGTCCTCGTCGGAGGTGTCGACGGTCGCGGCGGCGGGGCGGGTGAGCCAGGAGGCGTAGCGGTCGGCCAGCGGGGTGAGGACGGGGCTCACAGGCGCTCGAACTCCAGGCCGTCGGCGGCGTCGGCGGCCTCGATCTCGGCGCGGGTCACGCCGAGCACGAACAGCACCACGTCGAGGTAGGGGTGCGACAGCGCGGTGTCGGCGACCTCGCGCAGCGCGGGCTTGGCGTTGAAGGCCACGCCCAGGCCCGCGGTGTTGAGCATGTCGATGTCGTTGGCCCCGTCGCCCACCGCGACGCACTGGGCCAGCGGCACGCCGAACTGCTGGGCGAAGCGGCGCAGCGCCACTGCCTTGCCCGCCCGGTCGACCACCTCGCCGACGACCCGGCCGGTGAGGTGGCCGTCGACGATCTCCAGCTCGTTGGCCGCGTGGAAGTCCAGGCCGAGGTCGTCGACCAGGCTCTCGATGATGTAGTCGAACCCCCCGGACACCACGCCGCAGCGGAAGCCCAGGCGCTTCAGGGTCCGGATGGTGGTGCGCGCCCCCGCGGTCAGCACCAGGTCGGCTGCGACCTCGTCGAGCACGGAGGCGGGCAGGCCGCGCAGCAGGGCGACCCGCTGGTGCAGCGACTCGGTGAAGTCGAGCTCGCCGCGCATGGCCGCCTCGGTGACCTCGCGGACCTTGTCCTCGCACCCGGCCTTGGCCGCCAGCATCTCGATGACCTCGCCCTGGACCAGGGTCGAGTCGACGTCGAACACGATCAGGCGCTTGGCCCGGCGGGCCAGCACGTCGCGCTCCACGGCCACGTCCAGGCCGGTGGTCGCGGACAGGTCGGCCAGCGCGCTGCGCAGCGCGGCGTCGGCCGCCTCGGTGTCCTCGGCGACCGAGACGCGCAGTTCCAGGCCGGTCACCGGGTAGTCGGCGACCCGGCGGATGGCGTCGATGTTGACGCCCTGCGCGGCCAGGCCGCGGGCGACCTCGCTGAACGCCCGCGCGGTCACCGGCCTGCCCAGCACCACGACGACGTGGGTGGAGCCGGACATCGTCTCCGGGTCGACGCCCACCTCGACGTCGACGCTCATCGCCACCGACGCCATCGCCTGCTCGACGTACTCCTGCAGGCCCTCGGCGTCGTGGTCGGTGCTGACCAGGACCCCGAGCACCAACTGGCCGCGGATGACGACCTGCTCGACGTCGAGGATCTCGACGCCGTGGCGGACCAGGACCGCGAACAGCACCGAGGACACCCCGGGCTTGTCCGGGCCGGTGACGGTGATCAGGACGGGGGTGGGCTGGGCGGTCACTGTGGCTGCGCTCCCGTGGTTTCTGGGGCGGGCAGGCCCCGGACACGGGACTGCGGGTGGCCCCTGGCACGTCGCGCGCCTGGTTCCACCCGCAGTCCTCACTGGTCAGATGTTGAATCCGCCCCGCTCAGTTGGGGAGCGTGGGATCTCCTTTGGAGATCTCGTCCGGGTTCATCTTCTCGGCGAGCCGTTCCGACGGCGCGGACTGGTGCTTGCCCGAGCCGACGCCGATGTACTTGTCCCGGTGGACCTGCTCGACCATGTGCGGGTAGTGCAGGTCGAACGCCGGGCGCTCCGAGCGGATGCGCGGCAGCTCGGTGAAGTTGTGCCGCGGCGGCGGGGAGCTGGTGGCCCACTCGAGCGAGCCGCCGTAGCCCCACGGGTCGTCGGCGTCGACGAGTTCGCCCCACCGGTAGGACTTGATCACGTTCCAGATGAACGGGATGGTCGAGGCGCCGAGGATGTAGGCACCGATGGTGGAGATCATGTTCAGCGTGGTGAACCCGTCGGTGGGCAGGTAGTCGGCGTAGCGGCGCGGCATGCCCTCGTTGCCCAGCCAGTGCTGGACCAGGAAGGTGCCGTGGAAGCCGATGAACGTCGTCCAGAAGTGCAGCTTGCCCAGCGGTTCGTCGAGGAAGCGCCCGGTCATCTTCGGGAACCAGAAGTAGATGCCCGCGAACGTCGCGAACACGATGGTCCCGTAGAGCACGTAGTGGAAGTGCGCGACGACGAAGTACGAGTCGGACACGTGGAAGTCGATGGCCGGGGCGGCCAGCAGCACGCCGGTCAGACCACCGAAGAGGAACGTGACCAGGAAGCCCATGCTGAACAGCATCGGGGTCTCGAAGGTCAGCGAGCCCTTCCAGATGGTGCCGATCCAGTTGAAGAACTTCACACCGGTCGGGACCGCGATCAGGAAGGTCATGAAGGAGAAGAACGGCAGCAGCACCGCGCCGGTGGCGTACATGTGGTGCGCCCACACCGTCACCGACAGGGCCGCGATCGCCAGCGTGGCGTAGATCAGGCCGCGGTAGCCGAACAGCGGCTTGCGGCTGAACACCGGGAAGATCTCGGACACGATGCCGAAGAAGGGCAAGGCGACGATGTAGACCTCTGGGTGCCCGAAGAACCAGAACAGGTGCTGCCAGAGGATGACGCCGCCGTTGGCCGGGTCGAACACGTGCGCGCCGAGTTGCCGGTCGGCCAGCAGGCCGAACAGGGCCGCGGTCAGGATCGGGAAGGCCAGCAGGATCAGGATCGAGGTGATGAGGATGTTCCAGGTGAAGATCGGCATCCGGAACATCGTCATGCCGGGGGCGCGCAGGCAGACGATCGTGGTGATCATGTTGACCGCGCCGAGGATGGTGCCGAGACCACCCACGGCCAGGCCGGTGATCCACAGGTCCGCGCCGACGCCCGGGGAGTGGATCTTGTCAGACAGCGGGGTGTAGGCGAACCAGCCGAAGTCGGCGGCGCCACCCGGGGTCAGGAAGCCGGAGATGACGATCAGGCCGCCGAACAGGTACAGCCAGTAGCTGAACGCGTTCAGGCGCGGGAACGCCACGTCGGGCGAGCCGATCTGCAGCGGCAGGATGAAGTTCGCGAACCCGAACAGGATCGGGGTCGCGTACAGCAGCAGCATGATCGTGCCGTGCATGGTGAAGAGCTGGTTGTACTGCTCCTGCGACAGGAACTGCTGGCCCGCCACGGCCAGCTCGGAGCGGATCAGCATCGCCATCGCGCCGCCCACCATGAAGAAGGCGAACGACGTGACCAGGTACATGATGCCGATTTGCTTGTGGTCCGTCGTGCTGAACAGCCGCAGCAGGTACGAACCCTTGGCCGTCTCGCGGGCCGGGTACGGCCGCGTGGCGATCGGCTGCGGGGCTACTGCCGTCACTCCTGCCTCCTGCAACTGATGGGTGGTGGGCGTCCATCTGGCGAGTCACGGCCGGCCACGCCGGTGCGGCTCGGGGAGGATCGTATCCCGCAGGTCGGACGTCGGCGCGTGTGGGCTTGCTGTGCTGTGCATAACTCACCGAAGTACTAAAAAAGGACAGTTGCCCAGCTCACACCGGTAGCACCGCGTACTGGCGCAGGGTGAGGTCGGTGAAGGTGACCGGTCCGCGCGGGCCGGGGACCCGGTCCAGGTTGATGCCGGTCTCGGGCACGCCGAGCAGCTTGAACCCGTCGAGCAGCCGGGTCGGGGCGTTCCAGAACACGCCGGTGCCGGTGTAGGCGGCCATGAAGGACTCCGCGGTGGCCTGGTCGGCGGTGACAATTCCCGCGGCGAGCCCGGAGGTCTGGTCGCTGGCGACCCGGGCCGCCTCCGCGGGGCCGTCGACCGGGGCGATGGTGACGGTGGCCTCGCGGTCGGAGTCCAGCGCCCACTCGTAGCCGATGGGGTGGTCGTGCGGGGGCAGCGAGGCGCTGACGCCGACCTCCTTCAACGCGCGCTCCAGGTCGGGCAGGACCGCGTCGTAGACGTCGCGGTGGACCAGCAGCAGGTTGAGCCGGTTGCACACGCCGAGCCGGTCGAGGCTGCGCTTGACCAGGTCGGTCGCGAAGGCCTGGTCGGCGGCGCGGTCGTAGTAGAGGACGCCGCCGCCGTCGGCGTGGGCCAGCACCCGCACGCCGTGCGCGGCGGCGCGCCTGCCCAGCTCGCGGGTGGTCTCGCCGCTGCCGCGGACGATGACCAGGGGGACCAGGTCGGGCAGCTCGACCAGCGCGCCCGCGGCCGCGCGGTCGGGGGTGGGCACGAGCTGGACGGCGTCCTGGTCGAGCCCGGCCTCGTCGAGCGCGGGCCAGATGACGTGCTCGACCAGCGCGGTCGCCGAGCGCAGCGCGGCGGCGCCGGTGCGCAGCACGCCCGCGTTGCGCGACTTGACCAGTTGCGAGGCGACGTCGACGGTCACGTTGGGGCGGGCCTCGTAGTTGGCGCCGATGACGCCGACGGGTTTGCGCAGCTCGAACAGCCGCAGGCCGTCGCCGAGGTCGCGGACCGGGGTGCGCCTGGCCGCGTGCGGCACGCCTGCGAGCAGGCGCAGCTGCTCGGCCATGTCGTCGAGCCGCGCCTCGGTGATGCGCAGCCGGTCGAGCAGGCCGCCGCTCATGCCCGCCGCGGTGGCGGCCTCGACGTCCTCGGCGTTGGCGGCCAGGACGCGCTGGCGCGAGGACGACAGCCGGGCGGCCATCTCGCCGATGGCGTTGTCCACGGCCTCGTCGGTTGCGGCGGCGAGCACCGGGGCGGCGGCCTTGGCGCGGGCGGCGCAGTCCGCGACGATCGAGTGCGGGTCGGTCACCGTGGGTCCTCTCTGGCGGTGCGACCCGGTCGCCGGGTCGGCTGGGGCACCAGTCTGCCCCAGCCCCCGGGTCAGCCCTTGCGGACGCCCTCGACGGTCACCCCGGTGATCGCCCCGTCGCGGTCCTTGACCGGGCGCAGGACGACGTCGAAGCGGCCCTTGCCGAACTGGACGCCCGCCAGCCGCTGCTCCTTGCCGCTGGTCAGGACCTCCCGCACGGCCTGGTCGTGGCCGCGCAGCGGCAGCGGCTTGCCCACGAGCGCGTCGCCGAGCACCGCCCGCCCCGCGGCGTTGACCGTGCGCACCGCCAGTGTCGGTCCGTCGCACAGGGCCAGGATCGGCGTGGCCTGCTCGAAGCACACCAGCGCCTCCATCACCCCGCCACCGGCAAACCCGGTCATGGCCATCACCCTCTCCTGTGCGGATGCACCTGAGCTTCGCACCATTCGGCGGAAAACGCCCGCGTGTTGTCCACACCCGCACAGCGGTAAGAGGGGCTCACCAACCATCCACAGCCGACGGAGGTGTCACACCCCCGGGGGCGCGTAGAGACCGCTGACGATGGCCAGCATCTTGTCCTCGATCTCCGGGCGCGGGGTGATGGAGTTGATGAAGGTCTCGCCCTCGAACATGTGCAGCGCGGCGGCGACGGCGGCCTGCCTGGTCTCCACCGGCTGGGCGGCGATGACCGGGATGCGCTGGGCGGTGAGGTAGATGTCCTGCCAGAAGCTGTCGATGGTGGGGATGAGCCGGTCACGCAGCGTGGCGTCGGTGCGGGCGGCGACCAGGATCTCGAACCAGACCAGGTTCAGCGGCGAGCGGCAGGCGGCGCGGATGGCGCGCAGCACCTCCGGCAGCGCCGAGGGCTGGGCGGCGGTCTGCTCGGCGACCGGGCCGACCCGGTCCCAGAAGTGCGCGAGCAGCCTGCGGCCGACCTCCTCGGCGGCGGTGACGACGAGGTCGAGGCGGGTCTCGAAGTGGCGGAACAGGCCGCCGTGGGAGACCCCGGCCCGTCTGCAGATCTCCTGCACCGAGGTGCGGGCGTAGCCGACCTCGGAGATCGCGGCGATGGTCGCGTCGACGAGCTTGCCCACGGTCGCCTCGCGGCGCTCGCGCTGGGTGCGCCGTCGTGGCGGGGCGGCCTCGGCCGGGTCGGTCACTGGGGTCCCTCTCGATCTCGGACAGTCGGGCCTTGCGACTATCCATGATCGTGATTGCCGATCACTTGCGCCACAGCGGGTCCACTGTGACACGAACCGATGTCGACATTGTGACCAGTCACATTCGTACCGACCACTTCGGATCGCGCCGCTACGCGTCCTTTTCGGACTGCGCGGGCCGGGGCACGCCGAGCAGGGCGCGCAGCGTGTCAGCCAGGATGGAGACCTCGATCGCCGGGTCGATGACCCGCTGGATGCCCAGCCCGATACCCAGGCTCAGCAGGGCGGTGGCCAGCTCGGCGGGCGGCAGCGGGGCCGGGTTGGCCGAGTCGTCGAAGGTGCGAGCCAGGGCGGTGATGGCGTCGCGGACCGCCCGGTCGCGCGCGGCCAGCTCAGCGCGCAGCGCGGGGTCGCGGCGGGCCTGCAGGCCGAACTCCACCTCGAGCACGGTCCAGCCCTCGTCGCCGATCATGCGTTCGGCCCACTCGCTGAACAGCGCCACCGCGTCGTCGAACGGCCTGCCCGCGATGGCCTGGCCGACGGACTTGATGTGCTCGGCGTGGATGTCGTCGAGCACGACCAGGCACAGCTCGTCCTTGTTGCGGAAGTTCGAGTAGACCGCCCCCTTGGAGAAGCCCGCGGCCTCGGCGACCTTCTCCAAGGAGGTCGCGTGGTAGCCGTCGCGGAGGAAGAGGTCCTTGGCGGTGGCGATGAGCAGCTCGCGGGTGCGGGCCTGGCTCTCGACCCTGGTCAGTCGGGGCATGGGGGCAGCCTAACGCCCGAATACCGCCGGTACTCGGTCATGGGAGCAGCAACCACGCCGAGGCGAGCGCCAGCGCCCCCAGATCGATGACCGCGAACGACCCGACCCAGAAGATCCCCGGCGCCCCGGTCAGCCGCGCCAACTGGTCCGCGTCCGAGTCCCTGGCGCGCCCGCGCCTGCGCTTGCGCTGCAGCTCGAAGACCGGCCGCACGCCCCCGACCAGCAGGAACCAGGCGATGAGGTAGGCGAAGGCGGCCTGCACCTCGTCCGGGGCGAACCAGGACACCGCGAACAGCAGCAGCCCGGTCACGACAACGGAGAGCACGCCGTACGCGTTGCGGACCATGACGAGCACGCCGAAAAGCAATAGGGCACAAATCACCAAGACGGCCCCGGTCCGATCAGCCTCCAGCAGCGCGGCGAAGCCGAGGCCGAGCAACGACGGCGACAGGTAGCCGACGAACGCGGTCATGACCATGCCCGGTCCGTGCGGCTTGCCCCGGGACACGGTGACCCCGGAGGTGTCCGAGTGCAGCCGGATGCCCGAGAGCCGCCGACCGGCCAGCAGCGCGACCAGGGCGTGGCCCGCCTCGTGCACGATCGTGATGACGTTCCGGGTCAGCCGCCACAGCGGGCGCACGAGCACCAGCGCCAGCGCGACAGCGGCGGCGACCAGCACCATCGCCGCCGGGGGCTGCCAGTTCGCGCCGACGATCTGGGTCCACAGCTCTGGTGTCTCGGTGGCCTGCACACCCTCGATCTTGCACGTCGGGTGGGATGGCCCGCCGCTGGGTAGCCTGCCGCCATGGCCAAGCTGACCTGGATCCCCCGCGCGCTCGGTGTCGCGACCGCGCTGTACGGCGCCGCCGTCGCCGTCCGCCCCGCCCTCATGGCCAAGCCCACCGGCCTGGTCGGCGGCTCCGGTGAGCCCGGCCCCGGCGTGTCGGTGCTCACGCGCAGCATCGGCGTCCGCGACCTGGCCACCGGCCTGGCGATGGCGCTGGCCCCCGCGGGCGCGCCGCTGCGCGGGGCGATCGCCGTGCGGGTGGTGTCCGACCTGGTCGACGCGGTCGGCTTCGGCACCGGGCTGCCCAGCGCGCGGGCGCGGAAGAACTCGGCGCTCGTCGCGGGCGGCTGGGCGGTGCTGTGCGGACTCTCCGTGATCGCGGCGGGACGCGACTGACCCCTTCCTCTCCAAGCCCGGTCGTGCTTGACTGGCAGTGGTCGCCTGATCACGTTCAACCAGCGGGCGACTGCGGTGACGCGCAAACCAGCGCGTGCCGGGAGGTAGGACAGCTAGGAGAACAGCATGGCCCAGGGCACCGTCAAGTGGTTCAACGCCGAGAAGGGCTTCGGATTCATCGCGCCCGACGACGGCGGGCCTGACGTGTTCGTGCACTACTCGGAGATCCAGACCAACGGCTTCCGGTCGCTGGAAGAGAACCAGAAGGTGACCTTCGAGGTCGGGCAGGGCGCCAAGGGCCCCCAGGCCACGGGCGTCGTGCCTGCCTGACGGAACTTCCGCGTCGGCCCCGCTCCCCCTCGGGGGGCGGGGCCGACTCGCGTCTCGGGGCCGTGGGCGCCGAGCGCACAACGCTCGGGTGGGTCGTCTGTCCGGGTGAATCTCGACCGCTCCCCGCGCCTACGGACCGGCCGTCCGACGCGTGGTGGCGAAACACTCCGTGACGGTCCCTGCGGGCAGGCGTGCGTGGCGGCGCCACGCGCCTCATCGAACGGCCCACACCCGCCAGCCTGAGTTGTCCACAGGCCCGCGCCCCATCGGCCCACTCGTCGGTCCGATCCGCCAGAATGGCCCCGTCAGCCACCGTCGGCACGGAAGCGGGATAGATGACAGCGCCAGCGCAGGGGATCCATCAGCGCATCGCGGGCGAGCTCGGCGTCGCCGAGCGGCAGGTGACGGCCGCGGTCGACCTGCTCGACGGCGGCGCGACGGTGCCGTTCATCGCCCGGTACCGCAAGGAGGTCACCGGCACCCTCGACGACGCGCAGCTGCGCACCCTCGAGGAGCGGCTGCGCTACCTGCGCGAGCTGGAGGAGCGGCGCACGGCCGTGCTCGACTCCATCCGCGAGCAGGGCAAGCTCGACGACGCGCTGACCGCGCAGATCATGGACGCGGACTCCAAGGCCCGGCTCGAGGACATCTACCTGCCCTACAAGCCCAAGCGGCGCACCAAGGCCCAGATCGCCCGCGAGGCCGGGCTGGAGCCGCTGGCCGACGCGCTGCTGGGCGACCCGACCCACGACCCGCGGGCGGCCGCGGCCGCCTACGTCGACGCGGACAAGGGCGTGGCCGACGCGACGGCGGCGCTCGACGGGGCCCGGTCGATCCTGGTCGAGCGCTTCGCCGAGGACGCCGACCTGATCGGCGAGCTGCGCGAGCGCATGTGGGGCAAGGGCGTGGTGGCCTCGAAGGTGCGCGAGGGCAAGGAGGAGGACGGCGCGAAGTTCGCCGACTACTTCGACTTCTCCGAGCCGTTCGGCAAGCTGCCCTCGCACCGCGTCCTGGCGCTGCTGCGCGGTGAGAAGGAGGGGGTGCTCGACCTGACCCTCGACCCCGACCCGGGGGTCGACCCGGCGGCGTTCCCGCCGGTGCGCACCGACTACGAGGTCAGCATCGCCCAGCGGTTCGGCGTGGCCGACCGGGGCCGCGCGGGCGACAAGTGGCTGCTGGACGCGGTGCGCTGGGCCTGGCGCACCCGCATCCTCGTGCACCTGGGCATCGACCTGCGCACCCGGCTGCGCCAGGAGGCCGAGGACGAGGCGGTGCGGGTCTTCGCCGCCAACCTGCGCGACCTGCTGCTGGCCGCGCCCGCGGGCAGCCGCGCCACGATGGGCCTCGACCCCGGCTACCGCACCGGGGTGAAGGTGGCCGTCGTCGACGCGACCGGCAAGGCCGTCGCCACCGACACGATCTACCCGCACGTGCCGCAGCAGCGCTGGGACGAGGCGCTGGCCAAGCTGGGCAAGCTCGCCGCCGAGCACGACGTGGAGCTGATCGCGATCGGCAACGGCACCGCCTCCCGGGAGACCGACAAGCTGGCGATCGAGCTGATCCGCAAGCTCCCCGAGCTGAAGCTGACCAAGATCGTGGTGTCGGAGGCGGGCGCGTCGGTCTACTCGGCGTCGGCCTACGCCTCGCAGGAGCTGCCCGGCATGGACGTGTCGCTGCGCGGGGCGGTCTCGATCGCCCGGCGGCTGCAGGACCCGCTGGCCGAGCTGGTCAAGATCGACCCCAAGTCCATCGGCGTGGGGCAGTACCAGCACGACCTGTCCGAGGTGAAGCTCTCGCGCTCGCTGGACGCCGTGGTCGAGGACTGCGTGAACGGCGTCGGCGTGGACGTCAACACCGCGTCGGCGCCCCTGCTGACCCGGGTGTCCGGCATCGGCGCGGGCCTGGCCGAGAACATCGTCGCCCACCGCGACGCCAACGGCCCGTTCCGCAGCCGCAAGGGCCTCAAGGACGTCCCCCGGCTGGGCGCCAAGGCCTTCGAGCAGTGCGCGGGCTTCCTGCGCATCCCCGCGGGCGACGACCCGCTGGACGCCTCCTCCGTGCACCCCGAGGCCTACCCGGTGGTGCGCCGCATCCTGACCGCCAGCGGCGGCGGGCTGTCCACGCTCATCGGCGACTCGGCCAAGCTCCGCACCCTGCGCCCGGCGGACTTCACCGACGAGAAGTTCGGTGTGCCCACGGTGTCCGACATCCTCGCGGAACTGGAGAAGCCCGGCCGCGACCCCCGCCCGGAGTTCAAGACGGCCACCTTCGCCGACGGCGTCGAGAAGATCGGCGACCTCAAGCCCGGGATGACCCTGGAGGGCGTGGTCACCAACGTGGCCGCCTTCGGCGCCTTCGTCGATGTCGGGGTCCACCAGGACGGGCTGGTCCACGTGTCGGCGTTGTCGCGCACCTTTGTGAAGGACCCGCGAGACGTGGTCAAGTCCGGTGACGTCGTGAAGGTGAAGGTCCTCGAGGTGGACATCCCGCGCAAGCGGATCTCGCTGACGCTCCGGCTCGATGACGAGGTGGGGAAGGCGACTACCGGGCCTCGGCCGGGGGGCGGGGACCGTGGTGGTCGAGGTGGGCAGCAGCGGGGTGGCGGTGGTAAGCGGCGGGAGGCTCCGGTGGCCGCGGGGGGCGCCATGGCTGATGCGCTGCGGAAGGCTGGGTTTGACAAGTAGGCGGTTCTAGAGAACGGGTTGGTTGCTTTGGCGGCTCGTTGGGGTGGATCGGCTTGCCCAGGGCCCCTATGACGATCATGTGCTGTGGAAGGGGAAAGGGGGGTTGAAAGATGCCCCTCCCACGCAGCTGGCTGAGCACATGATCGCCTCCCCAGACAAGCCGAACCACCCCAACGAGCAGTAAGCGTTGCCGACCAGCGGTAGGTAGGTGGGCGCGCTGCTTGAAGCAGGGCGCAGGCGGCGGCTGTGGAGGTGGCGCGCGCTGCTTCAAAAGCGGAGCCGGGCGGCGGTGTGGTGGGTGGGCGCGCTGCTGTGAGGGCAAAGGCAGAGGCGGGGCGACGGTTTTCGGGGTGGGGCGCTGCCGCCAAAGCGGAGCTGGGCGGCGGTTAGTGGGGTGGGTGCTGTGCTGCCAAAGCAGGAAGCAGGCAACGGCTGTGGAGGTGGCGCGCGCCAGTTAGAAGCAGAGGCAGAGCGGCAGTTTGGGGATGAGCGCGCTGCTTCAGGGCAAAGCAGAGGTAGGGCGGCGGCGTGATGGGGGGCGCCCCGCTGCAAGGGCAAACCAAGGGCGGCGCAGCGGCGTGGCGGGGCGCGCGCCGCTGCAAAGGCAAACCAAGGG
>NZ_WHOL01000041.1 GCF_009745975.1 Actinokineospora pegani | reverse complement strand
CGATGTGGACGCTGTCGAGGCGCACGGCACCGGGACCACGCTGGGCGACCCGATCGAGGCCGACGCGCTGATCTCGGTCTACGGCGGCGACCGCGCCGAGCCGCTGTGGCTGGGCTCGCTCAAGTCCAACATCGGGCACTCGCAGGCCGCGGCCGGGGTCGGCGGCGTGATCAAGATGATCATGTCGATGCGGCACGGCGTGCTCCCCAAGACCCTGCACGTCGACGAGCCCACCCCGCACGTCGACTGGTCCGGCGGCGCCGTGGAACTGCTGACCGACGCCCGTGCGTGGACCGACCGCGACCGGCCGCGGCGGGCCGCGGTGTCCTCCTTCGGCATCAGCGGCACCAACGCCCACGTCATCATCGAGGCCCCCGAACAGGAGCCCGCCGCCGCGCCCGCCGCGCCCGCCGCGCTGGTCCCGGTCGTGGTCTCGGCGCGCGGCCCCCAGGCCCTCGCCGCCCAGCTCGACCGCGTTGCCTGCCACGTCGAGCGGACCGGTCCGGCCGCGGGCGACCTGGCGTTCAGCCTCGCCACCACCCGCGCCCGCCTCGACGACGCCGCCGTGGCCGTCGTCCCCGGCGACGCGGACCCGGCCGACCTGGCCGAGGCGCTGCGCACCGCGACGCCGCTGGCCCCCGCCCGCCCCGGCTCGCTCGCCGTGGCGTTCACCGGGCAGGGCTCGCAGCGCGCGGGCATGGGGCGCGACCTGCACGCGGCGCACCCGGTCTTCGCCGAGGCCTTCGACGAGGTGGCCGCCGCCGTCGACGGCCCGCTCGGCCGCTCGCTGGCCGAGACCGTGTTCGGCGGCGCCGACCTGGACCGCACCGAGTTCGCCCAGCCCGCGCTGTTCGCGCTCGAGGTCGCGCTCTACCGGCTCCTGGAGTCGTGGGGCGTGCGGCCCGACGTCCTGGTGGGGCACTCGATCGGCGAGGTCGCGGCCGCGCACGTGGCCGGGGTGCTGTCGATCGCGGACGCGGCGACGCTGGTCGTGGCCCGGGGCAGGCTGATGGGCGCGCTGCCCCCGGGCGGGGCCATGGTGTCGGTGCGGGCCGCCGAGTCCGAGGTCCTGCCGCTGCTGACCGGGCGCGAGTCGCGGGTCGGGATCGCCGCGGTGAACGGGCCGGGGTCGGTGGTGCTCTCCGGCGTCGAGGACGACGTGCTCGTGGTCGCCGAGTCGCTCGGCGGCGGCAAGCGCCTCACGGTCAGCCACGCGTTCCACTCGCCGCTGGTCGAGCCGATGCTCGAGGCGTTCGGCGAGGTCGTCTCCGGGCTGGTCCTGCGCCCGGCCGGGCTGCCGATCGTGTCCACCGTGACCGGGCGGGTGGAGCCCGCCGAGCGCTGGGCCGACCCGGGGTACTGGGTCGAGCAGGTCCGCGCGGGCGTCCGCTTCCACGACGCCACGCTGGCCGTTCTCGACCACGGCGCGACCACGGTCGTGGAGGTCGGCCCGGACGCCGTCCTGTCCGGACTGGTCGGCGCCGTGCTGCCCGACGCCGGGCTGGCCGCGCTGCCGTCGATGCGCCGCCACGAGCCCGGCACGCGCACCGTCGTCGCACTGGCCGCGGCCCTGCACGCCAGGGGCGCCGGACTGGACTGGACCCGGCTCGTGCCCGGCGCCCGCCCGGTCGCGCTGCCCACCTACGCCTTCCAGCGCGAGCGGCTGTGGCTGACCCCGACCGCGCCCACCGCCCCGGCGAGCGGCTTCGGCCTGACCTCGCTCGCGCACCCGGTGCTCGGCGCCGCCATGGCGCTCGCCGGCGGCGGCGAGGTCGTGTTCACCGGCGTCCTCGACGAGCGCGCGCAGCCCTGGCTGGCCGGGCACGTCGTGGTCGACGCCCCGGTGCTGCCCGCCGCCGGGCTGGTCGAGCTGGCCCTGCTCGCCGGGGCCGACGTCGGCGCCCCGGTGCTGGCGGAGCTGGTCGTGGCCGCGCCGGTCGTCGTGCCGCCCGGCCGGTCCGTGCGGGTCCAGGTCCGCGTCGGCGCCCCGGACGAGGGCGGCGACCGGTCCGTGACCGTGCACGCCAAGGTCGACGACCCGGCGGCGGTCTGGGTCGAGCACGCGGGCGGCACCCTGTCCACTGAGGACGCCACGGTGGTCCCGGTCCCGGCGGGCGCCGGGACCCCGGTCAGCACGGCCGACCCGGCGGTGGGCCGCTACCGGGTGCACCCGGACCTGCTCGACGCGGCGCTGCGCGCCGAGCCGGGCGCGGACGGCCTGCTCGTCCCCGCCCGCTGGCGCGGTGTGCGGCTGCTGTCGGCCGCGACCCCGACCACCGCGCACCGCGTCGGGTCCGGCGTGCTGCTCACCGACGCCGCAGGCGATCCCGTGCTGGCCGCCGCCGACGTCGAGTTCGCCGAGGTGCCGCTGGACCGCTTCGCCGCCGGGGCCGCGCCGCACCACCTGGTCTGGGTGCCGCTGCCCGACCCGGGCGGGCGCACCGGGCCCGCCGAGGCCGCCGAGGCCACCGTGCTGCGCGTCCCCGCCCACGGCCCCGGCCCCGACGAGGCCCGCCGGGTCGTCGCCGAGGTTCGGGCCGCGGTCGAGGCGCGCATGGCCGGGACGGGCACCCTGGTCGTGCTCACCCGCGACGCCGACACCGACCCCGTCGCCGGGGCGGTCCGCGGCCTGGTCCGGGCGCTGGCCTGCGCCGCGCCGGGCAGGGTCGTCCTGCTCGACGCGCCGACCGGCGACCCGGACCTGGCGGTGCTGCTGGCCTCCGGGGAGCCGGAGGCGGCCCTGCGCGACGGCGCCCTGGTCGTCCCGCGCCTGGCCCGCGCGGGCAGCGCCGCGCCGCCCGCCTGGGACGACGTGCTGACCCTCGGCGGGACCGACGACCCGTGGGCCACCGCCGAACAGCTCTGGCCGCTGCGTGAGCGGCCGGGCGCGGTCGTCGTGCTCACCGACGTCGACGGCGTCACTGGCGGGCCCGACCCCGACCGCGCCGCGGCGGCCGGGTTCGCCGCCGCCGTCGTCGCCCGCAGGCGCGCGGCGGGCTTGCCCGGCACGGCCGTGGCCTGGGCGGGCGCGGACGACCCGACCGGGTTCCGCGCCGTCGAGGCCGCCCAGCGCACCGCCCTGCTCGCCGGGGCGCTCGCGGTGGACCAGGCGTGGGTGGCCGCGCCGCCGCTGGCCCTGCCCGCCACCGCCACCCCGCTGCTGTCCGGTCTGCTCGCCCCGGCGGCGGACGAGCGCGCCCCCGCGCCCGCCGCGCCGCTGGCGCTCGACGGGCTGCCCGCCGCCGACCGGGCCAGGGCGGTGCTCGACCGGGTCCGCGCCGAGGTCGCCGCCGTGCTCGGCCACGCGGGCAGCGCCGCGGTCGGCGCCGATCGGACGGTGTCCGACCTGGGCTTCGACTCGCTCACCGCGGTCGACCTGCGCAACCGGCTCGCCGCCGCCACCGGGCTGCGGCTGCCCGCCACCGTGGTGTTCGACCACCCGACCCCCGCCGCGCTCGCCGACGAGCTCCTGGTCCTGCTCGACGCGGCCGCGGGCGACCCGCTGCGCGACGAGGTGGACCGCCTCGCCGCCGCCGTGGGCGCCGGGACGGCGGGCGACCGCGCCGCCGCGGCCGTCCGGCTGCGCGCCCTGGCCGCCGAGCTGGACGCGGCCGACCGCGCCCCCGCCCGCGTCCCGGAGCCGCCCGTGCCCGCCGTCGCCGCGGTGGACCTGCGGGAGGTCTCCTCCGACGAGCTGTTCGCCTTCATCGACAACCAACTCGGCCGCTCCGCGGGCTGATCCACGGCTCAACCTAGGGAGAATCATGTCCACCAACGACGAAAAGCTCTTGGACTACCTGAAGTGGGTCACCGCGGACCTGCAGGAGGCCAGGCGGCGCATCGCCGAACTGGAGGCCGCGGGCCCGGTCGAGGCCGAGCCGGAGCCGATCGCCGTCGTGGCGATGGCCTGCCGCTACCCCGGCGGCGTGTCGTCCCCGGACGACCTCTGGCGGCTGGTCGACAGCGGCCGCGACGGCATCAGCGAGTGGCCCGCCGACCGCGGCTGGGACATCGACCGGCTCTACGACCCCGAACCGGGGCGGCCGGGCAGGTCCTACACCCGCCACGGCGGCTTCATCGGCGCCGCCACCGAGTTCGACGCCGCGTTCTTCGGCATCTCCCCGCGCGAGGCGCTGGCCATGGACCCGCAGCAGCGGGTGCTGCTGGAGACGGCGTGGGAGCTGTTCGAGCGGGCGGGCATCGACCCGGGCACCCTGCGCGGCAGCGACACCGGCGTGTTCGCGGGCGTGGGGGAGCAGAGCTACCTGGGACTGGCCGGGCCGCAGGAGCTCGAGGGCTTCCTGATGACCGGCAAGCTCTCGAGCGTCGCCTCCGGCCGCCTGTCCTACACCTTCGGGTTGCAGGGGCCCGCCGTCACCGTCGACACCGCGTGCTCGTCGTCGCTGGTCGCCCTGCACCTGGCCGTGCACTCGCTGCGCTCCGGTGAGAGCGGCCTGGCGCTGGCGGGCGGCGCGACCGTCTACGGCTCGCCCGCGGGCTTCGTCGAGTTCTCCCGCCAGCGCGGCCTGGCCCCCGACGGCCGCTGCAAGTCCTTCTCCGCCGACGCCGACGGCACCGGCTGGTCCGAGGGCGTCGGCCTGCTCCTGCTGGAACGGCTGTCGGACGCGCGCGCCAACGGCCACGAGGTCCTCGCCATCGTGCGCGGCACCGCCATCAACTCCGACGGCGCCTCCAACGGCCTCACCGCCCCCAGCGGCGCCGCGCAGGAGCGGGTGATCCAGGCCGCCCTCGCCGACGCCCGCCTCGGCCCCGCCGACGTCGACGCCGTCGAGGCGCACGGCACCGGCACCCGCCTCGGCGACCCCATCGAGGCGGGCGCGCTGCTCTCGGCGTACGGGCAGCGCCGCGCCGAGCCGCTGTGGCTGGGCTCGCTCAAGTCCAACATCGGCCACAGCGTCGCGGCGGCGGGCGTCGGCGGCGTGATCAAGATGATCATGTCGATGCGGCACGGCGTGCTGCCCAGGACGCTCAACGTCGTCGAGCCGACCCCGGTCGTCGACTGGGCGGCGGGCAACGTCCGCCTGCTCGCCGACCCGCGCCCCTGGCCCGAGGTCGCCCGCGCCCGCCGCGCGGGCGTGTCGTCCTTCGGTGTCAGCGGGACCAACGCGCACGTCATCATCGAGCAGGCCCCCGCGGTGGCGGCCGCCGAGCCGGTCCCGTTCACCGGCCCCGCCCCGCTGCTGCTGTCGGCGCGCGGCGAGTCCGCCCTGCGCGCCCAGGCCGCCCGCGTCGCCCGCACCCTGCGGTCCGGCGACTGCTCCACCGCGGACCTCGCGGCGACGATGGCGGGCGGGCGGGCGGGCTTGCCGGTCCGGGCCGCGGTCCCCGCCGCGGACGGCGAGACCCTGCTCGCCGCGCTCGACGCCGTCGCCGAGGGCGCGACCGCCCCCGGCGTGGTCTTCGGCGAACCCGTCCCCGGTGGGCGCACCGCCGTGGTGTTCAGCGGACAGGGCGCCCAGCGGCCGGGCATGGGGGAGCGGCTGCGCGAGCGCTACCCGGTGTTCGCCGCGGCCCACGACGAGGTCGCCGCCGCGCTGGCCCCGCACATGGACCGCCCGCTGGCCGAGGTCGTCGGCACCGACGAGGTGCACCGGACCCGCTACACCCAGCCCGCGCTGTTCGCCTTCGAGGTCGCCCTGTGGCGGCTGCTCGAGTCGTGGGGCCTGCGCCCGGACCTCGTGGCCGGGCACTCCCTCGGCGAGATCACCGCCGCGCACGTCGCGGGCGTGTTCGACCTGCCCGACGCCGCCGCGCTGGTCGCCGCCCGCGCCCGGCTCATCGGCTCGCTGCCCGAGGGCGGGGCGATGCTCGCCGTCGCCGCGCCGGAGGACCGGGTGCGCGCCCTGGTGGCCGACGTGCCCGGTGTGGACGTCGCCGCGGTCAACGCCCCCGCCGCCGTGGTGCTCTCCGGTGTCGCCGAGCGCGTCGACGTCCTCGCCGCCCAGTTGCGCGGCGACGGGGTGCGCGTCAAGCGGCTCCCGGTCAGCCACGCCTTCCACTCCGGCCTGATGGACCCGGTCCTGGACGGGTTCCGCGCGGTCGCGGAGTCGGTCACCGCGCGCCCGCCGGTGCTGTCCCTGGTCTCCGCGCTCGACGGCTCGCTCGTCGGCGGCCGGGTCCTCGACGCCGAGCACTGGGTCCGCCACGTCCGCGACGCGGTCCGCTTCGCCGACGCCGTGCGCACCCTGGCCGAGCAGGGCGTCACGGCCGTCGTCGAGGTCGGCCCGGACGCGGTGCTGACCCCGATGGTCGCCGCCACCGTGCCCGACGTCGCCGCGGTGGCCGTGCAGCGCGCCACCGAGCCCGAAGTGGACTCACTGGTCCGGGGCCTCGGCGAGGCGCACGTGCGCGGCGTCGTCCTGGACTGGAAGGCCTTCTTCGGCCGCGCGGGCAGGCCCGCCGCCGTGCCGACCTACCCGTTCCAGCGGCAGCGCTTCTGGGTCGAGGACACCGGTGAGGGCGCCACCGCCCAGGACCTCGGCGTCGGCGTCCCGGGGCACCCGCTGCTCGACGCCGTCGTGGGCGTCGCCGGCCGCGACGAGGCCGTGCTCACCGGCCGGGTCACCCGCGCCAGGATGCCGTGGGCGGTGGACGGGGAGGTCTCCGAGTCCACCCTGGTCACGCTCGCGGCCCGCGCGGGCGACGAGGTCGGCGCGCCCCGCGTCACCCGCCTGTCCGTCGCCACGCCGCTGGTGCTGCCCGCCCGCGGCGGTCTGCACCTGCAGGTCCGGGTCGGCCCCGAGGTCGCGGGCGGGCGCGAGGTCACCGTGCACAGCCGCCCCGACGACGGCGACCACGCCTGGGCCGCGCACGCCACCGGCCGGGTCACCGCCGCCGGGCCGCGCCGCGCCGTCGACACCGCGCCCTGGCCCGGCGCCGCCACCCCGGTGGGCGACCGGCCCGCCGTGGCAGGCGTGGAGGTCCGCGGCCTGTGGCGCGACGGCGAGCACACCCTCGCCGAGCTTGCCCTGACCGGGTCCGCCGCGGGCCACGCCGTGCACCCGGCCCTGTTCGACGCCGCCCTGCTGGCCGCACTCGGCCCGGACGTCGCCGCGGTGGAGTGGACCGGGTTCGAGCCGCAGGCCGACGGCGCCACCACCGTCCGCGCCAGGGTCGCCCACGCCCCGGACGGCACCGCGTCGATCCGGCTCACCGACACCGCGGGCGGCGCGGTGGCCGAGGTCGAGCGGGTGCGCCTGGCGCCACGCGACGCCGCTGCCCGCGACCGGGCCCGGCTGCGCCCCTACGACGGGCTGATGCGCACCCACTGGTCGCCGGTCCCGCCGCCGGTGGCCACCCCGCTGCGCTGGGGCGCGCTGGGCCAGGGCCCGGCGGGCGCGCTGCCGCTGACCGGCCTGCCCACCCCGGGCCAGGTCGACGCCGTCGTGGCGGTGTTCCCGACCGGGGACGCGGGCGTGCTCGACGGGCTGCACCGGCGCGCCGCCGACGTGCTGGCGCTCATCCAGCGCTGGTCGGCCGACGAGGCACTGGCCGACGTCCCGCTGGTCGTGCGCACCCACGGCGTCGTCGACGTCCTCGGCGAGGGCGTGGCCGACGTCGCGGGCTCGGCGCTGTGGGGCCTGCTGCGCTCGGCCCAGTCGGAGAACGCCTGCCGCGTCGTCCTGCTCGACGCCGACTCCGATGTGGACACCAGCGTGCTCGACGCCGTGGTGGCCACCGGCGAACCGCAGGTGGCCGCGCGCGGTGGGGAGCTGCTCGCCGCGCGCCTGCGCCGGGTCGTCGCCGACAACGCCGCCCCGCCGTCGGGCCGCTGGGACCCCAGCGGCACCGTCCTGGTCACCGGCGGCACCGGCACGCTCGGCGCGCTCGTGGCCAGGCACCTGGTCACCGCCCACGGCGTGCGGGACCTGGTGCTCACCAGCCGGTCCGGGGCCGCAGCGCCCGGCGCGGCCGGGCTGGTAGACGAGCTGACCGGGCTGGGCGCGCGGGTCGAGGTCATCGCCTGCGACGCCGCCGACCGCGACTCGCTGCGCGCCGCGCTGGCCGCCGCCGCCTCGCCCGTCACCGGGGTCGTGCACACCGCGGGCGTCACCGACGACGGCCTGATCGGCGCGCTGACCCCCGAGCGGCTCGACAAGGTCCTGGGGCCCAAGGCCGACGCCGCGTGGCACCTGCACGAGCTGACCCGCGAGCACCCGGTCACGGCGTTCGTGGTGTTCTCCTCGCTCGCCGCCGCGATCGGCGGCGCGGGCCAGGGCAACTACGCCGCCGCCAACGCCTTCCTCGACGGCCTCGCCGCGCACCGCGGCGCCCTGGGCCTGCCCGCGACCTCGGTCGCCTGGGGCCTGTGGTCGCCCACCAGCGGCGTCACCGCGCACATGGACGACGCCGACCGCAAGCGCGTCGAGCGCGCGGGCTACCGCACGGTCGAACCGGCCGCGGGCCTGGCCATGCTCGACGCCGCCCTGCGCGCCGGGCCCAGCGCCCTGGTGGCCGCCCCGGTCGACCAGGTCGCGCTGCGCGCCCGCCCCGAGCAGGTGCCGCCGGTGCTGCGCGCCGTGGCGGGCCTGCCGTCACGGCCGCGGGCGGGGGAGGCGGTCGCGGGCGGCCCCGGCCTGAGCGAGCTGCTCGCCGGGCTGGCGCCCGCCGAGCGGCTCGCCGAGATCTCCGCCGCCGTCACCGCCACCGTGGCCGACGTGCTCGGCGCGGGCCCGGCGGATGTGCGCGGCGGGCAGGTGTTCCCCGACATGGGCTTCGACTCGCTGCTGTCGGTCGAGCTGCGCAACCGGCTCGCCACCCTGACCGAGCGCCGCCTGCCCGCGACGCTGGTGTTCGACCACCCGACCCCGGACGCGGTCGCGGCCTACCTCGACGGCGTCCTCGGCGACGGCGCGACCGCCGCCAGGACCGTCGACTTCGCCGCCGACGTGCGCCTCGACGACGCCATCCAGGTGGAGGGGGAGGTGGTGGACTGCGCGACCGACCCGCGACGGGTGCTGCTGACCGGGGCCACCGGCTTCCTCGGCGCGTTCCTGCTCCGGGAACTGCTGCGCGCCACCGACGCCGTCGTGCACTGCCTGGTCCGCGCGGCCGACGCGGCGCAGGCCCGGGCCCGGCTGGTGGACAACCTGCGCTGGTACCGGCTCGACGCCGAGGTCGACCTCGACCGCGTCGTCGCCGTCCCCGGCGACCTGGCGTCCCCGCGGCTGGGGCTGACCGAGGACCAGCACGACGAGCTGGCCCGGGAGATGGACGCGGTCTACCACGCCGGGGCGGGGGTGAACTGGCTGCTGCCCTACCCGGACCTGCGCGCGGTCAACGTCGTCGGCACCGAGGAGGTCCTGCGGCTGGCCGCCCGCCACCGCACCGTCCCCGTGCACCACGTGTCGACCACCGGCGTGTTCGCCGGACCGGCCACCCCGGGCGTCCCGCTGGCCGTCACCGACGTCGCCGGGCCGCCGGAGGCGCTGCCCAGCGGCTACGTGCAGAGCAAGTGGGTCGCCGAGCAGATGATCGACCTCGCCCGGCTGCGCGGTCTCCCGGTCTCGGTCTACCGGGTGGACCTGATCTCCGGCGACCGGACGACCGGCGCCTGCCAGACCCGCGACTACGTCTGGCTGGCCGTCAAGGGCCTGGTCCAGGCCGGGGCCCGCCCCGAGGGCCTGCGCGGCGACCTGCACATGGTCCCCGTCGACTTCGCGGCCTCGGCCCTGGTCCAGCTCTCCCGCCAACCCGCCCAGTCCGCGCGGACCTTCCACATCGACAACCGGGACCACCTGTCCTTCGCCACCCTCGCCGACCACCTGGCCGACTTCGGCTACCCGCTCCAGGAGCTCCCGGTCGGGCAGTGGCGCTCCCGCATCACCGCCGACCGCGACAACCCGCTGATCACCCTCCTCGACGCCTTCGACATGATGCTGGCCGAGCCGGAGGGCTTCTACCCCGCCATCGACACCTCGGAGACGGAGGCCGCCCTCGCCGCCTCGGGCATCACCTGCCCCGGCCTGACCCCCGACCTCGTCCGGACCTACCTGGGCTTCTTCGTCGAGTCCGGCTACCTGCCCGCCCCCACCGCGCTGGTCGCCGCACCCTGACCCGCGCCCGCGCCACCGCCCGGCCCCGGGAACACCTGGGGCCGGGCGGTGGCGCCGCCGTCAGTTCTGGTTCTGGTAGGCGAGGTCGAGGTACTCGGGGTGGCGGTTCATCCAGCCCGCGATGAACGGGCACGTCGCCAGCACGCGCACGCCCCGCGACCGGGCGTTGTCGAGCGCGGCCCTGGCCAGCGCGGCGCCCACGCCCTTGCCCTCGAAGGCGGGGTCGACCTGGGTGTGCGGCAACACCACCAGCCCGTCGCCGTGCATGTACTCGGCGAACCCCGCCACCTGACCGTCGACGACCGCCTCGAAGCGCTTGCGCTCCGGGGAGTCCCTGACCTCTACCTCTGCCATGGCACCGACGGTACTCGCCGCGCGGGCGGGGCGGGGCCACACCCGCTCCTGCGCGATCGCTCCTTGGTCGAAGCCCTGGCCTCCACACGTGACCAGTGCCGTCACGCCCGCGACCTGCACACGCTCATGGCCGATCTGCCCAGCCCCGCCGACGTGGGCCGCCATCGCCCAGCGCGCCTCAGCCGTCGAAGCGCACCACCGGGTAGCGGCGGTCCCACCGGCCGGAGTGCCGCGGCGAGGAGTGGTTGAAGTGGCTGAACGCCTCCGTGGCCAAGGTCTCCACGATCGGCCGGTCGGGCAGGTTGTACTGCCACGGCAGGCCGGGGGCCCCGGTGTGCGAGCCCAGCACCGCCCCGGCCAGCGCGCCGACCAGCGCGCGGTTGCCCGCGTGGGTGACCGCCCGCTTGAACGCGAGCCGGGCCAGGTGCTCGAACCCCGACACCGCCGCCAGCGACTGGAGCAGCACCGTCAGCGGGTCGTGGCCCGCGCCGAACCTGGTCGGTTCGGGCATGTCCGGCACGCCCGAGTAGTTGAACCGGCTCAGCTTCACCTCGACCCCCTCGACCTCGGTCTCCTGGGCGACCATCCAGAGTCGGTTGTCCAAGGGCTCCTTGCGCATCATCTCGGAGAACACCACGGCCAGGTACTCGGTCGCGGGCCCGTCCTGCTCGGCGGTGAGCCCGGCGAGGCCGCGCGCGGCGGCGCGCAGGCCGTCGGCGGGCTCGGTGTAGGGGCCGCCGACGAGCAGGGCGGCGGGCAGCGCGGCGATCAAACCGATCGCCGTGGTGTCCTCGATCGGCGGGACCGGGCCGAGGACCTTGGGCAGCAGGCCGTCGGTCGCGGTGAGGCCCACCGAGGCGGCCGCGCGCACCTGCTCGACCGTCGGCCGGTCGTGGCCGTTGCGGATCAGGCCGTCGGTCAGCGCCAGCAGCCGCCGGGTCAGCGGTCCGATCGGCAGCACGTCGGGGGCGTCGAACGGGTCCTGCGGGATCGAGCCCAGCGCCTCGCCGATCGCGAAGCCCAGGTAGGAGCCGAGAACCTTCGGGAAGCTGTAGCGCCACCCGTAGTTGTGCTCGAAGCTGAGCTTGCCGAACGCGTCGACCAGGGGCACGAACCCGCCGTCGTCGTCGAAGCCCGCGCGCAGCCCGGCGCTGAACAGGTCGGCGGGCACCTCGCGGCCCGACTTGAGCCACAGCCCGCCGCGCACGATCGAGCGCACCTGCTCGTCGGACAGCTCCCACCCGTTCGTCCTGGCCTCGCGGATCGGGAACTCCGGGCGCGGCAGGTTCCCGGTCGCCCCGATCTCCGCGGCGGTCTGCCCGATGAACTCGGTCATCTCCTCGGTCTGGTCGTAGCGCGTCCCCAGCTCGTCAACCGGCTCGAACACCCGGGGGTAGTCCCGCAACGTCGCCACCAGGTCCCCGGCGACGAACCGGTCGAGCCGCTGCGCACCCCGGATCAGCACCTCGGCGTCGGCGGGCACCTCGTGCACGTAGACAGACAGCGAGACCCGCCGGTAGAACACCCCGTCCAGGGTCGGCCCGAGCGCCAGCGGGCTCGCGTACACGTCGTGCAGGCTCGTGTGCTGGCGCACGTACCCGTCCATCTGGGTCAGCGCGATCAGGAACTTCCGGTCGTCGAGCCACCACGCGTTCCGGAAGACCAGCAGCCACTCCAGCGGCAGCGTCGGCCTGCGCATCCCCTTGCGCAACCCGCCGCTGCGGTAGTCGGGGTTCGCGATCTGCTCACCGGTCTCCGGGTCCTCCCACGCCACCACGGCGTCCGGCGGCACCCCCAGGTACGCCAGCCCGGACTCGGCGAACTCGGGATCGATCAGCTCGATCAGGTGGCGCTGCCCCGGCACCCGCGCGGGTGTGCTCACCATGTCCGGCCGCGGCGGCGCGTCGCGGAGCTGCCCGTCCGGCTCGCGCACGATCAGCCCCGGCGCGGGGAACAGGTCGGCGTCCGGGTTCGTCCCGTCCAGGTACGCCCGCGAGTTGTACGGCACCAACCACCCGTCGGGCACCCGCCGGACGTTCTCCCGGTCCACCGCCATCCGCGTCAGCTCGCTGAGCCGCAACCACTCCTCGACCCGTGCGACAGCCTCATCGGCGTTCACGACCCATCCCCCTTCTCGCTCACTGCTCGTCGTCCCCCGTCATGTCGTGCCCTCCGCGCCGTCGGACTTGGGCCAGCCCCGCCACCCCGTGGCGACGTTCAGCGGCTGCTGACCCGCGGCCCGGCGGCGGTCGTCGTCCTCCCACAGGGCGAACGTCCGCTTCCGGATCGACTGGACGAGCACCCGCTCGCCGTCGGTGAGCCGCCTGCGGCCCTCGGCCTTGACCCGGTCGTAGATCGCGTCGACGGTGTCGTAGAGGGCGAAGGCCGGGCCCGTGCCGGTCAGTTGCTCCCGGACACCCTCGGTCTGCCAGCGGTACTGCTCCTCCGGCACGGCGGAGATGTAGCTCGTCGTGGTCGCGCTGGTGACCTCGAAGATGAGGTCGTCGTTGCGCTCGAACACACCCGTGTCGCGGTTGAGCAGGTAACCGCGCTCGGTGTGGTCCTCGTCCACCTCGATGCGGTAGCTCGTGCCCCCGTACCGGTAGTAGCTGGTGTGCGCCACCGTCATGTCCCGCCTCCCTCGATCGTCCCGCCCGCCTCGCCGAACGCCGCGCCGAACAGCTCCCGCTCGCGCCCCAGGATCGAACGGATCAGCGCCTGCTCCTCGGGGGTCATCCGCACCGGGAGCCGGTCAGCGGGCGCGCGGCCCGCGTTCTCGGTCGCGACCCGCTCCTCGGCCATGGCCTTGATGTCGCGCCGCACCTCGTACAGCGCGTGCTCGTACTTCGCGACCTCGTCGATCGCGTGCAGGTGCAGCCGCAGCTCCCCGACGTGCGTGCCGCCGTCGGGCAGGGTCATCCGCACCGAGAGCTGCAGGTCCCGGTACCCGCTGCTCTGCGGCGCCCGGAACCGGTCCTCGAACGACACTATCTGGTACGGGCTGTTCGGCCGTTCCGTGATCTCGACCAACTTCGCCAGCCCCCGGTAGGCGTCGCCCAGGGTGTGGAACTGCACCTTCGACCCCACCAGGTCGGTGAGGTCCGCAGGCGTCTTGCCCGGGGCGCTGGCCTTGTCCCACGCGCGCCGGTGACTCTTCTCCGAGTGGCGTGAGTGCGCTGTCCCGTCGCTGACCTGCGCGACCTCCTCGGCCAGCGAGTGCAGCATCGCCTGCTTCTCCGGCCACCCCTCGAACAGGCTGTCCATGTAGGACCGCCGGTAGCTCTCGTCGTCCCGCCTGCTCGGGTCGAAGCCACTCTGCACGACGTCGTCGGTACGCAGGTCGGCCATCGTCTGCCGCACGGTGTCGGACACCGACCGCTGCTCGGGTGTGAGGTCGGCGGGCCGCGGTGAGCCCGGTCCCGTGACACTCTCGACCAGGGCCTCGACGCCACCCGGGTGGTGCAGGAGTTCGTCAACGCACTCGCCGAGGATGGTCACGGCCTCCGGGTAGCGCAACACGTTCGCCAGCGCCTGCGGCCGTTCGAGCAGGGAGCGCTCGAGGAACGGCACGGCCTGCATCGTGCCCAGCAGCTCGGGGTGCCGGGGCAGCAGGATGGCGATGGCCCGGCCGACGTGCTCCCGGTGGTCCTCGCCGTTGGTCCGCAGCGCCACCTTGGCCGACTCGTCGCGCTGGCTCGCCTTGTCGGCCTCGGCCATCGCCGCCACGACGTCGGCCCGCCGCAGGTACTCGTGGACCTCCTCGATGGAGGGCACCCGCCGCCGCGCCGCCGCGTCGCCAGTCGGCTGCCCCGGCTGGTCGGTGCTGCCGAAACCGTGTCCCCGCTGGGCGTGCGGCTCCGGTCCGCCCGCGCCCTGGGCCTGGTGCCTGCGGGCGACCTCGGCGAGGTCGTAGGGCAGCAGCCGCACCCGGTGCGCGTTGTCCGGCAGGTGCAGCAACCTGTTCGACTGCCCGTCGACGAACGCCACGCCGTGGCGGGTGTGCACCACGTCGGCCACGTGCTTGTAGGTCGCGCCGTCGGACCCCCGGAACTCGATGGCCACCACCGCCCGCGAGGCGAACGGCCGCGTGCGCATCTCGCGGATCACGCTGTCGAAGTCCCGGTGCTCCTGCCACTGCCCGCCCAGCCTGCTCTGGACGTACTCCAGCGTCCCGTGCGCCTCGAGGTCCCTGGGCAGCACCGGGCCCGCGGCCGTGTCGATGCCCGCGTGCCGCAGCGCCGACGCGGTGGTGGCCCGGGTGCAGTTGGTGTGGAACCCGTTGGCGTACCCGTGCGGGTGCCGGAAGTGCGGGTTGACCCGCGCCAGCTCCGGGTGCTCGTCGGCCAGGTACCGCGCCCCGTCGAACGGGTGCGCCGACCCCGCGTGGATCGCCGCCTCGAACGGTGGCCGCGTCGGCCTGGCCAACCGGGTCCAGTCCCGCGACGGGCCGATCGCCACTTCTCGGAGCTGGGTGAGGTCGCCCGCGGCTTGGCGGTGGGGGAGGCGTTGGGGGTCCTCTGGTGGGTGGTTGTGCGGGTTGTGGGGCAGGTGGGCGGTGTGGCCGGGGCGGTTCAGGGCTGCGGTCTGTGGGGCGGTGCGGCCGAAGGGCGTCGACTGGCCGGTGGGGTGGCCCGCGCCTGCTGGGGTGGTGGGCCTGGTGTGGTCCGGACTGGTGTGCCGGGGCTCTGGGGGGCGGGTGCCGCTGTTGTGCGGGGGTGCGGTCCCGGGGGTGTTCGTTGAGGGGGGCGCGGTGTGGCGAGGCGGTGTCGGTGCCTCGGTGTGTCCGTTGTGGCGGGTGGGTGTTCCGGGGAGTGGGGGCCGGGTGTTGCTGCTGAGCTGGGTCGGGGTCTCGGTGTCGGTGCGGCGGGCGGGTGTCTCCGGGGATGGGGGTCGGGTGTCGGTGCTGTTCCGGGTCGGAGTCCCGGGTGTGTTGGTGTGGTGCGGTGGTGTCGGCGCCTTGGGGGTGGTTGGTGGTGTGTCGGTGTGTGCGTTGTGGCGGGTGGGTGTTTCTGGGGGTCGGGTGTCGGTGGTGTGTTGGGTCGGAGTCTCGGGTGTGTTCGTGGTGTTGGTGCGGTGCGGTGGTGTCGAGGTCTCGGGGGTGGCGTCCGATGAGGTGGGTCGGCCGTCCGTGCCGTGGTGGCCGAGGGGTGTCGGTGTGTCCGACACGGGGGGCCGGGTGTTCGCGTCCGCGTGGTCGGGGCGAGGGGACTCCCGGACGGGCTCGGGGTCCGATTGGTCCAGCCGGTCGGTGAGTGAGGGCGTCCGGCGCGGGGTGTCCGGCTTCTCGGGTGTCCGGTCGGTGGCGGACCGGTCCGGTTCCACGGGCCCGGGGACGCCCGCGAGCGCGCCCGCGATGCCTGTCTCGGCGCCGCCCGCGCCGTTCTTCTTGGCGGCCTCGGCCTCCCGGCGGGCCGCCTCCACCTTGTTGACCTCGCGGCGCCGGGCCAGTTCCGCGTCGGCCTCGGGCTTGGCCAGGTACTCGGGGTCGCCGGGGACGACCTCCTTGACCCGGATGACCGTCCGCTCCTGCGCGGTGCCCTCGTCGAAGACCTGCTTGTCGACCGTGTGCCACTGGCTGCCCGGCTTGCTGATGCCCTCCCGCTCACCCGGCTTGCTCGACAGCGCCTGGATGTCCCGCGCCGTCTTCGACTCGATGTGGATCTCCACAGCCTTGCCGAACTGACTGCTCTCCACCCCGTCGCCCTTGATGGTCGCACTGACCAGCGCGGGCTCGACGGTCGTCTTCCCCACCTCGTACTGCGCCGCGATCAGCCGCGCCCCCTCGACCCCCTGGGACGAGTTGACCCCCCGCACCATGCTCAACGCCCGCGGCGGCAACTCGTTGATCGCCGAGACGATCGCCCGGTTGGCCAGCGTCATCTTCTCGAAGTTGAACGACCGCTCGACCGGCCCCACCCGCATGGCCCGGTTGACGTGGTCGAACACGTCGTGCTCGGTGTACACGTGCAACGCCATCGCACCCGCGTCGGACACCCCCGCCATCGCCGGGGACCTGTCCCGCAACCGCAGCGCGTTCGCGGTCACCTGCTCCTCACGACCCGCGTGCTTGTCCATCAACGCGCAGAGGGCACGCCTGTCCTCCCCCGACGCCCGGAAGTCCGGGTCGTAGAGGTAGCCCTCGTCGACGGTCGAGGACTGGCCGCCCTCGAGCGCGGAACTGATGGCCGACTCAGTGGGATCGGCGTGGTCTTGCGTCGGCTGGTGCTGAGGGGCGGTGTCCTGTGGGTCGAAGGCCCGGCACGGGGTGGCTTGGGGTTGACCATTGTGGACCGGAGCGGGCGTGTCTTGCCCCTGCCGGCTCTGGGGCTGGCCGTTGTGCTCGTTGTCCTGGTGCGGACCACGTCGACCGAGGTCGCCCTGAGCTGGGCCACTCCGGTGGGGGGCGTCCTGGGCGTTGCCCGGGGGAGTGCTGTGGGCCGGGACAGTCCGGTGCGGGGGGCCGCTTCTGGTTGGGGCACCCTGGTTCGGATCGCCGACATGGGTCTGGGCCTGCCGGAGTGGACCGGTCGGGTTGGGGCTTGCGGTGGGAGGGCTCTGCGGCTCGGTGTCGCGGTGAGGTGTGCCCTCCTGGGAACCGGATCGGGAAGGCGCACCGCCCCGGTCGGGGGCGTTGTGGTCGGGGGCAGGAGGGCTGACGGAGCCTAGGTGGTGTGGTGCGCCGCCCGGGCCTGGACTCGTCTGGCGGGGAGCAGGTCGGTCAGCGGGACCGCCGGTTTGTTGTGGCGTGCCCCGATTGGGAAGGCTGCTGCTGGGGCCGGTTTCGCCGGGACTCGGCTGGCCACCGAGCCTCCGGTCGGTGCCGGGCTGGTGAGGCGTGGCCTGGTGTGGGAGGCCATGGCGTGGGCCGGTGTGGTGGGTGCTGGGCTGGCGGGGCGTGGTTTGGTTCTGGGGTCCGTGGAATGGGCCGGTGTGCTTGGTGTTGGGTTGGTGGGGCGCGGTTTGGTGTGGGAGGTCGTGGTGTGGCCCGGGCTGGTTGGTGGGGTTTGGATTGGGGCCGGGCTGGTGTGGTGCGCCTCGATTGGTCAGGCCCTGGTGCTGGCCGGTGTGCCCTGGGCCGGGCCTGGTGGGCAGGCCCTCGGCGAGGTTCCGCTGGTCGGGCATGCCGTGGCCTGGGCCGGTGCGGCTGGGGTCGGCCTGGTTGGGCGCGCCAAGGTGGTGACCGGTGCTGTTGGGGTCGGCCTGGTTGGGCATGCGCCCGTTAGGACCCATGCGGTTGGGGCCAGGCTGGTTCGGCGCCCCGTGGTTCGGCAGGCCGCGGTTGGGGTTGCCCGGGTTGGGGCCGGGCTGGATCGGCGCGCCTCGGTTGGGTGCGCCTGTGTGATTGAGGTTGCCCCGGGGCGGGGCGTAGTGGCGCGGGGGGTTCTGTTGCCCGCCGTGCGGATTGGGCTGTTGCCGCTGAGGACGGGGGCCGGGCGGCTGTGGGGGGCGTGGGCCCTGGTGCTGGGGCGGCGCGGGGGGCATGTGGTGGCGCGGGCCGCGCTGGGGCGGCACGCCACGGTGGTGCGGGGCGTTGCCGCCGCCCATGGGGGGCGGGGGTTGGTGGCCGAAACCTTGTCCGCCTGCGGGTTGCTGACCGCGGTTGTGGTCGGGGCCTGCCTCGGGGGCGAAGCCGCCGGGGGCCATGCCGAAGCCGCCGGTCGCCGAGCCTGGGGTGGTGCCGTCGGGCCTGGTTGTGGCTGGGCGGTTGCCCCCGGATTCGGTGGAGCCGCTTGGGTTGGGGGTGCCTTGGACCGCATGGCCGGTGTTGGCCGCGGACCCATGCGGGCTTCGTCCGCTCGCGGGGTCGCTGCCGTGCTGTGGCGAGTGCGGGCCGGGGGAGCCGTCAGCGGGGGTGCGGAAGCCGCCGCTGGATGTGGGGGAACCGTGGCCGGGGGCGGCGGGGTTGCCAGCAGGGGTGTGGCTGCCACCAGAGGTGGGACCGCTGTTGGAAGGGGTGCCGCTGGCTGGGTGGCCACCGCTGGGCACGGACCCGTTGCTAGGTGCGCCATGGGGAGAGGGACTGCCGCTGGGTGTGGGGTTGCTGCCGGGTGAGGGTGCACCGCTGGGTGAGGGGCTGCTGCCGGGTGTGGG
>NZ_WHOL01000040.1 GCF_009745975.1 Actinokineospora pegani | reverse complement strand
CGGGCTGGGCGCTGGGCGCCTGCGCGGCGGGCGCCGGGGTGGCCGGGGGCGCGGGGGCCTCCGCCTGCTTGGGCGCGGGCGGACGCGGTCCGGGCCTGGGCCCGGGGCGCGGTCCGGGTCGCGCGTCGCCGTTGCCGGAGGCGCCACCCTTGCCGGGGTAGGCGTCCCGCAGCCTGCGGGCGACCGGGGCCTCCACGGTGGAGGACGCGGACTTCACGAACTCGCCCAGGTCCTTCAACTTGGCGAGTACATCCTTGCTGGTGACACCGAGCTCTTTTGCCAGCTCGTGCACGCGGGCCTTGCCTGCCACTGCTCTCCTCGTCTTGATGAGGCCGGCGGGCAAGTCCCGTCGACCTCGTCTTATCGTCGCGCGTTCATGTCTTCAGCTTCACGGCTGACTCATGACGGGTCGACCTGCTTCCTGTTTCCTTCCACGGCCCGGGGTGGTCCCGAACCGACGGTCGCGCCGAGCGAGTCCCCGCCTGGCGCGTCGAGCACCGCCCGCAGGGCCGCCACGTCGACCGCTCCCTGGGCTCGCAGAGCCCTGGGGAACGCCCGCCGCTTCTCGGCCTTGGCCAGACACCGCGGGTCGGGGTGCAACCACGCACCCCTACCGGGCATCCGGCGCCTCGGGTCGGGGAGGACGTCCCCGGCCACGAGAACCACTCGCAACAACTGCGTGTCCTCCGCTCGCGCACGGCAGCCGACACACGTGCGGACCGGTTTCGCCCCGCCCTCGCGGGCGGCACGTCCGGTGGCAGCGGCGTCGGGAGACGGCACCTGTCGGTGGACCACGTCCAGTCTATCCTGTCCGGCTCAGTCGGCAGAACCGGATACCGGCCCGGCGGCGGGAGCCGCCTCGGCGGCGTCGCTGCGGATGTCGATCCGCCACCCGGTCAAGCGGGCCGCGAGCCGCGCGTTCTGGCCCTCTTTCCCGATGGCCAGCGAGAGCTGGAAGTCCGGCACCACCACGCGGGCCGTCTTCGTGCGCTCGTCGACCACCGTGACCGAGACCACCTTCGCGGGCGAGAGCGCGTTGCCCACGAACGTCGCCGGGTCGTCCGACCAGTCGATGATGTCGATCTTCTCGCCCGCCAGCTCGCTCATCACGTTGCGCACCCGGGCGCCCATCGGGCCGATGCACGCGCCCTTGGCGTTGACCCCGGACACCGACGAGCGGACCGCGATCTTCGAGCGGTGCCCCGCCTCGCGCGCCACCGCCGGGATCTCGACAGTGCCGTCGGCGATCTCGGGGACCTCGAGGGCGAACAGCCTGCGCACCAGGTTCGGGTGCGTCCGGGACAGCGTGATCTGCGGCCCGCGGGCCCCGCGGCTGACGCCGACGACGTAGCACTTGACCCGGGTGCCGTGCGCGTAGTCCTCGCCGGGCACCTGCTCGACCTGCGGCAGCACGCCCTCGGTGTCGCCGACCTGGACGACGACGAAGCCCTTGGAGTTGGCCCGGGTGTCGCGCTGCACGACCCCGGCGATGATCTCGCCCTCCTTGGCCGCGAACTCGCCGAAGGTGCGCTCGTGCTCGGCGTCGCGCAGCCGCTGCAGGATGACCTGGCGGGCGGTGGTGGCCGCGATCCGGCCGAAGCCCTCGGGGGTGTCGTCCCACTCCTCAGCGGGCGCGCCGTCCTCGCCGGGGGTGGTCGCGATGACCCGGACCAGGCCGGTGCGCTTGTCGATGTCGATGCGCGCGTTCGACTGGTGGCCCTCGGTGTGCTTGTAGGCGGTCAGCAGGGCGGTCTCGATGGCCTCGATGACCGTCTCGAACGGGATCTCCTTGTCCCGCTCGATGGCCCGCAGCGCGGCGATGTCGACGTTCACGCGTCCTCCTCGTTCTCGGCCGCCCGTTCCCCGAGCATCGCCAGGTCGGCAGCCGCGGGCTGCTTGAACTCGATCTCCACCACGGCCGAGGCCACGTCGGCGTAGGCCACGCGGCGCAACTGCCCGTCCGCCAGCAGGGTGACCCCCGCGTCGGGTGCGTCATCGCTGTCGGCGTCGCCGACCCGGCCGGTGAACTCCGCGCCCTCGTGTGGGCGGACCTTGACCAGGCGCAGCCGGTTGCGCCGCCAGTGCCGGGGGCGGGTCAGCGGCCGGTCGGTGCCCGGCGAGGTGACCTCGAGGGTGTACGGCCCGCCCAGCACCTCGTCGTGCTCGTCGAGCACGGCGGCCAGCGCCCGGCTGACCTCGGCCACCTGGTCCAGGCCGACCCCGTCGTCCCCGTCCACGATCACCCGCACCAGGCGGCGCCGCCCGGCGGTGGAGACGTCGAGCTGCTCGAGGTCGTACCCCGCGGCGCGCACGGCGTCGTCGACTAGGGGGCGCAACGCCCCGTCGACGGCGTCGCCGGGCGCGCCCTGTCCCTGGTTGGCCACGTCGGCCGCTCCCTGATTCTGGTCGGTCCTGCGGTTGTCTGCCGGTCGGCGGTACCGCGCGCCGTCCGTGGTCGCCTAGCGTATCCGGTTCGCCCCGGACGGGTCTCCCCGGCAAGCCGCGGCCGGGGCCGCGCCGGGGCCTGGCAGGATGACCGCCCGTGACGCCCCGCCGCTCCCCCGCCGTGCTGCACCGCCGGGCCCTGCTGCGCGCACTTGCCGCGGGCGCGGTCGCCCTCCCGCTGCTGTCCGCGTGCACCTCCGACGACGCGCCCGACGGCCCGGACCCGCTGGCCGCCCTGGCCGCCCGCGCCGAGTCCGACGCCGCGGCGGCCACCGCGATCGCCGCCGCCGTGCCCGCCCTCGCCGCCGTCGCGGGCGAGGTCGCCAGGGTCCGCGCCGAGCACGCCCAGGCCTTGACCGCCGAGGTCGACCGCGTGTCCCCGCCCGCGGGCACCGCCCCCGCCACCACCCCGCCGCCTTCGGCCGCCCCGCAGGTCCCCGCCGACCCCGCGGCGGCCAAGGCCGCCGTGGTCAAGGCCCTCGCCGACGCCGAGCAGCAGATCACCCCGCTGGTCGCCACGGTGCCCCGCCACCGCGCGGGCCTGATCGCCTCGGTGGCCGCAGCGTGCGCCGCGCTCCAGGAGGTCCTCGCCTGATGCAGGAACAGCCCGATCCCCCCGTCGTGGACCCCACCGACGCCGCCCAGCCGACCACCGTCCCGGCCAGTCTCCCCCCGATGGCCGAGGACACCCTCGCGGCCGTCCAGGCCGCCCTCGGGGCCGAGCACGCCGCTGTCTGGGTCTACGGGCTGGTGAGCGCTTTCCTCCCCGCGTCGTTCAACACCTCCATCGCGCAAGGCGCGCTGGCCCACCGGGCCCGGCGTGATGCCACCGAGCGGCTGCTGGGGGCTGCCGGTGCGGTGCCCCGGCCCGCGGAGCCCGCTTATCTCCCACCGCGGCCGGTGGCTGATCAGGCTGGCGCGTTGGCGCTGCTGGTCACGGCGGAACAGGACGCGACGGTGGCCTGGCGGGCGGTTCTGGAGCGCACGGACGACGTCGACGTCCGCGAGACGGCGGCGGAGGCGCTGGTCGAGGAGTCGGTTCGGGCTACGCGATGGCGCATCGCTGCTGGGATCGATCCGGCCACGCCTGCTTTTCCAGGGCGCCCGTAGGTGGGGTCCGCGGCCCGCGATCTGGCCCACGCACCCCGATGAGCTCTTCTGGCGGAGAACCCGTTCTCCGCCAGCCGGGGTGTCCGCCGTGCCTTCGTCAGGCCTCGGCGTCGATCTCCAGGGCCAGGCGCAGGGCATCGCCGCAGACAGCCTTGAGGGTGGGTTCATCAGCGGCGGTGCGGGTGGCCTTGCCCTCGACCGGGGCGTAGTCGGCCTCGACGATGACCACGACGGACTCGTTCTGCTGAGCCGCGTAGCCCCCGCCGCTGAGCGCGGTGAGCGGGGGGACGCTGATGACCTTGTCCCGGACGAGGTCGTTGACGTTGCCGGTGCCGTCGCGGTCGGTCAGGGCGCGCAGTTCGCCCGCGGTCTTGGCGCTGTTGAAGTGCAGCACGCCGACCGAGACCAGGATCTCGCGGTTCTCGACCGTGGTGGTGAACAGGCCCTGGACGACCTTCGTGCATAAGCCGGGCCTGGCCAGGAACTCCCGCGTGGCGCCGTAGGCGTGCTTGGCGCAGTCGGTGTCGGTGCGCGCCTTCGCCACCTCGGGGTGCGGGTCGAACTGGTACTTGCCCGCTGTCTTGGGCAGGGTCTGCTCGACGGTGGGGACGCCAGCCTGGTCCGCGCTGTCGCCGTCGCTGGTGACGTACGACCAGACCAGGCCGGACACCACCGCGATGGCGATGAGGCCCGCGATGCGCAGTCCCCAGCTCAGCGCCGTGTTCGGTGGGGGCGGGGGCGGCTCGGCACTGAACTGGAACGGGTCCCCGCCGGACACGCGGGGGATCCAGTCCGTCTCACCGTGGCTGGGGTGCGACCCGGGCCACGGGCCGCGACCGGGGTGCTGGGGCTCCGACACGACTGCTGACGGTAATCGGTGTCGCCCAGCCGTGTCGTACCGGATGACCGATAGGGGCGAAAGACGCAGTTCAGCCGGGGTCTGGCTCAGAGTGCGCCGAGAACCGCCTCGACGTCCTCGACGGTGTTGTAGAGGTGGAACGCCAGCCGCGCGCGCCCCGCGCGCGACGAGCAGCGGATGCCCGCGGCGGTCAGCGGCTCGGTGGGCGCGTCGATGGAGACGATGGCCGAGCCGCGCGGCGCCGACCCCATCCGCTCGAGCAGCCCGTCGGCCAGGCCGACGCAGTGCGCGCGGACCTCGGCCAGGTCGAGCCCGGCCAGCCAGGTTAGCGACTCGGCGGCGCCGGCCTGGGCGAACCAGACCGGCGACAGGTCGAACGCGCGGGCGTCGGCCGCTTGGCGCAGCGGCAGGCCGTAGAGGGACCGCCAGCGGTCCTCCCCGGCGTACCAGTTGGCGGCGACGGGCCTGGTCAGCTCCACCGCGCGCGGGTGCACCGCCAGCCAGGCGGCCCCGCGCGGGCACAGCAACCACTTGTAGCCCGCGCACACCACCCAGTCGGCCCAGTCCAGCCGCAGCGGCAGCCAGCCCGCGGCCTGGGTGGCGTCGAGCAGCACCATGGCCCCGGTGGCGTGCAGGCCGTCGAGGTCGACCACGCGCCCGTCGGCGGACTGCACCACGCTGACGGCGACCAGGTCGAAGTCCGGGGCCCGGTCCACGAGGTCGTCCAGGTCGACCTCGACGACCTCCAGGCCTCGGGCGGCGAAGGGGAAAGTCAGGCTGGTGAACTCGTTGCGCGCGGTCAGCACGCGGGTTCCGTCGGGGACGCCCGCGGCCACCTGGGAGACCAGGTGCGCGACCGCGGCGCCGATGGCCACGGACCCGACGTCGACCCCGACCAGCCGCGCCCACGCGGCCCGCGCCACCTCCACGGGCGCGTCGAACTCCGGCGGCGTGGCCGCGCCGGTCCGCCAGCGCCGGACGGCGGTGTCGACCGTGTCGGCGACCCGGGCGGGTGGGATGCCGACGCTCGCCGTGTTGAGGTAGCCGGGCGGGACGTCGAAGTCTTCTCCGAAGGCGGCGCGCACCGGTTCACCATACGGTGGCCCGGTGCACAGCGAGGAGATCGAGATTCGGACCGGCGGCACCGAGGTCGTCCACGACCTGACCGACCGGTGCGCGCGCTTCCTGTCCGCCGCGGGCGCGGTGGACGGGCTGCTCAACGTGTGGGTGCCGCACGCCACCGCGGGTCTGGCCGTCATCGAGACCGGCGCGGGCAGCGACGACGACCTGCTGGCCGCCCTGCGCGACCTGCTCCCGGCCGACGACCGCTGGCGGCACCGGCACGGCACCCCGGGGCACGGCCGCGACCACGTGCTGCCCGGCCTGGTCCCGCCCTACGCCACGATCCCGGTGCTCGGCGGCGCTCTGGCGCTGGGCACCTGGCAGTCGATCTGCCTGGTCGACACCAACGTCGACAACCCGGTGCGGCGGGTGCGGCTGAGCTTCCTCGCGGGCTGACCTGGGAGCTGGTGGGGCCTGTCCCGTGGGGCCGCGGAGTGTGTAACTCCACGAGACCGGCTTGTTTGTGGGGTGTGGTGGGGGCTTGTGCAGAGGGGTATCCAAGGGCGCTGCGCTAAGTTCGGCCGGTGCGCGGGCGGATGGCGGTGGCGACTGGGGCGTTGGTGCTCGTGGCGGGCGCGTTCGCCGTCGTCGGCGTGCTGTCGCCCGCCGGGCCCGACTCCGGCGACCTGCCCAGCGCGACGTCGGTCGCCTCGACCAGGACCCGCGAGGCCGCGCCGGAGGTCCCGGTCAACCAGGGCTGGCGGGTCGTGCTGGACCCGCGGGCGCGGCTGTCCTACGAGGTGCCCGGGGACTGGGTGCTGGCCGAGGACGACCAGTCGCTGGAATCGTCGAGCGGCGTGCGGCTGGGACGCCTCGCCGACTACGGGACCTACCTCTGCCAGGGCGCGGAGTACGGGCGGGCGTTCAGCGGCAGCGGGGTGGCCGCAGGCCCCCCGGAGCGCGCGGCGTCCGAGCTGGCCGCGGCCATCGCCGCCGACCAGTACAGCGACGCCAGCCAGACCGCGCGGGTGACCGTGTCGCGGGCCACTCCGGTGGTGCGCGACGGGGCGCGCGGGGTGCTGGTGCGCGCCGACGCCGAGGCGGCCGAGTCCGGTGACCAGTGCGTGGGGTCGCGCGGGACGGTGACGGTGGTGGCGCTGGCGACCCCGGCGGGCACGGGGGTGGTGGTCGTGGCGACCGACACCGAGGCGGGTCGGGCCCGGGGCCCGGAGCCGGTGGCGCAGGCGGACCTGAAGAAGATCACCGACAGCGTCCGGCCACGTCGATGAGCTACCCGGGCGGCGGTTACCAGGGTCTCGGCGCGTTCCAGGAGCCGCGCGGGCGCGGGCCGGTCATCGCCGCGGTCGTCGCGGCGGTGGTGCTCGGCGGCGGGGCGGCCACCTTCCTCGTCCTCGACCGCGCCCCCGCCGCCGGCGGACCGGCCCCCGCTCCCCCGCCGACGACCGCGGCCACCACGCCGGGGGGCGAGCTCGTCGACAACCTCACCGGCCGCATCGCGTTCACCGTCCCCGTCGACTGGGACGTCGCCGACGGCGCGGACCCGGTCGTGCTCAAGTCCCTGGGCACCCCGATCACCTCGTACGCGACGGCGGGCGCTTACGAGTGCGCGGGCGAGTCCTACAACCGGGGCTTCGCGGGCAGCGGCGTCGCGCGGCCGGGCGAGATCAACCAGGTGGCCACCGACATCGCGCACGCGGTGGGGGTCGACGGCTACTCCTCGGCGAGCAGCGTGCGGGTGGAGGTGGGCACGCCCAAGCCCGTCACCCGCTCGCGCGCGGACGGCGCGGGCGTCGACGGCGTGCGGGTGGAGGCCGTCGTCACCACCTCGGGCAACGCCTGCATGAGCACCAGGGGCCTGATCGCGGTCACCGTGCTCGACCTCGGCGGGCGGCTGGGCTTCGTCGTGGCCAACGGCGACGTCGAGGGCGGCCCCGCCGACCCGGCGGTGCTCGACGGCGCGGCCGTGGCCGCCATCGCCGACAGCGCCCGCCCCTCCTGACCCGTGCCAGGATGGGCTTCGTGCAGCCAAGCCCCACCACCGCCGTCCTGTGGGACGTCGACCTGACCCTCGTGGACTACAGCGGACTCGGCAAGGTCTGGTACGCCGAGGCGCTCGCCGACGTCGTCGGGGTCGAGATGGCCCAGTCACCGCCCTGGCCCGGCCGCACCGAGCGCGGTCTGGCGATCGGCGTGCTGGAGGCCAACGACGTCGACTGGACCGAGGAGCACGTCGAGGCGCTGTACGCGGCGCTGGTGCGCATCGCCGAGCGGGGGCGGTCCACGATGGCCGAGCGCGGGCGGGTGCTGCCCGGCGTCCCGGAGGTCCTCGCGGCGCTGGCCGCGGAGCCGTCGGTGGTGCAGACGCTGGTCACCGGCAACCTGCCGGAGCTGGCCGAGGTGAAGCTGGCCCCGCTGGGCCTGCACACCCACCTCGACCTGGCGGTGGGCGGCTACGGCGCGCTCTCGGTCGACCGGCACGTGCTCGTCGAGCACGCCGTGGCCGCGGTGGCCGACAAGTACGGGCGGCGGCCGGAGCGGGTGGTCGTCGTCGGCGACACGCCGCTGGACGTGGCCGGGGCGGTGGCGCACGGCGCGGTGGCGGTGGGGGTGGCGACCGGGCGCAGCAGCGTCGACGAGCTGGCCGCCGCGGGCGCGCAGGTGGTCTTCCCCGACCTGTCCCACACCACGGCCGTGCTGTCCGGGCTGCTGGGTACCGGCGACTCCCCGACCGGCGCCCGCCCGGGTGAACTACGGTCTGGGGCATGAGCACCCCAGGGGGTCCGTACTGGCAGGAGCCGCAGCCGCAGTACCAAGTGGACCCGGTGACCGGTCAACCCGCCCCGTACCAGCAGGGGCACCCCCAGGGTGACCAGCAGTACCAGCAGTCCTACCAGGGCTTCGGCATGTACCAGCAGCCGCCGCCCCCGGGCCCGCCCAAGTCCGACCGCACGCCGTGGATCGTCGTCGCGGTGGTCGTGCTGGTCGTGGCGATCGGCGGGGTGGCGACGCTGCTGCTGATCAACAGGGGCGGGGACGAGCCCGTGGCGGCCCCCGGGCCGAGCAGCTCGCAGCGGGCGCCGGAGACCACCTCGTCCAGCCGCGGGTCGACGAGCAGGCCGACCTCGTCCTCGCGGCCGTCCACGCCGAGCAACGTCGAGGACATCCTGGTCGAGTCGGTGGTGACCGGCTGGCAGGGCGTGCTGTCCCACAAGGAGGGTGTCGCCTACGACGTCCCCAAGGACTGGAAGGTCGCCACCCCGGACACGATCGTCGGGTTCGCCGACAACGAGGGCAAGCCCACCGCGGTCATGCACGGCGTCACCACCTACAAGCCGGACGCGTGCACGGCGGTGAAGGGCTCCAACCGGGGCAACGCCGGGTTCGTCACGGCGGGCCAGATCGAAGTCGAGCGGGCCGCGGTCAACGGCGTGAAGCTGTTCGCCGAGGCCGCCTCGCTCAACCCGGACGACTCCAAGGCCCCGGTGCAGTTCTCCGATCCGTCCCCCACCAAGGTGGCCGCGGGCAAGATCGAGGCGGTGACGGCGACGGCGGTCATGACGGTGGACCAGCCGGGCGAGTGCCCGTCGCCCACCGTCAAGTTCACCACGGTGGCGTTCAAGAACGGCGAGAACACGATGCTGTTCATGCTCTACCACGACCAGGGCACGCCGGACGCGCTGCCCGACGACGTGGTCACGAAGATCATCCAGAGCATCCGGCCCTACGAGGGCTGACGGCCAGACGGTGAAGGGGCGGGTCCACCTTGGTGGGCCCGCCCCTTCACCGTTGTCCGGGTCAGCCCCGCACGAGGCCCTTGAGGTGGTCGACGACCTCGGCGACGGGCACCTCGACCCGCTCGCCGCTGCGCCGGTCCTTGACCTCGACGACGCCGTTGGCCAGGCCGCGGCCGACCACGACGATGGTCGGCACGCCGACCAGCTCCGCGTCCTTGAACTTCACACCGGGCGAGGTCGACCGGTCGTCCAGCAGCACCGACAGGCCCTCGGCGTCCAGCTTCGCGGCCAGGTCCTCGCCGCCTGCCTTGAGCGCCTCGTCCTTGCCCGCGACGACCACGTGCAGGTCGAACGGCGAGATCTCGCGCGGCCAGTTCAGGCCCTGGTCGTCGAAGAGCTGCTCGGCCAGCACCGCGACGAGCCGGGACACGCCGATGCCGTAGGAGCCCATGGTGATCCGGATGGGCTTGGAGTCCGCGCCGAGGGCGTCGAGGCCGAACGCGTCGGCGTACTTGCGGCCGAGCTGGAAGATGTGGCCGATCTCGATGCCGCGCGCGGCGACCAGGGTGCCGGTGCCGTCCGGGGCGGGGTCGCCCGCGCGCACCTCGGCGGCCTCGATCGTGCCATCCGGGGTGAAGTCGCGGCCCGCGACCAGGTCGACCACGTGGTGGTCGGCGGTGTCCGCGCCGGTCACCCAGGCGGTGCCGGTGACCACCCGCGGGTCGACCAGGTAGCGCACGCCGTTGTCGAGCAGCGCCTTCGGCCCGATGTAGCCCTTGACCAGGAACGGGTTCCTGGCGAAGTCGGCGTCGTCGAGCAGCGCGACCTCAGCGGGCTCCAGCGACGCCTCCAGGCGCTTCTGGTCCACCTCGCGGTCGCCGGGCACGCCGACGCCCAGCAGCTCCCACTCCTTCGCACCGGGCTGGCGGGTCTTGAGCAGGACGTTCTTGAGGGTGTCCGCGGCGGTGAACTCCCGGCCGAGGCCCGCGCCGTTGAGGAAGGCGACCAGCGTGTCGATGGTCGGGGTGGCCGGGGTGTGGTGCACCTGGGACGCGGGCAGGCCCTCCAGCGGGCGGGCCGGGGGCGCGGGGGTCACCACGGCCTCGACGTTGGCCGCGTAGTCCGAGCCGGTGCTGCGCACGAAGGTGTCCTCGCCGGTGGGCGCCACCGCCAGGAACTCCTCCGACGCCGAGCCGCCCATCGCCCCCGAGGTGGCCGAGCAGATGACGTACTCGACGCCCAACCGGTCGAAGATCTTGATGTAGGCGTCGCGGTGCGCCTGGTAGGAGGCCGACAGCCCCTCGTCGTCGAGGTCGAAGGAGTACGAGTCCTTCATGACGAACTCGCGGCCGCGCAGGATGCCCGCCCGGGGCCGCGCCTCGTCCCGGTACTTGGTCTGGATCTGGTACAGCGTGACCGGGTAGTCCTTGTAGGACGAGTACTCGCCCTTGACCGTGAGGGTGAACAGCTCCTCGTGGGTGGGTCCGAGCAGGTAGTCCGCGCCCTTGCGGTCCTTGAGCCGGAACAGGTTGGGCCCGTACTCGGTCCACCGGTTGGTGGCCTCGTAAGGCTCCTTGGGCAGCAGCGCCGGGAACTGGATCTCCTGGGCGCCGATGGCGTCCATCTCCTCGCGCACGACCCGCTCGACGTTGCGCAGCACCCGCAGCCCCAGCGGCAGCCACGAGTACCCGCCCGGAGCCACGCGGCGGACGTACCCGGCGCGCACCAGCAGCTTGTGGCTGGGCACCTCCGCGTCCGCCGGGTCCTCGCGCAGGGTGCGCAGGAACAACGACGACATCCTGGTGATCACGGTGGGCTCCTCGAGCGCGGGAATGGTGCTTGTAGAGGGTAGTGACCGGCCCCCGGCCTGCGCATTCGGGTTGTCGCGAGGTAGACGACCCGCGCCGGGGTCAGGCCACGGCCCGCCCGCGCGACCGCGATATCGCCGACACGACCGCGTTGAAGTCGTCGAGGTGCCCTGGATCGATCTCCCCGTCTGCGAGCGAGGCGCCCGCGGTGCGGGCCACGCGGAGCAGGTCGTCGAACTTGGTTTCCTGAACAGGGTCGATGCGGGAACCGGGGTCTTCGACAAGTGTCCGCACGGCGCGGGCGAAGTCGGCCAGGACGGCGGTCGCGACCGAGAGGGCCGCGCGGGTGGACGCTGGGTTGATCCGCGATCACACCCGGTTCATTCCATTCACGTGATGAGGTCTGGGGACACATGAGCGGCAAGGCGGCCGACGACGGGAATGACGCACAGGGCGCGTTCATCACCGAACTGCGACGCTTGCGCGCGGGTGCTGGGCGATCGCAGAAGGCACTGGCGCGGGCAGTTGGTTAAGACCCTTCCTACGTCAGCAAAGTCGAACGAGGCACTGTGGTCCCGAGTCTTGCTTTCGCTGAGGGAGCGGACCGGAATCTCCTGGCGGGCGGCGCGCTCGTCCGGAGATGGCGCGATCTGCAAGTCGTGTTTGATCCGCATCGCGGTCGACCGGTTTCCTGGCGACGCGGGCGACCCGCCCTGCTGTACCGGGATGACCCCTTGACCTGGCCTGAGATCGTCCCGGCCGCGACCTCTCGCGGAGAGAAAATGTCTTGGCGGGTGAAAGACGACCAGGACGCGTTCAAAGAGGTCTGGCTCCTGTTCGAGAACGATGGGGCCAAATTCCCCCTCTACCCAGGTGAATCCGCGTTGATCGAGTACACCTACGACGTCCCGGGGCACAAGTGGGGCCGTGGTGGCAGCGGGCTGTTCGACTGCCCGCCCGGCGGCTCAGCATGGCCGTCGAATTCCCGGACGAACTCGATCCCATCCTCTGGGGTGTGGAAACGTCGCTGCACGCCCGCTACCGCATGGAGTGGAAGCTGCGAGCGTCCGACGCGGTGAGCACCACAGAGCCGGTTTCACCCTCCGAGACGATGCGCGGACTCGGGATCGCCCAGGAGGGCGACGAGATCCTGAGCCAGGTCGCCAGGCCGTTCACGCTCCCCGAGGAAGCCGAGGAGGCCCGGCGCGTCGTCGACCGGCTCATGGCGGCCGTGGAACGGGTGCGGCGGGTACACGACTTCACCAAGGGGATGGGGGATGGCCGCGCCGCAAATCGGGATCGGGCGCGCCGCGGCGGTCGTGCGGGCGCCCGGCGCGGAGACGATCACACCGCTCAACCCGCGGGTGATCGAGGAGTCGTCCGGGACCGACGATCAGCACGAGGGGTGTCTCAGCTTCTTCGACGTGCGCGGTGTCGTTCCCCGGCCGCTCGCCGTCGAGGTGGCGCACGAGACGCTGGCGGGCGAGGCCCGGGTCACCCGGTTCGACCGGGGGATCGCCCGCCTGGTCTGCCACGAGATCGACCACCTCCGGGGCGTCCTCTACCGCGAGCGGATGCGGGAGGGGGTCTCCCCGATCCCGGTCGCGCTGTACCGGGGAACCGGGAGTGGCTGGACCTATACGACCAGGTGAGAGCGTCGGGCGGCGGTTTTGTCGGTCCCCGCCAGTACCTTGCCGGGCATGAGCTTGCAGCACAGCGGTGTGACCATCGACAGCATCAACCCCCCGGCCCTCGCCGAGTTCTGGACCCAGGTCCTCGACCTGGAGATCAGCCTGAACTACGAGGACAGCTTCATCGCCATGACCCCGCCGGGGGCGGCGCCGCACTCCGCCGCCTACCTCGCCGTGCAGCGGGTGGCCGAGGTCAAGGAGGGCAAGAACCGCCTCCACCTCGACCTGCACACCGACGACCGCCACCGCGAGGTCGCCCGGGTGGTCGCCCTGGGCGCCAAGGCCGTCGACGAGCACGAGATCCCGGGCCTGGCCTGGACGGTGCTCCTCGACCCCGAGGGCAACGAGTTCTGCATCGGCCAGCCCACCGAGGGCTGACCCCCGACCCGAGCCGCGACTCGCTTCCCCGGACGCGGCTCCGCCGGGCCCGCTCCCCGCGAGGGCAGCGGGCCCACCCCGGCCTCCCCCGGGCCTGCCCCACAGGTCACGGCCCCGGGACAACAGCACCGCCGCCGTTCTCTAGGCTCGCCGCGTGCTTGTTCTCCTGCCGCCCTCGGAAACCAAGAGCGATGGCGGGGATGGCCTCCCCCTGGACCTCGGGGCGCTCTCCTTCCCCGAACTCACCCCGGTCCGCCGCAGGCTGACCGAGGCGCTGCGGACCCTCGCCGACGACGTTCCGGCCAGCCTCCAGGCGCTGGGGCTGTCCGAGCGGCAGACCGATGAGGTCGAGCGCAACGCCGAGCTGTTCACCTCCCCCACGGCGCCCGCCCTGGAGCGCTACACGGGCGTCCTCTACGACTCGCTCGGCGCGGGGTCGTTCACCAGGGCGCAGCGGGCGCGGGCGGACAGGCGGCTGGCCGTGGCCTCCGCGTTGTTCGGGGTGGTGCGGACGAGCGACCCGATCCCGGCCTACCGACTCTCCGGCGGCTCGGCGCTGCCCGGGGTCGGCGGCCTCCGGACGGTCTGGCGGGCCGACCTGGAGAAGACCCTGTCCACAGTGGATGACCTAGTGGTCGACCTGCGGTCCGGCGCCTACGCCGCGCTGGCCGACGTCCCGCGGGCGGTGGCGGTGCGGGTGGTCACCGAGGACGCGGGCGGCAGGCGCAAGAGCGTCAGCCACTTCAACAAGGCCGCCAAGGGCCGCTTGGCCGCCGCGCTGGCCACCGCCCCGCGCGAGCCGGGGACCGTGCGGACCATCGTCTCCGCCGCCAGGGCCGCCGGGTTGCGGCTGGAGCCCGTGGGCGAGCGGGAGCTGGAACTGGTCATCGACTGACCCCTGACGAGTTAAATCGATTGCGCGGCGTGCGGCCGCCGCGCCATGCTGTTCGCGTACGACCCGAGCCGGAGACACCGGCGGAGCCGAGGAGGTGCCCGATGGACATGAACGTCCCTGTGGTGGCGCCGTACCCGCCCGCCCGCCCCTCGGAGTCGACCGGCCGCTGAGCGCTGCTCGCGCTGGTCCTCCGAGGGGTCCCACCCCCGCTCAAGGAGAAACAACCAGTGCGCTCGCACGGTCTCACCGACGACTTTTCCGACGAACACCACGACGACCACCCCCGGGCCCGCAGGCGGCGGCGCTTCGACGACGACCCGCAGCCGACCAGGTCCGGGCGGCTCACCGAGGCCGAGAAGGCCCGGCTGGCCCGCGTCCGCGACGACGCCTACACCACCCAGGGCCTGCTGCCCGACGGCGCCGACCGCTGGTCGACCTGGGGCGAGGCCGAGCAGGGGCCCAAGCCCCGGCCGGACTGGCTGGTGACCGAGCTGGCCGCCGCCGACACCGAGCTCGGCGTGCTCAAGACCGGCAAGGAGGCCGACGTCTTCCTGCTGGAGCGCGCGGTGCCCGACGGGGACTCGTGCGTGCTGGCCGCCAAGCGCTACCGCGGCGGCGAGCACCGGCTGTTCCACCGCGACGCCGGGTACCTCGAGGGCAGGCGGATGCGCCGGTCCCGGGAGAACCGGGCGATCGCCGGGCGCACGTCGTTCGGCCGCAACCTCATCGCCGAGCAGTGGGCGGTGGCCGAGTTCGCCGCCCTGGGCAGGCTGTGGGCGGCGGGCGCCCCGGTGCCCTACCCGGTCCAGCGCGACGGCACCGAACTGCTGCTGGAGTTCGTCCGGCCCGCGGGCGGCGCGGCCACCGAGGGCGCGCCCCGGCTGGCCCAGGTGCGCCCCGGCGCCGACGAGCTGCGCGACCTGTGGGAGCAGCTCGTGCGGGCGCTGGAGGTCTTCGCCACCGAAGGGCTCACCCACGGCGACCTGTCCGCCTACAACGCGCTCGTGCGCGACGGCGAGCTGGTCGTGATCGACCTGCCGCAGGTCGTCGACGTCGTCGCCAACCCGGCGGGCCGGGAGTTCCTGGCCAGGGATGTGGCGAACATCGCTTCCTGGTTCGCCGGGCGGGGCCTGCCCGCCGAGGTCGGCGACGCCGCGGCGCTCACCGCCAGGCTGCTGTCGATAGCGGGCGTCTGACCAGGTGGGGCGGGTGACCGCGGTCGCCCGCCCCACCTGCCCAGTGGGCACGCTCACGATCTCGAAGGGCCCGCACCGGACAAGGGGGCGACCACGTCAGGTAGTATCGGTTCAGCACCGCGAGCGACAAGAGTCGCTCCCGTCGGATCAGTTCAACGGTCCGGGCGGTGGCGGTGACCATCAGACAGACCACCCAATAACGGCGTGCTACCACGCCGGGCCCGTCCGCGTGAAAGCCTGCCGACCTCATGACAGAGGGCGGAGCCTCCCGAGACGTGCCACGTCCCGAGAGGACCCCGTGCCAGACACTGCCCTGTCCATGATCGATTCCGAGCAGGCCGACCTTGGCGTCGACCAGGCGGACCGCAAGCCCCGACACCGCCAGAGCGGCAAGGGCCGCTACAACGAGATCGGTGAGAACGGTCCCTCCTTCGCCGAGCTGGGCCTGCCGCCGAAGCTGCTGGCGGCGCTGGCCGAGGCCGGCATCGACTCCCCCTTCCCAATCCAGGCCGCGACGCTGCCCGACGCGCTCGCCGGGCGCGACGTGCTGGGCCGCGCCCAGACCGGCTCCGGCAAGACGCTGGCCTTCGGCCTGGCGCTGCTGGCCCGGCTCGACGGCGGCCACGCCCGCCCCGGCCGCCCGCGCGCGCTGATCCTGGTGCCGACCCGCGAGCTGGCGCTGCAGGTCTCCGACGCGCTGACCCCGATGGCCCGCGCGCTGGGCCTGTGGTGCCGCACCGCCGTCGGCGGCATGTCCTTCCCCCGGCAGGCCGAGGCGCTGCGCCGCGGCGTCGACCTGCTGATCGCGACCCCCGGTCGGCTCTCCGACCACGTCCGCCAGGGCACCTGCACCCTGACCGACGTGCAGTTCAGCGCGATCGACGAGGCCGACCAGATGGCGGACATGGGCTTCCTGCCCCAGGTCCGCGAGATCCTCGACCTCACCGACCGCGACGGCCAGGTGCTGCTGTTCTCGGCCACCCTGGACGGCGACGTCGACCAGCTCGTCCGCCGCTACCTGACCAACCCGGTCACGCACTCGGTCGACGTGTCCACCGCCAGCGTGTCCACCATGGAGCACCACGTGCTGCTGGTGTCCAAGCGGGAGAAGACCGACGTCATCACCGAGGTCGCCGCCCGCGACGGCCGCACGATCATGTTCGTGCGCACCAAGCACCACGTCGACCGCTTGGCCGAGAAGCTGCGCGAGGTCGGCGTCCGCGCCGGGGCGCTGCACGGCGGCAAGACCCAGGGCGCCCGCAACCGCGTGCTCTCGCAGTTCCGCGACGGGGTCACCCCGGTCCTGGTCGCCACCGACGTCGCCGCCCGCGGCATCCACGTCGACGGCGTCAGCCTGGTCGTGCACGTCGACCCGCCCGCCGACTCCAAGGACTACCTGCACCGGGCGGGCCGCACGGCCCGCGCGGGCGAGTCGGGCACCGTCGTCACCATGGTCACCCACGAGCAGCGCCGCAGCGTCGCCCGCCTGACCGACAAGGCCGGGATCAAGCCGGAGAGCACCCGGGTCGCCCCGGGCAACGCCGACCTGGTCCGCATCACCGGCGCGCGCGTCCCCACGGGCGAGCCGTGGATCGAGCCCCCGGCCCGCCCCAGCCGCCCGCAGCGCTCCCCGCGCCGCGACGGCGGCGGCCCGCGCGGCGACTTCCGCGGCGAGTTCCGCCCGCGCCGCCGCGAGGGAGCCCCGCGCGAGGGCGCCCACCGCGACACCCGCAACGACGCAGGCTTCGACCGCGGCGCCCGCCGGGGCACCGCCGCACCGCGCCGCGCACCGCGCCGGTTCAACGCCGAGCGCTGATCGACTGACCAGTGCCCTCCACCCGGATTCCGGGTGGAGGGCACTGGCGTTCGCTGGCTACGGTCGGGACATGGGCGTGCAGGCGTTGACGGGCAAGGTCGTCGTGGTCACCGGGGTCAGCAGGCGGGCGGGGATCGGGTTCGCCCTGGCCGCGGACCTGCTCGCGGCGGGGGCGTCGGTGCTGGTCCAGTCCTGGGCGGAGCACGACGCCGGTCAGCCGTGGGGCGCCGACGACCTGGGCGAGTCCGGGGTCGTGCGGCTGCTGGGCGAGGGTGTGCGGCACGTGGTCGCGGATTTCGCCGACCCGGACGCGCCGCGCCGAGTGATCGAAGCGGCGGTGGACGCCTTCGGCGGGGTGGACGTGGTGGTCGCCAACCACGCGCGCAGTTCGCTGGGCACCCTCGCGGAGGTGACAGCCGCCGAACTCGACCTGACCTGGGCGGTCAACGCCCGCGCGAGCGTCCTCCTGGCCCAAGCCTTCGCCGCCGCCCACGACGACACGCGCGGCGGCGGGCGGATCATCCTGTTCACCTCGGGCCAGCACCTCGGACCGATGAGCCAGGAAATCCCCTACGCCATCAGCAAGGGCTCCATCCACCAGATGACCCTGACCCTGTCGGACGCGCTGATCGACCGGGGCATCACCGTCAACACCGTGAACCCGGGCCCGGTCGACACCGGCTGGGCAGGCGGGGAACTGGCCGAGCAGGTCGGCCGCGCCCTCCCCGCCGGGCGCTGGGGGACCCCGGCCGATGTGGCGAACCTGGTGCGGTGGCTGGCCTCCGACGACAGCCAGTGGGTCACCGGCCAGGTCATCAACTCCGAGGGCGGCTTCCGCCGCTGGGTCATGTAGCACAACCGGCAACCCGCCCCAGCCCTCGCCTTTCCACATCCGCAAGCGGCCCGCCACTCCAATCCCATTCGCGGCAAACCCCGCCAACACCAAACCCCGCCACACCACTGGGCAATGCCACTCACTTAGCCCGGCGTGGAGGCTGTGGGGTCGTGCGTGGTGATGGCGGCCGCGGAGATCGAGGCGTGGAAGCGTTCCGAACGCGAGAACACCGCACGGCCCTGCCTGTCGACCACACCCTCCTTCGGGTCCCCGAGTACGAGGTCCCGAACAGGGGCGACAGAACCGAGCCCATCCGGTCGCCTCACCCACCAACCCCGTGCGCGAGACGACCGAGCAAGCCGACACCGACCGGCCCCCACCCGAACCCTCCACCACCACACCCGCCCAACCAGGAAAAACACGAAGTAAGTGGCATTGCCCACTGGGGGCGGCCCCAAGCCCATTCTGCCGGCTTCACCCGTTCGGCACGCCGAAGTCGATCATGCCTGTGGACAACTCCGCGGCGGCTCGCCAGGACGCGGCGCGCACTGGTGCGGGCGAAGGTTCAGGGGGCCTAGAGCAGGCTCAACTGGTCCGGGCCCGTCGTCTGCTCCGGAACGCGCTTCTCGACCACGCTCCCCTCCGGGAACCGGTACCCCCCACCCGCCAACCCGTGTCGACGCGCCAACGGCGCGACCCGGGCGGCCAACGCGGCCCGGTACCCGGGCGCGGCCCGCAGCCCCCGCCCGTAGACGCGCCGGTACAGCGGGACGAGCACCGGGTGCTCGCGGGCGAGCCAGGCCGCGAACCACTCGCGCATACCCGGCCGGATGTGCAACGGCTGCACCGTCACGCCGGTCGCGCCCGCCGCCGCGATGGCGGCCAGCAGCGCGTCCAACTGTTCCACCGCGTCGGTGAGGCCGGGCAGGATCGGGGCGGCGAACACACCGCAGGGCAGGCCCGCGCCGGTGATCCGGCGGATGAGTTCCAGGCGGGCCGACGGGGACGGCGTGCCTGGTTCCACAGAGGACTGGAGTTCGCGGTCCAGCAGGGCCAGTGAGACGCCGAGGCCGACCGGCACGTCCGCGGAGACGGCCTTGAGCAGCGGGAGGTCGCGGGAGAGCATGGTCCCCTTGGTGAGGATCTGGAAGGGCGTTCCGGACTCGGCGAGGGCGCGGATGATGCCGGGCATCAGCCCGTAGCGGCCCTCGGCGCGCTGGTACGGGTCGGTGTTGGTGCCCATGGCCACCGGCGAGCCGTGCCACGAGGGGGCGGTCAACTGTCGCTTGAGGACCTGGGGCGCGTTGAGCTTGACCACGACCTGGTTGTCGAAGTCGTCGCCCGCGTCGAGGTCGAGGTAGGTGTGCGAGTGGCGGGCGAAGCAGTTGTGGCTGACCACGCCGTTGGCGATGAAATCCGAGGTGCCCGTGGTGATGTCGTAGAGCGGCAGTTCCAGGCCCAGCGGCTCGACCGCGACGACGTCGAGGCGGGCGGGGGACTTGATGGCGGCGCCGTCGATGGTGCGCTTGGTGGTGACGGCGGGGTCGGTGAGGTGGAAGAAGCGGAGGTGCTCGGGCAGGCCGCCGTCGACGCGCACGCAGCGGCGGGCCATCGGCAGCCTGCGCTGCTCGAGGGCGTGCTGGAAACCGAAGCGCGACAACGCCTCCTCGACGGCCGCCAGCGCGCGCGGCCCCAGGTTGGGCAGTCGCAGGATGCGGTGGGCGAATGTGCCGTCGGCGTCGAACACCCCGGCGAGCAGGCCCTTGCGCCACTCGTCGGTCGGGGTGCGCGGCCAGTCGACGGGCAGCGTGAGCCCGGAGTCGCCGGACAGGTACTCCGCGACCCGGGCGCCTGCCTGCTCGGCGCGCGGCGCGCCGCCGTCGCCCCTGGCGACGCCCGCGAGGTAGCCGCGCCGGTAGTCGGCGGTGTCCTTGGGGGCGGCGGCGAACTGGCCGGTGCCCATGAGCTTGTTGCCGACGGTCAGGTGCGGGCGGCGGCCGGGCCCGGAGACCTCGCCGGTGACGTGCTTCCAGCCGCGCTCGGTGAGGAAGCGGTGGTCGCCGCTGGCGATGAGCTGGGTGCCGTCGGCGAGGGTGACGCGGTAGGCGGGCTTGGTGGTGCTCCAGTGGTCGAGCACCTCGGTGGGCACGTAGTGGCGGTAGCTGCCGCGCCGCTCGGTGCCGTAGATCCGGTCGCCGACGGCGATCTCGGCCAGCGGCTTGGTCGTGCCGTCGGCCATCAGGATCGGCGTGTCGCCGTGCAGGCAGTAGGTGCACGCGTGGGAACACCCGCGGTAGGGGTTGACCGTCCACTCGAACGGCATCTCGCCGCGCCCGGGCACGCGGTTGAGCACTGACTTGGCCAAGACCTCGTGGAACACCACCCCGGCGAACTCCGGGGTCCGCACGCTGCGCACCAGGCCGGGCAGCCCCGGCAGCGAGCCCTGCCCGGCCTCGTCGGCCCGGGTCCCGTCCAACCGCTGTCCGTCCCATCGCACGGCGTTAGTCGAACACATGTTCGATCATCGCGCAACGGGTCGATCCCACTTGTCGCCCGACCGGGCAGCGGCTCCGTAGGCTGCGGGTCGGCTGACCAGGGCGGCGGTCGAACAGGGAGGAGTCAGCCGGTGTCACTCGACGGCGTGCTGGGACCACTTCGCGCGACCGCGTTCACCGCGTTCGGCGCCGAGACCTCGTGGATGGAGGTGGTCGGGTTCGTCACCGGCGCGCTGTGCGTGTGGCTGGTGGCGCGGCAGAACGTGTGGAACTGGCCGATCGGGATTGTCAACAACCTCGCGTTCTTCGCCCTGTTCATCACCGCGGGCCTCTACGCGGACGCGTGGTTGCAGGTCGTCTACGTCGCCCTCGCCGTCTACGGCTGGTGGTCGTGGCTGCGCGGGGGCGACGAGCGCACCCACCTCACGGTCTCGCGGGTCACCGTGGCGCAGTGGCGGGTGGTCCTCGTCGTGGGCGTGGCCGCCACCGCGGCGCTCACCTTCCTGCTCAGCACGGCGACCGACTCCACGGTCCCGTTCCCCGACGGGTTCACCACCGTGCTGTCGCTGCTGGCGACCTGGGGGCAGGCCCGCAAGAAGCTGGAGAGCTGGTGGCTGTGGATCACCGCCGACCTGGTCTACATCCCGCTCTACGCCTACAAGGGCCTGTGGCTGACGTCGATCCTCTACGTCGGCTTCCTCGCCCTGTGCGTGCTCGGGCTGCGCTCGTGGCGGGCCGACCTGCGCGCGCGGACCGCGGCATGAGGTTCCGCCACGCCCTGGTGCTCGGCAAGTTCTACCCCCCGCACGCCGGGCACCACCACCTGATCCGATCGGCCGCCGCCGAGTCCGGGCGCACCACCGTCGCGATGCTCGGCGCGACGGTCGAGTCGCTGTCCATCCGCGACCGGGTGTCCTGGCTGGCCGAGGAGCACGCGGCCGACCCCGGCGTCCGGGTCGTCGGCGACCTCGACGACCACCCGATCGACTACCACGACCCGGCCGTGTGGGACCTGCACATGGGCGTCGTCCGTTCGGTGCTGGCCCGGCGGGCGGCCCTGGACGGCCACGAGCCGGTCGACGCGGTGTTCAGCAGCGAGGGCTACGGGGCCGAGCTCGCCCGGCGCCTCGGCGCGCGGCACGTGCCGGTGGACCCGGGCCGGGTCGCGCACCCGGTGTCGGGCACGGCGGTGCGCGCCGACGTCCGGGGCAACTGGTCGCGCCTGGCCCGGTCGACGCGGGCCGGGCTGTGCACGCGGGTGGTCGTGCTCGGCGCGGAGTCCAGCGGGACGACGACGCTGGCCAGGGCGCTGGCCGCGCACCACGGCGGCGACTTCGTGCCGGAGTACGGCCGCGAGCACACCGAGGTGAAGACCAGGGCGGGCTCGACGGTGTGGACGGTGGGCGACTTCGTCGACGTCGCGGTGCGCCAGGGCGCGGACGAGGACGCGGCGGCCCCGCTGGCGCCGGTGCTGGTCTGCGACAACGACCCGTGGGCGGCGACGGTGTGGTGCGAGCGCTACCTGGGCGCGGGGCACGCGGAGGTCGACGCGGCCGTGGGGTCGCGGCGGCCCGCGCTGTACCTGCTGACCGACCACGTGGGCGTCCCGTTCGAACAGGACGGCACCCGCGACGGCGAGCACCTGCGCCCGTGGATGACCGCCCGGTTCGTGCGCGGGCTGCGGGAGCGCGGTGTGCCGTGGGTCCTGCTGACCGGCACCCGCGAACACCGCCTGCGCCGGGCGGTCAGGGCCTGCGAGCAAGCGATGACCACACGATTCACCTTCGCGGACCCGCTCTGACCCCATCCCCGTGATGTTTCGTGGTTCCTGAACCAGGAGCTTCGGCACCAAGGCCGAACACCCGGCCCCGCAACCACAAACTCAAACGCGCGTTCTTCCTCGCCCGCAGACGCCGCGACGTCCTCTACGCCATGCTCCCGCAACAGCGCCCACTACCGCAGCTTGACAACCACACAGGCCCCCGCCTTCCGACCCGGGCAGGCGAACCCGTTCGAGCGCACCCCGCGCGACACCAAACCCCACCACACCACTGGGGGCGGCCCGAGGCCCATTCTACCGGCTTCACCCGTTCGGCACGCCGGAGTCGATCTTGCCTGTGGACAACTCCGCGGCGATCCCCAGGCGTGTCTGACGCGCCGGGTTCGGCGGCGCGCGCACCGTGTTCTGGGCTGACCGCCAACCTGCCCCACCCGCACCCGGGCGCCTGCTGGGACAATGGCCCCGTGGACGACGGGGACACGCAGCCGATTCCGAGGGTCCGGCCCGACCGGTCCCAGCACCCCGACGCGCCGCGACCGGGCCGCCGACGAGCCCCGGAGGACGGCCGCACGGCCGCCTCGGGGCGCCACGGCACCGACCAGCACCCGGTCCCGGACGACCCCGCGCCGCCCCGCCGAACCACGCGTCCAGACCCGGCCGTCGACCCCGGACTCCCCCGGCGCGGACGCCGTGACCCCGGCGACGCCTCCCGGAGGCACCCCGGCACCGGCCAACACCCAGTCCCACCCGACAACCCCGAACCACGACGACGCGACCCCGACGAGACCCCCCAAAGACGCCACCGCACCAGCGAGCACCCAACCCCGGACGACACCGCCTCCCCACGCCGTGCCCGTCGAGAGCCCGGCAGCCACTCGACCCCGGACACCACCCGCACACCCCAGCCAGACCCCGACATCGTCCTCACCGGACACGGGCACGGACACGGACACGGGCCGGCCGCCCCCGTCTCCGACGCCGTGCGCAAGCTGCTGTTCGGCCTGCTCGCCCCGTTCGCGCTCGCCGCCCTCGTCGGCATGGTGGTCCTGTTCCCCACCGGCGACACCCCCACCGCCGTCAACTCCTCGCTGCAGAGCGCGGTCGCGGGTGAGGTCGTCGCCGCGCAGGTGGGGCCGTGCGGGTCGTCCGATGCGGGTGGGGACCGGTGTCTGGTGCTCACGGTGCTCATGTCCGATGGGGACGCCGCGGGCAGCGATGTGCGGACCGTGGTGCCGATCGAGCCGAGCACGCCGCGGTTCGCGGTCGGGGACGACGTGGTCATGTCGTACTCGGGGGGTGATCCGCTCGCCGGGGAGAGCTACCAGGTGGTCGACTTCCAGCGGGGGGCGCCGCTGGCGGTGCTGGCGGCCTTGTTCGCCCTCGCCGTGCTGGTGCTGGGGCGGTGGCAGGGGCTCAAGGCGCTGGTGGGGCTGGTGCTGAGCTTCGTGGTGCTGCTGCTGTTCGTGCTGCCCGCGATCCTGGCCGGGGAGAACCCGCTGTGGGTGGCCGTGGTCGGGTCGGGCGTGATCATGTTCGTGGTGCTGTACCTGACGCACGGGTTGTCGGCGCGGACGTCGACGGCGGTGTTGGGCACGATGGTCAGCCTGGCGCTGATCGGGGTGCTGAGCGCGGTCTTCGCCGCCGTGTCGTCGCTGACCGGGCTGGACGAGGACGCGACGACGCTGGTCGGGACGCTGGGGTACGGGATCGACACGCGCGGGCTGCTGCTGGCGGGCATCGTGATCGGCGCGCTGGGCGTGCTCGACGACGTGACGGTGACCCAGACCAGCGCGGTGTGGGAGCTGCGCGCGGCCAACCCGGGCCTGGGCTGGCGGCAGCTCTACGCGGCCGGGCTGCGGATCGGCCGCGACCACGTGTCCTCGGCGGTGAACACCCTGGTCATGGCGTACGCGGGCGCGGCGCTGCCGGTGCTGCTCTACTCGTCGATCTCCGGGGTGGGGCTGGGCACGATCCTGCAGTCGCAGTCGATCGCCCAGGAGATCGTGCGGACCCTGGTGGGCAGCATCGGCCTGGTGGCGGCCGTCCCGGTCACCACGGCACTGGCCGCGCTGGTCGCGGTCAGGGAGCCGGTCAGTCCAGGGACGCCACGAAGCGCGTGACCGCCTCCGGCTTGAGCCGCTGCGCCAGCCTGCCCGCCGGGGCGACCGACGCGAGCTGGTAGAGCGGGCGGTCCGGGGCGGCCTCGCCCTTGGCCTCGGCGCGCAACTGGGCCACCAGCAGCTCGGAGAACACCAGGCCGGCGGTGTTCTCGCTGGTGGCGAAGATGTCGGCGAGCTTGCGCAGGACCAGGATGCCCAGCTCGCGCCCGCCGGTGCCGGAGTAGACCGCCAGCGACATGCTCACCGAGCGGCGGCCGGAGCCGACCAGGATGCCGATGGTGCGCGCGCCCCGGACGTCGGTGACCAGCAGCTCCAGCCGCTCGGCGGTGACCAGGTCGACCGAGCGGCGGGTGATGGTGCGGGCGACGACGGTGGTGCCCTCCAGCCACACGGTGCGGCTGGCCATCGCCCACACCAGCACGCCGAGCAGCACCGCGACGACGACGAACGCGATCAGCCCGGCGGTCCGCCCGGCGACGAGCCCGGCCAGACCGCCCACGGCGGCGCCGAAGACGAGCACGACGAAGCCGGTGGCGCAGCCCTTGCGCCGGGCGGAGGCGGGCTCGCCGAGGTCGAGCGGGACGCGGTCGGCCATCAGATGCCCTGACCCCGGTGCTTGTGGTCGGAGCCGGGGGCGTCCAGGTCGATCATCCCGGTGAGGAACGGGTTGCTCGCCCGCTCCCGGCCGATGGTGGTCGCACCGCCGTGGCCGGGCAGCACGACGGTCTCGTCGTCGAGGCTGAGCAGCTTGCGCAGCGAGTCGGTCATCCTGGCCATCGACCCGCCGGGCAGGTCGGTGCGGCCGATGGACCCGGCGAACAGGGTGTCGCCCGCGAACAGCAGGTGGTCGCCGTCGGCGGTGTCGTGGCCGAAGACCACCGACCCCTCGGTGTGGCCGGGGGTGTGGGTGACGGTGAGCGTGAGGCCCGCGAGGTCCAGGACGCTGCCGTCGGTCATCTCGCGGACCTGCTTGGGCTCGCGCAGCTCCAGGCCGCCGAAGAACGCGGCCGACTCGCGGCTCAGGCCGCGCAGCGGGTCGCTGAGCATGTACCGGTCGTCGGGGTGGATCCAGGCCGGGATGTCGCTGCCGTCGCAGACCGGGGCGACGGAGTACACGTGGTCGAGGTGGCCGTGGGTGAGCACGGCGGCGACCGGGGTCAGCCGGTGCTTGCGCAGGGCCTCGGCCAACGGCTCCTCAGCGTCCTGACCTGGGTCGACGATGACGCACTGCGCGCCCTCGCCGGGGGCGATGATGAAGCAGTTCGCCTGGAAGGCTCCGGCGGGGAAGCCGACGACCAGCACGGGGAGACCTCCAAGGTGACTGTGTTCTCAAGCGCTTCCCAGCCTATCGGCCGGTACCACCACACTGTTCTTACCGGGGGTGCCCATAGACTGCGCCACTGCCGGAATCGTCAGGTCAGGGAGGGTGCCAGGTGCCGAGCAACGATCAGCGCCGGAAAGCGGCCAAGGCCAAGCTGGAACGCCAGCTCGCCAACAGGGCCGAACGCGCGCGCAAGCGGCGGCTCATCGGTGTGATCAGCACCGTCGTCGGCGTCGTCGTCGTTGTCGGCGTGGTCTACCTCCTGGTCAACATCGGCGGCGACGACGACACCAGCACCGCCGAGCAGGCCACCCCGTCCGGTCCGGGCAACTGCGCCTACCCGGTCACCGAGGGCAAGCCCGCGGCCAAGGAGGCGACCGCCCCGGACCCCGAGCAGGTCAAGACCGAGGGCACCACCCCGGCCACGATCAAGCTCAACGGCAAGGACGTCCCGATCACGCTGGACCAGGCCAAGGCGCCGTGCACCGTGGCCAGCTTCGCCAGCCTGGCGGGCCAGGGCTACTTCGACGGCACCGACTGCCACCGCCTGACCACCGGCGAGAGCCTCAAGGTCCTGCAGTGCGGCGACCCGTCGGGCACCGGTGGCGGCGGCCCCGGCTACTCGTTCGACGACGAGGTCTCCGCGGACCTCACCTACCCGCGCGGCACGCTGGCGATGGCCAACTCCGGCCCGAACACCAACGGCAGCCAGTTCTTCATCGTCTTCGGCGACTCCCAGCTCCCGCCGCAGTACACGGTGTTCGGCACCGTCTCCGAGGACGGCCTCAAGGTCGTCGACGAGGTCGCGGGCCAGGGCGTGGACGGCGGTGCGAGCGACGGCAAGCCTGCCTCGCCCGCCAAGATCGACGCGGTGGCGATCGCATGAGGCTGACCGCCGCCGCACTGGCGCTGGGCGGGCTGCTGCTCGCCGGGTGTGGGAACAGCACGTCGGGCACCGGGTCGACGGACTCGCAGCCCCCCGCGTCGACCACCGCGCCCGCCGCGGCCGAGCCGGGCACCTGCGAGTACGTGGCGGAGGGCTCCTCGGCGGGCAAGGACGTCGGCCGGCCCCCCGCCACCTCCGACGAGCGCCCCGCCTCGGTGACCCTGGCGACCAACCAGGGCGACGTCGCGATCACCCTGGCCGAGAACGCGCCCTGCACGACCCGCAGCTTCGCCCACCTGGCCTCGTCCGGGTACTTCGACGGCACCAAGTGCCACCGGCTCACCACGGCGGGCATCTGGGTGCTGCAGTGCGGCGACCCGACCGCGACGGGCCAGGGCGGCCCCGGGTACGCCATCCCCGACGAGAACCCGACCGACCTCAAGCCCGCCGAGCGCAGCGGCTCGGTCGTCTACCCGGCGGGCACGGTCGCGATGGCCAACGCCGGTCCCAACACCGGTGGCAGCCAGTTCTTCCTGGTCTACCAGGACAGCCCCCTGCCCCCGGACTACGCCGTCTTCGGCACGATGGACGACGCCGGGACCGGCGTCGTCGCCAAGGTCGCGGAGGCGGGCTCCACGCCGGAGCAGGACGGGAAGCCCAACACCGAGGTCACCATCACCACGGCCACGGTCGGCTAATGCCTTATGCCGAGCGACGCCCGTCCCGGGACTCCGGGGCGGGCGTCGCTTGCGTCTGGACCCGGTTCGGCGACACCACCCCGACCCGGGTCCTGCCCGACGCGTGCGCCGACGTCATCTGGCACCGCGAGACCGGTGAGCTGTGGCTTGCGGGCCCGGACACCACCGCGAAGCTGTCCTCCCCGCTCCCGGGCACCCTGGTCGCCATCCGCTACCCCTCGCTGCGGCCCGCCTTCGGCATCCCCGCCTGCGACCTCGTGGATGCCCGCGTCCCCCTGGCCGACCTGCACCCGCGCGCGGGCGAACTCGCCGACCGCCTCGCGCAGACCACGACCACTGCCGACGCCCAGCGGGTGCTGACCAGCGCCCTGCCCGCCCCCGCCGACCCCCTGGCCACCGAACTGCGTCGTCTGGCCACGACGACCGGTGACGTGCGGGGCATGGCCGATCGGCTCAACCGCAGCCCCCGCCAACTCCGGCGGGACTGCCAAGCCGCCTTCGGCTACGGCCCCCGGATGCTGCACCGCGTCCTCCGGTTCAGCGCCGCGGTGTCGCAGGCCCGCACGGGCACGCACTTCGGCGCGATCGCGGCCGATCTCGGCTACGCCGACCAGCCGCACCTGGCCAAGGACGTCCGAGAGTTCGCGGGCGTCTCGCTCTCGACCCTGGTCGGCCGGGGAAACCTGCCAGTTCCACGACAGATCCCCGAGTGAGCTGTTGCGGCCGCGGAAAGATCGTACTGTGGGCGGTCGCAGTGTTCGATCGACGATCTTGGAGATGCGTTGTCCCTGGAAAGAGACCGGCGAGACCTGGAAAGCAAGATCAAGTCACGGGATGGGCACCTCAAGCAGGCCATGGGCCTCCGCGAGGAAATAGCGGCCTTGAACAAGAAAATCGATGGTTGGGAAGGTAAGGCCGCAAAGGACGCGAAGGACATTCTCGACCTGCGGGCCAAAGTCGAGAAGGGTGAGAAGAAGGAGGCGCGCGAGCAAGCCCGAGCCGCGCTGAAGCAGCAGACGCGCTAGTTCTAGATGAGTAAGTCCTCAGTCGGGGCGGTGGTTGGATACGGACGAAGGGTGTCCAGGATCAGTTTGTGAAGACCGACCTAAACACATGCTCGGCACGTTCGCCTACCTGCCACAACAGTCCGGCTACAACAACCCGGCTCGAATGCGCCCGCTCCCGCGAGACGACCAAACGCTCGGAACTGGCCGGGTGGACCGGCTACGGCTACTGCTCGTCGCACGCACGGTTCTTCCGGGGCCTGCGCGCCTGCACCTGGTCTGCACCCTCGCCCTCGCCGCCGCGATCTGGCACAACCGCGCCACCGGCCAACCCATCACCCGATCCCTGATCGCCTACGACCACTGACCGATCACGAATTGCCCATCTAGCCTGCCAGGCGGCCGAAGAGGCGGAGTTGGGCGAGGGTGTCCACTGTGTGCATGCCTGCCCATTCGAGTTCCGTCACCGGGGTCCACGTCGGCCAGTCGACGCGCCAGCTGCCGTCTTCGCGCTGGGCGGTGACCAGGTGGTCGAGGGAGTGCTCGAACTCCTCGTCGGTGAACCAGTGGCGGGCGAGGCTGTCCGGGGTCACCGCGTAGTCGTGGGGGTGTTTGACCTCGTCGGCGGCGTAGCCGTCGGCGGGGGCGCCGGAATCGCCCACGCGGACGTGGCCGCTGTCGCGGACCAAGGCGCCGAGGCGGCGGGCCAGGGGCTCGGCGCGGTCGCGGTCCGGGGTGGAGTCCAGGAAGCGGATGGCGCCCATCGCCTCGTAGGGGTGGGTGGCGGTGATCGACTCGAGGCGGGGCCAGCAGAACTCGGCGGCCCGGTCGAGCCAGGGGTGGGTGACGCCCGCCCGCCACAGGGCGCCCGCGAGGTTCGCGGTGGTCAGCAGCTCGCCGGTGTACTCGTCGGCGATCTGCCACCACGGCGCGCGCGGGTAGTCCGCGGCGTTCGGGTGGACGAACGGCAGGCCGCCGTCGGGGGCGGTGATGGAGTCCAGGTAGTCGGCCACACCGTCCGGGGCGGCGCCCGTCTCGTGCAGGACGTGCAGGGCCGTCAACGTGGTGATCGGCTGGCTGCCCGGGCCGCGGCCGTCGGGCTCGAGGGCGTGCCCGTACCCGCCGTCGGGGTTGCGGTACGCGGCCAGGGCGGCCAGCACCGGGGCGGCCGGGCCGTCGGCGAACAGGTGGGCGTGGCGGTGGCGGTCGAGGACGCGCGCGGCGGACCACACGAACGTCTCGGCGCGGGCGAAGGACTCGGGGCTGACTGTCTGCACGCGGACCACGCTAGGGCCGGGCCCGGCGCGCGTCTTGGCGAAAACGGTCAGGACCCCGACGTCACCCGGTACACGTCGTAGACGCCCTCCACGCTGCGCACGACCTTGAGGACGTGGCCGAGGTGCTTGGGGTCGCCCATCTCGAAGGAGAAGCGGGACACCGCCACCCGGTCGCGGGAGGTCTGCACCGAGGCGGAGAGGATGTTGACCCGCTCGTCGGCCAGCACCTTCGTCACGTCGGACAGCAGCCGGTGCCGGTCGAGGGCCTCCACCTGGATGGCGACCAGGAACACCGACGACTCCGAGGGCGCCCACTCGACCTCCAGCAGCCGCTCGGGCGACTGGAGCAGCTCGTCGGCGTTGGTGCAGTCGGTGCGGTGCACGCTGACCCCGCCGCCTCGGGTGACGAAGCCCAGGATGTCGTCGCCGGGGACCGGGGTGCAGCACCGGGCCAGCTTGATCCACACGTCCGAGGCGTCCTTGACGATCACGCCCGCGTCGCCGGAGCCGCGGCGGCGGGTGATCGTGGACGGGGTGGAGCGCTCGGCGAGCTCTTCCTCCGCGTGGTCGACCCCGCCGAGCAGGGCGACCAGGCGCTGCACGACGTGCCGGGCGGAGGTGTGCCCCTCCCCCACCGCCGCGTACAGGGAGCTGACCTCCGGGTAGCGCAGCTCGCGGGCCAGCGCGGTCACCGAGTCGGCGGAGACCAGGCGCTGCATCGGCAGGCCGACCCGGCGCACCTCCTTGGCGATGGCGTCCTTGCCCGCCTCGATCGCCTCTTCCTTGCGCTCCTTGGCGAACCACTGCTTGATCTTGGCGCGGGCGCGCGGCGAGGCGGCGAAGGCCAGCCAGTCCCGGGACGGCCCGGCGCCCTCGGCCTTGGAGGTGAAGATCTCGACGACGTCGCCGTTCTCCAGCTTGCGCTCGAGGGCGACCAGCCTGCCGTTGACCCGGGCGCCGATGCAGCGGTGGCCGACCTCGGTGTGCACGGCGTAGGCGAAGTCGACCGGGGTCGACCCGGCGGGCAGCGTCTCCACGTCGCCCTTGGGGGTGAAGACGAAGATCTCCCTGGTGGCCAGGTCGTAGCGCAGCGACTCCAGGAACTCGCCCGGGTCCGCCGCCTCCCGCTGCCAGTCCAGGAGCTGGCGCATCCACGCCATCTCGTCGACCTCGGGCCCGGTGTGGGTCCCCTTGGTCTCCTTGTACCGCCAGTGCGCGGCGATGCCGTACTCGGCGGTGCGGTGCATCTCGTGCGTGCGGATCTGCACCTCCAGCGGCTTGCCGTCCGGGCCGATCACCGTCGTGTGCAGCGACTGGTAGACGCCGAAGCGCGGCTGGGCGATGTAGTCCTTGAACCGGCCGGGCATCGGCTGCCACAGCGCGTGCACGACGCCCATCGCCGCGTAGCAGTCGCGCACGTCGTCGACCAGGATGCGCACCCCGACCAGGTCGTGGATGTCGTCGAAGTCGCGGCCGCGCACGATCATCTTCTGGTGGATCGAGTAGTAGTGCTTGGGCCTGCCCTCGACCCGCGCGTCGATCCGCGAGCTCTCCAGGTTGGACCCCAGCTCGCCGACGACCTTCTGCAGGTAGGTGTCGCGCGAGGGCGCCCGGTTGGCCACCAGGCGCACGATCTCGTCGTACTTCTTGGGCTGCAGGATGGCGAACGCCAGGTCCTCCAGCTCCCACTTGACCGTGGCCATGCCCAGCCGGTGCGCCAGCGGGGCGAGCACCTCGAGGGTCTCGCGGGCCTTCTTGGCCTGCTTCTCCGGCGGCAGGAAGCGCATCGTGCGCATGTTGTGCAGCCGGTCGGCCAGCTTGATCACCAGCACCCGGGGGTCGCGGGCCATGGCGATGACCATCTTGCGGATGGTCTCGGCCTCGGCGGCGGTGCCGAGCTGCACCTTGTCCAGCTTGGTGACGCCGTCGACCAGGTGCGCGACCTCCTCGCCGAAGTCCTCGGTGAGCGCGTCGATGGAGTACTCGGTGTCCTCGACGGTGTCGTGCAGCAGGGCGGCCACGAGGGTGGTGGTGTCCATGCCCAGCTCGGCCAGGATCGTGGACACGGCCAGCGGGTGGGTGATGTAGGGGTCGCCGGACTTGCGCTTCTGCGCGCGGTGCTTCTCCTCGGCGACGTCGTAGGCGCGCTGCAGCAGCGCCAGGTCGGCCTTGGGGTGCAGTTCGCGGTGGACCGCGGCCAGCGGTTCGAGGACCTGCTTGACCACGGCGGGGCGCTGGGCGGTGATGCGCCGGGCGAGCCTGGCCCGCACCCGGCGGGTGGCCGAGGGCTGCCGACCCGCGGGGGTGGGCGCCGCCTCGGCGGCGCCCGGTGCGGCGGGACTCGTGTCCACGTGGTGGGTCAAGCCAGCTCCCGGCGCACTCTCGGTGTCCGGGTCACGGGTGTGGCCCGGACACCGAGAATAACTCCGCCGCGGCCGCGGCAGGCGCTTCGGGGCGGTGAACTGCCCACTTGGGACGTCGAAGGGTCACACCTGAGCAGCGGGGACGAAGCACGGCCCCGCGTCGAGCGGCATCTTGCTCACACGGTGACAAGGGCGTTGCAGACCGCGCCCGCGGGCAGCCGCGCACGGCCGCCGAGCGCGCCCAGCTCCAGCACCACCGCCACGGCGGCGGTGCGCGCGCCCGCCTCCTCGACCAGTCCCGCCGTGGCCGCCACGGTGCCGCCGGTGGCCAGCACGTCGTCGACGATGACCACCGAGGCGCCCGCCGCCAGCGTGGCGGCGGGCAGCTCCAGCGTGGCGGTCCCGTACTCCAGGGCGTAGGTGGCGCTGGCGGCGACCGCGGGCAGCTTGCCCGGCTTGCGCACGGTGACCAGGCCCAGGCCGGTGGCCTGGGCCATCGCCGCGCCGAAGAGGAACCCGCGGGCCTCGATGGCCACGATCGCGGTCACCTCGGCGGGCAGGCCCGCGACCAGGGCGGCGGTGACCGCCCGGAACGCGGGTCCGTCGGCCAGCACCGGTGTGAGGTCGCGGAAGACGATCCCCGGCTCCGGGAAGTCGGGGACCTCCCGGACCAGGGCCAGCGCCTCGTCGGTGGTCACGCTGTCGGTCATGTCAGCGCTTGCGCTTGCCGGTCGGGCGGTTCGCCGCGACCCGGCGCGCGTCGCTGGCCTTGGGGATGCGCCCGGGGACGGTGCTCGCGTAGGCGTTCTCCCGGCGCGGCTCGTCGTCGCCCTCGGCGGTCTGCTCGCCGCCCGCGGCCCGGCGGGCGGCCGTCACGCGGCGCTGCCGGACCTTCTCCGCCTGCTGGCGGTACCTGGACTCGGTGAGCTTGAGGTCGACCAGGAACGGCGTCGCCAGGAAGATCGACGACAGCACACCGGCGATCATGCCGGTCATCTGCACCAGCGCGAGGTCGCCCAGGGTGCCGACGCCGAGCAGGCCGACGCCGACCACGAGCAGGCCGATCACCGGCAGCAGCGCGATGACCGAGGTGTTGATCGAGCGCATCAGCGTCTGGTTCAGCGCCAGGTTGGCCGCCTCGGCGTAGGTGCGCCTGGTCAGGCCGAGGATGCCACGGGTGTTCTCCTTGACCTTGTCGAACACGACGACCGTGTCGTAGAGGGAGAACCCGAGGATCGTGAGCAGGCCGATGACCGTCGCCGGGGTGACCTCCAAGCCGATGATCGAGTAGATGCCCATGGTGACCACGATGTCGTGGACGAGCGCGCCGAGCGCGGCCAGCGCCATCCACTTCTCGAAGTACAGCGCGAGGAAGACCGTCACCAGCGCGATGAACACGGCCAGCGCGATCAGCGCCTGGCGGGAGATCTCGCTGCCCCAGGTGCCCGAGACGGCCGAGTCGCTGATCTGGCCGACACCGGTGCCGCCGTCGGCGGACACCGGCCTGAGCTCGTTGGCCAGGGCGGCCTTCACCAGCGCCACCTGGTTGTTGTCCAGGGTCTCGGACTTGACCTGGATGGTCGCGCCGCCGCCGGTGCCGACCGACTGCACCGACGCGGCGGGCTGGCCCGCGGCGGTGTTGAACACGCGCTCGACCTCGGTCACCTCGATGACCTGGCCGGTCTCGCTCTGGGCGGGCATCGACAGCCGGGTGCCGCCCTCGAAGTCGATGCCGAGGTTGAACCCGCGCAGCGCCATCGACAGCACGCAGACCAGCATCAGCACGCCGAAGAGCATGTACCAGCGCTTGCGGCTGCCGACGATGTCGAACGCGCCGTTGCCGACGTAGAGCCGCTCGAAGACGCTGGCCTTGGTGGCACTGGCCCGGTCAGCGTGCTTCTCGGTTCCCTGGGGAGAGGACACGTCACACTTCCTTCGGGGCCGCTGCGCCCGCGGCCTTGGTCGCCCGCGTCGCGGCGGCGGAGTGGTGCGCCGCACCGAGGCCGGAGAGCTTCGAGTTGGACAGGAACTTCGACTTGGAGGCCAGCACCACCAGCGGGTGCGTCACCAGGAACACGACGATGAGGTCGAGCACCGTGGACATGCCCAGGGTGAACGCGAAGCCCTTGACCTGGCCGACGGCCAGCACGTAGAGCACGGCCGAGGCCAGGAAGCTGATGGCGTCGGCGGACAGGATCGTGCGCCGCGACCGGACCCACGCCCGCGGCACGGCCGAGCGGAACGTGCGGCCCTCGCGGATCTCGTCCTTGATCCGCTCGAAGAAGATGACGAACGAGTCAGCGGTGATGCCGATGGCGATGATGAAGCCCGCGATGCCCGCGAGGTCGAGGGTGAACCCGATCCACCGGCCGAGCAGCACCAGGAAGGCGTAGACCACGCCCGCCGAGAGCACCAGCGAGAGGATGGTCAGCACGCCGAGCAGGCGGTAGTAGAGCAGGCAGTAGATGAACACCAGCGCCAGGCCGATGCCGCCCGCGATCAGGCCCGCCTCCAGCGAGGCCAGGCCCAGCGTCGCCGACACCGTCTCGGCCTCCGAGGCCTCGAAGGACAGCGGCAGCGAGCCGAACTTGAGCACGTTGGCCAGCTTGGTGGCCTCGGCGTTGGTGAACCCGCCCTGGCCGCCGGTGATCGTGGTGTCGCCCGCGATGGCGCCCTGGATGGTGGGCGCGGACACGACCTGGGTGTCGAGGACGAACGCGGCGCGCTCTTGGACGTGGTCGCGGGTGTAGTTCGCCCACACGTCCTGGCCCGCGGACTTGAAGCTCACGGTGACCAGGTAGCCCGCGCCCTGCGAGTCCGGGTTGGCGTTGGCGTCGCTGATCTCGGTGCCCTCAAGGAACGACGGACCGAGGATGAAGACCTCCGCGCCCTCCTGGTCGCAGGCGGCCAGCGGCAGCGTCGGGTCGTCGTGGCCGACCAGCGGGTCGATCTGGCCGGGGCCGCAGGTCAGCACGCTCATGACGGCCTGCTGCAGCGCCTGGTCGGCCTGCGAGCCGTCGGCGGGCGCCAGCCTGGGGTCCTGCCTGCACTTCTTGCCCTCGCTGATGAGGTTGCCGTTCTCCTCAGCGGTCAACGGCGTGTTCGGGTCGCTGTTCTGGACGGACAGCCGCACGTACTCCTTGCAGGTCTCCGGGGCGGCGGCCACGCGCGGGTCCTCGCCCTGGCCCGCGGCGGGCTGGTCCGCGGGCGGCGGGGCGGGGGTGGAGGGCTGGTCCTGCGCCAGGTTCGGCGCGGGGCGGCCCTGCGGGGTCGCGGGCGCGTCACTCGCCCCGGCCGAGGGCGGCGCGGCGGGGGGCTGCGTGGGCTGCGGCTGCTGGGGCTGCTGGGGCTGCTGGAGCGCCGCTGCCTGCACGACCGGGCGGAAGCGCAACTGCGCGGTCTGCCCGAGGTCCTTGGCCCGCTCGCCGTTCGTGCCGGGGACGGTGATCACCAGGTTGTTGCCGTCGAGGACCACCTCGGCGCCGCTGACACCGGTGTTGTTGACCCGGGTCTCGATGAGCTGGCGCGAGAGCTCGAGCGACTCCTGGCTGGGCGGCTCGCCGGTCTCGGTCCGGGCGGTCAGGCTGACCCGGGTGCCACCCTGCAGGTCGATGCCCAGTTTGGGCTCGGCCTTGCGGTCGCCGGTCGCGAAGACCAGGGCGTAAAGGATGGCGACGATTGCTACGAAGAACGCCAGATAGCGCCCTGGGCGGATCTGCCCAACCGGTGGTGCCACGGTCGGTCCGTCTCCTCGGCTCGCTCGTGTGCGCACGGAACTGCGTGCGCGCCGCGATGTGTGGTCATGACGCTGCGCCCACACCCGGATGACACATGTGGGTGAGGGCGCAGCGTACCTGGTGCGAAGTTAACCCAGTGTTGCGCGGCTCACTGTCCGCCCACTACCGGGGGCGGACAGTGACGAGCCCCTGGGTGTCAGTTCTTGCCGTGCTCGAGCGGCGGGGCCACCTGAGCGGTCGACGCCGAGGACGAGCCGGTCGCGGAGGCGGTGCGCTCCTCGCGGTCGTCGGCGTCGACGTCGGTGTCGGCGGTGTCGATGTCGTCATCGTCCTCGTCGAGCAGGTCCGGGCCGACCTTCTCGCGCACGGCCTGGCGCAGCCACGTGGTCTCGACACCCGGGGCGATCTCGATGCCGATCGTGGCGTCGTCGGAGATGTCGGACACGGTGCCGTACAGGCCGGAGGTGGTCATGACCCGGTCGCCGACGTCGAGCGAGTTCTGCAGCTCCTGCTGCTGGGCGACCATCTTCTTCTGCTTGCGGGAGCCGATGACCAGCGGGATCGCGAGCGCGGCGACGAGCAGCAGCGGCAGTAGGGCTTGGTTCATGTCTCTCCGTCCGGGAACCGTTCCCGATGCGGGAAAAGTCCGATTGTTCGGGTTTGTTGGACCCAAGTCTGCCAGGTGCGGAAGTCCCAGGACCCCGGGGTCGGCAGCGTGCGAGCGGTCACTCGTCGAACAGGGTAGGCGCAGCCCAGCCCGGCGCGTCGCTGGGGGCGGGCAGGCCGAGGTGCGTCCACGCCAGCGCGGTCGCCACCCGGCCGCGCGGGGTGCGCGCGAGCATCCCCGCGCGCACCAGGTAGGGCTCGCAGACCTCCTCGACGGTGGTGGGCTCCTCGCCCACCGCCACGGCGAGGGTGGCGACGCCGACCGGGCCGCCGCCGAAGGAGCGGACCAGGGCGCCGAGCACCGCGCGGTCGAGCCGGTCGAGGCCGAGGTCGTCGACGTCGTAGACCTCCAGGGCGGCGCGCGCGGTCGGCACGTCGACGCGGCCGTCGCCGCGGACCTCGGCGTAGTCGCGGACCCGGCGCAGCAGCCGGTTGGCGATGCGCGGGGTGCCCCGGGAGCGGCCCGCGATCTCGGCGGCGCCGTCGTCGAGCAGGTCGATGCCGAGGATCGTCGCGGAGCGGCGCAGCACCAGCTCCAGCTCCTCGGCGGTGTAGAACTCCATGTGCGCGGTGAAGCCGAAGCGGTCGCGCAGCGGCCCGGTCAGCGAGCCCGCCCGGGTGGTCGCCCCGACCAGGGTGAACGGGGCGATCTCCAGCGGGATGCTGGTGGCCCCCGGCCCCTTGCCGACCACGACGTCGACCCGGAAGTCCTCCATGGCCAGGTAGAGCATCTCCTCGGCGGGGCGGGCGATGCGGTGGATCTCGTCGATGAACATGACCTCGCCCTCGCCGAGGTTGCTCAGCATCGCGGCGAGGTCGCCCGCGCGCTCCAGCGCCGGGCCGGAGGTGATCCGGATGGGCCTGCCCAGCTCAGCGGCGATGATCATGGCCAGGCTGGTCTTGCCCAGGCCGGGCGGGCCGGACAGCAGCACGTGGTCGGGCGGGGAGCCGCGCCGCTGGGCGCCCTGCAGCACCAGTTGGAGCTGCTCGCGGACCCGGGGCTGGCCGACGAACTCGTCGAGCAGCCGGGGCCGCAGGGTGGTCTCGTCGTCGCGCTCGGCGGGCTCGGCCACCGGGGAGAGCTGCGAGTCGGCCCAGTCCTGCTCGTCGAGCGCGCCCAGGTCGTCGCCGAGGTGCTCGGTCACCGCTTGGGCCCGAGCGCGGCGAGGGCCTGGCGGAGCACGGCCGAGGTCGGCGCGCCCGCGTTCTCCGCGTGCGCGAGCACCCGGTCGACGGCCTGCTCGGCCTGCTTGACCGGGAAGCCGAGGCCGGTGAGCGCCTCGACGACCGACCCGCGCACGGCGGACGCGCTGGGCGCGGCCGGGGCGGCGTCGGCGGGGACCACGGCGTCGACCTTGTCCCGCAGCTCGATGATCAGCCGCTCGGCGCCCTTGCGGCCGATGCCGGGCACCTGGGTCAGGGTGGAGATGTTGCCGTCGGCCAGGGCGTGGCGCAGTTGCGCGGGCTCCAGCACGGCCAGGGTGGCCAGGGCGAGCCGGGGGCCGATGCCGGAGACGGTCTGCAGCAGCCAGAACAGGTCGCGGGCGGCGGTGTCGGCGAAGCCGAACAGGGTCAGCGAGTCCTCGCGGACGACCAGCGCGGTCGACAGCGCCGCCTCGTCGCCGCGGCGCAGGGTGGCCAGCGTGTGCGGGGTGGCCTGCACGGCGAGCCCGACCCCGCCCACCTCCACGACGGCGTGGTCGAGACCGATGGACGCCACGGTCCCCCGCACCGATGAGATCACTCCGCCACCGTCCTGCTCGTGGATGCCGCTGCGCTTGCCTTGCCCTGTGTTGCCTTGCCTTGGGCGGCCCGCTTGGTCCGCTGCGCCGCCGCGGCCAGCCTCGCACGGTGCGCCTTGGCCAGCTCCGCCGCCCTCGCCTCGGCCGCGGCCATCCGGTTGCGCACCGGGGCCCGCCACAGGTGGCAGATGGCCAGCGCCAGCGCGTCCGCGGCGTCGGCGGGCTTGGGCGCCTCGGTGAGCCGGAGCAGCTTGGTCACCATCATCGTGACCTGCGCCTTGTCCGCGCGGCCGGACCCGGTGACGGCGGCCTTGACCTCGCTGGGGGTGTGGAACATGACCGGCAGGCCGCGGCGGGCGGCGGCCAGCGCGACCACCCCGGCGGCCTGCGCGGTGCCCATGGCGGTGCGCACGTTGTGCTGGCTGAACACCCGCTCGATGGCGACCACGTCCGGGCGGTGGCGGTCCAGCCAGGCCTCGACGCCGTCGGAGACCTTGAGCAGCCGGACCGCCAGGTCGTCCTCGACCGGGGTGCGGATGACGTCGACCGCGACGGCGCGCACCGCCTGGCCCGTGCCGCCGTCGACGACCGCGATCCCGAGCCTGGTCAGGCCGGGGTCGACACCCAGGACGCGCACGCCGCTCCCCTCGTGGCCGATCTCTGCGAACACTCGTTCGAGGAGCTTAGGGGTCAGCCCGCGGCGGGCCGCGCAGACACGCGGGGCACGGTGACCGGCGCCTCGATCAGCCGGGGCCGCAGCGGCCGGGACGGGGTCAGCCACGGCTCGTGCGCCGCGCCGCCGGGGTCGGCCCGCCAGCGGCGGCCGACGCGGTCGAGGCCGACGGGGTGGACGGTGAGGTCGCCGTCCGCGGAGATGCGCAGCCGCAGGAAGCCCTTGTAGTGCTCGATGCTCTGGCCCGCCATGACCTCGTTGAGGTTGATGCCGAAGCGGGAGGCGACCATCAGGTAGAGGGCGACGAGCTCGGCGTCGAGGAACCCGATGACCACCGGCGTGCCGACCAGCACGATCGCCAGCGTCGCCCAGTCGTCGACCACCCCGCGCGGCAGGACGGTCGTGTAGAGCCAGATGACGACGAACGACCAGCCCACGCTGAGCCCGATGTGCGCCAGGGCGTGCAGGACCCCGGCCCAGGTCGCCGTGCCGCCGCCGTGGAACCGCTCGATCTTGGCGAACGCCGTCCCGCCCAGCAGCAGCACCACGGCGACGATGAGCGCGGGGGTCCAGGAGGCGACCATGCCGAAGAAGCCCTTGTCCCGCTGCTCGCCCAGGGTCTCGACGAGCCCGTAGAGCACCGCGAGGGTCATGACCGTCTGCAGGACGCCGGTGAGGCCCCAGAACCCGGGGTTGCGCAGCGGCAGCCGGAAGATGCCCGCGGCGAACGCCTCCGAGGTCAGCCGCTTGGGGTAGCGGGCGGCCAGGGCGTACTCGGCGGTCGGGGACTTGTCGCGCATCCGCGACTTCGGCGGCGGCAGCACCAGGTCGCGCGGCAGCTCGTGGGTGGCGGAGAGGTAGGCGCCGCCGATGCCCGCGGTGATCCGCTGCCGGTCGCCGCCGGTCTCGGCGTAGCGGGCGTAGTGGTGCTTGTCGCCCGAGAGCATGACCCGCACCTCGGCGCCGCGCGGGCGGACGACCTCCCGGTCGAAGAAGTCGATCGTGTCGTACTTCTCGACCTCGTGGCCGGACCCGGCCGCCACCCACACCGGGGTGGGCGTGCACAGGATGACGCCGTCACCGGGCCGCATCTCCTGGGAGATCGAGCGGAAGTACTCCAACTGCGGGCCGTCGATGTAGTCGTCGAACTGGGTGTCGATCGCGCACAGCCACCACCGGTGGGGCAACTGGACGGCGAAGTAGGACCGCGTCTGCGCCGTCTCCCAGCCGCCGAAGGCCCGCTTCTGGGCGAAGACGCGCAGGAAGGAGGTCAGGCCGTCGTACCAGTCGTGGTTGCCCGGCAGGGCGAACAGGGTGGGCGACTCGCCGCGCGCCTCGGGCAGCGCGGCCCGGTAGACGCCCTTGGTCCGGTCCTCGTAGGCGCGGGTCGACGCCGACGGGTAGACCTGGTCACCGCCCATGACCAGCAGCCGCCCGCGCGGCAGCGGCCCGGCGTCGGGGAGGTCCAGCTCCTCGGCCGCCAGCAGCGAGGCCACCGAGTAGGTCGCGTCGAACCCGTCGCCGAGGTCGGCGACGTAGTCGAGCCAGAACGCCCCGTCGTCGTCGGCGTCGGGGAAGCGGTGGACCTCGGCGGGCAGGGAGCCCTGCAGCTCCCGCTTGTCGGCGTAGGACCCGAAGATCGATGCGATGACGGACTGGATGCCGGTGGTGACCAGCACCTTCGGCGCCAGCCAGCGCACCGCCTCCTGCGGCTGGAAGCCGAGTTGCTCCTCCGACATGTCCCGGGGACGCGGTGCGCTGCTCATGTCAGCCATGATCGCGCAATGACCGTGGAGCAGATCAAGACGGCACTCGGGTTGACCCCGCTGCCGGTCGAGGGCGGGCTGTGGTCGCAGTCCTGGCGCGACGAGGCGTTCTCGGCCATCTACTACCTGCTGCGGGCCCCGGAGTTCTCCGCCTGGCACCGCCTGGACCACCCCGAGCTGTACGCCTACCACGCCGGTTCGCCGCTGGTGCTGCGCCAGATCGACCCGGACGGCCGCCTCACCACCACGGTCCTGGGCCTGGACTTCGCGGCGGGCCAGCGCCCGCAGGCCGTGGTCCCCGCTGGGGTGTGGCAGGCCTCGGAGACCGCCGACTGGTCGTTGGTCGGCACGGTGGTCGTCCCGCCCTACACCGACTCGACGGTCCACTTCCCGGAGGACCTGGTCGCGCGGTTCCCCCAGCACGGGGGCGTGATCTCGCGGCTCAGCCCTGGCGCCAGGGCAGGCGGGCGCCGACCCACCACAGGCTGAGCGCGCAGACGCCCGCGAGCACCGCGAGGTCGAGGGCGAGGCGGGCGGTGACCGGCCCGGCCAGCACCTGCCGGACGGCGGAGGCGGCGTAGGTGGCCGGGCTGAGGTGGCTGGTGGCCAGCACCCAGCCCGGGAGCCTGCTCGCCGGGATGAGCACCGGTCCGAGGAACACCAGCACCAGGCTGACCAGCACGCTCACCGAGCCCGCGGCCTCCGGGGTGCGCGCGGTGATGCCGACGATCGCGCCGATCCCGGCCAGCGGCAGCGCGCACAGCGGCAGCACCAGCACCGCCCAGGGGCTCAGCGACAGCGGCACGCCCAGCACCAGCGCCCCGAGCGCCGCCGTCACCACGACCGAGGGCAGCGACAGGGCGAAGAACGCGGCCACGGTGGCGACCACGAGCAGGTGGCGGCGCACCGGCAGGGTCGCGAGGAAGTCCAGGGTGCCCATGGCCTTCATGTAGGCGAAGTTCGAGGCCACGTTGTTCTGGTTCTGGAACATCAGCGACAGCACCACGCTGCCGCACAGCACCGCCGTGACGTCGTCGCTGCCCCGGTCCGCCATCGCGCCGAAGGACAGGGTCATGAGCACCGGCATGAGCACACCGGTGAGCACCATCGACGTCCACGCCCAGCGCAGGTTCGAGAACTGGATGAGCACGAGGTCGAGCAGTTGCTCCCGTGCTGGCAGGGCTTCAGGCGGCATAGTGCAGGTACAGGTCCTCGAGGGTGGTCGAGCTGAGCCGGATGTCGGTCGTCGCGGGGTCGAGGCGGGCGACGAGCGCGCCCGCGTCGGCGTGGTCGAGCAGCAGCAGCCACCGCCCCTCCCCCGCCTCCCGGGGCGTCACGCCCGCGGGCAGGGCAGGCGGGTCGCCCGGTGGGAAGGCCAGCTCCACCCGCAGCGAGCCCTCGATGCCCCGGCGCAGCTCGGCGGGGGTGCCGATGGCGGTGAACCGGCCCCGGCGCAGGATGCCGACGCGCTGGATGGCCTTCTCCGCCTCCACGGCGTCGTGGGTGACCAGCACGATGGTCGTGCCCAGCTCGGCGTTGCGCTGCCGCAGCACCGACCAGACGTGCTTGCGGCGCACCGGGTCCAGGTCGTTGGTCGGCTCGTCGAGGATGAGCACGGGCCGCCTGCCCGCCATCGCCACGGCGAGCTGGAGCAGCCTGCGCTGCCCGCCGGACAGCCGTGCCGAGGAGCGCCCCGCCACCTCGTCGACACCCCAGAGGCCGAGCAGCTCGTCGCGCTCGCGCCGCGCGTCCCGGCGCGACAGGCCGCGCAGGTGGGCGGCGAAGTAGACGGACTCGGCGGCGGTGAGCCGGTTGAGCGCGGCGCTGCTCTGCGGCATGTACCCGACCTTGCGCGAGACCAGCCCGGGGTCGGTGGCGACGTCGACGCCGAACAGCGCCACCCGGCCCGAGGTCGGGCGCAGCAAGGTGACCAGTTGCCGGACGACGGTCGACTTGCCCGCCCCGTTGTCGCCGAGCAGGCCGAACACCTCGCCCTCGGCGATGGTGAACGACACCGCGTCCACGGCGGGCCGGTCCTGGCCGGGGTAGGTCAGGACCAGGTCCTCGACGGAGTACGCGGGCGTCACGGCCCGTCGACCCCCGGGCGCCAGCTCTCGGGCAGCCCGCTGTCGGTGAGCACCGGCTGCCAGTCGCGGAAGCCGTCGGGGGCGTCGGCGTGCCAGGGGAAGTGGCCGTCGGGGGTGGCGACGATGAGCTGGAGGGCGGGGAACTGGCCGGAGGGGTAGACCAGCAGCGCGCTGCCCAGGTACTCCGGGTAGAAGGCGTGGTCGACCCGCTCGACGACGACCGGGGTGCCGTCGAAGAAGTCCAGGTAGGGCAGTCCGGGGAAGAACCGCTCCCCCGCGGCGACGCGGCGGACGTAGAGCTCGATCAGGCCGCGGGCGATGTCCTGCGGGATGCCGACCACGACGGCCTCGGGCGCGCCGTGCACCCGCCAGGCGCCCACGGAGAACGTGTAGCCCGCGCCGAACTCGTCGTCGCCGACCTCGACCACGGCGTGGCCCTCGGTCTGGCAGGTGGCCAGCAGCCAGTCGCGCAGGCGGGCCTCGTCCTCGGAGATCTCGTCGAGGGACATCGTCGGCTCCTCTTGGGATCAGCACAGTGGGGACTGGTGGGAACACGGGAGGCCCGGGGCGAACCCCGGGCCTCCCATAAGACCAGAAAACCGCGCACTGGTCAGCCGATCGTGTCCTTATGCGTCGACCTCGGCCATGACCTCGTCGCTCACATCGAAGTTCGCGTAGACGTTCTGCACGTCGTCGCAGTCCTCGAGGGCGTCGATGAGCTTGAAGACCTTGCGCGCGCCCTCGGCGTCGAGGGCGACGGTGAGGGTGGGCAGGAAGCTGGCGTCGGCGGACTCGTAGTCGTAGCCCGCCTCCTGCAGCGCCTTGCGCACGGCGACCATGTCGGTGGCCTCGGAGATGATCTCGTAGCTGTCGCCGAGGTCGTTGACCTCCTCGGCGCCCGCGTCGAGCACGGCCATGAGCACGTCGTCCTCGGACAGGTCGCCCTTGCCCATCACGACGACGCCCTTGCGGTTGAACATGTAGGCGACCGAGCCGGGGTCGGCCATCGAGCCGCCGTTGCGGCTCATCGCGGTGCGGACCTCGCTGGCGGCGCGGTTGCGGTTGTCGGTCAGGCACTCGATCAGGACCGCGACGCCGTTGCTGCCGTAGCCCTCGTACATGATCGTCTGCCAGTCGGCGCCGCCCGCCTCCTCGCCGCCGCCGCGCTTGCGGGCGCGCTCGATGTTGTCGAGCGGGACCGAGTTCTTCTTCGCCTTGAGGATGGCGTCGAACAGCGTGGGGTTGCCGTCCGGGTCACCGCCACCGGTGCGCGCGGCGACCTCGACGTTCTTGATCAGCTTCGCGAAGAGCTTGCCACGCTTGGCGTCGAGGGCGGCCTTCTTGTGCTTGGTTGTCGCCCACTTGGAGTGGCCGCTCATCTCTCCTCCGTCACTTCACGTCGAGTAGGTCTCACGCCCGGCCGAGGACGACGTCCACGAACAGGCGGTGCACCCGGGAGTCTCCGGTCAGCTCCGGGTGGAAGGCGGTGGCCAGCACGGCCCCCTGCCGGACGGCGACGATCCTACCGGCGGCGGCTCCGGCCGCCGGGGTGTCGGGCACCGCGGCCAGCACCTCGACCGCCGGGCCGACGGCCTCGACCCAGGGCGCGCGGATGAACACCGCGTGCGCCGGGCCGCCGTCGACCCCGGCGAGGTCGAGGTCGGTCTCGAACGAGTCGACCTGCCTGCCGAAGGCGTTGCGCCGCACGACCATGTCGATCCCGCCGAGCTGGCGCTGGTCGGGGCGGCCGTCGAGCACCTTGTCGGCGAGCAGGATCATCCCGGCGCAGGACCCGTAGGCGGGCATGCCGCCCGCGAGCCGGGCGCGCAGCGGCTCCAGCAGCTCGAAGGTCTCCAGCAGCCGCGACATCGTGGTGGACTCGCCACCGGGGATGACCAGGCCGTCGACGTCGTCGAGCTCGGAGGGCCTGCGCACGGTGGTGGTCCTGGCGCCGCCGGACTCGAGCGCGGCGGCGTGCTCGCGCACGTCGCCCTGCAGGGCGAGCACACCGATCAGCGGTTGGTCGGCCACCTCGCTCACCCCCGCTCGTCGCCGCGCCCGGCCGGTCCGGGCCGTCCGAGCCTAGTCAGCCGACCCCGGCCAGCCGCAGCAGGGCGGTGATCAGCGCCGCGGCGACCACGACGACGAGGAACGGCGCCCGCCGCCAGGCCAGCAGCCCGCCGACGGCGACGCCCGCGGCCAGCGCCCAGCCGCCGAAGGACTGGCCCTTGGCCAGCGCGGCGGTGGCGGCGAGGGCGACGAGCAGGACGAGGGCGGCGGTGGCGAGCAGGTCGCGGACGTGGTCGGGCATGCTCACCCGGCCGCGCAGGGCGGTGCCCGCGAAGCGCAGGGCGAAGGTGCCCGCGGCGAGGGCGAGGATCGGCACGATGCTCACGCGGGCACCTCATCGGTGGTCGCCCGGCGGCGGGGGACGGCGGCCATGCCCAGCAGGGCGAGCAGCACCGGCACGCCCGCGGGCAGCAGCGGGGTGGTGGCCAAGGCGATGGCGGCGCCCGCCAGGGCGGGGCGCCACTTGTCCGGCCCGGTCATGGCGGGGATGACCAGCGCCAGCAGCAGGGCGGGGAAGACGGCGTCGAGGCCGAGCGCGCCCGGGTCGGCGATCGACTGCCCGGCGAGCGCGCCCAGCAGGCCGCCCAGGTTCCACCCGGCGAACAGCCCGGCGCCGCAGGCCCAGAACGCCGCCTTGGCCCTGGCCGGGTCGCGCTGGGCCATGGCGAAGGCGACCGACTCGTCGACCAGCAGGTGGCTGCCCAGCAGCCGGGCCGCGAGGCGGTCGCCGAGCAGGTGGCCGACCGCCAGGCCGAACGGCAGGTGCCGGGCGTTGAGCGCCAGCCCGGCGGCCACGGCCGCGACCGGACTGCCGCCCGCGGCGACGAGCCCGACGGCCAGGAACTGCGACCCGCCCGCGAAGACCAGCACGGACATCACCAGCGGCACCCACAGCGCCATGCCGGAGGCCACCGCGATGGCGCCGAAGGACAGGCCGCTGACGAACGAGGCGGCGACGATCGCCGTGATCCCCCGGCGCGACTCCCGATCGAGTGTTCGCCATGTCGAACGCATGGCCAGTATCCTGAACGCACGACCGAGCGTTCGTCAAGATGAACGTTCGGACCGATATAACGAACGGAGCGACGTGTCGGACCGGGGAGAGATCAGCGGCGTGATCGCCAGGGCCGTGCGCCGCGAGCGCGAGCGCGCCGGGCTGTCGTTGAGCGAGCTGGGCAAACGGGCCGGGGTCGCCAAATCGACCCTGTCGCAACTGGAGTCCGGCGCGGGCAACCCGGGCATCGAGACGCTGTGGGCGATCGGGACCGCGCTCGACATCCCGTTCAGCAGGCTCGTCGACCCGCCCTCGCCCCGGGTGCGGGTGGTCCGCCGCGGCGAGGCGGCGTCGGTGGCCTCCGAGACCGCCGACTACACCACGGCGCTGCTGTCGGCCGGTCCGGCGAACACCCGCCGCGACCTGTACCTGCTCACCGCGGAGCCGGGGTCGCGGCGGGAGTCGGCGCCGCACCCGCCCGGCGAGGTCGAGCACGTCGTGCTCTGCACCGGGCGGGCGCTGGTCGGTCCGGCGGACGCGCCGGTCGAGCTGTCGCCGGGGGACTTCATGACCTACCCCGGCGACGAGCCGCACGTCTTCGAGGCCCTGGAACCGGGAACCACGGCGGTGTCCCTCTCCGAGCACCGTTGACGATTCCTCCCGCCGCCCACCCGGCGTCGTCTATCCCGACCACCGGCACGCATCCAACGGTTGGTCGGAAGCCATTCGGCCTGGTCGACGGAACCGTCCACCGCCGCGCGGCTCCGCCCTGACTTCCGAACACGTTCCGAACATGATGGGTCCATGACCAGCGCAGTTGACCTCCCCGTCGCCACACGACGCTCCTCGGACCTGAGCAAGCACTCGGCCGAGGTCTTCGCCGAGGCCGAGGGGCACACGCGCATGCTGGACTTCGCCGCGCAGCTGATCACTGCGGTCCTGGACGAGACCGGCACCCTCGCCGAGCGCATGGCGAAGGTCTTCCCCTGGATGCTGGCGCTTTCTCCCGCGGACCGCGAGACGTGTGCGCAGGACCTTGTCGACGCCGCGCGCGCGTCGTTCTCGACGCGCCAGCCGCGCCTGGCGATCGCTGAGCTGACGTCTTGGAAGGAGACTGCCGCGGCGATCGCGGCGGGCTTGGGCAGCGCCGATCTGGAGTGGCTCGACGAGGACGAAGCCGCCGAGACCGTGGAGCGTCCCTAATGGGACTTCCTCACACGCACGCCTCTGTCCACGACGCCGACGAACCACCGCCTCAAGGGAGAGCTCGGCACGATCCAGCACGGCGGGGCGACTTACGTCGACGGGAGGACGGTGTACCTGGAGCAGGTGCACACGAGCCACCCGAACCAGACGAAGTAGCACGGCGGCGTCCGACCGAAGGCTGATACCCAGCTTGGACCACGGCATCAGTCCCGACCACAGCGCCGAAACGACCGGGCCCACGCCGCGATCCTCGGCAGCGTGGGCCCGAATCGCCTGGCGTTCGAGCGCTTACCAGCCGCGCTCGGCGAGGCGGTGCGGCTGCGGGATCTCGTCGACGTTGATGCCGACCATGGCCTCGCCCAGACCCCGGCTGAACTTCGCGATGGCGTCCGGGTCGTCGTGGAAGGTGGTGGCCTTGACGATCGCCTCGGCGCGCTGGGCGGGGTTGCCGGACTTGAAGATGCCGGAGCCGACGAACACGCCCTCGGCGCCGAGCTGCATCATCATCGCCGCGTCGGCCGGGGTGGCGATGCCGCCCGCGGTGAACAGCACGACGGGCAGCTTGCCGGTGCGGGCGACCTCCTTGACCAGCTCGTAGGGGGCCTGCAACTCCTTGGCGGCCACGTACAGCTCGTCGTCGGCCAGTGAGGTCAGCCTGCGGATCTCGCCGCGGATCTTGCGCATGTGCCCGGTCGCGTTGGACACGTCGCCGGTGCCCGCCTCGCCCTTGGAGCGGATCATCGCCGCGCCCTCGGTGATCCGGCGCAGCGCCTCGCCCAGGTTGGTCGCCCCGCACACGAACGGCACGGTGAACGCCCACTTGTCGATGTGGTTCGCGTAGTCGGCGGGGGTCAGCACCTCCGACTCGTCGACGTAGTCGACACCGAGCGACTGGAGCACCCGCGCCTCGACGAAGTGGCCGATGCGCGCCTTGGCCATCACCGGGATGGACACCGCGGCGATGATGCCGTCGATCATGTCCGGGTCGCTCATCCTGGACACGCCGCCCTGGGCCCGGATGTCGGCGGGCACCCGCTCCAGCGCCATCACGGCCACGGCGCCCGCGTCCTCGGCGATCTTGGCCTGCTCCGGGGTGACCACGTCCATGATCACGCCGCCCTTGAGCATCTCGGCCATGCCGCGCTTGACGCGGGTCGTGCCGGTCCCGTCCTGGGACTGCTCCGCCTGGGTCGCCTCGGTCTGCGTCTGGGACACCCGTCCTGCCTTCCACTGCTCGTCGGGGCGCGGCGCGCTCGCCGCAGCACCGACGATAGGACGAGGTGGCCCGCTCACCGAGGCCAATCGGGCCCGATCTCACCAGGCCACTTCTCGGCCGGGCGGCTCAGCGGACGGTGCGCAGGGCGCCGGTCCACTGCCCGGTCAGCAGCTCGGGCAGCAGCTCGGCGAGCTGGACCGGGTAGCAGGTCTCGGCGGTGGCGGCGAGGTCGGCCGCCGACCACCAGCGGTGCTCGGCGATCGTGCGGGCCTCCAGCTCGGTGAACCCCGCGGTGCTGACCCGGGCGCCATCGGGGAGGCGGGCGAGGAAGAACCACTCCTCCCCGTCGTAGGCGCGGTCCTCGAAGCTGAACACGGTGCGCCGCCGCCAGACCGGGCCGGTCAGGGCGGCGTCGGGCAGGGCGATACCGGTCTCCTCGCGGAGTTCGCGCAGGGCGGCGGCGCGCAGGTCCTCCCCCGGGTCGACGCCGCCGCCCGCGGTGAACCAGAACGAGTGGTCGGGGGTGGCGGGGTCGTGGCCGCGGAAGAGCAGCACCCTGTCCTCGGTGTCGAGCAGGACGACCCTGGCCGACGGGCGGGGCCGGGGCAGGTCGGGCTCGGGCTCGGCGATCTCGAGGTAGGCGGGCTCCGGGGCGGTGCCCGCGAGCTTGAACCAGCGCACCACCCGCCGCCGCCGCTGCGACAGCGTGTCGCGCACGGCGTCGCCGTGCACCCGGCGGGCGATGACCACCCGGTGCTCGGCGTCGACGAGCTCGGCGACCAGCGCCAGCGCGACCGCCTGGCGGTCGACCTCGGCCAGTTCCCTGCTCAGGGCGTTCTCGGCGGTCTCGCGCTCGGCCCGGGGCGCGCGTTCGGCGCGCTCGGCGAGCACCCGCAGCCGGTCCCCCGGCACCGGGTCGAGCGAGCCCGCGACGGCCCGGGCGACCACCGCGCGGCGGGCCAGGGCGGCGTCGAGGGCGGCCCAGGCCGCGTCGGTGCGCACGTGCAGGCGGTCGAGCCGGTTGGCGGTGCCGACCAGCCAGCTCCCCAGCACGACCAGCACGGCGAGGCCGACGAGCAGCAGCACGAAGCCCAGGTCGCTCACCCGGCCTCCTCCACCCGGCGGGGGTCGGCGGCCACCGCCTGCTCGTACACGCGCAGCACCTGCCCGGTCACGACCGACCAGTCGTAGGCGGCCACCCGCTCGGTGGCCTCGGCGATCTTGGCCGCGCGCAGCGCGGGGTCGGTCAGCGCGGCGCGCAGCCCCTGGGCCAGCGACCGCGGGTCGCCGGTCGCGGTGAGCACGCCCGCGGCCCCGTCGGCCAGGACGCGGCGGAAGGCGTCGAGGTCGCTGCCGACCACGACCGCGCCCGCCGACATGGCCTCGGTCAGGATGATCCCGAAGCTCTCCCCGCCGGTGTTGGGCGCGCAGTAGACGTCGAAGCTGCGCAGGGCGCGGGCCTTGGTCCGGTCGTCGACCTGGCCGAGCAGGTCGATCCGGTCGGCCAGCGGCCCGGCCGCGCGGCGCAGGTCGTCCTCGTCGCCGCGGCCGACCACCAGCAGCCGGGCCTCGGGCAGGTCGTCGAGCAGCCGCAGCGCCTTGAGCAGCACCGGCATGCCCTTGCGCGGCTCGTCGTAGCGGCCGACGAAGCCGATCGTGCCGCCCGCGCGCGGGTAGCCGGGCAGCGGCTCGGCGTCGCGGAAGAACCCCACGTCGACGCCGTTGGGGATCTCCACCGCGTCGCCGCCGAGGTGCTCGACCTGGACCCGCCTGGCCAGCGCGGACACCGCGATGCGGGCGGTGATCTTCTCCAGGAACGGTTGCAGCACGTTCTGGAAAGCGCTGAGCGTGCGGGAGCGCGGGGTCGAGGTGTGGAACGTGGCCACGATCGGCCCGTCGGCGACCATCAGCGCCAGCATGGACAGGCTCGGCGCGATCGGCTCGTGCAGGTGCAGCACGTCGAAGTCGTGCTCGCGCAGCCACCGGCGCACCCGGGCGTAGGAGACCGGCCCGAACGACAGCCGCGCCACCGACCCGTTGTACGGGATCGGCACCGCCCGCCCGGCCGCGCGCACGAAGTCCGGCAGCTCGGTGTCCTCGTCGGCGGGGGCGAGCACGTCGACCTCGTGGCCCTGCCCGGTCAGCGCCCTGGCCAGGTCGAGCACGTGCGCCTGCACCCCGCCCGGGATGTCGAACGAGTAGGGGCAGACGATGCCGATCCTCACCGGTCGGCCTGCCAGAGGGGCTGCATCATGTGCCAGTCGGCCGGGTGCGCGGCGATGTCGGCGGCGAACACGTCGGCCAGCGCCTGGGTGGCGGCGGGGATGCCGCGCACGCCGCTGACCGGGATCGGCGGGTGCACCCGGCAGGCCCAGCCGTCCTCGGTGAACCAGAGCCCGGCGGGCAGCAGCACCGCGCCGGTGCGCGCGGCCAGGTAGGCGGGCCCGGCGGGGAAGACGGCGGGCTGGCCGAAGAAGGTGACCGGAATGCCGCGCGGGCCCAGCTCGCGGTCGCCGACGATGCACACGACCCCGTTGTCGCGCAGCCGTTCGGCGAGCACCACCGACGCCAGCCGCTCGCCGCCCTCGCTGGGCAGGATCTCGAACCCGAGCGACTCCCGGTAGGCCACGAACCGCTCGAACAGCGACTCCGGCCGCAGCCGCTCGACGACGGTGGTGAACGTGCCGTGCTCGGCGACCAGCCACATCCCCGCGGCGTCCCAGTTGCCCGAGTGCGTCAGCGCCACCACCACGCCGTTGCCCTCGGCCAGGGCGGCGGTGATGTACTCCGCGCCGGTCATGTTCCGGTCGAACTCGCGGTAGACGGCGTCGGCGTCCATCGACGGCAGCCGGAACGCCTCGCACCAGTACCGCGCGTACGAGCGCAGCCCGGCGCGCACCAGCTCGTCGAGCTCCTCGGGCCCGGCCTGCGGCACCACCCTGGCCAGGTTGGCCCGCAGCCGCTGCCCGCCGGGGCCCCTGCGCGCGGCCGCCCAGTCGGCGCCCGCGCGGAACAGCGCGGCGGCGGCCTGTTCCGGCAGCAGCCGCACCAGCCGCCAAGCCGCCCGGTAGCCCAGTGCCGCGAGCCCGCTCATCCGGCGGCCTCCGCGCTGCGGCGCACCGCGAGGAGGCGCTGCACGACGGTGACGACCGACCCGGCGGTGAGCAGCCACAGCGCCACGTCGAGGGCGTAGGGCACGTCGATCCCGGCGAAACCGGCGCCGAACAGGATGATGATCAGCCGCTCGGCCCGCTCCACCAGCCCGCCGTCGGCCGCCAGGCCGGAGGCCTCCGCGCGCGCCTTGATGTAGGACACGACCTGCGAGAGCACGATGTTGCCCAGCGCGGCAGCGGCCAGCACGGGGTGGTCGGCGATCGTGAACAGGTACCAGGCGAGCCCGCTGAACAGGGCGCCGTCGGCGATCCGGTCGCAGCTCGCGTCGAGCACGGCGCCGAACTTGGTCCCCCCGCCCCGCGCCCGTGCCATCGACCCGTCGATCAGGTCGAACAGGACGAAGCCGGTGACGACCAGCGACCCGGCCAGCAGGTGCCCGGTCGAGAACAGCCACAGCGACGCGACCACCGCCCCCGCGGTGCCGAACAGGGTCATGGCGTTGGGTGTGAGGCCGAGGCGGACGAGCCACGCCCCGACCGGGTCTGTGGCGCGCGAGACCGACGCGCGGGCGAAGATGTTGAGCATGAGTCTGTCGGGGACACCTAACCGGCAGCGGGACCTGGTGGGCGCAGCCTAACGGCCCGGAGGCCCCGCCCGCCGGGCCCACCCGGTGTGGGCCGCGTCCCCCCGGTCCCGGCTCAGACGTCGGGGGGCTGGCCGCAGGCGCCCGCGCCGGGGGCTGGTTCGCGGTTGCCGGGCAGCGTCCCCTCGGGGTCGAGCTTGCGCAGGACGGCGGCGCTGATCTGGCCGAGCGCGTCGACCTGTTCGGCGGTGAGCTGGTCGAACAGGGTCTCGCGGACGGCGGTGACGTGGCCGGGGGCGGCGGCGCGCAGGGCGTCGAAACCCGTGTCGGTCAGCACCGCGACCTGGCCACGCTTGTCGGTGGGGCACTCGCGGCGCACGACCCAACCCGCCTCCTCCAGCCGGGAGACAGCGTGCGAGAGCCTGCTTCGCGAGGAGCCGCGCAGCCCGGCCAGCTCGCTCATGCGCAGCGAGCGCTCGGGGGCCTCGGACAGCACCACGAGGATCTCGTAGTAGGTGTAGGGCATCTTCGAGTCGCCCTGGAGCTGGCGGTCGAGTGCGTCGGTGAGCGCGCTCGACATGGTGATGTAGGTCCGCCAAACGTCCTGTTCCCGGCCATCCAGCCAGCGTGTCGCCTCGCTCATGCCCCCATCCTACCCCCTAGTTGAACTCTCAATCGAAACCGTGTACCGTCCCCGTTGAGAGTTCAATCAAGCGTTCAACCAGTTGTTGGAGGACACGCCATGACCAGCGCCACCACCGAGATCCCCGGCTTCGTCGCGGGCACCTGGGACATCGACCCCACCCACTCCGAGGTCGGCTTCTCCGTGCGGCACATGGGCGGCATCAGCAAGGTCAAGGGCCGCTTCACCGCCTTCTCGGGCACCGTGACCACCACCGAGGACCTGGCCGCGGCGGGCGTCGAGGTCTCGGTCGACCTCGACTCGATCCACACCGGCAACGCCGACCGCGACGGCCACCTCAAGACGGCCGACTTCTTCGAGGTCGAGAAGTACCCGACCATGACCTACCAGGCCACCGGCGTGCGCGCCGACGGCGACAAGTACGTGCTGGACGGCGAGCTGACCCTCAAGGACGTCACCAGGACCGTCCCGCTGACCTTCGAGTTCAACGGCTTCGGCGGCGACGCCTACGGCGGCACCCGGATCGGCGCCGAGGGCAAGGCCCACATCAACCGCAAGGACTTCAACGTCAACTTCGGCGGCGTGCAGAACAACGTCGTCGTGGTGGGCGACAAGGTCGAGATCACGATCGACATCGAGGCCGTGCTGCGCACGGGCTGATCCCGGCCTGGCCCCAGCCCGGCCCCGGCCGCGACGCCTGGGAGGCTCAGCCCTCCCAGGCGTCGGCGAGCATCCGCCGGGTGTCGCCGAGCAACTGGGGCAGCACCTTGGTGTGCCCCACCACCGGCATGAAGTTCGCGTCCCCGCCCCACCGGGGCACCAGGTGCTGGTGCAGGTGCGCGGCGATCCCCGCCCCCGCCACCACGCCCTGGTTCATCCCGATGTTGAACCCGTGCGGCGCCGACACCCGCCGCCCGACCCGCATCGCGTGCTGGGTGAACTCGGCCAGCTCCACCGTCTCCCCGGCGGTCAGCTCGGTGAAGTCGGCCACGTGCCGGTAGGGCACGACCATCAGGTGCCCGGGGTTGTACGGGTACAGGTTCAGCACCGCGTAGACGGCCTTGCCCCGCGCCACGATGAGCGCCTCGGCGTCGTCGAGGTCCGGCAGCCCGCAGAACGGGCAGCCGCGCGCGTCGTCGCCGTCCGGCTTGCCCTCCCCCTTGATGTAGGCCATGCGGTGGGGCGTCCACAACCGCTGCAGCGCGTCAGGGATGCCCACGCCATCCTGGGGAACGAACTCCGGGTCGACCATGCGCCGATCCTAGTGGAGGCCCCGGCGCCGGGGCCGCCACCGGATCGGCCGCCTACCCGGCGACGGTGAAGGTCTCCGCCGAGGGCGAGGCGTTCTCGCGGGAGGCGATCCAGCCGCGCACCGCGTCCACGGCGTCGGCCACCGGGACGCCGTTGACCTGGGAGCCGTCGCGGAAGCGGAAGGACACCGCGCCGGACTCGACGTCCTTCCCACCCGCGACCAGCAGGAACGGCACCTTCTGCAGGGTGTGGTTGCGGATCTTCTTCTGCATGCGGTCGTCGGACAGGTCGACCTCGACCCGGACGCCGTGCGCGCGCAACTGCTCGGCCACGACCAGCAGGTGCTCGCTGTGCTCGTCGGCGATCGGGATGCCGACGGCCTGCACCGGGGCCAGCCACGCCGGGAACGCGCCCGCGTAGTGCTCGGTCAGCACGCCGAAGAAGCGCTCGATCGAGCCGAAGAGCGCGCGGTGGATCATGACCGGGCGCTTGCGGGAGCCGTCCGGGGCGGTGTACTCCAGCTCGAAGGCCTCGGGGAGCATGAAGTCGAGCTGGATGGTCGACATCTGCCAGGTGCGGCCCAGGGCGTCCTTGGCCTGCACGGAGATCTTCGGGCCGTAGAAGGCGGCGCCGCCCGGGTCCGGGACCAGCTCCAGGCCGGAGTCCTCGGCGGCGACCCGCAGTGTCTCGGTCGCCTGCTCCCACACCTCGTCGGAGCCGACGTACTTGTCGTCGTTGCGGGTCGACAGCTCCAGGTAGAAGTCGTCCAGGCCGTAGTCGCGCAGCAGGTCGAGCACGAACTTGAGCAGCGACGCCAGCTCGGCGGGGACCTGGTCCTCGGTGCAGAAGATGTGCGCGTCGTCCTGCGTCATGCCGCGCACGCGGGTCAGGCCGTGCACCACGCCGGACTTCTCGTAGCGGTAGACCGACCCGAACTCGAACATCCGCAGCGGCAGCTCGCGGTAGGACCGGCCGCGCGACTTGAAGATCATGTCGTGGAACGGGCAGTTCATCGGCTTGAGGTAGTAGTCCTGGCCCGGCTTGCGGACCGTGCCGTCCTCGTTGTGCTCGGCGTCGAGGTGCATCGCCGGGTACATGCCGTCGCGGTACCAGTCCAGGTGGCCGGAGACCTCGAACAGGGCGCCCTTGGTGATGTGCGGGGAGTAGACGAACTCGTAGCCGGACTCGGCGTGCCGCTGGCGGGAGTAGTCCTCCATCGCCTTGCGGATCACCCCGCCCTTGGGGTGGAAGACCGCCAGGCCGGAGCCGATCTCGTCGGGGAAGCTGAACAGGTCCAGCTCGACGCCGAGCTTGCGGTGGTCGCGGCGCTCGGCCTCGGCGATGAGCTCCAGGTGCGCGTCGAGGGCCTCGGCCGACTCCCACGCGGTGCCGTAGATGCGCTGCAACTGCGGGTTCTTGTCGTTGCCGCGCCAGTAGGCGGCCGCGACGCGCATGAGCTTGAACGCCGGGATGTGCTTGGTCGTCGGCACGTGCGGACCGCGGCACAGGTCGCCCCAGACCGGGTCGCCCGAGCGCGGGTCGAGGTTGTCGTAGACGGTCAGCTCGCCGCCGCCGACCTCCATCACCTCGGAGGTGTCGACAGTGTTGTCCTCAGACTTGATGTCCACCAGTTCCAGCTTGAACGGCTCGGCCGCCAGCTCGGCCTTGGCCGCCTCGACCGAGTCCAGCACCCGCCGGGAGAACCGCTGCGCCCCCTTGATGATCGCCTTCATCCGCTTCTCCAGCGCGGCGAGGTCCTCGGGGGTGAACGGGCGCTCGACGGAGAAGTCGTAGTAGAAGCCGTCCTTGACCGGCGGGCCGATGCCCAGCTTGGCCTCGGGGAACTGCTGCTGCACCGCCTGGGCGAGCACGTGCGCGCAGGAGTGGCGGATGACCGAGCGGCCGTCCTCGGTGTCCGCGCCGACCGGCTCGACCTCGGTGTCGGCCCCGGGGGCCCAGGACAGGTCGCGCAGGCGGCCCTCGGGGTCGCGCACGACCACGACGGCGTCCGGCCCCTTGCCGGGCAGGCCGGCCTCCCGGACGGCCGCGCCCGCGGTGGTGCCCGCCTTCACCACCACGCTCGATGCGGGTGCGACGGCGGTGGGCTGCGGCTGGGACACGGTGACTCCTTCGTCGGGGGTGCTCGGACCTGCTGCTCAGATCGCCGACGATGCTATCGACCCGCCCGGACGGGGCGCGCCCCGGTTTACCGGTCGGTGGCCAGCGCGCCCATCACCACGACGTCGTGCCGGGCGCCCTGCCACAGCCACGCCTCGCGCAGGCGGCCCTCCTCGCGGAACCCGGCCTTGCGGTAGGCGGCGATGGCGCGGGTGTTGTGGTCGACGACCTCCAGGCCGACGCGGTGCACCCCGACGGTGTCGAACAGGTGCGCCAGGACCAGCCGCAGCGCCTCGGTGCCCAGGCCCTCGCCGTGGCGGCCGCCCAGGGCGATGCGCAGGCCCGCGACCCGGTTGTCCGGGTCCCAGGCGTTGACGGCGAGGTCGCCGAGGAAGGCGCCGGTGGCGTTGTCGAGGATCGCGTAGTCGAGGCGGTCGACCTGGTCGGCGCGCGAGGCGCACCAGTCCACCAGCTCCTCGCGGGTGAAGGTGCCGTGGTTGCCGGTGAACACCGCCAGGCCGGTGTCGTTGACCATCGTCAGCAGGTCGTCGACGTGCGCCGGGCCCAGCGGGACCAGTCGCACCCGCGCGCCCGGCAGGACCGGGGTGTGGATCAAGTCCGTCATGCCCCGAGCATGCCCCGCATCCTGGCGATCTCGTCGGACTGCTCGACGACGACGTTGTCCGCCATCTCCTGCACGACCACGTCCACGCCGTCCTCGCGCACGGTGTCGGCCATCGCGACCGCGCCCTCGTGGTGGCGGATCATCATGGTCAGGAACCGGGTGTCGAAGTCGGCCCCGGAGGCGGCGGCGAGCTCGTCGAGTTCCCGCTGGGAGGCCATGCCGGGCATGGCCGCGTGGTCGGCGTGGTCGTGCCCGCCGTGCTGGTCGACCTCGGGCTGGCCGTTGCGGCGCAGCCAGCGGTTCATCATGTCGATCTCGGGCCGCTGGGTGTCGGCGACGCGGGAGGCGAAGGCCCGGACGGTGGCGTCGGCGCCGCGCGCGGGGACCAGGTCGGTCATCACCAGCGCCTGCCGGTGGTGGGCGATCATGTCCCGGGCGTAGGCGAGGTCGGCCTCGTTGGGCGGGGTGGCGGGCGGCGCGCTCGAGGCCTCCTCCGCCGAGAGGGTGCGGTTGGCCTCGCCGGGCAGGCCGGGCTGCACGACCGGGTTGGCCGGGGTGCGCGGCTCGGCCGCGCACGCGCCCAGCACGCCGAGCAGGCCGAGGGCGGCCAGCGCGGCCGCCGCGGCACGTCGGAGCGACACCTGCGGACCCCCTCGTCTCACCGATCCGGCACTCACATCCGGTAGCAGATCCGACGCTACCCGTTCCCGGTTGTTGGCAACAAGATGTGGATGACTGGTGAAAACAGCACACGCGTGGCGCTGGCCCGACGCAAAACCGCCGGTCATACTGCGGGTTCCGGCAACGCCCGACGCGCACGTGAGAGGGGCTTGATCCGTGCCATCCACCCCACGTTTGGGGGTCGCCGCGGCCGTGGGAGCCGCGACGCTCGCCCTGTCCTCGCTCGCCGGGGTGTCCCCCGCGGGCGCCCAGGGCCCGTTCCCCGCCCCCGATGAGGTCGTGACCAGCGCGAACGTCACGCACCTGGCGAACATCCCGGCCACCGCGCCGCTCGCGGGGGCCGGTTCCACGGGGACCGACCTGGCCTTCACCGGCGACTACGCCATCGCGGGCAACTACCTCGGCTTCACCATCTACGACATCAGCGAGCCGGCGCGGCCCGCGATCACCAGCCAGGTGCTGTGCCCCGGCTCGCAGAACGACGTCTCGGTCAGCGGGGACCTGCTGTTCCTCTCGACCGACTCCCGGCGCAGCGACGCCTCGTGCTCCTCCACCGCCCAGAACGACGGCACCAAGGCCTACTGGGAGGGCATGAAGATCTTCGACATCAGCGACAAGCGCAACCCGCGCTACATCAAGGCGATCGAGACCGCCTGCGGGTCGCACACGCACACGCTGGTGCCGGCCAGGAGGGGCGGGGACGTCTACCTGTACGTGTCGTCCTACGGCCCGGCGGAGAGCCTCGGCAACTGCAAGCCGCCGCACGACATCATCTCCATCATCAAGGTGCCGGTGGCGAACCCGGGCGCCGCCGCGCTGGTCGCCACCCCGAACCTGTTCCCCGACGGCGGCAACCCCGGCGTCCCCGGCAGCATCCGGAACGGGATGGTCTCGCCCACCTCGGGCTGCCACGACATCACGGTGTACCCGTCGAAGAACCTGGCCGCGGGTGCCTGCATGGGCGACGGCGTGCTCATGGACATCTCCGACCGGGAGAAGCCCCGCGTCATCCACCGCGTCCAGGACGACGCCCACTTCGCCTTCTGGCACTCGGCCACCTTCAACAACGCGGGCACCAAGGTCGTGTTCACCGACGAGCTCGGCGGCGGCGGGGCGGCCACCTGCAACCCGGACATCGGCCCGACCCGCGGCGCGAACGGCATCTACGACATCACCGGCAGGGCCGACCAGCGCAGGCTGGAGTTCCGCAGCTTCTACAAGATCGACCGCCACCAGACCGACGAGGAGAACTGCGTCGCCCACAACGGCTCGCTGCTGCCCGTCCCCGGCCGCGACATCATGGTCCAGGCCTGGTACATGGGCGGCGTCCAGATCATCGACTTCACCGACTCGACCGCCCCGAGGGAGATCGGCTTCTTCGAGCGCGGCCCCGCCGCGAACGACGCGGAGAGCGGCGGGGTGTGGTCGGCCTATTACTACAACGGGCACATCTACGCGTCGGACCTGGGCAAGGGGTTCGACGTGCTGAGGGTGGACGACCCGGCCACCGATCCGGCGAAGTCGCACCGGAGCGAGGAGCTGAACGTGCAGACGCAGGGCACCTACTAGCCCTCGCGCTGAGGCGCGGCCTGGATCGGGCGTCCAGGACACACGCACAAGGGCCCACCCGGCGGCGCCGGGTGGGCCCTTGTGCGTCCGGGAAGTCAGACGGACTCGACGACCTCGGTGTAGTCGAGGCGGGGGTTGCGGTCGAACCAGGGGCTCTCGCCCGGGTTGCCGATGTTGACCACCACCAGGGACTTGCGGCGGCCGTCGGGGAAGAAGGCGCGGTCGACGCCCTGGGCGTCGAAGCCGGTCATGGGGCCCGCGGCGAGGCCCGCGGCGCGGACGCCGAGGATGAAGTAGCCGACCTGGAGGAGGGCGTTGAACCTGGCGAACTCGGCGCGGGCCGGCTCGTCGGTGAAGTTGTCCTTGGCGCCGGGGTAGTGGGGGAACTGGGTGGGGAGGTTCTCGTGGAAGTCGGTGTCGGCGGCCAGGACGGCGACGAGGGGGGCGGAGCCGGTCTTGGCGCGGTTGCCCTCGGACATGAGCTGGGTGAGCGTGGCGCGGGCTTGCGCGGAGCGCACGAGCAGGACGCGCAGGGGCTGGGTGTTCATCGAGGTGGGCGCCCACTTGACCAGGTCGTAGATGGCCTGGACCTGCTCCTCGGTCACCGGGTCGGTGGAGAACGAGTTGGCGGTGCGGGCCTGGCGGAACAGCAGGTCCTGGGCCTCTTCCGCCAGGGTGAGGGTGCGGGTGTCCTGCTCGGTGCTCATCGGGGTGTCACTTCCTGCCGCGGGGGTGGCGCTTCCAGAGACCAGACAACCATGTTGAGCGTTGAACTATTTCCCGGCGCGGGCGTGGTCTCGATCACTGCGCGGGCAGGTGGCCCGCGCGGATGGCCGCCTCGAGGTCGGCGTGGTCGGCCTCGGTGCGGTCGGCGTAGGCCACGGCGTGGGCGCCGATGGCCTTCTCCAGGTCCTTGCCGCAGTAGCCCGCGAGCAGCCGGGGGTCGACCGAGCGGGTGTGCGCGCGGGCGAGCAGGGCGCCCGCGAGCCTGCCGTAGTCGTCGAGGTGGCCGCCGCCGAGGGTGGTCGGGTCGATCTCGCCCTTGCGGTTGCGGAACTGGCGGACGATGCAGTGCCGCCGTCCCACCGTCGTCCAGCCCAGCAGGATGTCGGTCTCGGCCTGGACCAGCCGGGCGCCGTTGACGATGCGCTTGCCCTCGTGCTGGGCGGCGGGCTGCCCGAGCACCCGCGACACCGAGGACGGCACGGCCTGCTTCACCTGCAGCACCAGCGCGTCCTCGTCGTTGCCGTGCAACAGGACGAGGTAGTTGCGGAATCCGACGCTGCCGGTGCCCACGACGCGGAAGGCCACGTCGCGCACCTCGAACCGGTCGATCAGGTTGCGCCGGGACTCGCGCAGCGTGTCCACATAGGAGGGCAGCGCCGCGCGCACCGACTCCCGGGTCCGCTCGTCCACCTCGGACAGCAGCGGCGGGCTGGGCACGAAGCGCCACTCGTCGTCGCTGCGGCTGGTCCACCGGGCGGCGAGGCGGGAGCTGGTGTTGGCGGCGGCCTTCGCCGCGGCCTCGGCGAAGTCGTCGAGCAGGGCGTGCGCGTCGGCCGCCTCGACCGCCGACTCGTCGCCCAGCGCGCTCCAGGACTCCATGAACGGCAGCTTGGCCAGCCGCTTGAGCGTCTTGCGGTAGGACTGGGCGACGTCCTCGGCGGCCTCCCGGCAGCGCGCCTCCGGCACCCCGCCCACGCGGCCCGCCAGCACCAGGCTGGTCGCCAGCCGCTTGAGGTCCCACTCCCACGGGCCCTGGGTGGTCTCGTCGAAGTCGTTGATGTCCATGACGACCTTGCCCTCCGGCGTGCCGAACAGCCCCATGTTGGCCGCGTGCGCGTCGCCGCAGATCTGGGCGTGCACGCCGGTGCGCGGGCCCGCGTCGAGGTCGGCGGCCATCCGCCAGGCCGCGCCGCGGAAGAAGGCGAACGGGGAGGCGGCCATCCGCCCGATCCGCAGCGGCACCAGGTCCTCGCGCCTGCCCGCGTTGCTGGCCTCGATGAACTCCACGACCGTCAGCCGGTCGTCGGCCAGGGTGAGCTCACCCTGCTCGGCGAGCCCGACCCGCTCGCGCAGCGCCCTGCCCTGGGCCCGGACCTCGTCAGCCGTCTGCACGCTCATGACGGCCATACTGCCCCCGCGACCCCCGCGGGCGGGCGGCGTCCGCGAAAGCGTACAAAGCACGTTTCGCGTGCCCGCGAAGAATCCTGGTAAACGCGAAAAGGACATCGGAGCCGAAGCGGTAACACCTCATTCCGCCAGCACGACTCAATCAGTGATCGGTCGGCGGCGAATTCGGCCCCGACCGGGTGAACTCAAGCCAGGCTCGAGGTCACGGGCCTCGTCCCCGCAGGTGGTGCCGTGTCGCTCGTCGTCCGCCCCGGACCGGTGCGATGACCGCCGCACGCCTGGTGCGCTGGGGCGGGCCCGCGCAGGAGGGCCCCGCCTCGCTCCGGTCGATCGCCCAGGAGCTCGTGGGGCCGCTGCCACCCGACCTGGACGGGCAGTCGGTGCTGGGCCTGCGCGCGGTCGACGTGCCCGGTGAGGGGCAGCACTGGTGCTTCACGGTGCAGGCGGAGGTGTGCCAGGCCCTGTTCGTCCCGGCGGCGTCCGCGCGGGCGTGGCAGGTGTGGGAGCGGTGCGCGGCGGAGGTCGCGGCGGGCGGGGGTCTGCTGCCGGACACGGGGCTGTCGGTCGCGGGGTGGGACCACCCGCCGCTGCCGGTCGCGCGGACGGCGGTCGAGCGCGTGCTGGCCGGTCTGGTCGACGACGACGCGGCCGTGCGGGTCCCCGGCGAGCCGGACGGGGTGGTGGCCGCCATCGGCGCGGTGCTGCGGGTGCTGCCGGACGCGGTCGTGCGCGACCGGGTGTGGACCACGCTGCTGGTCGACGCGCCGGGGCCCAGCCGGGTCGTCACCGGGTCCTGGCCCGCGCGGCTGCGCGACTCGGCGGCGGCGGCGTGGGTCGAGCGGTGGCTGGCCGACCGCGCGCGGCCGACCGCGGCCCGGACCGGGTGGGACGAGGACACCGGCGCGGCGGTGCGGTGGCTGGCGTCCCGGGTCGACGAGCCCGCCGCCGTCGGCCAGTACCGGGGCTCGCCGTCGGCGCTGGCGCTGGTGCACGCGATCGTCGACAACGAACTGGTCCACCTGCAGCTCGACGAGATCCGCCCGGCGCTGGACCGCGGCGACGAGCGGGTGCTGCTGGCGGAGAACCTGCCGCCGCTGACCGCGTGGGTGCGCGGCAGGCCGGCCGAGGCGATCGACTGGCTGTGCGCCCGCCCCGCGGGCCAGGACGGCGTGTTCGCCGACGCGGTCCACCTGATCCTGCTCACCGAGCACATCGCGACCCCGGCCGTGGTCCCGCTGCGCCTGCCCGCCGCCCGCGAGGACCGCCCGGACTGGTTCGACACCTCGGTCGCCCTGACCCGCAGGCGCTGCCCCGGCCGAGCCGACCTGGTCAACCTGGCCCGCGACCTGGTGGCGACCGGCACCGACCCGGCGCGGCTCGGGGCGTGGCTGCGCGCGCTGGGCCTGGACCCCGCCGACCCCGACCTGGCCGACCTGTTCCCGGTCGCCCTGGAGACCGCGGCGGCCGAGGTCGTCCGCGAGGGCGACATCGGCCCCCTCGGCGAGCGCTACCTCGCCTCGGCCCCCTCGGCGCTGCTCGCCCTGGTCGGCGAGGTGCCCCCGCTGGAGGCCAGGGTGGTGCCGGGCTGGCTGGCCAGGCTCAGCGACGACGATGACCGGCGCACCCTGTTCCGAGCCGTGATCGACCGCCACACCGCGACCAGCCTGGGCTTCTACGGCGCCCCCTCCACCTGGCTGCTCACCGCCCTGCACGCCACCGACGACCCCGCCCTCTGCGACGTCATGGCCGCCCTGGCGGCCCTGGCCTTCCCCGGCTCCGCACGCCCCTCGGTCGAGCTGGCACGCGAGGTCCTGGCCATCAGCACGAGGTCCCCCGAGCCCGCCGCCGCTTTCGCCGAGTTCACCGCGAGACTCCTGGCCGAAGGCACGCCCCACCACGCACCCACCCCCGACCTCACCCACCAACTTGCGGCCGAGCGGCAGCGGTGGCACGAGCAGGAGAACCACCTGCGCGCCACCATCGCTTACTTGGAACAGCAAGCCAGAACCCCCCAACCCGCCCCCGCGCCTCCCCCACCCCCGCCCCCACCCGGTCCAGCCACAGTGGACACCCCGGCCGCACCCCCGCCCGCCCAACCCGCCCCGGTGCCCCCGGTCAAGCAAGCGGGCATGAAGCCGCTGACCTACCGCAGGACCATCCTCTTCATGATCATCGTCATCGTGGCCCTGCTGCTCCTGACGATCTTGGGCATCGCCGTCCTGGTGGTCAGGTAAGAGCAACAGGACGCCGCCTACTCGACCTCGGCGAGCACGGCGTCGACGATCCGCCGCTCAGCGGCGACCTGCGCCGCGTCCCCCAGGTTCCCCGCCATCACCAGGGTCGACTTCCACAACGCCCACCCACGCGCCCGCGCCCACATCGCCTCGTCACGATCAACGGCCTCGCGGAAGGCCTCCCGCGCGCCCCCGTCCAGCCACGTCCACGCGAGCACCAGGTCGCAGGCCGGATCACCGACCCCGGACGTGCCGAAATCAATCACGGCTGCCAAGCGGCCGTCGACGACCAAGAGGTTGCCGGGGGCTATGTCGCCGTGGAACCAGACCGGGGAACCGGTCCACCGCGCGGCTAAAGCGGTCTCCCAGGCGTGCAGGGCCTTGTCCGCGTCGATCAGATCCCGGACGGCGTGGAGGGACTGGCGGGTCTCATCGTCGTAGTGGGTCAGGGAAGCGCCCCGGTACCAGCAGTGCTCGCCCGCCAACGGCCCGCCCTCGGCGTCGCACTGGCCCAGTCGCCGCAGGAAAGCCGCCACCCGCACGGCGAACGCGGCGCGGTCCGGGATCTCCGCCCGGTCGGCGCGCTCGCCCTCGATCCACCCGCGCACCGACCACGGGAACGGGTACCCCTCGCCCGGCACGCCGTCGCCCAGGACCTCCGGGATGGGCACGGGGAGCCGTGGGGCCAGTCTCGGGAGCCAGTGGCTCTCCTTGCCCACCGACCGCACGTACCCCTGCGCCGTCGGCAGCCGCACCGACATGTCGTCACCGAGGCGGTAGGTGCGGTTGTCCCACCCGTCGACCGGCACCGGCCGCACGTCCAGGTCCGCCCAGTGGGGGAACTGGGCGGCGAGCAGCCGCCGCACCAGGTTCGCGTCGATGCCCGCGCGTCCGTCCATGCGTCGATGTCACCGCAGGTCGCGGGCGTGGGCAATCGAATTACCCGGTACGGTCACTCGCATGGGTGAATGGTCCGACGAGGAGCGCGCCGTGTGGCGCAGGCCCGCGTCCGGGCCTGAGCAGCGGCGGCGGGACGTGCAGCTCGGGCTGGCGGTGGTCCTGGGGGCCGCTCTGACGACCATCCTGGTCAGCAGCGCCGGGGGGCGGGTGTTCGACGACATCCCGCCCCTGGGTGAGCAGTTGGCGTGGAACACCGCCATCGCGCTGCCACTGGTGGTGCGCACCCGGTTCCCGGTCCCGGTGCTGGTCGTGGTGGGGGTGGTGTTCATCGCCGGGCAGTGGCAGCAGACCGGGGACAACCTGGTGCCGTCGATCTCGCTGTTCCTGGCCATCCACAACGTGGGGGCGTGGGGCCAGGACCGGCGGGTGGCCCGGTGGGCGCGGGTGGGCGTCATCGCGGCGATGTTCGTGTGGCTGGGGCAGTCGCTGGTGCGGGCGCTGGTGGAGCCCGCGCCGGAGTTCCCCGGCGCGGCGGGGCCGCTGGACCCGGTGCTGGCGTCGATCCTCTACTCGATCGGGTTCAACATGCTGTTCTTCGGCTCGGCCTACTACTACGGCAACATGGCGTGGCTGTCGGCGCGCCGGGAGGCCGAGCTGGCCGACCGGGCCGAGCAGCTGCGGCACTCGCAGGAGCGCAACATCGAGGGCGCGGTGACCGCGGAACGGGTCCGCATCGCCCGCGACCTGCACGACGTCGTCGCCCACCACGTGTCGGTCATGGGCGTGCAGGCGGGCGCGGCGCGGCGGGTGCTCGACCGGGACCCGGCGGTGGCCAGCGGCGCGCTGCGGTCGGTGGAGGACACCGCCCGGCAGGCGATCGGCGAGCTGCGCGGTCTGCTGCGGGTGCTGCGCTCGGACACCGACGCCCAGCCCGAGCAGGCCGCGCCGGTCTCGGCGCCGGGCCTGGGCCAGGTCGACGACCTGGTCGCCTCGGCGCGCTCGGCCGGGCTCGACATCACCCTCGGCACCTTCGGCGACCCGCGCCCGGTGCCCGAGAGCGTCGCCCTCTCGGCCTACCGGGTCGTGCAGGAGGCGCTGACGAACGTGCTCAAGCACGCGGGCGCGCGCTCGGCCGACGTGCGGGTGCGGTTCCGGCGCGACGCGCTGGAGGTCGAGGTGACCGACGACGGGGCGGGCGCGAAACCGGGGGCGGGCGGCTTCGGCCTGGTCGGTATGCGGGAGCGGGTCGCCGTGCACGACGGGGAGCTGGAGGTGGGGCCGCGCTCCGACCGCGGGTACCGGGTGCGGGCGGTCTTCCCGGTGGAGGCGGTGGCGGCGCCGTGAGCGACATCAAGGTGGTGCTGGTCGACGACCAGGACCTGGTACGGGCGGGCTTCCGGGTCATCCTCGGGACCGAGCCGGGCATCGAGGTCGTCGGCGAGGCGGGCGACGGGGCGCGGGCGGTGGAGCTGGTGGGCGAGCTGCGCCCGGACGTGGTGCTGATGGACGTGCAGATGCCCGGCACCGACGGCCTGGCCGCGACCAGGACCGTCCTGGCCGACCCGGACTGCGCGACCAAGGTCGTCATCCTCACCACCTTCGACACCGACGACTACCTGTTCGAGGCGCTGCGCGCGGGCGCGAGCGGCTTCCTGCTCAAGAACGCCTCCCCCGAGGACCTCGTCGACGCGGTCCGTATCGTCGCCCGCGGCGACGCCCTGCTCTCCCCCGAGCTCACCCGCCGGGTCATCGCCCGGTTCTCCACCCCCCAGCCCGCGCCCTGCCCCGCGGCCCCGGACCCGGCGAAGCCCGCGGAGCTGACCAACCGGGAGTACGAGGTGCTCGTCGCCCTGGCCAGCGGGGCGAGCAACGCCGAGATCGCCAAGGAGCTGCACCTCGGGGAGACCACGGTCAAGACTCACGTGTCCAGGATCTTGACCAAGCTCGACCTGCGCGACCGCACCCACGCCGTCGTCTACGCCTACGAGAACGGTGTCGTCTCCCCCGGCGGCTAGGCCGCGTTTCGGGAGTCTCGTTCGATGAGAGTCGTGATCGGTGTGGTTTCTGGCGGTGCGGGGTGGAGGTGCCGGTACCGGGGTTGTACCGGTGCCTTCACCCCGTGCCGTCAGGGGCCGCTCCGGCGCGGCTATCGCGAACACGGACTTCCGAAACACGGCCTAGTGGCTCGGCTCAGAACGTTCGCCGTGTATCGGCGGGTCCACGGCGTGTCTGGGCGGGGCGCCGGAACGGCCGCGTACTGGATGTACTCGGTCGTTTCGGCAAC
>NZ_WHOL01000039.1 GCF_009745975.1 Actinokineospora pegani | reverse complement strand
CTCGCGCCCGCGCCCGCGCGCGGCCGGGCGGTCGGCCCGCAGGCCGAGGGCGCCGGTCGGGGTGTCGGGGTCGGCGGCGGACAGCGCGTCGAGCACGTGCGCGAACGCCTCGGCGTGGGCGGTGACGTCCTCGGCCGCGTACCCGCCGGGGTTGCCGTCCACCGCGATGGCGAGGTCGGTCCCGTTCCCGGAGAGGCCGATGTTGAGGTCCCGCACGACACCCGCGGACAGGTAGCGCGTCGTGGCGGCGGGTCCGCCGAAGTCCAGTCGGGGGGTGAACGGCTTGATGTTGACCCACGGCCCGACGAGCGGCTCGGCGGCGGGCAGCCGCAGGTCGCGGCGCAGGTCCTCGCCCCGGTAGCGCTGGTGGGCGCTGACCGCGCGCAACTCGGCCGCGACAGCGGCCACCAGCTCGCCGACGGTGGTGCGCGGGGTCGCCGCGACGCGCAGCGGCAGCACGTTGACCGCCGTGGTCGGCACCCGCGCGGCCTTGCCGAGCCGCACCATCATCGGCAGCCCGAGCACGACCTCGTCCGCCCCGCACACGCGCTGCACCAGCAACCCGGCGGCCGCGGCGGCCAGCGGGACCATGCCGCGCCCCGCCAGCCGCGCGGCGACGGCCGGGTCCACCTCCGCGTGCCCCCGGACGAACCCGCGCCCCCTCGTCGCCGACCGGGCCGGGCTCACCGCGTCGGGCCGGTCGGCCATCCGCCCCAGCCACCAGTCCCGGTCCACGCCGAACCGCGCGCCGGACCGGTAGGCCCGCTGCTCGGCGACGACGTCGGCCAGCGCCCCGAACGGCGACGGCGGCGCCGGGGCCCCGGACACCAGCGCCCGGTACACCTCGGCCACCCGGGTGGCGATGAGCGCGTACCCGTAGCCGTCCAGCAGGATGTGGTGCGCGCGCTGGTACCAGGCGACGTGCTCCGGACCGAGGACGAACACCACCTCGGCCGCGGCCGGGGCGCCGGCCAGGTCGGCGGGCACGGCGAGGTCGGCGTCGATCCACGCCAGCGCGGCGGCCACCGGGTCCGGCTCGGCGGACAGGTCGACTTCGGCCACCGGCACCGGCTCGGCCCCGCGCACCTGCCGCACGTCCGAACCGTCCACGGTGAAGGCCGTGCCCAGCGCGCCGGACTCCTCCGCCGCCACGCGCACGGCGGCGCGCAGGGCGGCCACGTCGACCGCGCCGCGCAGCTCGACCAGCTCGGCGGTGTTGTGGCCGGGGTCGGCGGGGTCGAGGTGGTGGGCGTACCACAGGCCGTACTGCGCGGGGGTCAGCGGGAGCGAGACGGGATCGACCATGGCGCTGGGGCCCCTTTCCGGGCGCGGATCGGCGCCGCGGGCGTGGGCCCGGCGGCGCGGTGGTTGGGACGGACGGCCTACGCGTCCTCGGCGAGACCTCGTCGCCAGTAGCCGCTGAAGTACACGCGCTGGCGGGTCAGGTCCCGGTCCAGCACGAGGTGCGCGCGCACGGCCCGCACCATCGAGGCCTCGCCCGCGACCCACGCGTACGTGGCCGGGTCGACGCGGTCGAGCGCCCGCACGGCCGACAGCAGCAGGTCCTCGCCACCGGGTCGCGTCCCTCTGCGGTGGACCCAGGTGACCCCGGCGGCCGCGGGCGAGGGCAGCGGCTGCTCGTCCGCGGGCGAGTCGACCTCCACCAGCGCGCGCACCGGCAGCCCGGCGGGCGCCCCGGCGAGGATGCCCGCGACGGCGGGCAACGCCGTGTCGTCGCCGACCAGCAGGTACCCGGCGCTGTCCGCGGGCGGGTCGAAGCTGCTCAGGCAGCCGAACAGGCCGACCTCGTCGCCCGGCGCGGCCGCCCGCGCCCACCGGGCGGCGGGGCCGTGGTCGCCGTGCAGGACGAAGTCGACGTCGATCTCGGCGACCGCCGGGCGGGCGGCGCGGACGGTGTAGGTGCGCACCACCGGGCGCTCGGCGTCGGGCAGCGCGCGCACCGCGTCCCAGAACCCGTCGCCGTCGGGGACGACGACCGGGGCGCCGGGGGCGGGCGGCAGCAGGACCTTGCACCGGGGCTCCGGTCCGACCGGGGTGTAGTCGGCCAGGCCGGGGCCGGTGAGGGTGATCCGCGCCGTGGACGGGGTGACCATGGCGCGCCCGACGACGGTGAGGCGGTACGGGCGCAGGGTGTCGCGGCCGCTGGCGGGGGGCATGTCAGTCCCCGGACGCGCTCTGCGCGTCCATCCGCCGGACCAGGCTCAGCGGGCGCATGTCGGTCCACACCCGCTCGATGTGGTCCAGGCACACCTGCCTGGCCTCGGGCCCGATGACCACGTCCCACCCCTGGGGCACCTCGGCGAAGGCGGGCCACAGCGAGTACTGGCCCTCGGCGTTGACGAGCACGTGGAACGAGCCGTTCTCGTCGTCGAAGGGGTTGGTCGTCATCGTCCGCTCCTCGAGAGAAGATTAAGTGAGCCTAACCTAAACACGACGCGATCAGTGGTGTACAGCGATCTGCCTGCGGACAAACTCACAGCCAGTCACCGCCGCGCCGCGGCTGTTCCGCCGGACAGCCGAATGGTCTGCGGCAGACGCTCGATCGTCCTCTCACGGTGCGCGATCACGATGAGCGTCCGGCCGGTGCGCAGCCGCTCCACCGCCTCCTCGAGCCGGGCGGAGACCTCCGGGTCGATGTCGGCGGTCGCCTCGTCGAGGATCAGCACGGCGGGGTCGACCAGCGCCGCCCGGACCAGGCCGATGATCTGCTGCTCGCCCGCGGAGAGCCGCTCGCCCCTGGGCCCGACCGGGGAGTCGACGCCCTCGGGCAGCCCGGCCACCCAGTCGTCCAGGCCCAGGTCGGCGATGGCGCGGCGCATCGCCTGCCCGTCCGGGGCGGTGGGGGCCAGCGCGAGGTTCTCCGCGACCGTGCCGTCGATGAGGTGGACCCGCTGCGGCACCAGAACGATGGCCCTGCGCAGCTCCGCCGCCGCCATCTCGGCGAGGTCCACCCCGCCCAGCCGCACCGTGCCCCGGTCCGGCCGGTAGAGGCCGCTGAGGATCTTGGCCAGCGTGGTCTTGCCCGACCCGGTCTGCCCGATCAGGCCCGTGCGGCTGCCGTCCGCCAGCTCCACCGACACGTCCCGCAGCACCGCCGAACCCTCCACGTAGGAGTAGTCCAGACCGGTGGCGACCAGGTCGCCGCGCGCGGGGGCGGCCCGGTCGCCGCCCTGCTCCGGGGTCTCGGTGGCGTCGAGCAGGTCGTGCAGCCGGGCCAGGCCGGTGCGGACCATCTGCAACTCCGCCAACAGCTCCGACAGGCTCAGCATGCCCTCGAACAGGTTGCGGGTGGCCAGGACGAACACGACCACCGTGCCGACGCTGACCGTCCCGGCCACCACCAGCCACAGGCCCAGCACCAGCAGGACGGCGGTCGCGAGCCCCTCGAGCATCGACATCGCCTCGAGCCGGTTGCGCACCACCACGGTCCGGCCCGCCGTGGCGAGCACCCCGTCGTTGGCGCGGCGGAACCGGCGCAGGCGGTCGGCGGTGCCGCCCGCCAGCCGGACCGTCTCCCCCGCCGCGACCATCTCGGTGAACTGGGCGGTCATCGCGGCCTCGGACGCGGCCTGCGCGCCGAAGGCGTCGTCGGCGTCGCGGTCGAACCAGCGCAGCACCACCAGCGCCGCGGGCACGAACACGACCAGCACGATGAGGGTCATCAGCCACGAGTGCGCCGCGAGCACCACGACGGTGAGGCTCAGCGACAGCACGACACCGAGCAGGTCCGGCAGGCTGGCCCGGACGAACTGGGCCAGGTCGGCGATCTCGCCGGTGGCGCGGCGCAGCAGGTCCCCGGTGCGGTGCGCCTCGATGAAGCGCAGCGGCGCGCCCGCGATCCTGCGCACGACCAGCTCCCGCAGCCCGCGCACCACGTTCTCGCCCACCCTGGTGAGCTGGAGCTCGGCGGCGGCCAACAGCACCAGGCGGGCCAGCGAGAGCGCGCCGAGCGCGATCACGGCCGCCCACAGCGCGGTCCGGTCGCCCGCGAGCACCGCGTCGACGGCGCGGCCGATGACCGGCGCGAGGGCGACGACCGCCCCGGTGCTCAGCGCGGTCGTCAGCAGCGCCAGCACGATCCGCGCCCGGTGCGGGCGCAGGTAGGGGCCGAAGCGCCCGTAGACGCCCTTGGTCTCCGGGTCCTCGGACAGCAAGCGGACCTCAGCCACCGACGACCTCCATCTCAGCGGGGGCCGCCAGCCGCACCACGCGGTCGGCGGCGGCGACGACGGCCGGGCGGTGGGAGACGAAGACCAAGGCGGTCTCCGGGGCGCGCGCGCGGACCCGCGCCAGGATCTCCCGCTCGGTGTCGACGTCGACCGCGGAGGTCACGTCGTCGAGGATCAGGACCGGGGGGCGGGGCAGGAGGCCGCGGGCCAGCGCGAGGCGCTGCGCCTGGCCGCCGGAGAGGGTCTCGCCGCGCTCGCCGACGACCGTGTCCAGGCCGTCTGGCAGGCTCGCCACGAACTCGTCCAGGCAGGCCGCCGCGCAGGCGTCCAACAGCTCCTCGTGGGAGAAGTCGCGGCCCATGGCGAGGTTGTCGGCGAGCGTGCCGGACAGCACCGTCGGGCGTTGCAGCACGACACCGACGCGCCGCCAGACCTGTGCCGGGTCGGCCTCGCGCAGGTCGACGCCCGCGAAGCGGACCACCCCGGCGGACGGGTCGTCGAGCCGGACCAGGGTGCGCACCAGCGCGGACTTGCCGGAGCCGGTCGGGCCGGTGACCACGACCAGCTCCCCCGGGCCCACCGCGAGGTCCACCGGGCCCGCGACCGTCCTGCCGTCGCGCACGACGGTGAGCCCCTCGGCGGCCAGCGCGCCGCGCTCGGGCAGCTCGACCGGGGCGGCGGGGGCGGCGACGTCCGGGCGGGCGTCGAGGACCTCGGCGACGCGGCGGGCGGCGACCCGCGCCTGGCCGCGGTTGACCAGCAGGTCCACCAGCACCCCCACGGCCGTGGTGAGGGTGATCATCCAGGAGACGAAGGCGACCAGGCCGCCGACGGTGATCCGCCCGTCGATCGCGGCGAACCCGCCGAACCCGAGGCCCACCGCGATGGCCGCGCGCAGCACGGCGGGCGGGACCGACACCCACCAGGCGCCGATCCGGGCCACCCGCATGGTGTGGTCGGCGACCCGCGCGCTGGCGTCGTCGTGCCTGCCCACCAGCACGTGCTCGCCGCCGAGCCCGCGCACGGCGGCGCTGGCCGAGAGCAGGTCGGCCACGGTGTCCGCGCGGTCGCCGTGCGCGGCCGACAGCGCCTCGTTGGTGCGCCGGTAGCGGGCGGGGAACTGGGCGTTGACCAGTGCCAGCACCGGCATCGACACCAGCACGACGACCAGCAGCACCGAGTCGAGCAGCGCCACCGCGGGCAGCACGGTGACCACGGTGACCACCACCCGCGCCCACCTGGTCAGGCCCTGCACCCACCCGGTGACCATCTCCACGTCCCGGGTGGCGCGCATGGCGAGGTCGCCCTGGCCGAACCGCGCCGCGGCGGAGCGGTCCAGCGCGACGGCGGCACCCGCCAGGTCCGCGCGCAGCCGGTGGGCGATGCGGTTGGCGGCCAGGTTCGACCACCACGACGCGCCCACGCCCGCGGCCGCCACCACCACGGCGACCAGCGCGGCCAGCCCGGCCCACAGCCAGGTCCGGCCCGCGTCGCCGGGGGTGATGCCGTCGTCGAGGCCGTGCTGCACGCAGAACGGCAGCGCCAGCACGGCGGCCTGCTGGACCGTGGACGCGCCCAGTCCCAGGCCGACCAGCAGCCGCTCGCCGCGCACCAGCCCGCGCAGGAAGCCCGCTGGCCCGTTCGCTGTCTCGCTCACCGTCGTCCCCTCCGCCATTCCCCCGTCAGCAACCACGCCAGGTAGACCCCGCCGACCGCGGCGGTGGCGATCCCGACGGGCACCGTGTTGGTCCCGAACAACCGCTGCGACCCGACATCGCTGGCCAGCAGCAGGAACGCGCCCGTCGCCGCCGAGCCGACCAGCGCGGGCCCCGCCGAGCGGCACAGCCTCCTGGCCACCTGCGGCGCGGCGAGCGCGACGAACCCGATCGGACCGGCGCACGCGGTGGACACCGCCACCAGCGCCACGCTCACCACGACCAGCGCCAGCCTGCTGCGCTCGGGCCGCACGCCCAGCGCGGCGGCGACGCCGTCGCCCATCTCCAGCAGGGCCAGGTTCCGGCCCAGCAGCACGGCCAGGGGCAGCAGCACGGCCACGGCGCAGGCCAGCAGCAGCACCTGGTCCCAGCCGCGCCCGTTGAGGCTGCCGACCAGCCACACCTGGGCCGCCTGCGCCTGGCGCAGCCCGGCCCTGGTCAGCACGAACGTGTTCACCGAGGCCAGCACCGCCGACACCCCGATGCCGATCAGCACGAGCCGGTACCCGGCCACACCGCCCCGGTAGGCCAGGGCGTAGACCAGCACCGCGGCCGCGACACCGCCGAGCACCGACCCGCCCGCGATGGCCAGCAGCCCGCCACCGGTCCCGATCAGCACGATGATCGCCCCGGTCGCCGACCCGGCGGAGAACCCGATGATGTCCGGGCTGCCCAGCGGGTTGCGCGACAGGCTCTGGAACACCGCGCCGCTGACCCCGAGCGCCGCGCCGACCAGCACGGCCGCGAGCACCCGGGGCAGCCGCAGGTCCAGCACCACGTAGTCCACACCGCCGGGGCCCCGCCCCGCCAGCGAGCCGAGCACCTCGCCGAGGGTCAGCGCGAAGTCGCCGGTCATCAGCCCGAGGACGGCCACCGCGGCGATGCCCGCGAGCAGCACCGCGACGACCGCGACCGACCGGGGCCGCACCCGGACGGACACCGCGTCGCCGAACCGCACCACGGGCTCTCGCGCCACGCCCACCCCGCTCACGAGCCCCCCAGCTTCCGCCGCCTGCACAGCGCGATGAACACCGGGGCGCCGAGGATCGCGGTGACGATGCCGACCTCGATCTCCCTCGGCGACATGACCAGCCTGCCCAGCACGTCGGCCGACAGCAGCAGGATCGGGGCGAGCAGGGCGCTGTAGAGCAGCACCCAGCGCTGGTCCCGGCCGACGACCGCGCGGGCGATGTGCGGCACGGTCAGCCCGATGAAGGCGATCGGCCCGGCCACCGCGACCGACGCCCCGCACAGCAGCGTGATCGCCAGGACGCAGCCCAGCCGCACCTGCCCGACCCGCACGCCCAGCGCCCGCGCCACGTCCTCGCCGAGCGCGAGGCTGTTGAGCGGACCGGCCAGCACCGCCACCACGGCCAGCCCGGTCGCGACGAACGGGGCGACGACCAGCACGACGTCGAGGCCGCGGCCGTCGAGCGAGCCGATCTGCCAGAACCGGAACTGCTGGAACGCCGCCGGGTCGAGCAGCAGCACCGCGCCGACGACCGCGCCGAGGGCGGCGCTGATCGCCGCGCCCGCGAGCACCATCCGCTCCGGGGTGACCATCCGCCCGGTCGCGCCGAGCAGGTAGACCAGGACCGAGGCGGCCGCCGCGCCCGCGAAGGCGAACCAGATGTAGCCCTGCACCGTCACCACGCCGAACAGCGAGATCGCCGCGACCACCGCGGTCGACGCGCCGATGTCGACCCCGAGCAGGGCGGGGTCGGCCAGCGGGTTGCGGGTGAGCGCCTGCATCAGCGTCCCGGCCACGCCCAGCGCCGCCCCGGCGAGCAGGCCGACGAGGGTGCGCGGCACCCGCCGGTCCCAGACGATCACCGCCTCGTCGCCGGTGGGCAGCACGCCGGTCAGGACCTCCCACACCGTGCCCACCGGGATGGGGCGGGAGCCGACGGCGATGCTGAGCAGGCAGACCACGGCCAGCGCGCCGAGGGCGACGAGCACCCCGGCGGACCTCGCCGCGAACCGGCCCCCGGCGGGCGCCTGCGCGAGTCCGGTGCTCACGGCGCGAACAGCCGCGCCCACCCGGCGAGGGTGGGCCGTTCGAGCAGGTCGGCCAGGTCCACGTCCAGGCCGCGCTGGCGCCAGGTCTCGGCCAGGGTCATCAGCCGGATCGAGTCCATGCCGTGGTCGAGCAGGTCGTCCCCGGCGCCGATCGCCGCGGCGTCGAGCTCCAGCACCTCGGCGACGTCGGCCGCCAGCCACTCGGGTGTCGCGCTCACCGCGCCTCCTCACGGACGCGGGCGGCCACCGCGGCGCGCAGGTCCCGCTTGCTGGTCTTGCCGACCCCGGTCACCGGGAACTCCGCGACGACCTCGATCCGGTCGGGCACCGTCACCGCGGCCACGCCCCGCCCGCGCACGAACGCCCGCAGCGCGGCGGCCGTCGGCGGCGCGGCGGTGTCGACCGGGACGACGTAGGCGCAGCTCCGCTCGCCGAGGAACCGGTCGGGCATCGCCACGACCGCGGCGTCGAGCACGGCCGGGTGCGCGATGAGGTGGTTCTCGACCTCCTCGACGGCGACCTTCTCGCCGCCGCGGTTGATCTGGTCCTTGACCCGGCCGCTGACCACGAGGTCGCCGCCGGGGGTGCGGCGCACGAGGTCGCCGGTGCGGTAGAAGCCGTCCGCGGTGAACGCGGTCGCGTTGTGCGCGGCCACTTCCGGGCGGGTCGCGTCGTAGTAGCCGCGGATCGTGTACGGGCCGCGGGTCAGCAGCGCGCCGACCTCGCCGGGCGGCACGTCGTTGTCCTCGGCGTCGACGACGCGGATCTCGTCGTCGGCGGAGATCGGCCTGCCCTGGGTGTTCTCGACGACGTCGTCGGGGTCGTCGAGGCGGGTGTAGTTGACCAGGCCCTCGGCCATGCCGAAAACCTGCTGCACCCGGCAGCCGAGCGCGGGCCCGATCCGCCTGGCCAGCTCCGGGGCGCAGCGCGCGCCCCCGACCTGCACCACCTCCAGGCTGGACAGGTCGAACCCGGCCCCCGGCGCGGCGTTGGCCCACAGCGCGGCCAGCGGCGGCACGACCCCGGTGAAGGTGACCCGCTCCCGCTCGACGAGCCGCAGCGCGGTCTTGGCCTCGGGGCTCGGGCAGAGCACCACGCGCCCGCCCGCGTGCAGCACACCGAGGTAGCCGGGCGAGGACATCGGGAAGTTGTGCGCGGCGGGCAGCGCGACCAGGTAGACGGTGTCGGTGGACAGGCGGCAGATCTCGGCGCTGGCCCGGACGCTGTAGAGGTAGTCGTCGTGGGTGCGCGGGATGAGCTTGGGCAGGCCGGTCGTGCCGCCGGAGAGTTGGAGGAACGCCAGGTCTCCCGCCGAGGGCCCGGGCAGCTCGCGGGCGGGCGCGCGCAGGCGGTCCAGCGGGACCGCGCCCGGGGGGAGCTCGCCCTCCCCGAGCGGCACGACGACGTGGTGGCCCACCGTGGGCGCGGCGATCCGGGCGACGGTCTCGGCGGCGGCGAACCCCTCGTGCGCGTCGGTGCTCACGACCGCCGCCGCCGCGGACTCGGCGATGACGTGGCGCAATTCGGTCTCGCGGTGCGCGGGCAGCGCGAACACCGGCACCGCGCCGAGGCGGAACAGCGCGAAGACGACCTCGAGGAACTCCGGCACGTTCGGGAGCTGCACCACCACGCGCTCCCCCGCCCGCAGGCCCAAGTCCGCGAACCCGGCGGCGAGGGAGTGCGCGCGCTCGTCCAGCTCGCGGTAGGTCCAGCGGGCGTCGCCGCCCACGACCGCGACCCGGTCGGCGTGCTCGGCCGCGCGGGCGGCGAGCAGCTCCCCGAAGGTCTCACCCAGCCAGTACCCGGCCGCGCGGTAGCGCGCCGCCTCGTGCTCGGGCCAGCCGACGACGGCGCTCATCCGCGCCCCAGCCAGCCCGCGACGGTGGCGGTGTCGGCGACGACCGCGCACCGGCCCGCGGCGTAGTCCAGCGCCTGGTCGTGCTCCTCGCGGGAGAAGTCGGCGACCGCGTCGGCGACCAGGAAGGCCTGGACGTCGCGGCAGAACGCCTCGGTGGCGGTGACCAGGCAGCCGATGTGGGCGTACACCCCGGTGACCACGACCTGGTCGCGACCGCTCGCGGCGAGCAGGTCGGCCAGGTCGGTGCGGTGGAAGGCGTTGTACCGCCACTTGGTCATGACGGTGTCGCCCGGCCCCGGCGCCAGCGCGTCCACGATGGCCGAGTCCGCGGGGGCCGGTCCGATCCCCGCGCCCCACATCTCCCACTGCAACCCGCGCTGGTCCGGCGACTGGCCGCCCGGCTGCGCGGAGAACACCACGGGCACCCCCGCGGCCGCGCACGCCTCGCGCAGCGCGCCGATGTTGGCGAGCAGGTCGGTCAGCGGGGCGGTGTCGCGCGGGAACGGTCGCAGGAAGTGGTTCTGCATGTCGTGGACGAGCAACAGCGCCCGCGCCGGGTCCACCGTCCACGGCGCCCGCGAGGCGGGCAGCTCCGCCGCGGTGGGCATCGGGTAGCCGGTGATCGCGGGCAGACCCGGCCCCCGGGACCCGCGCGCGGCGGAAGACGAGCCCTCCGCGCCCACCACGATATGGGCGGCGGCGTCCGACACTCGCACTGGCCGACTCCGTTCCGGTCCGCGCGATCCGTTCGCGCTCAAGACAATCCGCTGCCGAAGACGGTTCCGCCCCCGGTCAGCTTGGTTAGGCTAACCTAATGGTCATCCCACGGGAAGTGGGCGTCATCACCGAGTTCACCTTCCAGACCAAAACGAGCCGCGGTCGGTGAATCGGCCACGACAACCGCTCGGTTGAGGCGGATCACAGCACCCTGGGTGGCGTTCGGCGTACCGTTGGTGAGTGTCGACGGATACGAGGGGGTAGCCGTGAAGATCGTGATTCCCGGGGGGACGGGGCACGTCGGGCAGTTCCTGAGCCGGGACCTGACCGCCGCCGGGCACGACGTCGTGGTGATCGGCCGCTCCGGCGGGGTGCGCTGGGACGGCAAGGCGCTGGGCCCGTGGGCGGCGGAGGTCGACGGCGCGGACGCGGTGATCAACCTCGCGGGCCGCAGCGTCGGCTGCCGCTACACCAAGGACAACCTCTGGCAGATGCTCGCCTCCCGCATCGACTCGACCCGGGTCGTGGGCCAGGCGATCGCCGCCGCCCGGCGCCCGCCCGCCGTGTGGCTGCAGATGAGCACCGCCACGATCTACGCCCACCGGCACGACGCCCCCAACGACGAGGCGACCGGCGTCATCGGCGGCGATGAGCCGGGCGTGCCGGACTACTGGGGCTACAGCGTCCGCATCGCCACCGAGTGGGAGGCCGAGCAGGCGGCGGCGCACACCCCGTCGACCCGCCAGGTGGCGCTGCGCACGTCGATCGTGATGAGCCCGGCCCCCGGCGGCGCGTTCGACGTGCTGCGCCGCATGGCCCGCCTCGGCCTCGGCGGCCCGGTCGCGGGCGGCAGGCAGTGGCTGTCGTGGATGCACGAGGAGGACTTCTCCCGCGCCGTGTTGTTCCTGCTGGACAGCGACATCAGCGGCCCGGTCAACCTGGCCGCGCCGAACCCGCTGCCGCAGAAGGACTTCATGCGCGCCCTGCGCGCCGCCTGCGGCGTCCCGATCGGCCTGCCCGCGACCGCCTGGATGGCCGAACTGGGCGCCTGGGCGCTGCGGTCGGACACCGAACTGCTGCTCAAGAGCCGCCGGGTGGTGCCGGGCCGCCTGCGGGAAGCGGGCTTCACGTTCAACCACCCGGACTGGCCCGCGGCGGCCCGCGACCTCGTCAGCCGGGTGGGGTAGTCGCCCAGTGCTGTCCTCGGGTCCACCCGAGGAAGCGCCGGGAACGCCCGTCCGGGGCGAAGCCGTCGACGCTGAACCGGCCGCCCTGGACGGCGTGGCGCAGCCCTGCGACCGCGTTGTCGAGGCGCCCGGCCAGGTCTGACCCGGCCACGGCGGTGGCCGTCACGAGGCGTTCCTGGGTCTCGGGGTCGCAGAAGCTCATCAGGAAGATCGCCTGGCGCCAGGCGTAGGCGGCGTTCTTGGCCTGGATCAGGCAGGCGTGGTGCGAGACGGTGCGCGGGGCCAGTTCGCGCACCACCCAGCGCAGCGTCCGGGCGGCGAGGTCGGGGGCCAACTCGCGGACCCGGTCGTCCAGGTGCAGGGCGTCCACCAGGACGGCGAGGTTGTGGGTCGTGAGGATCTGGCTCTGTTCGAGCATGGCGCCGTTGCCCGCGGTGTCGTCGCCGTCGTTGGCCGCTTCCCGGGTACGGCGTTCGCAGAGAGCGGTGAACGGGTCAGGCTCCTCGCGACCCCGCCACCGCTCGCGCTTCGGCGGCGGTGTGTCCCAGTAGGACGCTGGCGGCAGGTCGTAGTACCGCGCGTACAAGGTGTCGGCCATGACGGTGCTCGCCACGGTCGCCGCCGCCCGCCACTTGGCGGTGAAGGTCCGCTCGAAGATGTCGGCGGCGACCTCCTCCACCAGCGGCAGCCGCAGGCCCGCCCGCTTGGCCAGCACGGCGAACTCGGCGACCAGCGGGTTGGGGGTGATGGTGTGCGGGAACGCGGTCAGCGTCAGCAGGACCGACTCCCCGAGCACCCGGAGCGCGGCGGCCTTGTGGTCGGGGCCCGGTGCGCGGAACACCTCGAGCGCCCGCGCCCACGGCAGCTCCTCGAACCGCACCTGGTGCGCTAGGTCGTGTTTCGGGAGTCCGTTCGATGAGAGTCGTGATCGGGGTGGTTCCTGGCGGTGCGGGGTGGAGGTGCCGGTACCGGTGTTGTACCGGTGCCTTTGCCCCGTGCCGTCAGGGGCCGCTCCGGCGCGGCTATCGCGGACATGGGCTTCCGACACACGACCTAGGTCGAGCAGCAGGAGCCCGCGCCTGCGGCGGAACGCCAGGTACAGCGCCTCGTGCACCCCGGCGGCGACCGGGTCGGTGAACGAGGCGGCCGTCATCCGCGCGGTCAACTGCGGCAGCACGGCGGCAAGCGTCTCCGCCGACCCGATGACACCGCGCCGCACCAGCTCGTCGATCGGCGCCTCCAGGGCGCGTTCGAGCTTGCCCGCCACCGTGTCCGGCACCGGCGTGCCCTCCGGCGCGTCGCCCTCCCCCGCGCGGACCTCGACCAGCAGCGGTTCCAGCACGGCGATGCCCGACTCGCCGGGCAGGCGTTCCACCCGCCGGGCCACGACGTGGGCGACAGCGGCCCGGGTGGGCGCGGCGACGACCTCGGCCTGGACGGCGCGCAGCCGGTCGCGGGCGGCCGAGCCGGGCACACCGTTCTTGGCGGTGGTGTTGGCCAACGCGCGGCGGACCCAGCCGAGTTCGCGGCGGTCGAGCCCCGCCGGGTCGGGCGTGCGCAGCAAGGCCTCGCGCAGCCGCGCGAAGTTGCTCCTGGGGTGGCTGTGCCTGCCGGTGAACCCGTACTCGCGGCGCGCCGCGTCGAAGTCCGCGATCCACCGCGCCCGCTCCTCGGCCCACCCGGGGCGCGACCGGGTGGCGGGCCACCCGCCCACCACGGCCCCGGCGTCCAGCGTCGGCAGTGGACCGTCGACCGTCTCGCACCACAGCGCCACGAGCCGGTCGTACAGCGGCGTCCACACGCCGAGGGTCGCCCGCATCGCGGCGATGGGCCCGGGCACCTGGACGTGGCGCAGGGTGTGCGCGACGTCGGCGGCGGTCCGCAACCGCACAGCCGTCCCGGAGGTCCGGACGACCGGGGCGGGCAGCGGCGTGAACCGCAGGCGGTGCAGGAACGGCACCAGCTCGGCGACCAGCCCGACCGCCTCGGCGTCGTGGCCGCGCGCGAACAGCAGCGCCACCACGGCCAAAGCGGCGTCTTCTGGCACCTCGACCCGGTAGCGGCCCTCGGCCAACGCCGCGAGCAGGCGGGCCTGGCCCTCGTCGCCCAGGTGCCAGAGGTTCACCCGCTCCCGGGCGGTCGAGCCCGGGGTGTCGCCGACCGCGGCCAGCTCGGTGTCGGTGGGGGCGACCTCGGCGAGCAGCGCGCCGGTCGCGAACCCGCCGTGCGCCACCTCCGGTGTGACCCACGCCGGGACGCCTGCGACCGGGACGCGGGAGCCGACCACGACCCGTCCCTCAGCGATCCCCGCCACGACGTCGCGCCACTGGCGGACCTTGGCGAGGGCGTCCGCCCCGCTGTCGCTGGACAACCGGGCCAGCGCCTGGTCCAGCTTCCCCCAGGCGTACGGGTGCACCGGCCCGGCACCAGGCTCACGATCGTCCACGATGTACTCCCCACCTGTCCTGGACTTGGTGGCGAGGATCGAACTCGCGCCCTCCCGGTCCACAGCCGGGCGCTCTCCCACTGAGCCACACCAAGGGACATGGAGGCGGGATTCGAACCCGCGCCCTCCCGGTCTCGAGCCGGGCGATCACCGCCGATCTCCTCCATGAGTGCCCCGAACCCGGTCGGGGCAAGCGGGAACCTAACACGCCCCCGAGCCGGGATCACGCGATTTGATGATGAAGACGTCCTCATGCGGCGTTCACCGAACGCTCAGGGGCCGGCCACAAGCTGGCAACCGTGACCAGCTTCGTCTACACGACACGGCCAGAGCGGCCGACGCGGCGCTTGGCGCCGACCCCGCCCCCGAGGCGGCGGCCGGTGCCCAAGCGGCTGGTGGTCGTCGCCGCCGTGGTGGCCTGCCTGTCCGGGGCGGCGCTGCTGCCCGGCGGTCCCGGCCTCGACGGCGCCGTGGTGCTGGCCGTGTTCGCCGCCGCGGTGGCCGCGTGGGTGCTGACGGACCTGGATGACACGTGGGTGGCGCTGGCCGCCGTCTGCCTGCTGGCGGTGGCGGGGGTGCTGGCCCCGGCGGAGCTGTTCGCGACGCTGGGGGCGGACCTGGTCTGGCTGCTCATCGCCGCCTTCGTGCTGGCCGCGGGGCTGACCCGCTCCGGGCTGGTGGACCGGTTCGTCGCGGTGCTGCCCGCCCGGGCGCGGTCCGTGCGGGGCCTGGCGCACCTGCTCGCCGTGGCACTGGTGGTGTCCTCGCTGGCCGTCCCGTCGACTTCGGGGCGCGCGGCGCTGGCGGTGCCGGTGTTCACCGCGCTGGCGGGTGTTCTCGCCGGGATGCCGCGGGTGGTGCGGGCGCTGGCGGTGCTGTTCCCGACTGTGGTGCTGCTGTCGGCGGTGTCGACGCTCATCGGGGCGGGGGCGCACCTGGTGGCGGACCAGTTGCTCCAGCAGGCCACCGGGGAGGGCATCGGCTTCGTCCGCTGGCTGCTGCTGGGGCTGCCGCTGGCGGTGGTCGCCTCGCACCTGTCCGTCGAGGTGGTGCTGCGGCTGTTCACGACGCGGGAGGACCGGCGGGCCCGGTTCGCGCTGCGCGGGCTGTTCCCGCCCAAGGGCCCCTGGACACTGGTGGAGAAGCTTGCCGCGGCGACCGTCGGGGTGGTGCTGGCGCTGTGGTGCACCGAGCCGCTGCACGGGCTGCCGCCCGCGCTGGTGGGGCTGGTCGGGGCGCTGGCGATGACCGTGCGGCCGCACCAGGTCACGCCGGGGGCCGCGCTCAAGACGGTGCCGTGGTCGCTGCTGCTGTTCACCGCCGCGACGGCCGCGCTCGGCAGCGCCCTGGTCGCCTCGGGGGCGGCGGGGTGGCTGGCCGACGCCGCGCTGTCGCCGGTGCGCGCCGCCCCGGCCTGGGTGGTGCTGCTGGTCGTCGTCGTGGTCAGCACCGCCGCGCACCTGGCCGTGCAGTCGCGCTCGGCCCGCTCGTCGGTGCTGGTGCCGGTGGTGATCCCGCTGGCGCTGGCCACCGGCCTGGACCCGGCCGCGGTCGTGTTCGCCGCCACCGCCGCCGCGGGCTTCTGCCACACGCTGACCTCCTCGGCCAAGCCCGTCGCGCTGTTCTCCGACCTCGACGGCGTGCCCACCTACTCCCCCCGCGACCTGCTGCGCCTGTCCGCGGTGCTCGCCCCGCTGCACGGGGCGCTGGTCGTGGCCTTCGCCCTGCTCGTCTGGCCCGCCCTGGGCCTGCCGCTCGTCCCGTGACCCGCCCCACCGACCCCCGGAGGAACACCATGAAGATCGTCGTCGCGCCCAGCGGGTTCAAGGAGAGCCTTGGCGCCGAAGCCGCCGCCGACGCCATCGCCGAGGGTGTGCTGCGGGTCGTCCCCACCGCCGAGATCGACCGCGTCCCGCTGGTCGACGGCGGCGAGGGCTCGGCCGTCGCGCTGGCGGGCAGCACCGGCGGGCACGTGGTGGACACCGTCGTGACCGGGCCCATCGGGCTGCCGGTGCACTCGCACTTCGCCATCCTCGGCGACGGCCGCACCGCCGTGGTCGAGATGGCCGCCGCCGCGGGCCTGCGCCTGGTGCCCGCCGCGCACCGCGACCCCGGCCGCACCACCAGCCGGGGCGTGGGCGAGCTGGTCGTCGCCGCGCTCGACGCGGGCTGCGAATCGATCCTGGTCGGCTGCGGCGACTCGGGCACCTCCGACGGCGGGGCGGGTGCGCTGGCCGCCCTCGGCGCCCGGGTGCTCGACGCCGAGGGCCGCGAGCTGGGCGCGGGCGGGGCGGAGCTGGCGCGGGCGCACCGGATCGACGTGTCCGGGCTGGACCCCAGGCTGGCGCGGGTGGACATCCGGCTGGCGGTGAACCCGCACAACGTGCTGTGCGGGCCGCGCGGGGTGGCCAGGGTGTTCGGCCCGCAGAAGGGCGCCACGCCCGAGCAGGTCGAACAGCTCGCCGGGGCGCTGGACACCTGGGCCGAGGTGCTGCGCCGCGACCTGGGCGCGGACGTGGCGCACGTCCCCGGCTCGGGGGCCTCCGGCGGCCTGGGCGCGGGCCTGCTGGGCGTGCTCGGCGCCCCGCTGCTGCCCCGGTTCGACGTGCTGCTCGACCACCTCGACCTCGACGCCCGGCTGGCCGCGGCCGACCTGGTGGTCACCGCGGAGGGCACGATCGACGCGCAGACCCCGCACGGCAAGGTGCCCGCCGAGGTGGCGCGCCGGGCCAAGGCGCACGGCAAGCCGGTCATCGCCCTCGCCGGGCGCATCGGCCTGGACGCGGAGAGCACCTACGCGATCGGCATCGACGCCTTCCAGGCCATCCAGCCCGGGCCGGTGGGCCTGGACGAGGCGATACTGCGCGGCGCGGAGTTCCTGGCCGACGCCGCCGAGCGGGTGCTGCGGATCGTGCTGGTCGGCACCCGGCTGGCCGCCCCGATTTCCCCGGTGGCCACTGTTCGATGAAGATTTCCTCATCTTCGCCTCATCCAGCCCACACCGCCGCCGAGGAAGGTCGAGCGCATGGCCGCACTCCCCCGCACCCTCCTGCTCGTCGCCGCCGTGGCGCTGCCCCTGGGCGCGGCGCTGGCCACCTGGGCGCTGCCGGACCCGCCCGCCCCCGCGGTGCCGGTCGAGGTCAGGCTCCAGGAGAACCCCGTCCCGCCCCTGGGCGACCCCACCCCGCCGCCGGTGACGCCGACGGGCGGCCCGGTGGTCGTCCCACCGCCCGCCCCGGTGCCGCCGGGCGACGACGACTGGGACGACGACTGGGACAATGACTGGGACGACGATGTGGACGATGACCAGGACGACGGCGAGAGCGGCGACGGTGACGACTGAGCCGCTGCCCGTCGTCGGGAACGCGCGCCACCGCAGGCGCGGCGCCCCCGCCCGCGTGCGGATCATGGGGTGGCTGCTGCTGCTCGTGACCGTGGTGTCGCTGTCGACCACGCTGGTCACCTACAACCTGCTGCTGCGCGAGGTCGACCGGGACGTCAACTCCGCCCTGGAGCAGGAGGCGGCCGAGCTGCGGCAGGTGCTGACCGTCGGCATCGACCGGGGCACCGGGCGACCGTTCCCCGACGTGCGGACCGCGCTGTCGGCGCACCTGGCGCGCCAGTACGTCGATGACGACGAGGTCGCGGTGGCGTGGACGCCTGCGGGGCCGATCCTGCAGGCCCGCGAGGAGCCGTTCCGGCTGGGCAACCACCCCGAGGTGCTCGACCCGATCCTGACCGCGCCCACCACCAGCGGGACGGCCGCGACGCCCGCGGGCGAGATGCGCTGGATCAGGGTGGACGCGGTGGGCGCCGCGTCCGGCGACCGGGGCGCGTTCGTCGTCGGCTACTTCATCGACCGCGACCGCGCCGAGGTCAACTCCACCGTGCGCACCCTGCTGCTGGTCGGCCTGCTCGGGGTCGTCCTGGCGGGCGCGGCGGCCTGGTTCGTCGCGGGCCAGATCCTGGCCCCGGTGCGGCTGGTGCGCCGGGCCGCCGCGGAGATCACCGAGCACGACCTCACCCGGCGCATCCCGGTGGACGGCCGCGACGACGTCGCCGCGCTGGCCGAGCAGTTCAACGCCATGCTCGACCGGCTCGACCGCGCGTTCGCCACCCAGCGCCGCTTCCTCGACGACGCCGGGCACGAGCTGCGCACCCCCATCACGATCGTGCGCGGCCACCTGGAACTGCTCGACGACGACCCGGTGGAGCGCGCCGAGGCCGTGCGGCTGTGCACCGACGAGCTGGACCGGATGAACCGCATCGTCACCGACCTGCTGCTGCTGGCCAAGGCCGAGCAGCCCGACTTCGTGAACGCGGGCCTGACCGACGTCACCGAGCTGACCAGCGACATCTACGCCAAGGTGCGCACGGTCGGCGAGCGGCGCTGGCGGCTGGAGGCGATCGGCGAGGGGCAGTGCCCACTCGACGGCCAGCGGATCACCCAGGCCCTGGTGCAGCTCGCGCAGAACGCCGTGCAGCACACCCGGGTCGGCGCGGAGATCCTCGTCGGCTCGGCGGTGCGCCCGGGCTCGGTCCTGTTCTGGGTCGCCGACAGCGGCCCCGGCGTGCGCCCGGAGGACGCCGAGGCGATCTTCCGCCGGTTCAGCCGGGGCTCGGGCGGGCCGGGCGCGCACCGCACCGGCGCCGGGCTCGGCCTGGCCATCGTCCGCGCGATCGCCGAGGCCCACCACGGCGCGGTCCACCTGGAGTCCGCCCCGGGCCGCGGCGCCCGCTTCACCGTCGAGATCCCCGTCCCGCCCGCCCACCCCGGAGGACCGCAGTGGCCCGCATCCTGATCGCCGAGGACGAGGAGCGCATCGCGTCCTTCGTCCGCAAGGGCCTGTCCGCCAACGGCTTCACCACCACCGTGGTGGGCGACGGCGAGGAAGCGCTCAACCACGCCCTCAGCGACCAGTACGACCTGGTGGTCCTCGACGTGGGCCTGCCCAGCCGCGACGGTCTGTCGGTCCTGCGGACCCTGCGCGAGCGCCGCAACACCACCCCGGTCATCATCCTCACCGCCCACGCCTCCCCGCACACCACCATGGCCAGCCTCGAGGGCGGCGCCGACGACTACATGCCCAAGCCGTTCCGCTTCGACGAACTCCTCGCCCGCATCCGCCTGCGCCTGCGCCGCACCGAACTCGTCGCCGAGACCACCGTGCTGCGCGCGGGCCCGGTCTCGCTGGACCTGCGCACCCGCCGCGCCGACATCAACGGCGCGGGCGTGGACCTCACCGCCCGGGAGTTCGCCCTCCTGGAGCTGTTCCTCCGCCACCAGGGCCAGGTCCTGTCCCGGGAGCAGATCCTCTCCCACGTCTGGGGCTACGACTTCGACCCCGGCTCCAACATCGTCGACGTCTACGTCCGCACCCTCCGCCGCAAGATCGGCCCCACCCACATCCGCACCGCCCGCGGCATGGGCTACGCCTTCGACCCGGCCTAGTCCACTATGGACAATGACTGACCGGCCTCACCCGCACGGGGGAGAGTAACGCGGCGCGCACGAGCGCCGACTCCCAGTTGTGACCATCGAGCGGGGCGGGGAGCGGCGGACCGGGCTGGTCTTCGCGCGGATCACGGTCGCGGGGGTCGTCGGCGCGCTGCTGGTCGGGGTGGTGGGGGTGCTCGGGCTGGCGGCCCGGCAGGACGCGCTGGGGGAGGCGATCGCCGACCGGGGGACGCTGAGCGCGGCGATGCTGGACGTCTACCGGGCGCTGGCCGACGCGGAGGCGGCCTCGCTCAACGCGCTGCTGGTCGACCCGCAGCGGGCCGCCGAGGCCAAGGAGCGCTTCCGGGAGGACCTGTTCGAGGTCCACGACGCGTTGCGGCGGGCCGAGTCCGCGGCGGCGGGGTGCGCCGAGGACTGCCCGGGCGCGCGGTTGACGACGCTGGTCGACCTGTTGCCGGAGTACTCCCGGCTGGTCGAGGTGGGGTGGGTGGGCAATGCGGCGGGCGACCCGGTCGGGACCTCTTACCTGGCGCAGGCGTCGTACTTGATGCAGGAGACGCTGCTGCCCGCGGCCGAGCGGGCCAACCAGGAGCAGCGCGCGGCGATGGTCGACGGCCTCGAGGACGGGGTCGCGCACCCGTGGTTCCTCTACGCGCTCCTGGTCGCGGGCGTCGCCGGGATGGTGTGGGCACAGCGGATCGTGCGCGAGCGAACGCGGCGCAGGAACAACCGCGGGCTGTTGGCGGCCACGGCCGTCGTGATCCTCCTCGGCGCCGTCGTCCTCGCAGGCACCGTCGTGGCCTCGAGCCGGGTCGGCACGAGCACGGCGCTGCTGGCCGACGTCGTGGTCCCGCTGTCGGAGGCCCGCAACGAGGCCAGGAAGGCCGACGGGCAGGAGGCGCGGATCGTCGCGTTCCCCGCCCTGGGCGACCGCGAGGGCCTGGCGAACCTGTTCAGGAAGGCGGGCGAACGGCTGGCGGCCGCGAGCGCGCACGTCGAGGCGGAGCGGGACCTGTTGGGCACGGCGAGGGAGGCACTCGAACAGTGGCGCGAGACAGCCGAGCCGATGACCCGGCCGCTGGACCCTTCGCTGGACCACAAGGAGATGACCGCCATCATCGTGAACCCGCGGGAGGGCCTGCACACCACCGACGACGTGGCCTTCGACGCGGCCGTCTCCGCGGTGATCGACCACCACAGGACCCTGGCCACCGCCGCGGCCGGTTCAGCGTGGAGGTGGACGGCCCCGCTCGCCTGGGTGCTCGCCCTCGGCGCGCTGCTCGCGGCGGGCTCGGTGTACTGGGGTATGCGGCCCCGGCTGGAGGAGTACCGGTGAAGCGCCTGGCCGCCCTCGCCCTGGTTTGCGCCGCGCTCGCGGGCTGCGCGGCCCCCTCCCCCGCGACCCCCACCGACCGCGCGCTCGTCGACGAGCTCGACCCCGTCGCCTACCCCAAGGGGTACAAGGAGAACCCGACGAAGGAAGACCCGCTGCGCGACTGCGGCGACGAGACCCGCAGTTGGCGCCCGACCCCGGGCGACGCGGACGGGCCGACGGTGCGGGCCATCCGGGAGAAGGGGTACCTGGTGGTCGGCGTCAGCCAGACGGCGCTGCTGCTCAGCAGGCGCGACCAGGTCTCGGGGAAGATGTCGGGCTACGAGGTCGACATCGCCAACGCGATCGCCCGGGCGCTGTTCGGCGACCGCTGGGAGCAGTCGCTGCGGTTCGTGAACATGCCCACCGGCAAACGGCTGCTGTCGCTGGACACCCAGCCCAACCGGGAGGTCAGGGCCAGGGACGCGACGGTGGAGGAGGTGCCGCAGGTCGACATGGTGCTGGCCGACGTCACCGTCACCTGCACCCGGGTGACCCAGTTCGGCATCGCCTACTCGCGGCCGTACCTGACCACCCGCAGCGGCCTGATGGTGCGCGACGGGTTCAAGGAGGACGCCCAGGGACCGGACGACCTGGGCGGCAGCGTGGTCTGCTCCGGGGACCAGACCACCAACAGCGCGGAGATGATCGAGATTCGCGACCGCCAGGTCGTCGAGGGGAAGACCCCGCTGCGCCCGGTGACGGTCCAGGACACCAGCGAGTGCCTGCCCCTGCTGCAGCGCGGCCTGGTCGACGCCATCGCCACCGACACCGTCATCCTGGCGGGCTTCCGCCTGCAGGACCCCGGGACCAGGGTGCTGCCCTACCGGGACGCGGAGGGCACGACCGCCATCTCCCTCAGCGGCGATCCCGAGAGGCGGGACCTGGTCCGCTTCACCAACGGCGTCCTGGACCGGATGCGCGCGGACAACTCGCTGTCGCGAGCCCACGACACGGCTTTGTCCACTATGGAGGACCGGAGCGCCCTCCCCGACGAACCCTACCGCGACTGACGGCGCCTACTCCGCCGACTCCTCCACCTCCTCCGGCACGATGCTGTCATCGCGGCGCCACCGGAGTTTGACCTCCAGTTGCCCCTGCACCCCCGTCTTCGCGATGAACGCCCCCGCCTCGACGTCCAGCTTCACCCCGAACTTCAACTCCACCTCGTCCGGGGCCTTGTCCATGTCGCGGAAGCGGTGCAGCGCCGCCTCCGCCGCACCGACCACACCGGACAGCGCGTCCTCCAGGCTGGCGCGGGCCCGGTCGAGCACGTCGGCGGCGCGGCCCGCGGGGGCGATCCGGTGCGCGGCGTCGACCTCGACGAGCACGGAGCCGCCGTTGGACAGGGGGAACTGGACGAGGTCGGTCACGCGGTCTCCTCGGGTAGGGCGGTGCCGCACGCGCCGCAGAACGCGGCGGTGGACGGGTTCTCGGGGGCGGCGCAGGCCGGGTTGGCGCAGCGCCTGGTCCGCCGGGGCCCGGACGGGCGGGCGCGGGGGACGACGGGGTGGATGCTGCTGGAGTGCGAGGAGCCCACCACGGCGGCGAGCATGTCGACGGCGGTCAGGCCGGGGCGGGCGCGGACCACGCCGTCGAGCGGGTCCCCGGTGATGTCGACCAGGTTGCGCAGCCGGTCCAGCATCTCGGCGTGGCCCAGGCCCGCGGCCAGCACGACCGCTTCCCGCCACGCCGCCTCGGCCCCGGGCACGTCGCCCGCCCGGTGCGCGGCGCAGCCCCGGTTGACCGCCTCGGCCATGCCCCGCTGGTCGGTGAAGTCGGCGACGCTGGGGTCGACCTGGCTGGACAGCAGGGCGTTGCGCGTCCACCGCACCTCGACCGCCGCCACCTCGGAGACCTTGGCGAACGCGCCGCCGACCGCGCGCGCCTGCACCTGGATCCCCGCCGCCCTGCGGTCCTGCTCCAGGTCCCACGAGCCGCGCTCCACGGCCAGGGCCAGGTGGAAGCGGCGGGTCTCGGCGCCCCAGGCCCCGGTCGAGTACACCACCGCCCTGGGCCCGTCCGCCTGCTCGAGCAGCTCGGCGTCGGTGGGGTGGGTCTGCTTGAGGAACAGCGGCCGCGCCCACTGGCTCGGCTGGACCCGCACGCGCACCTCGGGCACGAGCTTGCCCATGACCGCCTCGGTCATGGCGGCGAAGTCGGCGACCAGCTCGGCCGTGCCGCGCACCGCGTCGGCCTTGCCGCGCAGCGCCGCGGTGATCCGCAGCAGCTCGGCGGGCGACCAGTCGGCGCCGATGCCGCGCGCGTCGCAGTCGAACACCGGGGCCGCGCGGTCGATCGCGGCGGTCAGCTCGCCCGGGGTCTGGGTGCTGAGGCCGTCGGTGAGCAGGATGGCGTGGCGGACCCCGTCCGGGTGGTCGGCCAGCAGCAGGCCGACGAAGTCGAGCCAGTCGGCCATCGAGGTCCCGCCGCTGGCCGACAGCCGCGCCACCGCCCGCCGGGCGGCGCGGCGGTGCTCGGCGTCGGCCGGGACCATGGCCGCGGTGGGCGGGTACACCATCTCCGCCACGGTGTGCCCGGAGACCACGGCGAACAGGGCGCCCTCGCGCAGCGCGTCGATCGCGGCCAGGGTCGCGCGCTGGGCGGCGACCAGCTTGGTCGCGGTGCCCATCGACCCGGAGGTGTCGATGACGATCACCTGGGCCACGCCCGCGGCCGGGACCGCCGCGCCGGAGGCGGTCACGGTGACCGCCGCGTGCACCTCGGCCCCGGTGGGCGGCAGGTGCTTGTTCTGCGCGATCTCGACCTCGAACCGGGGGGTGGCGTCCACGCGGTCGTCCTCTCTCACCACTGGGTGACCGGGCGGTGGCGGTTGGCCAGGTCGACCAGCTCGCCCCGCTGCCGGGGTGTCTCGGCCTGCCGCGCCAGGGCGCGGTAGGCGGCCTCGAGGCGGGTGCGCAGCGCGCGCTCGCCGGGGTCGTCGGGCCGCTCGGGGCGCTCGGCGAGCAGGGCGTCGAGGGCGGCCTGCTCCACCAGCGCGGTGAGCGCCTCCCTGGCGGGCCCCGCCGGGTTGCCGTCGTCGAGGTAGAGACCGGCGAGCCGGGCGCGCGCCCGGTCCAGGTCCGGCGCGGTCGGCCGGGACCCGTCGGCGAGGGTGGCGCACCAGACGCGCACGGCGGCGATGCCCGCCGCGTCGTGGAAGCGGGACCGGGCCGGGACCTCGGCCAGGTGGGCGACGGCCTGCTCCCGGCTGGACCGGGCCAGCGAGATCCTGGTCAGGCCGAACGCGGCGGCGGCCACGGCGTGGTCGCGCGCGCGGACGGCGCTGTGGAAGGCGGCGGCGGTGTCCAGGTCCTCCTCGGCCTCGGCGCAGAACGCCAGGGCGAGCTTGGGCGCGTCCTCGCCGGGCACCGCGGCGTAGACCTCGTCGAAGTCCCCGCGCGCGGCCGCCACCTCGCCCCTGGCCAGGTTCAGCAGGCCCGCGTGCCAGCGGACCCGCCAGTCGTGGGCGGGGGCGGCCGAGTCGGCGAGCGCGGCGGCCGCGGCGGTCACGTCGCCGAGGGCGAGCAGGGCCCGGCAGCGGGCGAGCGCGGTCTCCGGGCTGCGCAGCCCGGAGTCGTCGAGCTTGCTCAGCAGCCGCTGCGGCGGGTCGCCCGCCGCGCCCGCGAGGAAACCCGCGGCGTCGTCGTCCTCGTCGACCACGGGCGCGGGCAGGCGGTCGGCGGTCTCCTCGGGCGCGGGGCAGGCGTGCAGCCGCCCATCCGGCTCGAGCAGGGTGGAGACTTGGCCGAGCCTGCCGTCGAAGCTCTCGGCCACCGGCGCGAACCAGATCGGCTCGCCGGGCCGCTCGACCCCGTCGCGCAGCGCGGCGATCTCCCGGTGCACCGCCGCCAACTGGTCGGACATCTCCGCCGCCGAGGCGAACCGGCGGGTGTAGTCGGGGTGGCGGGCGCGCAGGCAGACGCGGCGGAACGACTCGACGCCCACCCCCACCCCCGGCGCGCCCCAGCCGGTGCGGTCCGCGCTGGCCTCCAGCAGCCGCATCAGCGTCTCGCCGACGGTGTAGAGGTCCGAGCGGACCGTCATGCCGCGTTCGGCGATCTCGGCCCGGGACACGGCGAAGTCCTCGGTGATGGTCAGCGACCTGCCCCGCTCGGCGACGTCCTGCACGGCGCCGAGGTCGATGAGCTTGACCCGGCTGCCCGGCTCGCCGTCGGCGCCCGAGCGCAGGATCACGTTGGCTGGTTTGAGGTCGCAGTACACCTTGCCGCGCCCGTGCAGGTAGTCCAGCGCGGTCAGGACCTGGCGGCCCATGGTGATCACGTGCTCGACCGTCATCGGCACGCCCAGTGGCGTGCCGCCCGCGTGCGCCTCGGCGGCCACCTCGCTGAGCACCAGGCCGTCGACGTACTCCATGACGATGTAGCGCCGCTCCTGCCCGGTGTGCGCGTCGACGTGCGCGGCGAAGTCGAGCACCCGGACCACGTTGGGGTGGGCCAGGTCGATGAGGTTGCGGACCTCGTGCGCGGTGGCCTCGGGGTCGTCCTCGATGAGCCCCTTGAGCACGACCGGGGCGCCGAGCAGGCGGGTGTCCCTGGCCAGGTAGACCCAGCCCATGCCGCCCCTGGCGAAGGGGCCCTCGACCTGGTAGCGCTCGTTGAGCACGTCGCCGCGGGCGAGGGTGGGCAGGAACGTGTACGGGGCGCCGCAGGCGTGGCAGTGGCCGGTCGAGCGGTCCGGGGGCAGCGAGCCGGGGTCGGGGCAGGCGGTGTTCGGGCAGCGGCGGTTGCGCCCGGTCGGGGCGACCGGGTCGGCGATGACCCGGCTCACCGGGTCCTGGAAGGCGAAGCGGGGCAGCAGCCAGTCGGCGCCGCGCCGGGCCGAGGAGTCCCCCGAGGTGGGCGACGGCGCCGGGGCGGGGCGCTGCTCGACGGGGTGGCCGTCGAGGTCGCAGTACCCCGTCTCGTCGACCTCGCCCGCGCAGCCGGGCCACTGGCAGCGGGTCTGGGTCATCGCGGCCCCTCCTTCCTGCGCGCCAGGACGGCGGCCTCGAACGCGCGCAGCGACGCGCGCGCGGCGGCGTGGTCGACGGCGCGTTCGGTCAGCGCGACGTGGGCGCGGCGGTGCAGCCCGCCCAGGTGCGGGTCCTCGGCCAGGCCGAGCTCCACGACCTCCATCCGCACCGCGTCCAGGTAGCGCAGGTCGTCGGCGAACGGGTCGCGGACCACCCCGGGCAGGGAGCGCCGCAGCGTGCGCAGGTAGCGGTCGGCCCTGCTCGGGTCGGTCGCGGCCAGGTCCCGCACCAGCGCGAACGCCACGTCCCCCGGTCCGACGACCGCTTCCAGCGCGGCCGCCCGCAGCGCCACCGCCCGCCCCTGCAGCGCGCGGACCTCGGCTGGTGCGGGCGCGTCGGCGTCGGTGAACCCGAGCACCACCCGCGAGCCCGCCTCGACCAGCGGCCCGACGACCGCGCGGAGCAGGTCGCCGGGGTCGGCCGCGGCGTCGACCCCGTCGAGCACGGCGGTCAGGGCGGGCGCGCCCGCGCCCAGCCTGCGCGCGGCCGTGGTGGTCGGGGCCACGGCGAGCCCGGCCCGGTCGACCACCCGCCGCGCCACCTCGTCCGCGGTCCGCCCGGCGACGTCCACCGCGAGGTCGACCGCGGGCGCGTCCCCGCCGGTGCCCGAACGGCTCAGCGACAGCGTCACCGCCCGGCGCACCACGGCGACGTCGTGGCCGAAGACGACGAGCACGGCGGGCTCGGCGCCGAGGCGGCGCAGCGCGGCGAGGAAGTCCTCCGCGCGCTCGTCGTCGCCCGGCGCGTCGGTGAACCCCCGGTCGAACCCGCTCTCACCGACGACGTGCGGCTCGACCTCGGGCAGGTACCGCAGGACGGTGTCGGTCGAGGCCATCCACGCCAGTCCCAGGTCCGGGTCGGTGTGGTGGCTGACGACGATCCCCAGCACGTCCCCGGTCTCGACGTCCTGCACCCCCGCCCCCGAGAACCCGGGCCGCACCCGCGCGCCCAACGCGTCGACCGCGTCGAGTTGCAGCCACTCCACCCCCGTCTGCACGGTGACGCGCACCCTCGCCACCACCCCGTTCTCCATGGTGGCCGGGTAGCCCGCGACCCGGGCGGCCCTGCCCCGGGGGGTCGCGGACCGGCGCAGCCGGGCGCCGTGGCCCGCGGGCTGCGGCTCGCGCAGGCGCAGGACGGCGACGTCGCCGCGGTGGTCGGGGTGGGCGGGCTCGTGCTCGCCCAGCGTGGCGCGGGTCCTGGGCCGGTCCTCGTGGCCCATCAGGTCGACGTCCACCTCGGTCTCGCCCGCGAGCACGTGCGCGCAGGTCAGCACCCGCTCGGTGCCCAGGAGCACGCCCGCGCCCAGCACCCTGCCCCGCACCGAGAGCACGCGGACCCGCCACGCCATCCCCTCGGTGTCCGCGGCGGACCTGGCTCGCATGGGTCAATGATCGTTTGCCCGCGCCGTTCCGTTTCGGGAAACGGTCATTTGTCCACCGATCGGCGCATGGCCGATTAGTCGTGGAACCGTCGGGAAAGCGGGCGGCCCCGGGAGACGGCGACGGGGCGCCAGGTCCGTGTCGCCACGGTCCTGACGCCCCGATCGGGAAGTCTCGCCTTGCTCGCCGGAACGGCTACGCGCTCGCGGGGACGGGCCTGAGCCCACCGCCCACCGCGCGCACCACGCCCCGGCGCCTTCCACGATGGCCTGGCCGCGGCGCGGTGCGCCGGGCTGCCATCGCCACGTCAGCCGTTGATCAGGAGGGGGAGACGTTCTCCGCCTGCGGGCCCTTCTGGCCCTGGGTGACCTCGAAAGTCACCTTCTGACCCTCCTGGAGCTCCCTGAAGCCGGTAGCGGCGATCGCGGAGAAGTGGACGAACACGTCCGGGCCCCCACCATCCTGCTCGATGAAGCCGAAGCCCTTTTCGGCGTTGAACCACTTCACGACACCCGATGCCATGTCACTGCCCTTCACACAATACCTGTCCCGCCGAGTTAGGCGGGATCATCTTCTCCGCACAACGCGATGCGCCGCACAGAGAATGCAAACAGTAACAGGCACCCCCACACCTCCGCCCGCTCGACCCGTGCGAACGGGAGGGCACCCCCCGAACCGGCCATCCGAACCGACTGACCACTGTGCACTCTCCCACCCGGAAACCGTTACCCACGGCGAAGGGGGACCACGAGACCGGGTCGCCCGATCCGGCCACGTCGTCTCCGATCCGGGGCGGCGCCCCGCGCCGACCGACAAGGCGCCCGCGTCGGCAAGCGCCCGCGAACTCGCCCGCTAGCGCTCACGAGGCCCAGGCAGACGGCCCAATCTGATTCAGCAAATGGCCCACCGGTCGAGACGGAACCCCCGACTACGCGAACGGAGCGACCGTTACCCACAGTCAGGACACCCCTCCGAGTGCTCACCCGACCGTGGGAACCGGCCCAGGATCGGGAAAGAGCGCCGCCCCAGTACGGCAGTACCACACCGCGACGGCGGATGACGCGACGCGGTGTACAGCCAGGTGAACGGGGGCCGCCGGATGTGACCACGCGTGACAGCCGGTGCCGAGAACGTCGGTGGAGAATCCCCCGCGCGCCGTCGAGGCCGCCTGGACGCCCCGGCTCGGACGGCCCGGCGGGATCGACGGCCAAGCCTTCCCTCATTTGCCAACTCGGCAGTAGGTTGGCGGTCCCCCCGCCTGCTCGCAGAGGAGCCCCTGGATGAGGTCACGGTCCCGCTTTTTGGCAGGCGCGCTCGTCGCCGCGACGGTCGCCGGGCTGGCGGTGGCGGGGTCGGCCTCCGCCGAGCAGGTGCCGCTGCCACCCAGGACGGTCGGGTTCGCACCGGGTGACTACTGCCTCGGCCAGTGCAACGACATCCTCACCCCGGGCCAGAACGGCAGCGCGACGCTCACCGAGATCCTGGCGCACCGGGTGCTCGGGACCCGGCCGCAGCACTTCGACGACCAGATCGGCAAGTACGACGCCCTGGCGCAGGGGCGCGGCGCGCTGACCACCGACAAGATCAACACCTTCCTCAACGACTCGTCGTTCGGGGTGCCGCCGGAGCAGGTGGAGAGCACCAAGAAGCCCAGGGCCGACGTCACCATCATCCGGGAGAAGGCCACCGGCATCCCGCACATCTACGGGACCACCCGGTCGGGCACGACGTTCGGCGCGGGCTACGCCGCCGCCCAGGACCGGCTGTTCCTGATGGACGTCCTGCGCCGGGTCGGGCGCGGCCAGTTGACCCCGTTCGCGGGCGGCGCCGCGTCCAACCAGTCGCTGGAGCAGGGCTTCTTCTCGGAGGCGCCCTACACCGAGGAGGAGTTGCAGCGGCAGGTCGACGAGGCCGCCGCGGCCAGCCCGCGCGGCCAAGTGGCCATCGCCGACGCCCGCTCCTACCTCGACGGGGTCAACCAGTACATCACCGAGGTCTACAACAGCCGGTCCTTCCCCGGCGAGTACGTGCTGCTCGGGCACATCGACGCGCTGACGAACAAGGGCCGGATCGAGCCGTTCAAGCTCACCGACCTGGCCGTGATCGCCTCGCTGATCGGCTCGCAGTTCGGCGGCGGTGGCGGCGGCGAGGTGCAGGCCGCGATCGCGAAACTGGCGATCCAGGAGCGCTACGGCGTCGTCGAGGGCGAGAAGGTCTGGAAGAGCTTCCGCGGCGAGGACGACCCGGAGCACATCCAGACCATCCACAACGGCCAGTCCTTCCCGTACGCCAAGGCCCCGGACAACCCGCAGGGCCTGGCCATGCCGGACAAGGGCTCGGTGACCTCGCAGCCGCTGGTCTACGACCGCACCGAGACCGGGACCGCCCAGCAGCCCGCCGCCCCCAAGGAGCTGGAGGCCGCGCGCGGCATCCTCGACGACGGGGTGCTGCCCGGCGACCTGCTGTCGGACAAGCGCGGGATGTCCAACGCGCTGCTGGTCTCCGGCGCGCACACCGAGAGCGGCAACCCGGTGGCCGTCTTCGGCCCGCAGACCGGCTACTACGCGCCGCAGATGCTGATGCTGCAGGAGTTGCAGGGTCCGGGCATCAGCGCGCGGGGCGCGTCGTTCGCGGGCATCAGCTTCTACATCCTGCTCGGCCGCGGCCAGGACTACTCGTGGAGCGCCACCAGCTCCGGGCAGGACATCACCGACACCTACGCGGTCGACCTGTGCAGCACTGACGGCAGCCCGGTCACCAAGGACAGCAACGCGTACATGCTGCGCGGCACGTGCACGCCAATGGAGGTCGTCGAGCGCAAGAACGCGTGGAAGACGTCCATCGGCAGCACCACGCCAGCGGGCTCTTACACGTTGCGCTCCTACCGGACGAAGTACGGCCCGGTGACGCACCGGGCCACTATCGGCGGCAAGCCCGTCGCCTACGCGACGCTGCGCTCGACCTACCAGCACGAGCTGGACACGGTGATCGGCTTCCAGGAGTTCAACGACCCGGACGCGATGACCTCGGCCGCGGACTTCCAGCGCGCGGCCTCGCACATGACCTACAACTTCAACTGGTTCTACGCCGACTCGCGCGACATCGCCTACTTCAACTCCGGCATGCACCCGGTGCGCAAGCCCACGGTCGACCCGGGGATGCCGGTCCTGGCCAACAGCGACTACGACTGGGACAACTGGGACCCGGCGACGAACCGCGCCGACTACGCCCCGGCCGAGGAGCACCCGAACGTCGTCAACCAGGACTACCTGATCTCCTGGAACAACGGCCAGGCGCCGGGGATGGCCGCCTCGGGCCTGGACCGGGGCTCGGTGCACCGCGGCGACCTGCTCGACTCCAGGGTCAAGGCGCTGATCGCCGACGGCGGCAAGGTCGACCGGGTGAACCTGACCCAGGCGATGGCCGAGGCCGCGCTGGCCGACCTGCGCGCCGAGCGGGTGCTGCCCGAGGTCTTCCGCGTGCTCGGCGACGGCGACGCCGCCAGCGCGGCGACCGTGGCCGAGCTCAAGCGGTGGGTCGCCGACGGCAGCCTGCGCACCGAGACCGAGCAGGGCAGCCGGACCTACGCCCACGCCAACGCGATCAAGGTGCTCGACGCCTGGTGGCCGCTGCTGGTGCGCGGGCAGTTCCAGCCGGGTCTGGGCGAGTCCGCCTTCACCGGGCTGACCCGCGTCCAGAAGGTCGACGAGTCCCCCTCCTACAACCAGAGCCACCGCGGCTCGGCCTTCCAGGGCGGTTGGTGGGGCTTCGTCCACAAGGACCTCCGCGCCGTGCTGGGCGACCCCGTCCAGGCCCCGCTCGCCAGGACCTTCTGCGGCGACGGTGACCTGGACCGCTGCAAGCAGGTCCTCCTCGATACCCTCAAGCAGGCCGCGGCCACCCCCGCCGACAAGGTCTACCCCGGCGACTCCCACTGCGAGCCCGGCGACCAGTGGTGCGCCGACGCGATCATCCACAACGCACTCGGCGGCGTCACCCAGGACCCGATCAGCTGGCAGAACCGCCCCACCTTCCAGCAGGTCGTCGAGTTCCCCGCCCACCGCGGCGACGACATCGCCAACCTGGCCAGGGGCGCCAGGGCCACCGCCTCCGGCGCCGAACTCCTCAACCCCGCCCGCAACGCCGTGGACGACAACCCCCGCACCCGCTGGGCCAGCAACTGGAACAACAACCAGTGGCTCGCCCTGGACCTGGGCGCCACCAAGGTCCTCTCCCGCGCAGTCCTGGCCTGGGAGGCCTCCTACGCCAAGGCCTACCGCCTACAGGTCTCCCCCGACGGCCGAACCTGGCGGGACGTCTCAACCACCTCGACCGGAGACGGCGGCACAGACGTGATCACCTTCCCCACCACCGAGGCCCGCCACATCCGCATGCGGGGCGAGTCCCGAGCCACCCCCTTCGGCTATTCCCTCTACGAGTTCGCCGTCTACGCCAACTGACCGACCCCGCTCGACCCGCAGGGGCCGATCGACCTCCCGGTCGGTCGGCCCCTGCCCTGTGGACAACCCGACCTCGACACCCCGACCCTGTCGGCCCCCACCGGTAACGTGGAATCGGGGGGTCCCCAGCGCCGGATGATCTTGGGGCCCTTATTCGTCCACTCTGGACAAGCCGAGGAGTCAGCGGTCCCGGCGGGTGAGCAAGAACGTCGCGACCGCGCCGAAAGCGGCGCCGAAGAGGGCGGGGCGCAGGGGGTTGCCCGGTTCGGGGGCGGCGACGTTGATCACGGCGGGCGGCGGGGCCCGCACCGGCCTGCGCTCGATGGTGTCGCTGCCGGTGGCGGTCCAGGCGGTGATGAAGATCAGCAGGCGGGACACCAGGGAGATGAAGACCAGCAGGCCGATGACCGAGCCGAACGCCACGCCGCTGGGTGAGCCGCCGATGATGCCCAGGTAGATGTTGCCCGCGACCTTGAGCAGCTCGAAGCCGAGCGCGGCGGCGGCGGCGCCGCGGATGGCGCTGCGCAGGCCGACGGGTTCGCGCGGCAGCTTGGTGAGCACCCAGAGGAACACCAGCCAGTCGGCGGTGAGCGCGAGCAGCACCGAGGTGACCGTGAGCAGCACCGACGCCGCCGGGGTGCCGTCGACCCCGGCCAGGTCCAGCAGCCACGCCCCCGCGCCCGCGCCGATCGCCGTCAGGCCGAAGGACACGATCAGCGCGACCACCAGGCTGAACAGCGCCAGCAGGTCGCGGACGACCATGCTCAGCAGCGGCTGGTCGCGCCGGTGCTGGTCCCACATCGCGGTCAGCGCGTCGCGCAGGGCGTTCATCCAGTTCCAGCCCGAGTACAGCCCGATGACCAGGCCCAGCACGCCGATGTGGGCGCGTTCGTCGATGAGGTTGTCCAGCAGGTCGCCGACCTCGGCGTCAAGTGCCCTGGGCACGGCGTTGGCGACGATCGCGCGCAGCTCGTCGAGCAGGTCCGGGCTGCCCGCCAGCACGAACCCCGCCGTGGAGAACCCGACCATCAGCATGGGCACGATCGACAGCACGCTGAAGTAGGTGATCGAGGCGACGTACTGGTACCCGCTGTGCTCGATGTAGCGGTTCCCCGCCCGCGCCAGGTGGTCCAGCCATCGCCGCTTCGCCTTGGCCGCGCGCCAGCGCGTGGCCCAGTCGGTCCGAGTCCCCGAGTTCGTCCGCACCCGACATGTCTACTGGTCCCGCCCGGGCGCGTCCGCCCCGACCCTGGGCACCGGGCGGGGCGGCCGCAAGGCGAGGCCACCTCTTGTCCTCAGCCGCCCGCGTCCGGCAGTGGCGCGGGGCACTGGCCGCCCGGGGTGGTGCGCAGCTCGAAGTGCCACATCTCGTTCGCGTAGGTCTGGCACAGCCCGTACCTGTCGCCGTTGCGGATGAGCCAGTCGGCGGCGTCGGTGGGGCCGATGTCGACGGCTTCACCGGTGACGTGGGCGGACCCCTCCGGGGTGGCGACCCAGCGGCGGGCCTCCTCGAGGCTGCCGTGCTTGGCGATGGCGGCGTCCAGCAGGCGGCGCTGGTAGTCGGCGGAGCGCCAGCCGGAGGTGACCCGCAGCTCGATCCCGGACCGGCGGGCGTCCTCGGTGGCCTGGCGCACGGCCGCGAGCAGGGCGGGGTCGAGGCGGGCGAGGGCGGGGTGGTCGTCGTGCGGGGAGATGCTGCTGTGGGCGGGGATATCGCCTTCCGCGGTGGGCTCCGGGGGAGCGCTGGTGGCCCCTGGGGCGCAGGCGGCGAGGACGACAGCGAGGCCGATGGTGGCGCGGAGACGGGACACGGCGGTCCTCCTGGGAGGCTGGGAGCGGTACACCACCGACTCTCGACCGCGGTTGTCCCCGGGCCGTGCGCGTCACGTCCTGGTTGTGCGACAAGATCCGTCACCGGACCATGACATGTCGGGGACGGGCCCAGGACGCCCGGCTGCGATAGTGGGGACATGCCGCGCGTACTGCTCATCGAGGACGACGCCGCCGTGCGGGACGGGCTGCGGATCGCCCTGACCTACCAGGGCCACGAGGTCGAGGCCGTCGGCACCGGCGAGGCGGGCCTGGCCGCGGTGGCCGCCGACCCGCCCGACGTGGTGGTGCTCGACCTGATGCTGCCCGGGGTGGACGGGTTCGAGGTGTGCAGGCGCGTCCGGGCGGCCGGGGACCTGCCGATCATCATGCTCACCGCCCGCGACGACGACATCGACGTGGTCGCCGGGCTGGAGGCGGGCGCGGACGACTACGTGGTCAAGCCCGCGCGGGCCAGGGTGCTCGAGGCGCGGATCCGGGCCGTGCTGCGGCGCGGCGAACGGCGGCCGGGCGCCGACCGGCAGGAGCGCCACGGCGACCTGGTCGTCGACCGCGACGGGCTGGTGGTCGCCAAGCGCGGGCAGCCGGTCGCGCTCGCGCCGACGGAGCTGCGGCTGCTGCTGGAGCTGTCGGCCGCGCCCGGCCGGGTGTTCAGCCGCCAGGTGCTGCTGGAGTCGGTGTGGGACCAGGGCTACCTCGGCGACTCCCGGCTGGTCGACGCGTGCGTGCAGCGGCTGCGCGCCAAGGTCGAGGACGACCCGGCGGCCCCGGTGTACATCCGGACGGTCCGCGGGTTCGGCTACCGGTTCGGCCCGTTGTGAGGCTGGGCCTGCGCACCCGGCTGCTGCTGGCGTTCGCGCTGCTCAGCGTCGTCACCGCGGCAGCGGTGGCGGGCGCGGGCTACGTGCGGGCCCGGGACGCGATCGTGCAACGGGCCCAGGACAACGCCGTCATCGAGACGACCAACCGCGTCCAGCGGCTCTACCCGCTCGACACCACACCGCTCAGCGCCGCGTTGCTGCGGCAGGTCGCGGGCGCGGTGTCCGGCCGCGAGGGCGTCGCGCTGGCCTCCGGCGGCGGGCTCAGCGGGGGTGGGCTGGACCCGGCTGTGGTCACCGACGAGCTGCGCGCCAAGGTCGGCCAGGGCAGGGTCGCCTGGCAGCGGGTCGACCTGGGGGGCACGACGGCGCTGGTCATCGGCATGCGACTGCGGGTGGACACCCGTCCGTCGGGTGTCGAGGTGTACGTGCTGCGCCGGCTGACCGCCGAAGCCGAAGCGGTCGGGGGGCTGGCCAGGGACGCGTGGCTGATCGGCGGGGCGGGCCTGCTGTTCGGCCTGCTGCTGGCGCTGCTGGCGGCGCGCAGCGTCCTGGGCCCGGTGCGCGAGCTGCGCACCGCCGCCCGGCGGCTGGGCGAGGGCGACCTGGACACCCGCATCGAGGTGCGCGGCACGGACGAGCTGGCCGAGGTCTCCCGCACCTTCAACACCACCGCGGAGTCCCTGCGCGCCCACGTGGCCGAGCTGCGCGCGCTGGAGGCGGACGCCCGCCGCTTCGTCGCCGACGTGTCCCACGAGCTGCGCACCCCGCTGGCCGCGATGGCGGCGGTGACCGACGTCCTCGACGCCGAGGCCGCCGACCTGCCCGAGGTCGCGGGCCAGGCGGTCCGGCTGGTCAGCCGCGAGACCCAGAACCTGGCCCGCCTGGTCGACGACCTGATCGAGGTCAGCCGCTTCGACTCCGGCGCGGCCGGGCTCGCGGTGGACGAGGTCGACGTCGCCGAGGCCGTCCGGGCGACGCTGCGCGTGCGGGGCTTCGACGTCGACGCGGACCTGTCCCCCGCCGTGCTCGCCACGCTGGACCCGCGCCGGTTGGACGTCATCGTGGCCAACCTGGTCGGCAACGCCCTGCGCCACGGCGCGCCCCCGGTCGCGGTGACCCTGACGCGCTCGGGAGGGGACGTGGTCATCGAGGTCGCCGACCACGGCCCGGGACTCGACGAGGAGGTGCTCCCGCACGTGTTCGACCGGTTGTACAAGGCCGACACCGCCCGCGGCCGCTCCGAGGGCAGCGGTCTGGGCCTGGCGATCGCCTGGGAGAACGCCCGGTTGCACGGGGGCGCGCTGACGGCGGCCAACCGGGCGGGGGGTGGCGCGGTGTTCACGCTGCGGCTTCCGGTGGCCGCGCGGTGAGGCGGGTGGTGTGCGCGGCGCTGGTCGGCCTCGTGCTGGCAGGCTGCGGGGTGCGACCGAGCGGTGTGATCTCCGGGGTGGAAGCGCCGGACGGGCCCACGCGAGCGGCGGTCCCCGTGCTGCACTTCGTCGCGGCCGGGGCGGTCGTGGCGGTCGGGCGCCCCGGGGGGACGGACGTGGTCGCCGCGCTGGCCGCTGGCCCGACCCCGGAGGAGTCGGCGAACGGGCTGACGACGGAGGTGCCCGCGTCCGCCGCCCCCGCGGAGTCGCGGTGGACGGCGGACGGGATCGAGGTCGACCTGAGTGACGACCTCACGCGGCTGAGCCCCCTGGCGGTCAGCCAGATCGTGTGCACGGTGCTGGCCGGGGAGGACTCCAGCACGGCGACGGTGACCCTGCGCGGCGGCGGGCAAACCCTGCGACGGGGGACCTGTCCGAGCTAGGACCGCCCTGGCCGGGGCGGTGCCGCGGCGGAGTGTCGGTCCGGTCGGACATACTGCGCTGGGCTGGTCGGGTGATGACGTGAGCACGCACCCGGCCCCGTCGAGCGAGGGAGATGGGATGAGCAGGGCCGCCAAGGCCGAGGCGCGGCACGCCGCCGACAGCCACGACCTGATCCGCGTGCACGGCGCGCGCGAGAACAACCTCCAGGACGTCAGCGTCGAGCTGCCCAAGCGGAGGCTCACGGTGTTCACGGGCGTGTCCGGCTCCGGCAAGAGCTCGCTGGTGTTCAGCACCATCGCCGCCGAGTCGCAGCGGATGATCAACGAGACCTACAGCGCGTTCGTGCAGGGCTTCATGCCGACGCAGTCGCGGCCCGACGTCGACGTGCTCGACGGGCTGACCACGGCGATCATCGTCGACCAGCAGCGGATGGGGTCCGACCCGCGCTCCACCGTGGGCACCGCCACCGACGCCAACGCGCTGCTGCGCATCCTGTTCAGCAGGCTCGGCGACCCGCACATCGGGCCGCCGACCGCGTTCTCCTTCAACACCGCCTCGATCACCAGCTCCGGCTCGATCACCGTCGAGCGCGGCGCGGCGACCAAGGCCGAGAAGGCCACCTACACCCGCACGGGCGGCATGTGCGTGCGCTGCGAGGGCCGGGGGTCGGTGTCCGACATCGACCTCGCCGAGCTCTACGACGACACCAAGTCGCTCAACCAGGACCCGTTCACCATCCCCGCCTACACCGGCGACGGCTGGACGGTGCGGGTGATCCGCGACTCCGGGTTCTTCGACCCGGACAAGCCCATCGCCAAGTTCACCAAGAAGGAGATGCACGACTTCCTCCACAAGGAACCGGTCAAGGTCAAGATCCAGGGCGTCAACCTCACCTACGAGGGCCTGATCCCGAAGATCCAGAAGTCGATGCTGTCCAAGGACCGCGAGTCGATGCAGGCCCACATCCGGGCGTTCGTCGACCGGGCGGTCACCTTCACCACCTGCCCCGAGTGCGACGGCACGCGGCTGAGCGCGGGGGCGCGGTCGTCGAAGATCAAGGGCGTGAGCATCGCCGACGCCTGCTCGATGCAGATCAGCGACCTCGCCGAGTGGGTGGGCGGGCTCGACGAGCCGGGCGTGGCGCCGCTGCTGGCCACGTTGCGCCACACCCTCGACTCGTTCGTGGAGATCGGTCTGGGCTACCTGTCGCTGGAGCGGCCGTCTGGCACGCTGTCGGGCGGCGAGGCGCAGCGGGTGAAGATGATCCGCCACCTCGGGTCGTCGCTCACCGACGTCACCTACGTCTTCGACGAGCCCACCACCGGCCTGCACCCGCACGACATCCAGCGGATGAACAACCTGTTGCTGCTGTTGCGCGACAAGGGGAACACGGTGCTCGTGGTGGAGCACAAGCCGGAGACGATCGCGATCGCCGACCACGTCGTCGACCTCGGTCCCGGCGCGGGCTCGGCGGGTGGCTCGGTCTGCTTCGAGGGCACGGTCGAGGGCCTGCGCGCCAGCGACACCGTCACCGGCCGCCACTTCGACGACCGGGCCGCGCTCAAGGAGGCGCTGCGCGCGCCCACCGGGGCGCTGGAGATCCGCGGGGCGGACAAGCACAACCTGCGCGAGGTGGACGTCGACATCCCGCTCGGCGTGCTGTGCGTGCTGACCGGTGTCGCCGGGTCGGGCAAGAGCTCGCTGGTGCACGGGTCGATGCCCAGGGACGCGGGCGTGGTGACCGTCGACCAGACCCCGATCCGCGGCTCCCGGCGCTCCAACCCGGCCACCTACACCGGCCTGCTCGAGCCGGTCCGCAAGGCCTTCGCCAAGGCCAACGGGGTCAAGCCCGCCCTGTTCAGCGCCAACTCCGAGGGCGCCTGCCCGACCTGCAACGGCGCGGGCGTCCTCTACACCGACCTGGGCGTCATGGCGAGCGTGGCCACCACGTGCGAGGAGTGCGAGGGCAAGCGCTTCCAGGCCTCGGTCCTGGAGTACACCCTCGGTGGCCGCGACATCAGCCAGGTGCTGGCCATGTCGGTGGCCGAGGCCAAGGAGTTCTTCGCCGGGGGCGAGGCCAAGCTCCCCGCCGCCCACGCCATCCTCACCCGCCTCCACGACGTCGGCCTGGGCTACCTCAAGGTCGGCCAACCCCTCACCACCCTGTCCGGCGGCGAGCGCCAACGCCTCAAACTCGCCACCCACATGGGCGACAAGGGCGGCATCTACGTCCTCGACGAGCCCACCACCGGCCTGCACCTCGCCGACGTCGAACAACTCCTGACCCTGCTCGACCGCCTGGTCGACTCCGGCAAGTCCGTCATCGTCATCGAACACCACCAGGCCGTCATGGCCCACGCCGACTGGATCATCGACCTGGGCCCCGGCGCGGGCCACGACGGCGGCCAGGTCGTCTTCGAGGGCACCCCGGCCGACCTGGTCGCCAAGCGCTCCACCCTCACCGGCGAACACCTCGCCGCCTACGTGGGCGCCTGACAGTCCTCGACGCGGTCCCGCCCTGTCCGGCGGCCAGGACGGGACCGCGACTGGTCCGCCACGACCGGCGCGGACCAGGCTGCTCCCGCCCCCACGGCGCGGCTTTGTCCCGCCGCGCTCCCAGCGGCCTCGGCTCGCTCGACCGCACGCTCCATGCCGACCGGGGTCGTTGCGCGGCAACCGATCTCAGACCGGCCTGTACCGCAGGTTCACCACCGCCGTGGGATCGGCGCCCGTGCCGAGCAGCCGGGCGGGCGTGGCGCCGGGGTTGTCGTAGAGCCGGATGCCCGCGCCGAGCAGCACGGGCGCCAGGTGGATGTCGATCTCGTCGATGAGGCCGAGGTCGAGCAGTTGGCGGCCGATGGTCGGCGACAGCACCTCCAGGTTCTTGCCCCCGGCCGCCGCCAGCCCGATCCGCACCGCCTCGGCGGGGTCGCGGTCGAGGAAGGTCACGCCCTCGACGGCCGGGGCGTCCCGCGGGTGGTGGGTGAGCACGAAGACCGGCCCGGTCCACGCCCCGCCGTAGAGCCGCGGGTCCGGCGAGGCGTCCCACCCGGCGCGGCCGCCCGGCACCGCGCCCGTCGTCGCGGCGTACTCCTCGGTCAAGCCCGGCCGGAACGCCATGCCGGTCAACCAGTCCATGCCGTGGTCCGGGCCCGCGACGAAGCCGTCCAGGGACATCGTGAAGTGCCAGAGCACCTTCCCGGCGGCGTTCTGCGGTTCGGTGTCGGCCGTGTGACACTCCGTTCTCGTGGGCGGCGGGGTCCTCGTCGGTGGCGGGACCGTACCGCCGCCCACCGACAGTCCCGTCTGCTTGACGAACCCGTCGAGGCCCCGTTTGACTGGGTGCCCCGACAGGAGGTGCGCCGTGCCCGCAACAGTCCTACCGGGACTGATCACGTGATCGTCCGCCGCACGACCGCCGCGGACGAACCGGCCCTGGCCGACATCTGCCTGCGCACCGGCACCGAGACCGGCGGCGACGCCACCGCGGACTTCACCGACCCCGCACTGATCGGCAAGGCCTACGCCAGCCCCTACGCCGTGTCCCCGCACGCGCTCGGCTTCGTCGGCGTCGACGACCGGGGCGTCGCGGGCTACGTGGTCGGCACCCCCGACACCGCCGCCCTGGAGCGCTGGTGCGAAGACCACTGGTGGCCCGCCCTGCGCCCCCGCTACCCGCCGACCGACGCGGACACCTTCGAGGGCCGCGTCATCCGGCACATCCACTCCCCCCGACGCGCGGACCCAGGGATCCTGCGCGAGCACCCCGCCCACTTCCACATCGACCTGCTCCCCCGCCTGCAGGGCCGGGGCGCGGGCAAGCTCCTCCTGACGACCATGCTCGAAGCCCTCGCCGCCGCGGGCGCCCCCGGCGTCCACCTGGGCGTCCACCGCGCCAACACCCGCGCGATCGCCTTCTACCACCGCCTCGGCTTCACCGAGCGCCCCAGCACCGACGCCGCCCTCACCCTGGTCCGGCCGTTGAACCGGACTCGGGATCAGCGGCCGGAGTCGTTGTAGTGGACGGAGCCGTGGATCTGGCCCGCCTGGATGATCGAGCCGTGGTGGCCGCCGCTGACGATGTTGCGCACCGTCGCGGGGCGGGCCTCTGGTTCGGGATCGCGGGGCCGGGCGGCGGGGCGCCGCGCGCTCGGGGCGGGGGCGTCGACCGAGGCGGCGGCGGTGATCACCGCGTGCACGTGGTCGAGGGCGGCGCTGACCAACTCGGCGACGCCGTCGACCACCTCGTCGAGCGGCAGGCCCGGGTCGGCCTCGACCTCGCGCAGCCTGCCGCGCAGGTCGCGCGCCCGGTCGCGGAACCGCCCCTGGTCGTCAGTCACCGACGTCCCCCCGTCCACCGCTCGATCGTCTCCCGCCCGTCGGCGACCAGCCGCAGGCCCAGCTCCACCGGCCGCAGCGCGTCGCGCACCCGGTCGTCCCCCTTGCCCCAGGCCCGGATGGCCTCGGCGACCTCGCCGCACCGGTCGAGCGTGGCGGCGAGGACACCGCCGAGCCGGACCAGCGCCGCGTCCAGCTCCGCGTCGCCCGCCCGGCTCGCGCGGACCTGGGCCTCGTAGACGTCGCCGTTGACCACGTGGGCGGCCGCGAGCAGCTTGGGGGCGCGCTGCTTGAGCCGCGGCACCAGCGAGTCCGGGTCGGCGCCCTCGGCGGTGGCGGCGACCAGCAGGTCGGTCACGTCCACCAGGCCGCGCAGGACGGAGGTGACCAGCCGGTGGGCGCGGTCGGCGGCGGCGGGCAGCGGCCCGGCGGGCGTCGCGGCCAGCTCGACCAGCTTGGTGGCGATGCCGTGCGTGCCCTGGCGGTAGGGCTGCGAGTCGCGCTCGAGGTGCTTGACCTTGGTCCAGTCGCGGTACTGCATGGACCGGATGTCGGCGACCGCGGGGTCCGCGGCGGTCAGGGGGTCGTCGCGCAGGTCCTGGTACAGGATCGGGAGCAGGCGCGCGCTGCCGGAGACCTGGCGCCTGCCCCGGACGAACAGGTTCAGCTCCCGCCTGCACTCCAGCCGCTGGAAGTAGCGGGGGGTCACGATGGGGACGAAGAAGTCGACCGCCGTCACCGCGTCGTCGACCGTCTCCCGCCAGGGAGTGCCCCACTCCAGGTCGTCGAGGTCGACCCAGGCGCTGAGCCGGTCGCCGGTGATCAGGTGCAACTGCTCGCCGATGTCCAGCGCGAGCTGGTGGATCCTGCGTCCCTCCGCCTCGTCGTCGTGGCGCGAGTACGACCAGAACGCGATCTTGCCGCTCACTTCACCCGATCCCGTGTCGCCGTGGCCAAGGCCAGCACTGTAGGGCCACGGGGCCCCGGGGGTGAAGGACAAAAACCGGGCAGATCAGGTGACGGGGTCGAGCGAACGGGTGTCGTAGGCGTCGCGGGCGGTGCGGATGCGGGAGAAGTCGGCCTGCGACCACGCGCTCAGCGCGGTCAGGTACGCGCTGACCTCGGCGCCCATCGGGGTCAGCGCGTACTCGACCGTGGGTGGCGTCGTCGGGTAGACGGTGCGGGTGACGAAGCCGTCGCGCTCCGGGTTGCGCAGGTTCTGGGTGAGCGTCTTCTGGCTGATGCCGTCCACGGACCGGCGCAGCTCGCCGAAGCGGTGCGGCCCCCGCTCCAGGCCCCAAGATGGCGCGGAGTCCATCGACGAAGGAGTGAGCAGGGCATGCGCGAGGTGACCCAGCAGGAGTTCGGCGGCCCCGAGGTGCTGCGGGTGGTCGAGGTGGACCGACCCCGTCCCCGGCCCGACCGAGGTGCTGGTGCGGGTGCGCGCCGCAGGCCTCAACCCGGTGGACTGGAAGTCGCGGGCGCAGGAGGTCTTCCTCGGCACGCCGCCGTACTCGGTGGGCTGGGACGTCTCCGGGGTCGTCGAGGAGGTCGGCTTCGGGGCCACCGGGGTCACCGTGGGCGACGAGGTCCTGGGGATGCCGTGGTTCCCCCGCGAGGCCGCCGCGTACGCGGAGTACGTGACCGCGCCGTCGCGCCACTTCGTGCGCAAGCCGCGGGCGCTCTCGCACACCGAGGCGGCGGGGCTGCCGCTGGCGGGCCTGACGGCGTGGCAGGGCCTGGTGGTCGTCGCCGACCTGCGGCCGGGGCAACGGGTCCTGGTCGACGCCGCCGCGGGCGGGGTCGGTCACCTGGCCGTGCAGATCGCCAAGGCCCGCGGCGCGCACGTGCTGGGCACCGCCAGCGCGGCCAAGCACGACTTCCTCCGCTCCCTCGGCGTCGACGAGCCCATCGACTACCACGACCCCGGCGTCGAGGTGGGTGGCCTGGACCTCGTGCTCGGCCTGGTCGGCGCGGACAGCGACCTGCGGTGGCTGCCCTCGGTCAAGCCCGGCGGCCTGCTGATCGCCTTCCCCGGCGGCCTGGCCGACAGCGTCGTGGCCGCCGCGGAGGAGCGGGGTGTGCGCACCGCGCCGTTGCTGGTCGAGCCGGACCGGATGGGCCTGCTCGGCCTCGTCGACCTGGTCGAGGCGGGCAAGCTCCGCGTGCACGTCGACCAGGAGTTCCCCCTCGCCGAGGCCGGGAAGGCGCACGAGGTCGGCGAGAGCGGCCGGGTCACCGGCAAACTCGTGCTGACCGTCTGACTTCTCGTTGGCGGCGGGGCCGCGGACAGGCGCTCGTCCTCCCTGGCGCACGTCGAGGACGAGCGCCTGCCGCGCAGAGGCGTTCCCCACCGGCACGCAGGCCGGCTCAGCCCTTGAGCAGGTGGCGGGCCATGACGACGCGCTGGATCTGGTTGGTGCCCTCGTAGATCTGGGTGATCTTGGCATCGCGCATCATGCGCTCCAGCGGGAAGTCCTGCGTGTACCCGTACCCGCCGAGTAGCTGCACCGCGTCCGTCGTGACCCTCATGGCCACGTCCGAGGCGTTGCACTTGGCCGCGGCGCCGAAGAAGGCCAGGTCGCGGTCGTCGCGTTCGGACTTCGCGGCGGCGACGTAGACCATCTGGCGGGCGGTCTCGACGGCCATGGCCATGTCGGCGAGCATGAACTGGATGCCCTGGAAGTCGGCGATGCTCCTGCCGAACTGCCTGCGCTCCTTGACGTAGGCCACGGCGTGGTCGAGCGCGCCCTGGGCGATGCCGACGGCCTGGGCGGCGATGGTGACCCTGGTGTGGTCGAGGGTGCGCAGGGCGATCTTGAGACCTTGGCCGGGCTCGCCGATGATGCGGTCGCCGGGGACCGGGACGTTGTCGAAGAGCAGTTCGCGGGTGGGTGAGCCCTTGATGCCGAGCTTCTTCTCCTTGGCCCCGAAGGTGAAGCCCGGGTCGGAGCGCTCCACGACGAAGGCGGAGATGTTCTTGCCGCGCGTGCCGTCGGGGTCGGTGACGGCCAGGACGGTGTAGTACTCGGACTCGCCCGCGTTGGTGATCCACGACTTCTGGCCGTTGAGCACCCAGCCGTCGCCGGTCGGGGTGGCGCGGCAGCGCATCGAGGCGGTGTCGGACCCGGCGTCGCGCTCGGACAGGCCGTAGGAGAACAGGGCGTCCCCGGAGGCCAAGGGCGGCAGGTACCGGCGCTTGAGCTCCTCGGACCCGGCGAGCATCAGCGGCAGGCTGCCCAGCTTGTTGACCGCCGGGATCAGCGACGAGGACGCGCAGGCCCGGGCGACCTCCTCGATGACGACGCACGTCGCCAGCGCGTCGGCCCCGGCGCCGCCGTACTCCTCCGGCACGTGCGGGGCGTGGAAGTCCGAGGCCACCAAGGCGTCGTAGGCGGCTTTCGGGAACTGGGCCAGCTCGTCGACCTCCGCCGCGTGCGGGGCGATCCGCTCATCGGCGAGTTCGCGGACCGCCGCACGCAGGGCGTCGTGGTCGTCGGTGGTGCGGAACAGGTCAAAGGTCATCCTGGGCCTCCTCTCAGTAGGTGTAGAAGCCGCGGCCGGTCTTGCGGCCGAGCAGGCCCGCGTCGACCATCCGGGCCAGCAGCGGGGGCGGGGCGTAGAGCGGCTCCTTGAACTCCTCGTACAGCGACTCGGCGACGGCCTTGGTCGTGTCGAGGCCGATCAGGTCGGCCAGCGCCAGCGGGCCCTGCGGGTGCGCGGCGCCGCGCACGAGGCCCGCGTCGATGTCGTCGCGCTCGGCGAAGCCGGACTCGAGCATCCGGATGGCGGCGAGGATGAACGGGATCAGCAGGGCGTTGACGACGAAGCCCGCGCGGTCCTTGCTGCGGATGGCGTGCTTGCCCAGCACGGCGCCGACGAACTCGGCGGCCCGGTCGGTGGTCTCGTCCAGGGTGAGCAGGCTGGGCACCAGCTCGACCAGCGGCAGCACCGGCACGGGGTTGAAGAAGTGGATGCCCAGCACGTGGGTGGGCCGCTGGGTGGCGGTGGCCAGCTTCATGATCGGGATGGACGAGGTGTTGGAGGCCAGCAGCGCCCCCGGCGCGGACACGATGGCGTCGAGCTTGGCGAACAGCTCGACCTTGGCCGCCGCGTCCTCCACGATCGCCTCGATGACCAGGTCGCGGTCGGCCAGTTCGTCGAGCGAGGTGGTGAGCCGGACGCGGTCGAGCACCGCGGCGGCGTCGGCGACCTTGCCCTTGGTCTCGGCGCGCTCGAGCGAGGCCGCCAGCCGCGCCCGGCCCGCGGCCGCGGCCGCCGCGCCGGACTCGACGACCACCACGTCCAGGTCTGCGCGCGCGCAGACCTCCGCGATGCCGGCGCCCATCAGCCCGCACCCCACGACACCGACCCGCCGCAACGCCATCCCGCGACCCCGCTTCCCTGGAACTGGATTCCACCTCGACGGTACTTAGTACCCACCGTTTCGTCGAGTCGCTGTGTCCCGGGGCACCGGTGTCGCGGGGCACCAATAGGGTTGTCCCGAGCGGAGCGGAGGAGCGGATGCCCGAGGGGTCGGCCAAGGACCGGATGATCGATGCGGCCTTCGCCTTGTTCGAGGAGCGCGGCTACGACCAGACGACGGTCGAGGACATCACCGACCGCGCCCAGGTCGGCCGCACCACGTTCTTCCGCACGTTCCGCTCGAAGGAAGACGTCATCTTCCCCGACCGCGACGCCCTGCTGAGCGCGATCGAGGCCAGGCTCGCCGGGTCGAGCCAGGAGACCGCCCTGGTCGCGGTCACCGACGCCGCCCGGCTCGTGCTGCGCCACTACCTGGCCGAGGGCGACCTGGCCCTGGCCCGCTACCGGCTGACCCGCGGCGTCCCCGCCCTGCGCGCGCGGGAGATCGCCGGGTTGCAGCGCTACCAACGCCTGTTCCGCGAGTTCCTGCACGGCTGGATGGGCCGCACGCCGGAGACCGCGCTGAAGGCGGAACTGATGGCGGCGGGCGTGGTCACCGCGCACAACCACGTCCTGCGCCGCTGGCTGCGCGGGGTCACCAGCGCCCCGGAGGCCGAGTTCGAGGCCGCCCTGACCGAGACGGTCGACCTGTTCACCGCCCGCCCCGCCGGACACGGCGACGACGCGATCGTCGTGTTCCGCACCAGCCGGGACCTCGACGCGGTCCTGCCCGCGCTGCGCGGCATCCTCGGCGAGCCCCACCGATAACTTAGGCTACCTAAGTTCGTGTGCGACCATGTCCAGAACGGGCGCGAACTGTTCGCGATGGCGCTGCCCGGCCCGGGCTGCGGGGCGACGGTCGCGTTCGAGGCGGGCGCGGCGGCGAACCGGTCCACATGGGCGCTGGTGCGGCCGCTCGTGGCGAAGGCCGCGCGGGCGGTCGTCTACGACCGGTCCGGCCGGGGCCGCAGCGCACCGGACCGGCCGGGCGCACACTGGCCCGGATGGCCGAGGACCTGGGCCACGTGCTCGACCACTTCGGACCGGGCCCGTTCGTGCTCGTCGGGCACAGCGCGGGCGGCTGCCTCGTCCGCATCGGCGAGCGCGTGGTCATCGGCGCCAACTCGGTGCAGAGCGGGCTGGGCCTGTCCAAGCGCAGGTTCGACTGGCTGCCGCGCGCCCTGCCCGAGGACGCGCGCCGCGACCTCGACCGCGCAGGCTTCACCCCTGGCGTGGCGCGACAGTCCCCCGCCGCTGGGCGACATCGCGGCCACCGTCATCTCCGGTGCGCTGACCGAGTCGGGCATGCGCCCCCCGACGCGGGCCGAGGCCAACGCCCACCGGGCAGCGCGGTCCGCACGCGGCAGGCACGTCATCGCCGGGCACTCCGGCCACCACGTCCCATCACCGACCTCGGACTGGTCGCCGCCGAGATCATCGCGCTGCTGCGCGACCGGTTCGGACGCATCGCGCTCAGCCCGTGCTGACCACCGCCTGCCAGCCTCGGCGGGCGCTGGCGCGGGTGGTCTCGCGGACGTGCAGTGCGGCGCGCAGCCAGGCGGTGGGGAAGGCGTCGCCCTGGTCCTGCCGGACGCGGCCGAAGGCGTCCCGGTGGCGGTCGCGGGCGGTGGCGGACAGGTCGGCCAGGACGGTGGCGGTGGCGGTCATGCCGATCGCGGTGAGTCGGGCGACGTCCCGGTCGGTGGCGGTGAACGCGGCGGCGGACCGGCCGCCGACGGCGACGCGGTGCACGGCGTTGGCCAGTGGGCGCAGGGGGGCGGGCACGCGGTCCTGGTGGGGGGTTGGCCGCTGGGGGACGGCGGTGCCCTCGGGGAGGTGGGAGCGCTGGATCCGGTCGAGGCCGAGGTCCATCCGGCCGTTGCGGTCACCGGGCAGGGCGAGCCCGCCGGAGACGGCGATGGCGACGGCGGTGCCCGGCTGGTCGGGGCGCAGGCGGGCGATGAACCGGGTGCGCGTTCCCGGGGACTGGCCCAGGACCCGCAGGTTCTGCCGGGCGCGCTCGCCGAAGGCGATGAGGTCGAGTTCGGCTCCCTGGACCACGACCCGCAGCGCGGACCCGGAGGGGCCGAGCACCAGCGCGTCGAGGAACAGCAGGTCGTCCCCGGCGGGTCGGTGTCCGTCCGGGCGCCGCGCGGCCAGCGCCGCTGCGGCGACCTGCTCGGACAAGGGGCGTTCCCACAACGCGGTCAGCGGCGGCGCGGACCAGTCCACCCCTGCGGCGGCGACGGCCCGGACCGCCTGGCCCGCCCCGAGTCGCCGATCGGCGGAGGCGGTGCCGCCGGACAGGAGCAGCCCACCACGCCCCAGCGCGCGATGGCTCAGGCCGGACTCGCCCAGCGCGACGGGCCCGTCAGCGGCGGGTGCGACGCGCTCGGCGCCACCGGGCAGCACCGCCTGCACTGTCCACAGCACACCGTCCTCAGTGGCCAAATGGGTGACCACACCGCCGTATCCGGAAGAGGCGACAACGGTTTCCGTGCACAGACCGTAGAGCCGCAGCGCGCCAGCGGGGCGGTACTCGCGACGGGCCGTGCCCCGCAGCTCGCCCGGGTCGCCGATCCCGGAGCGCAGGTCGTGGCACAGCAACAGCAGTTCCGTCAGGTCCTCGGTGAGCACCTCGCGGTCGAACGAGTCAGCCCCCGCCCGGGCACCCGCCAGCGCGGCCGCCACCCGCAGTCCCCCGGCCGCCGCCCGGTGCAGCCCGGCCACCCGAGCGGAGTGCACGGCCCTCAGCAACTCCGCCCGCACCACGGCGCCGCTGCCCGCCACTCCCCCGCGCAGCACAGTCGCCACGGCGTCCCACAGCGCCGAAGCCGCCTCCCGCTCGTCCGCCCGCACCTCGACGACCTCGACGTCCTCGGCCACCTCCGCCGCGGGCTCGGCCACGACCTCCGGCTCACCACCTTCGGCGACCTCCGCCGCCGCGACCGCGATCCCCCGGTGGAGGCACTTGGGCGCCAACAGGCACCCGCAGACCAGATCGTCCGCGGCGGCCAGGACCCCACCCCGCAGACCCCACCGCAGCGTGGTCTCCTCGTCCAGGGCGGCCTTGGCGCTGTCCCCCTCGACGACCACGTCCCACTCCGCGGCCCGGCCCAGCGAGGCGTCGACCCGCTTGCGCAGCCGCGGCGGCAGCGCGTCGAGGACGTCGGCGACCACGGCGGGCGCCACCGGTGGCACGGTCACTGGACAGCCTCTCGCTCGAACAGCGCGATCACCCGCGCACCTTCTCCCCCACCCACCGGGCCAACTCCTGCGGGCTCAGTGCCGCGACCGGCATCCCCGCGGCCACCAGGGCGCCCGCCACCGAGGCCGAGTACCGGGCCGCCCCGGTGTCGTCGAGGCTGGCGCAGCCCAGGACGGTGACCCCGGTGGTGACCAGTTCGCGGACCTGGGCGGTGAGGCCCGCGACCGGGCCGCCCTCCTCGAAGTCGCTGACCAGGACGACCATGGTGCGCTCGGGGACGGTGACCAGGGAGCGGGCGTGGCGCAGCGCGCCCGCGATGTGGGTCCCGCCGCCGACGCGGACCTCCAGGAGCAGGGACAGGGGGTCGCCGACCTTGTCGGTGAGGTCGACGACCTCGGTCGAGAAGGCCAGGAAGTGCGTGGACAGGGACGGGACGCCCGCGAAGACCGAGGCGGTGAGGGCCGACCAGACGGTGGAGGCCTCCATGGAGCCGGAGACGTCGACCGCCAGGATCAGGCGCCAGTCGCTGGCCTTGCGGCCCCGGGTGCGGAAGACCGGGTGCTCGGGGACGACCACGACCCGGCCCGTGGCGTCGCGGCGGGCGGTGGCGAGGTTGGCGCGCAGGGTGCGCGGGAGGTCGAGCTTGCCGCCGGGGCGGCGGGTCGGGGTGGGCAGCAGCAGGCCGGACAGCGCGGGGCGGATGCGGGTGGCCAGTTGCGCGGTCAGCTCCTGGACCAGCCTGGCGACCAGCGGGCGCAGCCGGGCCAGCGTCGACTCCGACAACCCGCCCGCCAGCGAGAGCACGGTGCGCAGCAGCTCCACCGACGGGCGGACGCTGGCCGGGTCGATCTCGAGGGCGGCCTCCACCCGGCCACCCTCGACGGCGGCGGCGAGCACTTCCTCGCGGACACCGTCGCCGAACAGCTCCGCCAGCTCGTCGGACCACTCGCGCACGTCGGGGAACGGACTGGACCGGTCGGCGCCGAGGCCGCCCTGGGCCGCGCCCTCGCCCCGCTCCCGGCCGTAGAGCTCGTCGAGGGCGGCGGCGTAGCGGACCGCGCCCTCGGGTCGGTCGCCCCGGGTGCCGAGCACCAGCCGCCACCGCACCCCGGCCGCCAGCCCGCCCACGTCGGGCGCGGGCTGCTCGGCTTGTTCAGGCCGCGCCACAGCGCTGTCCGGGCTCGCGGGCGACGGCGCGGGGATGCTGTGTGCGGCGGCCACGGCCACGGCGTCCTGTTCGGCGGCCAGCCAGTCGGCGAGGTCTTCGGGGTCCGGGGCGCCCGCCACGTCCACGCGGGCCCCGGTGCGGTGCTCGACGACCTCCAGGACGCGGGTCCGCGCGGCCGGGCCGATGGTGGTGAACGCGCCGCGGAGCGCGGGCAGCCGGTCGAGGAAGTCTTTGTCGGCCAAGGCCTCCACGCGGTCGAGCAGGGGGTTCAGCGCCTCGGGGGTCTCCAGGAGCGGGGCCGCCGCGGCGAGGACGCCGGTGAGGCCGAGGCGGAGCAGGTCGCGGCGGTCGGGGGTGGTGGCCGTGTCCGACCAGGACCCGACGCGGGCACCCAGGTCGGTCGGGGTGGCCAGGCCCAGCAGGACCTGGGTGGCGCCCGCGGCGCCCGCGATGACGGGGGCGCCGTCGGTGGTGAGGCGGGCCAGGGTGGCGGCCAGGCGCAGCGCGGTGCCCCGGGTGTCGTGGCGCAGGCCGAGTTCGACCATGGCGCGGGCGTCGGCCGGGTCGTGCGAGCCCGCCAGGCCGTCGACCTGGGCGACAGCCGCCGATTCCAGTTCCTCGACGAGCAGGGGGTGCCCGTCGAGGACGGTGGCCGGGGTGCCGGGCAGGTGGCCCGCGCGGAGGCGGTCGAGCAGGTCCAGGCCGGTGAGCAGTTCGGGCAGGGTGGCCGCGGCGGGCAGGACGGTGGCCAGGTCGTCGAGGACCTCGTCGACGACCTCGGGCAGGCCGCACGCGGCGGCGGTGGCGAGGTCGGTGAGGACGTCGGAGGGGGTGTGGCCCGGTCCGGCGGCGCGGTCGGCGCGTCGGGCGAGCAGCCTGCCGCGGGCCGCCGGTTCGACAGCGGCGCCCCACAGGCCCGCGACCGGCAGGGTGGCGGCGGTGGCCGGGGTCCATTTCACGGTCCACCGGGTGCTCAGGGTGTCGCCGCCGCCCACACCGGTGGTGGCCGTCTCGGTGGCGTAGGGGACGCCGAGTGCGCGCAGGCGGTGCAGGGTTGTCTCGCGGCGCGCGTCCAGTGGGGAGCGCAGCGGGTCCAGGCGCAACTGGACGGGTTCGCGGCTGGCCGGGCCCGGCAGGCGCAATTCCTCCAGCAGCTCCTCGACAGCGGGCGCGAGCCCGGAGCGGGGTGTGCCGGGGGCGAGCAGCCCGGTGCGGTGTCCGACGAGGACCTCGCCCGCGGCCTGCGCCACGACCCGGCCGCGGCCGAGCGGTTCGGCGTGGGTGAGCACGGTCTGCACCGCCTCGACGACCTCGCCGCGCCCGGGGGCGGGCAGCCCGCGCAACCGGGCCAGGTCGATCGACAGCCGCAGCGCCTCGCGCGCCTCGGCGGGCCCGGCCGGGTGGCCGTGGCGGCGGACCCCCGCGCACACGGCGGTGATCACCCGGGCGGCGGCGGCCTCGATCTCGGCCGGGTCGCCCGCGGCGGCCAGCACGGCCTGCTGCCACTCGGGGTCGCGGATGCCCGCCGGGTAGCCGGACCGCTCGTCGAGCAGCGCGAACCCGTAGGGCACCAGCGAGGTCACGACGTCGGCCGGGGGCACCGGCTCGCGCGGCCCGTCCGGACCGCGCAGCAGGGCGGCGGCGTGGAAGGAGCCGATGACCGCCGCGCAGCGCCGCCCGCCGACCTCGGCCACGGCGTGCCGCATCCACTCCTCGCGGCGCAGGTCGTGCGGGTCCACCCCGTCCCCGTCCGGTCCGGCGGAGTCGCTGCGCAGTGCCCAGCCCACGTACAGGGCGGCCCGGCGCACCGCCTCCGGGGCCTGCCCGGGGGCGGCCGCCTCGACGAGCCGGTCCCACAGGTCGTCGCCCTGGCGGCCGGTCACCGTGCGGCGCAACGCGTCCGCCAGCGGCGAGCCGTGCCGGGGCCCACCGCCGCGGTGGTCGTCACGGTGGTCGTCGCGCGACGCCAGCGGCAGGTCGCACGGGCGCACCTCGACCCCGTTGCGCCGGGCCCAGCGGATCGCGGCCAGCTCCGGGGAGAAGTCGGCGAACGGGTAGAACGCCACCCCTGCCCCGTCCCGGCCCGCGCCGGACAGCGCGACCGGGGCGGTGAGCGCCGGGTCGGCCAGGTGCGGCAGCCACTGCCCCAGTTCCCCTGGCAGCTCGACCAGCAGCACCTCCGGGGCGGCCGCGTCGAGCAGCGCGGGCAGCACCGCGGCCAGCGCGGGCGAGTGGTGGCGCACCCCGATCAGGTGCGGAGCGGTGTGGTCGGCCAGCTGGCCGACCACACCGGGGCTGTCAGGAGTCGAGGACGTCACGGAGTTCCCACAGTCGTCGCCAGGCGCGCGCGCCGCCCTCGGCGCGCCGCCGGACCGCGCCGTCCCAGTAGCCGAGCAGCCGGGCCGCGTCGGCGGGGTCGTCCTTGCGGACCACGCCGAGCAGGTGGCCGGGCAGCAGCGACAGCGGGTCGCGGTCGCCGGGGAAGTAGGCGTCGGCCAGGCCGATCGCGGTGGCCACCGACACCGCCTCCGCGGTGCTCATCACCGTGGAGGGCCGTTCGACGGCCCACCCCTCCTCCGACACCCCGTTGCGCAGGTCCCGGAACGCGGTCACCAGCGCCTCGAGCACGACGTCGTCCACCGCGAACGGCGCCTCGACCCGGTCCAGCGCGGCCTTGGCCTGCCTGCGCACCAGCTCGGTCTCCGCGGCCAGGTCGCCGATCGGGCCGACCGCCTCGAAGTTGAACCGGCGCTTGAGCGCGGCCGACATCTCCGACACGCCCCGGTCGCGCAGGTTGGCCGTGGCGATGACGGTGAACCCGGGCGCGGCGTGCACGGTGGCCCCGTCGGTGCCCGACAGCTCCGGGACGGAGATGCGCCGGTCGGACAGGATCGACACCAGCGCGTCCTGCACCTCGGGCAGGCAGCGGGTGACCTCCTCGACCCGGACCACCGCCCCGGTGCGCATCGCGGTGAGCACCGGTGAGGGCACCAGCGCGCGCGGGCTGGGCCCCTCGGCCAGCAGCAGCGCGTAGTTCCAGCCGTAGCGCAACTGGTCCTCGGTGGTGCCCGCGGTGCCCTGCACGGTGAGCTGGCTGCTGCCGGACACGGCGGCGGCCAGCAACTCCGAGAGCATCGACTTGGCGGTGCCCGGCTCGCCGACCAGCAGCAGGCCGCGCTCCCCGGCGAGGGTGACCACGGCCCGCTCGACCAGGGCGCGGTCGCCGACGAACTTCGGGGTGATCGCCAGCCGGGCGGGCAGGCCCGCCACCTTTCCGGGCAGCGGCAGCGCGTCGCCGCCGCTGCCCATGACGAAGGTGACCGCGGCACGCGGGGTCAGCCGCCAGCCGGGTGGGCGGCGGCCCTGGTCGAACGCGGCCAGGAAGGCCAGCTCGGCCGCGTGCGCGTCCTCGGCGGGCTCGACCTGCCGGGTGGGGGGTGCGGTGGCGGTCACCGGCGTCCTCCGGTCTTGAGCTCCTCGTAGGCGGGGGCGTCGCCGTCGAGCACCCGCCCCCAGGCCGTGGTGAACAGGTCGGCGACAGGACCCAGGGGGGTGATGACCCGGCCGGGCGTGGCGGTGAAGCCGAACATCGGCGCCTTCCACCGCTCCAGCGGCAGGTGCGGCGCCGACAGCGCCAGCCACCCGCCGGGCAGGAACAGCGACCGGCCCGCCCTGGCGCGCTTGGCCGAGAGCACCAGGTCGGTCTCGGCCAGCGCCGCCCTGGCCTTGCGCAGCCGCGCGGGCTTCCACCCGGTCCACCTGGCCACGTTGGCGTCGGTGGGGTCGTGCAGGGCCAGCAGTTGCAGGTACAGCACAGCCGTGTCCTCGTCGAGGCCGTGACGGGCGGCGACGTCGGCGACCAGGTGCGGCACGGACACCGTCGGGTCCTGGTGGTAGGCGCCGGGGTCGGTGTCGGGCGGCGCGGTGACCGAGCACGCGGCGGCGAGCCCGTCCGAGAGGATCAGCCTCATCGCTTGGACGAGCCCATGGCCGTGGGTGACCTGGACGAGCGCGGCGAGCAGCGGCGTGTCCTGCTCGCCGATGAGTCCGGGGTGGACGACGACGCGGCAGTAGCGCTCGCCGCCGCTGATCACGTGCAGCCAGGGCCGGTGCTCGACGGTGGCGCCCACCGCGAGCTGGTCGATGCCCAGCACCGAGCAGACCTCCTCGGTGCCTGCCCAGGAGCTCAGCTCGACGGCGAAGTCGGCGGCGGTGACGCGGTCGTGCAGCAGGCGCAGCGCCTCGGGCAGCCGGGCCCGCAGCGGCGCGGCGGCGGGCAGGCGCTGGGCCAGCCACAGCAGCACCGGGGGGACCTCCCTGAAGTGGATGTTGAGGAACCCCGTGCCGTCGCGGACCTTGAGCTGGCCCCCGTCCAGGTAGGCGTGGGCGTCCCTGGTCAGCCAGGCCGCGGTGTCCGGGTTGGCGATGCCCGCCAGGTACTCCACCGTCCGGTCGCCGCGAAGCTGCTTGGCCGCGTCCACCAGCACGTCCTCGGGGACCGGTACCCGGCGGCCGTGCTGGGCGACCCAGACGTCGGCGACCGCGGCGAGGTCCGGGCCGGTGTCCCACAGCCGGGCCGGGTCGGCCGGGAGCGCCGCCGACAACAGCTCGCGGCGGTAGCGCCTGCCGAGGCTCTTGAACCGCTGCCGGGCGGCCTTCGCCGCGCCGGTGGACACGCCGATCAGCTTGCGCTGGGCGGCGTCGAGGTAGGTCGCGCCCCACGCGTCGACCGCGGGCATGGTCGCCAGCAGCACGGCGGCCTCGGCCTCGCCGAGCCCGGTGGCCTCGGCCAGCGCGGCCGCCGCCTCCGTCGTCAGCGGCACGGGTCCGCGCTCGGCGAGGGTGTCGAGGAACCGCTCGACACCCACGGCGTCGAGCCGCTCGCTCAGGTCCTCGGAGCGTTCCAGCAACCAGCCCGCGGGCAGTGTGAAGGCGCCCGGCGTGGACGTGTGCTGGAGCCCGTGCGAGCTGTGGCCCTCGTTGCGGTTGTAGCTCCTGGTGAACAGGGCGAGGAACCCGCCCGGGGTCGGGATGACCTGGTGCAGGGGAACGCTGGTGTCCTTCGGCGCGCGCACACTGACCTTGCGCCAGTGCCCGGCGGCGCCCGCCAGGCCCAGCCCGGCCAGGCAGCGCAGCACCAGCACGAGGGCGGTTCGCTCGGCGTCGGTCGTCAGCGGCGACGCGGCGCGGTAGGCCACGGCGCCGAGCGAGCCGAGGACCTCGTACCACTGCCCCGCCGCGGGCTCGGGCAGCTTCGCCGCCGTGCCCGGCTCGGCCGTGGCCGCGACGAGCGCGGCCACCAGGTCGGGCACCTCGGTGCGCGCGGCGCCCCGGGAGCCGTGCGACCGGTGGGAGCCGAACCAGCCCAGCGCGGCGTCCACGTCGTTGTCGGTGACCACGGGCCCGGTCGGGACCAGGGCCGCCGGGTCGATCGCGCGGGCCGCCTCGGCGATCGCGGCGAACTCCCCGTACCCGGTGCTCAGCCGCGCCGCCCGGCGCACCACCCGCACCACGCTCGCGAGCAGGCCGGGGTGGGTCAGCGCGGGCAGCGCCGCGACGACGGCCGAGGCCAGGACACCGCGCTCGCCCTGGACCAGGGCCGCGTACTCGGCCCAGGGGGAGCGCGCGTCCTCCTCGCGCGGCTCGCCCACCGCGGCGTCGAGCAGCGCGCGGGCGACCTCGTCGGTGACCGCGCGCAGGGCGGCCGACCCGGCCTCGTCGCGCGGGCGCAGCAGGTGCCACCAGTGCAGCGGGACGATCATCGGGGTGCCGGGCGCGGCGTCGGGGTGGGCCTCGCCGGGGATGACCGCCCCCTGGAGCGCGTCGTCCACTGTGCGCAGCCCGATGTTGCGGTAGCGCTGCGACAGCAGCATCTGACCGCCGCCGGGCAGGTCGAGCAGACCGCGGGGTTCCTCGGACCCCTTCGCCAGGCGCACGCTCCTGCCGTCGACGCCCTCGCCGAGCAGCGAGCCGTCGGGTTCGGTGCGCAGCCGCCACCCGTGCAGGCCGTTCGCGGCGCCCAGCGGGCTGGCCTCGGTGCAGGCCACGGCGGGGCGCAGGTGGCTGGCGGTGAGGTGCAGGCTGGTGCCGTCCGCGGCGAAGTCCTCCAGGAACCGGGGCGCGCTGGCCCGGCCGCGCTCGCCGCTGGCCGGGTCGACCTCGTACCAGCGCCAGCTATCGCCCTGGTAGGCGCTGGTCCACAGGCTCACGCCGTCGCTGTGCGCGTTCTCGGCCGCGGGCACGCTGGTGTCACCGGGGCGCACGACCCGGCCGCCGGCCCAGCGGCCGCCGCCGGGCAGGGCGATCGAGGGCGGGAAGTCGTCGCGCGTGAGGGAGGTCGCCCCGAGGTCGATGATGGTGTCGGGGGCGTCGCTCCAGTAGGCCTGGTCGCGCTCGCGACCGTTCCAGCGCACCAGGAGCACGCCGTCGAACCAGCTCGCCCGCGGCGAGAAGCGCCACTCGTGGCGGTCGTCGGCGGGGATGCGGGACGTGTGCTCGGCGAGCACGCCGTCCGGGCCGACGACGACGAACCGCTCGCCGCAGCGCAGCACCAGGGCGGGCCAGCCCTCGCCGCAGACCTCCACCCGGCCGTCCTTGCCCGCGCCCGCGCGCAGCCGGGTGACGGTCTCGTCGAGCGCGGCCCAGCCCACCTCGTCGAGCAGGCCCGCGCGCAGGGTGGCGGCCAGGGCGCCGACCACGTCGGTGGCGGCGATGGCGGCGGCGGCGTCGGGGACGTCGGCGAAGGCCTCCGGTGTGCCCACGACGCGCAGCGCGTCCAGCCGGTTGCCCAGCACGAGCAGGCCGGTGCTCGGCTCGGCCTCGGCGCGCTCGACGATCCAGTGCCGCAGCGCGGCGCGCAGGCCGGGGACCGACATGGCGGTCTGCACGGTCTCCACGCCCATGGCGCCCTTGCCCGCGGTGTCCTTGGCGTGGCCGAGCAACCCGGTGGCCAGCGCGGAGAGCATGTCCGGGTCGGCGGCCAGCGCGGTCAGGTCGCGGCGGCCGGGCTCCTCGTCGGCCAGCCACTTGCCGACGAGGAGCTGCATCTGCCTGCGCTCCTTGCGCACGATCGGCACGCCCAGGGCCAGGAGCAGGTCGAGCAGGTCCACCTCGCGCTGCCGCCAGCCGTGCACCGCCTCGACGGCGACGCCGTCGGCGACGAGCCGGGGGCCCATGCGCTCGACCAGGTCGAGCAGCGCGGCGGACCGCGAGACCTCGCTCCAGGTGCCCGCCCTCGAGGCCACGGCGGACGACAGCCAGCGGGCGGGCGAGACGGTGTCGCCCGCGCGCGGCCGCGCGGCGGTGAGCGCGGCGGTGGCCCCGCACTCCTCCAGAATGGAGATCCACGGGTCGATCGCGGCGGCGGCGTCCGGCACGAAGGTGAGGAGCTGCGCCCGGACCGCGGCGTCGGCGGTGGCCAGCCGGACCACGGCGGCCCGGTAGGACTTCCAGAACCCGGCGCCCGCCCGGTTGATGGCGCTGCTGTCGAGGATGGCGCGCAGCAGCCGCTCGTCCTCGGCGGCGAGGTCGAGCTCGGCGGCCTTGGCCAGCCTGCGCAGGTCCTCGGGCATGCCGGTGTAGGGCGCCAGGCCGCCGCGGGTGCGCTCGACGCACAGGGTGCGGAACAGCTCGTAGGCGGCCACCGGGTCGTGCTTGCGGGCCAGGCCCTTGGCGTGCGCGGACAGCGCCTTGGCCGTCAGCGCGCCCGCGAACGCGAACTCCAGGAACACCTCGCGGATGCGGTCCGGGTCGACCTGGAGGTCGTGGACCTCCTCGGCCTCGCGGGCCTTGCCGAACATCGTCGCGGCGTAGGTCTGGTTCCCGTGCTCGAGGAACACCCGCCCGGCCTGTTCGTAGAACGTGGGCAGGAAGTGCGGGGCGGAGCGGCCGAGCATCTCGCCGAGCGCGGTGAAGCCGTCCTTGGCCGCGCCCGCGCGGGAGCGGGCGGTCCTGGCCAGCTTCTCCACGTCCTTGACCAGGTTCAGCGCGTGGTGGGCGTTGTCCGGGTCGTTGATCAGCGCCCACGCGGGGAACCCGAGCGCGCTGCGCCTGCCGGTGCCCACGCCCTCGGCGCGGTCCGGGGCGTCGAAGCCGAGGAACTCGGCCGTGAGGTCCTCGGCGACGCCGAGCACCTGGGGCACCAGCCGGACCACCACCCGGCCCTCGAGCGCGGGGTGGGTGTAGCGGCGGGCGGTGATGGTGTCGCGGTCGTCGCCCGCGGCGCCCACGCCGGGCAGCACGGCCCCGGCGGCGATCAGCGCCGAGGCTGCCTTCTCCCCGCTGTCCTGCTTGGTCGTCTTCGCGCTCACTGCCCCGCCGCCTTCTCCTCGACCACGCGCCCCGCGTGGACCGCCGCCGCCATCCGCATGCCCTCCGACCACGCCACCGGCCCCACCTCGGCCAGCGCCACCCCGGTGCCGTCGGCCAGCGACCAGCGCAGCTCGCCGGTCCAGGTCTCGCTCTCGGGGTAGTCGCCGCCGAGCCAGAACCGCGCCTCGACCTCGCGGCCGCCCTCGAACGCCGAATAGACCGCGTCGCCGCCGCGCACCGGGTAGCCCAGGCCGCGGCACCGGCTCAGCGCGTGGGTCAACTGCTCGAACCTGCCGCCCGCGAACTCGTCCACCGTCTTCTTGCCCGCGGCGAACTCCGCGGGCTTGGCGAAGGTGCGCCGGAAGAGCTGCTGCACCTTCTGCTCGACCCCCAGCTCCGCGCCGAACTCGCGCAGCTCCTCGAGGTCATCGAGCAGCACCGGGTGCGGGACCGTGACCGCGTCGGCCTTGAGCCGCACCGTGTCGCCGTCGAGGGTGACCACGCCGACGCCCTTGTCCGGGTCCGCGTCGCGCAGGAACCCGACCTCGTCGCCCGCGGTGACCACCAGGTCGCGCAGCGCCGAGGACCACGCCTCGTCCGGCCACACCTCGACCAGCAGCGCCGTGGGGACCGGCAGCGAGCGCACCATCCACCCGTCCACGGCGGACAGGCACTCGTCGTCGTGCCGGGCGAGCCACTCGGCGAGCTGGCGCAACCGCACCACCTGGGGGTCGTCCTTGATGGACGCGGGGACCGAGGAGAGCTGCTTTCCCTTGCCGTTGCGGCACTGGACCCGCCGGTTCTCCCCGAGTCGCACCTGGTACCCGGACGCGGCGTCGAGCCAGCCCACGGTTCCTCCTGCGTGTTCGAGTCCGAAGATGTTGCGAAGTGTTGTGCCGGAGGTTAGCCGCGACCACCGACAAAAACGTCGGAAGTCCACAAAACGACTGCCAACGCGGTCGGACACCGAGGTGTGGACAAGTCACGAACCGCGGCGGGCAGGCTGGAGCGGTGGCCGGGGAGGCCGATGTGGACGCACTGGCCCGCCCACGCGGGTCAGCCCTCGGCGGTCAGCACGTCGAAGGCTCGCGCGCGGTGCTCGGCGAACCTCGGCAGCGCGGCCGCGGCGTCGCGGGCGCGCAGGAGCGCGGCGAGGTCCCGGTGCTCGTCGGGAACGGCGTCGAGGTAGCCCTCGGTGCCGCGCGCGATCCTGGTCAGCAGGAACAGGTGGACCTGGTTGCGGATGCCCTGCCACGCCTCGACCAGGCGCCGGTGGTGGCTCGCGGCGAACACGGCGTCGTGGAAGGCGATGTCGTGGCGCGCCACCTCGCGCGGGTCGGGGGCGCGGCGCATCGCCTCAGCCGCCGCGGCCACGGCGGCGAGGTCGTCGTCGGTGGCGTTGCGCACGGCCTCGCGCACGGCCAACTCCTCCAGCGCGCCGCGCAGGCTGTCCAACTCGACGATGTCGGCGGGCGACAGGGTGGTAACCGTCGCGCCGCGGTGCCAGGAGCAGCGCACGAGCCCTTCGCGTTCCAGCAGTCGCAACGCTTCCCGCACCGGGCCCCGGCTGACGTCGAGCGCGGCGGACAGCTCCACCTCGCGCAACTGCCTGCCCGGCTCGTAAACCCCGGCGAAGATCCCCTCGCGGAGGCGGTCGGCCACCTCGTCGGCCAGGCCCCGGCGGCGGGCGGGCTCGGCGTGCCCGGGAGCAATCATGTCTGAATGTTAACATTGTGCCACCGATCGCGAACCGACCAGGAAGGACCGCGCCATGAGCGTGCTCGACTCCCCCATCCCGCGCTTCCACCTGGCCGTGCCGGTCGACGACCTGGACGCGGCGCGGGCCTTCTACGGCGGTGTCCTCGGCCTGCGGCAGGGACGCAGCGCGGCGTCCTGGGTCGACTGGGACATGCTGGGCCACCAGTTCGTCACCCACCTGGCCCCCGAGCGGCAGCGGCACGCGCACAACCCGGTCGACGGCCACGACGTGTCGGTGCCGCACTTCGGCCTGCTGCTGACCGTCGACCGGTTCCACGAGCTGGCCGACCGGCTGCGCGCGGCGGGCGCCGAGTTCGTCATCGAGCCCTACCTGCGGTTCGCGGGCCAGGCGGGCGAACAGTGGACGATGTTCCTGCTCGACCCGGCGGGCAACGCGCTGGAGTTCAAGGCGTTCGCCGACGACTCCCAGGTTTTCGCCGTCTGAGACGAGCCACAGACGGCCCACAGGATGCTCCCGGGCGCGACAGCCGTGCAGGGAGGCGCTACTCGCGTTGGTCAGCGGCGGCGATGTCGGCGAGGTGCTCGCCGGTCATCGTCACGACACCCGCCAGGAATCGGCGCACGGTGTCGAGTTCGTCGTCGGCGAACCCCGCCGCGACCGCCGCCAGGCCGGTGGCCAGGCCGCCGAAGTAGCGGCGCCCGGTGGCCGCGCCGTCGGGGGTGATCGTCAGCCGCACGACCCGGCGGTCGTGCGGGTCGCGGGCGCGCTGGACGTGCCCGGCGCGTTCGAGGCGGTCGACGACCAGGGTCGTGCCGCCCGAGGACAGGCCGAGGCGCTCGCGCAGGCCGCGGACGGTCTCCGGCTCACCGTCGCGCTCGGCCTGGCTGATGATCGTCAGCGCCCGCAGGTCGACGTGCTCCATCGCGTGCCGACCCGCGAACGCCTCGCCGATCCGCAGGCCCAGCACCCCGTACTCGCGGAGCAGGTCGCCGATCAGCAGGGTTGTCGAGTTGCGGGTGGTCATGGCGCGATTTTACGCTCACCGCATGAATAGCTCACCGAATGAACGATCTGTCGCGCCGACCGCACCCGATCGTGTCCGGCAGGGGGTCGTCGCGGTCCTCGCCGTGGCGCAGATCGGCTCGTCGTACACCCTCGGGCAGTCGGCGGGCACCGTGGCCAGGGAGAACCCGTCGTCGATCCTGCCAGCCGGGTACGCCTTCGCCATCTGGGGACTGATCTTCGCCGCGTCCCTGGCCTACGCCGTCGCCGCGCTCACGCCGTCGCTGGCCGCGCACCCCGTCGTCCGCGCCACCGGCTGGCCGGTCGCCGTCGCCTTCGCCGCGAACACGGTGTGGGCGCTGGTCTTCCCGGAACGGCTGTTCGTCCTGTCCCAGGTGGTCATCGTGATCGGCATGGCCGCCGCGGTCTGGACCACGATCGCCGCCCAGCGCGCCGCCGACGGCAACCGCCTCGTCGCCACCCTGTTCTGCGGCTCGTTCGGCCTGCTGGCGGGCTGGCTGACGGCGGCGACCTTCGTCGGCCTCGCCAACACCGTCTCCGCGCTCGGCGGCGGCGCGGGCCAGGTCACCGGACTGGTCCTGCTGGTGCTCGCCGCCGCCGTCGCGGCGTACGTGCTGCACGCGGGCTCCGGCGGCCCGCTGCCCGGTTCGCTCGCCTACGGGTTCGCCGTGGTGTGGGGACTGGTCGCCATCACCGTCGAGCAGTGGACGCCCTCGCGCACGACAGCCGTCGCGGCGCTGGTCCTGGGCGTGCTGCTGGCGGGCGTCCTGGCCGCCACCCGCAGGCGCTCCCGGAACCGGTGACGCCACCGCGCCCGACGCGCGCGGGTAGGGTCGAAGGGATGAGCACAGCATCGCTTTCCACCCTCGCGCTGGGCGACCACTACGCCCGCGCGTTCCCGGACCTGGCGATCGCCTGGGAGGCCGCCGAGGCCCCCGAACCGCGCCTGCTTGTGCTCAACGACCGCCTGGCCGCGGAGTTGGGGCTCGCCCCGGAGTGGCTGCGCGGCCAGGAGGGGTTGCGACTGCTGGTCGGCACCGGCGTGCCGCCCGAGGCGAAGCCGGTGGCCCAGGCCTATGCCGGGCACCAGTTCGGGAGCTACTCCCCCCGCCTCGGCGACGGCCGCGCGCTGCTGCTCGGCGAGCTGACCCCAGCCGACGGGCGCCCGCGCGACCTGCACCTCAAGGGGTCCGGGCGCACGCCGTTCTCCCGGGGCGGCGACGGGTTCGCCGCGGTCGGGCCGATGCTGCGCGAGCACGTCGTGAGCGAGGCCATGCACGCGCTCGGCATCCCCACCACCCGGTCGCTGGCCGTGGTGGCGACCGGCCGCACGGTCTACCGGGAGCAAGCGCTGCCCGGGGCGGTCCTGGCACGGGTGGCGAGCAGCCACCTGCGCGTCGGGACGTTCCAGTACGCGCGCGCCACCGAGGACACCGACCTGCTGCGCAGGCTCGCCGACCACGCCATCGCCCTGCACCACCCGCACGCCGCCGAGGCCGAGAACCCCCACCTCGCGCTGTTCGAGTCCGTCCTCGACGCCCAGGCCTCGCTGGTGGCCGGGTGGATGCTCGTCGGGTTCATCCACGGGGTGATGAACACCGACAACGTGACCATCTCCGGCGAGACGATCGACTACGGCCCGTGCGCCTTCCTCGACGCGTTCGACCCGTCCACCGTGTACAGCTCGATCGACCACGCGGGCCGCTACGCCTACGGCAACCAGCCCGCCATCGCCGAGTGGAACCTGGCCCGCCTCGCCGAGGCCCTGCTCCCCCTGATCGACGACGACCAGGACAAGGCCATCGAGCTCGCCGTCGACCGGCTGGGCGCCTTCCGCTCCCGCTACAACACCGCCTGGCTGGCCGGTTCCCGCGCGAAGCTCGGCCTCCCCGAGGGCCTCGACGACACGGTGACCACCGCCCTGGTCAACGACCTGCTCGTGCTGCTGCGCGACAACCGCGTCGACTACACCTCCTTCCACCGCCGCCTCGGGGAGGCCGCCCGCGGCGACCTCGAACGAGCCCGCGAGGCCGTGCTGGACCTGGCGGCCGTCGACGAGTGGCTGTCCCGCTGGACCGCCCTGGCCCCCGACGCGGACGCGATGGACCGCGTCAACCCCGTCTACATCCCCCGCAACCACCTCGTCGAGGAAGCCCTGGCAGCCGCCACCGAGGGCGACACCGCCCCCTTCGAGCGACTGGTGGCAGCGGTCCGCGACCCCTACACCGAACGAGACGGCCTCGACCGCTACGCCGAGCCCGCCCCGGGCGACTTCGGCGCCGGCTACCAGACGTTCTGCGGCACCTGACCCCGCCGGGGCGTTTCCGCCCTGTCACCTGCGTGAAGCCAGCCTGAATATCTGGATATATAATAGTAAATTACTATACCCGACACATTGCCCTTACCGTTCGGCCGCGAACGCCGAACACCGGGTACTACGATGACCCGGCGGCGTGACGCGGGAGGATACGACGGTGACCAGTTGGACTGATGTGATCAACTTTGTCCGCGCTCGGTACGAGGTGCTGGAGGAGAGCGACAGCTGGCTGCGCTTCCGGCTCGACACGGAGGGCGGGCGGAGCCAGCAGGTGGCCGTGCACCACGTGCCGGACGAGGACGGGCGGGCGTGGCTGGAGATCTCCTCCGCGGTGGGCCGGGCCGGGTCGATCGACCTGGCCAGACTGCTGGAGCTGGCGGGCACGACGCTGGTCGGCGGGGCGGCCGTGATCGACGGGGTGGCACTGCTCAAGCACACCGTGCCGATCCAGGAGCTGAGCGTGCGCGAGGAGTTCGAGCGGCCGCTGGCGCTGCTCGTCGCCAGTGCCGACACCTTCGAGCGGGAACTGACCAAGGCCGACCACTTCTGATCGCCTGATCGAACGACGGCGGGCCGACCCTCGGACCGAGGGTCGGCCCGCCGTCGTCCACCGGGGCTCGCGCAGGACCGCCCGAGTAAATCTTGTCCGTTTTGCCCACTCGGCCCCGAGGGCGGCTCGAAGCGACTCGGAAACGTGAAACTTTGATCACGACCAGGCTTAGCCCAATTCGGTCAAGACTAGATAACGGCGTTATCGGACATAGTCAAAGTGATCGATTAGCACTTCGCGCACAAGTTGGCACAACATGACTGTTTCTGGCTACGCCCTGTGCGCCGAAGTGGGCAGCGGTACGCCGACTTGTTCGGCCAGTGCTGAAAAACCCCGCGCGACACGCGCTTGGATGACAACAACACGGGGACGTGGGAGACACCTCCCCAGGGACGCTGGTCCGCCATTGACAGTTCTGTCAGGCCTGGCCCATCCTCTCCTCGGGCGCGCAGAACAATCACGCGTGTTGGCCAGCGGGGAGCGGAATATGTCCATCTCGATTCGCGAGTCACGCATCGGGTTGGCCATCATCCACCGGCGATTCCCCGGAGCCTGAGCCGCACCGGACCAGTTCCCGTTCCCCAGCGACGAGGCGCCGAGGGGACCTCCATCCGGCGCGAACCCAGAAGGAACGGCAGACGACATGTCACCGCAGTCCAGCACCCCGCAGGCCCCCCGCACCGAGGAGCAGTGGCGGACCTGGTTGGGTCAGTGGCTCTCGGCGCTGATCGAGCGGGACGTCACCGAGTCCGAGTTCGACCGGCCGCTGCGCGACTTCGGGGTCTCGTCCCGTTCGGCGACGATGCTCGCCGCCAAGATCAGCGAGGAGCTGGGCGAGGCGCAGCCCAGCACCCTGGTCTGGACCGCGCCGACGATCGCGGACCTGGCCCGCACCCTGGCCGAGGGCGCGCGCCGCGCGGCCGCCCGCGCCGAGTCCGGCCCGGTCGACCCGGGCGCGCCGATCGCGGTGGTCGGCCTGGCGTGCAGGCTGCCGGGGGCGCCGTCGGCCGAGCGGTTCTGGTCGCTGCTGACCCGCGGCGAGGACGCCATCGGCGAGGTGCCCCCCGGCCGCTGGGCGCAGTTCGCCGACGACGCCGACGAGCACGGGCTGTCGCGGGCGGGCGGCTACCTCGACGACGTGTCCGCGTTCGACGCGGAGTACTTCGGCATCTCCCCGCGCGAGGCCGAGCTGATGGACCCGCAGCAGCGGCTGCTGCTGGAGGTCGCCTGGGAGGCCCTGGTCAACGCGGGTCTGCCGGTCAAGGACCTGCGCGGCACCGAGACCGGCGTGTTCGTCGGCCTGTCCGCGGCCGAGTACGCCCAGCTCACCATGACCGACCTGGACCGCATCGACGCGTGGTCGAGCACCGGCGCGGCGGCCTCGCTGGCCGCGAACCGGCTCTCCTACGCGCTGGGCGTGCACGGCCCGAGCATGACCGTCGACACCGCCTGCTCGTCGTCGCTGGTCGCGGTGCACCTGGCGATGCGCGCGCTGCGCGCGGGCGAGGCCTCGGCCGCGCTGGTCGGCGGGGTGAACCTGCTGCTGTCGCCGGGCATCACCGCCAACTTCCAGCTCGCGGGCGCGCTGGCCGCCGACGGCCGGTGCAAGCCGTTCGACGCCGCCGCCGACGGCATCGTGCGCGGCGAGGGCTGCGGCGTGGTCGTGCTCAAGCGCCTCGACGACGCCAAGGCCGACGGCGACCGCGTCCTGGCGGTGCTGCGCGGCAGCGCGGTCAACTCCGACGGCCGGTCCAACGGGATCATGGCGCCGAACCCGCTGGCCCAGGAGCAGCTCCTCGCCCGCGCCTACGCCGAGGCGGGCGTCACCCCGCGCACGGTCGACTACGTCGAGGCCCACGGCACCGGGACCCTGCTCGGCGACCCGATCGAGGCGGGCGCGCTGGCCGCGGTGCTCGGCGAGAAGCGGCACGCCAAGCGGCCGCTGCTGCTCGGGTCGGTCAAGAGCAACCTGGGCCACCTGGAGGGCGCGGCGGGCATCGTCGGGCTGATCAAGGTCGTGCTCGGCCTGCGCCACTCGCGCATCCCGCGCAGCCTGCGCTACCACTCGCCCAACCCGCACATCGACTTCGCCGCGGGCAGGCTCTCGGTGGTCAGCGAGGCCACCGACTGGCCGCGCTACGCCGGGGTGGCGCGCGCGGGCGTGTCGGCGTTCGGCTTCGGCGGGACCAACGCGCACGTGGTGCTGGAGGAGTGGCCGCACGACCGCTACGCCGCGACCTGGCAGCCCGGCGGCAGGCCCGAGGTCGTGGCGCTGTCGGCCCGCTCCCCCGCGCGCTTGCGCGCCAAGGCGCGCGCGCTGGCGGGCTGGCTCGACGACGGCCACGACCTGTCCGAGCTGGCCGCGGCCCTGGTGCACGGCGACGAGCGCGACGGCGCCAGGGTGGCCGTGCCCGCGCGCGACCACAACGAGCTGCGGGCCAGGCTGCTGGGCGTGGCCGAGGGCCGCGCCGACCGCGCCGTGCCCGTGGGCACGCCGTCCGGCTCCCCCGCCGACCCGGTGTTCGTCTTCTCCGGGCACGGCTCGCAGTGGCCTGCGATGGGCGCGCGGCTGCTGGCCGAGGAACCCGCCTTCGCCGCCGCCGTCGCCGCGCTCGACCCGGCGTTCACCGACGGCGCGGGCATCTCGCTGACCGCGCTGCTCGACGGCTCGGGCGACGCGGAGCCGCTGGCCCGCCAGCAGCTCGCGCTGTTCGGCGCGCAGGTGGCGCTGGCCGAGCTGTGGCGCGCGCACGGCGTGCGGCCCGCCGCGGTCGTCGGCCACTCGATGGGCGAGGTCGCCGCCGCGGTCGCGGTCGGCGCGCTCGGTGTCGCCGACGGCCTGCGGGTGATGGTCGAGCGCTCGGCGCTGCTCGACGAGGTCAACGCCCTGGGCGTGGGCGCGATGGCCGTTGTCGAGCTGACCGCCGCCGAGCTCGACGACCTGGCCGAGCGCTTCCCCGGGGTCGAGGTCGCCGTCTACGCCTCCCCCACCCAGTGCACGGTCAGCGGGCCCACCGACGAGGTCGCCGCCCTGGTGGCGCACGTGGAGGAGCGCGGCGGGCTGGCCAGGAGGCTGGCGGTCACCGGCGCGGGCCACTCGGCCGCCGTCGACCCGGTGCTCGACCGCTTCCGCGCCGCGCTCGGCGAGCTGACCCCCGGCGAGCCCGCCGTGCGCTGCTACACCAGCGTGCTCGACGACCCGCAGGACGCGCCCGCGTTCGACACCGACTACTGGGCGGCGAACCTGCGCAGGCCGGTGCGGTTCACCCAGGCGCTGGCCGCCGCGCTGCGCGACGGGCACCGGACGTTCGTGGAGGTCTCCCCGCACCCGGTCGCGGCCGTGGCGGTCGAGCAGACCGGGACCGCGCTGGGCATCGGCGACGTGGCCGTGGTGGCGTCGCTGCGCCGCGACCGCGACGGGGCCTCGGACGGCTTCGCCGCCGCGCTGGCCGCCGTGCACGTGCTGGGGCACCCGACCGCGCTGCGCCGCCGCTACCCGGACCGGGTGGTCGCGGACCTGCCGCCGGTCACCTGGCAGCACCGGTCGCACTGGGTGCGCACCCGCCCGGCCGGGGCGTCCCGGTCCGGGCACCCGTTCCTGGGCGAGCGGGTGGAGCTGCCCGACAGCGACCGCAGCCTGTGGCGCGGCGGGATCGGCGCGCAGGCGCACCCGTGGCTGGCCGACCACGTGGCGCACGGGGTGCCGCTGGTGCCCGCCTTCGGCTTCGTCGAGCTGCTGCTCGCCGCCGCGCGCCAGGCGCGCCCGGGCTCGGGCGCGCCCGAGCTGCGGGCGGTGGCGCTGCACCGGCTGCTGCCGGTCACCGAGCACACCGAGGTGTCGGTCAGCGCGGTCCCGGACGAGTCGGGCACGCGGCTGTCCGTGCACGCGCGCGTGAACGCCGAGTGGGTGCTGTGCGCGGCCGCGGTGGCCGTGGACCCCGGGGTCGACGAGCCGTTCGCGATCGGCGACGGCGTCGGTGAGCCGGTGGACCCGTACCCGGCGCTGGACGCGGTGGGCCTGGTGAGCGGTCCGGCGTTCCGCGTGCTGCGCGAGGTGCGCGCCGGGGACGGGGTCGTGCGCGCGGGCGTGGAGTTCGCCGACGGGCCGCCCCGGTCCGGGTTCGCCCTGCACCCGGTGCTCGGCGAGGCGCTGGCGCAGGCCGTCGCGACGGCGGGCGGGGCCCTGGGCGAGGCGGCGCGGGTGGTGCGGGTCGGCCGGGTCCGGGTGACCGGGGACGGCAGGCACGCGGCGCGCGTGGTGGCCGCCGGGGGCCGGGCGCGGGCGCTCGACGCGGCGGACGGCGTGCTGGCCGAGATCGACGGGGTGGAGTTCGAGCCGCTGACCCGCGCGGCGGTGCCGTTCCCGCCGGAGTACCTGGCCTACCGGGCGGAGTGGGTCCCCACCGAGCTGCCCACGGGCCCGGCGCACGGCGGGCGGCGGTGGCTGCTGCTGCACGACGAGGGCGCCGCGGGCCTGGCGGCGATGGTCTCCGACGGTCTGGCCGCGCGCGGCCAGACCGCGACCACCGCGCCCCTGACCGACGACCCCTCGGCCGTGCAGGCATCCCACGAGGACGTCGATGGTGTCGTGCTGCTGCCGACGGGCGCCGGGTCGCCGGACGGCACCGCCGCGGCGCGGGAGAAGGTGCTCGCGGTCGCGGGCGCGGTCCGGGCGCTGGCCGCCGTCGAGCACGCCCCGCCGCGGCTGTGGCTGGCGACCGGCGGCGCGGCGGTGGCCCGGCCGGGCGAGTCCGGCGACGTGGGCCTGGCCGCGCTGCGCGGGCTGGTGCGGGTGCTGGCCTTCGAGCACCCCGAGCTGAGCGCGACCTGGGTCGACCTGACCCCGGCGGACGTGGCCACCGGCGCCGACGAGCTGGTGCGCGAGCTGGTGGCCTGGTCCGCCGCCGACGAGGTGGCCTGGCGCGATGGCCGCCGCAGCGCGCGGGTGCTGCGCCGGACCGCGCTGCCCCCCTCCGACGTCGCCCCGCCGGTCGTGCGCGAGGGCGCCTACCTGATCACCGGCGGTCTCGGCGGCCTCGGCCTGGTCGCCGCCCGCTGGCTGGCCGAGCGCGGCGCGACCAGGGTCGTGCTGACCGGGCGCCGCGCGCCGTCGGCGGAGGCGGAGGCGGTCATCGCCGCCGTGCGCGGCCTCGGCGTCGAGGTCGAGGTGGTCACCGGGGACATCGCCGAGCCGGGGGTGGCCGCGGAGATGGTCAGCCGGGGTGTCGCGGGCGGGACCGCGCTGCGCGGTGTGCTGCACGCGGCCGGTGTGCTGGCCGACGGCGCGGTGCTGTCGATGTCCGGCGACGACCTGGCCGCGGTGTGGCGGGCCAAGACCGAGGGCGCGCTGCGCCTGCACGAGGCCAGCGCGGGCCACGAGCTGGACTGGTGGCTGGCCTACTCCTCGGCCGCCGGGCTGCTCGGCTCACCCGGCCAGGGCGCCTACGCCACCGCCAACGCCTGGCTGGACGCGTTCACCGCGTGGCGGCGCGGCCAGGGCCTGCCCGGCACGACCGTGCAGTGGGGCGCGTGGGCGGAGACCGGCGGCGCGGCCGGGGCGCAGAACCCCGTGCTGGAGCCGATGCCGACCGACGAGGCGATGGCCGCGCTGTCGGCGGTGCTGGCCGCGGGCCGCGGCGAGACCGGTGTGACCAGGATGGACGCCTCGGCCGTGGTGGAGCTGTTCCCCAGGCTGGCGGAGCGGCCGTTCTTCGGCGACGTGGTCGACAGCGCCCCGGCGGCGGGCGAGGTGCCGTGGGCGGGCATCGACGGGCTGCGCTCGCTGGCCGCCGACGACCCGGACCGGGCCCGCGAGCTGGTGCGCGAGCACGTGGTGGCGGTGGTGGCCGAGCTGATGGGCATGGACCCGGACCTGCTGCCGCTGACCGACCCGCTGACCTCGCTGGGCCTGGACTCGCTGATGGCGATGCGGGCCAGGGCCGCGATGGAGCGCGACTTCGGCCTGACCCTGCCGCTGCCGCTGCTGCTGCGCGGGGCGAGCCTGGCCGAGCTGGCCGACCACCTGGCGGGCGAGCTGGGCGCGGCGCCCTCGGCGCACGCCCCGGCGGCGGCCGGGCCGGGCACCCGGGACCTGGCCGAGCGGTGGACCGCGCTGGTGTGGAGGAAGGTCCTGGGCGACAAGCCGGTCGCGGTGGACGTGCCGTTCGCCGAGGCGGGCGGGGACAACGCGGCGGCGGCGCGGCTGCTCGCCGCGGTCAGCGACGAGCTGGGCCGCGAGGTCACCGCGGAGGAGCTGTTCGCGACGCCGACGATCGCGGGCATGGCCGACGCGGTGCGCGCGGAGCTGGAGGGCGCCGGGACCGGCCCGGTGCGGCTGCTGGGCGGCGCCAAGGGCAGCCCGCCGCTGTTCCTGTTCCACGCCGCGGGCAGCCCGACGGCGGTGTACAAGCCGATGATCCGGCTGCTGGGCGCCGACGTCGCCTGCTACGGCGTGGAGCGGGTCGACGAGCTGGTCACCGTCGAGGAGAAGGCGGCCCACTACATCGAGCTGATGCGCGAGATCCAGCCGGAGGGTCCTTACCGGATCGGCGGCTGGTCGTTCGGCGGGCTGCAGGCCTTCGAGACCGCGCGCCAGCTCACCGCCCTCGGCGACGAGGTCGAGCTGCTGTTCCTGATCGACACCATCATCCCGCTGCGCAAGACCGACAAGCCCACCGCCGAGTTCCTGCACAACCGGCTGCGCCTGTTCATCGAGCACATCGAGCAGACCTACCAGGTCGACCTGGGCCTGCCCGAGTCCGAGTGGCTCGGCCTGGACGAGGACGCCCAGCAGGACCTGGTGATGCAGCGGCTGCGCGAGCGGGTCTCGGGGATGGGCGAGGCGGTGCTCGAGCACCAGCAGACGTCCTACCTGGACGCCCGGATCGCCGAGCGCTACACCCCGACCCCCTACGCGGGCCACGTGCTGCTGTTCCGGGCCAAGGACCCGCACCCGCTCACCACCACCCTGGACCCCCGGTACCTGCGCACCGACGACGCGCTGGGCTGGGACGAGTTCTGCGCCGACCTCGACATCGTCCGGGTGGCGGGAGACCACATCACCGTGATCGACCCTCCGCACGTGGCGGTGGTCGCCGACCGGCTGACCGCACTGCTGCGCGGCACGTCGCCACACGGCCCGAGGAGATGAGAGACGCGATGACCCGTGCCAGAACGAGACTGTCCTTAGCGGGCCTCGCCACCGCTCTGGCGGCCACCGCCCTGGTGGCGGTGCCCTCAGCGGAGGCGAGGCAGCGGGCGAGCGCGCCCCCGGCCGACAACGGCGCCAGGGTCGTCGCCCAGACCCAGGTCGACGCGCGGACCATCGACCTGACCATCCAGTCCCCCTCCCTGGGCGCCCAGGGCAAGGTCCGGCTGCTCACCCCGGCCGGGTGGCAGCAGGGCGACGGGCGCGCCTACTCGACGCTGTGGCTGCTGCACGGCTGCTGCGAGGAGGAGGACTACAAGTCCTGGACAGAGTTCACCGACGTCGAGCAGTTCACCGCGGACAAGCCCGTCCTGGTCGTCATGCCCACCGCGGGCAAGATCGGCATGTACAGCGACTGGTGGAACTACGGGCTGTCGAACAAGCCCAACTGGCGCGCCTTCCACATGGAGGAGGTCATGCAGATCGTCCAGCGCGGCTTCGGCGCCTCGCAGGGCAAGCACTCCGTGGCCGGGCTGTCGATGGGCGCCTACGGCGCGCTCGAGTACGCCACCCGCTACCCCACCCGGTTCGGGGCCGTGGCCGCCTACAGCGGCGCCCCGGACGTGCTCGCCCCCGGCCTGCCCGAGGTCACCCAGCTCAACATGATCGCGCAGGGCTTCCTGATCTGGGGTGTGCTCTGGGGCGACCCGTGGTGGCAGCGGCAGCGGTGGATCGACCACAACCCGGCGTACAAACTGGACAAGCTGCGGGGGGCCAAGATCTACCTGTCCGCGGGCAACGGCGACCTCGGACCGCTCGACCCGGAGGGCAAGGGCATCGTCCCCGGCCTGCTCGAGTCCCAGTCCCTGGGCAACTCCCGCGACTTCGCCACCAAGGCCAAGCGCGCGGGCGTGGACATCACCACGGACTTTTACGCCCCCGGTACGCACTCGTGGCCTTACTGGGAGCGGCAACTGCACAAGTCGTGGCCGCTCCTGGCCAGCGGCATGGGTCTGTAAGACCCACGAACAAGATCAGCACCGATGGAGGCAGGACAGATGACTTCGACCCCTGGGCAGCTCAGGCGGACCCCGGACTCCGTCGACGGCGGCGACGTCTCGCTCCCCGACGCGCTGGCGAGGTGGGCCCGCACCCAGGGCGACCAGCGCGCCGTGGCCTATGTGGACTACCGCGTCGACCCCGAGGGCCAGATCACCGAGCTCACCTGGCGCGAGCTCAACGCCAGGGTGGACGCGGTCGCCGCGTGGTGCCAGCAGCGCGCCGACCGGGGCGACCGGGCGGCCGTGCTGGTCGAGCAGGGCACCGACTACGTGGTGGCCTTCCTCGGCGTGCTGCGCGCGGGCCTGGTCGCGGTCCCGCTGTTCGAGCCCAACCCGCTGCCGGGGCACGCCGACCGGCTGGCCGCGGTGCTGGCCGACTGCGCGCCGGAGCTGGTGCTGACCAACAAGTCGCACGCCGACGCGGTGGAGGCCTTCCTCACCGAGCGCGACCTGGTGGGCCCGGCGCTGATCGCGGTCGACGTGATCCCGCCGTCCACCGGCGGCCCGGAGCCGGTGGAGCTGTCCGCCGACGACGTGGCCTACCTGCAGTACACCTCCGGGTCGACCAGGACCCCGGCGGGCGTGATCATCACCCACGGCAACGTGGTGGCCAACGCCGCGCAGGGCTACGAGGCCTACGACTGCGTGCAGGGCGAGACCACCTCGGTGTGCTGGCTGCCGCTGTTCCACGACATGGGCCTGGTCGTCGGCCTGGCCACGCCGGTCCTGGGCGGGTTCCCGGCGCTGCTGCTGGACCCGATCGCGTTCGTGCTGCGCCCGCAGCGCTGGCTCGAGCAGCTCGCCGAGACCCCCGGCCCGGCGGTGTCGGCGGCGCCGAACTTCGCCTACGGCTACGTCGCCTCGCGCACCACCCCGGAGGAGCGGGCCAAGCTGAGCTTGGACCACGTGGTGTCGCTGGGCGACGGTTCCGAGCCGGTCATGTCCAAGACGCTGGACACCTTCTACTCGACCTTCGCCGAGGCCGGTGTGGACCGGCGGATGCACCGGCACACCTACGGCCTGGCCGAGGCGGTCGTGATGGTGTCGGTGTCGCCGCGCGGCGAGGCCCCGAGGGAGATCACCGTCGACCGGGTGTCGCTGGCCGCCGGACGGGTCGTGCACGCCGAGGAGGGCACCACCCTGGTCTCGGCGGGGCAGGGCGCCGGTGGGCAGCTCGTGCGCATCGCCGACCCGGCCACCGGCCGGGCGCTGGCCGACGGGAACGTCGGCGAGATCTGGTCCAGCGGCCCGAACGTCGGCCAGGGCTACTGGGGCAGGGCGGACTCGCCCGAGGTCTTCGAGGCCGTCCTGACCAACGACGACGGGTCCGTGGTGGACCCCGGCTGGGGCCGCAAGGGCTGGCTGCGCACCGGCGACCTGGGCGTGCAGGTGGACGGCGAGCTCTACATCGCGGGCCGGATCAAGGACCTGATCATCGTCGACGGCACCAACCACTACCCGCAGGACATCGAGTACACCGTCGAGGCCGCGCACCCGGCGATCCGCCGCCACACCGTGGCCGCGTTCTCGGTGCCCGGCGAGAACGGTGAGCTGGCCATCGTGGTGGCCGAGCGCGCCAAGCAGGTCTCCGCCGACGAGCTGGACCACGAGGCGGTCTCGACCGCGGTCAAGTCCGCGGTGTCCGGCGCGCACGCGCTGGCCGTGCACGAGGTCATGATCCTCGGGCCGGGCGAGGTGCCGCGCACCTCCAGCGGCAAGATCCAGCGGTCCGCCTGCCGGACGCGCTACGCCGAGGGCACCTTGCGGATGGGGGGCTGAGCACATGGCCGACAGCGGAAGCGGAGATCTTGGCAGTGATTTCGCAGCCGATTTCGCTGACCAAGACGACGTGGACGACGAGCGCGCGAGCGCGGCGGCGGTGGTCGACGAGGGGGATCCCGAGCCGACGGGACCGCCGGAGTTCGCCCGCCTGCCCGTCTACGCCATCGCCGCCGCTGTCGGCCTGGTGCTGCTCGCCGTCGCGGGCAAATTCGGCTACTTCGGCGACGAGCTGTACTTCCTGGCCACCGGCAAGCACCAGTGGGCGTGGGGCTACGCGGACAACCCGTGGCTGCTGCCGTGGCTGGCCAAATCGATGGACGCGCTGTTCCCCGGCTCGTGGTTCGCGCTGCGGATCATCCCGCTGCTGCTGACCTCGGCGGGCGTCGTGGTCAGCGCGCTGATCGCCCGCGAGTTCGGCGGCGGGCGCAAGGCGCAGGTCATCACCGCGGGCGCGTACGCGCTGGCCTGGCAGATCCTGGCCTCCGGGCACGTGCTGGCCACCTCGACCGTCGACCCGTTCCTGTGGGTGCTGGTGACCTGGCTGGTGGTGCGCTGGGTGCGCGACCGCTCGGACTGGCTGCTGGTGGGCGCCGGGCTGGCCACGGCGGTGGCGATGCAGGGCAAGTTCCTCATCGCGTTCCTCTGGGTCGGGATCATCGTGGGCGTGCTGGTCGCGGGCCCGCGCGACCTGCTGCGCCGCCCGGCGCTGTGGGTGGGCGGCGTGATCACCGTCGTGGTCACCCTGCCGACGCTGCTGTGGCAGATGGACAACGACTGGCCCTACCTGCTGATGCAGGAGGTCATCAAGGAGCAGAACGCCCGCCTGCTGGGCGGCACGCTCGGCACGATCCCGCTGGCGGTCGCCATGGCGGGCCTGCCCATCGGCGCCTTCCTGCTCTGCCACGGGCTCTACACGCTGTTCCGGGCGCCGGAGCTGCGGCCGTACCGGTTCCTGGGCTGGGCCGTCGCGGTCGTGACGGTGATCGTCCTGGTGTTCGCCAACCGCTACTACTACGTGGCGGGCATGTACCCGATCCTGTTCGCGGCCTCGGCGCTGCGGATCGAGGCGGGCCGGACCGCGGCGTGGTGGCGGTGGGTGCCGTCGTGGCCGGTGTTCGCGCTGTCGGTGCCGGTCGCGGTGTACCTGACGCTGCCGGTGCGCCCGGTCGACGGGTTCACCGGGGTCGACCTGGTCGACTTCCAGGCCAGCGGCAGCCTGGGGTGGCCCGCGGTCGCCGAGACCGCCGCCGACGTCTACCGCAGCCTGCCGTCGCGGGCGGACACCGTGGTCATGGGCGACAGCTACTGGCAGGCCAGCGCCCTGGACTACTACGGCCGCCAGCGCGGGCTGCCGCAGGCCTACGGCCCCGAGCGCGGCTACTGGTTCACCGGCAGGCCCGTGGACACGACCCAGCAGGTCATCTACGTGGGCGGCACCGAGGAGTGGCTCAGCCAGTTCTTCGGCGACATCCGCAGGGTCGACACGATCCGGCTGCCGGAGACGACCGCCAAGACGGCCAACCAGGGCGTGCCGGTCTACGTGCTCAAGGCCCCGGTGGCGCCGTGGCCCGAGCTGTGGGAGCGGATGCACCGCCCCTGACGGGTCAGCAGTTCGTCTCCGTGGGCGGGGGCTGGGCGGGGTCGAACACCTGCTCCCGCACCTCCTCCTCGTCGCCCAGGCGCTCCGCCGTGGTGGTGTCGCTGATCGCGGGGGCGAGGTACCCGGCGTTGGCCGCCGCGCACTGAGCCGAGTACAGGTAGACCTGGGTCTTGGTCAGCCACAGGCCCAGGCCTTCCGGCTCCCAGTTGCCGCGGTAGAACGAGTACTCGGCGCTGACCCGCACGATGCTGACGATGTCCATCGTGTCGGTGACCCGCTCAGGGTCCGGCGGCTGGAACGCGTAGGCGAAGCTGTGCTCGGTCCGCACCACCAGCTCGCCCGGCTGGCCGACACCGAAGGTCATCGTCCCGGTGGCCTTGACGGGCACGTCGAGCAGGCGGTGACCGGCGGCGACGGCCGTCCGGTACACCACGTCGGACCGGATGTCCTCGCGCATCCCCGGGGCGAATTGGGCGGCGTAGCGCTCGACGTCGCGGCCGTGCACCACCTCCGGGTCCATCCGCCCGCTGACCAGCGCCTACCGGACCGCGCCGAGGACCTCGGCGACCTCCTCGGCGCTGAACCGGCCCATCGGGGTGGCCGCGGGCACGACGACCGCGGCCTCGCCGTCGGCCCAGGCCGCGGCGGGCGTGCCCGAGAAGGGCTGGGCCAGGTCCACCCGGCGCACCGGCTCCTGGCTGGTGGGCGTGGAGGTCGGCGAGGTGTGCACCGCGCCCCGGTCCGTGCCGGACACCAGGACGGTGCCCGCTCCGACGACGGCCGCGATCGCGAACACCGAGAAGACCGCGCCCTTGTGCCGCGCGAGGAACCCGCGCCGCTTCCGCTTGGGCGGCTCGGGCGCTGTCGCCTCGTCGATGCGTTTCTTGAGGCGTTCCCACTCCGGGTCCCGCAGGTCGGGGTGGTTGAAGATGTCTTCCGGCACGGACACGGTATATCCGCGAACGGGATGGGCGTTACACCGCCCGATGTGGATCACACTGATCCCGGGATGTGTTCGGCCGCGCGGGACGTTGGGCCCTTGAAGAGGACACAGCACAAGTGAACGGAGAGAGTCCGATGACGACAGGTTCGGCGGCTCGCGCGACGGAACTGCTCAGGCTGCACACCGCGCCGGAGCTGCTCACGGTGGTGAACGTGTGGGACTCGATCTCGGCGAAGGTCGTCACCGACGTCCCCGGCACCCTGGCCCTGGCCACGGCCAGCCACTCGATCGCGGCCAGCCGGGGTTTCCCCGACGGCGAGAAGATCCCGGTGGCGGAGATGATCGAGGAGGTGCGCCGGATCGTCGAGGCGACGAGCCTGCCGGTCACCGCCGACCTCGAGGGCGGCTACGGCGACGCCGCCGAGACCGTGCGCCGGGCGATCGGCGTCGGCGTGGTCGGGGCGAACATCGAGGACCAGCTCAAGCCGGTGGCCGAGGCGGCGGCCCAGGTCGAGGCGGTGCTGCGGGCAGCCGACGCCGAGGGCGTGCCGGACTTCGTCCTCAACGCGCGCACCGACGCCTTCGTCAAGGCGGGCGACCGCGACCCCGCCGAGGTCCTCGCCGACGCCATCGAGCGCGGCAAGGCCTACCTGGCCGCGGGCGCGCCGGTGGTGTTCGTGCCGGGCAGGCTGGACCTGGACCAGATCTCCGCGCTGGTCGACGCGTTCGGCGAGCGGAAGCTGACCACCATCGCCATCCCGGGCACCCCAGCGCTGGCCGACCAGGAGAAGGCGGGCGTCGCCCGGGTCTCGTTCGGCCCGCTGTCGCAGCAGGTCGCGCTCACGGCCCTGGCCGACCTGGTCGGGTCCGCGCACCAGGGCGGCGGCGTGCCCGAGGGCACCCGGCCGCTGAACTGACGGTCCGGCTCAGCCGATCCGCACCAGCCGGGGCGGGTCGGCTGAGCCGTCGTACACGGCGGCCTCCCCCAACGGCTCGTCCAGCGGCACCTCGACCGGGACCACCCGCGCGATCGCGATGATCGCCTCGTCGGGGTCCGCCCGGCGCTGCCGCAGCCAGACGGTGACCTCGACCAGGTCCCCGTCGCGCTCCACCTCCACGCGCGCCACCGGGTTCTCCTGGTCGACCAGCACACTGCCGGTCACCGTCGCGTGCAACACCCGCCCATCGGCACTGGGGCGCGCGGCGTCGACCGGGGCCGCGACCTCCTCGTGGCCCGACGGCGAGGAGCACCCCGCGACGAGCGACGCCAGCACAACCCCCAGCACAGCGGCCCGCAGCCTGATCGCCATGACGACGAGGCTAGCGGGGCCCCGGCCGGGCGCGTCAGGGATCAGCTCATGGCGACGGCGTTGAGGAACGCCACGAACGCCGCGCCACCCAGCAACCCCACGACGATGATCGGGACGACCGCGCCCGCCGCGCGCACCCGGGCCTGCCCGGTGCGCGGCAGGAAGGTCAACAGCAGCAGGGCGACGACGGCGTTGTAGACGCCGGTCCCGACATAGTCGAGCACGACGAAGTAGTAAACCGACGCGCACGCGAACACCGCGGCGGGCAGGGCCGTCGCGATCTCCAGCCGCGGCCGCCGGGCCTGGGTCCGCCACCACACCCCGGCCAGTCCGAACACCGTGCCCGCCAGGACCGCGCCGACGCCCCACCCGAGGGCCAGCACTCCCCCGGCGGACCACTCGAAGTTCCCGGTGGCCCAACTGATCGCGTACCAGGCGAGCAGGCCGAACGCCTCGGTCGCCATCGCGGTGAGCACCCCGGCCACCGGCACGGCCACGACCGCCCCCGCCGCGAACCCCCACAGCGCCCAGAAGGCGGGCGAGTTGGCCACGAGCCCGAAGGGCGTGAGCTGGAGGGCGAAGGTGACCGCGCCCAGTGGCAGCCCCAGCGCCACCGCCGTGACCGCGGCGGTGCGCATGGTGCCCGGCTTGGTCCGGTCCGTGGTGGTCACTCGACTCAGCTCCTCAACTCGTGCACTAGAAGTATGAATGCAGTGTATACACCGAGTGTTGACGGCGTCGCGCATCACACCGGTCGCGCGATCGCGCCGTGTTAGCGTTCGCGGGCCAAACCGGGTCGGCGGTGATCGACCCGGGCGGGGGAATCCGGTGTGAGTCCGGAACTGTCGCGCAGCGGTGAGGTGGGCCTGCGGCCCGCCGAGTCCGAGTACCCATTGGCACCCCGTCACGGGCGGGGCATGGCGTAGATCCGGGCTTCGCGACTGGGCCCTCGACGTGAAGGATTCGGCGTGGCCAAGACATGGCTTGTTCGGTTGTGTGCTGGGGTTCTCGGGGTCTGCCTCGCCGGGTGCGGGTCCGCCGGGGTCGACACGGCCGCGCCGCGGACCATCAGCGTGGTGAACTGCGGGAAGACCGTCGCGCTCAGCGAGCCGCCCAAGCGGGCGGTGGCGCTGAACCAGGGCAGCGCGGAGATCCTGCTGTCGCTGGGGCTCGGCGACCGACTGGTGGGGACCGCGACGTGGACCGACACGGTGCTGCCGGAGTTGGCCGCCGCCAACGAGAAGGTGCCCAGGCTGGCGGACAAGGCGCCCTCGTTCGAGAAGGTGCTCGAGGTGGAGCCGGACTTCGTGTCCGCGTCCTTCGAGTCCGTGCTCGGCACCGGCGGCGTGGCCACCCGTGAGCGGTTCGAGGAGCTGGGGGTGGCGACCTACCTGTCCCCCACCGACTGCGGCACCAAGGTCAACAACGGCGACGGGGACGGGGAGCGCACCGCACCGCTGACGATGGACGCGGTCTACCAGGAGATCCGCGACCTGGCGGCGATCTTCGAGGTCGCGGACCGCGGCGAGCGGATGATCGCCGACCTGCGCGAGCGCCTGGACGCCGCCACCGAGGGCCTCGACGCCTCGCGGGCGCGCATCCTCTACTGGTTCGCCAACTCCGAGTCGCCGTACATGGCGGGCTGCTGCGGCTCGCCCGGTGTGATCACCACCGAACTGGGCGCGGCCAACGTCTTCGCCGACACGAGGGCCGAGTGGCCGCAGATCAGTTGGGAGACCGTGGCCGAGCGCGATCCCGACGTGATCGTGCTCGGCGACCTGACCCGCAAGTCGCAGACCGCGGAGACGGCGGCGGCGAAGATCGCGTTCCTGGAGTCGCACCCGGTCACCTCGCGGATGGACGCGGTCCAGGCCAAGCGGTTCGTGCCGCTGAGCGGGCAGGCGCTCAACCCGACCATCCGCACCGTCGAGGGCGTGGAGAAGGTCGCCTCCGCGCTGCGCGGCTTCGGGCCGCTCGGGTGACCCGGCGGGCCCTGTGGTCCGCCGCCGGTCTCGTCCTGCTCGCCGTCTCGATCGCGCTCGCCATCACCGTCGGCCCGGCCGACATCGCGGTGGTCGAGGTGTGGCGGACCGTCCTGGCGCACCTGGTCCAGGGCGAGCGCGTGCTGTCGCCGATCCGCGACGGGATCATCTGGCACCTGCGGCTGCCCAGGACGCTGCTGGCGGCGGTCTGCGGGGCGGGGCTGGCCGTGTGCGGTGTCGTCCTGCAATCGCTGCTGCGCAACCCGTTGGCCGACCCGTTCGTGCTCGGCGTGTCGTCGGGGGCGTCCACGGGCGCGGTGCTGGTGGTGGTGCTCGGGGTCGGCGGCGGCGCGGTGTCGCTGTCGGCGGGGGCGTTCGCCGGCGCGGTGCTCTCCTTCGGACTGGTGCTGACGCTCAGCCACGCCCTGGGCGGGCAACTGGACCGGGTGGTGCTGTGCGGTGTGGCCGCGATGCAGCTCTTCTCCGCGCTGACCTCGTTCATCGTGCTGACCTCCGCGGACGCGGAGACGACCAGGGGCGTGCTGTTCTGGCTGCTGGGCTCGCTGTCGAGCGCGTCGTGGACCGAGGTCGCGATCGCGGCGGCCGTGCTCGCGGTGACGCTGGTGGTGTGCCTGGGGCACGGCCGCGCGCTGGACGCGTTCGCCTTCGGCGAGGACTCGGCGGCGGCGCTGGGGGTGCCGGTGGCGCGGGTGCGGCTGGCGCTGCTGTGCGTGACGGCGCTGCTGACGGCGGTGCTGGTCAGCTCGTCCGGCGCGATCGGGTTCGTCGGGCTGGTGCTGCCGCACGCGGCCAGGGTGTTCGCCGGGTCCGGCCACGCGCGGCTGCTGCCCGCCTCGGCGCTGGCCGGGGCGATCTTCCTGGTGTGGGTCGACACCCTGGCCCGCTCGGTGCTGCAACCGCAGGAGATCCCGGTGGGCGTGCTGACCTCGCTGATCGGCGTGCCCGCGTTCGTGCTGATCCTCTACCGCACCCGGAGCAGGCGATGACCCTCTCGGCCGACAGGGTCGTCCGCACGGCCGCGGGCCACCTCATCCTCGACGGGGTCAGCCTGGACTGCGCGCCGGGCGCCACGATCGGCCTGCTCGGCCCCAACGGGGCGGGCAAGTCGACGCTGCTGCGGGTGCTCGCGGGGCTGCTGCCGACCAGCAGCGGCGTGGTCACCCTCGACGGCAAGCCGCTGCCCGACACCCGCCGCGGGGAGGTCGCCCGCCGGGTGGCCGTCGTGGAGCAGCAGGTCGACACGCAGGTGGACCTGTCGGTGCTCGACGTGGTCCGCCTCGGCCGCATCCCGCACCGCCGCGCCTGGGCCGCGCCCACCGCGCGCGACGCCGAGGCGGTGGCCGACGCGCTCGCCGCGACCCGGCTCACCGACCGCGCCGGGCAGTCCTGGCACACCCTCTCCGGCGGCGAGCGCCAGCGCGTGCAGCTGGCGCGGGCGCTGGCCCAGCAGCCCAGGGAGCTGCTGCTGGACGAGCCGACCAACCACCTCGACATCGCCCACCAGCTCGACCTGCTGGCGCTGGTCACCGCGCTGCCCACGACGACGGTGATCGCCCTGCACGACCTCAACCTGGCGGCCATGTACTGCGACCACGTCGCCGTGCTGCGGCAGGGGAGGGTGGCGGCGGCGGGGACGCCGGAGGAGGTCTTCACCGAGGCCCTGATCGCCGAGGTCTACGGGGTGCGCACGCGGATCACGACCCCGGACGGGCGCCTGCACATCCGCTTCCTCGGCACCGCCCGCTGAGGCGGGCTACTTGCCCTGGTCGTTGCTCAGCCAGCGCTCGGGCCGCATCCGCACCAGCACCGACCCGTCGTCGAGCGCCCCGTCGACGTACTCGGTGCCGCGCCGCTCGCCGACGTAGCGGATGGCCAACGCCAGCGCCTCCTCCCGGGTGGGCGGCTCGGTCGAGACGACCGGCCCCTCCACCGAGACGTACTTGTACGGGACCGTCTCCACCTGGGCGACGAGGCTGAACCGCCCCGCCGCGCTGATCGCCGTGAACTTGTGCGAGCGCCGGTCCATCCAGACCTGGACGTCGCCGCCGGGGTGGTAGCCGTACCAGACCGGCACGGCCAGCGGCCCCTTGCCCGGGCGCTCGATGGCGATGACCCCGATGTGCACGTCGGCGAGGAACGCGGCGCGCTCCTGCTCGTCCATCACGAAAGACATGATCTTGGGAACCCGCCTCGCCGCGGCGTTATTCCCCCTTGCGCCCGAGGGTGGGCGCGCCGCGCAGCAGCCACAGGGCGATGACCGGGTCGCAGATGGCGCAGCCCAGCGACGAGTCGGCGACGTGCGGGATGATCGGCGCGCCCTTGACGTGGTGCACGACGTCCCAGCAGGTGTGCAGCAGCCAGCCGACCCCCAGCCAGCGGTAGTCGCCCAGCCCGAGGTAAGCGCACCCGGTGACCGCGGCGGTGAACGCCAACTCCCACCACCCCATGCCGCCGCCGCTGATGTAGACCGCGCCCGCGCCCGCCACCATCACCGCGCTGAACCGCTGGCGCCCCGGTTCGGGGATGAACGAGCACCCCACCACGAAGACCACACCGATGAGGACCGGACCGACGACACCCATGACCGCTTCCATGCCCGCAAGTTACAGCCAGACTGAAACCAGCGGAAGGGGTGGGACACTGTGCCGGTGACCGCACCACCCGGCGACCTCAGCGCGACGTTCCTGCTCATGACCCTCGGCAAACGCCTGCGCGCCCGCGTGGACGAGGCGCTGCGGGAACGCCGCATGTCCCTGCGCCACCTCTCGGCCCTGGCGCACCTGACCCGCGACCCCGGCGTCTCCTACAGCGAACTGGCCCGCCGGGCCGGGGTCACCGCCCAGAGCATGCAGGCGACCCTGCGCCACCTCGAGGACCTGGGGGCGGTGGAACGCCTCAGCGAGCCCGGCCGCGGTCGGACGGCCCGGTTGCGGGTGACCGCGGCCGGGGTGGAGTTGAGCACGTGGGCACGAGGGGTGGTCTCGGCGGTGGACGCCGAGGTGCTGGCACAGGTGGCGGAAGCGGACCGGCCGGTGCTGGTGCGCGCGCTGAGGTCGGTCTTCCTGTCCTGACCAGCGGGCTCATCCCTGCGACGGGGCCAGCAGGGCCCACAGGTCCCGGTCGCGGGTGAGGCGGAGCAGGCCGCGTTCCAGGTCGTGGGCGGGCAGGGTGTGGCTGGCGCCGCCCCAGAGGGCGGCGAAGCTGGCGCCGTCGGCGGCGGAGACGACCAGGGCCAGGACGGTGGGGGGCAGGCCGTCGGCGGCCAGCGTGGCGGCCCAGTGCCGGGCGTCGGACTTGGCCAGTGCGGCGACCTCGGGGATGGCGGCGAGCTGCGCGATCAGGGCGGCGGTCTCGCGGACCTCGTCGGCGTCGTGGGCGCGCAGGCTCACGCGGACGTAGGCGCGGGTGAGCCTGCCCGGTCCGGTGTCGTCGGGGTCGACGGCGGCTGTGACGTCGGCGCGGAAGGTGTCGAGCATGTCCTGGACGAGGGCGCGGACCAGGTCGTCCTTGGTGGCGAAGTGGTAGAGCAGGCCGCCCTTGGACACCCCCGCCCCGCGGGCGACGTCGGCCAGCGTGGCCGACACGCCCCGGTCGCGGAAGACCTCCGCCGCCGCGCCGAGCAGCACGCGGCGGGTCTCCTCGGGCGAGCGCCCGGCTGTGCGGGCCATCTCAGGACTCCTCCGCGGCGGGCTCGAGACGCTGCCGGGCTGAGGGGATCGTGCGCCAGGCGACCAGGGCGGCCAGCAGCGTCAGCGCCGCCGCCACGATGGCGGTGACCTGCATGGCGTCGGTGAACGCCGACTGGGCGGCTGCCGCCAGCCCCGATTCCGGGCCGACCGCGGCCAGCGCCGAGGACAGCGAGTCGGTCACCGCCGCGCGCACCCCGTCGGCGAGGTCGGCGGGCAGGACGAGGAACGCCTGGTAGGCCACCGTCACCACCGAGCCGAGCACGGCGATGCCCAGCGCCACACCGAGTTCGTAGGCGGTCTCGGAGATCGCCGACGCCGCCCCCGCCTTGTCCGGCGGCACCGCCGACACCACCGCGTCCACGGTGAGCGTCATCGCCAGGCCCACGCCCAGGCCGACCGGCACGAGCGCCAGCCCCAGCCACAGGTAGCTCTGCGCGCCCTCAGCCACCGCGACCAGCAGCAGCCCGCCCGCGGCCACCGCGAGCCCGGCCGCCACCGCCCGCCCGACCCCCAACCGCGAGGCGGCGAGGCCGACGATCCCGACCACCGCGATGGCGGCCAGGGTCGCGGGCAGCTCGGCCATCCCGGCCACCAGCGGGCCGAACCCGCGCACGAGCTGCAGGTACTGGGAGAAGAAGAACAGCAGCCCGGTCAGCGCGAAGATCGCGATCACGTTGGCCAGCACGGCGCCGCTGAACGCGGGGTTGTTGAACAGCCGCACGTCGATCATGGGCGAGCTCAGCCCGCGCTGCCTGCGCACGAACAGCACCCCCGAGGCCAGCCCGGCCCCCGCCGCCACCAGCGACCAGACGTCCGGCCCGGAGCTGACGGCGTGCTTGACCGCGTAGACCAACGGCACCACCGCGGCCATCGACAGCCCGGCCGAGACCAGGTCGAACCGCCCCGGCGAGGGGTCGCGCGACTCCGGCAGCAACAACGCCCCCGCCACGACGAACACGACCACGATCGGCACGTTGACCAGGAAGACCGACCCCCACCAGTACCGCTCCAGCAGCACCCCGCCGACCAGCGGCCCCAGCGCGAGCCCGCCACCGGAGGCCGCCGACCACACCGCGATCGCCCGCGTCCGCTCCCGGGCGTCGGTGAACAGGTTCCGGATGATCGACAACGTCGACGGCATCACCGTCGCCCCGGCGACCCCCAGCAGCAGCCGCGCCAGGATCAGCATCTCGGCGCTGGTGGAGAACGCGGCCAGCGCCGACGCCGCCCCGAAGGCGACCGTCCCGGCCAGCAGCACCCGCTTGCGGCCGAGGCGGTCGGCCAGGGTGCCGGTGGTGACCAGCAGCCCGGCCAGGGCCAGGGAGTAGACGTCGCCGATCCACAGGATCTGGGTGGCGGTCGGGGCCAGGTCCCGCGTCATCGAGGGCACGGCCAGGTACAGCACGGTGCTGTCCACCGCCAGCAGCAGCACAGCGCCCACCAGGACGGCCAGGGCCGCCCACCGCCGCCTGTGGGCCCGCCGGAACTCGTCGCTCGTCGTCACACCGGGAACTATACCGTCCAGCCGGTACAGTTTTGCTCGTGGAGGAGACCGATCCCACAAGCACGGGCGATCAGCCGGTCAGGCCGGTCTCGGTGACGCCGCGCACCAGGTGGCGTTGCAGGACGACGAAGACGAGCACGATCGGGACGATCGACACCGCCGCGCCCGCGAACAGCAGCGCCACCTTCGGATTCTGGTCGGTGAGCAGGCTCGACAGCGCGACCTGGACGGTCCAGGTCGACGAATCCTGGGCGATGATCAGCGGCCACAGCAACTGGTTCCAGCTCCCGATGAACGAGATGACCGCGATGGCGGCGAGGAACGGGGCGGAGTTCGGCGCGACGATCCGCCAGAACACGCCCCACCGGCTCAGACCGTCGAGGCGGCCCGCTTCCTCCAGTTCGCCGGGGAAGTCCAGGAAGTACTGGCGGAACAGGAAGACGTTGAGCGCGCTGAACAGCCCCGGGATGATCAGCCCCCGGAAGTCCGACAGCCAGCCCAGGCTCGACACGACGACGAAGCTGGGCACGAACGTCACCGCAGTGGGCACCATGAGCGTGGCGACCACCACGCCGAGCACCTTGCCCGCGTGCCGGTACGGGACGCGGGCGAGGCCGTAGCCCGCCAGCGAGCACAGCACGACCTGACCGACTGTCTGCGCCACCGCCACCAGCGACGAGTTCACCAGGCTTCGGGCGAACGGCACATCGCTGTCGGTGAAGAGGTCGGCGAACACCGACCACCCGCCCGACAGCGCTGTGCGCAGCAGCATCACGAACGGCAGCGCGAACAGCACAAGGGCCATCACCAGGACGACCGACCGCAGCACGCGACTCATGCCCGCCTCCGGAAGAGCCGACCGGACAACAAGGTCGCCAACGCGATGACGAGGGCCAGCACGACCGCCCCGGCGCTGCCCCGCCCGAGGTCTTGGCCGCCCGAGCCGAGCGAGGTGTAGTAGAGGTACACCAGCGGCGGACGGGCGAAGGGCGGGTAGCCGCGCGCGTCGCCCAGGATGTTGTAGAACTCGTCGAACGCCTGGTAGGCGTTGATGAGGTTGAGCGCGACCACCGCGACCAACGCCCCGCGCAGCCCGGGCAGCGTCACGTGCCGGAACGTCTGCCACCCCGGCGTCGCGCCGTCCACCGCCGCCGCCTCGTAGAGGTGGCGCGGGATGCGTTGCAGCGCCGCCAGGAACAGGATCATGAAGAAGCCCAGTTGCAGCCACAGCCGGGCGGTCGTCAGCACGACCCAGTACAGCGGCGGGTCGACCGTGCCGATCCACGCCTGCGGGTCGCCGCCGAACCAGCCCAGGACGGTGTTGGCCACCCCGGAGTCCAAGCCGGAGAACAGCGACATCTTCCACACGAGCGAGGCCACGACGTACGAGCAGGCGAACGGCAGGAAGAACACCGACCGCACGAACGCGCGCGCCACGCGCACCTTGTCGACCAACAGCGCCAGTCCCAACGACAACAGCACCGTCGTGGGCACGACCAGGGCCGCGAACACGGTGAAGGTGCCCAAGCTGTCGAGGAACGCGCGGTCGGTGAGCGTGTCGATGTAGTTGGCCAGGCCCACGAACTCCGACGGCGTCACCGTGTTCCGCGCGTCGAAGAAGCTCAGGTACGCGCTCCACCCGATGGGGACGACGGTGAACAGCAGCAGCCCGACGGCGAACGGGCCGACGAACAGCCAGAACGCCAGCGCCGAGCGCCGGGTCACTTCCCGAGCCGGGCGATCTCGCTCCGCGCGGTCCCCACCGCCGCCCTGAGCTCCCCCGCGGGCTCGGCGCCCTCGCGCGCGATGCGGGAGACCGCGTCGGACAGGGCCGTGTTCGCCCGGTCGGGCCAGCGGGCGGGGCTGGCGATGCGGCCGCTGTCGACGACGAACCGGGCGACCTGCTTGACCGTGCCCTCGGTGGCGCCCGCGAGGCTGGCGCGGGCGGGCAGGTGCGTGCCGAACTTGGTGGCGAACTCGGCCTGGTGGTCGGTCTTGTCGACCCACAGCCACTTCACGAACGCCTTGGCGGCCTCGACATCGGCGCTGCGGGCGTTGACCATGGCGCTGTAGGCGCCCACGGGGACGGAGGCCGTGCCGGAGCCGTCGAGCGCGGGGAAGGCGACCACGCCGACGTCGTCGCCGTGCGCCTCGGTGATCTTGGGCAGGTTCCACAGCCCGGTCCACTGCATCGCGACCCGGCCCTCGACGAACGCGCCGGGGTCGGACCAGTCGGTGGGCGAGCCGAGCAGCAGGCCGCCGCCGGTGTGCAGGTCGCGCAGCTTGCCGAAGACGGTGGCCGCGCGCGGGTCGTCGAACCCGGGGCCCGTGCCGTCGGCGTCGAGGAAGTCCAGCCCGGCCGACCACAGCAGCGGGCCGGTCAGCACGGCCACGCCGCCGTCGTTGCCCGCGAACAGCCCGCGCACCCCGTCGGCGTTGAGGCGCTCGGCCGCCTCGAGCAGCTCGTCGACCGTGGCGGGCGGGGTCAGACCGGCCTTGGCCAGCAGGCTGGGCCGGTAGAACAGCACCTGCGTGTCGATCGACTGCGGGATGCCGTAGAGCCTCCCGTCGACGGTCTGGGACTCCAGCAGGGTCTGGACGAAGTCGCCGCGGGCGTCGCCGAGCAGGTCGTCGAGCGGCACGACCCGGTTCTGCCGCACCCAGTCGACCTTGACCTGCGCCTCGAACACGTCCGGCACGCCGGAGTTCTGCAACGCGGTGACGATCTTGGAGTCGTAGTCGCCGGGGTTCCACTGCACCTCGACCTCGGCGCCGGGGTACTGCGCGGCGTAGCGGCGGACCGCGTCCTGCACCCCGTCCTCGCCGTAGGCGTGGTACCACTGCTGGATCGTGCCCTTCGCCGACCCGCCGCGCCCGGTGTCGGACCCGCACGCGGCGAGGCCGAGCAAGCCCGCCACCGCCAAGAACGCCCGCCTGCTCGTCTCGACCGCCACCAGCCACCCTCCCCGAACGACAACCGGTGGGGAATTCTCGCACCGAGGAGATCATCTGTCGACCAATCCCATTCCCAGGGACAGCGGTCCCGGCGCGCGCCTGTCCCCCGGGCGGCCGAGTCGCTAGGTTGCAGGGATGTCTGACCCGTACCACCCGCACCGGCAGCCGCCGCGCCAGGACCCGTACCAGCGCCAGGACCCGTACGGGCCGGCGCCGTACGCGCACGGGCAGCAACAAGCCCAGCGCCCGCCCGCTCAACGCCCGCAGGCGCCGCAGCGGCCCCCGCGCCAGCCGCGGTCGGAGTCCGGGGGCGGCTTCCGGCTTCCCGGCCTGGGCGTGCTGCTGGCGGTCGTCGGCACGCTCGTGCAGGTCGTCAGCCTGACGCTGCTGCCGTGGGTGACGGTGCGCGGCGCGGACTCGGCGTCGCTGCTGGAGCTGTGGGAGCTGGTCTCCGAGGGCGGCCCGAAGGACTTCGCGGGCTGGTACGTGCTGCTGTTCAGCTACCCCCTGGTGGTCCTGGGCGTGCTGCTGGCCTTCACCGCCGTCCTGGAGTCGGTGGCGATGAAGGTCGTCTGGGGCGGCCTGGCGATCCTGGGCCTGGGCTTCGTCGCGCTGCGCTTCGGCCTCGGCCCGCTCACCGGCCTGTTCGGCGTCGAGGAGCGGTTCAGCCCCGGCGAACTGGCGGTCGGCGCGGTCGCGGTGGCGCTGGCGGTGGGCGTCGCGTTCGCGTTGAAGACCGCCATCAGCGTGTTCCGGCGTATCGCGGGCGTGGTCCTGCTGGCGCTGTCCGGCTTCCACCTCACCGCCGTCCTCGACCTGGCGGGCGGCCTCGATCTCACCGACCTGGCCGGCCTGAGCCCCGGCGCCTTCGGCCCCAGCGTCGGCTACCTCCTCATCGGCGTCGCCGCCCTGATCGGCCCCCGCCGCCTGGCCTAGCGGGTTTCGTCCGCCACCCAGGACAGGTAGCCCTCCGACCCGTCGACGATCTCGGTCGCGATGACCATCGGCACGTCGTAGCTGTGGTCCGCCTCGATGTACCCCTTGAGGTCCGCCAGCCTGCCCGCCGGTGTCTTGATCGCCAGGCGCCACTCCTGGTCCCGGGCGACCCCGCCCTCCCAGCGGTAGACGCTGGTGATGGGGAAGACGTGCACGCAGGCGCCCAAGCGCTGCTCAACGATCGCGGCCGCCAGCCGGTCAGCCTCGTCCTGGGAGTCCGTCGTCGTGACGACCTGGTAGTAGTCCGCAGCCACGCGGTGGACCTTAGTCAGGGGCTGAGGTCGTAGGCGTCGAGCCACAGGGCCAGCGACAGCAGGAGCCACAGCTTGCCGCCCTGGCGCGGCAGCAGCGCCCCCTCGCGGCGCAGCCAGGCCGACACGGTGGCGGGCTGGAACAGCGGACGGGTCGCCGCGCGCGGGCTGAGCAGCAGGTCGGCGACCATCGCCGACAGCGGACCGTCCAGCCAGTTCTGCACCGGCACCCGCATGCCGCTCTTGGGCCGGTCGACGATGGTCGCGGGCAGCAGGTCGCGCACGGACTCCTTGAGGATCCACTTCTCGGTGGCGCCCTTGAGCTTGAGGGGGCCCGGGACGCGGAACGCGTGGTCGATGACGGCGCGGTCGAACAGCGGCGCTCGGCCTTCGACACCGGTGGCGGCGGTGAGCCGTTCGACCTTGGTCAGGATGTGGTGGGCGCCCTTGGTGCGCAGGTTGGTGTGCAGGAGCTGGTTGAGCAGCCCGGTCATCCGCCCCTGCCGCAGGTAGGGGGCGACGTGGTCGGTCAGCGGCGGGGCGTCGCGCAGGGCGTGGTGGACCTCGGGGGTCAGCAGCGCGGGCAGGTCGGCCAGGCACTTGCGGTAGGAGTCGAGGTAGGCCCTGGCCCTGGCGTCGGGGCGGGGGTCGGCGCGGTGCAGCTCGGAAATGATCATCGGGAGGTTCTTCGGGCCGCCGAAGACCGGGTCGCCGCCCTCGCCGTTGAGCACGGTGGTCAGCCCGTCGGCGGCGACGCGCTCGGCCAGCAGCAGGTTCGGCACGGTCAGCGGGTCGCCGACCGGGGAGTCGAGCAGGGCCATCGTGCCGGGCAGCCGGGCGGCGACGGCCGCGCCGGGCACCGACAGCACGGCGTGCTCGGTGTGGCAGTGCGCGGCGACCAGGCCGGAGTAGCCCAGCTCGTTGGGCAGCTCGTCGCCGAAGCTGATCGAGTAGGTGCGCACCGGCTGGTCGTGCAGCTTCGCCGCCAGCGCGGTGACCAGGCTGGAGTCGACGCCGCCGGAGAGCAGCACGGCGACCGGCTCGGCGACGGGCAGCCTGCGGGCGGTGGCCGCCTCCAGCAGCGCCCGCAGCTCGCCCGCGTGCTCGCCCGCGGGTTTGGGGTCGAGGACTTCCCGCGGCTCCCAGTAGACGTCCTCGCGGGACGAGCCGTCGGGACGCAGCCGCAGGCAGCGGCCGGGGAGCAGCTCCCGCACCCCGCGCACGAGGGTCTGCTCCCCCGGCAGGTAGGCGAAGGTGAGGAACGACCGCACGGCGGCCAGGTCCAGCCCGGCGCCGAGCGCGGGCCAGTCGCGCAGGGCCCGCAGCGAGGTCGAAGCGGCCCAGCGGCCGCCCGCGCGGGCGTGGAACACCGTGCGGGCGCCGACGTGGTCCCGGACCAGCACCACCTCGTCGCCGTCGACCACGGCCAGCGCGAACATGCCCTCCGCCGCCGCGACCCCGTCGAGCCCGCGCCGGGCGTAGGCGGCCAGCAGCAGCGTCCCGTCGTCGCAGCCGGGGGGCGCGTCCACGGTGCGGCGCAGCGCGTCGGCGTTGTGCAGGGTCACCTCGCCGACAGCGGTCAACCCGCCCGCGGCGAACCGCCCGGCCGTGCCCGGCCCGTCGAGCAGCCCCAGCTCCACCGGTCCCGTCCTCGCGATCCAGCGCACCCGCTCCCCCGCTCAGCCGAAGTCGTCGTCGGAGCCGTCGGAGCCGTCCCACCCGGAGTAGCCCGCCTCCCCGCCGCCACCCCCCGAGCCGCTGTCGGCGGCTTGGCGGCGCAACTCCTCTTCCTCCTCGGACGACATGGTGAGCGGCGGCATGGCGACGGCGGTCAGGAGTGCCCCGCCCGCGACGGCGCCGAGCACCGCGCCCATGCGCCCGCCGAAGGACGTCTGGTTCACGGTGAGCACGCCGTCGCTCCACAACGTCCGGCCGTAGCCGCCGTCGCGGCCGTAGAGCGTGGAGCCGTCGGCGCGCACCCGCTTGACGAGCCGCCGCCCGAGCGCCTCGTCCGTGCCCGCCGCGCCCCGGTTGTCCCGCCAGGAGACCACCGGCCCGGACTTGGCGCGCCACTCCTGCCTGCCGTCGGAATAGGACCGGTGCACGGTCCCGTCCGCGAGCAGCTCGTCGGTGTAGGTCACGCGGACCTCGCGCCTGTCTCCTGCCATCGCGTCCCTCCCCTCACCCTCGCGGCCAGGTCAGGAAACCCGACCGCCGCCACCCCGTCCAGCTCGCCCACCCGTCCCGCCGCGGCCGGACCTCGCGCACCAGCCGGTGCACAGTGCGCAGCAACGACGCGGGCCGCACCGCCTCCACCTCGACGAACCGGCCCCCGGCGAACCACTGCCCCTCCACAGCGGACAGCTCCGCCGCGGGCCTGCCCGCGGGGCCACGCCCCCTGGTCAGGTGCAGCGACCACGCCTGCCGGGGCCGCAGCCCCAGGGCGACCACCGGCGCCCCCGCGGCCGCGGCCGCCGGGAAGTCCATCCCCGCCGGGGTCGCGTCGTGCAGCGCGTAGACCGTGCCACCCCCCAGCTCCAGCATCCCGACCACCCGCGGGTCCAACGGCAGCTCCACCGCGGCGACCACCGGACACGCCGACTCGACCTCGATCCCGTTGGCCCGCAGCATCCCCGCGACCTCGACCGACTCGCACACCAGCAGCCGGGGGAGCCCGTAGTCGAACAGGTCCGGCTCAGCGGTGTGCAGTCCGGTGCCACGACGCGGTGCGGCGGGCGGGAGCAGTCCGGGCACCGGGCCCGCCTCGGCCAGCGCCGCGCGGAAAGCGCTGTAGGACACCGGGGGCCGCACGGTGTAGTCCCAGCGCCGGGGGCCGAGGTGGTACGGGCGCAGCACCCGGCACAGCTCGTAGTAGAGCTGTCGCTCGGTGAAGCGCAGACCGCCGGGTTCGGCCGCGCGCCGGGCGGCTGCGCGCAACGCTCGGGCGAGGATCACCGCGCCTGCCCCGGCCAGGTCCGGAACCCCGGCGCCGCGGCCTGGCGGTGGGCGGGCTCGGCCCGGCCGACCACGGCGAGCGGCTTGCGCGGGTCGGCGGGGTCGTACCGCTGCCCGCGCACCGCGGTCATCCCCCTGGCCCTCGCGGGGCGAGGCGTCGCCTCGGCGCGGGCGGCCAGGCGCAGTCCGGGGACGCTGGTGTCGCGCAGGACCGTCACGGGCAGGCGGGCGAACACCCCGTCCGGCCCGGACAGCCGCTCGACAAGCTCGCGGACCCGCAGGTCGCGCACGCGCACCTTAGTGCGCTTGGGCTCGAAGACGAACTTCCTCTCGCGGTGCGCACTCGTCCGGAACGAGCGCCGCTCACGCGAGCAGGTCACCGCGCGCTCCCCGGCCAGGTCAGGAACCCGACCGCCGCGGCGGCCGCGTGGTCGGGGTCCGTGCGGGCGACGCTCTTCTCCACAGCGGCGATGAGCTTGGCGGGGCGGACCGAGGCCAGCGGGACCCACCACCCCTCGGCCAGCCACGCCGTGTCGGCCTCGGACAGGCCAAGGTGGCCGAGGGTCTCCGGCGCGACCGGGGCCCCCTTGAGCCGGGGCAGGTGCCGGTCGGCCCTGGCCTGCGCCGGGGTCAGCCCGAGATCCACCGCACGCGGCCCGAGCGCGGCCACGGCCCGCGCGGCGAAGCGCTGCCCCACCACGCTCGCGTCGCGCAGGATGAGGACGGGCAGGCCGGGCGGCACCTGGTCGAGGCGCTGGGCGGTGTGCAGGTTGAGCCGCTGCGGGACCCCGTTGGCCACCAGGCAGGCCGTCGCGGCGTTGACCGGGCACAGCAGCACGCGCTCCGGTCGGGCGAGCCGGTGCCCGGCAGGCCTGCTGTCGTCGACCAGGCCCTCGACCGGACCGCCGTGCAGTCGCGGCCAGACACCCCAGAGCTGCTCCGCGAACGCGTCCAGGAGCATGGCGACCGACACCAGCCGCCCGCGCGCCGCACCGGGCCGGACGAACCGCCGCACGATCAGCGTCACCACGACCATGGACGCGACCGCGGTCGGCACCGCGTGGACGTAGGCCGCCCACCCCGAGACCGCGATGATGACCGCGCCGACGACCAACCCGAGGTAGCACCCGAAATACGCGAACGGCGTCGTCGGCTCAGCGACCTGCTTGCGCGCCAGCGACAGCCACAACTGGCTCGTGGTGAACCGCAGCCCGCGCCCCGCACGGAGCTTGTCCACGTGCCGCCGCACCCGCAGGTCGTGCAGGCCCAGCGGGTTCGTCTTGGGGTCGAAGACGTAGACCTTGCCGCACTTGCCGCACTTGTTGCCGGACCGCTCGCGCCCGCGGATGTCCTCCTGGCAGAACGGGCAGGTCACCGGCAGTCACCTTCCCGGTCCGCTGGGGCCACGCGGCCATCATGCCGGGAGTCGCGCCGGGCTGTCCCGGCGTCCGGCGAATCGTGACCGACTACCCGCCCCCGGTCAGCCTGGCCGCGACCTCGGCGAGTTTGACGTTCATCCGCTGCGAGGCCTCGCGCAGGACGGTGAACGCCTCGTCGGCGGTGATGCCCCTGCGCTGCATGAGGATGCCCTTGGCCTGGCCGATGAGGTCGCGGGAGTCGATGGCGGCGCGCAACTGGGTCTCGCGCAGCAGGGTGTGCTCGGCGGTGACGACCGAGGCCAGGGCGAGCGAGGCCTGGGCGGCGAGGATGAGCGCGATGTCGCAGGCCTGCCTCGAGTCGACCACGCCGCGGGTGTAGACGTTCAGGGCGCCCTGGTAGCCGCTGAGGGCGCCGCCGACGACCAGCGCGGTCGCGAGCACGGCCCGGAACCCGGCGGCCGCGGCGGCGGGGCCGAAGACCGGCCAGTGCTCGCCGAGGGCCAGGTCGGCGCAGTGGACGTGCCCGGGGCCGCCGTCGCGGGCGGCGTTGACGCAGGGGCCCTCACCCGCCTCGTATTGCAGCAGGTCGAGCGCGATGGCCACCTCGTCGGTGCCGGTCGGGGTGTGGAACCGCCCGTCCGGGGCCCGCAGGGTCACCGAGACGACGTCGGCGCCGGGGATGACGACGGCGGTCGTCTCGCACACCCGGTCGAGGACCTCGCCCACGGTGCGCGCCTCGAGCAGGGCGGCGGTCAGCGGCGCGAGCCGGGACGCCAACCCGTCGTCGCCCGCCTGGGCCAAGCCCGTTCCGGTGTTCTGGGTCATCCAGCGCCTCCCCGTCCGCCCCGAGCCGACCCATGGTACCCGCGTCCGCGCGCGCACCGATGCCGGAACCCGGCGGACTGGGACAGCGCCCGCGTCAGGACCGGGGGGCGTCCCGGCTGGGCGCGGCGTGCAGGTTCCCGTCGCCGCCGACCAGGCAGGCGGCGGCGGGGTCGGCCGAGCCGATGAACTCGCCGAGGCAGCGGCCGATCTGGGCGTGCCCGGCGGCGTTGGGGTGGAAGGACTCCTGCAGCGCGTGCGAGAACCGCTCTTCGTGGCCCAGGTCCTCCCAGCGCACGGCCAGCCGGGCGAACCACTCCTGCGCCGGGTCCTCCCGCGAGCAGGCCTCCCGGCCGATCCCGGCCCGGGACAGGTCGAGGAACCGGACCCCGGTCTCGCGCGCCACCCGCCGCACACCCTCGGTCATCACCGGCACGGCGGTCTCGCTGACCCAGTCGAGGTCCTCCGACCGCAGCGGGCACCCGTTGAGGTTGAGCAGCTCCGCCCGCGCGCCCGGACCGACGGGCGCGGCGTAGGACTGGAGGATCAACTGGTAGTCGCCCGCCTGGTACCCGGCGTCGAGCATCACCGACCGGATGTCCCCGATGGCCCGGACGGCCTTGGGCACCATCGCGTCCACCCTGGACGCCCAGTCGCCGTTGGCCGCGCCGCAGCCGGGTTGGCCCTGGTCGAACCAGGCCCGCACGCACCCGTCGAGCACGTGGGAGAACTTGGGCTCGTCGTTGGCGCCCAACGCCAACTGGATCGCCACCACGCGCTTGTCGCGCGCGATCTCGCCCAGCCGCCTGGCCTGCGAGCCCTCGGTGTACTGCTCCACGTCCCCGAGGCCGACCTGTTCCGACGGCGCCCCGGAGCAGGCGAGGTTGATCGTCTCGGCGATGTCGCCGACCCCGGTCCGGTGGATGGCGGCGTTGGCCGACCGGTGGCACCAGTCGCCGTCCTCGCCATCGGTGCCGGGCTCGTAGTCCCCGGCCCCCTCGCCGGAGATTGTGCTGTCACCCAGCGCGACCAGCACCCGGGGCGCCCCGTCGGGCGGCCGGGGCGCGGGCGGGTCGTCGGGACCGCCGAGGAACACGAAGGAGGCCGCCAGGACGACGACGAGCAAGAGCGCGGACAACTGCCACCGGTAACGACGCATCGCGGCCAGTCTAGCCGCCGACATGCCCGCGGAAGGAGCGCGGCGGCGGCCCCCGAAGCGGGACGTGGTCTCCGGCGCACGACGGTCGGCCAGGTCGCGGTCGAGCGGGCAACACTTAGCCCTTGCGCTAAGTGTCAGACTCGGCAATACTTAGCCACATGGCACAGCATTCGGCGCACCTGGACGGAGTGCTCCTCGCGCTCGCCGACCCGACCCGTCGAGCCGTCGTCCGCCACCTCGGCCGCGGGCCCAGCAGCGTCGGCGCCCTCGCCCGCGAGTTCCCGATGACCCTGCCCTCGTTCATGAAGCACGTGCGCGCACTCGAGACGAACGGGCTCATCCACACGGTCAAGACCGGCCGGGTGCGCACCTGCGTGCTCAACCGCGACCGGCTCGCCCTGCTCGACGGCTGGCTCGCCGAGCAGCGCCGGATCTGGTCGGAACGCACCGACCGCCTCGAACAGTTCGTCACCGACCAGGAGGAGAACAAGCAGTGAACCCCGACCTCGACCTCGGCCTGGAGCGGATCATCCGCGCCCCCCGCGCGACCGTGTGGAACGCCTGGACCGACCCGCGCAGGCTCGAGCGGTGGTGGCTCCCGGCGCCGACCCGTTGCCGCGTGGAGTGCCTGGACCTACGGCCCGGCGGGGCGTTCGTGACGAGCCTGAGCGCCGACGGGGTCGAGTTCACCCCGCACCTGGACGCGTGCCTGCTCGCCGTCGACGAACTCGAACGGATCGTGTTCACCAACGCGGTCACCGGCACGTGGCGTCCCGCGACCCCCGCCCCCGTCGCGATGACCACCACCATCACCCTGAGCGACCACCCGGACGGCACCGACTACCGCGTGGTCGTCCGACACGGCGACCCGGAGGCCCGCGCGCGGCACGAGGAGCTGGGCTTCACCGAGGGCTGGGGTCTGGTCACCGGCCAGTTGGCCGAGCTGGCCGAGAACGCGGTCCCGCGGTGAGGATGCCCGTCACGCCCTCCTGGCGTCCCCCCGGGCCAGCCGGCCAGGCCGTGGTTCGGGCCTGGCCGACCGGTCCACGAGGACTTCACCGTCGCCGCGGGTCTCCCGCCGCGGGTCAGGGGATGACGTCGATGTAGGTGAGTTTCACGCTGACCTTGTTGCCCGGCCCCGAGACCAGCCCGCTCAGCAGCGGCGCGACGTTCTCCTTGACGCCGCACGGCGCGAACGCCGGGATGGTGGCCAGGCCCTCCAGGTTCGAGACCGGGTGTTTCTGGCCCAGGTTGACCCGACCAGCGAGATCGAGCAGCAGGGGCGACGCCGTCTCGCAGCCCGCCCCGACATCCAGCGGGACGCCGTCCTGCAGCACGTTGGACACCTTGACGTAGAGCGCGGCCCTGGTCTGGACGGCGGCGTAGAGCCCGGTCACCGGGTCGATCTTGATGTCGGCCTCCCCCGTGGCGTACTCGCGCTGGTCCAGCGCGATGGTGTTGGTCACCGGCATGAAGCGGAAGACGACGAGGTAGACGTCGGCGGGGTTGACGGTGATCTGGCCCCGCAACCGCCCCTCGAGTTCACCCTCCGTGTAGATGGTTGAGACGAACTCACCGGTGAGCCGCACCTCCGCGCCCACCTTCGCCAGCCGGGTGGTGATCTCCATGGCGAACCGGTGCCGAACGCGCTTGCCCTCGGGCAGCGGCGGGAGCGCCTTGGCGGACACCTCGCCACCGGGCTCCGCCAGCACCCGCGGCGGCTGCACCGTGTCATCCGCCGCCACGGAGAACGTCCCCAACGCCACAGACCGCGAAACAGCCCGACACGGCACCTCGGCGGCACCGACGGTGATCGTCGCCGCCAACCCGGTCAGCTCGACCCTGGCCGTCCCCCGCGCCTTCGGCGTGAACGACACCGGCGCACCAGGGATGTCCAGGACCAACTCCCCCGACCCCGGCACCCCCATGGACCGCACCGCCAACGGCCGCGCCCCCAGCTCCGTCGCCGCCTCCCCCTCGATCAGCGTCAGCTCGGGCACGACGGTCGCATCCAGGCTCTCGCCGAAACCCCGCAACCGCCCCACCAACTCAGCAGGCACCGTGATCACCGCCCGCGGACGAACAACGGCGGAAACCCCGACAACCACCGACTCCGGCGCGACCACCCCGAACTCGATCGGCACGGCGGCCTCCGCACCCCCCGGCACCCCGCACACGAACGAAGAGGCCACCACGGGCTCATTCGCCGTCGCCGACGTGCTGGTGTAGTAGACGCCGCCCGCGACCGTCCCCACCACGATCGCGCCGAGCACCGACTTCAGCGCGAGACCCCGTCTCGCACGGTCGCCAAAGATCTTCACGTGTTTGCCCCAGTCCCCAGAAATCGGTTGCACAGAAAGCGAATCCCCGACCGCCCGACGACGCTAGCAGCGCGAACGAGACCTGGGCAACGACCGATCAGGCGCACATCGCAACACCCTCACCTTCCATCAAAAACCCCACCCACTTACGACCCGACGCGCACAACAACGCCCACCGCGCCAGGAACGGGGACCCGCGGCGTCAGCTTGACGCGGCGCAACACCCCGCCCGGCGCAAGCCGGGACAGGTGGGCCGTCCTGATTTGATACGAAACCAGGACGCGATTCCAAGGCCTTTCCCATTTCTACACTGCCGGGGTCTTTCCCCTATCCGGCGATGCTCGCAACATGTCGAAAAGAGATTCGCTTCGGACCGAGATGGATTTTGACCCGCTCAGTCGGGGCTGCGGATCGTGTCCGAGGCGGGCTTGGAGTCCACGGGCCTGCCTTGCTATTCCCAGCCAGCGCGGAACTGGTCCAGCACTCGCCGTTCGCGCTTCGTGGGTCGGCCGGCTCCGCGTTCGCGGCGCGCGATCGGCGCCTGCAGCGGGTCCTTGGACGGTGGCGGTGGTGAGTTGTCGATGAGGCAGAGGGCGGCTTCGGGGGCGCCTACGCGTTTCTCGATGACGCGGACGACCTCCACCAGGCGGGTGCGGTCGCCTATGCGGGCTCGGACTGTGTCGCCGGGGGAGATCGGGGTGGCGGGTTTGGCTGGGCGGTCGTTGACTCGGACGTGGCCGCCCCGGCAGGCGGCGGCGGCGTCGGAGCGGGTTTTGGTGAGGCGGACTGCCCAGAGCCAGCGGTCTACCCGGGTGGTGGTTCTGGGGGTCATGGGGTTGGCCTGAGTTGGGGTGGGGTGGTGGCCCAGTCCGGGGATTCCTCGACCAGGTCTGGCGGGGCGGTCAGGCGCCAGGACTCGTAGAGGAGTTCGGCTAGTTCGTCTGGGTCGATGAGGTCGAGTTGGACCACCACCCAGCCGAAACCGCCCCAGGTGAACTGTTCCTCGAAGACGTCCGGGCGTTCGGCGATGAGGGCCAATTGCTCGGTGAGGGTCTGCTTGAGGCCCGCGGTGCGGGTGCGGGGCCAGTGGTAGCCGAATTTGCGGCCGCGGACGGCGAAAGAGGTGTACTTGTCGTTCTGGGCGTGCTCCACCTCGGCCAAGGTGTCTACCAGCCGAAGGAGCGCCGCACTGTCCACCGCCATGGACAGGAGCATAGCGACGGGGTCGGACAAAGCTCACTGGTCGAGCACCAGCAGCTCGTCGCGGGGTGGGCGGGGGCCCGCTGACCTGGGGAGCACGGCCCAGGCGCTGAAGGCGGCGGCGGTGAGCATGACGGCGACGCCCACCGCGGCGACGGTGTCGTAGCCGCCTTGGGCCAGCAGGGCGGCGGACAGGGCGCTGCCGCCGGAGTAGCCGATGGTGCGGACGACCTGGTTGACGCCGATGGCGCTGCCCACCTCGGTGGTGGGGACGGAGTCGACGATGAGGCCGGGCATGGCGGCGAAGGTGCAGCCCGCCCCGGCGCCCGCGACGCCGAGGACGACGAAGATCAGCCACACGGCGTCGCGCTGGGACCAGAACAGGACCATCGCGGCGGCGAAGAGCAGGCAGCCGACCGGCAGCAGCACGGCCTGGTCCACGCGGAGCAGGCCCGACAGGCGGGAGGCCAGGAGGCTGACGACGGAGAACGGGACCATGGCGCAGGAGGCGACCAGCACCGACGCGCCGAGACCGCCGGGCTCCTGCAGGACCCGGGTGGCCGCCGACATCAGCAGGTAGACCCCGACCCCGGCGACGAGGCCGGTCAGGTCGGCGACGAGGACCCGGCGGCGGCGCAGCAGGCGCAGCTCCACCAAGGGGCGCGCCGCCCGCAGCTCGAACACCACGAACACGCCGAACACCACGGCCCCGACCGCGCCGAGGACCCAGAGCCCCTCCCCCACGGCCAGCAGCACCGAGGTCAGCGCGACCCCGACCAGCACGGCGCCCACGACGTCGAGCCGCCCCCGGCGCGGGACCTCGGCGGTGGGCAGGACCCAGTAGGCGGCGGCCAGGACCGCCAGCCCCAGGCCGAAGCCGAACCAGTAGCTGGCCGGGACCCCGCCCCACAGCGACAGCGCCCCGCTGATCGGGTAGCCCACCCCGACCCCGGCGATCGTGGTCACCGACAGCAGCGCCACCGCCCCGCGCACCCGGTCGGGTGACAGGTGTCCACGCGCGACCGTCATCGCCAGCGGCATCAGGCCGAACCCGACACCCTGCAGCGCGCGGCCGACCAGCAGGCCGACGTACCCCAGCGGCATCGCCCCCAGCAGGCACCCGACGACAACGGCGACGAGCGTCCCGAGGATGACCGGGCGGCGCAACCGCCCGTCCCCGAGGCGGCCGAGGACCGGCGTCGCGACGGCCCCCGCCAGCAGCGCGACGGTCAGCGTCCACTGGGCGGCCGAGAGGGAGACCCCGTGGGTGGCGGCGATGAGCGGGACCAGCGGCGCGCCGAGGCTGCTGACCAGCGACACCACGACGACGACCAGGACCAGCACCACCAGCAGGGCCCGCTCGCTGCCGCCGCGCCGCGAGCCCAGGGTCGTCACAGGCCGTAGACCGCGACGGCGTTCTCACCCATGACCGCCGCCCGCTCGGCCGACGACAGCCCCGACACCAGCTCCAGCGCGGCGTCCACGGTCCGCTGGTAGGACCCCGCGCGCAGGCACACCGGCCAGTCCGAGCCGAACAGCAGCCGCCGGGGGCCGAAGGCCCACAGCAGGTGCTCGGCGTAGGGCTTGAGGTCGGCGACGGTCCACTCCGGACCGGCCAGCACGGTCAGCCCGGACAGCTTGCACAGGGCGTTGGGGCGGCGGGCGATGGAGGTGACCGCCGCGGCCCACTCCCCCGACTCCGCCGAGCCCCAGCCCGAGGCGATCGGCGGCTTGCCCGCGTGGTCGAGCACGAACCGCGCGCCGTCGACCGACCGCAGGGTCTCCTCGGCGGCGGCGAAGTGCTGGTGGCGCAGCATCAGGTCGCAGACCAGGCCGAGCTTGCCCAACTGCGCCATGCCCGCGCGCACGTCGTGGCGCAGCACCCAGGCGGCCGGGTCGGGCTCGGCGAGCGCCTGGTGGCGCACGCCGACCAGGCCCGCGAAGGAGCCGGGCCGGGCCAGGTCGACCCAGCCGACGACCCCGGCGACCAGGGGGTCGTCCAGGGCCAGGTGCTCGGCGGTCTCGTCGGCGCGGTTGAGGACCTGGACCAGGACCACCCGCCCCACCCCGGCCGCCTGGGCGGCGCTGCCCAGGTCGGCCGGGGTGAAGTCGCGGTCGAGCAGGTCGCCCGCGGGGATCCACGGCTGCGGTCGGGAGTCGAGGGACCACAGGTGGACGTGCGAGTCGACGATCAACGGTTGATCCGGAACTTGTTGCGGACCCGCAGCGCGACCAGGACCACGCAGGTGGAGATGAGCGTCAGCACGACGCCCAGCGCGGCGATGGTCGGGTAGCTGCCGTGCGACCACTGGTCGAGCATCACGAACCCGGCGACCGGGGTGTTGGTGCTGGCCAGCATGGCCGATGCGGTGATGTCGCCCGCCATGAGCACGAAGATCAGCGCCCAGCCGGAGATCAGCGCGGGGGTCATCAGCGGCACCAGCACCCGCCGCAGCGTCCTGGCGTCGCCCGCCCCGGACACGTGCGACGCCTCGATCAGCGGTCGCCCGATCTGGTGCACGGCCGCCGAGGAGTACATGGCGGCCTGCGGGAAGTACATGACCACGTAGGCGGCGGCCAGGATCAGCGCGGTGCCGTTCCACCCGAACGGCGGCCCGCCGAACGCGGCGATGAGCGCGATGGCGAACACGATGTGCGGGATGGCGGCCGGGGTCTTGAGCACACCGTCGACCGCCCGGGCGGACTTGCCGCCCTTGACCTCGGTGAAGTGGGTGATGATGATCGCGAACAGGACCACCACGGTGGCGCAACCGGCGGCCAGGAGCATGCTGTTCTTCAGGCCCTCGGACAGGATCGGCTTCTCGAACAGCGCGTCGTAGGCGTCCAGCGACAGGCCGGACCAGTCGACCGCGGAGGACCAGAAGGTCTGCAGCGAGACGAACAGCAGGCCCAGGAACGGCAGGATGGCGGCCGCGGCGAGGTAGCCGAACATCAGCACGCGGGCGGGGGCCTTGAGCTTGCCCAGCTTGACCGCGCCGCCCCGGCTGCCCTTGCCGCCGATCGTGGCGAAGGCCTGGCCCTTGCCCTTGCCGACGCCGACGAGCCTGCGCTGAACGTACCCGGCGATGAGCACGATCACCAGCAGCATCGCGCTGCGGGACAGGGCGGAGACCTGGTCGACGGGGTAGGTCTGGGTGACGTCCTCGACGATCTTGACCGGGAGCACGTCGATCCCGGCGCGGGTGCCGATGATGACCGGCATGGAGAACAGCGCCATGCCCATCACGATGACGATCATGACCGCACTGCCCAGGGCGGGCTTGAGCGCGGGCAGGGTGACCTTGAAGAACGTCTTGACCGGACCGGCCCCGGAGACCCGGGAGGCCTCTTCCAGCGACGGGTCGAGCGATTGCAGGCCGTTGGAGATGGCGAGGTAGGCGAACGGCACGAGGAACACGCCGTAGCACCAGATGAGCCCGTACCAGCTGTAGATGTCGAGCGGTCCACTGGCGGCATCGATGCCGACCCAGCCCAGCGCGGTGCGCATGAGGCTGTTGAGCAGGCCGATGTCGGGGTCGAGCAGGAACACCCACCCGATCGCCGCGGCCAGCGACGGCACGAACATCGATACGAGCGGCAGCACCTCGGCCAGCCAGCCGACCCGGGCGTCGGTGCGCTCGTTGAGCCAGGCGAACCCGGCGCCGACCAGGATCGCGAACGCCCCGCCGCAGACGACCAGGATCGCGGTGTTGAGCAGCGCCTGCAGCGTCTCACCGCTGGTGACGACGCTGAGGAACGTGGAGTCGGCGGCGCCCGTGGTCGCGGTGGCGACGCCGAACAGGCTCAGCACGGCCTTGATCAGCGGGAAGGCGATGAAGTAGGTCATGGCCGCGGCCAGCGCCCAGCTCACCCACACCAGCGGGGTCGGCCACTTGCGCCGGGACTTGGCCGGGGCGGGCTCCGCGGCGGGGGCGGGGCGTTCGAGGAGGTCGGTCATCGCTCGCCACCTTCGGGAGCTTGGGCGGTGTGGACAACTCGCGGGGATTGTCGGACCCGCTGGGTAATGTGGAAATCGGGGGTCCCCAGCGCCGGATGATCTTGCTCAGTCGGAGCTGGAAGTGCTTGTGGGACGCGAAAGGTGGCTGGTGGGGCGCTTGTTCTCGCGGAGTCCGCGGCCAGGTGTGGGGTATGGGAAGGCGCGGGCGAGTTGCCGGCCTCGAGGGGAATGACCGGGTTCGGAGTGCCCTGGGGGGCTTGGGCGGGACGCGGGCTGTGGACAACTCGCCGGGATCGTCGGTCCCCCTCGGTAACGTGGAAATCGGGGGTCCCCGGCGCCGGATGATTTTGGTCGGCCGGGGTGGAGGGGGTCTGCGGGCCGCTCGTTTCGGCGGGCCAGGCAGCCGAGTGCGGGGCGGGCGCGGGCGGATCGTCGGTCTTGATGGGGGCGACCGGGTTCGGTGTGCCCTGGGGGGCTTGGGCGGGACGCGGGCTGTGGACAACTCGCCGGGATTGTCGGTCCCGCTGGGTAGCGTGGATTTCGGGGGTCCCCAGGGCCGGATGATCTTGGTCGGGGTGTGGTGCCGGGTCGGTGCGCGGGGGGCGCGGGGCGGGGACCCGGGCGCGGGCGCTGGTGGCCGACGCGGTGCGGCAGGCCTCGATGATGGCTGTGCCGATGGTGGGGGTGGGGAGGTCAGTCATCCTCGATCACCACCAGGCAGTCCTCGGGGGCCACCGAGATCCAGACCTGCTCGCCCTCGGCGACGTCGGGGGCGTGGTCGTCCCAGATGCGGAGGCGGACGCCGTCGACCTCGGCGACGAACTCGGTGTACCAGCCCAGGTAGGCGCGGCCCACGATGGTGGCGCACCAGGAGTTGGGGCCGCCGGGGTCGGTGCGGGCGACCCGCCAGGCGTGGGCCCGGGAGGTGACCGTCAGCGGGGCCTCGCCGTCGGGGACGGCGGTGGCGACGATGGGGCCCAGGGCGGTGTCGACGGTGCCGGGGGTGGTGGTGCGGGTGGCGGTCAGCAGGTTGGAGGTGCCGACGAAGTCGGCGACGTAGCGGGTGGCGGGGGCGCGGTAGATGTCCTCCGGGGTGCCCAACTGGACGACCTTGCCGTCGCGCATGATGGCGATGCGGTCGGCCAGCTCGAGGGCCTCGGTCTGGTCGTGGGTGACGTAGACGGCGGTGAAGCCGAGTTTGCGCTGCATGACCCGCAGTTCCAGCCGCAGCGCCTCGCGGACCTTGGCGTCGATGTTGGACAGCGGCTCGTCGAAGAGCACGACGTCGTTGCCCGCGGCGATGGCGCGGGCCAGGGCCACGCGCTGCTGCTGGCCGCCGGAGAGCTGGCCGGGGCGGCGCTGGGCCTGCTCGGTCAGCCGCATCAGCGCAAGCATCTCCTGGACCCGCGCGGTCACCTCGGGCTTGGACGGCCGCGACGAGCGCGGGCCGGTGGTGAGCGGGTAGGCGATGTTCTGCTCGACGGTCATGTGCGGCCACAGCGCGTAGCTCTGGAACACCATGCCGACCTGCCGCTGGGCCTCGTCGGCCTTGGCGGCGGCGTCGAACACGGTGCGGCCCGACATGTCGATCGCACCGGTGTCCGGCGTCTCCAGGCCCGCCAGGCAGCGCAGCAGCGTGGTCTTGCCGCAGCCGCTGGGGCCGAGCAGGACCAGGAACTCACCCCGCCGGACGGTGAGCGTGATGTCGTCCACCGCGGCCACCCGGTCGCCCCGGTCGTCGGTGAAGTACTTGCCCAGCGCGCGGACCTCGATGCCAGCCGGGGCCTGGCCGGGCTCGGTGCGCGGCCGGGTGTGGGTGGACGCCCTGGTCATGCTCGACTCCCTCGGTTTCTCATGTGGCTGTTCGCGACGGCTTCGCTTCGGTGGCGCCCTCCCCGCCACGCCGGGCCGGGCGTGCGGGGCGGGGGCTCAGTTGAGGCTCATCAAGCCCAGGATCTCGTCCTTGACCTGCAGGGCGGCGGCGATGTCGGGGGTCACGTAGCCCTCGGGGAGCGGGAGGGTTCCCTCCAGCGGACCCAGCGGGGACGACCCGGTGCCCTTGTTGATGATCTTCTGCGCCCGCTCGGTGAGCAGGTAGTCCAGGAACAGCCGCGCGGCGTTCGGGTGCGGCGCGCCCTTGGAGATGGCCGCGTACTGCTCGACCCCGGAGGTCGGGCTCGGGAAGACGGTGTCGAGCGTGGCGCCCTTGTCGCTCAGCGGCTTGGAGACCGAGAACAGGCCGGGGTAGACCAGCGCGCCCGCGCCCGCGGCGACCTGCTGGGTGCCGGGGACCGAGGAGTCGACCAGCTTGGGCTGCTGCTCGCCGAGGCGCTTGAGGAAGTCGTCGCCGTAGGTGGAGCGCAGCAGGTTCATGTGCGCCAGCCAGTTGGGCACGTTCGTCGGGTTGACCAGGTACATCTGGCCGCGGAAGGCCGGGTCGAGCAGGTGCTCCCAGGACGCCTTGAGCTTGTCCACGTCGACCTTGGTGGTGTCGACGCTGACGCCGATGGGCTGGATGTTCACCAGGGCGTAGGCGTTCTGCTTGGTGTAGTCGGCGGGCCAGGCGTCGAGGGCGGGCGTGTCGCCCTTCGTGAACTCCGCGATCCACTGCTTGCTCAGCGCGTCGGCGAAGAACAGCGGGTCGGCGACGGTGACGACGTCGGCCGGTGAGCTGCCCGAGGACAGCTCGGTGGAGTAGCGGGTGGTCAGCAGGCCCGAGGTGAGGATGATCGTCTCGACCTGGATGCCGTGCTGCTCGGTGAAGTCCTTGGCCGCGGCGGTGGAGACCGCCTCCGGGATCGAGGTGTACCAGGTGATGGTGCCCTCGCCCTTGGCCGCGGTCTGGATGGCGTCGAAGCCGGACTCGGGGCCGGCGGCGGCGTCGGTGTCGGAGGCGAAGCAGCCCGACAGCGACGCGGTGAGGACGGCGGAGAGGGCCAGGGCGCCGAACTTGCGGCGGGTGGTGAGAGTGGGCATTGAGTCGTCCTTGACTCCGGTGCCTGGGGCGGCACGGCGGTCGGGCCGGAAAAGCGGGAAGACTGTGATCTCCTCCACAGAGGTTTAATCATTAACCTTGATTTGTCAAGGCTGGACAGGCTTGAATCAAGCGAATCATGCGTACTGATTCGAGGTATGGAGGAGCCATGCGACTGCGTGGGCGCGTCGTCGCCATCACCGGTGGCGCAAGCGGTTTGGGCGCCGCGCTGGCCGTTGGCGCACACGATCGGGGGGCGGCGGCCGTGGCCGTGCTTGACCTCGACACCGAGGGCGCTCGGTCCGTCGCGCAGCGCGTCGGCGGGCTCGGGGTGACCGCGGACGTCGCCGACCCGGACTCGTTCGGGCACGCGCTGCGCACGGTCGGCGACGCGCTGGGACCGGTGGACGTGTTCATCGCCAACGCGGGGGTCATGCGGCGGTCCACAGTGCACGCGCCCGACGCCGAGTGGGACCTGGCGTGGCGGGTGCACGTGCTCTCCGTGGCGTGGGCGGCCCAGGAGCTCACCCGGACGGGGCGTCCTGTGCACCTGGGGGTGACGGCCTCGACCGCCGCGGTGGCGCCGAACCCGAAGTCGGCGGTGTACTCGGTGACCAAGCACGCCCAGCTCGCCCTCGCCGAGTGGCTGGGCGCGGCGTACCGGGGACGGGGACTGAGCGTGACCTGCTTCTGCCCTGGCGGCATCCGCACCCCCATGCTGGCCGCGATGGCCGCCGACGACCCCTACACCAGGGCGGCGCGGGCCGAGGCCGACCCGCCGGAGGTCGCGGCGGCGGCCTTCCTGGACGGTATCGAGTCCGATCGCGCCCTGGCCACCACCAAACCCCGCACGCGCGAGGAGATCGCGCTGCGCGGCGCCGACTACGAGGCGTGGCTGCACCGCGCGGCCGGGCGCTTCGCCGACTCCCCGTCACCACTAGAGAACTAGGAGCGACAGTGCGCTGTGGACTGGCGATCATGAACGACTTCCCGCCCGGGACCGTCGCGGCCGACCGGGTCGCGGCCCTGCGCGAGCAGGTGCGCTTCGCCGCCGAGAGCGGCTTCTCCTCGGTGTGGATGCTGCAGCACTACCTGGGGAACATGCCGACGCTGCAACCGCTGCCCACGCTGGCGGCGCTGTCGGGCGACGCGGGCGGGATGGAGGTGGGCACCAACATGTTCATCCTCCCGCTGCGCCACCCGGTGGAGGTCGCCGAGTCGTTCTCCACCCTCGACCACCTCACCGGCGGGCGCGCCGTGGCCGGGTTCGGCATGGGGTACCGGGAGAACGAGTTCGCCGCGTTCGGCGTGCCGATGGACGAGCGGGTCGACCGCTTCACCGAGTCGGTGGGGCTGGTGCGCGCGCTGTGGTCCGGGGAGCGGGTGCACCACGCGGGCAAGCACTTCCGGCTCGACGGCGAGCGGATCAGCCTGCCGCCGGTGCGCCCCGGCGGCCCGCGGGTCTGGGTCGGCGCGGGCGCGCACAAGACCGGGGCGCGCCGGGCGGCCACCCTGGGCGACGGCTGGATCGTGCCGCCGCACGTGGCCCCCGACCGGCTGCGGCGGATGCTGGCGACGGTGCGCGAGGTGCGCGGCGACCGGCCGTTCGAGGTGGTGCTGCGCCGGGAGCTGGTCCTCGACCACGACCCGGAGCGCGCCCGGCACATCGGCCTGACCGCGCGCGGCGCGCTGACCCGCGCGTACGGCGCCTACAACGCCCCCGACAAGACCGAGGCCTACCGCCACCTCGGCGGCGACGCCGCGGCCACCGACGTGGCCGACGAGTCCTACCTGTTCACCGACCCGGCCACCGCCGTGGCCGAGCTCAACGCGCTGGCGGGGCTGGGCGTCAACCGGGTCATCCTGCGCGCGCAGTGGTACGACCTGCCCCAGGAGCAGGTGCTGCGCACCCTGGACCTGTTCCGCACCGAGGTCCTGCCCCACCTCGGGGCGGACGCGTGACCGTCGACCTGGGCGCGCTGCTCGCCCCGAAGTCCCTGGCGGTCATCGGCGCCTCGGCCAGCGACGCCGGGCACGCGGGCCGCTGCCTGGCCAACCTGCGCCGCACCGGGTACGCCGGGGAGCTGCACCCGGTCAACCCCCGGCACACCTCGCTGGACGGCCTGGTCTGCCACCCGTCGATCGGGGCGGTGCCCGGGCCGGTCGACGCGGCGTACGTGCTGCTGCCCGCGGCGAAGGTCGCCGCCGCGGTGGACGAGTGCCTCGACGCCGGGGTCAAGGTCATCACCGTGTGCACCTCCGGGTTCGCCGAGCTGGGCCGCGCCGACGAGCAGGCGGCGCTGCGCGCGCGGGTGCGGGCGGCCGGGGCGCGGATGGTCGGGCCCAACTGCATCGGCGTGCTCAACGTCGTCGACAACGTGGTCGCGGTGCCGACGTTCAACGTGACCACGGCGTTCACCCCGGGCGGGGTGACGATCCTGAGCCAGAGCGGCGGCATGGGCGTCACCATCCTGAACCGGGCCCAGGGGCGCGGGATCGGCGTGCGGGCCATGGTCAGCACCGGCAACGAGGCCGATGTGGAGGTCGGGGAGCTGGTCGACGCCCTGGTCGACGACCCGCGCACCTCGGTCGTCGCGCTGTTCGTCGAGCAGCTCCGCGACGGCCCCGGGTTCGCCCGCGCGGCGGGCCGGGCGCGGGCGGCGGGCAAGCCGGTGCTGGCGCTCAAGGTCGGGCGGTCGGCGGCGGCGCGGCGCAGCATCGCCGGGCACACCGGGGCGCTGGCGGGCGAGCACCGGGTCTTCGCCGACCTGATGCGCCACCTGGGCGTGCTGCTGGTGGACACGGTCGACGAGCTGGTCGACACCGCCGGGCTGCTGGCCTCGGGGGTGCGCCCGGCGGGCAACCGGCTCGGGGTGTTCTCCCCGTCCGGCGGCGACAACAGCTACGCCGCCGACCGGGCGGGGGCGGTCGGCCTGGAGCTGCCGGAGCTGCCCGAGCCCGCCCGCGCCGAGCTGGCCGCGATGTTGGCGCTGGGCGTGCCGGGCAACCCGCTCGACGCCACCGGCAAGGTCATCGGCGACGCGGCGCTGCTCGACGACGTGCTCGGCGTGTTCGCCGGGCAGGAGGTCTTCGACCAGGTGCTGCTGTCCATCCCGACCTGGGGCGGGCGCGACGCCGAGCACCTGCTGCCGGGGATGCTGGCCGCGGCCGCGCGGGTGGGCAAGCCCGCCGTGGTCTCGGCGTGGCGGGCCGACGACCTGACCGAGCCGGTGCGCCGCATCCTGCGCGGGTCGTCGGTGCCGTCGTTCGAGAGCGTGGACGCGGCGGTGGCCGCCCTGGCCGGGGCGCACCGGTACTGGAACGAGCTCCCGCCTGGTCCGGTCGAGCTGGGTGGGCCGGTCGCGGCGGGGCCGACCAGGGTGCTGGACGAGGCGGAGGCCAAGCGCGTGCTGGCCGCGGCCGGGCTGCCGGTGACGCGGGAGGCCGTGGTCGCGTCGCCGGACGAGGCGGTCGCCGCGGCGGGGGCGCTGGGGTGGCCGGTGGTGCTCAAGGGACTGGCCGAGGGGGTCGTGCACAAGTCGGACCGGGGGCTGGTCCGGCTCGGGACGGCCGGGCCCGCCGAGGTGGCCGCGGCGGCGGTCGAACTGCTGGCCGAGCCGGACGTGTCGCGGGTGCTGGTGGCCGAACAGGTGTCCGGCGCGGAGGTCATCCTGGGCGCGCTGCGCGACCCGGCGTTCGGGCCGCTGGTCATGCTCGGCGCGGGCGGCGTGCTCACCGACCTGCTCGACGATGTCGTCTTCCTGCCGTGCCCGACCACCCCGGACGCGGTCCGCGCCGCCCTCGGCGGGCTGCGCGTCGGCCGGGTCCTCGACGGGGCCCGCGGCCGCGTCCACGACACCGAGTCGCTGGTCAGGCTGGCGGTGGCGTTCGCCGCGTGGTTCGCCGCGGACGACCGGGTCGCCGAGGTGGACCTCAACCCGGTGATCGTCACCCCGGCGGCGGGGGCGGTGATCGTCGACGCTGTGATGATCACCGTGCTCTAGCCTCGGGTCCATGGGCAAGACAGGGGTTGTCGGTGTGATCATGCTGGCGGTCGGGGCGGTGGTGGCGCTGGCCGCCGCCGTCCTGCCGGTTCTGCAGCCCGCGCTGTGGGGCGGGGCGGCCACCGAGTCCGGGCTGGTCACCTTCACCAGCGCGGCGGTCGCCGTGATCGGGTTGGTGCTGGTGGGGCTGGACCGCTTCCACAGCTGAGCTGTGACACCTGGCACGCCCACGCGCGGAATCGCGACATGGCCCGGGGTGTTGTGGTCGTCTGGCAGACCTCTGCTGGATCGATCTAGGGAGCGTGTCGATGACCGCGGTGGCCGAGCAGTCCGCCACGCCCGCCCTGTCCAGGGGGGCGTTGGCCGGGGCGATGTTCGCCCTCGCCCTCGGCGGCTTCGCGATCGGGACGACCGAGTTCGCCACGATGGGCCTGCTGCCCCAGGTCGCGGCGACCTTCGACATCTCCATCCCGACAGCGGGGTACGCGATCACCCTCTACGCCCTCGGCGTGGTCGTGGGCGCGCCGCTGATCGCCGGGCTGGCCGCCAGGGTCGCGCGCAAGGGCCTGCTGATCTCGCTGGTGATCGCGCTGGCGCTGGGCAACGGGCTCTCGGCGCTGGCCTGGGACACCACCTCGCTGCTGGCCGCGCGCTTCCTGGCCGGGCTGCCGCACGGCGCCTACTTCGGCATCGCCGCGGTGGTGGCGCAGTCGCTGGTTCCGCCGCACCGGCGGGGCACCGCCGTGGCCAGGGTGATGATCGGGCTGACGGTGGCCAACCTGGTCGGGGTGCCGGTGGCGACCGCGGCCGGGCAGCAGATCGGCTGGCGCGCGGCGTACCTGGCGGTGGCCGTCATCGCGGGTGTCACCGCCGTGGCGCTGGCGGGCAGGCTGCCGCGCATCCCCGCGGCCGAGGGCGCGAGCATGGTCGCGGAGCTGCGCGCGTTCCGCCGCCCGCAGGTGTGGTTCGCGCTGTTGGTCGGCATGGTCGGCTTCGGCGGCATGTTCGCCGTGTACTCCTACGTCTCCCCGCTGACGACCGAGGTCGCCGGGCTGCCCGGCGGGGTGGTGCCGTGGGTGCTGGCCACCTTCGGCCTGGGCATGACCGTCGGCGCGGGTCTGGGCGGGCGGTTGGTCGACCGGTCGGTGATGGGCTCGGTGTTCGGCTCGCTGGGCGCGATGGCGGTGGTGCTGGCGCTGCTGGGGCTGACGTCGTCGAACCCGGTGGCGCTGTTCGCCTTCGTCCTCCTGATCGGGTTCGTCTCGCAGTTGCTCGCCTCGGCGCTGCAGGTGCGGTTGATGGACGCCTCCCCGGACGCGCCGTCGCTGGCCTCGTCGTCGAACCACTCGGCGCTCAACGTCGCCAACGGCGCGGGCGCCTGGCTGGGCGGGCTGGCGATCGCGGCGGGCTGGGGCTACACCGCCACGGCGTGGGTCGGGGTGGCGCTCAGCGTCGCCGGGCTCGCGGTGGCCGGGGTGTCGCTGCTGGCGCGTTCCCCGAACGGGTCAACTCCGGTTCCGGCCGCCTGAGCCCGCCCCGGACGATCCCCTTGCGACACAGGGCTTTCCTTCTGCCACAACGGTTTAGAGGTTAGCCTGCCCTTATCGCCATCCGGTTGCGGCCCCCCGTGGGCCGGTGAGAGCGTCGACCCACCGAAGCCCTCCCACCACGAGGAGAACGACATGACCACGATGGAGATGCCCGCGGTGCACTCCTGCACCGTCACGGGCTGTTCGTACAACCACGACGGCTGCCACGCCTTCGCGATCACCGTCGGCGGGTCCAACGGCTCCGCCGACTGCGGCACGTTCGTCCCGCTGTCGACCAAGGGCGGCCTGCCCAAGGTCGTCGCCCAGGTCGGCGCCTGCTCCCGGGCCGACTGCACGTTCAACGCCAACCTCGAGTGCACCGCATCCGGCGGCGTGCGCATCGGCGCGGGCCAGGACGACCACGCGGCGAACTGCCTGACCTACCAGGCGGGCTAGGCCGTGTTTCGGGAGTCTCGTTCGTTGAGAGTCGTGATCGGGGTGGCATCCGGCGCGGCTATCGCGAACAGCGGCTTCCGAAACACGGCCTAGGCGCACTCCCGCCGAGCCGCCGGGGACGGGCGGCTCGGCGGTTTCGCTGGAACCGCCCGGTCACAGTGGGTGAACCGCTATCGTTCGGCGCAAAGCCGGGCGAGGGGAACTGGGGCGGCGCCTGTGACAGACCTGATCATCACCATCGCGCTGTGCGTGCTCGTGGCCATTGTCTACGCCATCGCCGCGCTGATCCAGGCCAGGCACGGGCACATGACCGTCCGCTCACTGCTGTCGGTGCCGGTGTGGTGGCTCGCGCAACTGCTCAACGTCGTCGGCGCGGGTCTGCACGTGCTCTCGCTCAACTTCGGGCCGCTGTCGCTCATCCAGCCGCTGGGCGTGCTGACCCTGGTCATCGCCGTCCCGCTGACCGCCGTCGCCGCCCACCGCCGGGTCACCCGGCTCGAGGCCACCGGCATGGCCTGCACCGTCGTCGGCCTGGCCGGGCTCACCATGCTCATCACCACCGGCGGCCGCTCGGACACCCTGACCGGCCCGGAGCTGACCGGCCTGCTCATCGCCACGACCGTCCTGGTGGGCCTGCTCTCGCTCAAGGGCCTCAGCCGCGGCGCGTCCCCGCTGTGGGAGGCCGTCGGCGGCGGGCTGGCGTTCGCGGTGTGCTCGGCGCTGTGCCAGACCGTGGTGCGCAACATCGACACCCAGGGCGCCGACGTCCTCATCGAAGTGCCGTCGCTGCTCACCGTGCTGGCGATCGTCGCCTTCGCCATGGCCGCCACCGTGCTGACCCAGCGCTCCTACCGCCAGGGCCTCGGCGCCCCGCTGGCCGTGACCAACCTGGTCAACCCCGCCAGCGCGACCGCCATCGGCGTCGTGTTCCTCGGCGAGGAGCTGGCCACCTCGCACGTGGAGGTGGTCATCGCCCTGGCCTGCGCCACCATCGCCGCCTACGGCGTCACGCAGCTCGCCCGCGCCCGCGACGTGCAAGCCCCGGTGCCGCAGGCCGTCTCCGACTGAGGCGACCCGGGTGAAGTCACTCGCAGCCGACGCCGTCCTTGTCGTGGTCGAGGCCGTAGACGTCCTTGCCGGTCACGGTGACCGGGCCCTTGACGTAGGCGGGGCCGTTGCCGCTGCCGCCCTCGCAGTCGACGTCGCTGGCGGTGGGGACGCAGGGGCTGTAGTTGGCGTTGCAGCCCGCCGCGGCAGGCTTGTCGGCGGTGGTCCGCGTCAGCTTGGGCGGGAGCGCCTCGGTGGTGCGGGTGACCTTCTTGGTGGTCGTCGTCGTGGGGGTGGCGGGGGGCGCGGCGACGACCGGGGCCTCGGTGGTCGTGGTGCCGGCCGGGGGCTCGGTGGTGGTTGAGGTCGTGGGGGCCGTGGTGGTGATGGCCGTGCTGGTGGCCGAAGCGGAGGAGGCGCCGACGGGGGTGTCGGGGGTGCTGCCGCAGCTGACCATGGTGATGAGCAGGGCGAGGCCCGCGAAGATGCCGCCGCCGACCAGGAGGGGCTTCCTGGTCGAGTTCGCGGCGGGGGCCACGGGCCGCGGGGTGGCGTCGACCGCGGCAACCCGCTGGGGGGTGGGGCGGGACGTCGGCTGGGGCGGGATCGCGGCGCGGCGCGGGGTGGGCGAGGGGGCGGGCAGCATCGGGAGCGCGGCCACGGTGTCCGGGTCCTTCGGCAGGCGCAAGGTGATCTCGAGGCCGCGGCTGCCGTGGTGGACGAACGCCTCGCACCCCGGGCGCGCGCCCGCGACCAGCACCTTGGACACCAGCGGCGCGTACCGCCGCGACATCAGGTAGGTCAGCTCCCCCACCCGCCGACCGTCCACAAGCACCTCGACACCCTTCTCGCCGCGGTACTTGCCCGCGGCGATGGTGCACCAGCCCAGCTCGGCGGCGACGACCTCGGGCGAGCCCGCCAGGTGCGCCCACCGGGACAGCACGTCCTGGTGGTGCTCCTCCCGCGTCACGGTCACGGCCACCTCGGCCGCCGTCATGGCCAAACCGGACGATGAGTTCCACATTGATAACCACTCCCCAGGAATACGCGATTGTCGCCACTACATCGGCGTCGATGGGAAGGCGTTACCGCGGGACGAGCGGAGTCCGCGGTCGGGAGTGGATCGTGACCTTGATCAGCAAGTGCCGTCGAGCGCGGCGGCCTCCTGGACCACCGCGCACGGGTTGTCCGGGGCGGCGTCGGCCATGGCTACCTTGCGCAGCAGCTCGCGCAGGCGGTCGCGCTCGCGGGGGTCGAGGGCGCCGAGGACGCGGTCCTCCGCGGCGCGCATCGCGCGATTGGCCTCGACGAGGCGGGCGAGGCCCCGCTCGGTGGCCGAGAGCAGCCGGGCGCGGCGGTCGGCCGGGTCGGGGCGCCGCTCGACCAGGCCCGCGTTCTCCAAGTCGTCGATCAGGTAGGTCATGACCGTGCGGTCGACACCGAGGTGCTGGGCCATGACCAACTGGCGGGTGGGCTCGCACCGGGCGGCGGAGGTGAGCACCTGGTAGCCGCGCGGGCCGCCGGGCAGCCCCGCGAGCGCCTCCTCGGTGGCACGCAGGTAGCCGCGGAAGACAGTGCCCAGGGCCCAGCCCAGGTCTGCCTCGACCGCTTCCGCCCGCATGCGTCCCAATATAGGGGACGCCTGGACAGGACACATCCTCTGATGATGAGATAGTCTGCACGGCAGAACATCTTGTTCGCATCACATAGGAGAAGTTGTGAGCCTGTTCCGCGTCGACAGCAGCATCCGCACCGAGGGCTCGGTCAGCCGCGCCGTCGCCGACTCGATCGAGGCGGGATGGCGGCAGACCCACCCCGGGGGCGCCGTCGAGCGCCGCGACCTGGCCGCCGACCCGATCCCGGCCACCGCGTGGACCACCGCCATCGGCGCGGGCCAGACCCCGGCCGACCAGCGCACCCCCGAGCAGGCCGAGGCCTTGGCCCTGGTCGCCGCCGCGGCGGACGAACTCGCCGCCGCGGACGCCGTCGTGATCGGCGCGCCGCTGTACAACTTCGGCGTCCCCCAGTTCCTCAAGGCCTGGATCGACCTGTTGATCCTCGACGAGCGCTTCGCCCCGGGCGCCGCGCCGCTCGCGGGCAAGCAGGTCGCCCTGGTCGTCGCCCGTGGCGGCGGCTACGCCGAGGGCACCCCCCGCCACGGCTGGGACCACGCCACGGGCTGGCTCCGCCGCATCCTCGGCGACGTCTGGGGCGGCGACGTCACGGTGGTCGAGGCGGAGCTGACCATGGCCGCGGCCAACCCGTCGATGGCCGACCTGATCCCCCTGGCCGAGCAGTCGAAGACGGCGGCCCACGAACTCGCCGCCACCACCGGCCGCACCTTCGCCGAGCGCGTCCTCGCCACGGTCTGACCCTGCCGCCGGTCGGGGGCGGCGCCCCTCACAAGATCGCGTCCAGGTGCAGCGCGAGCACGGCCCGTGCCCGCGGCGGCCCCATCCGGCCGATCAGCACAGAGGTGCCCAGGCCGTGGGCGAGCGCGAGCAACCGGGCAGCCTCCAGCCCCGGGTCGTCGACGGCGCCCTCGAGGTACCCGGCGAGCTCGCGCTCCCGGCGGTCCGGTCCCGCGTGCGTGGGCAGCCCCGTCCCGGTCATCGACAGCGCGGCGTAGGCGGTCCACACCACGTGGTGCGCCCGGGAATCCGGCGTCGTGGGCAGCGCCTCGTCGAGGAACGCTTCGACGACGGCCCTCGGGGACCGCTCGGGCAGCGCGGCCAACCGGTCGGCCCAGCGCCGGACCGCCTCGGCCTCGAGGTGGTCCAGTGCGGCGCGCAGCAGCGCGGCCTTGGTGTCGAAGTAGTACTGGACCAGGCTGAACGACACTCCCGCCTCGGCCGCCACGGACCGCATCGTCGCCGCGTGCAGCCCGTCGCGGGCGGCGACGCGCACCACCGCCGCGGCGAGTCCGGCGCGGCGCTGCTCGTGGTCGACCACCCGTGGCATGTTTTCACTATACATCTGTACAGTGAAAATCGTGCGCTCCCGGACCCTGGCCTGCGCGGCTCAGTTCATGGTCGTGCTGGACGTGTCGGTGGTGAACGTCGCGCTGCCCGCGGTCCGCTCCTCGCTGGGGTTCTCCGACGCCGACCTGCACTGGGTCGTCAACGCCTACGCCCTCGCCCACGCCGGGCTCCTGCTGCTCGGCGGCAGGCTGGGCGACGTGCTGGGGCGGCGCGCGGCGCTGGTGGGCGGGGTCGGCCTGTTCACCGCCGCGAGCGCGGTGGGCGGCATGGCCGACTCGGCGGCGCTGCTGGTGGCCGCCAGGGCGGCCCAGGGCCTCGGCGCCGCCGTGGTGACGCCGACGACGCTGGCGATCGTCGCGTCCGGGCGGGGCGCGGGGCGGACCCGGGCGCTGGCGGCCTGGACCGCGGTCGCCACGGCGGGCGGGACGGCCGGGGTGCTGGTCGGCGGGCTGCTCACCGAGACGCTGGGGTGGCGGTCGACCCTGCTGGTCAACGTCCCGGTCGGCGTGGTCGCGCTCTGGTGGGCGCGGGGGCTGCCGAGGGAGCGCGACGGGGCGGCGCGGGTGGACGTGCTGGGCGCGGTGATGGCGACGACGGGGCTGGGCGCGCTCGGCTACGGGATCTCGCGGGACTGGGTGGTCGCGGCGGCGGGGGCGGGGTTGATCGGGGCGTTCGCGGTGTGGCAGACGCGGGCCCGGGCGCCGCTGGTGCCGCCCGGGGTGGCGCGGACCAGGTCGGTGGCGGTCGGCAACGTGGTGGTGCTGCTGGCGGGTGCGGCGCTCAACCCGATGTGGTTCTACCTGGCACTGGCGATGCGGGACGAGTTGGGGTTGGGCCCGCTGGGCACGGGGCTGGGCTTGCTGCCGCACACGGTCCTGGGCGTCGTGGTCGGCGTCCGGCTCACCCCGTGGCTGCTCGACCGGTTCCCCGCGCGCCCGCTGGTGGTCATCGGCGCGCTCACCGCGGCGGCGGGTTTCGTCTGGCAGTCGGCGCTGGACCCCGGCGCGGGCTACTGGGCGGGGATCGCCGGTCCCGCCGTGGTGATCGCGCTGGGCAGCGGGCTGCTGAACACACCGCTGACGGCCACCGCGCTGGCCGGGGTGCGGCCCGCCGACACCGGGGCCGCCTCGGGGCTGCTCGCCACGGCGAAGCAGACGGGGGCCGGGCTCGGGCTGGCGGCCATCGCGTCGAGCACAACGGACTACGGGGCGGCGTTCCTGGCGATCGCCGCGATCCTCGCCGCCGCTAGCGCCGGCGCGCTGTTCCTCCCTGCCGCCCGGGAGGCGGAACCGCGATAAACCTATCCGCGGTATTTCCAGATAGGGCATAGTCAATAGATGACACACACTGGGCATCTCGATCGGGCGACCAGTGTCCGAACTGGATGCGGGCGGGGTACGTGGTGAGCATGTCGACGACGACGGTGACTGTGCCGGGGACCGAGTGCCCGGCGGACGTGTGGGTGCCCGAGGGCGCTCGCGCGGTGGTTGTGGTGGTTCCGGGGGCGACCTGGACGCGGCACGGGCCGGAGACCCAGGCCTTGATCGCGGCGTTGCACGGCGAGGGGCTGGCGACGGTCGTCGCGGACGTGCACCCGCACGCCGAGGCCGAGCGGCGCTTCGCCGTCACCCTGCTCACCGACCGGCTGGCGGCCGCGGTGACGTGGGTGCGGGAGGAGATGACGGTCGGGCCGGTGGGGCTGCTGGTCGAGGGGATCGGGGCCGGGGCCGCGCTGTCGGTGGCCGCGCAGAGCCCGACGGTCTCGGCCGTCGTGTCGGTCAACGGGCGGCCCGAGCTGGCCAGGCACCCGGTGGAGCAGGTGCGGTCGCCGGTGCTCATGCTCGTCGACGGCGTCGACCCGGCGGTGGCGGAGCTGAACCGGACGGCGGCGGCCGCGATGGCCGGGCGGGCCGGGGTGCGGGTGGTGTCGGGGGCGACCGGGCAGGAGGTGGCCGGGGAGGCCGCCGAGTGGCTGGCGCGGACGATGAGCGACGGGCTGCGCCAGCGCGGCGGGCCCGAGGGGACTCACGACAGCGGCGGGTGACCCGGCCCGGAGACGGGCGCCGAGCGCTCGTCCGACCGGCGCCGCCCGGCGTGTCCGGGTGGGAGCGCGGACATCGGCGCGGCGGCCTTGAGCAGCATCTCGTCGTACTCGGCGGCGGGGTCGGAGTCCAGGACGACGGCCCCGCCCGCGCCGATGTGCCAGTGGCCGTCCACCAGGGCCATGGTGCGGATGACCACGGCGAGGTCGGCGGCCCCGGTGGCGCTGAGCCAGCCCAGCGCGCCGGAGTAGACCCCGCGCGGGCGGTCCTCGATGGCGTCGAGCAGCTCCATCGCGCGGACCTTGGGGGCGCCGGTCATCGAGCCCCCGGGGAAGCAGGCCCGCACGCACGTCACGGCGTCCTGCCCCGGCCGCAGCTCGCCGCGCACGGTGGAGACGAGCTGGTGGACGGTCTCGTAGGTCTCCACGGCCATCAGGCTGGGCACGTGCACCGACCCGACCCGGCAGACCCGGCCCAGGTCGTTGCGCAGCAGGTCGACGACCATCAGGTTCTCCGCCCGGGCCTTGGGGTCGGCGGCGAGCGCGGCGCGCCGGTCGGCGTCCTCGGCCGGGGTGGCCCCGCGCGGGGCGGTGCCCTTGATCGGCTTGGTCTCCACCACCCGGTCGACCCCGACGCGCAGGAAGCGCTCGGGCGAGGAGCAGGCGACCTCGGCCCCGCCCAGGCGCAGGAACGCCGCGTAGGGGGCCGGGTTGATCCTGCGCAGCCTGCGGTAGGTGTCCAGGGCGGGCTCGGTGGCGGGTACGCGGGCCTCGGTGGTCAGGCACAGCTCGTAGCTCTCCCCCGCGCGCAGCAGCTCCTGGCAGGCGCGGACGTCGTCGAGGTAGTCGGCCCTGGTGCGGGCCAGGCCGTGTTCCGGGAGTCCGTTCGGTGCGAGCCGTGATCGGGGTGGTCCAGCGCCCGCCCCGGCGCGGCTAGCGCCACCGCCGTCCACCCGCGACGGCTCCGGCGGGAGGGCGAGCACGGCGGCGGTCTCGGCCAGCCAGTCCACCGCGGCGGCCTCGGTGGCCGGGCCGGTGGCCAGGGCGACCAGGTAGGTGCGGTCGGCCTCGTGGTCGACGGCGACGAAGCGGTCGGCGAACAGCCAGGCGGCGTCCGGGGTGGCGGCGCGACGGCCGGTGGCCGAGCCCAGCTCGTAGCCGAACCAGCCGACGTAGCCGCCGACGAAGTCGAAGGGCAGGCGGTCGGGGACCTCGACGGTGCGCCGGGCCAGCTCGGCGCGCAGGTGGTCGAACACCGAGCCGCCGCCGACGGGGACGCCGTCGACGCGGACCAGGCCCTCGTCGACGCGGTGGGTCAGCGTCTCGGCGAGCGGGCCGGAGGCGTCGCCGAGGAAGGAGAACCGGGACGTCCCCCGCTCGACCCGGGCGCTGTCCAGCCAGAACGCGGTGGGCGAGTCGCCGTAGAGCCTGCCGAAGGCGGACTCGGTGTCCACGGCGGCGTCGAGGACGGCCACCTTGGTCCGGTAGCGGGGCGGGCTTGCCGGTGCCGCTGGGGCGATCGGTTCCGCGGTGGCGGCGGTGGCGGCGGCGGGTGTCGCGTCGCGGAAGTTGGCGATCAGCTCGAGGCCGAAGCTGGACGCCACCGACTCCGGGTGGAACTGCACGCCCCAGCGCGGGCGGTCGACCTCGCGCAGCGCCATCACCACCCCGTCCGCGGACCGGGCGAGCACGACCAGGCCGTCCGGGAGCGGCTCGGCCACGCACAGCGAGTGGTAGCGCACCGCCTCGAACTCGGCGGGGATGCCCGCGAACAGCGGGTCGCCGTAGTGGCGCACGACATCGATGTGCCCGTGCCTGGGTCGCGGGGCGCGCACCACGTCCGCGCCGCGGGCGAGCGCGATCCCCTGGTGTCCGAGGCAGACGCCCAGCACCGGGACCCGCGCGCGGGCGAGCACGTCGGCGCAGAGGCCGAAGTCGCGCGCCCGGCCGGGGTGGCCGGGGCCGGGCGAGAGCACGACGTTGTCGTAGGCGGCCAGGTCGAGCGGGCGGGTGTCGTCGTTGGCGCGCACGTCGGGCTCCGACCCGTTCACCCGGGCCAGCAGGTGGAACAGGTTGTAGGTGTAGGAGTCGTGGTTGTCGACCAGGAGCGTGCGCACGGCGCAGAATAGCGCAGGGCGCTGGCGGGGCACGTCGTCGCGCGCCCGCTCTGTCCACTGAGGCCAGTCGAGGACGCGCACTTCTGTTCAACCGCAAGCGGTCCGATTTCGACGATGCGCAACAGCCGCGGGTGGACAACCCGCCGGTCCGCAGAGTGGGAACACCCCCGGTATCTCGAAGATCGTTTTCGCGCGCTGACCAGCGCCGGCGCGGTAATGAGCGGAAAGCTGGACCGATTCAGCCGTGCAGAGCTGCACTGATCTCGGGATGGTCGGGATCATGCCGTTCACGATCTCGCACATCGCCGCCGTGCTGCCGCTGGCCCGCGCACCGCTGACGGGGTCCGCGCTGGCGATCGGCTCGATGTCGCCGGACCTGGGCTACTTCGCCGCCCTGCGCCCCTTGGAAAGCGAGTTCACCCACTCCTGGGCCGGGCTGGTCACCGTCGACCTGGCCGTGTCGCTGGTGCTGCTGCTGGTGTTCCACGCCTTCGTCGTCCCGGCCGTGCTCGCGCTCGCACCCGGGTTCGTCAGGGAGCGGCTGGCCGCGGTGGCCGAACCGCCGAAGGCGGACCTGTGGGTCGTGGTCTCGGTCCTGGTCGGCGGCATGACGCACTTGCTCCTGGACTCGTTCACCCACTCCGACGGGCTCATGGTGGCGCTGATCCCCGCCCTGCGGGGCGAGGTCTCCCCGGGAGTGCCGACCACCCACTTCCTGCAGATGGCCCTGACCGGCGTCGGGCTGGCCGCCCTCGCGCTGTGGTCGGTGTGGTGGCTGGTCAGGGCACGGCCGCGCCCGGTGCCCGGGAGGTTCGCCCCGGCGCGCAGGCCGTGGCTGCCCGTGCTGGCCGTGGTGGTGGTGTCCGGGGCGCTGGCGGTGGGCAACGCGCTGCGCGGGATCACCGGGACCGGCGAGGAGCCGGTGCTGGTCGGGGTAAGCCGGGTGATGGCCGCGGGCGTCGCCGACCCGACACCGGGGCAGGTGCACGCCGGGCTGGTCTTCGCCTCGATCGGGGCGGTGACCGGGGCGTTCCTGGCGCTGGTCGGCTACGGGGTGGTGCACCAGCGGCGGATGGCGGTGACCAGCGGCGGAAGGCTGGGTGAACGCTCGCCGTGAGCCGTTCTCGCGGTGTGCGCCGGTTGGCAGCATCCCCGGTATGAGACGTGCGGGAGTGGCGCTGCTGGCGGCGATGACGACGGCGGGGGTCCTGGTCCCGCTGACCACGGCGCAGGCCGGGCCCGCGGGCCGGGCCTTCGACCTGCAGGCGCACCGGGGCGGGCTGGGGCTGCGCTCGGAGAGCACCCTGAGCTCGTTCGGCAACGCCCTGCGCGTCGGGGTGAGCACCCTGGAGCTGGACGTGCAGATCACCGCGGACGGGCAGGCGGTGGTGACCCACGACCGCAGGGTGGACGCGCGCAAGTGCCGCGACACCGCGCCCGCCACCCCCGGCGACCCGCGCTTCCCCTACGTCGGCTCGTTCGTCAAGGACCTGACGCTCGCGCAGGTCAAGACCCTCGACTGCGGGTCGAGCGCGCTGCCGGAGCACCCGGGCCAGGTGCTCGCGCCCGGCTCGACGATGCCGCTGCTGCGCGAGGTCTTCGACCTGGTGAAGCGCTACCGGGCCGACGACGTGCGGTTCAACGTGGAGACCAAGGTCGAGGCGGGCGCGCCGCACGAGACCGCGCCGCGCGAGCAGTTCGTCCAGGTCACCGCGCAGGAGATCGCCGACGCGGGCGTGGGCCACCGGGTCAGCGTGCAGAGCTTCGACTGGGGCGCGCTGATGCTGATGCGCCAGGTCTCGCCGAGGCTGCCGATCGTCGCCCTGACCAACATCGATTTCCTGCAGACCGGACAGCCGGGCCGCTCGCCGTGGCTGGGCGGGATCGATGTCGACGACTTCGGCGGCGACCCGATCGCGGCCGTGAAGTCCTTCGGCGCCAACGCCTTCTCCCCCGTGCACGGGTCCCCGCAGGGCGGCAAGGTCAGCGACCCGGACTACAAGCCCTACGTCACCGAGGACATGGTGCGCGCCGCGCACGCCAAGGGCGTCAAGGTCGTCCCGTGGACGGTCAACGACCCGGCGACGATGGCCAAGCTGGTCGACGACGGTGTGGACGGCCTGATCACCGACTACCCCGACCGGCTGCGCACCGTGCTCGCCCGGCGCGGCATGGCGCTGCCCCGCGCGTACGCCCCCCCCTTCGACGTCCAGGCCCACCGCGGCGGTCGCGCGGTGCTGCCGGAGAACACCCTCGCCGCGTTCGCCAACGCGCTGGCGGACAGGGACATCTCCACCCTGGAGATGGACATCGGCATCACCCGCGACAACCGCGTGGTGGTCACGCACGACCGCACCGTCAACGGCTCGCACTGCCTCGACACCGCCCCGGTGCGCCCCGGCGACCCGCGGTTCCCCTACGTCGGCAAGACCGTGCGGGAGCTGACGCTGGCGCAGGTCAAGACGCTCGACTGCGGCAGCAAGGTCCTGCCGGAGCTGCCCCAGCAGCGGCCCGTGCCCGGTGCGCGCATCCCGACGCTGGCCGAGGTGCTCGCCCTGGTCAAGCGCAGCGGCCGCGACGACGTCCGGCTCAACATCGAGACCAAGCTCAGCCCGACCGCCCGGGACACCGCGTCGTACCAGCAGTTCACCGTGCAGCTCGTGTCCGCGCTGCACCTGTCGGGCATGGCCGGGCGGGCGACCGTGCAGTCCTTCGACTGGCGCACGATCCGGCTGGCCAAGGTGCTCGACCCGCGCATCGAGACGGTCGCGCTGGTCTGGCAGTACGGACCCGAGGAGTGCCGGGCGCTCGCCGACGAGTGCTCGCTGCGGGCGGTCTACGGCGACCCGGGGGTCAAGAGCCCGTGGACCGGCGGCCTGGACTGGTGGCGGTACCGCGACCTGGGCGCCCTGGTGCGGGCCTCGGGCGCCTCGACCGTGGCGGCCAACTGGCAGGTGCACGACCCGGCGCAGGCCAAGTCGGCGAACGACGACTGGTACCTGCGGACGGACCCCGCCTACTACTCCGGCCCGGACGTGTCCACCCTTCGGGACCGGTACGGGCTCGAGGTGGTCCCGTACACGGTCAACGACGAGGCCACGATGCAGCGCGTCATCGATCTCGGCGTCACCGGCCTGATCAGCGACGACCCCGCGCTGCTGGTGGCGGTGGCCCGCCGCAACGGCCTGCGCTGAGCGGTCCGCCGGACCGGGCGTTGTGCGTCTTATTGTGTGATTCAGGGTGGCGCGTTTGCGCGGACCAGTCCACGTTGGTATCCCTACGGTGGTGATCGACCGTCTGGGGGCCGGGGTGGGCGTCGAGGTCGACCTGCTCGGGGAGATCGCGGCCCGGGTGCGCGGTGCGGCGGTCGACGTCGGGGCGGCCAAGCAGCGGTGCGTGCTGGCCGCGCTGGCGGTGGACCTGGGCCGGGTGGTGCCCGACGAGCAACTGATCGGCCGGGTGTGGGGCGTGCGCCCGCCCGCGCGGGTGGCGAACACGCTGGCCAGCTACGTGTCGCGGCTGCGCAAGGTGTTCAAGGGCACCGGGACCGACATCGTCCGGCGCTCCGGCGGGTTCGTGCTGCTGGGCGAGGACCTGGCCGTGGACCTGCGCCGCTTCGGCGACCTGTGCGACCAGGCGCGCGGGGCGGGCGGCGAGCGGGCCGTGGAGCTGCTCTCGGCGGCGCTGGCGCTGTGCGCGGGCGAGGCGCTGACCGGGGTGGACGGCGAGTGGGCCGCCGAGGAGCGGGCCCGGCTGGGGCGGCTGCGGTTCGCCGCCGAGTGCGACCTGGCCGACGCCCGGCTGCGGGTGGGCTCAGGCCTGCCGGAGCTGCTGACGGCGTTGTCCACCCGGGTCTTGGAGCACCCCGTCGACGAGCGGGTGGCCGGGCAGTACATGCTCGCCCTGCACCGCGCCGGGCGCCCCACCGACGCGCTGGCGCACTTCGAGCGGCTGCGCGCCCGCCTGGCCGAGGAGCTGGGCTGCGACCCCGGCCCGGCGCTGCGCAAGCTGCACGAGCACATCCTCACCGACGACCCGGCGCTGTCCCCGCACCAGGGGGTGGCCAGGCAGCTACCCGCCCGGCCCGCCCCGTTCTCCGGCCGCGACGCCGACCTCGCCGAGCTCGACGCGGCGCTCGGCGGGGGCGGGACGGCGGTCATCGCGGGCACCGGCGGCATCGGCAAGACCTGGCTGGCGCTGCACTGGGCGCACCGGGAGCTGTGCCGGTTCCCCGACGGGCAGCTCTTCGTCGACCTGCGCGGGTTCAGCCCGGACGAGGCGCCGATGAGCCCGGACGTGGCCATGCGCGGGTTCCTCGAGGCGCTGGGCACCCCCGCCGACCGGGTGCCGACCGACCCGCACGCGCGCGCGGCGCTGTTCCGCAGCCAGCTCGCGGGCAGGCGGATGCTGCTGGTGCTGGACAACGCCGTCGACAGCGCCCAGGTGGTGCCGCTGCTGCCGGGCAGCGACACGTGCGCGGTGCTGGTGACGAGCCGGGCGCCGCTGCTGGGGCTGGTCACCGGCCACGCCGCGCACCCGGTCGCGGTGGCGGCGCTGCCCGAGACCGAGGCGCGGTCGCTGCTGGTCGACCGGCTGGGCGCGCGGCGGGTGGCCGACGACGACGGGGCGGCCGCCGACGAGATCGTGGAGCTGTGCGGGGGCCTGCCGCTGGCGCTGAGCATCATCGCCGGGCGGGCCAGGATCAGGCCGCGGACCCCGCTGGCGGACCTGGCCGCCGAGCTGCGCGACACCGGCCTCGGCGCGCTCGACGACGAGGACCCGACCGCGAGCCTGCCCAAGGTGCTGTCCTGGTCGTACCGGCTGCTGACCCCGGCGCAGGCCTCGGCGTTCGAACTGCTCGGCGCCGCGCCGGGGGTCGACATCGGCCTGCCCGCCGCCGCGAGCCTGCTCGGGGTGGCCCCGGCGGACGCCACGACGCTGCTGCGCGGCCTGGAGCAGGCGTCGCTGCTGAGCCAGGACGCGCCCGGCCGGTACCGGATGCACGACCTGCTGCGCCAGTACGCGCGCACCGCGGGCAGCCACGACGCCCGGCCCGCGCTGCGCCGGGTGGCTGAGTTCTACCTGCACAGCGCCTGGGCGTGCGAGCGGATGCTGGCCGCGCACCGCAGGCCCGTGGTGCTGCCCGCGCGGGCCGCGCTGGTGCGCCCGACCCAGCCCGCCGACGAGGCGCACGCGATGCGCTGGTTCGCCGCCGAGCACGCCAACGTGCTCGCCGTCCAGCAGTGGGCCGCGCGCACCGGCATGCCCGCGGTGGTCTGGCCGCTGGCCTGGGCCCTGGACACCCACCACTTCCGCCTCGGCCGCACGCACGACGCGCTGGCCTGCTGGACCCTCGGCGTCGAGGCGGCCGACCAGGTCGCCGCCACCGCCGACCGCGCGCTGGCGCACCGCTGCCTGGGCCAGGCCCACGGCAGGCTGGGCGACCTGGACGGTGCGCTGCGCCACCTGGGCACCAGCCTCACCCTGGCCCAGCGGGCCCACGACGACCGCGTCGAGGCCGACACCCGCCGCATCATCGCCTGGACGCTCGGCGAACAGGGCCGCCTGGCCGAGGCCCTGGAGCACCTGGAGCGGCTGCGCGAGTCCTACCGCGCCCTGGGCGAACCGGTGCTGGAAGCCGACATGCTCAACGCGACGGGCGTGTTCCACTCACGACTGGGCCAGTACGCCCAGGCCCGCGAGCGGTGCACCGCCGCCCTGCGCCTGTTCCGCCTGCACGACCACGGCACCGGCATCGCCGACGCCCACGCCTCCCTCGGCCTCATCGCCCACCACACCGGCGACTTCCCGCGGGCCCTGCACCACCACCGCCTGGCGATCGCGGGCTTCGAGGCCCTGGAGATCCCGTACCAGGCCGCGGACGTGCACGAGGCGGTGGGCGACACGCGGGCGGCGCTCGGCGACGCGGCGGGGGCGGCGCGGGCGTGGCAGCGGGCCCTGGGGATGTACGAGGCCCAGGGCCGCGACCAGGGCGCCGCCGACCTCCGGCGCCGCATGGCAGACGCTCGGGCCACCACCGGCCCGTGAGCCCAGACGCGCGGCGGAAACGACCACCTCGTCGCCGCGCCAGCGTGGGCACACCACGCGTACGAGACCCACGCGGCCGGCGCGAGCCCAGGGGGACCAGCCGGGCGTCGAGACGCACGCGGCTCGAAACCGCGGCCGGCACGCCACCGGCCCACCGCATGGCCTACACCCGAGCTCGGGCCGCCAGCAAGCGGTAGGCGCCGATTCTCGACGCACCCCCCGCGGCGTCGGAGAGGTCGGCCACCTCGCCGCCGCAGGCGCTCAGCAGGAGCAGCCGGGGACCGCGCCCGCGACCGGTTTTCGATGAGCCGCGGTCAAGGCGTTCACGGGTGTGCGCGAGCAGCGACCCGGAGCCGTGGCTGCCTGGTGGCGCGCCGAGTCCCCGCGATGGCGAGCAGGCGGCCGTCACCGCGCGGCGGACGCCCGGGGGCGGGCCAGCACCGAGTCGTAGGCGTCGACGACCTCCGGCACGACCGCGCTGGCGAAGTACCGGCGGGCGGCCACCCGCCCCGCCGCGCCCAGCCGCTGCCGCGTGGCGGGATCGGCCAGCAGCGAGTCCAGGGCGGCGGCGAGCGCGTCCGCGTCGCCCGGGGGCACCAGCGACCCGGTCACCCCGTCCTCGACCAGGGTCGGCAGGCCGCCGATCGACGAGGCCACGACCGGGGCGCCCACGGCCATCGCCTCGGTGACCACCAGGCCCTGGGGCTCCGGCCAGCGCGACGGGACGGCGACCGCCGCGGCGGCGGCGAACGCGGCCATGATGGACGGGTGGGGCACCGGGTCGTGCACGGACACCGGTCGCTCGGGGGTCCCGGTGAGGGCGGGGGTGTCGGCGCGGCGGGGACCGATGGCGACCAGGGGGACGGCGGTGGTCATCCGCTGGTGGGCGGTGGCCAGGAGGCCGAGGCCCTTGTGCTCGCCCAGGGCGCCGACGAAGAGGATGAAGGCGTCGTCCGGCAGGAAGTCCGGGCGGGGGCCGGTGGAGACGATGGAGTCGGCCACGAAGGAGGGGACGCAGCGGATCCGGGTGGGGGCGACGCCGGGGAGGGTCGCGCGGGCCACGGCCTCGTTGACGGGCAGGAACAGGTCGACCTTGTCGAAGCGGGTGGCGGCCAGGCCCAGGACCAGGGCGGTGGCCTTGGCGCGGCCGTAGAAGCCGGAGGCGCAGGACAGGCACTTGCGCGGCGACGGGCCCGAGCAGGTCGTGTCCAGGGTCTCGTCGTGGACCAGGGTCTTCTTGGCGCAGACGAGGCCGTAGTCGTGGATGGACACGACGAGCCTGCTGCCCGGCGGGAGGCGCAGGGCCAGGCAGGAGTGCAGCATCCAACTGTGGGCGTGCACGATGTCGGGCCGGGTGCGGTCGACCAGCTCTTGCAGCCTGCGGATGAGGACCGGGTCGGGGGCGGTGGGGTGGAACTGGTGCTGCGGGTCGGCGGAGAAGCGGCGCAGGTGCCGGGTCAGGCCCGCGAGCCGGTGGACGGTCACGTCCCCGTCGACCGACGTCGGGGGCGCGTCCGGGCGGTCCAGGGTCGCGACGGAGACGGTGTGGCCGAGGGCGGACAGCTCGTGCGAGAGGAGCTGGACGACCCGTTCCAGGCCGCCGGTGGCGGGCGCGTAGTTGTCGGTGACCTGCAGGACGCGCACGTCAGGCCGCCGTGATCCGGCGCCAGCACACCACTGTCCACAGTGCTCCGATGGTCTGCGCGCCCAGCCAGGACCAGCCGACGGCGACGATGCCGAGCGAGGGCAGCAGCAGCCACGACCCGATCAGCGCCGCGAGGAGCATCGCCGAGTTGAGCCACAGCGCGGCGCGCATCCGCTCGGTCGCGCGGAGCACGGCGACGGCGATGTTGGTCAGCGCGTCCGGGATCGCCGAGAGCGTCAGCAGGACCAGCAGCAGCCGCCCCTGGCCGGGGTAGTCCTGGCCGAACAGCGACAGCAGCAGCCCGCCGCCGAGCAGGTAGACCACGACCGGGACGACCAGCAGCGCGCCGATGATCTTGAGGCTGCGGGTGGCGGCCGCGGCCGCGGCCCGCGGCGAGCCCGCGGCCTCGGCGAACAGCGAGGTGGACACGGCCGGGCTGACCATGAAGAACACCGAGCCGAGCATCCAGGTGGCGTAGAAGTAGGCGTTGGCCTCGGCCGACACCCTGGCCACGACGAGGATCGGCAGCAGGTAGGCGCCCATCATCGCCGCGACGGTGATCAGGTGCTGGCCCAGCAGCGAGGTCCGCATCTGCCGCAGCGCGTCGCCGAAGCCCGCGGTGGACGGGCGCAGGTGGCGGCCGTGGGTGCTGCGCCGGAAGCCGACCAGCGCCAGCAGCAGCGACAGCCCGGCGCCCGCGGCCCACGCGGTGAGGATCTGGTCGCCGGTGCCGGGCAGCAGCCACGGCACGACCACCAGCGGCAGCCGCAGACCGGTGAACAGGGCGTTGCGGCCCAGCATCATCACACCGTGGCGCTCGGCCACGGCGGCGTAGTCGTAGACGGTGCCCACGGCGAAGAACACCGTGCCGAGGCAGAACAGCACCGCGCCGACCGGTGTCGTGAGCGCGGGGAGCGTGCCCAGCAGGTGCCCGAGCAGGACCACCACGAACAGCCCGCCGACAACGCCGCCGACCACCGCGACGGCCACGCCGACGGTCAGCCTGGTGCGCCACTGCGCCGTGGAGGCGCTGCGCGGCAACCACTCCACCATGGCGGCGGCCGCGCCCACGGCGGCGAACAGCGCCGCGGCCTGCAGCGCCGAGGTGGCCGCCGCGCCCGCGCCGCTGACCTCGGGGCTGGAGGTGCGGGCCACCACCAGCCAGAAGGCGTAGCCCAGCACGGAGGTGACGACGGTGGTCGCCATGATCGCGATGGAGTTGCGCAGCATCGTGTCGCCCGCCAGCCGCTCGCGCAGCGACCGCGGGGCCGTGGCCGCCGGGCTCGTGGTCACTGGTTCACGACCAATCGCACGACGATCTCGGACCAGTCCGCGGCGCCGACCTTGACGTGCACGTCGTAGATCCCGGCGCCGTCGGGGGCGGTGAAGGCCACCGTGCCGCGGCGCTGGTCGACCGCGCCCTGGACCCCGGTGGCGGTGACGGCGCCGGTCTCGGCGTCCACCTCGGGCAACCGCCTGCCGCCGATGACGACCTCGACCGGCGGCTCGGCCGCGGGCAGCGCCGAGCCGTAGCCCAACAGCGTCCAGCCCAGGGAGACCCGCTCGCCGCCGCCCACCGAGGGGGGCGTCTCGTCCACCGACAACTGGGTGTACCGCTCGACCTGCGCGGGCCGCATGGCCGCCGCGCCCGCGACGGCCGCGCACAGCACGACCACGGCCAGGACGGGGCCGAGCGCCCGGCGCGGCGCGGTCGGCCACGCGGGCGGACCGGCGACGACGTGCGCCACGACGACGAGGGCGAACGCCGAGGCGCCGGTGGCCCAGGCGATCCCCGGCGTGTCGATGGCGATGCCGAGCACGGACAGCGCGAGCACGACCGCCAGCATCAGCACCAGCACGACGACACCGGGCAGCGAGTACCCCACGTCGGCGTCGTCGTCGGTGAGCCCCGCGCGGCCCCGCACGATCCGGGACGCGCTGAGCCCCGCGGCCAGCGCGAGCACGGCGAAGGCTAGGACGCGCACCGGGGCGGGCGCCTGGAAGAGCACGAGCGCGGTGGCGATCAGCACACCCGCGAGCAGCGCGGGCGTGACCCCGCGCAGGAAAGTCCTCATGGTCCGTCCTCGACCAGGTTGGCGCCGAGCAGGAACAGGTCGAGTTTGTAGACCCGCAGGTGTTCGGTGGTGATGATGCGGCTCGCCCACGGGACGCGGTCGAGCCGGTCGAGGTTCTCCCGCGGGGTGGCCTGGCCGATGAGCGGGTCGGTGGGGCCGTAGTTGTCGCCGATGAACGACGCCTCCTCGGCCATGCGGGTGTCGACGACGAGGTAGTCGAACCCGGACCCGCGCAGGTCGGCCGCCAGCCTGGGGTTGGGGTCCGCGCCGGTCTGCACCAGCTCCCACGCGGGGAAGCCCTCGGACGGCGCGGCGACCCGCAGGCCGCTGTAGCCCACCAGCTGCAGGGCCGTGTACCGGTCGGCGACGACGCGCACCCGGCCCGCGCGGGCGGCGAGCTGCTCGCCGACGGTGCGCGCCTCGGCGCTGGCGGAGTTGGTGTCGGTGCCCCAGCGGAACGGGCCGGGGAACCGGTAGGGGTCGTTGAGCCCGCCGCCGACGTTGCCCACGAGCACGACGACGAACGCCAGCGTGAGCACCGGGCCGCGCGACCACCAGCGGACGGGCCGCCGGGCCCGCCAGCGCGGGATGACGAACGCGGCGATGAGCGCGATGCCCAGGTAGGTGAACGCCCACGACCGGCGCGCGCCCTCCGCGCCAGAGGGCGCGAGCAGGAACAGCACGGCGGGGAAGTACATGAGGCCATAGGCCATGAGCACGAGCGTGTCGGCGCGCCATTGCTTGAGGACCTTGCGCAGCATGAGGATCGCGGCCAGGCAGATGATCCCGACGACCACCGGGGCCAGGGCGGTCAGCCCGCGCTCCCACAGCGGCTGCGGCGAGGGCGCCAGCACGACGCGGCTGGTGTCCTGCTCGGTGTTGATGTCGGAGAGCTGCTCCACGGACCCGCCGAAGTACGGCGACAGGTAGGTCAGCGTCGGGGTGGCGACGAACGTCGTCCACAGCGCGCCCATGCCGACCGTGCCGCCGAACAGGATCCACCAGACCGCGACGCCCTCGGGCACCCGACCCTCGCGGCGGCGCGTGCGCCAGCCGCGCACCGACACCACGGCCACGACGACCACCAGCAGCAGCACCATGAACAGCGTCGTCAGGTGGTGGGTCGCCAGGCAGGCCGCCGTGCACAGCAGGGCGGTGACCAGCGCCGCGACCCGCCGCCTGCCGGTGCTCCTGGCGGCGATGCTGGTCAGCGCCAGCGCCCAGACGAACAGCGCGATGGCGATGCCCTCGTAGGCGTACTGGGTGTCGAAGTACATCTCCGACGGGTTGAGGGCGTAGACCAGCGCCGCCAGCGCGCCCGCCGTCGGCGAGCGCAGGTGGACCTGGGCCAGCACGACGATGCCGAACAGGACCAGCATGTGCGAGGTGAACAGGACCAACTGGCCCGCGGAGAAGACCGACAGCCCGGTCAGCTCGTGCACGGCGGCGGTGATGCCGGAGGTGCCCGGGTAGTACTGGACGATCGGGATGATCGAGTTGGGCCGGAACAACTGCCCGGAGCCGAGCACGTCGAGCGCCTGGCGCCAGTGCGCGTACTCGTCGTGGTAGGCGGGGCCGTCCGGGTTGCGCAGGAACTTCGGGACGTAGGTGAGCACGCCCAGCAGCGCCACGCCCCACGCCCCGCCGGCCCGGTCGCCGGTGGCGACGCGGGCGGTCACGGGGATGGCGGCCAGCAGCATCCCGGCCCAGAACACCCCGTAGCGGATGTTGGCGTTCCCGCCCTCCTCGGCCAGCCGGTAGGACAGGCCGACGACGAGGATGCCGAGGGCGGAGGTGGCCACGATGAACGGCCAGGACGTCCACCACCGCACGCGGGCGGGCGGCGGCTCCGGGACGTCCGGTGTGGACTCGCGGATCGGCTCGATGACCTGGGTCTCGGCCGCGCCGAGGTCGATGCGCTCGGTCGGCGCCTCGTCGGTGACGCGGGCGATCCGCTGTGTGGGGGCGTCGGTCATGCGGCGGCCGGGAGGTCCGCGGGCCTGCCGACGCGGACGGCGAGCGCGCCCAGGGCGGCGGTGGTCGCCGACCAGGAGTGCGGGTCGGCGAACCGCTCGCCGCGCCGGGGGGCCAACTCCAGCAGCGCCGCGCGCAGGGCGTCGACGTCGTCGGGGGGCAGCAGCCGGGCGCCCGCGTAGTCGGCGACGGCCTCGACCAGGCCGCCCACGGCGTAGAGCAGCACGTGCACGCCCCGGCTCATGGCGATCTGCAGCGGCCCGCTCGCCGAGCCCCGGCGGTAGGGCAGCACGAGCGCGTCGGCGGCGGCGAAGAACGCGCCCGCCTCGGCGTCGCTGACGTAGCGGTTGACGAACTCGACCCGGTCGGCGTGCGGGCTGGCCGCGATCAGCTCGGCGGGCTTGGTCCAGCCCTCCCAGGTCTCGCCGACCACGGTCAGCCGGAACCGGGACGCCTGCTCCGGGGTGAGCGCGTTGAACGCCGAGACCAGGTCCTCGACGCCCTTGTAGGGGCGGATCAGCCCGAAGAACAGCAGCCGCGTCACCTCCGGCTCTCCCGCCGCGACCGCGGCGGGCTCGGGCAGGTGGTCGTAGGGGCCGTGCGGGGCGACCTCGACGGCGAGGTGGTCGAAGGCGGGGCCGTGCGCCGAGCGCAGCAGGTCCAGGTCGTGCTGGTTGTGCACGAGCGCGCCGGAGGCCATCGCCAGCAGCCTGGGCAGCACCCGGCGGCAGTAGCCCGCCACCAGCGGCACCGCCGCCTCCCCGGTGTCCTGCGCCTCGTGGAACTCGATGACCACCGGCACCCCGGCCCGCCGCGCGGCGCGGGCCAGCGCCAGGTAGGTGTGCAGGGTCGCCGCGGTCCACCACTGGAGCACGAGCACGTCGGGGCGCTCGCGCTTGAGCGCGCGCACGACCCGGCGCAGCCGGTCGCCCCAGTACCAGTCGACCTCGCCGACGAGTCGGACCCGGCTGTCGTAGCTCAGGCTGGTCAGGTCATCGCCCGCGCGCGCGCCGCCGGGGTAGAGCCGGGCGGGGATCAGCTTGCCCAGCAGCACCGCCGAGACGTCGTGGTCCTCGGCCAGCGCGTTGGCCAGCCTGCACGTGTACACCGACAGCCCGCTGAGGAACTCGAACCCGGGGCCGACCAGCCACACGCGCTTGCGCCCCGGCGCGCTGGGATCACCGGCCATGCTCAAATCGCCACCGGGGTCTCGTCACCGCCGACGGCCTGCACCGGGCGGGGCAGGACGCGGTGGGTCGCGGCCACGGCGAGCTGCTCGTCCCCGACCGCCGGGACGACCGCGGGCAGCGGGACGTGCGGGACGCGCGTGGCGGTGGCGTGCGAGAGCTCCTGCGGGTGGCGCTCGGCGCGCACCCTGGTCAGGATGGACAGGCAGCGCAGCCCGTCGCGCCAGCCGATCTTCTTGCCGTCGGCGAAGGTGCGGCCGACGTAGCTGACCGGCACCTCGAACGGGCGCACGCCGCCGCGGATGAGCCGGGCGGTCAGCTCGGTGTCGAGGCCGAAGCCGTTCTCGCGCAGGGACAGGGCGCGGAAGTCGGCGACCGGCAGCAGCTTGAGGCAGGTGTGCATGTCGGTGAGGCAGGAGTCGTAGAGCACGTTCGCGGCCAGGGTCAGCGCGCGGCCGCCGACGGCGAAGCGGAACGACTGGTACCGGGTGTTGAGCCCGAAGACGCGGGCGCCGAAGACGTGGTCGGCGCGGCCGTCGACGACCGGGCGCAGCATCGCGGGGATGTCGTGCGGGGTGTACTCGAGGTCGGCGTCGAGGATGATCATGTGCGTGCCCCTGGCCTCGGCGACTCCGGTGCGCACGGCGGCGCCCTTGCCGAGGTTGCGCGGGTGGGCCACGACGCGGGGTCCCCGCGCCGCCAGCTCGTCGAGGATGTCGAGCGTGCCGTCCGTGCTGCCGTCGTCGACCACGATCAGCTCGACCGGGCACGGGTAGTCGACGGAAAGCACACGCTCGATGGCGGATCTGATGGTCGCGCTCTCGTTGTACACCGGCATCACGATGGAGAGGTGCACCATCTGTTCTCCCACTTCATCACAGCATCGCTTGCGCGCTACGAACAACATTTCGGATTAGAGCTGACGGGCGTTACCCGTGGCCATTGCAAAGTGCGCTGTTTCACTCGTTCGAGTGACACCAGCACTATGTCACCCTACGGTGACCGTTCCCAGAACTTTCGGGACGTATACATACTCTGTGTGCAATCTAGACGTATCTGAGCAGTTTTGAGCGGGGGTGACTCACGTCGCAGAGTGATTTCTAGCTGGAGCTTTTACGTACTGCAATGTAGCCGGTAGCGGTCTATTCGGCTTGACAAGAATGTCCACTCCGGACTGTAAACAGGTTCACAGTGGTTGGCGGCACTACTCCGCCGGAAGTTCGTAGTACGCTGCGACCAGCGAACTCAATGCAAATGTGAATCGATGTCCGATATGTGCGCCGACTGATCTGTCGCCCCGGGGGCGTCCGCCGCACCGGAGGTCGGAAGGGATGTGCCGGTTGACGATCCGCCATGTCGTGGCGGCTTTCGCCGCCCTCGCCGCGGTGGCGGGCTGCTCGACCACGGGCAGTCCGGCCGAGTCAGGTGAGCGGTACTACGTCTCCATCGGTGACTCGTACGCCGCGGGCTACCAGCCCACCTCGGCGACCTCGGGCACCACCTCCACCGAGGGGTTCGCCTACCAGGTCGCGGAGAAGACCCGCGTGCACGGCGTGCCCATGCGACTGGCCAACTTCGGCTGCTCCGGGGTGACCTCGGGGCAGGTGCTCGACGAGCCGGGCTGCGACCCGGCCGCCCTGGGCCCGGACCCGGCCGACTACGGCGGGCTCCCCCAGGCGCGGGCGGCGACGCGGTTCGTCGCCGAGCACCGGGGCCGGGTGGGGCTGATCACCGTCGTGGTCGGCGGCAACGACATCCGCCCGTGCCTGCCCATCGGCGCCCCGCTGCGCGACGACGCCCTGGACTGCGTCGACGACGCGGTCTCGCGATTGCGCGGCAACCTGGCCGAGCTGCTGACCGAGCTGCGCGCGGCCGCGGGCCCGGACGTGCCGATCATCGGGCTGACCTACCCGGACATGCTCCTCGGCGCGTGGCTGCGCGACGGCCAGCGGGGCAAGGACATCGCCGCGGCGTCGGTCGGCGTCTTCCGCGACCGGCTCAACACCGCGCTGCGCGAGGAGTACTCCGAGGTCGGCGCGGAGTTCGTCGACATCACCGCCGCCACCGGCGCGTACACCCCCCTGGACGCGACGACGACCGACCCGGCCCACGGGGTCGTCCCGCAGGCGGTCGCCAAGGCGTGCGAGTTCACCCACTTCTGCTCGGTCGGCGACGTGCACCCCACCGTGCACGGCCACACGCTGATCGCCGAGCGGGTCGTGCGCGCCGCGCACATCGCGTGAGGCGCCCATGAGCGGGACGGGCCTGCGGGTCACCCTGGTCACCCCCGGGTACCCGCCCGTGCGCGGCGGGGTCGAGGCGCACGTGGGCAGCCTGGCCCGCGAACTGGCCGCGCGCGGGGTCGACGTCCGCGTGCGCACCGCGCGCCGGGGGCTGCGCCGCCCGGTCGAGGAGGTGCGCGAGGGCGTCCCGGTGCGCGTGCACCCGGCCTGGTCGACCACGGCGCTGTCGGTCTCCCCCGGGTTGCTGCTCGACGGCCTGCGCGTGCGCGGGTCAGACGTCGTGCACGTGCACAGCTACCACGCCGCCTGCGGGTTCGCGGCGCTGCGCGGGTTCTCCGGGCCTGTCGTGTTCACCCCGCACTACCACGGCGGCGGGCACACCGCGGGCGCCTCGGCGCTGCACGTGGCCTACCGGTTCGTCGGCCGGGCGATCTTCCGCGCCGCGCGTTCGGTGATCTGCGTGTCCGCGGCCGAGAGCGCGGCCCTCGTGTCCGACTTCCCGCACGCGCGCGAGAAGGTGACCATCCTGCCGAACGGGGTCGACGTCGCCGCGATCCGCGCGGCGGAGCCGTTCCCCGGCGAGCCGCGCACCGTGCTGAGCCTGGGCAGGCTCGAGCCGTACAAGCGGGTCGACGCGCTGGTGCGCGCCGTGCCGCTGCTGCCCGCCGACGTCCAGGTCGTCGTGGTGGGCACCGGGTCGGCGGCGGCGTCGCTGCGGGCGCTGGCCGCCGACCTGGGTGTCGGCGACCGGGTCCGGTTCGCGGGCGGGGTCGACGACGAGGCCGTGCGCCGGTGGCTGCGCACCGCGTCGGCGCTGGTGTCGCTGTCGGAGCACGAGGCCTTCGGCATGGCCCCGGCCGAGGCCGCCGCCGCGGGCGCGCACGCCGTGCTCAGCGACATCCCCGCCCACCGCGAACTCGCCGCGCGCCACCTCGACCGCGGCACCCGCCTGGTCACCGGGCACGACCCGGCCGCCGTCGCCGCGGCGGTGGGCGCCGCGCTGGCCGAGCCGGGCCCCGCCCGCGCCGACGTGCCGGACTGGGGCCGCATCGCCGAGGACACCATCGCCGTCTACCGCGCCGCCCTCGGGGGAACAGGCGCCGCGCACCGCACCCCAGGAGGCACCGCCATGACCACGACCCCCCGTCCCGTCCACGCGCCCGGCGCGGGATCGGCCCACCGCCCGCGCCGGGTCGCCCCGCTCGACCGGCCGTGGCTCGGGCAGCACTCGGTGATGCTGGCCGCGCCGGTGGCCGCGGACCTCGACGCGGTGCGCGCGGCGTTCGCCGACTTCCTCGACCGGCACCCGGACTCGCCGATCGCCTGCAGGCTGGACCCGGTCCACGGCCGGTGGCTGCCGGTGCCGAGGTCGCAGCGGGCCGCGCACGCGGCCAGGGTGGTCGTCGAGGCCCCCGACCCGGACCTCGACGACCTGGCCGGGCACGTGCGCGCCCACTTCGACCAGGCCCCCGACCTGCCGGTGTGGGTGGCGGTGAGCCCGACCTCGGTGCTGTCCGGCATCAACCACGCCCTGGGCGACGCGTCCACCTTCACCCGGCTCGCGATGGCGCTCAGCAGCGCCGACGCCGCCGAACTGGAGGCGCTGGCCACTCGGGCGGGCATCGGGTCGACGCTGCGCGCCCTGCGCGCGGGCCTGCCCGCCCACCACCGCGAGTGGGCCGACTACCTGCGCAACCGCACCGGCCCGCCGACCGTGCGCGAGGTCGCCGACCACCAGCCCGCCCGCCCGGCGTTCACCGGCACCGTCATCGGCAGGCCCGCGCTGGCCCAGATCACCAAGTGGCGCAACGCCAACGCCAAGGGCGTGTCCATCACCAGCGTGCTGACCACGCTGACCCACCGCGCCCTCACCGCCCACGGCGTGCCCCTGCACTCCGGCGGCACCTGGGCCCTCATCGACATCCGCGGCCTGCTCGGCGACGGGGGACCCCGGTGGGGCAACCTGTCCAAGAGCCTGTTCCTCACCGCCGACCTGACCGACCCGGCCGCCGTCGAGGCCGCGATGAAGCGGGCCCGCACGACCGGCCGCGCCCTGCCCGCCACCGTCGTCGGCGCCGTCACCGGCGCGGTGCGCACCCCGCGCCCGCCCAGCCCGCACTCCGCCCCGACCGACGAGATCGTGCTGACCTTCAACTCGATGCCCACGCTGCCCGGCCTCGCCGAGCTCAACTGGCTCGACACCGGCCCCAAGCGCTTCTTCGGCTTCAGCCCGTCGACCGGCCCGGAGGGCATCACCGTCTTCGCCGTCCGCACCCGCGACCACATGGAGCTGACCGCCAGCTTCGACGAGGTCGCCGTGTCGGCGCAGACGGTGGAGAAGGCACTGGCCGCCCTCGCCGAGCCGACGGGGCTGCTCGCGGGCTAGCGGTCCACGAGGCGCCGGTACTCGAGGTACCGCCGTCTTGCTCTGCCCGGGTGGCGCGGGTCACACTTGGCGGCCGCGAGGTGTCAGGCTGGGGAGATGCGAGCGGTCGTGATCGGCGGGGGTCTGGCCGCCCGCGTGCTCGCCGACCACTACGCCGAGGTCCTTGTCCTCGACCGCGATGAGGTGGGCCCGCAGACCCGGCACCGGCGCGGGACCCCGCAATCGCACCACGCGCACGCACTGCTGGCGCGGGGGTCGCAGCTCCTGGCCTCGCTGTTCCCCGGCCTCGGCGCCGAGCTGGTCGCACGCGGCGACTTCGGCGAGGTGGCGCGGTGCCGGACCCCGACCGCGGCGGCGGGTCGTCGAGCGCGCGGAGCTGCGTCCCACCACCGTGGACGGCCTGGTCCGCGCCGGTGGCACGGTCGTCGGGGTGACCGGGGACGGCGAGGAGATGGACGCGGACCTGGTCGTGGCGGCGAGCGGTCGCACCAGCAAGCTGCCCACCTGGTTGCGCGACGCCAACTTCCCCCGCCCCGACCGGATCTCCGTGGTCGGCGGCTGCGTCCACACCTCACGCGTGTTCCGGCCGTTGGTCAGTCCGAAGTGGACAACACTGGCCGAGTTCCCCCGCGCGCCGGGCAGTCCGCGCGGCGGCGTCATGCTGGTCACCGAGACCGGTGACGAGCTGGTGACTCTGATGGGATGCGACGGCCACCGCGCCCCGACCGACGACGAGGGCTTCCTCGACTACGCGCGCACCCTGCTCAGCCCCGACTTCGCCGACCTGGTCGCCGCCGCGCGGCCCGGCCCACCGCATGGCCCGCCTGGACAGCCACTGGACCCTCTACCACCGCATGCCGCGCTGGCCGCAACGCCTGCTCGCCCTCGGCGACGCCGTGTGCACCCTCAACCCCGTCTACGGCCAGGGGATGACCGTCGCCGCCACCCAGGCCGACCTCCCGCGCGGCCTGGAGGCCCGCTTCCAGCGCGGGATCGCCCGCGCCCTCGCCCTGCCGTGGGCGATGGCCGCCACCGCCGACGCGTTCTGGGACCCCCGGCCCACTCCCCTGCCCGCCCGGCTCGCGCAGTGGTACTCGACCGCCTCGACGCCCTGATCCCCTTCGACGACAACGCCTTCCGCCGCTTCTTCCACACCGCGCACCTCACCCGGGGCCCCGCGGCCCTCCTGCGCGTCAGCCCCGCACAGCGGCGGTGACCAGCCCGACGCAGTGCTCCACCAACCGCTCCCGCGACACCACCAGCGTCCCGTCCAGGTACGCGATGAACACGGCGGTCAACGCGCCCACGACCCCCAGCGCCACCATCTGCCGCTCCACCTCGTCATCGGTGGGCAGCCGCGCACGCACCAGCGCCACGAAAGCAGGCACCAACTCCTGCCCACGCCCACTGAGCGCCTGCTCGGTCAGCGGGGCCACCAACAGCACGCGCCCGGCGGCGGGCTCCCCCACCACCACGTCCACGAACGCCTCCACAGCCCCCCGCGGCGACCCGGCGGCGGCCGACAACGCGGCGTGCGCCCGCGCCCCCACCTCGTCGTAGACGGCGCGCACGAACTCGTCGCGGTCGGCGAACCCCTCGTAGAAGTACCGCTCGGTCAGCCCCGCGAGCCTGCACACCGCCCGCACCGAGACACCGGGCCGCGCCGGGTCGCCGAGCAGCGCGATCCCGGCCGCCACCAGCGCCACCCGCCGCGAGGCCCGCCGGTCGGCCAACGTCGTCCCCATCGGCCCATTGTCACCCATCCGCACCGCTGCCGCCGCGACGCCGCGGAGCGGGGGGTGCAGCGGCGCGGTTCAGCAGCAGAGCTCGCCCCGCCACGCCTGGTGGCCCTCCCTGACCGCGACCGCGGCGATGACCAAGGCAGCGACCGGGTCGGCCCAGGACCAGCCGAACAGGGAGTTGAGCCCCAAGCCGACCAGCAGGACACCGGACAGATAGGTGCACAGCAGGGTCTGCCTGGAGTCCGCGACCGCACTGGCCGAACCCAGTTCCCGCCCGGCGCGGCGCTGCGCGGCCGACAGGACCGGCATGACCAGCAGCGACACCGCCGCCAGCACGATGCCCACCGCGGAGTGCCCGGCCTCGGCCGCGTCCAGCAGCGACCGCACCGACTCGACAGCGACGTAGGCCGCCAGCGCGAAGAACGACACCGCGATGACCTTCAGCGCCGTCCGCTCGCGCGCCTTGGGGTCGGGGCCGGCGAACTGCCAGGCCACCGCCGTGGCGGAGGCGACCTCGATGACGGAGTCCAGGCCGAAGCCGACCAGCGCCGCGGACGAGGCGATCCTCCCGGCGGTGATCGCGATGACCGCCTCGACCACGTTGTAGGCGATCGTCGCGGCGACCAGCAACCGCACCCAGCGGGTGAGCACCGCGTGCCGCTGTGGAGAAGGCGGGGGCTCGTCGGTGCCCGCCGTCGCGCGGCACCCGTCCGAGCAGCCGTCCCCGGCGGGCCCCGGAGCGGTCGCGGACGTCAGCGGCAGGTCGATCCGGCCGTGGTCGGTGCTCACCTGAGCACCTGGGCCGAGGTCGGGGTGGTCGCGGGCTGCCCGTCGCGGTCGTTGAGGCACGGTTCGGCGGTCTCCACGGCGAGCACGACCTCGACCAGCTCGCCCAGCGCCCGCGCCAGGTGGGCGTCGGCCAGGGCGTAGCGGACCTGGCGACCCTCGTGGGCGGCGACCAGCAGGCCGCAGCCACGCAGGCAGGACAGGTGATTGGACACGTTCGACCTGGTCAGGCCCAGGTGCTCGGCGAGTTGGGCGGGGTAGGTGATCCCATCCAGCACAGCCACGAGGATGCGGCAGCGGGTGGGGTCGGCCAACGCCTTTCCCAGCCGGGCCAGCGCGTCCCCGCGCACCTCACACTTCAGCATGGGCGAAACCATACAGCGAACACTGTATTACAGCCAAGGCTGAACTATCCGGCCGTCAGGCAGGAATTGACAACAACCGTTGTCAATTCCTACTGTGACAACATCCGTTGTCAGCGCAGGTGAGGGGCGGACCATGGACCGGATCGGACCGGGATCGGTGACCTGGAAGTACTTCGGCGACTGGCGGGGCATGCTGCAGGGCCTGTGGGCGGGGTCCATGCAGAACATGCACCCGAAGCTCGGGGCCGCCGTCGAGGAGCACTCCGAGTTCTTCGAGGAGCGGTGGGCGCGGCTGTTCCGGTCCCTCTACCCGATCGGCGGGGTGGTCTTCGACGGCGCGCTGGCCGAGCGGACCGGGCGCGAGGTGCGCGACTACCACCGCGACATCAGGGGCGTCGACAGCCAGGGCAGGCGCTACCACGCGCTCGACCCCGACGTCTTCTACTGGGCGCACGCGACCTTCTTCGTCGGCACCATCCTCACCGCGCAGAACTTCTGCGGCGGGATCAGCGAGGCCGAGAAGCGGCGGCTGTTCGACGAGCACCGGGACTGGTACGCCCGCTACGGCGTCAGCATGCGCCCCGTCCCGGAGACCTGGGAGGACTTCCAGGAGTACTGGGACCGCACGTGCCGGGAAGTCCTGGAAGACAACAAGGCCACCCGCGAAGTCCTGGACCTGACCACGCTGCCGCGACCGCCGCGGGCGCGGTGGCTGCCGGACTGGGCGTGGCGGCCGCTGCGGGCCGGGATCGCCAAGGGGTTCGTCTGGCTGACGGTCGGGATGTACGACCAGTCGGTGCGGGACCTGCTCGGCTACACCTGGTCGGCCCGCGACGAGCGGGTCCACCGGGTCGTCGGGTCAACCATCGCCACCGCGTTCCGCCTGGTGCCGCAACGGATGCGCAAGCACCCCAGGGCGCGCGACGGCCTTGATCGCGCATCTGGACGCATCCCGGAGTCCACCCCGCTCATCCACACACCGACCCGCTTCCTGCCGCGCGACCACGACGACCCGAGGCACTACTGCCCCGTACACGCCACCAGGAGGGGGTAGGCCGAAAGGCCCCTTGACGTTCGCACGGGCTGACCGGAAGATCTGCAACAGATCGGCGAAATGTTGCAGACCGACAGGACGACGAAGTCCGGTGGGAGCCGCTATGCGCGCCAGTTCGGCACGACTGCTCGGCGTCGAGGGGGTCACGGTCCGCTTCGGCGGCGTGACGGCCTTGGACGGCGTCTCGTTGGACGTGGCGGCCGGGACCGTGCACGGGGTCATCGGGCCCAACGGCGCGGGCAAGACGACGCTGTTCAACGTCGTGTGCGGGTTCGTGCCCGCCGCCGAGGGCGCGGTCATGTTGCGGGACAAGCGGTTGCGCAGGACCCGCCCGCACGACCTGGCCGGGCTCGGCATCGCCCGGACGGTCCAGGGACTGGGGCTGTTCGGTGGTTTGACCGTGCTGGAGAACGTGCTCGTCGGCGCGCGCGGGCACCAGCGGTCGTCGGCCTTGGGCGCGCTGCTGGGGCTGCCCGGCTCGGCGCGGGACGAGCGGCGGCTCGCCGAGCGGGCCGAGGCCGTGCTGGCGGAGCTGGACATCGCGCGGTGGCGCGGCGCGCTGCCCGGGGTGCTGCCGCACGGGGTGCGCAAGCGGGTGGCGCTGGCGCGGGCGCTGGTGGCCGAGCCGGAGCTGCTGATGCTCGACGAGCCCGCCGCCGGGTTGTCCGAAGTGGAGATCGAGGACCTGGTCGCGCTGCTGCGCGGGCTCACCGACCGGACCTCGGTGCTGCTGGTGGAGCACCACATGGACATGGTGATGCGGGTCTGCGACCACATCACCGTGCTGGACTTCGGCCGGGTGATCGCAGACGGCCCGCCCGCGGTCGTGCGCGCCGACCCCGCGGTCCTCACCGCCTACCTCGGAACGGCGGGCTGAGCATGCTCACGGTCACGGGTCTGGTCACCGCCTACGGGCCGGTCCCCGCGGTCGACGGCGTCGACCTCGATGCGGCCGGGGGCGTGGTCACCGCCGTGCTCGGCGCCAACGGGGCGGGCAAGACCACGCTGCTGCGCACCATCAGCGGCCTGGTCGCGCCCGAGGCGGGGCGGGTGGTGTTCGACGGCGAGGACATCACCGGCTGGCCGCCGGACCGGGTCGTGCGCCGCGGCCTGGCGCACGTGCCCGAGCACGGCGGGGTGATCGCCGAGCTGACCGTCGCGGAAAACCTGCGGCTGGGCGGGCTGTGGCGGCCCAAGGCCGACCAGCGCCGCTCGCACGGCGAGGTCCTCGACCTGTTCCCGCCGCTGGCCGGCAGGCTGCCCAGGCAGGCCAGCACGCTGTCCGGCGGGGAGCGGCAGATGCTGGCGATCGGCAGGGCGCTGATGAGCGAGCCCAAGGCGCTCGCGCTCGACGAGCCCTCCCTCGGCCTGGCCCCCACGGTCACCGCCGCCATCCTCACCACCCTGCGCGAGCTGCGGCTGACCGCGCTGCTGGTGGAGCAGAACGCGCGCGGCGCGCTCGCTGTCGCCGCCCACGGCTACGTGCTCGCCCAGGGCAGGGTCGTCGCCTCGGCGGACGCGGACACCCTGCTCGCAGACGATCAACTCCGGCACGCGTATCTCGGTTTCTAGGCAGGGAGAACCCATGCCCGACCTGCTCACCCTCGCCATGGGCGGCCTGACCAACGGGGCGGTCTACGCCGCCCTGGGACTGGCCCTGGTGATCATCTTCCGGGCGACCCGGGTGGTGAACTTCGCCCAGCCGGCGCTGGCCCTGGTGTGCGCGTACCTGGCGTTCACCGTCAACCGGGCCACCGGCGGCTACTGGCTCGGCCTGCTCGTGGCGCTGGTCGCGGGGGCGGTGCTGGGCGCGCTGACCGAGCGGCTGCTGATCCGGCCGCTGCGCTCGCGCGGCAACGAGCTGGCGCCGGTGATCGTCACGCTCGGGTTGCTCCTGGTGCTGCAGGCGGTCTGCGGGATGATCTGGTCGGCCGAGCCGCGCTCGTTCCCCTACGCCTTCGACTTCCGGGGCGCCTTCTCCCCCGCCTCGGTGTTCGTCGTGGTGACCGTGGTCGTGGTCGCGGGGGCGGTGCTGCTGCTGTTCGGCGCGACCCCGCTGGGGCTGCGGCTGCGGGCGGCGGCGCTGCGGCCGGACGTGGCCGGGCTGCTCGGGGTGCGGGTCGGGCTGATGCTGACCATCGGCTGGGTGCTGGCGGCGGTGGTCGGCGCGCTGGCCGGGGTGCTGGCCGCGCCGCCGTTCCTGTCGCCGACCGTGCTGGACACCGTGTTCGTCTACGCGCTGACCGCGGCGGTCATCGGCGGCCTGGACAACCCGGTCGGCACGATCCTCGGCGGGTTCGTGCTCGGGGTGGCGCTGTCGTTCGTGTCCGGGCTGCTCGGGCCGGAGCTGGTGACGCTGGCCGCGCTGGCGGTGCTGGTCCTGGTGCTGTCGCTGCGCCCGCACGGGCTGTTCGGCAGCAGCGTCGCGAGGAGGGTCTGACATGCCCGCCCTGGTGCGCCACCTGCTGTGGGCGCTGCTCGCCCTCGTCCTCGTCGTCGCGCTGAGCCTGGTGATCGACCCGTTCACCAACGTGCGGCTGGCCAGCGTCGGCTACTACCTGCTGGCCGTGGCCGGGCTGACCGTGCTGACCGGCCTCACCGGCCAGGTGTCGCTGGGGCACGGGGCGTTCCTGTTCCTCGGCGCCTACACCGTCGGCCTGCTGGTGATCCACGCCCCCGCGCTGCCGATCTGGGTCGACCTGCTCGCCGCCGCGGCGGTCAGCGGGATCGCGGGCGCGCTGACCGGGGCCGCCGCCGCCCGGCTGCACGGCCCCTACCTGGCCGGGGCGACGCTGGCGCTGGCCGTCGGGCTGCCCGCGGTGACCCAGCGCTTCCCCGAACTGCTCGGCGGCAGCAACGGCCTGGGCTTCACCGTGTCCAGCCTGCCGCCCGGCCTGGTCGGCGTGGTGCCGACGACGCGGTGGCAGGCGTGGGTGGTGTGGGCGACGGCGCTGCTGGCGCTGGTCGTGCTGGCCAACCTGACCACTGGCCCGCTGGGCAGGCAGATGCGCGCGGTCCGCGACGACGAGGTGTCCGCGGCGCTGGCCGGGGTCAGGGTCGGGCGGACGAAGGTGCTGGCGTTCCTGATCAGCGCCGTGTGCGGCGGGCTCGCGGGCGGGTTGCAGGCGTTCCTGCTGGGCACCGCGGCGCCGGGGTCGTTCACCCCCGCGCTGTCGCTGGCGCTGCTGGCGGCGGTGGTGCTGGGCGGGACCGGGAGCCTGTGGGGCGCGCTGTGGGGCGCGGTGGCGCTGGTCTACCTGCAGGCCGGGGCGGAGGAGTTCGCGCACGGGTTCGACCTGCCGACCGACGTCGCCAACTTCCTGCCGCAGGCGGTCTACGGCGTGGTGCTGATCGTGGTCGTCCTCGTGCTGCCCAACGGCGTGCACGGGGTGCTCCGGAAGTTCTCCCGGCGACGGAAGGAAAGCACGGTATGAGGATCTTGGCGCTAGGCGTGGTGGCGGTGCTGCTCGCGGGCTGTGGCGGGGCCGGGGAGAGCGGGGACTCGGCGGCGGGGGTGCGGAACGAGACCGCGGGCGTGACCGACACGTCCGTGCTGATCGGCACCCACCAACCGCTGACCGGGCCCGCCGCCCCCGGGTACGCGACGATCAGCAAGGGCGCGCAGGCGGTGTACTCCTACGTCAACGACGGGGGCGGCATCCACGGGCGCAAGATCGACTACCGGGTGGAGGACGACGGTTACAACCCCACGCGCACCGTCGAGGTGGTGAAGAAGCTCGTCCTGCAGGACAAGGTCTTCGCCCTCGTCGGCGGCCTGGGCACCCCCACGCACAGCAAGGTGGTCGACTTCCTCACCGCCGAGGGCGTGCCCGACGTGCTGGTGTCCTCCGGCGCGCTGGCCTGGGACGACCCGCAGGGCAGCCCGATGACCTTCGGCTTCCAGGTCGACTACACCCGCGAGGCCAAGATCCTGGGCACCCACATCGCCGAGGCGATGCCCGGCCGCAAGGTCGGCGTGCTGCACCAGAACGACGACGTCGGCCGCGACGGCATGGCCGGGCTGGACCGGGTCATCAAGGACGCCATCGTCTCCCGACAGCCCTACGACCCGGCCAACGCCGACGTGCTGCCGCAGTTGACCGCGCTGCGCCAGTCCGGCGCGGAGGTCGTGGTGTGCGAGTGCGTGCCCGCCTTCACCGCGCTGGCGATCCTCACCGCCGCCCGGCTGGGCTACAAGCCGCAGTTCGTCGTCAGCAGCATCGGCGCCGACGTCACGACGCTGACCGGGCTGCTCGCCGACTTCGGCAAGCGCGCGGGGGCGGAGGTGTCGGTGCCCGCGCTGCTCTCGGGCATGGTCGGCGCCGGGTACCTGCCCGACGTGGACTCCGACGACCCGTGGACCACCCTGTTCAAGGAGATCCACGCCAAGTACATCCCGGACGTCGCGCTGACCGACACGGTGGTCTTCGGCATGGCGCAGGCCTACACGTTCGCGCAGGCGCTCAAGGAGGCCGGGCGCGACCTGACGCGCTCGAAGCTGTTGGCGGCGTTCGAGTCCGGGAAGCTCGAGGGCCCTGGGATGACCCCGTTCGCCTTCTCCGGCGAGTCGCACGCGGGGTACACCGGGGCCTATGTGTTCACAGTGGACTCCGAGGTGCGCACGAACGTCGTGCGGGAGCCGATGGTGACCGACCGGGGCGACGGGCCGGTGACCCCCGCGCCGTCCTCGCGCAAGACGCCCGCGGAAGTGGCGCTCGTGGGCTGACCTCGGGAATCCCCGAATTGTCGGTGCCTGGCGCTAGTGGCTCGGCTCAGAGCGTTCGCCGTGTATCGGCGTGTCTGGGCGGGGCGCCGAAACGATCGCGTACTGGATGTACTCGGTCGTTTCGGCAACTCGGTCAGGCGCGTCGCGGGCGGGTCGAGACGGGGTGAACGTTCTGGGCCGGGCCACTAACGTCCTCGGCATGACGAAGTCGTTGACCGCTGTGTACTGCGAGGGCCGCGATCCGGGGACCGGGGAGGTCGTCGGGCGGATGGCCGCCGCCAGTGCCCGCGCGCGCCATGAACGCGGGGAGCAGTACGCCGTGTGCCTGCTCGACGGGGAGCGGGTGGAGGCCGTGCTGGAGCTGGCGGCGGGCTTCGCGCGCTGCTGGCGGGTGGACGACGTGGGCCGCAGGCGGCGCGAGGTGGAGTGGCGGGAGCACAAGGGGCTGCTGTACTTCGTGCGCATGCGGGAGTGGACCTACCCGGACGCGGAGACCGCGGAGCTGGACGACGAGCGGGCCGGGCTCATCGAGGTGGAGCACAGGGGCGGCGGCCGCGTCAGGAACAGCAGTTCCCCCTCGGGCCGGTGGGGTGGGGCCCGCTCATGGGACCGGCAGGTCGACCTGGCCACGCTGACCCAGGCGCCGCTGCGGTTCGGCGACTGGTCGGCGCTGGTGGACGACGAGGTGGTCGACGGGGTGGACCCGGAGGTGGACGAGACCGCCCCCGCACCGTGGACGGTGCCGCTGCCGCTGGGGCCGAGCAACATCGATGAGGTGCTGCGGCCCGGGCTGCGGTGGGTGCTGCCCGACGACGGGCACGAGGTGGTCAGCGAGGTGGTCCCGGCGGGGGTGGTGCGGCTGCGCAGCGGCCGGGTGGTGGTCGACGACCCGGGCTGGCTCTCCGGCGCCAAGCCGTTCCTGGCCACCGTCGAGCCCGGCGAGTACCGGGTGGAGCTGGCGGTGGTCCGGTTCACCGCCAACCCCGACCTCGCCGGGGTCGCCGCCGCCCGCCTGGTCATCGCGCCCGACCCGGTCGCCACCTGGGAACCCGCCCTGCGCCCCGGCGACGACCGCGCCCCCTGTCCGGTGACCGGTTCCACGGCTTCGGCGTCGACTCCGGCAATGCCTGCTTCACCGACGCCGACGCCATCGGGTGCTTCGTCGCCGACTTCCTGCTGCTCCGTGGGGCCACCTTGGGGTAGCCGAGGACACGTCCCAGGGCGGGGCAGGCGCGTGGCCGCCTGGTCTGCGCGGGGTGTCGCCGGGTCGCCTTCGCGCTGACGACGAGGGCGGGGCAGGGGTGTCGGTGGTGGCCGGGCCGGTGGAAGCCTGCCAGGAGAGCGGCGAGGGCGGGAGAGGGGTGCCGTGGGCCGCGGTGACGAGGATGTCCTGCCCGGCCGAACTTGTCGGTGCCCGGACCTGGTTGTCGGTGATGGTGTCGAGTTGTCGGGCTGGGTGGCAGCCGTGCCCCTGCCGTCGCGCGTATGAACCAGTCGCGCATCCGAGTGAACTCACCGTCCAGCACTCAACAAAGACGACGCGCCAGGCGAGTGTCGGTGGCGGGGCCGGAGCCTCCGGACACCCATTGCCGGGAGAATCAGGAGTGGTCTTCATGGTGAGTCCGCAGAACAGAACGCCGGCGAAAGACCGAACGAGAAAGGTCGGCGTGGCCGTGGCCGCGGTCGCGTCGGTTGCCGGGATGGTTCTCGCGGCGGCGCCCGCCACCGCCACCACCACCGCCTACCCCACCAGCACCTTCTCGATCGAGGTCGGAGCGAGCTACTACAAAGGCACGGTCACCTGGTACAACCGGTCGGTCGGCGTCGACGGGGCGTTCAAGGCCGTCGGGGAACGGCGGATCTACGCGCAGGCGTGGTCAGGCAGGACCTGGCTGGACTGGAACAGTTCCAGCACCTGGACCGACAGGTCCGGGCCCGCATCCCTTCCCCTCGACGCAGACGTCGAAGGCGGGTCCACCCGGGTTAACGTCTGGATGACCAGCGCAGATCCCTACGACGGCCTCGAATACTTCACCTGCTACCGCTACGACAGCGTCTGCTCCGGGCCCTATGTGGGAAAGCCCCCGGTGACGCCCCTCGACCCGGTGGACTGAGCCCCGTCACCGCGTAGCGGCACCGAATCCGCCAA
>NZ_WHOL01000038.1 GCF_009745975.1 Actinokineospora pegani | reverse complement strand
CTGGCGATGGACCCGCAGCAGCGGTTGCTGCTGGAGACGTCGTGGGAGGCGCTGGAGGGCGCGGGGGTCGACCCGGTGTCGTTGAAGGGCAGTGACGTCGGCGTGTTCGTCGGCGCGTGCAGCCAGGGGTACGGGTCCAGCGCGGGCGGCGTCGCGCCCGAGCTGGAGAGCTTCACCGGGACCGGGGTGGCGCCGAGCGTGGCGTCGGGCCGGGTGTCCTATGTGTTCGGTTTCGAGGGCCCGGCGGTCACCGTCGACACGGCGTGCTCGTCCTCGCTCGTGGCGATCCACCTCGCCGCGCAGTCGCTGCGGCAGGGCGAGTGCTCGACGGCGCTGGCGGGCGGCGTGATGGTCATGGCCACCCCGGGCACGTTCGTCGGGTTCTCCCGGCAGCGGGGCATGGCCCCCGACGGGCGGTGCAAGGCGTTCGCCGAGGGCGCCGACGGGATGGTGCTGGCCGAGGGGGTCGGCATCGTCGTGCTGGAGCGGCTGTCCGTGGCGCGGGAACGCGGCCACGAGGTGCTGGCCGTGCTGCGCGGCAGCGCGGTGAACCAGGACGGCGCGTCGAACGGGTTGACCGCGCCGAACGGGCCGTCGCAGCAGCGGGTCATCCGCAAGGCGCTGGCGGGCGCCGGACTGGTCCCCGCCGACGTCGACGCCGTGGAGGCGCACGGCACGGGCACGGCGCTGGGCGACCCGATCGAGGCCCAGGCCCTGCTGGCCACCTACGGGCAGGGCCGCGACCCCGGGAGGCCGCTGTGGGTGGGGTCGCTCAAGTCGAACATCGGCCACACGCAGTCCGCGGCGGGCGTGGGCAGCGTGATCAAGATGGTGCAGGCGCTGCGGCACGGCGTCCTGCCCCCGACGCTGCACGTGGACGAGCCGTCCACGGAGGTGGACTGGACGGCGGGCGCGGTCGAGCTGCTGACCGAGGCCAGGCCGTGGCCGAGGGGCGAGCGGCCCCGCAGGCTCGGGGTGTCGTCGTTCGGCATCAGCGGCACCAACGCGCACCTGGTCATCGAGGAGGCGCCCGCCGAGGCCGAGCCCTTCGCCGAGCCCGTCGCGGGGCCGGGGGAAGTGCTGCCGGTGGTGGTGACGGCGCACAGCAAGGGTTCCCTGGCGGGGCAGGCCGGGCGGCTGGCGTCGTGGCTGGGCTCGGGGGGCGCGCCGCTGCCCGCGGTCGCGGGCGCCCTGCTGTCGAGCCGGGCGGTGTTGGGCGAGCGGGCCGTGGTGCTCGCGGGCTCGGACGAAGAGGCGCTGGCCGGGCTCGGCGCGCTGGCGGGCGGCTCGGACGCGCCCGGTGTGGTGACCGGCAGCGCCCCCGGCTCGGGCGGGCCGGGCAAGGTCGTGTTCGTCTTCCCCGGGCAGGGGTCGCAGCGGGTCGGGATGGGCCGGGAGCTGCACGAGCGCTACCCGGTGTTCGCCGAGGCCTTCGACGCGGCGTGCGCGCGGGTGGACGCGTTCCTGGCCGGGGCGGTCGACCACCCGGTGCGCGACGTGGTCCTGGGCCGGGCGCCGGACGCCGCCGCGCTGCTGGACCGGACCGTGTACACCCAGGCCGGGCTGTTCGCGGTCGAGACCGCCCTGGCCCGGCTGGTCGAGTCCTGGGGCGTGCGGCCGGACGCGGTGATCGGGCACTCCATCGGCGAGGTCACCGCCGCCCACATCGCGGGCGCGCTGTCGCTGCCGGACGCGGCCCGGCTGGTCGCGGCCCGGGGCAGGCTGATGCAGGCGCTGCCCACCGGCGGGGCGATGGTCGCCGTGGCCGCGAGCGCGGACGAGGTCACCGGGCTGCTGGGCGACGGCGTGGAGCTGGCCGCGGTCAACGGCCCGGCCGCGGTGGTGCTCTCCGGCGAGCAGGACGCGGTCCTCGCGGCGGCCGAGCGGATGCGGGAGCAGGGGCGCAAGACGAAGCGGCTGGCGGTCTCGCACGCGTTCCACTCCGCGCGCATGGAGCCGATGCTCGCCGAGTTCGCCGCCGAGCTGGCCTCGGTGCGGTGGCAGCCGCCTGCCATCCCGGTGGTCTCGAACGCCACCGGCGGGCTGGCTGAGCCCGACGGGCCCGCCGACCCGCGCTACTGGGTCGAGCACGTGCGCCGGCCGGTCCGGTTCGCCGAGGGGATCGCGGCCGCGGCCGGGTTCGGCGGCGCGCTGTTCGTGGAGATGGGGCCGGGCGCCGCCCTGACCGGCCTGGTCGGCGAGTCGGCCCCCGGGGCCGTGTGCGTCGCGGCGCTGCGCGACGGCCGCCGGGAGGACCGGGCGCTGCTGGCCTCGGTGGCCGAGCTGTTCGTGCGCGGCGTGCCCGTGGACTGGGACGTCCTGGCCCCAGCCCCCGCCGGGCGGGTCGACCTGCCCCGGTACGCCTTCGACCACGAGCACTTCTGGCTGACGCCGGGGGCGGCGGCCACGGACGCGGCGTCGCTGGGGCAGACGACGGCCGGGCACCCGCTGCTGGGCGCGGTGGTGCCGCTGCCGCGGACCGACGGGCGCGTGTTCACCTCGCGGCTGTCGCTGAGGTCGCACCCGTGGCTGGCCGACCACGCCGTCGGCGGGCTCGTGCTCGTCCCCGGCACCGGGCTCGTGGAGCTGGCGGTGCGGGCGGGCGACGAGGTCGGCTGCCCGGTGCTGGAGGAGCTTGTCGTCGAGGCCCCCCTCGTGGTGCCCGCGCACGGCGGGGTGCGGGTGCAGGTCGCGGTGGGCGGGCCGGGGGAGACCGGGACGCGCGCCGTGGAGGTGTACTCCCTGCGCGAGGACGGGGAGGACACGTGGACGCGGCACTGCGCGGGGCAGTTGGCCCCCACGGCGAGCGGTGTCACCGGGTTCGACTTCGCCGCCTGGCCGCCGCCGGGCGCGCTGGCCGTCGACGTCGGCGACTTCTACGGCGACCTGGTCGAGCGCGGTTACGCCTACGGCCCGGCCTTCCAGGGCCTGCGGGCGGTGTGGCGGCGCGGTGCGGAGGTCTTCGCCGAGGTCGCCCTCCCCGATGGGCACCGCGAAGGCGCGGCGGCCTTCGGCATCCACCCCGCCCTGCTGGACGCCGCGCTGCACGCGGGGATGCTCGGGGCGGCCCCGCAGGACGGGTCCGGGCAGCCGGTGCTGCCCTTCGCCTGGAACGGCCTGGTGCTGCACGCCGCGGGCGCGTCCGCGCTGCGCGTGCGCTTGGCCTCCGGTGGACCCAACGCCGTGGCGTTGCAGGCCGCCGACGAGACCGGCGGTCTCGTGGTGACGATGGACTCGCTGGTGTCGCGCCCGGTGAGCGCCGAGCAGTTGGGCGCCGCCGCGAGTGCGAGCCGCGACTCGCTGTTCCGGGTCGAGTGGTCCGAGCTGCCCGTCCCCGAGGCGCCGACGCCGCCGCTGGCGTTGGCCATGACGGCTGACGACGTGCTGGGCCTGACCGAGGCGCCCGCTGTCGTCCTCGCCCCTGCCGGTGGTGAGACGGCGCTCGACGGGACCTCGCGCGTGCTGGGGATCGTCCAGGCGTGGCTGGCCGGGAGCGGGTTCGACGATTCCCGGCTCGTGGTGGCCACCCGGGGCGCGGTGCCCGCGGACGGGACGGTGGCCGATCCCGCCGCCGCCGCGGTGTGGGGCCTTGTGCGCGTCGCCCAGACGGAGAACCCGGACCGGATCGTCCTGCTGGACCTCGACCCCACCGCCGAGACCGGCCCGGAGGCCGTCCTGGGCGCCGTGGTGGCCTCCGGTAAGCCCCAGGTCGCCGTCCGCGGCGGTGCGCTGTTCGTTCCCCGGCTGGCACGAGCCACCGGTGGGCAGGCGACTTTCGATCCGGAAGGGACGGTCCTGGTCACCGGTGGCACCGGGTCGCTGGGCGCGCTCGTGGCCCGGCACCTGGTGGCCGAGCACGGTGTGCGGCGGCTCGTGCTGGTCAGCAGGCGCGGCACGGCCGCGCGGGGCGCCCAGGAGCTGGTGGCCGAGCTGACCGGCTTGGGCGCGGCGGTGTCGGTCGCGGCCTGCGACGTCGCCGACCGCGACCAGGTCGCGGCGCTGCTGGCGGAGCACGAGCCGACCGGGGTCGTGCACACCGCCGGGGTGCTCGACGACGGGGTGGTCGGGGCGCTGACCCGGGAGCGGCTGGCCGGGGTGTTCGCGCCCAAGGTCGACGCGGTGCGCCACCTCGACGAGCTGACCCGCGACCGGGACCTGGACGTCTTCGCCGTGTTCTCCTCGGCCTCCGGCGTCTTCGGGTCCGCCGGGCAGGGCAACTACGCGGCGGCGAACGCCTTCCTCGACGCGCTGATGGCCGACCGCCGGGCGGCGGGGCTGCCGGGCGTGTCGATGGCCTGGGGGCTGTGGGAGCAGGCCGACGGGATGACCGCGAACCTCGACGAGGTGGACCAGGCGCGGGCCGACCGCGGCGGTGTCCAGGCCATCACGCCCACCGAGGGCATGGAACTGTTCGACGCCGCCGTAGGGTCCGGGCAGGCGCTGCTCGTGCCGATCAAGCTCGACCTGCGCGGGGCCCGCGCGGGCGCTGCGGCGGGCGGGCCGGTTCCGCACCTGCTGCGCGGCCTGGTCCAGGCAGGCAGGCAGCAGGCGCGGGCGGCGTCCGGCGGGCTGGCCGCCCGGCTGGCCGGGCTCGCCCCGGCCGAGCGGGACGCGCTGCTGCTCGACCTGGTCCGCGGCCAGGTCGCGGCGGTGCTCGGGCACGCCGGGCCCGAGGCGGTCCGGGCCGACACCGCGTTCAAGGATTCCGGTTTCGACTCGTTGACCTCGGTGGAGCTGCGCAACCGACTGCGCGAGGCGACCGGGCTCAAGTTGCCCGCCACGCTCGTCTTCGACTACCCGACCCCGCAGGCGCTCGCGGGCTACCTGCGTGACGAGGTCGGCGACGCCGGTCCCGCGCCCGTGGCGGCGGCGGTCGCCGCCGACCCGGACGAGCCGATCGCGATAGTCGGGATGTCGTGCAGGCTCCCCGGCGGTGTCGCGGGCCCGGACGACCTGTGGCGGATGCTGCGCGAGGGCCGGGACGGGCTCTCGCCGTTCCCCGACGACCGGGGCTGGGACCTGGACAGCCTGTTCGACCCCGACCCGGACAGCCAGGGCACCTCGTACACCAGCCAGGGCGGCTTCGTCGAGGGCGCGGGCCTGTTCGACGCGGGGTTCTTCGGGATCTCGCCGCGTGAGGCGCTGGCGATGGACCCGCAGCAGCGGCTGTTGCTGGAGACGTCGTGGGAGGCGCTGGAAGGCGCGGCCATCGACCCGGTGTCGTTGAAGGGCTCCGACGTCGGTGTGTTCGCCGGGGTGTCCAGCCAGGGCTACGGGATGGGCGCCGCCGTGCCGGAGCTCGAGGGTTTCGGGAGCACAGGCGCGGCCTCGAGCGTGGCGTCCGGCCGGGTGTCCTATGTGTTCGGTTTCGAGGGCCCGGCGGTCACGATCGACACGGCGTGCTCGTCGTCGCTGGTCGCGATGCACCTCGCCGCGCAGGCGCTGCGGCAGGGTGAGTGCTCGATGGCGCTCGCTGGCGGCGTGACCGTGATGGCGACACCCACCTCGTTCGTGGAGTTCTCCCGCCAGCGCGGGCTGGCCGGGAACGGCCGGTGCAAGGCGTACGCGGACGGCGCGGACGGCACGGGCTGGGCCGAGGGGGTCGGTCTGGTGGTGTTGGAGCGGTTGTCGGTGGCGCGTGAGCGCGGGCACCGGGTCTTGGCTGTGTTGCGGGGTAGTGCGGTGAACCAGGATGGCGCGTCGAACGGGTTGACCGCGCCGAACGGGCCGTCGCAGCAGCGGGTGATCCGCAAGGCGCTGGCCGCCGCCGGGATCGCTGCGTCCGATGTGGACGTTGTCGAGGGGCACGGCACGGGCACGGCGCTGGGCGACCCGATCGAGGCCCAAGCCCTGCTCGCCACCTACGGCAGGGACCGGGCGCCGGAGAAGCCGTTGTGGCTGGGGTCGCTCAAGTCCAACATCGGCCACACCCAGGCCGCCGCGGGTGTCGCCAGTGTCATCAAGGTCGTGCAGGCGCTGCGGCACCGCCTTATGCCCCCGACGCTGCACGTGGACCAGCCGACCAGCCAGGTGGACTGGTCTGTCGGCGCGGTGGAGCTGTTGACCGAGGCCCGCGACTGGCCCCGCGACGGCCGCCCGCGCCGGGCCGGGGTGTCGTCGTTCGGGATCAGCGGGACGAACGCGCACCTGATCATCGAGGAGGCGCCCGACGAGCCCGCGCCCGCCGCGCGGGAGCCGGTCTCGGGGGCGGTGCCGCTGGTGGTGTCCGCCCGGAGCGCGGCTTCCCTGGTGGGGCAGGCCGGTCGGCTGTCGCGGTTCGTTGAGTCGGCTGACCTGGCAGGCACCGCCCGGGCCCTGGTGGCGGACCGGGCCGTGCACGCCCACCGCGCGGTGGTGGTGGCCGAGTCGGAGGGGGAGGCGGCGGCCGCGCTCGACGGGGTCGCGCGCGGTGCGGCCGGTGTGGTCACGGGCAAGGCGGGTACGCCGGGCAAGGTCGTGTGGGTGTTCCCGGGGCAGGGTTCGCAGTGGGCCGGGATGGGTCGGGAGCTGCTGGACTCGTCGCCGGTGTTCGCCGAGCGGATCGCCGAGTGCGCCGCCGCGTTGGAGCCGTGGGTGGACTGGTCCCTCGTGGACGTCTTGCGCGGCGCCGCCGATGCTGAGTTGGTGGACCGGGTCGATGTCCTGCAACCGGCCAGTTTCGCGGTGATGGTGGGGCTGGCGGCGGTGTGGTCGTCGGTCGGCGTGGTGCCGGACGCGGTG
>NZ_WHOL01000037.1 GCF_009745975.1 Actinokineospora pegani | reverse complement strand
CGTCTCCAGCAGCAACCGCTGCTGCGGGTCCATCGCCAGCGCCTCACGCGGCGAGATCCCGAACAGCCCGGGGTCGAAGTCGCCCGCGCCGCGCAGGAAGCCGCCCCGGCTGCTGTAGGAGGTGCCGACGCGGTCCGGGTCCGGGTCGAACAGCGCGTCGAGGTCCCAGCCCCGGTCGGTGGGGAACCCGGAGATCGCGTCGCCGCCGCGGGCGACCAGGTCCCACAGGTCGTCGGGGGAGGCGACCCCGCCCGGGTACCGGCACGCCATGGCGACGATGGCGACCGGCTCGTCGGCGCGCTCGGCCGCCTGCTTGCGCAGGGTGTGCAGCTCGGTCGTGACGCGCTTGAGGTACTTGAGGATCTTCTCGTCCGTGGCCATTGTTCAGTCCTCGCTGGTCAGTCCTCACGGAGGTGTGCCGGGTCAGATGAGCCCGAGCTCGTCGTCGATGAAGTCCAGGACCTCGTCGGCGGAGGCGGACTCGAGCCGGTCCCCCACGGTGGCGGCCTGCTCCGGGACGCCTGCGCAGCGGGCGACGAGCCCTTGCAGGCGCAGGGTGATCGCGGTGCGCGCGGACTCGTCGAGGCGCAGGCCGCTGATCAGCGCCTCGACGTCCTCGATCGTGGCGTGCACCCTGGCCAGCGGGTCGTCGGCCGCGCCGAGCCCGGCGAGCAGGTGCCGGGTGAGCACCAGCGGGGTCGGGTGGTCGAAGACGAGGGTGGCGGGCAGCTTGAGCCCGGTCGCCTCGCGCAGCCGGTTGCGCAGCTCCACCGAGGTCAGCGAGTCGAAACCGGCGTCTTTGAACGCGGTGTCGGCCCGGACCGCCTCCGGCCCGGAATGCCCGAGCACCGCCGCGACCTGGCCTCGGACCAGGTCCAGCAGCAGACCCTCGCGCTCGGCCGGGGCCAGCCCGGCCAGCCGCTGGGCCAGACCGCCGTCCGCCGCCTTCGCCAGGGCCCGCCCCGCCCGGACCAGGCCGCGCAGCAGGGGTGGGACCGCGCCGCCCGCCCGCACGGCCTTGAGGTCCAGCTTGACCGGCACCAGCAGCGCGTGGTCCGCGGCCAGGGCCGCGTCGAACAGGTCCATGCCCTCGGCGGGCGTGATCGGCACGACGCCGTCGCGGCCCGCGCGCCTGCTCATCCGCTCCTGGTCGGCCGCGCTGAGGTGGGTGGTCATGTTGGTGGCGTGCGCCCAGGTGCCCCAGGACAGCGACAGGCCGGGCAGGCCCGCGGCCCGGCGGTGGGCCATCAGACCGTCCAGGAACGCGTTCGCCGCGCCGTAGCCCGCGCTGCCCGCGCCCAGGAAGACCGAGGAGGCCGACGAGTAGACGATGAAGGCGTCCAGGTCGGCGTCCCGGGTCAGCTCGTCGAGGTGGCCGACCGCGTCGACCTTGGGCGCGAACACCGCCGCCAGCCGTCGCGGGGTCAGCGTGTCGATCAACCCCGCCTCGAAGACGCCCGCGGTGTGCACGACGGCCGTCACCGGCGTCTCGGCCAGCAGCCCGGCCACCTGCCCCCGGTCGGACATGTCGCAGGCGACCACGGCCACCTCCGCGCCCAGCCCGGTCAGCTCGTCGACCAGCTCCGCCACGCCGTCGGCGGCCCGGCCGCGCCTGCTGGCCAGCACCAGGCGGCGGACGCCGTGCCGGACGACCAGGTGCCGGGTCACCAGCGCGCCCAGCGAGCCGCCCCCGGAGACCAAGACCGTCCCATCAGGACGGAACACGGCCGGGGAATCCGACGTGGCGGCGACTCGGGCGAGGCGGGGGACGGAGAACACCGTGCCGCGTACCGCGATCTGCGGCTCACCGCAGGCCAGGACCGGTCCCAGCACCGGCCCCACCTCCTGGTCGGTGTCCAGCAGCACCACCCGGTCCGGGTTCTCGGCCTGGGCGGCGCGGACCAGACCCCACACCGCCGAGGCGGCCGGGTCGCTCACCGAGCCGTCCCCGGCGGCAACCGCTCCACGCGTCGCGACCACCAGCCGGGAGTCCTCCAAGCCCGGCACGGTCAACCACGCCCGCACGACCTCGAGCACCCGTGTGGTCAGCGCCAGCGCTCCCTCGCCCGCCGCCTCCAGGACAGCGACCGGCGGCGCGGCGCCCACCAACGCCTCCACGTCGGCGGCGGTGGCCACCGACACCCACGGCGGGGCGGGCTCGGCCTGGGCCGGGGGCAGCTCGGTCCACTCCACCGCGAACAGCGAGTCGGCGCCCGCCGCGCCCGCCGTCAGCTTCTCGGCCGCCACCGGCCGGGACACCAGCGAGTCCATCGTCAGGACCAAGCCGCCGGTCTGGTCGGCCGCCTGGACCGAGAGCGCGTCCTGGCCGCTCGGCGCGACCCGCACCCGCAGCTCGGCCGCGCCCGCCGCGTGCAGCACGACCCCGTTCCACGCGAAGGCCAGCACCGGCTGACCGGCTGTCTCCCCGGTGCTGTCGGCGGCGGCGAACATCCCGGTCTGCAAGGCGGCGTCGAGCAGTGCCGGGTGCAGGCCGAAGCCGCCCGCCTCGTCGCGCCGCGCGTCGGGCAGGGCGACCTCGGCGAACAGCTCCGCGCCGCGCCGCCAGACCGACCGCACGCCCTGGAACGCGGGCCCGTAGCCGAAACCGCGCCCGACCAGGTCCGCGTAGAACTCGGCGGGGTCCACCTCGACCCGCTCCGCGCCGGGCGGCGGCCAGGCGGCGAAGTCGAAGACCTCGGCCGGGGCCGCGGGCGCGGGCGAGAGCACTCCGGTGGCGTGCCGGGTCCACACGTCGCCGTCCTCGCGCGCGGAGTAGACCTCGACGGTGCGCGAGCCGGTCTCGCCCGGTCCGCCCACGGCCACCTGCACCCGGACCCCGCCGTGCTCGGGCAGCACCAGCGGCGACTCGATCACCAGCTCGTCCAGCGCGCCGCAGCCGACCTCGTCGCCCGCGCGCACCGCCAGCTCCACCAGGCCGGTGCCGGGGAACAGGGCCACGCCGCCCACCGCGTGGTCGGCGAGCCACGGGTGGGTGCGCAGCGCGAGCCGGGAGGTGAACACCAGGCCGTCGGACTGCGGCAGCCGAACCAGGGCGCCCAGCAGCGGGTGCCCGGCCGCCGTCTGCCCCAGCGACGCCGCGTCCGTCGCCGTCGCGCTCGCGGCAAGCCAGTAGAGCTGGTGGTCGAAAGCGTAGGTCGGCAGGTCCACCCGGGCCGACGCAGCGCCTGCGGGCAGGACACCGGTCCAGTCGAGCGGGACGCCGCGCACGAACAGCTCCGCCATGGCGGTGAGCAGCCTGCGCGGGCCGCCGTCGTCGCGGCGCAGCGAGCCGGTGACCACAGCGGTGGCGGCTGTGTCGGCTGTGCCGGCCGTGACATCGATGATCTCGGAGATCGGCTGCACCAGCACCGGGTGCGCGCTGACCTCCACGAACACGTCGTGGCCCTGCTCGATCAGCGTCGTCACGGCTGGTCCGAAGCCCACCTGCTCGCGCAGGTTCCGGTACCAGTACCCGCCGTCGAGGGCGCCCGCGTCCCGGACCCAGTCCCCGGTCACGGTGGAGAAGAACGGCACCACCGGGGCCTGCGCGCGCACCCCGGCCAGCGCGTCGGCCAGCGCGTCGCGGATGTCCTCCACGTGCGCGGTGTGCGAGGCGTAGTCGACGGCCACCCGCCGCACCCGGGCACCCCCGCCCGCCAACGACTCCACCACCTCGTCCAGCGCGTGGGCCTCCCCCGCGACCACGACCGACGAGGGGCCGTTGACGGCGGCGACCTCGACCTTCCCGGCCCACGGCGCCAACCGCCCGGCCGCGTCCTCGGCGGTCAGCGCGACCGAGGCCATGCCGCCCCGGCCGGACAGCTTCGTGGCGATGGCCTGGCTGCGCAGCACCACCACCCGCGCCGCGTCCTCGAGCGACAGCGCGCCGGAGACGCAGGCCGCCGCGATCTCGCCCTGCGAGTGCCCCAGCACCGCGTCGGGCACCACACCCGCCGACGCCCACACCGCCGCCAGGCCCACCATCACCGCGAAGCAGGCTGGTTGCAGCACGTCGACCCGGTCCAGCAGCTCGGGGGCGGCGTCGCCGCGCAGCACCTTCGTCAGCGACCAGTCGACGTGGGACTCCATCGCGGCGGCGCACTCGGCGATCCGCGCGGCGAACACCGGGGAGGCGTCAAGCATCTCCCGGCCCATCCCCCGCCACTGCGTCCCCTGTCCGGGGAACACCCACACCAGCTTCCCCAGGTCGCCGTCGCGCCCGGTGACCACGCCGGGGGCGTCCTCCCCGCGGGCGAGCGCGCCGAGCCCGGCCAGCGCCTGGTCCTCGGTGTCGGCCACCACCACGGCGCGGTCGCCCAGGGCGGCCCGACTCGTCACCAGAGCCCCGGCGACGGCCGCCAGCGGCACATCCGCGCCCTCGATGAACTCCGCCAGCCGTGCGGCCTGGCCCGCGAGCGAGGCGGCGCCGCGCGCCGACACCACCAGCGGCACCACACCGCCGGGCAACTCCTCCGGGGCGGGCTCCTCGGTGGTCGCCTCTTGCAGGATCAGGTGCGCGTTGGTCCCACTGATGCCGAACGAGGACACGCCTGCCCGGCGCGGCCGCCCGGTCCGCGGCCAGTCCCGGGCCTCGGTCAGCAGCTCCACCGCGCCCGACGACCAGTCCACCTCGGTCGTGGGCTCGTCCACGTGCAACGTCGGGGGCAGCACGCCGTGCCGCAGCGCCTGCACCATCTTGATCACGCTGCCCACGCCCGCCGCCGCCTGCGTGTGGCCGATGTTCGACTTCAGCGAGCCCAGCCACAGCGGGTCCGCCGCATCCCGGTCCTTGCCGTAGGTGGCCAGCAGGGCCTGCGCCTCGATCGGGTCGCCCAGCGCCGTGCCGGTCCCGTGCGCCTCGACAACGTCCACATCGGACGGCGACAGGCCCGCGCCTGCGAGCGCCTGGCGGATCACCCGCTGCTGCGACGGCCCGTTGGGCGCGGTCAGGCCGTTCGACGCGCCGTCCTGGTTCACCGCGCTGCCACTGAGCACCGCGAGCACCCGGTGCCCGCGCTCGCGCGCCACCGACAGCCGTTCCAGCACGACGACACCGACGCCCTCGGCCAGCCCCATCCCGTCGGCGCCGTCCGCGAACGCCTTGGACCGCCCGTCCTCGGCCAGGCCGCGCTGCCGCGAGAAGCCGACGAAGGAGCCGGGGGTGACCATGACCATGGCCCCGCCCGCCAACGCCATCGAGCACTCGCCGGACCGCAGCGACTGGGCGGCGAGGTGGATGGCGACCAGCGACGACGAGCACGCCGTGTCGATCGTCACCGCCGGGCCCTCGAAGCCGAACACGTAGGACACCCGGCCCGAGGCCACGCTCGTGGTCGCCCCGGTGCCCGCGAAGCCCTCCGACTCCGGCGTGACCACGCCCGCGCCCGCCCCGTAGCCCTGGCTGGACACGCCGGAGAACACGCCGACGTCGTCGCCCCGCAACGACAGCGGGTCGACGCCGAGCCCTTCCAGCGCCTCCCAGGAGGTCTCCAGCAGCAGCCGCTGCTGCGGGTCCATCGCGATGGCCTCGCGCGGGGAGATCCCGAAGAACCCGGCGTCGAACAGCCCGGCGCCGCGCAGGAATCCGCCCTGGCTGGTGTAGGAGGTGCCCGGCCGGTCGGGGTCCGGGTCGATCAGGCCGTCGAGGTCCCAGCCCCGGTCGTCGGGGAACCCCGACACCGCGTCGCCGCCGCGGGCGACCAGCCGCCACAGGTCGTCGGGGGAGCCGATCCCGCCCGGGTACCGGCAGGCCATGGCGACAATCGCGATCGGCTCGCGGGCCCGGTCCTCGACCTCGCGCAGCCGCTTGCGCGCCTCGCGGGCGTCGGCGATGGACCGCTTGAGGTAGTCGCGGAGTTGTGCCTCGTCAGCCACTGCTCTCAGCTCCTGGGGGATTGACGTGGGTGATCGCGTTGGGGGTCAGTCGAGCCCGTCGACGAGGGCGAACAGCTCCTCGTCGCTGGCGCTGTCGAGGTCCTCGTCGTCCCGGTCGGCGGACTCGGCGGCCTTGAGCAGTTCCCGCAGCCGCGCGGTGATCCGGGCCCGGTCCTGGGCGTCGGCCGCGATGGCGGCCTCCAGGCCGGCGAGACCGGCCAGCACCGAGTCGGCCGGGGCCCCGGTGTCGAGGGCGAACTCCTCGCGCAGGTAGGCGGCCAGCGCCAGCGGGGTCGGGTAGTCGAAGACGAGGGTGGCGGGCAGCTTGAGCCCGGTCGCCTCGCGCAGCCGGTTGCGCAGCTCCACCGAGGTCAGCGAGTCGAAACCGGCCTCCTTGAAGGCCGTGTCCGGCCGGACGGCGCCCGGCCCGGAGTGCCCGAGCACGACCGCCACCCGCGTGCGGACCAGGCCGAGCAGCACCGCCTCCTGCTCGGCGGCGGGCAGCCCGGTGAGCGTGCCCGCCAGACCGCCCCCGGGCGCCGAGACCGCCCGCGCCTGCTGCCGACCGGCCTTCACCAGGCCGCGCAGCAGCGGCGGCACTCCCCCGCCCGCCGCCGCGTCGGCGCGCACCCCGGCCAGGTCGAGCTTGACCGGGACCAGCAGCGACCGACCGGACCCCAGCGCCGCGTCGAACAGGTCCATGCCGTCCTCGGCCCCGAGGCCCCGGACCCCGCCGCGGCCCTCGCGGCGGGTCATCCGGCTCAGGGTGACCTCGTCGAGGGTGTCGGCCATGCCGGTGGCCTGCTGCCACGGGCCCCAGGCCAGCGACAGGCCCGGCAGGCCCGCGGCCCGGCGGTGGGCCATCAGGCCGTCCAGGAACGCGTTCGCCGCGGCGTAGCCGCCACTGCCCGCGCCCATGAAGACCGAGGAGGCCGACGAGTAGACGATGAAGGCGTCCAGGTCGGCGTCCTTGGTCAGCTCGTCGAGGTGGCGGACCGCGTCGACCTTGGGCGCGAAGGCCCCGGCGAGCCGCTCCGGGGTCAGCGTGCCGATGACCCCGGCGTCGAACACGCCCGCCGTGTGGACGACGGCGGTCACCGGGACCTCGGCCAGCAGCCGCGCCACCTGGTCGCGGTCGGACACGTCGCAGGCGACCGCCGAGACCTCGGCGCCCTGCTCGGCCAGCTCGGCGACCAGGTCCGCGACGCCCTCGGCCGCCGGGCCCCGCCTGCTGGCCAGCACCAGGCGGCGGACACCGTGCCGGGCCACGAGGTGGCGGGCCGCCAGCGCGCCCAGCGTGCCCGCGCCGGAGACCAGCACAGTCCCTTCAGGACGGAACACCGCGGGCGCGTCGGAGGTCTCGGCGCGGGCGAGGCGCGGGACGGAGAACGTCGTGCCGCGCACCGCGAGCTGCGGCTCACCACTGGCCAGGACCGGACCCAGCGCGGTGTCCACAGCAGCGTCCTGGTCGAGGTCGAGCAGCACGAGCCGGTCCGGGTTCTCCGCCTGGGCGGCGCGAACCAGGCCCCACACCGCCGAGGCGGCCGGGTCGGTCACCACTCCATCGCCCGCGGCCACCGCGCCGCGGGTCACGACGACCAACCGCGATTCGGCCAGCGCGCTCCCGGCGAGCCACGCCTGCACCACGGCCAGCACCCGCGACGCCAGGTCCAGCGGCTCGCCGCCGACCGCCTCCAGGACCACGGCGGGCGGCGCGCCCCCGGCTAGGCCGAGCACGTCGTCGGCGGTGGCGACCGCCGCCCACGCGGGCGCCTGCTCGCCGGGGTCCACGGCCAGCTCGGTCCAGTCGACCTCGAACAGCGAGTCGACCGAGGTCGTCGCGGCGTCGGTGGTCACCTCGCGCAGGACCAGCGAGTCCATGCTCAGCACCGGGCCGCCGGTCTGGTCGGCGGCCTCGACCGTCATCGCCTCGGGCCCTGCGGGCGCGACCCGCACCCGCAGGGCGGCAGCGCCCACGGCGTGCAGCTCCACCTTGTTCCAGGCGAACGGCATGACCGACCGGCCGGGCCCGCCCCCGGCCGCCGCGGCGATGGTCCCGGTTTGCAGAGCCGCGTCGAGCAGGGCGGGGTGCAGGCCGAACCCGGCGGCGGCGTCCCGGTGCCCGTCGGGCAGGGCGACCTCGGCGAAGACCTCCGCGCCGCGCCGCCACACCGCCTGGACGCCCTGGAAGGCGGGCCCGTAGGCGTAGCCGCGCTCGGCGAGGTCGGGGTAGAGGTCGCCGACCTCGACGCGCTCGGCGCCTGCGGGCGGCCAGGCGGTGAAGTCGAACCCGGCGCCCGCGCCCGCCTCGGCGGACAGCGTGCCGGTGGCGTGCCGCGTCCAGGTGTCGGCGCCGTCGCGCAGGGAGTGCACCTCGACGGCGCGCGCGCCGCTGTCGTCCGGTCCGCCCACCGCGACCTGGACGCGGACCCCGCCGCGCTCGGGCACGACGATCGGCGACTGGGTCACCAGCTCGTCGAGCACCGGGCAGCCGACCTCGTCCCCGGCCCGCACCGCCAGTTCGACCAACCCGGTGCCGGGGAAGAGCACCACGTCGTCGATCGCGTGGTCGGCGAGCCAGGGGTGCGCGCGCAGCGACAGCCGGGAGGTGAAGACCAGCCCGTCGGACTGCGGCAGCGGCACGACCGCGCCGAGCAGCGGGTGACCGGTCGCCGACTGGCCCAGGGCGGTGGCGTCGGTCGACTCCGCCGAGTGCAGCCAGTAGTGCTCGTGGTCGAAGGCGTAGGTCGGCAGGTCCACCCAGCCGGACGCGGGCGGCAGCACCCCGGCCCAGTCCAGGCGGGCGCCCCGGGTGAACAGCTCGGCCATCGAGGTCAGCAGCCTGCCCAGGCCGCCGTCGTCGCGGCGCAGCGACCCGACGGCCACCGCCGCGTCGACCTCGGCGATCGGTTGGACCAGCACGGGGTGCGCGCTGACCTCCAGGAACGTCCGGTGCCCCCGGCTGACCAGGTCGGCGACCGCGGGGCCGAAGCCCACCTGGTCGCGCAGGTTCCGGTACCAGTAGGCGCCGTCGAGGGCGCCCGCCTCGCGAACCCAGTCACCGGTGACGGTGGAGTAGAACGGCACCCGCGGGGCCTGCGCGTCGATCCCGGCCAGCGCCGCGTCGAGCGTGTCGCGGATGTCCTCGACGTGGCGGGTGTGGGAGGCGTAGTCCACCGCCACCCGCCGGACCCGCACGCCCCAGCCCTCCAGCGCGGTCACGACCTCGCCCAGCGCCTCGGCGTCGCCCGCGACCACCACCGACGACGGCCCGTTGACCGCCGCCACCTCGACCCGGTCCGACCAGGGTGCCAGCCGGGCGGTGGCGTCGGCCTCGCCCAGCGCCACCGAGGCCATCCCGCCGCGCCCGGACAGCCGCGCGGCGATGGCCTGGCTGCGCAGCGCCACGACCCGCCCGGCGTCGGTGAGCGACAGCGCGCCGGACACGCAGGCGGCGGCGATCTCGCCCTGGGAGTGGCCCAGCACGGCGTCGGGGGCCACGCCCGCCGACCGCCACACCGCGGCCAGGCCGACCATCACCGCGAAGCAGGCTGGTTGCAGCACATCGACCCGGTCCAGCACCTCGGCGTCGACCTCGCCCCGCAGGACCGCGAGCAGCGACCAGTCGACCCACGGTTCGATCGCGGCGGCGCACTCGGCGATCCGCGCGGCGAAGACGGCCGAGGCGTCGAGCAGGTCGCGGCCCATGCCCACCCACTGCGTCCCCTGGCCGGGGAACACCCACACCAGCTTGCCCGGTTTGCCCGCGCTGCCGGTGACCACGCCGGGCGCGTCCTCGCCGCGGGCCAGCGCGCCGAGCCCGGCGAGGGCTTCGCCCGCGGACCCGGCCACGACCACGGCGCGCTCGTCGTGCACGGACCGGCTCGACACCAGCGCGCCCGCCACAGCCGTGAGCGGCACGTCGGTGTCGGCCAGGAACGCGGCCAGCCGCTCGGCCTGGCCCGCGAGGGAGCCCCGGGTGCGGGCCGACACCACCAGGGGCACCGGGCCCGCGCCTGCGGCCACCTCGACGGGCGCGGGCTCCTCGGGCGCCTCCTCGATGATCAGGTGCGCGTTGGTCCCGCTGATCCCGAACGACGACACGCCTGCCCGGCGCGGGCGGCCGTCGCGGGGCCAGTCGCGGGCCTCGGTCAGCAGCTCCACCGCGCCCTCGGACCAGTCCACCGCCGTGGAGGGCTCGGCGGCGTGCAGGGTGGGTGGCAGGACGCGGTGCCGCAGCGCCTGCACCACCTTGATCACGCTGGCGACACCCGCGGCGGCCTGGGCGTGGCCGATGTTGGACTTGAGCGACCCCAGCCACAGCGGCTCGGAACGCTCTTGCCCGTAGGTGGCCAGCAACGCCTGCGCCTCGATCGGGTCGCCCAGTGCGGTGCCGGTCCCGTGGCCCTCGACCACGTCCACATCGGACGTCGTGATCCCGGCGTTGGCGAGCGCGCCGCGGATCACCCGCTGCTGCGACGGCCCGTTCGGCGCGGTCAACCCATTGGAAGCGCCGTCCTGGTTCACCGCGCTACCCCGCAACACGGCCAAGACCCGGTGCCCGCGCTCACGCGCCACCGACAACCGCTCCAGCACCACCAGGCTGACGCCCTCCGACAGCCCCATCCCGTCCGCGCCCTCCGCGAACGCCTTGGACCGCCCGTCCTCGGCCAGCCCGCGCTGCCGGGAGAACCCGACGAACGAGTTGGGCGAGGACATCACCATCGCCCCGCCTGCCAACGCCATCGAGCACTCGCCGGACCGCAGCGACTGCGCGGCGAGGTGCATCGCGACCAAAGACGACGAGCACGCCGTGTCGATCGTCACCGCCGGACCCTCGAAACCGAACACATAGGACACCCGCCCGGACGCCACGCTCGAAGCGACCCCCGTGCCCGCGAAGCTCTGCATCTCCGGCCCGACGACACCGTTGCCGTAGCCCTGGCCGGACACCCCGGCGAACACGCCGACATCGGAGCCCTTCAACGAGACCGGGTCGACGCCCGCGCTCTCGAACGCCTCCCAGGACGCCTCCAGCAGCAACCGCTGCTGCGGGTCCATCGCCAGCGCCTCACGCGGCGAGATCCCGAAGAACCCGGCGTCGAAAAGGCCGGCGCTGTGGACGAACCCGCCCTGGCTGACGTAGGAGGTGCCCGCGCGGTCCGGGTCCGGGTCGAACAGCGCGTCCAGGTCCCAGCCCCGGTCGTCGGGGAACCCCGACACCGCGTCCCGCCCCTCGACGACCAGCCGCCACAGGTCGGCCGGGCCCGCGACACCCCCCGGCAGCCTGCACGCCATCCCGACGATGGCGATCGGCTCGCGGACGGCGCCTTCGAGCTGCCGGTTGCGCTGCTTCAGCGAACCGACCTCTTCCAGCGACCTGCGCAGCGCCTCGACGACCTTCTCATACGACGCACTCACCAAACGCCCCAATCACTCGGTACCGGATGCCGGGCCACGCGGGATCACTCGCCGCCGAACGCCAGGTCGACCAGGTCGTCGACGTCCAGTTCGGCGATCGCCCGCCCCCGGTCGGCCTGGACGAGGTCGCCCGGGTCGCCCGCGGTGGCGAGCTGGACCAGGGCGCCCATCAGGCCCGCCTCCCGGAACCGGGCCAGCGGGACCGACGCGAGCGCCCGGCGCAGCCGCGCCTCGTCCACGTCCGCGCCGGTGTCCGGGGCCAGCTCCGCGCGCAGGTGGCGGGCGAGCGCCAACGGGGTCGGGTAGTCGAAGACCAACGTCGCGGGCAACTTCAACCCGGTCCGCTCCCGCAGCCGGTTCCGCAGCTCCACCGAC
>NZ_WHOL01000036.1 GCF_009745975.1 Actinokineospora pegani | reverse complement strand
GGAGGTAGTCGAGGTAGGGGTCGAGGCCGACGTGTTCGAGGGCGCCGTGGACGGCGACGCGGAGCATGCCGTATCCGAAGGACAGCAGGCAGTTGACTGGGTCGGTGGGTGGTCGTCGGGAGCGGCCGGGTGCGGTGCCGGGGGCGAGGTGGTCGAGGGCTTGGAAGTACTCGCGGGTGGCGTTTCCTTCGATGCCGAGGAATTCGTCGAGGCCGCGGGTGTGTTCGAGTCGGGTGAGGGCGGTGGCGTGGTGTTCGGTGGTGTCGCGCAGGCGGGTTTGGCGTGTTCTGGTGTTGTCGCGGGCGGCGCGCAGGAGTCGTTGTCGGTAGTTGTGGAGTTTGCCCGCGACGAACGCCCGGGAGAGGCGGAGTCGATGTTCCGGGTTGTTGTTGGCGCGGTACTGGGCGAGGCGGAGGTGGGGGTTCGTTGGTGAGGGTGACGCCGTTCCAGGCGACGACGTGGTCGAGGCGGGCCAGGGGCAGCAGGTGGGGCGGCCGGGGTGCACGACGCGGATGGTGTCGCCGTCGCCGAGCAGGTAGTCGTACACGGGCGCCGGGTGTGGCCGGTGGGTGTCCGGGTTCACAACGCGGCCGATGCTGCACGTTCCGGTGTCCGCGGCGTTGCGCTATTCTGCGCTCACGAACCATGGGGGTTTTCAGCGATGCTCTACTTCGGCGGTCTCTTCGGCCTTCTCACCCTGGGCCTGTGGCTGTTCTGTCTTGTCGACGTGATTACCACCGACGACGGCGACACCCGGCACCTGCCCAAGATGGCCTGGATCCTGATTGTCCTGTTCTTCCCGCTCGCGGGCTCGATCGTCTGGTTGGTGGCGGGCAAGCCCCACCGCGGGCCCGTCCGCCCGCGCGCCTACGAGCGGACGATGCCGCACTTCCCGGAGTACGACCGACCCGGCCGCTTCGCCGCCGGTGACGCCGAGTCCGACGCGGAGTTCCTGCGCCGCTGCCGCGAGCGCGCCGAGGAGCAGCGGCTCAAGGCCCGAGAGGCGGAGGGCAGGGACGGCGAGGTGCGGTAGCGGCCCCCGGTGAACCGCTTCACGTCCTTGTTCCGGCCATGCCGCGCCGTCCGAGTACACGACTGCCGCTGAACTCTCCCGGACACAAACCCGGGGCCACGCTGACCGCGTGGAGTGTCTCGAAGTTTCCGGACAGCGCCTAGATGTACTTGGCCATCAGGTTGGTTTCAGTCGGCGGTGGCCTGCGAGTGCGTGATGGCGGTCGATGTGCGGGGGTCGGCGTCCCTCGGGTGCGGGGATGGTCCTGGGGCGACGCGTCGGCACGGGGTGGTCGCCTGGTCGGGGGTGGTTGTCGCTGATCTGGTGGATTAGGTGGGCGCTGGCGGTCGTGTCGCGCGCCGCGGCGACGAGGACATGTTCACCGGCGGCTACGTCAACTCCCTTTTCGTCATGCAGCTCGTGCTCTTGTCGAGCAGGACCTCGGCGCGCCGGTCGAGGACGACGACCTGGACCTCGCCAACTTCCGCAGCATCGACGCCATCGCGGAGTTCGTCGCCCGCAGGACCGGCGTGCCCACGGGCGCATGAGCGCCCCGACCGGGCGGAGGTAGCGGTGGAGCTCTCCGATGCCCAGCGGCAGCGGCGCGCGGCGTTCCGGCTGTTCGTCGAGAAGCGGGTCGAGCCGCATGCCGAGTAGTGGGACGCGGCCGAAGCGATCCCACGCGACTTCGTGGACTCGTTCGCCGCAGAGGGTTTCTTCGGTGCCCTCGTGCCCGACGCCCACGGCGGGCAGGGCTACGATGCGGTGAGCTTCGGGCTGCTCAACGAGGCGCTCGGGGCGGCCTGTTCGTCGGTGCGCAGCATGCTGACCGTGCACAGCATGGTGGCCCACGCGGTCACCCGTTGGGGCAGTGTCGCCGTGCGCGAGCGGTGGCTGCCCGCATTGGCGTCGGGGAAGCGGGTCGGGGCGTTCGCGCTGACCGAGGAGGGATCGGGCAGCGACGCGGGCAACCTGGACACCAGGGCCGAGCGGGTCGAGGGCGGCTACCTGCTCACCGGCGAGAAGAAGTGGATCACCTATGGGCAGCGGGCGGACGTGTTCCTCGTCTTTGCCCGCAGCGAGGGCGAAGCCGCGGCGTTCCTCGTCGAGCGCGACGCCCCCGGCCTCGAGGTCGTCCCGATCAACGGGGTGCTGGGCACCCGGGCGTCGATGCTCGCCGAGCTGCGGTTGACCGCCTGCCGGGTGCCCGATTCGGCGCTGATCGCGGCATGTCCGCAGTGGCGACGAGCGCACTGGACATCGGCCGCTACAGCGTGGCGTGGGGCTGTGTGGGCATTCTCGCCGCTGCGTTGCGACTGAGCCTCGACCACGCCAGGATCGGGTCCGGTTCGTGGCGCCGCTGGCCGACCACCAGTTGGTGCAGCGGATGATCGCCGACATCGACACGAGCCTGTCCGCGGCGCGGCTGCTGTGCCTGCGGGCGGGGCTGCTCAAGGACAAGGGCGATCCCGGCACCGTCAACGCGACCTGGGCAGCCAAGTACTTCGCGTCCTGCAAGGCGTTCTCCGCCACGGCCGACGCCGTGCAGATCCTCGGCGCGCGCGGCTGCGCGCCCGGGCACCCCGCAGGCAGGCTGCTGCGCGACGCGAAGGTCATGGAGATCATCGAGGGCAGCATCCAGCTGCAGCAAACCTACCTCGCCCAGGCCGCGTACCAACACTCCCCGCTCGACTGAAACCGCTATGGGCTCTTACTGGAAGATCGAAAGGCAGTGCCATGACCGGTGACCCCACCGCGACCAGGACGATCAAGTGCGTCGTGTGGGATCTGGACGACACCGTGTGGGAGGGGGTCCTGCTCGAGAACGGCGGCGCGGCGCTGCGCCCCGGGGTGCGCCAGACCCTCGCCGCCCTCGACGAGCGGGGCATCCTGCACTCGGTGGCCAGCCGCAACGATCCCGAGGCCGCGATGGCCAGGCTGGCCGAGCTCGGGATCGCCGAGTACCTCCTCTACCCGCAGGTCGGGCGGGGCGTGAGGTCCGCGTCGGTCACCGAGATCGCCCGCGCCCTCAACATCGGCGTCGACGCCCTGGCTTTCGTCAACGACCAGCCCTTCGAGCGCGACGAGGTCGCCCACGAGCACCCCGGCGTGCTGTGTGTGGACGCGAGCGAGGTCACGGACTTGTTGGTGCGCACCGAGTTCGTGCCACGGTTCGTCACCGAGGACTCCCATCGGCGGCGGGAGATGTACCGCTCGGACCAGGAGCGCACCATCGCGGAGGAGTCCTTCGCCGGGCCGCAGGAGGACTTCCTCGCCGCACTGGACATGCGCGTCGAGATCGCCTGACCGTGCGCACCAACCAGCTCAACACGACCGGGCGCACCTATTCCTACGACGAACTGGACGCCTACCGCACCTCACCCGACCACCTGCTGCTCGTCGCCCGGCTCACCGACCGGTACGGGCCCTACGGCAACATCGGCCTCGCCTTGGTGGAGACCGGCGAGCAGTGGCGCGTCAAGGTGCTGCTCATGTCGTGCAGGGTCATGTCGCGCGGGGTGGGGACGGTCCTGATCAACCACCTCAAGCGGCGGGCACGGGACGCGGGCGCGCCGCTGCACGCGGACTTCGTACCCACCAGCCGCAACCGGATGATGCTGGTCTCGTTCAAGTTCAACGGCTTCAAGGAAGTCGGCAGGGACGGTGACCTTCGGCGCCGATCTGGACCAGATCCCCGACGACCCCGCGCACCTGCGGGCCGTCGTCGTGCCGTGATCATCCCTTGCCTGCGCGTTGGCCGCCTCTGACAGCCGGGGTGGGGTGAGGTGCCTCGGGTCTTCCGGACAGCGGACCGGCTGGAGTCCGGGTTCCACGAATGGCGCGGACGCCCGGTATCGGCCACCACGCGCGGGGACATGCTCTCCGCCCGGATCGCGGAGGTGTTCGCCGACTCCGACGTCACTTGCGGGTACCGGCGCCTCCACGCCGGCCTGGCCGCCCACGGCGTGGTGTGCGGCCCAGAACCGGTCCGCCAGATCATGCGCGAACAGGCATCAAGTACATGTGTCAGTCGGTGAGCTGGGATGGTGCGGCTTGGCCGGTTTCCGTGCTGGGGATGGTCGCATCGCAGAGCGGTTGGTGAGGAGTCCACGGTGACCCTGTCGGCAGGTGGCGGCAACTCGGCGGACCCCGCCAAGGAGGCGGATCGCGTGCGCCGGGATGCCGGAGCCACGTGGTCCAAGCGGGTGCTGGCCGTTCTGGCGGGTGTGGTGTTCCTCGCGGTCGCCGACACGTTCCTGCCACGCCCGTCGATGTGGTCAGCGCCGTCCTGTCGTCGGTGTGGGTGTACTCCCTGCTGGTCTCGGTGGTGTTGACGGCGGGGGCGCTGTGGGCGTGGCGGTGGTCGGTGGCCAGCAGTTGGCCATGGCCGCTCGCGAGGATGTCTCCCTCGATGCGGGGGCTCTGTTCACCCTGGCCACCGGCGACGCCTCGCCCGATGAGAACGTCGACTACCTGACCTTCGAGGGGCAACCGGTGCCGCTGTCGGTGTGGCGTCCCGCCGCTGCCACGGCACAAGCGCCGGTGATCGTCATGGTGCACGGCGGCGGCTGGGTGTCGGGCTCCCGCCTGGAAGGCCCCCCATCCGGGCATGCCCGATGGTTCGCTGAGCACGGCTACCTCGTCATCAGCGCCGACCTGCTGCGGCGCGCCGCGATCCCCAATCGCCTGATCAAGGTCCCCTACGGCCAGCACGCGTTCAATTTCGCCCCCGGCGCTGTCGGCACCCAGGCCCCGTGGTCGGCGAACCAGCGCAGGGTGGCCTGTCGCCACACCTGCGCTCGGGGTGGTCGTCGCCCTGGTCGCCACGCCGCTCATCGTCAACGAGATCACCCCAGGCCCTACGCCGCCATCTTGATCACGAATCCAGCGCTCGCGGAGCGCATGGGAGTCCACATCGGACTGCCCGTCGACGACCTACGGAGCGTGATCCCGTACTCGGGGCCGTACGACTTCGACACGGTCCTGAAGGCGGGTTTCCCCGCTTTCCGGACGTACGCGTGGAGCTACCCGGGGCGGAAGGACTTCGAGAGCCACCCGCGGCTGGACGAGGTCTCCACGGTCAGGACCGCCACGGCCGACTACCCGCCCACGTACATGACGGCGGGCGACGCCGACCCGCTCGAGCCGCAGACCTACGAGCTCGACGCCGTGCTGCGGGCCGGGGTGTCGCCGTGACGAGTCGGTACTGGACCGGGAGCGGGCAGGACCTGCCCCACGACTACATCTTCGACCTGCGGACGAAGGCGGCGCAGACGCGTTCGACGACCCCCTCTCCTTCATCGGCGAGCAGTCGGGGTAGAGCCGCGATCAGGTGGCGAGGAGGCGGTCGGCGCAGTCGGACCAGAGGGCGAGGGCGGGTGTGGAGGGGTCGCGGAGCCAGAGGATCTGGAGGCCGTCGAGGTAGGCGATGAGTTGGGCCGCGGTGCGCTCCGGTTCGGGGTGCCACTGTTCGAGGCCGCGCCTGAACGCGTCGCGCACGCGGTCGAGGCGCTGTCCGAAGTACTCGTGCGCCGGGTGGTCCACCTGGAGGGCTTCGACGCTGAGGACGGCGAAGAGCCGCACGATCTCCGGCTGCTCGAAGTTGAGGTACTTCGGGAGGTCCAGGTCCGGGTGCAGGCGATCTTCAGGGGATGATCCCACTTCGGCGGGATCTCCAGCGTCTGGACAGTCGTGGTTTCGGGGGTCTCCTCTGCGCGCAGACCGATCGTCAACTGCCCGAGTGCCCATGTCCTGTGAAGCGGGTGAGCGGCACGTTGTAGTCGGTGGTGTTCGTCTGCGAGTACTCGACTGTCGCCTGACCTCTGAATGTGGCGTTCGTGGAGACGCCGTTCACCTCGACGGTGACCTGGGCGTGCCATTTCCCATCGAGGGTGTCCGAGCGCTGGGTGGCCGCGGCCGTCGCCATCACGATCAGCCCGGCCACGGCTGTGGTGATCGGCGTGCGCAGCCTGCTGATCGATGTCGACATGGCGTGTCTCTTCTGAATATGGCGATGTTCGGAGTGTTCCGGCGGCCGGACACCGGCACGTGCCGGACTGCTCGCGACGATCGCTACGCGCGGTGCTCCTCACCCGATCCGGTGGACTGTGGGCAGATCATGGGTCATCGGTGGTCCGTGTGGGTAGTAGTGGACGTCGACGGGTCGTGTCGCTCCGTCGTTCCGAGAATTTGTGAGGAGAATCCGCGATGGACGTCCCGGCCGCACCTGGTGACGAGGTGCGCACCTTCGTCGTCGACGGTGCCCGATTCTCCTGCCGGATCCTGTGGAACGACGAGAATCCCCAGACGGTGCCCGTGCTGTACATCCACGACGTGTTCGCGCGGACGTACTCCCGCGGTCTCGGCGGGTCGATCGGCGATGCGGCCACCGTCGTGCTGCTGAGCCTGCCCGGCTCGGGGGACGCGGACGAGGTCCCCCCCGACGCGGCGCCCGACTTCTTCCTCCGCGCGCTGCTCGAGGTGGTGAACGAGGTGCCACTGCCGCGGGTCAACCTTGTCGGCGGGTCCGCCACCGGGCCCCTCGCCTACCAGTTCGCCCGACGTCATCCCCAGCGGGTGCGGCGGCTGGTGCTGGTCGCCGCGGTCGCGTCCGCGCGGGACCTGCACCGGCTCCACCAGGGATCTGTGCCCGAGGCATGGTCGACGGGCGGGGAGGACGACCTCACCCAGGACGACGTGTCGGCGATCCTGCGGCTGATGGTGGACTCCACCCCCGGCAGCCCGGTGATCGGACGAGACGCGGTCCGCGATCGGCTGACCGCGATGTTCGGCAGCATGACGCGCGCGGAGACCACCCGTCTCATCCGGCGCTGGCGTGCGCTCGAGGCGCTCCCCACCGACCCCGACGGCCGGTACGACGGCCCGGTCCTGGTCTTCACCGGTGAGCACGACGTGCTGACGCCCCCCGCGGCGTGTCGCGAGTTCGCCGCCACCTTCGACCAGGCGACCTTCGCGACCATCCAGCGGGCCGACCACATGGCGCACCTGGAACGGGTCGACGAGGTCGCCGACCTCATCCTCCACTTCGTCACCGACCAACCGCTCGACGACCGGCCGTACCTCACGTCTTTGGAACGCTTCTCACGATCGCGCGCCGCCTGCGCCCCGTCGACCCGGGGCCTCCCGCGGACGACGACCCAGCCCTTGACCACGACTGCCGTGAAGGACCCGAGTTGAGCGACGACACCGCGACGTCGGCACCCCACCCCGACGACGCTGTCGCCGTTGTCGGCGTGGGGTGCCGCTTCCCCCGGGGGATATCTTCGCTCGACGATCTGTGGTCGGCGCTCATCGGTGAGCGGGACCTGGTCGGCGAGATCCCGGCGGACCGCTTCGACACCGATCAGTGGGTGGCCGAGGGGAAGCGGCAGGCGCGGAAAGCGTGCACGGCCGCCGGTGCGGTGCTCGACGACCTGCGGTCGTTCGACCCCGCCTTCTTCGAGATCTCGCCGAAGGAGGCCGCCCAGGTCGACCCGCAGCAGAGGTTGTTGCTCGAGTGCGCGGTGGAGGCGTTCGACGACGCGGGCATCGACCCCGCCGGCCTGCGGGGCGGCGACGCGGCGGTCGTCGCGGGCGCGTCCCTGCACGACTACGAGGCCCTCCAGGTGCGCCGGGTGCGGCCGACGCCGTACTCGATGAGCGGCACCGCGATGTGCAACCTCGCGAACCGCGTCTCCTACTTCTTCGACCTGCAGGGGCCCTCCTACACGGTGGACACCGCCTGCTCGTCGTCGTTGCTGGCGGTGCACCACGCCTGCGAGCTGCTGCGGTCCGGTCGCAGCTCGGTGGCGTTGGCGGGCGGTGTGAACGTCCTGCTCTCCCCGTACCCCTACCTGGGCTTCTCCCAAGCATCGATGCTGTCGCCCACCGGCCGGTGCCGCCCCTTCTCCGCGGGCGCGGACGGGTACGTGCGGGCGGAGGGGGCGGCGGTGGTGGTGCTCAAGCCGTTGGGGGCGGCGGTGCGTGACGGGGACCGGGTGCTGGGCGTGATCTTGGCCAGTGAGGCCAACGCCGACGGCCGCACCGTGGGCTTGGCGCTGCCCAACGCCCGCACGCAGGCCGCGCTGCTCGAGCGGGTGTACGCGCGGGCGGGCGTGGCCCCCGAGGAGGTGGCCTACGTCGAGGCGCACGGCACCGGCACCCGGGTGGGGGACTCCGCCGAGTGCCGGGCCCTGGGGCAGGTTCTGGGCCAGCGGCGCGGCGGGGTGCCGTTGCCGATCGGGTCGGTCAAGTCCAACCTGGGCCACCTCGAGCCCGCTTCCGGCGTGGCGGGGCTGTGCAAGGCGATCGGCGTGCTGCGGGAGGAGCGGATCCCGGCGAGCCTGCACGCCGAGCCGCTCAGCCAGGAGATCGACTTCACCGGTCTGGGTCTGGCCCCGGTCACCGCGTCGCTCCCGCTGACCGGGGAGGGCCGTCGTGTCGTCGGGGTCAGCTCCTTCGGCTTCGGTGGAGCCAACGTCCACGTCGTGCTGGCCCCGCCACCCCCGGCCGGGACGGCGGCGCGGGCGGCGGGCGGCGGGTTCGAGCAGCTTCCGGTCCTGGTCACCGCTCGTACCCGGCAGGCGCTCGACGAGACGGCGGAGCTGTGGGCCGCGCGGCTGGAGAACGCTGACAAGGAGGAGTTCTACGACCTCGCCTACACCTCGTGCCGCCGCCGCACCCGGCACGAGCGCCGCTTCGCGGTGCTCGCCGACGGCCTCAAGGAGGCCGCTGAGGGGCTGCGCTCGCTGGCCCAGGGGCAGCCGCTCCCGCGTGCCGCCTCGGCGACGGCCGTGCGGCGGGGCCGAGTCGCTTTCCTGTTCAGCGGCAACGCCTCGCAATGGGTCGGCATGGGCGCCGAGCTGCTGGCCACCGACCCGGCGTTCGCCGCCGAGGTCCGCGCGGTGGACCGGGTGTTGTCCGGACTGCTCGGCTGGTCGGTGCACGGGGAACTGGCCGAGGCCGCCGATCCGGCTCGGTGGGCGCGGACGGAGGTGGCCCAGCCGCTGTTGTTCGCGGTGCAGGCGGGGCTGGTGGCGGCTCTGGCGACCCGAGGTGTGCGGCCGTCCGCCGTCGCGGGCCACAGCGTCGGCGAGGTGGCCGCCGCCTACTGCGCGGGCGCGTTGGACCTCGAGGCGGCCTGCCAGGTGATCACCGAACGCAGCCGGGCGCAGGCGCCCACCGCGGGCGTGGGGCGCATGGCGGCGGTGGGGCTGAGCCCGGAACAAGCCCAGCGGTGGATCGTCGAGCACGGGTACCGCGACCGGATCTGGCTCGCGGGGGTCAACGCCGCGCGGGATGTGACGCTGGCCGGGGAGGCGCCCGCGCTGGCTGCCTTCGGCGAGGTGATCGAGGATCGTGGTCTGTTCTTCCGCGACCTGGACCTGGACTACGCCTTCCACAGCCCGGCGATGGACTCCTTGCGCGCGCCCCTCGCCTCCTCGTTGCGTGACCTGGCGCCCGCCTCGGGCCTGATCCCCATGGTGTCCACGGTCACCGGAGAGGTGGTCGACGGCACGGTGCTGGACGCCGAGTACTGGTGGCGCAACATCCGTGAGCCGGTCCGCTTCGCCGACGCCGTCGACACGCTGCGCCACGCGCAGGAGTGCGACGTGCTCGTGGAGATCGGCCCGCACCCGGTGCTGGCCGCCTACCTGCGCCGTAGCTGCGCGCAGTCCCAGGACCCCGTGGCGATCGTGGCGACCATGCGGCGGGAGAACAGCGGCGCGGAGGTCCTGGACACCGCCTACGCGCACCTGCTGGCCGCGGGCGCCCAGCTCGACGACCACGCGATGTTCCCCAGGCCGGGCCGGGTCGCCGCGCTGCCGAGTTACCCGTGGCAGCGCGAACGCCACTGGATCGGCGGCCCGGAGTGGTGGTCCGAGGCGGCGAACGAGCACGCCACCGGCCACCAGTTGCTGGGTGGGCGGCAGGTCGCGCCCACCCCCTCGTGGAGCCAGGAGTTCGACATCGGTCGACTGGGCTGGCCCGCCGATCACCGCATCGGCCAGGACGCCGTGCTGCCCGCCGCGGCCTTCGCGGACATGGCGCTGTCGGCCGGGCACCAGGTTCTCGGCGGGCCCGTCGAGGTCACCGGGCTGCACATCGATCGCGCTCTCGTCCTCCCCGGCGGCACGGAGGCGCGTGTTCGCGTGAGCACCACGCTGTCGCCTGACGGTGCGATCACTGTCGCCAGTCAGAACGGGGATGGCGGCGACTGGGTCGAGCACGCCCGTGGCCGGGTCCGGCGCCTGCTGCGGGACGCCCTTCCCGCGCTGGACGTCCGGCAGCCGTGCCCGCGCGAAGCCGAGCAGTTCTACTCGGCGGTCGCGGGCACCGGCCTGGAATACGGCCCCGCCTTCCAGGCCCTGACCTCGCTGCGGGCCACCCCCGGCGAGGTGCTGGCCGCCTACCGCGCCCAGATCGAGTACGGCGACGCCCATCTGGCTCATCCCGCCGTGCTGGACGCGGCGATGCAACTGCTCTACCTGCTGTGGCCCGAGCTGGTGCGGGGGCAGAGGCTGTTCCTGCCGGTCCGCGTCGAGACCATCCGTTGCTGGCACCCCATGCCCCGCAATGGATTCCTTCTCGCCCGGGCCCGTCGACAGGACCCGGCGGAAGTGGTGTGGGACGTCTCGGTCACCGATGAGCAGGGGCAGGTCGCCCTGGAGCTCCTGGGCTGCCGGGCACGTCTGCACGAGGCGGTCCGCCCGGCTGAACCCGCCCAGTTGACCGAGGTGCTGCGGGCCGCGCCCCTGCCAGGGGCACTCCCGACGACCGCGAGCCCTCTGCCCCCGCCCACCGACGTGCTCGCCGCCATGACGCGTGAGCGGGTGGCGGACCACGGTGACGCCGAGGTGCACGAACAGCTCTTGGAGCTGACCGCGCACTTCGCCGCGGCGGCGATCGCCGACCTCCTGCCTGGCAGGCAGGTGTTCGCACTCGACGACCTGTTCGCGGCAGGCGTCTCCGAGGAGCACGCCGTCCTGCTGCGGACCCTGGTCGGTGTGGCGGCCGAGCGCGAGGTCCTGGCCCCCGTGGCCGCCGGGGGCTGGCGGATGGCCGTCGAGCCGCGCGCTGGGGAACTGTTCCGGAAGGCGCTCGAGGACTTGCCGGACCAGAGCTCGGCCGTGCACATCTGGGGAGTCAGCGGCCGCAACCTGGCCGCGGTGCTGCGTGGCGAACGCGACGCCCGGGAACTGCTGTGCGCCCCGCCGGACCAACTGGCCACGCGGTTCTCCGAGAGTTTCCCCCTCCTGCGCTCACACCGGCGGCGGGCCGGGCACCTGGTGCGCGCGATGATCGCCGACTGGCCTGCCGACCGACCGCTGCGGGTGCTGGAAGTGGGCGCGGGCAGCGGCGCGACCACCGCCGCACTGCTCGCGCACATGCCGCCCCGGCTCACCCGCTACACGTTCACCGACGTCACCACGGCAGGCTTCCCCCAGGCGCAGAACCGCTTCGCCTGCCACGACTTCCTCGATTACGCCACCCTGGACCTGGACGCGGACCCCGTCGAACAGGGCTTCACCCCTGGTTCGTACGACCTGGTCATCGCCGGTCACACGCTGAGCGCCCGCCGCGACCCGGCGGCGGCCCTGCGCGCGGTGGCCGACCTGCTGGCCGATCACGGGCACCTGCTCGCCCTGGAGTTCCACGCGCCGTTGGTGCCGCCGCTGGTCGAGGTGCTCGGTTCGCGACCGCCCCTGGACCGTGCGGAGTGGGCGCCGTTGCTGCACGAGTGCGGCTTCACCGGCACGGTGCACACCGGCGACGACGCGGGCGCCCACTCGGTCCTGCTCACCGCGCGCCGCCCCCGGCAGCGCGGACCCGCTGCCGTCCCGGACACCGGTGCGGCGGGCCAGTGGTTGGTCGTCGACCTGGCGGACGGCGGCGGCGTGGCGGCCGAGGTGGGCCAGGTGCTGGGCGCCCCGGTCGTGCCCGGTCACGACGACCCGGTCCGCTGGACGGCGTCGCTGTCCCGGGATGCGCTTGGCGTCGTCCTGATCGCGGGTCCGGACGACGGGTCGCCCACTGAGCGGACGGTGCGGCAGCTCGCGGTGCTGCGCGCGGTCACCACAGCCTGCGCGGCGGGCCAAACCCTGTGGGTCGTCACCGAAGGCTCGATGGATCTGCCGCTCGCCGCATCCGGCGCCGGGCTCTGGGGCGCCGCGAGGACGCTGGGCAACGAACACCCCGAGCTGAACGTCCGCAGGGTCGCGCTCACGGGGGCCACCCCCCGTGTCCTGGCCGAGCGCTTGGCCCGCGAGCTGACGTCGGGCTCCGACGAGGACGAGCTCCTGCTGACCGGCGAGGGCCGCTTCGTGACGCGGGTGCTCCCGCGCTCCGCGCCGCGGGCGCGGTCCACAGCCGAGCCGCACACCCTCACCCTGCACAACCCCGGCCTGCGCCACCGGCTGAGCTGGCAGCGGACGCCCGCGCGTGCGCCGGGCGACGGCGAGGTGACGGTGCGCGTCGAAGCGGCCGGGCTGAACTACCGCGATGTGCTGGTCGCCAACGACCTCGTCCCGCCCGCCGACCCGGACCGGCCGCTGGGGTTGGAGTGCGCGGGCGTGGTCACCGCCGCGGGCGCGGGTGTGTCCACCCTGGCCCCCGGCGACCGGGTGGCGGTCCTGGCGGCGGGCAGCCTCGCCTCGCACGTGACCGTGCCCGCGACCCAGGTCATGCCCATCCCCGCCGACCTCGGCTTCGCCGAAGCCGCCACCATGCCGACGGTGTTCCTCACCGTGCACCACTGCCTGGGCCACCTGGCCCGGCTCACCGCCGGGGAGACGCTCCTGGTCCACGGCGCGGCGGGCGGCGTGGGACTGGCGACCCTGCAGTACGCCCAGCACGTCGGCGCCCGCGTCATCGGCACCGCGGGCACCCCGGCCAAACGCGACCTGCTGCACCTGCTCGGCGTCGACCACGTGCTGGACTCGCGGAGCCTGGACTTCCTGGAACAGGTCGAGGACATCACCGAGGGCCACGGCGTCGACGTCGTGCTGAACTCGCTGGCGGGCGAAGCCCTGACGCGTGGCCTGGAACTGGTCAAACCGCACGGCAGGTTCGTCGAACTCGGCAAGCAGGACATCCTCGCGGACCGGCCGCTGCCGCTCGGCGCCTTCGCGGCGAACCTGGCGTTCTTCGGCGTCGACGTCTCGACCCTGTTCACCGCCCCGTCGTCGCTGACCGCCACCCACCTGACCGCGATCACCGAGGCGATGCGCACCGGCCGGTACCGCCCCTTGCCCTTCCGGGCCTTCCCCGCGTCCCAGGTCGAGCAGGCATTCGACTGCCTGCAGCACTCCCGGCACATCGGCAAGGTCGTCATCACCTTCGACGAGGCCGTCCCGGTGGCCCGCCCCGCCGACCCGGCACTGGACCCCGAAGCCGCCTACCTGGTCGTGGGCGGCCTGGGCGGCTTCGGGGCGGTGACCGCCCGCCACCTGGCCGCCCACGGCGCCCGCCACCTGACCCTGATCAGCAGGCGCGGCCCCAGCACGGACGAGGCGCGCACCCTGCTCGCGGATCTGCGCGGCCTCGGCGTCACGGTGCTCGCCCGTGCCGCCGACGCCGCCGACCCGCGGGCCATGCGCGAGGTCATCGCGCAGATCGATGCGGGTGGCCGCCGCCTCGCGGGCGTCGTGCACTCAGCCATGGTCCTCGACGACGCGCCGCTGACCGAACTGACCGACGAGCGCGTCCGAGCCGTCCTGACACCGAAGACGACCGCCGCGCACCTGCTCGACGACCTGACCAGGCAGCGCCACCTCGACTTCTTCGTCGTCTACAGCTCGCTCGCGGCACTGGCCGGGAACATCAGGCAGAGCGCGTACGTCGCGGCCAACCTGGAACTCGAAGCACTCATCCGCGACCGGCGCCGCGCCGGGCTGCCCGGTCTCGCCGTCCAGTGGGGCGCCATCGACGACGCCGGGTACGTGCACCGCGCGGGCCGCGCGGACGAGATGCGCCGCCTCGGCCTCGGGCGGCTGCCCGCGCACGACGCGCTGGCGGTGCTGGACCACCTGCTCGGCGACGCCGAAGCAGGCGTTGTCGCGGTCGGCCAGGTCGACGGGGACCTGCTGGCGCGGGTGCTGCCGCGCCTGGACGCGCCACGCACGGCGCCGCTGTTGTCGTCCGGGTCGCAGGACGAGGGCCAGCACGGCGTCCGCCTCCGGGAAACGCTGGAGGGCGCGACCGCCGAGGAGGCGGCGGCCATCATGCAGGACACAGTGACCGACCTGCTCGCGAAGGTCATGCAGACCACCCCGGACCACATCGACCGCTCCCGCCGCCTGGACCAACTCGGCGTGGACTCGCTGCTGACCGTGGAGTTCGCCGCTGCGATCCGGCAGGTCACCGAATCGGAGATCTCCGCGATGGAGGTCCTGGGCTTGGGGACCCTGCCCGTCATCGCCAAGCAGGTCCTCATCCGCCTGGGACACCACGAGTCCGACGACGAGTAGGAATGCCGCCTGCGATCATTGAGGGGCCCGGTCGCCGCGTAGATCCGCGGTAGGGCGCCCACCGCGACGTCCTGTGCCTCGAGCCTGTCGCCGATCTTCATGACCAGCTTCGCCAGACCGGTCGGCGCGCATCTCAGTTGTTCAGGGAGATGTCCAAAGTGGACTTGATTGGGTGTTCGCGCGGGTTACCGCCGCGGACCCCGGCGCTTCCGGCCGTGCTGGTGGTTCGGTGGCGGACCCGCCACCCGCCGACACTACGATCGGTCCCCGGCGCGTACTGAGGGGGGACCGGGTGTGAGCGACGGCTTCGGGGATCTGCTGCGGGCATGGCGCAGGCGCGCCGGGCTGAGCCAGGACGCCCTGGCCACGCGTGCCGGGCTGGGCGTTCGGACCGTGCGCGGGCTGGAGACCGGTGAGCGCTCCGACCCCAAGGTGGGCACGGTGGCCCTGCTGGCCGAGGCGCTGGAGCTGTCCGGGGCCGAACGGTCCCGGCTGTTCGCGGCGGCGGGCAGCGCCGAGGTCGTCGCCGAGCCGCCCGTGGTCGACCCGGTGGCCGCGGCGGTCGAGACGTTGGCCCACGCGGTGCGCGTGCGGTGGCAGCGCGAGGAGGAGCACCGGCAGGTGCACGACCCGCTGCCGCTGCCGGTGCGCTGGCGGGCCGCGGCCGAGGACCTGCGGGATGGCTGGGCCAACATCGCCAAGGCCCGGCCGGGCACGTCCGCCCCGGCGATCGACCTCGCGGGCAGCCTCGACGAGGTCGTGGCCGTCCACCGCCGGGTGCCCTCCGGCAGGCTGGTCGTCCTCGGGCGGGCCGGGGCCGGGAAGACGACCTTGACCACCCGGTTCGTGCTCGACCTGCTGGCCACCCGGGCGCCGGGCGCGCTGGTTCCGGTGATCTTCGGCCTCGGCTCGTGGAACCCGGCCGAGCGCGATCTGCGCGACTGGCTGACCGAGCAGTTGGTGCGCGACCACCCCGGCCTCGCCGGGCCCGGCCCTAGCGGGTCGACGCTGGCGGCCGCGCTGGTGGAGACCAGCCGGGTGCTGCCGGTGCTCGACGGGTTCGACGAGATCGCGCCCGGTCTGCACCGGGCGGCCTTGGCGGCGGTCAACCAGACGGCGCTGCCGCTCGTGCTGACCAGCAGGCCGGACGAGTACCGCGCCGCCGTCGAGGCGACCGACGTGCTCACCGCCGCCGCGGCCGTCGAACTGGTGGACCTCACCGTCGACGACGTGGCCGACTACCTGCCCCGCACCACGCGCAAGGCCACCGGCTGGGAGCCGGTGGTCGCCGCCGTCCGCGCCGACCCCGGCAGCGCGGTCGCCACCGTGCTGACCACGCCGCTGATGATCTCGCTTGCCCGCCGGGTCTACAGCGACACCCCCGACCACGACCCGGCCGAGCTGCTCGACACCGAGCGGTTCCCCACCCCGGCGTCGATCGAGCGGCACCTGCTGGCCTCGTTCGTGCCCGCCGTCTACCAGGACCGGCCGGGCGAGTTCGGCGACCGGGCCCAGCACTGGCTCGGCTACCTCGCCGGGCACCTGTCCGCCCTCGGCACCCACGACCTGGCGTGGTGGCGGCTCGGCACGGAGCTGCCCCGGCGCACCAGGGCGCTGGTGGTCGGGGTCGTCTCGGGGATCGGCTTCGGCCTCACCGACCTGGTGGTCGAACGGGCCCTCCTGGGCGTGATCACCCTGGGCAGCCTCCTGTTCTTCCCGGCCATCACGCTCGTGACCGGCGTCGCCTTCGGCCTGATGTACGCGCGCGTGGTCCGCGCGCAGGAGCACACGCCCACCCGGGCGCGCGTCCGGCTGCGCGGCTGGTCCGGCGGTCGGTGGTCGAGAGTGCGGGCCCGGGCACGCCTCGGCCTGCTGGCGGGCGCGCTGCTCGGTGGTGTGTACGGCGTTCTCCGGACGATCGTGACCTGGTTGAACGCGGGCGTCGCGCTACCGCTGACGGCCACGCTCAACGACGTCTGCGTCTACAGCGCGGTGTTCGCGGTGGGGGCCGCGCTCGCCCTGGGCGTGACCGCGGCCGTCGAGGCGCCGCAGGACATCCGCTCGGCCGCGGGGTCGGAAGACCTGCTGCTGTCCAACCGCGGGACAGCGCTCGTGCAGCTCGCGCTGGCAGTCCCCGTCTTCGTCGGCGTGGTCAACCTGCTCATCGGGCTGGTCGTCACGGTGTCCGGCGGCGTCCTGGGCGGGGTGCCGGTCGGCTGGGGCGGGCGGGACGCGCTCGGCGTGACGCTCATCAGCGCGCTCGGCAGCGCGCTCGGCGCGCTGTTCAGCCTGTCGGCGTGGGGCCAGTGGCTCGTGTTCGGCCGCTTCTGGCTCCCGCTGACCGGCAGGCTGCCGTGGCGGGTCACCCGGTTCGTCGACGACGCCTACCGGCGCGGCGTCCTGCGGCGGGCGGGCGCCGTGCACCAGTTCCGCCACGCCCGCCTCCAGGAACACCTCCACCGCGCCCTTTCGCCCTGATCAGACCCACCGGCCACGGGTGGCCCGCCCGCGCGACGCCCTAGCATTGATCTTGACGGACCAGCGGATCGGAGACCTGGGATGGCGAGCGAGTTCGGTGAGCGGGTGAAGGTCTTCCGGAACCGGGCCGGGCTGACCCAGGAGGAGCTCGCCGTGAAGGCGGGGCTCGGGGTGCGGACGGTGCGCGGCCTGGAGACCGGTGAGCGGGACGCGCCGCGGGTCAGCACCATCGACCGCTTGGCCGACGCCTTGGGGCTCACGGCGGCCGAGCGCGCCGAACTCCTCGGCGGGACGGCGCCGAGCGCCGAGTCCGGCGTGCTCGCCGAGGCCGTGGCCCGGCTGGCCCACGAACTGCGCGCGCGGCTGGTGCGGGAGGAGGAACAGCGGCAGATCCACGACCCGGTGCCGCTGCCGGTCCGCTGGCGGGCGGCGCCCGCCGAGCTGGCGGACTCCTGGACCAACATCGGCATGGCCCGGTCGGGCGAGACCGTGGCGCCGGTGCGCCTGGACGGCGAACTGGACCAGATCGTGGCCGTCTACCGGCGGATCCGGTCGCGCAGGCTGGTCGTGCTCGGCCGCGCCGGGGCGGGCAAGACGATCATGACGACGCGGTTCGTCCTCGGCATGCTCGACACCGCCCGCCCGGGCGACCCGGTGCCGGTGGTCTTCACGGTCGGCTCGTGGAACCCGGCCACGACCGCCCTGCGGGAGTGGATGACCGACCAGCTCCTGCGGGACCACCCCGGGCTGGCCGCCCCGGGGCCGGGCGAGACGACGCTGGCCGCCGCGCTGGTCGAGTCCGGCCGGGTGCTGCCGGTGCTCGACGGGTTCGACGAGATCGCCTCCGGCCTGCACCGCTCGGCGCTGGCCGCGCTGAACACGACCACGCTGCCGATGCTGCTGACCAGCCGCCCTGACGAGTTCCGCGCCGCGGTCGAGGGCACCGACGTGCTGACCGCGGTCGCCGCGGTCGAGATCATCGATCTGACCGTCGACGACCTGGCGGGCTACCTGCCGCGCACGAGCCGCAAGCCCATCTGGGAACCGGTGCTGCGGCGCGTCCGGGAGCAACCCGACGGCGACCTCGCCGCCGTGTTCTCCACACCGTTGATGGTCGGCCTCGCCAGGGCCCTCTACAGCGACACCCCCGACCACGATCCGGCCGAGCTGCTCGACGCCGACCGGGCGACGATCGAACGGCGGCTGCTGGGCGGGGTGGTGCCCGTCGACGACCGCCCCACCCTGGGGTTCCTCGCCCGCCACCTCGCCCGCATGGGTACCCACGACCTCGCGTGGTGGCAGCTCGGCAGCGGGCTCGCGACGTGGGTGCGCATGGTGGTCAGCGGGGTGGTCGTCGGGGTGGTCGTGGGTCTGCTCGCCGCGCTGGTGATCGGGGTGGCGCACGGGCTCACCGGCGGTCTCGCCGCGGGCGTGGCAGCGGGGCTGTCGGCGGGTGTCGCGGAGGGGTTCGCGGCAGGCCTCACCGCCGGCCTGGCCCACGGCGCGATGCTGGCCTTCAGCGGAACGGTGTTCGAGCCGCTGCGGGTGCGCATCCGGCTGCGCGGCGGCAGCCGGTTCGCCTGGCGCAGGCTGCTCGTCGGACTCGCGGCGGGCGTCGGCATGGCCGCGGGTCTGGGGATCGCGGCCGAGCTCGGCGCGCCGTTCTGGGTCCTGGGCTGGCTCGGCGGGTCGACTCCCGGCGCGGTGGTGTTCGGGCTGGTGTTCGGCGTGGTGGTGGGTGTGGTGTGGGGTGCGCTGGCCCGGTTCGAGGCGCCGGTGGACATCAGCTCGGCGGTCAGCCCGATGGCGCTGCTGAACGCCAACCGGCGCGCGGTGGTGGCCCAGGCGGTCATCTTCGGCGTGCTCACCTGGGTCGCCTACAGCGCCGCCCTGCTCGCCGCGCAGGGGCCGATCGCCCTGGCGTACGGGCTGGTGCTGGGCGTGGGGGTGGGGCTCAGCGTGGCCAGCCTGACCGCGTGGGGCACGTGGGTGGTGTTCGGACGGATCTGGCTGCCGCTGACCGGGCGGCTGCCCCGCGCTCTGCCCGCGTTCCTCGAAACGGCCTACCGGCGGGGCGTCCTGCGTCGCTCGGGTGCGGTCTACCAGTTCCGCCACGCCCGGCTGCAGGACCATCTGACAACCGGCCACTGACGGCATTTCCCCTGGTCAACCGGTGCGGCCACGAATGGCCCCCGGACGGCCTTGATCCCCTGGGCGACTCGCGGCGAGCCTGGCTCGGCACGGTGAGCGAAAGGGGGCCGGGGTGGTTTCGACGGAGTCATCGCCGTGGGTGAACTGGGAGGCCTACACCCACGAAGAGCTGTACCGGATGTTGTGGGAGGGCGCTGACGTCGCTGACGTCAGCACTGTCGCCGCCGAGTGGGGACGGCACCGGGACGCGCTGACGACACACGCCCAAGCGCTGCGCGAGCAGCGGACCGCGCTGCTGGGTGACTGGCGGGGGCGGGCGACCGAGGAGGCCGTCGCCCGGTTGGCTGCGCTGGCCGAGCGGGTGGACAAGCTCGCCGAGTTCGCCCACGCCGGTCACCGGGCGGCGCAGGACGCCGCCGACGGGCTGGCCACGGCGCGGGCCATGATGCCGCCGCCCGCGCCGGACTTCACCCGTGGGTGGACGGATTTCGCGTCGGCGTTCAGCAGGCCCGCCTACTCCGAGGTCGGCACGGCGTTCGGGGCGGTGGCGGGCGGCGGGTTCAGCTTCTACCTCGGCAGCGTCGCGGGCGATCAGCAGAAGGCCCAGGCGATCCACGCCATGGAGGTCTACGAGTCGAACCTGGTCGGCGGGAGCAGGCTGATCGGCGAGGCCCGAGGCGCCATCCCGGCCGCCACCCCGGCGACGACCACCCCGGCGATGGCGGCCCCGGCGGCGACGGCCCCGGCGGCCGCGACCCCGACGGGTGCCGAACCCGATGCCAGGGTGCGGTGGGAGCGACCGGCGAGCGGTGGCCCACCCTCGGTGGCGGGCGTCGGGCACGGCGGTGGCGAGGTCGGCGGGGGGCCGGGGGCGCCCGCCAGGCAGCCCGTGCCCGGTCCGGCGCCCGGGCTGGGCGCCCGGTTCGGGGTCGTGCCGGGCGCTCCCGGCCACGCCGCCCTGGCCGCCCCGGCCGCTGAGCCCGCCGCGGCCCGCACGACGGCCCAGGGCGGGATGGTGTCGCCGGGCGCGGGCCGGGGCTCGGGCACCGAGGAGGAGCGCCACGAGAACCGGATGCCCGCGCTCGACCAGAAGCTGTTCGTCGTCGACGAGGCCACCAGCGTCCCGGTGATCGGAGCGGACCAGTGAACGACAACACGAACGGCAACACCGGCTACCAGGTCGAGCCCGACCTGCTGGGGCTGCGGATCACCGCGCTCACCGAGCTGGTCGACCTCACCGGCGAGCTCGTCGCCACGGCGAGCGGCCTGGCCGAGCGGCTGCCGCTGCTGGGCACCGCCCCGCCCGCGGCGCACCTGGCCGAGCGGCTGCGGGAAGCCGCCGGTCCGGACGGGCTGGTGGGCGAGATCCAGGCCGCCGAACGGGACGTGCGGGAGTTCCAGCGCACGCTCGCGCAGGCGAAGCACGACTACGGCGAGCAGGAGTCCGACGCCGAGTCCGCGTTCCGGTCGGTGGGTGATCGACTGTGACCGCCGCGACCGCCGCGACCGCCGCGACCGCCGCGACCGCCGCGACCGCCGCGACCAGCCGAGCCGTCGAGTTCGGCTCGGACGAGATGGACGCGCTCGCCGCGCACGCGGGCGTGCGGTGGCCGTTCCCGCTGCGGGTGCCGTCGGTGGGCAGGCTCGCGGTGGAGCGGGCCGCCCTGCTCGCCACCGCGATGCGGACGATGGCCGACCGCGGGCTGGCGACAGGGCACGGTCTGGCGGCCGAGTGCGTCGCGGCGCTGCGCCACCACCGGAGCGCGATCGACCTGGTCGTGGTCGGGCCGGGTTCCGCGCTCGGTGTCGTCGCGCTCGTCCACGGTCGCCGGGCCCTCGTCTGCCGCCAGGACGGGGGTGGGCGGACCGAGGTCGTGAGCGTGCCGGACACCGCCCTGACCGAGGAGGTCATGCGCGGTGTCCCCGAGGCGCGTCCCGCGGCGGTCATGCCGATCACCGTGCCCGCGGCTGTCCTGTCGGCCGCGCCGGGGAGTCGGTGCGCGGCGCGGGAACTGGTGACGGCGCACGGCGGCGACGGTGGTGTCGTCGACCAACTGGTCGATCTGTTCCCGGAGGTCGGGGGCAGGGGGCAACTCGGAGTCGTGCGGAACGGCCGCCCGCTGGAATTGTCCTGGGTGGACAGCCCGCTGGGCCGGGTCCGGGTGGATCGGGGTGGCGGATGGGTGAGCGTGAACCCGCTGCGGCACGAAGAGATCAGACGGGTGCTCGGCGAGATGGCGGCCATCGCCCGCGGTTGAGATCGCACGAGACAAAGGAGACCACGATGGACCCAGCGCAATGGCTGGCGGAGTACCGCGAGCGCGTCGGGGCGGCCGCGAAGGGTGCTCGGGCGGCGGGCGAGCGGCTGCGCGAACTCGAGGAGACAGCGACCTCGCCGCGCGGCGAGGTCGCCGTCACGGTGACCGCCGCGGGGGTGCTGGCGGACGTCGCGCTCACCCCGGCGGCGCGCAGGCTCGAGGTCGACGTGCTCGCCGCGCTCATCGTCGACACCGCCCGGGCCGCCCAACGGACGGCGACCGCGCGGATGACCGAGGTCATCACCGACCACCTCGGCGACGGTCCGGCGGTCGCCGCGATCACCCAGCACGCGGAGGTGCCCCGATGACGTTCACCGTCGATCCCGACCAGTTGCGCGCGCACGCCACCCGGTTGGCGGGCCACGCCGACGCGCTCGCCGCCCTCGGCGGCGGGCTGCCGGGGGACCTGGGCGGTCAGCCGCTCGGCCCGCTCGGCCAGTTCCTCGCCGCCGGGCTCGGCAACGCCATGTCGGAGACCACGGCCGCCTTCGCGCACGCCGCGGCCATCGTGGACCGGGTGGGCCTCGGGGCCCGGCGGACCGCCGACGACTACGAGCGCGCCGACTCCGGTGAGGCCGCCACGTTCACCGGGATCGCGCCATGACCGACGTGCTCACGACCACCACCCTGCTGGACCGGCTGCGTTCGACCCGCGCGGCTGTCGAGGGCGGTGACTGGGTGAGCGGGGCACTGGCCGCGTCGCCGGAAGCGCCGCTGAGCCTGCTCGCCGACCGGACCAAGCCGCTGTCGGCGCTGGACAGCGGCGGGATCGGCTTCCTGGCCCCGATGATCGCCTTCCTCGAGGAACCCCTGGAGCAGTTGCGCGGCGACCCGGGGCCGGTGTCCTCGGGGGCCGACGACTTCGGCGGCTCCGCCCGGGACACCGCCGCGGTGGCCGAGGACTACCGGGCGAGCGCGGCCCAGGAGACCGACTCGTGGTCCGGCGCGGCCGGGACCGGCTACCTGGAGCGGGGTTCCGAACTCGCCGACGGTGTGCTCTCGCTCGCCGAGACCGCGCTGACCACGGCGAAGTCGCTGATCGGCGCGGGCACGATCGTCGCCACGCTGGTCGCCGAGGTGACCGCGGAGATCGGCAAGGCGCTCGGCGAGATCGTGCCGAGGATGGCCACGGCCCTCGCCCAGGCGCCCGCGACCTTCGGCGCGAGCATCGCCGAGGCGATCCCCGAGTGCGTCGGGATCGCCGCCCGGTACGCGGCGGAGGTCGCCAAGAAGGTGGGCGACTTCCTGGCCAGCGGCGAGAACCTGGTCGAGCTCATCGACGGCGCGATCGGCGTCCTCAAGCTCGTCAAGCAGACGCTGACGCTCATCAGCGAGCAGAGCACCACCGCGACCACGACCGAGGAGACGACATGAAGTTCCATCGACGACTGGGAACCGCCTGCGCTGTGGCGCTCGTGCTGACCGCGGGCTCCGTGGCACCCGCCCACGCCCAGGGCGACCACGCCGCGACGCAGGCCCTGCTCGACCAGTACCTCATGCAGGCCGGGCCGGGAGCGGCCGTCTACGCCGGTGACAGCACCGAGGCGTGGACCCTGACGGCGGGGACGGCCGAGTTCGGCACCCACCGGCCGATCACGACGGCCGACCACTACCGCATCGGCAGCCAGACGAAGACGTTCACCGCCGCCGTCGTGCTGCAACTGTTCGACGAGGGCCGCGTGGAGTTGGACGCGCCGATCGAGCGGTACCTCCCCGGGGTGGTGACCGGCAACTACGACGGGCACGTCATCACGGTGCGGCAGTTGTTGCAGCACACCAGCGGACTCGTGCGCGACGTGCGCGACCCGCGGGCGGAGCCGGACGGCACGTTCACGCTGGCCGCGTTGGTCGCCTCGGCCATGGACGAGCCGCCGCAGGCCGCGCCCGGGGCGACCATCGCCTACTCCAACGTCGCCTACCTGGTGCTCGGCATGCTCATCGAGCGGGTCACCGGCCAGTCCGCGGGCGAGGCGATCACGAACCGGGTCATCACCCCACTGGGCCTCGAGGGGACCTCGTTCCCCGCGCCCCGGACGCGGGGCCTGCCCGACCCGTACCTGCCGGGGTACGGCGGCGGCCGGATCGGCGGGTTCTACTTCTGGTACGAGATGACCACGAGCGCCGAGCTGTCGCTGTGGAGCACAGCGGGCAACATGGCCTCCACCCTGGACGACCTCGTCGAGTTCTTCCAGGCGTTGGGCGGCGGGCGACTGTTCTCCGCCACGGCGCTCGCCGAGATGCGGCGGGTCGTGGCCGTGGGTGGGGCGGGCGCGGGACTGGGCATCGACCGCGTGCCGCTGCCCTGCGGCGGCGAGGCGTGGGCGAAGAACGGCGGGCTCTCCACCGGGCACACGTCGACGACGCTGGTCACCGACGACGGCAGGTTCGCCTCGATCGTCACCAACACGCTGGCGGGTAGCGCGGCGGCGATCCAGCTCGGGATGGACGTGGTGAAGTCCGCCGTGTGCGAAGGCGTGTCGTGATGCGGCGAGTGGCAGCGATCGCGGCGGTGCTGCTCGGCGTGGTCGGCGCCCCGCCGAGCGCGGCGGCCGCGGGCGCCCCGCCGGTGTTCGTCGACGCGCACGGGCTGACCGTGGTCAAGCAGCCGAGCTGGGTCGACGGGAACGAGCGGACCTTCGTCGTCACCGTGCGCACCGCGCAGGTGCCCGCGTACTCGGTGCTGGAGCACCAGGTCTCCGGCGAGCACGTGATCATGGTGACGCTGCCGGACGACTACGCCCCCGGCAAGCGCTACCCGGTGCAGTACCACCTGCACGGCCATCCCGACCGGCCCGACACCGTGGTCAACCAGCGCATGTTCGAGGAGTCCACGGTCGGCGTCCCGCTGATCACCGTGGCGCCCAACGGTTCTGGCCGCGGCTGGTACACCAACTGGGCCTACCCGCCCGCCGCGCTCGGCCCGCAGAACTGGGAGGCGTTCCACCTCGACCAGGTGATCCCGTTCATCGACGCCAACCTGCGCACCATCCCCACCCGGGAGGCCCGGGCGATCTCGGGGCACTCGATGGGCGGCTTCGGCGCCTTCCACTACGCCGAGCGGCGCCCGGACCTGTTCGCCTACGTCGGCAGCTTCTCCGGCGGCCTCGACCTGCTCAACCAGGAGCAGCGGGCCGCGGTCGCGGCGACGACGCAACTGCCGGGCAGCGGCACCCCCACTGTCCCGGTCGGCGCCATCTTCGGCGTCCCCGTCTGGCCGCTGGACGGGATGTGGAACGCGCGGAGCCCGGCTCAGCACGTGGGCCCGCTGCGCGGGATGGGCGTGGCGATGTACGTGGGCGACGGCGGCGACCTGCTGGACAACCCGGTCCAGGCGGTCATGGAGAACCGCGCCCTGGCCACCAACCTGGTCGCCCGGGACCACCTGGTGGCGGCGGGCATCGCGCACACGTTCGTCAACTACGGCGACGGCTCGGCGTGGGCCGAGGGCTGCACGGGCAAGCACGCGCAGCCCGCCTGCCTGATGGCCGACATGCGGCACTTCGTGCGGTTGCTGACGCGGAGCCTCACGCAGCCGTAGCCGCCGGGGGAGGGCCTGCCCGCGGGGACGGCCCTCCCCCGAGCGAGCCGGACCGCTGGGCGGCGCCGCGATGGTTGACGCGCTGGGCCGGGGGTGCCCCCAGCCCAGGAGATCGGATGCCGGGACCCAGGGACACGGTGGTCGTGGGAGCGTCCGCGGGTGGGTCCGCGCACTCCACCTCGCGCGGTCGAGGCGGCCGCTCATGTCGACCACGATGACGTCGTCCACGACATGGTGGGTCATATCCGACGGGACCGAACCCATTCCCATCCCGCCTCCTCCGGCTCACGAAGCCGTGCACCGGATCGCACACCTGAGACCGGTGGCGCGCCTGCCGCATAACCGGTCGCCCACGGGGAACCCGACCCCGACGAGTCGACCGGATCGGGAAGGAGCGGTCATGACGAGCCGCACCACTGGCACACCACACACAACGAAGCGGGGGCGGGCCGTGCGGACAGCGGCGACGATCGTCGCCGCGGTGTTCACCTTGGTCGGGGTGGCCGGATTCATCCCCGGCATCACCACCGACCACGACGGGCTGGCCTTCGCGGGGAACGGGTCGCACGCCATGCTGCTGGGCCTGTTCGCCGTCTCGGTCCTGCACAACCTGGTGCACCTGGTGTTCGGGCTGGCCGGGTTCGCCCTGGCCCGCACCGCGAACGGCGCGCGCGGGTACCTGATCGGCGGCGGCGCGGTCTACCTGGCGCTGTGCGTGTACGGCCTGCTGATCGACAAGGGCGGCGCCGCCAACTTCCTGCCCCTCAACTCGGCGGACGACTGGCTGCACCTGGGCCTCGGCGCGGGCATGATCGCCCTGGGCCTGGCCCTGCTGCCCAGGGAGCGCGACCTCATCGCCCCGCAGGCCTGACCCGCGCCCTGGCGGTGCCCTCGGGCCGTTCGCCCGGGGGCACCGCGTCTCACGCGGTCGCCGGGGTGGGCCCAGCCGGCTCCTTCGAGGGATTCGTGGACGTACTGGCTGTGGTCGGGTCCTGCTCTGAGGGAGTGGTAACGCATGGTCGCGCACCGTCCTGTTTGGAACGCACACGGTGGCGAACCGCGGCCCTCACGCGCCTGGCGCGCGCAGGTGCACCACCTTGGTGGCCGTCATCTCGTCCAGCAGCTCCGGGCCGCAGCCGAAACCCTCGCCGCCGGCCCGCCCGGGGTGCGCCGACCCGCCGGAGACGGCGTTGACCTTGACCGTGCCGACCGGCAGCTCCCGCCACGCGCGCTGGGCGTTGGCCATGGACCCGGTGAGCACCGTGGCGGCGAGGCCGTGCCGGTCGTCGGCGGCGCGCAGCCCGGTCTCGAAGTCGGGCACCGGCAGCACCGGGACGACCGGGCCGAACGTCTCCTCGGTGAGCACGACCATGGTCGGGTCGCACCCGGTCAGCACCGTGGCCGGGTACCAGGGCAGCCTGCCCTCCGGCAGGGCGGCACCGGTCAGCGCGGTCGCGCCGCTGGCGATCGCGGCCTGCACCTGGCCGTGCACCAGGGCGCGGTGCCGGTCGTCGACCAGGGGCGGCAGCAGCCGCTCGCCCTCGCCCGGCTCGGCCACCCAGCGGCGCGCCTCCTCGACGAGGGCGGCGGTGAACGCCTCGGCGATCGCCTCGTGCACGTAGACCCGTTCGACGGAGACGCGGACCTGCCCGGCGTTGGCGAACGCGCCCAGCGCCGCCTGCCGGGCGGCCCAGCCGGGGTCGACGTCGGCGTCGACGACCATCGCGTCGTTGCCCCCGTTCTCCAGCAGCGCCTTGGCCCCGGTGCGGGCGACGGCCGCGGCGATGGAGCGGCCGGTGGCCGTGCCGCCGACGTGCGCCACGACGTCGACACCGCCGTGCCCGGCCAGCGCGGTGCCGACCTCGCCGTCGCCGAACAGGGTGCGCAGCACGCCCTCGGGCAGGCAGTCCTCGGCCAGCGCGCCGAGCAGCGCCCCGGTGCGCTGGGCCCGCTCGCTGGGCTTGTGCAACGCGGTGTTGCCGGTGACGAGCGCGGCGCCGAGCAGGCCGCAGGCCACCGGCACCGGGTCGTTCCACGGCGTCAGCGCGACGACCACCCCGCGCGGCCGCGGCACCACGACGTCGAGGGCGTCCCAGCCGACCCGCTGGGACCGCCCGCGGTGGACCGGCCCCAGCTCGGCGTACTGCCGCAGGGCGCCCACGGCGGCGTCGACGGACGCGGCCGCCTCGTCGCGGGGACGGTGCGTGTCGGTCTGGTTCAGGGCCGCGAGCTCGGGCGCGTGCCGCTCGAGGGCGTCGGCGAACCGGCGCAGCACCGCGCCGCGCCCGGCGGGGTCGACCGCGGCCCAGGCGGGGAAGGCGTCCCGGGCCGCGCGGACGGCGGCGTCGACGGAGTCGGCGTCCGCGGGCGGGAAGCGTGCGCCGGTGTCGAGCACCGGGTCCAAGGCCTCCTCGGACACTGTCGGGTTCAAGGCCACGGGGCTCCTCCTCGGTGCAGACGACCATTTCGCGGATCTTGCTGTCCCTGGGCACGGTGAGCGCGTGCGGGACCTGGAGACGCGGTAGGTCCCCGGCCGGGCACAGGCCCACGGTGGAGGCGACGGTGACCGCGCGTCCGCGCGAGCGCTCCAGCGCGGGCAGCGCGGCGTGGTTCACCTCGTGGACGCCGTCACCACCGTGATGCCGGGTGCCCGTTGGGGGCCAAGCCAGGAGACGGCCCCGGGTCGGTCTTGGGCGGTCGGGGCCACCAGCGACGCGCCGAGGACGGGGGCTGACCTTCGCGGCGACGGTGACCCCTACGCGGTGCTCTTGTCGGTGTCAGGCCCGCGCGGTGTCTCGTCGCGGCGCCGCGACGAGCAGACCGAGGGCGATCATGCCGACGCCCAGGCCGAGGTGCAGCCAGTTGTCGGCGTGGTTGAGGGGCAGGAAGTTGGCGGCGCTGTCGTGGTCGATGAACAGGCCGTAGACCCACAGCAGCAGGTAGATCACGCCGCCGCCGATGAGGTAGGAGCGGGCTCCCGCGACGGTCCTGGCCAGGGCCAGGCCCGCGAGGCCGAAGAGGATGTGGACCAGGTTGTGCAGGATCGAGACCTCGAACAGGCCGAGGAGGAGGGCGCCGGAACCGTGTCCGGCGAACTGGAGCTGGTCGTAGTTGCTGGTGATCCCGGGGACGAACCCCAGGATGCCGACGAGCAGGAACACCACTCCCACGATGGTGGCGACGAGTTGGCCGGGGTGGCGGGCTGTCTTGGTGGTGGACGAGCTGGACATCGTGTCTCCTTCACGGTGAGTGTCCACGCGGGTACCCGCGTGGCCGCGTTTCAAGCAGGACGTCCGGTCACGGGACGAAGCCAGGGGTCCTCGAGGCCACGGTGGCGGGGACGGCGTTCGCGGTGGCCTGCTCGTCGCGGGCCTGGCCGCGCGCTGTTCGCCCGATCCGCCGAATCCCCTTCGGCTGGGCCCGCTCGGTCGCGGGCGTTCGTTTGCCAGCCGAGGGTGGGGGTATGCCGTCGCAGCCAGGCTGCCGGTTCGAGCAGAGTGGCTGACCATTCCCGGCACGGAGGTGCCCAACCCATGACCGGTCGTGTCATCGTCGTCGTCGGGGCCAGCAGCGGGATCGGCTTGGCCGCCGCGCTCGCTTTCGCCGCCCGGGACGACACCTTGGTCCTGGTCTCGCGCAGCGCTGATGCGCTCAAAGCCGCGGAGGTGGCGTGCCGCGGCGCGGGGGCCGGTGATGTGGACGTCCTCGTCGACGACATCGGCGACCCGGGGGCCGCCGACCGGATCGTCGCGCGAACCCTGGACAGGCACGGCCGCGTCGATGTCGTCGTCCACACCGCCACCGTGATGGGTTACGGCACCATCGAGGCGATGCCCGCGGCGGCGTTCACCGCAGTGGTCGACACATCCGTCCACGGCACCGTCCACTTGGCCAAGGCGTTCCTCCCGGTCATGCGCCGCCAGCGCACGGGCACGTTCATCGGGGTCAACTCACTGCTCGGCTCGGTCACCGTCCCGCAGATGGGCGCCTACACCGCGGCCAAGTGGGGTCAACGCGCCGTGCTCCGCACGATGCAGCAGGAGACCCGTGACGAACCCGGTGTGCACGTCTGCATCGTGAGCCCCGGGAGCATCAACACCCCCATCTACTACCAGGCCGCCAACTACACCGGTCACCACACCCGGCCACCCTGGCCGGTCCTGGCCCCAGAACGCGCGGGCAGGGCGATCGCGGACCTGGCCGACCGCCCCCGCGATCACCTGTCCGTGCCGGTCGGGCCGGTGAACCCGCTCGTCATCGCCGGGTTCAGGCTCCTTCCGCTGGTCTACGACCGACTGGTGGGCCCCCTGTTCCGGCTCGCCGGACTCACGCGCGAACCCACGGAACCCACCTCCGGCAACGTGCACCAGCCGGTGTCCGCGCACGAACGCGTGCACGGGCACTGGCCGGGGCCCCGCTGACGCCCGCGGTCCTCGGCGTCGGGGCCGACCACGACCGGCGCCTGCCCAGCCCGTGGGCAGGGGCTGTTCCTCTTGCGACCCGCCTTCTTTCGAGTTAATTGCGGTCAGGTCCTCCCCGGGGTGCGCGACACTGTGGCCATGACGGTCACCCGGCGTATTTTTGTCAGCGGTGCGATGGCGGCGCCGTTCCTCGCGCAGCTCGGGGGAGCGGCGCCCGCGAGCGCGGCCTCCGCCCTGGACACGACGTTCAGCCTGCTCGACGGCTCGTGTGAGATGCGGTTGACCGAGCTGGCGCGCACCCGGCTGGCGTCGGAGGAGATCGAGCTGCAGGCGGTCGCTCCGGCCACCGCGGTCCTGGGGGCGGATGGGACGACCGTCGAGGGCGTCTCGATGCCGCCCGAGTACGCCACCGGCACCATCAGCCCGCTCGGCAGGCCCGGTGCGGGCTCCGGGCGGATGCTGGGCGGGGTGGTGCTGCGGAACTCGAAGGCGCGGCTGGAGATCGCAGGCATCCGGGGTTCGGTGCCGGACGGCCGGATCTTCGCCTTCCTGAAGGTGGACGACGAGTGGCTCGGTGAGCAGCCGCTGTACGCCAGCGACCCCAGCGCGATGCGGCTGTCCGTGGAACCGGGGGCGCCGGGCAAGCCGACCGCGCTCAAGGGCAGCGGTATCCCGCTCACCCCGACCCAGGAGGGTGTGGACGTCTTCACGGAGGCCTTCGGCGTCGCGCTGTTCACCGTGGCGGACAGGGTGTTCACGGCGTCGGGCACCGGCCGGGCGTGGCCGGTGCCGACGCTGCCCGTCTGATCGTCAGGTCGCGCCGAGGATCGCTTCCCAGGGGTGCCTCCTGGTCGTGGCGATGGCGACCGACTGCAGGCGGCTGGCGCGCAGGAACGGGAACGAGGCCCCGCCGTGGGTGCCGCCGCTGTGGCCCGTGCCGCCGAGGCCGGGCAGCAGCGGGGCGTGTGCCATGTGCGAGTCGTTGACCTTGAGCAGCCCCCCGTTGGTCACCGTGCTGGTGAACCGCTCGATGACCTGCGGGCTCTCTGTCCACAGCGAGTTGCGCAGGCCGAACTTGTTGCCGTTGAGGAAGGCGACGCCGCGGTCGAGCAGGTCCGGGGCGTCGTCGGGGACGATGATCGTCAGCAGCGGGAAGTAGGACTCCTCGCGCACGGCGGAGAGGGTCTCGGCCAGCTCGAACCCGTTGACCCGCAGCACAGTCGGTTGCAGGAACAACCCCTGGGGGTCGGGGCCGCCGCTCAGGTTGATCTGCGCGCCGCCGCAGACCTTCGTGGCGCCCGCGCGCAGGGCCTCGTCGAGGCTGCGCCTGAACGCGGTGGCGCGCAGGACGGGGCTGAGCACCGTGTCGGAGTTCTCCGGGTCGCCCGGCCGCAGGGCGGTCGCCGCCTCGCGCAGCCGCGCCAGCAGCCGGTCGGCGATGGCGGGGTGCACGATGGCGTACTTGGGGCTGAAGCACGTCTGGCCCGAGGCGTAGAACGCCTCCAGCAACGCGGCGGTGACGTGCTGGAGGTCGGCGTCGGACCACACGAGCACCCCGTCCTTGCCGGAGAGTTCCAGGATGGCCCGCTTGCCCCGCTCGACGCACTTGCGTTCCAGGTCCATCCCGTTCTCGCTGGAGCCGAAGTAGTAGATGGTGTCGACCAGCGGGCTGTCCAGCCACTGCCGCATGGTGATCTCGTAATCGGCGCACAGCACGTTGACCGTCCCGGCGGGCGCGCCGCGTGCCTCGAGTACGGGGATGATGATGTTGTGCAGGGCGTAGCTCAGCGAGCTGGCGCAGCTTCGCGGAACGCGGATCACCACGCTGTTGCCCGCGAGCAGCACGAGCGAGGCGATCAACCCGAACAGGGGCGCGTTGGCGGGCGGGTCGATGCAGACGACCCCGTCGGGCCGGTGTTGCAGCACGATCGTGTGGTGCGGCGTGGTGATCTCCTGCCGGAGCAGGGACCGCGCCAGCTCCAGGCTCTCCGGTCGGAACAGGTCGAGCACCACGTTCAACTGCGCCTCGGCCAGCACGCGCGGGCAGCCCTCCATGCGCAGGAGCCGGGACAGCTCCTCGCGGTGCTCCTGGAAGGCGGTGAACAGCTCACCCGCGCAGGCGAGCCAGTCGGCCAAGGGCACCGCGGGCGCCCGCTGCGCGGCGTCGGCCGCCGCCCGCAGCGCGGCCCGCCCCTGGTCGGGTGTGGACAGCGCCACGGAGCAGAGGATGTGCGGGTGGGCGTGCAGTTCCTCCTCGGTGCCTTCGCGCAGCAGCCGGAACAGCGTCGCCGCGTCGGTCCCACCCGGGTCCAGGACGGTGCGGACGCTCATGCCGTACGCGCGTTCGTCTGTGTCGACCCGGTCGCCGCCGATGTAGAGCGGGAAGTGTCGGACTGCGGTCTGGGTCACTTGTCGTCCTCGGCTTTGAAGTAGGTGACGAGCGAGCGGGCCAGGTCGTCGATCCCGCCGCTGGCCACGAAACGCATGATCGAGATCTCGCTGCCGAACCGGCGCCGCATCTTCGTGACGAGTTCGGCGCCCATCAGGGAGTCCACGCCCAACTGGTCCAGCGGGCGGTCGCGGTCGACGCGCTCCGGCGCGACCCCCAGGACCTCGGCGAGCGTGGTGACGATGTTGTCGGCGACGAGGGCGACCGCCTCCTCCAGGGACGCCTCCCGGACCCGGTCGCGCAGGTCCTCGTCCTCGGCGGTGGCCGCGTGCCCGCCCGCGTTGAGCTCGCCCAGGCGCGGTGTGCTCAGGTGCGGGTACAGCCTGCTCAGGAACCCGCCGTCGTGCCGCCACACCACCGCGACCTCGGGCCCGCCGACCAGCGCGTCCAGCGCCTGCCGAACGTGGCGCAGCGACAGCAGGCCCAGGCCCGCGCGCGTGACGGTCCGGGCGGTGGCCTCGTTGCGGGCCACGTAGCCGACCTCGCCGAGGGCGCCCCAGGCGATCGCCTGCCCGACCAGCCCCCGCTCCCGCCGGGCCCGCGCGAGGGCCTCCAGGAACAGGTTCCCCGCGCAGTAGGCCGCCTGCCCGGCGTTGCCCACCACGGCCGCCGCCGAGGAGAACATCAGGAAAAGGTCGAGCTCGTGGCCGTCGGCGACGCGGTCGAGGACCATCGCCCCGGCCATCTTCGGCGCGAGCACGGTGCGGAACCGGTCGGCGGTGAGGTCGGCGGTCATCACGTCGTCGAGCACCATCGCCGCGTGCACGACTCCGCGCAGTGGCGCGTCGAGGGACTCGACGACCCCGCGCACCTCGGCCTCGTCCGTGACGTCGGCGGCGTGCACGGACACCCGCACGCCCCGCGCGCCCAGCTCGTCGACGAGGTCCCGCGCCCCCGGCACGGCCATGCCCCGCCGGTTGACCAGCGCGAGGCGCCGGGCGCCGCGCTCGGCCAGCCAGCGCGCCAGCTCCGCGCCGAGCCCGCCCGCGCCGCCGGTGACGAGGTAGGCGCCTGCCGGGTCGGGCGCGTACCGGCTCTCCGGCACGACCTGCTCGACCGGGGGCCGCTGGTCGAAGGTGAGGACCAGCTTGCCGATGTGGCGGGAGTGCTGGAGCGACCGGAACGCCTCCGCGACCCTGGTCGCCGGGAACACCCGGTGCGGGATGGGGCGCACCACCCCGGCCTCGATGTGCTCGGCGTCCCGGTCGTGCCAATCGATCATGTCCTGGCGGCGCAGGCCGCTCAACTGGTCGACGTCGACCGCGAAGTAGCTGATGTTGTCGCGCAGGGGGAGCAGGGAGATGTTGCGATCGCTGTAGAGGTCGCGTTTGCCCAGTTCGACGAACCGGCCACCGATCCGCAGCAGCTCCATGCTGCGACCGATGAACTCGCCGCCCAGCGAGTTGAGCACGACGTCGACGCCCTGCCCGCCGGTGGCGGCGAGCACGTCGGCGACGAAGCTGAGGCTGCGCGAGTCGAAGACGTGCTCGACGCCGAGCAGCCGCAGGAAGTCGCGCTTCTCCTCGGTGCCCGCGGTGGCGATCACCGTCGCGCCCGCGTGCCGCGCGCACTGGAGCGCGGCGAGGCCGACTCCCCCGGCCGCGCCGTGCACGAGCACCGTCTCGCCCTCGGCGAGTCCGGCCAGGTGCAGCAGGCCGTGGCTGGCGCTGAGCAGCGCCACCGGCATCGTCGCGGCGGCGACCAGGCCGATCGTGGACGGCACCCGGGCGACCAGGGCCTCGTGGGTGAGCACGTGCGAGGCGAACGAACCGGGGGCCGACCCGAAGACCTCGTCGCCCGGGCGGACCCGGGTCACGCCCGGGCCGACCGCGGCGACCACGCCCGCGCACTCGCCGCCCAGGTTCATGCCGGTCATCCCCGCCTCGACCACCCAGCCGGGCAGCATGCCGACCGCGAGCAGCGCGTCGCGGTAGTTGATGCCCGCCGCGCGCACCTCGATGAGCACCTCGCCCGCCGCGGGTTCGGGCATGTCCATCGCCACCCACGCCAGTTCGTAGGACGGCCCGGCGTCGCGGGCGATGAGCCGGTAGGGCGTGGAGCTGTTCTCGGCCGGGGCAGGCGGCAGGTCGCGCAGGCGGGGCACGAACCGACCGGCGCCGGTGAGCACCACCTCGTCCTCGTCGGTGGGGTCGAGGAGTTCACCGGCGACGCGGTCGACCGCCACGTCCCGCCCGACCGAGACGCGCCGGACCTGCAGCAGGCTGTCCTCGGCGGCGACCGCGCGAGTGGCGCCCCAGAGGGCGGCTGCGGCCGGGTCGCTCGCCCGTTCCGGCGCGGGGTTCACCCCCGTGGGACCGGTGATCAGCCACAGCCGGGTCGTCGAGCCCGCGGGCAGGTCGGCCGCGGCGAGCAGCAGCCCGCGCACGAACTCGAACCGCCTGGCGGCGGCCTCGACGGCGCCAAGCGGGTCCGGACCGGACTCGGCGAGCACGAGCACGACGTCTGACCGGGGTGGTGCGAACCAGGTGGCCGGGTCCGCCCCGGTCGTGGTCGCCACGGCGTCCGCGCCCAGGCCCACCAGGCTGGTGGTGAGGGCGGTGGCCAGCCCCGCCCCCGCGTCGTCCTCGGTGACGACCACGACGCGCGCGGTGGATTCGACGGCTGGGGCCTTCGGCGGCGCGGCGTCGCGCGGGGCCGCGCTCGCCGCCAGCACCGAGCACAGCTCGCCTTCGACGACGGTGCGCACGTCGTCGAAACCACACTCCCGCACCAGGTCGCGCCATCGCCGCGCGGGCAGCACCGGCGAAGCGGGGCGCAGGTCGACGTCGGTCATCGACCAGAAGCCCGGCACCAGCCCGAACGGCAGCGCGAGCAGCAGCGGGTCGTGCGCCTCGACGAGCACCAGCCGACCGCGGTCGGTCAGCGCCCCCGCCACCGCGCGCAGGGCCGAACGCAGGTCTTCGGCCTCGCGCAGGGCGTTCCCGGCGACCACGACGTCGAAGGCGCCGCGCTCGACATCGGGCTCGTCGAGGTCCAGGGTTCGGTACTCGACGAAGTCGTACCGCGCGAACCGCGCCTCGGCCGGGGCCAGGAAGACCTGCGAGACGTCGGTGAACACGTACCGGGTGCGGTCCGGGGGCAGGACGGGCAGCAGCGCCGCGGTCAGCGCACCGGTCCCGCCGCCGACCTCGAGGATCCGCAGCGGGCGGTCGACGGGCCACGCCTCGGCCAGCGACCGCAGCACCTCGGCGACCGCCTGGTTGCCCGAGAGCAGCCCCGGCGACAGGTCGTGGTAGTGGGCCAGCGTGTCGCTGCCGTGCGCGGGGGAGAGGATGTCGAGCGCGTCGCGGTCACCGCGCAGCAGCTCGACCAGGTGCACGCCGCAGCGGCCGAGCAGGGTCAGTTCCGGTGTGTGCTCGGGGAAGTCGGCGACCAGCCCGGCGAACCCGGGGTCGACGCAGGCGGCGCGCAGCCGCCAGCGGGTCCGGCCCTGGAACTCACCGAGCCACTCCAGGTGCCCGTGGTCGGCGGCCAACCCGGTGAGCAGGTCGAGCAGGCGGGAGAACCCCGGCCGCACCCCGGCGGCCAGCAAGTCGTCGGTGAAGAACACCTCCGCGCCGTCGAGCAGGGTGCTGAAGGCACGTGCCGCGAAGGCGGCCGTGGACGCCAGCCGCCGCCGCCGGAACTCCGCGTGGCAGGCGAGCGGTCGTGTGCTGACCCGGGGTGGCTCCCACGCCACCTCCGAGGCGGGCGGCAGTCCCCGGGGCGCGGCGCGCAGCTCGGTGTGCTGTCGGAGAACCGCGCGGCGACTGGGCAGCCTGACGCGCAGGAACCGGCAGTCGACGAGCTCCAGCAGCACCGCCCCGGCCTCGTCGGTGAGCACGATGTCCGCCGACGCCCAGCTCTCCGAGACCGTGCGGCAGCGGAAGTGCACCGCGCCCTTCTCGGTCGGCTCCCCCCACAGGCGCGCGGCGCCGACGGCCACGGGCATGTAGGAGTCCTCGTCGGCGACATGGCCGTTGCGGACCCGGCCGAGCTCGATCGCGACCTGCAGGGCCACATCGGTCCACGCCGGGTGCGCGTGGAACCCGGCGGTGTCCAGGTGGGCGCAGTCGTAGTCCCCGAGGACCTCCGCGCCGTCCACCCACAACCCCGTCACGACGAGGAAGTCCGCGCCGTAGCCGAGCCCCAGGCGCTCACCGTCGGCGTACAGCGCTTCGCGGTCGACGTGCTCGCCGCGCTCGGCGAACCGGGCCCGCAGCGCCGCGAGGTCCAGCGGTGGCGGGGGCGCGGCCACCCTGCGCCGCACCCTGCCCCGCGCGTGGGTCAGCCACGGCTGCCCCTCGACCGAGCGGGTGGCCACCCGGAACACACCGTCCTCCTCGGACACCGACACCTGCATCCGGGGCAGCACGGACTCGTCGTCCGGGGCGATCATCGGCTTGGTGATGTGCAGTTCGCACACCTCCGCGGGGCCGTCGAGGGCCAGTCGCCCGGCCGCCCACCCCATTTCCAGGTACCCCGCCGCGGGCATGATCGGCGTCCCGTCCGCGCGGTGCCCGGCGAGCCACGGCAACCTCGCCGGGTCCACGGTGGACTGCCACGTGGGATCGGAGACCGAGGCCCGGTCACCGAGCAGCACGTGGTCCGGCGCCGCCCCCGTCCCGCCCCAGGTGTACTGGCTGCCCAGCCAGAACCGCTCGCGCTGCCACGGGTAGGCGGGCAGCGGCACGACCGCGCCCGGCCGCGGGAAGTACCCGTCGATCCGCACCCCGGCGGCGAGCGCGGACTCCACCGTCGTCCGCAGGGCGGTCGCCCCGGGGTCGGACCTGGTCAGCGTGGGCAGCACCGCGAGCACGCCCTCCCTCGCCGCCCGCTTGAGGTAGGTCTGGAGCACCGGCTTCGGGCCGATCTCGATGAGCGTGTCGAAGCCCGCCGCCACGAGGTGGTCGGTGGCGGCGGCGAACCGCACCGGCTCGCGGACGTTGCGCCACCAGTACTCCGCGCCCAGCTCCTCACCGGCCAGCGGCCCACCGGTGACGGTGGAGACGAACTCGACCGTGGCGGGCTTGGGCGCGAGATCCGCCAACGCCGCCGACAGCGGCGCGCGCAGCGGCTCCATCGCCGAGCTGTGGAAGGGGTAGTCGAGGTCCAGCACGCGGCAGAAGACCTCGTCCTCGGCCAACCGGTCCGCGAGGTCGAGCAGATCCGGCCTGGGGCCCGCGACCGTGATGTCGCAGGCGCTGTTGACCCCGGCGACCTCGACCCGCCCGCCGTAGCGCGCCAGGACCTCCCCGGCCCGCTCCACCGGGAGGTTGACCGCCGCCATGGCGCCCGAGCCCGCGGTGCCCGCCTGCGCCGCGCTGCGCGCCACCACCAGTTCCACGGCTTGGTCCATGTCGTAGACCCCGGCGACGAACGCGGCGGCGACCTCGCCGACGCTGTGCCCGCAGACCGCCTCGGGGCGCAGACCGGACTCGGCCAGCACCGCCGCGATCCCCACCTGCACCGCGAACAGGAGCGGCTGGATCACGCTGGTGTCGTGCAGCCTCGGCGCGGGTGAGCGAAGCTCCTCGGCGACCGCCCAGCCGACGCGGGGGGCCAGGGCGGCGTCGACCTCGGCGATGACCCGCGTGAACACCGGGTCGGTGTCGAGGAGGTCGACGGCCATGCCCGGCCACTGGGCGCCGTGCCCGGAGAAGGCGAAGGCCACCCGTCCTCGATCGGTGGCGCGCTGCGGCGCCACCTGCTGGGCCAGGCGGCGCCGCGCCTGCTCCGCGGTGGCGGCGAGCACCACGCGGCGGTGGGTGTGGTGGCCGCGCCGCTGGTGGGAGGTGTAGGCGACGTCGGCGAAGTCGGGGCAGCCCGCCAGGCGCTCGTCCATCCGGGAGAGCGCTTCGGCCAGGGCCGCCTCGGTGTGCGCGGAGACGACGACGGGCACCTCGGACCCGGTGCCCGGCGCGGGCCGCGGGGCCGCGGGCGGCTTCTCCAGGACCACGTGCACGTTCGCGCCGCCGAACCCGAACGAGTTGACCCCGACCAGACGACCGGCCGCGGGCGTCGGCCGCTCCACCGGGGTCAGCGCGAGGCCGTCGAAGTCGATCCCGGTGCTGCGCGGTGCGGCGTGCGGGGTCGCCGGGACGATGCCGTGCCGCAGCACCAGGATCGCCTTGCACAGGCCCGCCATGCCCGAGGCCGGTTCGAGGTGGCCCAGGTTGCCCTTGACGGACCCGACCGGCAGCGGTCCGGCGCCGCGGCGGACAGCGAGCGCCTGCCCGATCGCCCGGCACTCCACCGGGTCGCCGACCGGGGTGCCGGTCCCGTGCGCCTCCAGGTAGGCGAGGTCGTCCGGGTCCAGCCCGAAGCCGTCGTAGACCTGGCGCAGCAGCGCCTCCTGGGCGTCACCGCTGGGCAGCACCAGCCCGCTGGTGCGCCCGTCGCTGTTCGTCCCGGACCCGGCGATCACCGCGTGCACCCGGTCGCCGTCCGCGACCGCGTCCGCCAGCCGCTTGAGCACGAGCACCCCCGCGCCCTCGGCGCGCACGTACCCGTCCGACTCGGCCGAGAACGGTCGGCAGCGGCCCGTGGGGGAGAGGAAGCCCGCCTTGGCGAACCCGACGTAGGTCATGGGGTTGAGCAGCAGGTTCACCCCCGCCGCGAACGCCACCCGCCCGCTGCCGTGGCGCAGGTGCTCGCAGGCCAGGTGCACCGCGTTCAAGGACGAGGCGCAGGCGGTGTCCACCTTCAGGCTCGGCCCGTGCACGTCCAGGTGGTAGGACAGCCGGTTCGCCGTGTTGGACAGGGCGGAACCGGAGTTGGTGTACGGGCCGATCGAGGTCCGCTGCACCATCTGCTGCGCGCCGTAGTCCAGGGCGGACACACCGACGAACACGGCGGCGTCCGTGCCCGACAGCGACCGCGGGTCGATCCCGGCGTCGTCGAGCGCCTCGACCGCCAGTTCCAGCAGCAGCCGCTGCTGCGGATCGATGCACACCGCCTCACGCGGGCTGATGCCGAAGAAGTCCGCGTCGAACCCGGCGATGTCGTCCAGGTAGCCGCCCGCGAACGTGTAGGACTTGCCCGGCCGCACCTGGTTCGGATCGTGGTACCGCTCGAGGTCGAACCGGTCCGGCGGCGGCGCCCCGACCGCCTCCCGCCCCTCGGACAGCAGCGACCACAGCCCCTCCAGGTCGTCGACCCCACCCGGGAAGCGACACGACACGCCCACGATCGCAATCTTGTCCAGCACACGGTGATCGTTCCGGACCGCGACCCCCTGAGCCACGCCGCCACAACAGCGCACCTGAATGACTAACCGATCAGGTGACGTGTGGGCTGGCGGCGTCACGGCTGGCCCCGGTGATCCCGACCGCCCGACGAACGCCGGCTCGGGACCGCCGTGCGGCGCGCGGGCCACTCGCCCGTCATCGTCGCCGCCACGGCGCAGGCGGGCCCGTTGTGCCGCCGGGCGCCGGGACGGTCGTGTTCGGACTGTCCTCTTAAGACTAGGCGGGCGCGCGCCGAGAATGTCTGTGACAATGCGCCGCACCCTCTCAGTCCGGCCAGGAAGAACAGCTCACATGCCTTCGATGCGTGCGGTACGCGCCGCCATAGCCGCCAGCGCGGCGGTCCTCGCCGCCACGGCCGCCACGGCCCCCGCGTCCGCTGACCCGGGGACCCCCAGCTTCGCTGTCGCCTTCGTCTACACGCAGCTCGCGCCCGACGCGACGCCGCCCGGCGCCAACGACTGGGGCTGCCGCCCCACCGAGCGGCGCCCCCGGCCGGTCGTCCTCGTGCACGGCACCTACGAGAACCGGTACAACAACTTCGCCCGCATGTCGCCTGCCCTGGCCGCCGACGGGTACTGCGTCTTCGCCCTCAACTACGGCGAGACCGTCGACAGCCTGCTCGGCGTGCCGCCCGCGATCAACGGCACCGGCGACATCCGATACTCGGCGGTGGAGCTCGCCGCCTTCGTCGACCGGGTCCGCCACGCGACCGGCGCGCCCCAGGTGGACATCGTGGGGCACTCGCAGGGCGGGTTGATGCCCCGGCAGTACCTCAAGTCTGGTGGCGCCGCCGCCGTGCGCAACCTCGTGACGCTGGGCGCCACCCACCACGGCACGTCCCTGAACGGCATCGCGACGCTGGTCGACATGCTGGGGCTGCTGGGGTTCACCCCGCCGGTGATCGGCAAGGCCGCCGAGCAGCAGGTCGTCGGATCGGAGTTCCTGCTCGACCTCAACGCGGGCGGCGACACCGTGCCCGGGGTGTCCTACACCGTCATCGCGACCAAGTTCGACGAGGTCACCACGCCGTACCAGTCGACCTTCCTCAGCGCGGGCCCCGGGGCCCGGGTCGACAACATCACCCTGCAGGACGGCTGCGTGCTGGACCTGTCCGACCACCTCAGCATGAGCTACTCGCCCCGGGCCATCGGCTACGTCCGCCGCGCCCTCGACCCCACCGCACCGCCACCCCCGTGCGCGCTGCACCTCCCCGTCGTGTGACAGACGTCCACGGTGGCCCGGACGCGACCGCGGCCGAGTCCCGCCCGCGCCCGTCTCCGTGCGGCTGACGCGTACTCGGCCGGCCGCTCGTCGTCGGGGTGGCGCGGTCCACAGTGGCCGTCTGGGCGGGTCGATGGCGGTCTGACCACGAAGAGTCCGCGTTGGACCCGGCGGTCGCGCCGACGCGGTGCGGCGCGCGGGGCCTGTCCCCGGTTGCCGGGAGGTGGAGCGGGTCGCAGGTCGTCGAAGCGGGCGGGTGGGGCTGTTGGCCGGGTCGGCGTTGCTGTTGGACGCGCTGTTCGGCTTCCTGGTGAAGGTGCCGAGGAAGTCCGTGGCCTCGGTGATGGCCTTCGGCAGTGGCGTGTTGCGCCGGGGCCAACGTCGTGCTCGCTCGGTGGCGGAGGTGGATCGGGTTGATCACCGTGAGCGGGTTCCTCATCGCCTTCGGCCTCTCCCCATGTGGGCTGAGCGGTCGCGGGGCTAGCCGATGGTGACGAAACGGGCGAGGTTCACCGACACCGGCTCCTGGCGGCCGCCGTTCTGCGCGGCGGCGGCGGTCAGGACGTCGAGGTGGTGGTAGCCGGGGGCGAGGACCGGCGCGGGCTGGTCCGGCTCCTGCGGGCGGTCGTAGCCCGCGCCCGCGAGGAGGGTGATGACGGGGCGCGCGGTGATGCCGCCGGGGTGCAGGGTGTGGCGGGCGATCTCGGCGGTGGGGTCGCGGGCTTCCTCGGAGAGCCTGGCCGGGAAGTACCACTCGGTGAAGTCCAGCGGGGCCTCGGCGAGGCTGCGGGCCAGTTGCCCGACGTCGGTGACCTCCTTGGCGGCGCTGGTGAAGGGCCTGCCGTCGCGGGCGCGGTGGCGGGGGTCGTCGGGGGCGTCGATGCGGTCGTAGTTGCGCCACGTGTAGGTGGGGCCGGTGCCCAGGGGGAAGCCCGCGTCGGTGGGGATGGCCTTGCGGTCGAGGCCGAGGAGGTTCCTCAGCTCGCCCAGCAGGGGCAGGTCGCCGAGTTCGTGTGCGAGGGGGAACTCCTTGTCGGCGATCTTGCCGCCGTCGAAGAAGCCGACGCTGGCCTGCAGGAAGGCCAGGGGTTGGGAATTGTTGTCCAGCAGGGCGGCCATGGCGGTCTGGTTGCTGAGGTTGAAGTCCTTCGCCGCCGGGACGCCGGTGGCGAAGTTGATCAGGTCGGATGTGCCGTGCGGGTCGGTGAGCGCGGCCAGGCCCGCGAGGCCGAGCAGGCTCATCGTCTCCGGGTTGATCACCGCGGGCAGCGACAGGATCGGCGCGGACGGGTCCTCGGCGGCCGGGAGCATCCGGTCGGCGGTGGCCGCGGGCAGGGCGGTGCGGATCGTCGAGTCGAGCGCGAACCACCCGGCGCACTGGTTGTGCCCGGCATCGTCGGTGGTGGCGGCGTCGCCGTCGAAGTCCCAGGTGGCGAAGTAGCCGGTGATCAGCCCGCCCAGGGAGTGCCCGCCGCAGAACAGCTTCTCGCGCCGCTGGGCGGGGTCGGGCAGTTCGTGGCGGATGAGGTCGTACTGGTCCCGGACGGTCTGGGCGATGCCGACCTCGCCCAGCCAGCCGACCTGCTCGTTGGTCTGGAAGCCCGCGAACGTCCTCCCGTCGACGGCCCCGCCCCGGTAGTAGTAATCGATCGCCACCTGGTGGTCGCGCGCGGCGAGCCCGGCCATGCGCCCGGTGTTGTCCTCCAGGCAGTTCGACCGCCGGTCCAGCGCCCAGAACTCCACGTGCCTGCCCAGCTCCGCGGCCTCGACGACCGTGTTGCGCGCGACGCTGTCGAACGCCCCCGCCCCCTCGATGACCCCGGGCTGGGCGACGAGCACCCTGTCGGCCGACGCCGAGTCGGCGGGCCCGTCGGCGTGGCGCCACCGCAGGTAGGACAACCGGTCGCACGCCTCGGGGTGCGGCCCGACCGAGTCCGGCAGCGGCACCCGCACCGAGACCACGGATTCCACGACCTCGCTGACCGGCGACGACGAGACGACCGGCGTCTCGGTCCGCTGCCCGTCCGCCACCGGGGCGCTCCCGGCCACCGGGGCCGACACCGCGCCCCCGACCGCCAGCGCCGCGACCGCCGCCAGCCCGCCCACCAGGCGCGAACGCCTCATCGTGCTCCTCCTCGAACTAGGTCGTGTTTCGGAAGTCGGCGCGGCTATCGCGGACAGCGGCTTTCGAAACACGACCTAGGGGAAACGTGCCCGGTGCTGACCCGGGTCAGGGGTTCGCGGCGATGAACTGCCCGCCCTTGGCGACGTCGCCGGTGAGGCCGTAGGTGAGGTGGGCGATGATGTTGATCGCCCCCTTCTCGCACACCGGGTCGCCCTCGGCGCAGAAGTCCTGCAGGCGCGGGCGCAGCGGCTCGGGGATCTGGCGGTCCACGGTCTTGAGCGGGTTGCCGTAGAGCACGACCGAGGCGATCCGCGGGTACAGCGCGGCCGGGATCTGGACCTCGGGCTTGAACCCGTTGATGGTGCCGGTGACGTCGACGCCGAGCGCGGCGTTGACGATCTGCGCGCCCTGGGAGTAGCCGACCAGGCTGTAGCGCTCGTCGGGGCACTCCGCGGAGCGGGCGTTGATGTGGTCCACGATGGACTTGTAGCCGGTGCGCGGGGAGTTGGCGTCGAAGCTGGCCGGGTACTCGACGGCCTTGGCCGTGGCGTCCGGGATGGTCTTGCGCACCTCGGGGACGATGTTGTCACCGACGATGAACCCGTACTGGCCGAACTCCGTCGTGCCCCGGGCGATGACCACCTGGAGCGAGGAGCAGTCCGCCCCCTCCGCCGCCGACGCGCTGCCCACCAGCGGGGTCACCGCCACGGCGGCGGTGACCGCGGCCGCCGCGGCGGCCCCCCAGAGAGCGGGCTTCTTCATACCGGCCATGTGCTGGCACCTCCTAAGAACCGTTGTGATCACCGGACGGTAATCACGTGCTTCCCGGGCTGTCCACGGTCTTCCCCGCTGGTGGACGAAATGACGTCAGCGGCCATCTGCTTGTTCATGCCGGCCAGGAGAATGCTCCGAAAGCGAGCCTTCCGCAGACGATATCGCTCGCCTGGGCAGTGGCGGTCCCCGCGTGGGCCGACCACCTCCCGGCAGGCCTGACCGCCGAAGCGTGGGAACGCGTCAGGGGGTGTGGCTGGTGGTGACCGCGGTGGCGCGGTCGCGCAGTGCGGTGCGCAACCACCGCGGGGCCAAGGCTTCCGCGTTCGGCGCGACTTGCCACAACGCCCATTCCGCGTGTCTTCGATCCTGGAAGGTCACCTCCAGCCGCAGCCAGCCGTCCGGGTCGGACTCCTCGGCGCGGACGGCCAGGGCGGTGCCCACCAGGTCCTCGCGCCGCGCCGGGTCGACCCGGGCCAGCACCGTGACCTGGTCGCCGCCTGCGCGGAACCTCGTGCCGCGCTCCTGCCAGGCCTGGTTCAGGTCGACCCGGTCCGGTCGCCGCGCGGGCTCGTCGAGCGCCTCGGCGGCGCGCACCCGCGACAGCCGGTAGGTGCGGTCGGCGCCGGACCTGGTGGCCAGCAGGTAGGTCTGGACGCCCGCGGTCACCAGGCCGATCGGGTCCACCGTGCGCCACTTCGGGGGCTGGTCGGCGGCCGCGTAGCGGATGCGGAGCCTGTGCCCGGCGGACACCGCGCGCCGGACCTCGCTCACCACGTCGTCGGGCGCCTCCTCGGCGACCGTCCTGCGCGTCAGGAGGTCCGTCTCCGCGATGAGCAGCCGTTGGACCGCGCCCGCCGCGCCCGCCGCGGTGGCCCGGTGGGCCTCGGGCAGCGCGTCGACCACCTTGCGCATACCGGAGGCGAGCGCCGGGCCGAGGCCGAAGGCCTGCGCCCGGGCCGCGACTCGACGACCAGCAGGGCGATCGCCTCGTCGTGGTTGAGGCCGGTGAGCTCGGTCCGGAAACCGGGCAGCAACGCGAACCCGCCGTTGCGGCCCCGTTCGGCGTAGACCGGGACACCCGCGGCGGAGAGCGCCTCGATGTCGCGCAGCACGGTCCGGGGGGAGACCTCGAGTTCGCGGGCCAGCGCGCCCGCGGACAGCCGACGGTGCCTGCGCAGCAGCACCAGCGAGACCAGCCGATCGGCGCGCATGGGAGGGAACCTGCTGCTCCGGGCAGACCTCGATGAGCGGGGACGGCGAGCCCCTGCACGACGGCGACATGGCGGCCCGGCTGGCGCTGAGCACCGACGACCTGGAGGCCGTCCTCGGCGCGGCGGGGATGGCCCTCGCCAGCCTGGTCCGCCGCACCGTCTACACGACCGACGTCGACCTGCTCCTGCGGCACTACGGCGTGCTGGCGGGCCGGTTGGGCGCCGCCCGGGTGGCGCCGAGCACCACGGTGCTCGGCGTGGTCCGGCTGGCGGTCCCCGGCCAGGTGGTCGAGCTCGAGGGAACCGCTGTCCCCGATCAGACGGGCTGGTGGGCCGTCCACTCCACGGGGTGCAGCGCGTGGTCGCCCTTGAGCCCCTTCAGCTCGGCGCGGCGGGGCTGCGCGAGGCGGAAGCGGCCCGGGTCCGGGAGGCCCTCGAGCGTGTCGGCGCTGACCAGGACCTCCTGGCTGCCCGCCTGGGCCGCGACCCGGGCCGCGGTGGCGACGGTGCGGCCGAAGTAGTCGCCGTCGCGGGTGATGGCGGGGCCCCGGTGGATGCCGATGCGGACGGTGATGGGGGTGGCGCGCAGGGCCTTGTGCGGACGCTCGGCCAGGATGTGCTGGATGGCGACGGCGGCGGAGATGGCCAGTTCCGCGGTGCTGAAGGCGATCATGAAGCCGTCGCCGAGGGACTTCACGACGTGGCCCTTGCGGACGGCGACCTGTCTGCGGACCACCTGGTCGTGGGCTTGCAGCAGGCGCACCCAGGCCTTGTCGCCGAGTTCGTCGTTGAGGGTCGTGGAGTCGATGATGTCGGTGAACATGAACGTGACGGTGCCGTCGGGGGCGGTGACCCGGGCCAGTTCCCCGCGGTTCTCCTCGACCCAGCGGGACAGGTCGTCGAGGGAGCTCAGCAGCAGGCCGCCGACGCCGTGGCGGCGCAGGCGGGCCGCGGTGGTGGTGGCGATCTGGACGGCGCGGTGGGTCGCCCCCAGCAGGCCGTTGGCGCGCTGGCCGGGGCCCGTGCGCGGCTGGGGGTCGCGCAGCCGGGTGGAGGCCAGCAGCCTGGCGTAGCGGCGGTTCGCCCGCCCCAGCAGGATCGAGAGCACCAGCACGGCGACCAGGGCGCACAGGGCGACCACGGACACTGCCACCAACCAGACGGTCATGACGGCGTCTCTCCTTCACGGCGGGCGGCCCAGTGACCGCATGCTACTCGCTGGTAACCGGCTGGGTGGCCGGTATCGCTGTGATCTCACCGCCGCGCGGGCTCTGTCGTGGTCGCAGGGCGAGGCGGCATCGCGAAATCGGGCGAATCCGCCACACTTGGACATTTCGGCCGGTTATGATAATCATTGTCGACTGGTTCCGTCCGACAGATTGGCACTCGTGGTGCGCCCCCTCCGCCTTCGCGCTCGACGCCTGTCGGCGGCGCTGCTGGTCCTGGCCGTCCTGGGCGGGTGCGCCGCGCCGCGGGCGTTGAGCGATCGCGACGGGCGGGTCCAGGTCGTCGCGACCACGGGGCTGATCCGGGACCTCGTGCGCAACGTCGGGGGCGACCGCGTCAACGCCACGTCCCTGGTCCCCGACGGCGGCGACCCGCACTCCTACGAGCCGAGCCTGCGCGACGTGCGCGACGTCGTCTACGCGGACGTGGCCTTCAGCAACTACGTGCTGCTGGAGCAGCACAACGTCATCAAGACGCTGGACGCCAACCTGCGCGCCGGAGCGGTCAACGTCTCGCTGGCCGAGGCCGCGGTCAAGTACGCCGCGGAGATCATCCCGCTCGTCGAGGACGTCTCGCTGGACACGGTCTGGCTGGGGCTGCGGGCCAGGGGCGACGGCGGCGGGCACGGCGCGGACCGGTCCTCGGAGGTGCTGCTGAGCATGACCGCCGCCGACGGGCCCGGCGACGTCTTCGGCTACCTCACGGGCTCCTTCGGCGACACCGAGGTCTACTTCGACTCCAGCGACGGGTTCGACGCCGGTGACGGGTACGGCGACGACACCGCGACGCTGCCCGCGGACGCGCACACGCACATGTCCTGGGCGTTCACCGAACCCGGCACCTACCGGCTGTCGCTGTCCGCGAGCCTGCGCGTGGACCAGCGGTCCCGTCCGGTCCCGCTCGGGCGGTCGACCTTCACCGTGGCGGTCGGCGTGCCGCCCCCGGACGGGGCGGTCCTGGTCGACCGCGGGCACGCCGACCTCACCGTGGACCTGGACCGGGCGGAGGTCTACGCGCTGCACGACCCGCAGGGCGGCGGCGAGCGGGCGCAGCGGGCCGTGCCCGCCGACGAGGCGGTCATCGTGGTGCCGAACAGGGCGCTGGCCGAGGTCCCCGCCGGGCCGGGGTTCGGCTTCCTCGGCCGTCCCGGCGAGCGGGTCTTCCAGCTCGCGCAGGCGGTCCTGGGCAAGCACGTGCACGGTGAGATCGACCCGCACCTGTGGCAGAACGTGCGCAACGCGATGTCCTACGCGCAGGTCATCCGGGACACGCTGATCGAGGCCGACCCGGCGGGCGCCCGGGACTACCGGCGCAACACCGAGGCCTACCTCGCCGAGCTCGACGCCGTCGACCGGCACGTGCGCGAGCGGGTGGCCGAGATCCCCGCCGCCCGCCGCCACCTCGTCACGACCCACGACGCGTTCGGCTACCTCGCGCAGGCCTACGGCCTGGAGGTGGCCGGGTTCGTCACGCCCAACCCCGCCGCCGAGCCCTCGCTGGCCGACCGCCGCAAGCTCACCGAGACGATCCGCAACCTGCGGGTGCCCGCGGTATTCCTCGAGCCCAACCTGGCCGCCCGCTCCTCGACGCTGACCGAGGTGGCCCGCGAGCAGGGTGTCCGGGTCTGCCCGATCTACGGCGACACCCTCGACGGCGCCGTCGCCTCCTACGTCCAGATGATGCGGTTCAACGCCGACTCGCTGCGCGAGTGCCTGCGCTGATGAAGAGAGAGAACTCGATGAGACGCACCCTCGCGCTCGCGGGCGCGGCACTGGCCGTGCTGCTGGCGCCCGCGACGGCGTCGGCCCAGCAGGCCGAAGACCAGACGATCGCGCCCGACCAGCCGGTCGCCACCGACCGGGCCGTGCTCTCGCGCGGGCACGTCGACCTGGGCCCGCGCCGCGTCGACGGCGCGTGGGAGCTGCTGGTCCACGACGACTCCGCGACCCCGCCCGTGTGGCGCCCGCTGGAGCGGACGGTGTTCCAGGTGTCGGACGCGGCGGTGCTGCCGGTGCCGGACGACCCCGCCTACGCCTTCATCGGCGCGCCCGGCACCCCGGTGCACGTCCTGCCCCAGGTGCAGGACCCGGACGTGGCGTGGATCGGGTGGAACACCCAGGACCCGCGCGTGATGGACGAGGTCGACCGCGGCGTCACCCTGACCCTGACCGGTGTGGACGGACCGGGGGAGCTGTTCGTCTACCTGCAGGCGGGCAACTTCGCCGGCGCGGACGTGCTGTGGGACTCCACCGAGCCCGGGCGGCAGGACATCTGGGTCGACACCAACACCCACACCCACGCCAACTGGGTCTTCACCGCCCCCGGCGTGTACCTCGTGCGGGTCGAGGTCCACGCGGACCTGGTCGACGGCAGCGCGGTCAGCGACCACGCGACCCTGCGGTTCGCGGTCGGCGACGCCACGGGCGCCGAACCCGCCTTCGCCGCCGTGGCCGAGGAGCCGGTGCCGGGCACGGCCCCGTCGAGCCCGGCCGAGGCGGTCGCCGAGGACGCGGGGCCGGGCCTGTTCGTCATCGCCGGTGTCGCCGGGGCCTTGGCGGTGGCGGTGGTCATCGTCGTCGTCCGGGGTCGTGCGGCCAAGCGGCAAGGCGGTGCGGGATGAGCGCCTTGCGGGTCACCGGGCTGACCGTGGACCTCGGCGGACGACGGGTGCTGACCGACGTCGACCTCGTCGTGGACAAGGGGGAGTTCGTCGGGCTGGTCGGGCCGAACGGGGCGGGCAAGACCACGCTGCTGCGCGCCGTCATGGGCCTGCTGCGGCCCAGCGGGGGAGAGTTCTCCGTCGACGGCGAGCCGCTGCGGCGCGGCCGGGCCGGCCTGGGGTACGTGCCGCAGCGCCACGAGTTCGCCTGGGACTTCCCCATCTCGGTCCAGGACGTGGTGATGACCGGCCGCACGGGCCACCTCGGCCTGTTCCGCGGGCCGCGCGCGGACGACTGGCGCGCGGTCGCGCGGGCGCTGGACCGGGTGCGGATGGGCGAGCTGCGGACCCGCCCGGTCGGCGAGCTGTCCGGCGGCCAGCGCCAGCGCGTCCTGCTCGCCCGCGCCCTGGCCCTGCGGCCGTCGGTGCTGCTGCTCGACGAGCCGTTCACCGGCCTCGACATGCCCACCCAGGAGCTGCTGTCGGACCTGCTGCTGGAGCTGGCCGGTGCGGGGCACGCGGTGCTGACCACGACCCACGACCTCGCGGGCGCGCTGCACACCTGCGACCGCCTGGTCCTGCTCAACCGGACGGTCGTCGGCGCGGGCGCGCCCGCGGAGCTGCGCGACGAGCGGCTGTGGATGGACACCTTCGGCGTCAGCGAGCGCAGCCCGCTGCTCAAGATCCTCAAGGCGGGCTGATGTCCCCGGTCGAGTTCCTGCACGACCTGCTCAACCCCGACCTGGCGTTCCTGCCCAAGGCCCTGCTGGTCGCCGTCATGTCCTCGGTCGTGTGCGGGGTGGTCGGCTGCTACGTGGTCCTGCGCGGCATGGCGTTCATCGGCGACGCCGTCGCCCACGCGGTGTTCCCCGGCCTGGCCGTCGCCTTCGCGGTCTCGGGCAACCTCATCCTCGGCGGCACGGTCGCGGGCGTGCTGACCGCCGTGCTCGTCGCGGTGTTCTCCCAGAACCGCAGGCTGCGCGAGGACTCGGTCATCGGCGTGTTCTTCGTGGCCGCCTTCGCCCTGGGCATCGTGGTCATCTCCCGGGCGCCGGGCTACGCGGGCTCGCTGCAGCAGTTCCTGTTCGGCTCCATCACCGGCATCCCCGACGAGGACCTGCTCACCGTCGCGGTGACCGGTGTCGTGGTCCTGGGCCTGGTCTTCCTGCTGCACAAGGAGTTCGTCGCGGTCACCCTCGACCGCGAGATGGCCCGCGCGACCGGCCTGCGGGTGTTCTGGCTCGACGTCGTGCTCTACGTCCTGGTGACCCTCGCGGTGGTGATCTCCGTGCAGACCATCGGCAACATCCTGGTCCTGGCCCTGCTGGTCACCCCGGCGGCCACCGCCCGGCTGCTGACCGACCGGCTCGGCGTCATGATGCTGCTGGCCCCGGTCGTCGGCGGGCTGTGCGCGCTGGTGGGCCTCTACGTCTCGTGGTCGTGGGACTTCCCGACCGGCGGCACCATCGTCCTCGTCCTCACCGCGGTGTTCCTCACCGCGTGGGTGCTGGCGCCCAGGCACGGGCTGCTCGCCCGCGGGCTGGTCCGCCGCCGGGTCCCGGCGGTGTGGTGACCGGCTCCACTCGGGAGAGCTCTGCCCAGTTATTGAAAATGATAATCCTTTGTTTTAGGTTGAGTCCGAAACGTTCCAGAAGGGGGAAAGATGCGGATTCGCGCACGTGACCTGCGGAATGTGGTCGCGCTGGCGGCGGTGGCGGCGCTGTCCGCGGTCATGGCCGCCCCGCTCGCCTGGGCCGCGGGCGGACCGGCTCCCGTGCCCCCGTCCCGACAGCTCGTCGCGAGTGGACACACCGACCTGGTCAGCGTGCTGTGGGCGGACGGCGGGCTTGTCGTCGCGGGCACGACCGACGCGGGCGGGTTCGACCCGGCGGCCACGACGGTCAACGTCACCGACGCCGCCCGGCGACCCGCGCCCTCGTCCCCCGCCTACGGGTTCCTCGGTGTGCCAGGGGGGACGCCGATCCACGTCGTCCCGCAGACGTCGCAGCCGGGCGTGCTCTGGGCGGGGTGGAACACCGAGGCCGTCCCGCGCGGGGCCCTCGCCGGGGACGCCCTCGACCTCACGCTGCGCTCGGCCCGCGGGCCCGGCCGGGTCGAGGTCTACACCTCCGGGACGGACGGCCCGGAGCGCGTGTTCAGCTCCCACGACACCGCCGTGCGCACGGCCCGCGTCGCCGTCCCGACCCACGCGCACGCCAACTGGGCCTTCACCGCCCCCGGCGTCTACGAGCTGGAGTTCCAGGCGTCGGCCACCTCCGCGTCCGGCGCCCCCCTGGCCTCGCCGCCGACCCGGTACACGGTCGCGGTCGGCCCCCGCGTCGCCGCGCCCACGACGACAACGCTGTCCATCAGTGACACCGGGGCGCTGACCAGCACCGTCAGCGGCGGGCCGGAGCACCTCGACGGGGGAGCGCCGCGCGGCTGGGTGGAGTTCACCCGGCACAGCGCCGCGCGCGACGAGGTGGTCGGCCACGCGGCACTGGACGGCGGTTCCGCGACGCTGGCGCACCCGGTCGACGCGGAGGCGCTGGCCTTCACCGCGCGCTTCGTCCCGGCGGTCGGCGACCTGGTCGCGGCGTCGCGGTCCTCGGCGGTCGCCAACCCCGCCGCCCCGGCGGGTGTCGTGGTGACCGGGGTCCGCGACGGCTACGCGCCGGGCGAGCCCATCACCGCGACCGCCCTGGTCACCCCGGACCGGCCCGATCACACCGTCTCCTGGTGGACGCGCGTGGGCGGCGCCGACACCGCCCGGGGCGAGGGCCCGACCCTCTCCCTGGCCGCGACCAGCGAGCTGCACGGCGCCGCGCTGGGCTTCCACCTGCGCGATCCGCAGGGTGCGGTGGTGGCCTCCGCGCGACCGGTCACCCTGTCGATCACCGCGACCCAGCCGCCCACCACCCAGCCGACGCCATCACCGGTCCCGCCGGCCCCGGCCCCGTCGGCCCCGCCCGCACCGAATCCCACCGGCCCCACCGCCCCAGCCGCCGCGGCGCCGACCTGCGTGCCCACCGCGGTCACCCGGACGGTCGCGCCCGGCGAGGTCGAGGTCGTCACCGACGGCCACTTCGACTACGGCCCCGTGGTCGAGGGCGGCGCGCTCTCGGCCAGGGTCAAGGACGACCGGCAGGGCGCTCCCGCCTACCGCGACCCCGGCGGCTACGTCTTCCACCTCGACGACTCCGCCCGCGCGACCCCGCCCGCGGGCTCCGGGCTCGACTTCCTCGGTGGTGGTCCGGTGTGGACCGTGCCGCTCACGCAGCGCTCCGGCATCCCCTGGCTGGGGTGGAACACGCAGCACCCGTCCGTCCTGTCGGGAGTCAGCGGCGACATCACGATGACCCTGGAGAGCGTCGAGGGACCGGGGCGGCTCGCGGTCTACGGCCAGGACCCGTTCGGTGGCGTGGGCGAGCGGTACTTCGGGACCACCGAGGGGTTCCCCCGGTCGACCACGGTCCCCGTGGGCCAGTCCGGGGTGCACGTGCACGCCGTGTGGGCGTTCACCCAGCCCGGCAGCTACGCGGTGGCGTTCTCCTTCGGCGGCTCCGTCAACGGCCGCCAGACCAGCTCGACGAGCACGCTCGCCTTCCACGTCGGACCCGGGGACCCGCTCGCCGCCCGCCAGGGCCAAGAGATCACCGAGCAGGTCGGCCGCACCGCCGACGGCGGCGAGTGCGCCCTGCCCGCGGGGGGACTGGCCGCGACCGGGTTGGACGGCCCGGCCGTCGCGGGACTCGTGGTCGTCGCCGTCCTGCTGGTCCCGCTCGGCTTCCTGCTCACCAACCTGGCCGCCCTGTCGGCCGCCCGCCGTCGACGCTGACCGGCGTCAAGACCCCCAAGGAAAGGCAACACCGCTGTGACCGCGACCAAGATGAGATCCAAGGCCGCCCTGGCCACCCTGACCGCCCTCGGCCTGGCCCTCGGGCCGCTGGCAGGCGTCGCCACCGCGCAGGCGGCGGACCGGCAGGTCGTCTCCGAGGGCCACCTCGACCTGTTCTACGTCGACGTGCGGGACTCCGCCCACGTGCTCACCGCGCACACCGAGAGCGGCACCATCGCCCCCGCCGACCTGGTGGTGCAGGCCAAGCCGTCGGTGGCCGCCCGCACCGTCAGCGCGACCATCGCGACCCTGCCGGGCTGGAAGGCGCAGGGCGAGACCTACTACCTGCTGCCGCAGAACTCCCAGCCGGGCCAGGTCTTCGCGGGCTTCGGCCACAGCTCCACCGTGGCCGCGGGCACCTCGGTGACCTACAACCTCGACTCGGTGCAGGGGCCGGGCGCGTTCGCGCTCTGGCAGAACGGGGAGGAGGGCCCGGCCGTCTTCCTCGCCTCCGCCGACGGCGCGCCCAAGTCGTTCACCAGCGCGGCCGACCACGAGCACGCGAACTGGGGCTTCACCGAGCAGGGCGAGTACACGGTGACGGTCAGCGCCACCGCGACCCCGCCCGGGGCGGCCCCGGTGGCCATCCCGCCCGTGTCCTACTCGTTCCTCGTCGGCGAGGAGCTGCCGTCCGACCCGGGCACGCCCGCGACCGAGCTGTCGATCAGCGGCCTGTCGGGCCACTACCACGCGGGCGGCGTCGCGGCGCTGACCGCGGTGCAGACCCCGGAGACCGGTGAGGACCACTACCACTGGTTCACCCGCGCCGCGGGGCAGTCGGAGTGGGCGGTCGTCCCCGGCGCGCTGAGCGCCAAGTACGGGTTCGTGGTGCGCACCGCGGACAACGGCCGGGAGGTCAAGGCCGTCCTGTACGACCACGACCACGGCGTCATCGCCGAGTCCGCCCCGGCCGTCATCGCCGTCGACGACCACGGCAACGACCCGGTCAACGGCCCGACCATCAGCACGTCCCTGTCCGCGCAGGAGGGTGTGCTCGCGGTCAGCGTCGCCCCGGAGAACCGCGAGGTCGACCTGGGCGCGTTGCGGCTCAACGCCGCCGCTGACCGCTACACCGCGGCGGGCGCGCTCAAGCCGATCACGGTGACCGACACCCGCTCGGAGAACCCGGGCTGGACGGCCTCCGGCCGGGTGCGCGCGTTCACCACCGTCGACGGCCAGCAGATCGGCGGCAAGCACCTGGGCTGGATGCCCTCGGTGCTGTCCGCCTCGGCGAACCAGGCGGTCACGCCGGGTCCGCGGGTGGCCCCCGGCCTCACCGGCGGCAACGGCCTGTCGGCCTGGTCGCAGCTCGGCACGGCGCCCGCGGGCGCCGGTCGCGGCGCCGCCCAGCTCGGCGCGGACCTGGTGCTGGAGGCCCCGCTGGACACCGCCCCGGGCGCCTACCGGGCAATGGTCATCCTCACCGCCATCTGATCCAGGGCACCCAGGTGTGCGGGCCCGCCGTCGTGGCGGGCCCGCACCCGTCCCCGAGCTGGAGCACCCCTTGAGAACCCTGTCGGCCGCGTGCGCGGTGACCGCCGTCCTCGCACTCCTTCCCGCCACCCCCGCCGCCGCGCAACCGGCCCCCGAGCCCGACCGGCTGACCTGGTCGCTCGCCCCCTCGGGCGCCGACGGGCCGGACGGGCGCGCCCGGTTCGACTACGTCGTCGAACCCGGGATGCGCTACGACGACCACGTGGCCGTGCGCAACCTCGGCGAAGGTGAGCTGACGGTCGACCTCTACGCCGCGGACGCGGTCAACTCCGAGACCGGCGGCTTCGACCTGCTGGCCCGCGACGAGCGGTCCCCGTCCCTCGGCGCCTGGGTCGCGGTCGGCCTGCCCGAGGTCGTCGTCGCGCCGCGCTCCACGGTCGTCATCCCCTTCGCGCTCACCGTCCCGCCCGACGCCGAGCCCGGCGACCACGTCGGCGGGGTGGTCGCCGCCCTCACCACCGGCGACCAGGTGCGGGTCGAACGGCGGGTGGGCGCCCGCCTCTACGCCCGCGTCGCGGGTGTGGTGACCCCGAGCCTGCGCGTCGACCCGCCCTCGGCGTCCTACCGGGGCACCGCCAACCCGGCGGGGGCCGGCGAGGTCGATCTCACCTGGACGGTCGTCAACACCGGCAACATCCGCGTCGCCGTGCGCCCCTCGGCCCGCGTGCGCGGCCCCTTCGGCCTCGGCGAGGTCTCCTGGACCGGCGACGCTCTCCCCGAACTGCTCCCGGGCAACGCCGTCACGCTCACCCGCACCCTCACTGGCGTGTGGCCCCTGGGCCCGCTCACGGTCCAGGCCGGGGCCGAGCCCGTCGCGTCGGGTGACCAACCGCTGACGGGGTCGGTGGACGCGGCGCAGGGGGAGACCACGGTGTGGGCCGTGCCGTGGAGTGCGCTGGGCGCCGCGCTCCTGCTGGCGGGCATCCTGATCGCCCTGTGGCGCGTGCGCGTGGCGTTGTCGCGGCACAGGAAAGCGGCCGGAGCGGCAACCGCAGGGCAGAGCGTGTAGCAAACCTTTGCGGCGACCCGCACCAGACCCGGGTGGCGCGTGCCCAGGTGTGGCACTCGGGCTGATTGCCCGCTCGGCTGGTTTGTCCCGTGGGCGGCTGGGTATGGCGTGCCGGACACGGGAGGAGTCCGATGCCGAGCCGCGATGGGATCGCCGAGCCGTGGGGGACGAGGGCGCCGTACGGGCCGGGTGAGGTGTGGCCGGTGCGGGTGGACTCCCGGTTCGTGGACGGCGTCACCGCCGACGACGTGGACCGGTGGGTGCCCACGGCCTCGGTGCTGCACTCCAACGGGGACGGCATGGACCTCGCGGTCAAGGACGGGCGGGTGGTCGGCGTCCGGGGCCGGGCCGACGACCGGGTCAACCACGGCAGGCTGGACCCGAAGGACCTGTTCGGCTGGGACGCCACCTCCTCCCGCGACCGGCTGACGACCCCGCTGGTCCGCCGCGACGGCGAACTGGCGCCCGCGAGCTGGGAGGAGGCGATGTCCCTGGTCGTGGACCGCAGCAAGGAACTGCTGGACGAGCAGGGGCCCAGCGCGGTCGGCTTCTACACCAGCGGACAACTGTTCGCCGAGGAGTACTACACCCTGGCCGCGATCGCGCACGGCGCGATCGGCACCAGCCACCTCGACGGCAACACCCGGCTGTGCACGGCCACGGCGGCGGCCGCGCTCAAGGAGTCCTTCGGCTGCGACGGCCAGCCCGGCTCCTACGCCGACGTCGACCACGCCGACGTGATCGCCCTGTTCGGGCACAACGCCGCCGAGACGCAGGCCGTGCTCTGGAGCCGGGTGCTCGACCGGCTCGCGGGCCCGAACCCGCCGCGGCTGCTGTGCGTCGACCCCCGGAACACGCCGGTGGCCCGCGCCGCGACAGTCCACCTGGCACCGCTGCCGGGCACCAACGTGGCGCTGATGAACGCGATCCTGCACGAGGTGATCGCGAACGACCACCTCGACCACGACTACATCGACCGGTGCACGGTCGGGTTCGACGGGCTGGTCGAGCAGGTCCGCCAGTGGACACCCGAGCGGGCCGCGCAGGTCTGCGGAGTCGCCGCCGGGGACATCCGCGACGCCGCGGCACTCGTCGGCCGCGCGCGGCGCCTGATGTCCACCGTCCTGCAGGGCTTCTACCAGTCGAACCAGGCCACCGCCGCCGCCGTGCAGGTGAACAACCTGCACCTGGTGCGCGGGATGATCGGCAAGCCCGGCGCCGGGGTCCTGCAGATGAACGGGCAGCCCACCGCCCAGAACACCCGCGAGTGCGGCGCGGACGGCGACCTGACGGGGTTTCGCAACTGGGCCAACGACGCCCACGTCACCGAGCTGACCCGGCTGTGGAACATCGACGGCATCCCCCACTTCTCGCCGCCGACGCACCTGATGCAGATGCTGCGCTACGCCGAGAACGGCACCATGCGGATGCTGTGGGTCAGCGCGACCAACCCCGCGGTGTCGCTGCCCGAGCTGCGCCGCGTCCGGTCCATCCTGTCCCAGGAGCGGTTGTTCCTCGTCGTGCAGGACATCTACCGCACCGAGACCGCGGAGCTGGCCGACGTGGTGCTGCCCGCCGCCGCCTGGGGCGAGAAGACGGGCACGTTCACCAACACCGACCGCACGGTCCACTACTCCGGCAAGGCCGTGGACCCACCCGGCCAGGCCCGCCCCGATCTCGACATCCTCCTGGACTACGCCCGGCGGATGGACTTCCGCGACCGCGACGGCGCCCCGTTCCCGCCCTGGCACGACCCGGAGTCGGCGTTCCAGGCGTGGCAGCGGGCCAGCGCGGGCAGGCCCTGCGACCAGACCGGGCTGTCCTACGCCCTGCTGGCCGAGCGGGGCGGCGTGCAGTGGCCGTGCACCGAGGCGTCCCCGGACGGCACCGAACGCCTCTACGCCGACGGCGCCTTCCACGCCCACCCGGACGACTGCGAGAGCTACGGCCGCGACCTGGTCACCGGCGCCCCGGTGGAACCCTCGGCCTACCGGGCGATGAACCCCGAGGGCAAGGCGATGATCAAGGCGGCCGAGTTCGTCCCACCGCACGAGGCCCCCGACGAGGAGTTCCCCTTCGCGCTCATCACCGGGCGCACCCTCTACCACTTCCACACCCGCACGAAGACCGGTCGCAGCAAGCACCTGCGAGCCGCGGCGCGCGAGGTCTGGCTGGAGGTCTCGACCGCGGACGCCGAGGCCAACGGCATCGCCGAGGGCGACCTGGTGGAGGTCAGAACGCCCCGGGCGGCGGTGCGCGCCCACGTCCGGGTCTGCGACATCCGGCCGGGCGTGCTGTTCCTGCCCTTCCACTACGGGTACTGGGACGCCGACCCCGAACGCGCGCGCGACCGGGCGGCCAACGAGCTGACCCGCACCGACTGGGACCCCGTGTCCAAGCAACCCCTGTTCAAGACCGCCGCGGCCGCCCTCCGCAGGCTCGAGGCGGGCACCGGGCCCTCGGCGGCCCCGACCACCACCGCGTCGGCGCCGACGGACCCGAACGTGCCCCCCACCGCCGGCGGCCCGGGCGCGGCCGTGCTGGAAGACCTCGACCCGGGAGCCGCGCGATGAAGCTGGGCCTGGCCATCCGCGAACTGCACCGCTCAGAGTCCGCCCTCGCCCGCGACCTGGTGGCGGTCGCCGACCGCCACCAGGTGGAGCACGAGGTGCACCACGTCGCCAACGACCTGCTCCGGTGGTCGCACGGACACCTCCACGAGCTGGCGGCGGCCGGGACGTCGTTCGGGCTGCGACTGCGCGCCGACATCGGCACGAGTCGGCTGGCCCCGGCGCGCCGCTCGCTCAGCAGGCTCGCCGTGCACAGGTCCACACCTGGGATACTGCTGCTGGCCGACCTGCGCAGACTGCACCGCAAGGCCGCCGGTGTCTCGCTGGACTGGGAGCTGCTCGCCCAGGGCGCGCAGGTCGCGGGCGATGGCGACCTGCTCGCCCTGGCCCAGCGCTGCCACCCGCAGACGCTGCGCCAGCTCACGTGGGCCAACTCGATGCTGAAGGTGTTGTCCCCGCAGGTCCTCGCCTCCTGACCGGTCGCCACCGACCACCCAGGGCGCCACAGCCAGGCCGTGTGATGAGCTGGGCTGGACACGCGGGTGCCCCCAGCCCAAGTGGGCCGGGGGCACCCGCGTCAGCGCGCCGGTCCGCTCAGCGCTTGCGGTGCTCGCCGTCGACCTCGACCTGCTCCTTGCGGACCTTGTCGCGGACGGTCTTGTTCTCGGTGACCGTCTCGGTGCCGACCTGCACCTTCTCCACCGGCACGGTCTCCTTGCGCACGACGGGGCGCTCCTCGTGCAGGGTCACCTCCTGCTCGGCGTCGGTGAAGTCCGTGTGCTTGCCCGCCGTCGCGCGCTCATCGCCGGTGAGGGGCGTCCGCTCGACCCGCACCTCCTCGCGGCGGACCGGCACGGCGACCTGCTGCTCGTCGGTGACGACGTGCTTGCGCAGCCGGACCTTGCCCGTCTCCTCGGTGCGGGTGCCGACGTTGAGCCGCTCCTCCGAGCGGGTCATGCTGGCGGTGCCGTTGCCGCGGTCCGCGCGTCCCGGCTCGGACCGGCGGTCGGTGGCGACGCCGCGCTGGGTCTGCCCCCGGTTGGAGTCCAGGCCGTAGTAGCGGAAGAGCTCCATCTCCTCGGTCTCGGAGAGGTGCTGGTCGTGCCCGACGTTCGGCGCGTCCTTGATGACCGCCTTGTCGTGGGCGACGACCAGGGTGTCGCCGTCGGAGTGGGCGTTCTGCAGCGGGACGAAGCTCTCGTTCATCCCGAAGAGGCCGGTGTTGACGGTGGCCCAGGTGGGCTGCTCCGTCTGGTCGTCGTAGTAGACCTGACCGATCTTGCCGACCTTGGCGCCGGACCTGTCGTGCGCGGTCAGTCCGACGATGTCCTCAGCTCGCGCCGGAAGAGTCATTCCGAGCACCTCCTGTTGTGATGACTGTGCGGGTCAGGACGTGGAGACCGAACACCTGCCCGGTGCGACCCGCCATTCCCACTTCCCTTGCCCCATGGGCATACCCCGGCACCCCGCCGCACCAATAAACAACCACTCCACGGAGTGACGCGCTTGGTTTGATCACGGTGCTCGACTTCGGACAGTGCACAAGGGAGTGCTGCCCAGTCGTCAGGACGAGTGAGAGGTGACCTCGCGGCACTCACACTGCGGACCGGTCACAGCCGCCGGACGCGCAGCACGCAGGTCAGCATCGGGAGGGTGAACTCACCGTCCGAGGTCTCCGGCCTGTCCGCGAGGTAGGCGCGGACCCGGCTGAGCGCGGCTCCTCGCTCCTGCTCCGGCATGACCAGCATCCCCGCCCGTGTCGCCAGCGTCGCGACGAGGGAATCGGCGGTGCGGCGCTGCCCGTGCGGGAACCCGGCCTGCTCCGGGGAGCCGAACCGGGCCGCCGCGGCGCCGGTCTTGGGCAGGTGCGCCCCGGCCGTCTCGGCGCGCCAGCCGGTGGGCGTGTCACGCGGACCGATGGCCGCGCTCCCGCTGACCCGCGCCAGCCCGGCGACCCAGTCGACCTGGTCGTCCACGACGTTCCACAGGCCGGCCAGGACGCCGCCGGGCGCCAGGACCCTGGCGATCTCGGGTCCCGCGACGGCCATGTCGAACCAGTGCATGGCGTTGCCCGCCAGCACGGCGTCGACGGACGCGTCCGGCAGCGGTATCGCCTCGGCGCTGCCCGGCAGCGCGCGGACACCCGGCAGCGCGCTGCGCAGCTCCGCCAGCATCGCCGGGTCCGGCTCGACCGCGGTGACGTCGGCGTCCACCGCGAGCAGCGTGGCGGAGAGTTTCCCGGTGCCTGCGCCGAGGTCGAGCACCCGCGCGCCCGCCGCGGGCTCGAGGGCCCAGCGCACCGCCGCCTGGGCGTAGTCCGGGCGGTGCCTGGCGTACGCGGTCGCCGCCGCGCCGAACGACGAGGCGTGCCTGAGCTGCTTGTCCTGGTCCACGCGGCCACCTTATTCGGCAAGCATGGCCGACAGGTCTGCTCTTGGGCGGTCACGCGCGCCGAGGACGGTCAGCGGGTGCGGCTCACCAGGCCCGCCTTGTGGGCGGCGATCGCGGCTTGGACGCGGTTGCGGACCCCGAGCGTGCTCAGGATGGCGCTCACGTGAGCTTTCACCGTGCCCTCCACCAGGTGCAGGCGGGCGCCGATCTCCGCGTTGGACAGGCCCGTGCCCAGCAGGGCCAGGACGTCGCGTTCGCGGGGGGTCAGGTTGCGCACGGGGTTGTCGGCGGCGGGGGCGCCCGTCATGGCGCCCGAGCGGAGACCGGCGATCACCCGGGCGGCCACCTGGGAGGAGAGGTAGGCGCCGCCGTTGGCCACGGCGTGGATCCCCGCCGTGAGGTCGCGGGGGTCTCCGGATTTGAGGAGGAAGCCGTCGGCGCCCTCGTGCAGGGCCCGGGCGATGAACTCGTCCTCGCCGAAGGTGGTCAGCACGACCACGGCGGTGCCGGGGGCGTCGCGGTGGATGCGGGCCGCGGCGGCGAGGCCGTCCAGCCCGGGCATCTGGATGTCGAGCAGGGCCACGTCCGGGCGGTGGCGGTGGACCGCGTCGATGGCCTCGTGGCCGTTCGCGGCCTCGGCGACGACCTCGATCCCCGGGTCCCTGGCCAGGATCGCGCGCACGCCCGCCCGGATCACCGCCTCGTCGTCTGCCAGCAGGACCCTGATCACCGCTGGAGTGTAGCCAGGCGCACTGGCGAACGCGGCGCCACGCGACACCCCTGACGAAGGACGGGGGTCGTCGATGACGGACGACCACTGTGCGCGGGCGCGGTGGTTCCTACTGTCCTCACCGGGATCGAGACACCTGGAGGAAACACGTGATCACCCTGCGGGGACTGACGAAACGATATGGCGACACCACCGCTGTGGACGGCCTGACACTCGACGTCGAGAGCGGGCGGGTGACCGGTTTCCTCGGCCCGAACGGGGCGGGCAAGTCGACCACGATGCGGATGATCCTCGGCCTCGACCACCCGAGCGCCGGAACCGCCCACATCGACGGCAAGCCGTACGCGTCGCTGCGCCACCCGGTCCGCGAGGTCGGCGCGCTCCTCGACGCCAAGGCGCTGCACCCGGCCCGCACCGCCCGCAACCACCTGCTGGCCATGGCCCGCAGCAACGGCGTCCCGACCCGGCGGGTCGACGAGGTGCTGGCGGCGGTGGGCCTGGCCTCGGTGGCGCGCAAACGCGCCGGTGGTTTCTCCCTCGGCATGTTCCAGCGCCTGGGCATCGCGGGCGCCCTGCTCGGCGACCCCCGGGTGCTGATCTTCGACGAGCCGATCAACGGCCTCGACCTCGACGGCGTGCGCTGGGTGCGCGGGCTGGTCCGCTCGCTGGCCGCCGAGGGCCGCACGGTGTTGCTCTCCAGCCACCTGATGAGCGAGATGCAGTTGACCGCCGATCGACTGGTGGTCATCGGCCGCGGCAGGCTGCTGGCGGACAAGCCGATGGCCGACATGCTGGCGGAGAGCTCGCGGGCGGCGGTGCGGGCGCACCTGCCGCGCCCGGACGACCTGCGGCTGCTCACCGATCGGCTACGCGCCCGGCCCGGCGTCGAGGTCGCTCCCGCCGGTGACGGGGCGATCCACGTCCGGGGGGCGACGGTCGCCGAGGTCGGCGACCTCGCCCACGAGCTGGGCGTGCGCCTGCACGGGCTGCACGCCGCAGGCGCCTCGCTCGAGGAGGCCTACCTGGAACTGACCGCTGACAGCGTGGAGTACGGGACCAAGGAGGTGGGGGCATGACCCGGGACCGGGGAACGCGGGAACACCACGGCGGCGGCCTGCGCGGCGCGATCGCCGCGGAGTGGACCAAGCTCTGGACGGTCCGCACAACCTACGTCTGCGTCATCGCCGCCTTCGCGTTCATGGCGGTGTTCACCTTCTACTACGGCTCCATCGCCCGGATCAACGACCACCCGCTCCAACCGGTCGGCAACGCCCCGGTCGCGGCGCTGGTGCTCGTCCAGTACCCGTTGGCCGTTCTCGCCATGACCTCGGTGACCAGCGAGTACACGACCGGCAGCGCGCGCACCACGTTGCAGTGGGTGCCGCTGCGCCACCGGGCGCACCTGGCCAAGGCCGTGGTCGCGGCGGTGGTCGCACTCGTCCTCGGCTTCGCGCTCGGGGTGGTGGGCATGGCCGTGGCCTGGGTCGTGTTCGACGGGCACGCCACTTTCGCCGTCGCCGAGGCGGTCTACCAGGTGCTGGCCATGGGTGCTTATCTCGCGCTGGTCTCGGTCATCGCGATCGGTGTTTCCTTCGCCCTCCGCGCGGCGGCGGGTGTGCTGGCCGTGCTGTTCTTCTCGCTCACCGCCTCGCCCATCATGCTGGTCGGTCTCGGCGGCGAGGTGTTGTCGCGGATCAACGAGTTCCTGCCGCAGACCGCGGGCTCCGGGTTCATGCTGGGCGACGCCGAGCCCCACCCACCGCTCGTCGCGTTCCTGATCGTGGTGGCGTGGGCCGGGATCACGCACTTCGCCGGTTTGGCCGTCCTGCGCGAGCGCGACGCGTGAGCTGCTCAGCGCTGGTCCACGAGCGCGTCCTTGGCGACCAGCCTTCCCCCCGAGTAGCACAAGCGGAACACGTCGACCTTGGCCAGGAGGTTGCTGTTCGAGCGGTAGTGCTCGCAGGTGGCCCCGGTGGGCTTCGGCGTCGCACGCACCTCGTCGGACACGAAGCGGAACTCCCGCGCGGGCAACACACCCGCGAACTCCGCGCGGGGCTGGCCCACTCCCAGCCCCTCGTAGTCGGCGGGGTTCAACACGGAGGTGGACAGGTGGAAGTAGAGGAAGACAGCGGAGGGGACCGCCAACAGCACCACCGCGGCGGGTGCCGCGAACGCGGCGACCAGGCGGAGCCTGGCGCTGCGCCGCGCCGCCGCCATCTGCTGGGTGGACTCCGACTCGACGGCGACCTCGGACTGGTCCGCGACCCCCGGGCGGTCCGGCACCGAGGCCAGCACCTCGAACCCGCCCCCGTGCGGCCCGGTGCGCAGCGTCCCGCCCACCACCTCGACCCGCTCCCGCAGCCCGATCAGGCCCCGGTTGCCCGGCACGGGACCAGGAAGCGGACCGGCGGGCGGGGGTGAGTTCCGCACCCGGACTTCGGTCCACCCCTCGCTGTGGGTGACGCGGATCTGAACCGCGCTGCCGGGTGCGTGCTTGGTCGCGTTGGTCAGCGACTCCTGCACCACCCGGTACACCGCCCGGTCGACCAGCGGGGACAGGTCCGGCACCGCCCCCGTGCGCGCCAACTCGACCGCCACGCCCGACGCCGCGGTCCGGCGCACCAACTCCTCGACGGTCTCCGAGGTCGGCGCGGCCGACACCTCGCGCAGCGCGCCGATCGTCTCCCGGAGGTTGTCGACCGCGTCGGCGGCCGCCAGGCGCAGCGCGGTGAAGTCGGCCTGGTCCCGCTCGTCGAGTGCCGGGGACGTCTCCAGCGCGCCCGCGCGCAGGGCGATCAGGCTCAACTGGTGGCCGAGCGAGTCGTGCATGTCGGCGGCGATGCGGGTCCGCTCCCGCAGGCGGGCCTGCTCGGCGATCGAGCGCTGCCGCTGCTCGAGGATCGCCGCCCGCTCCCACCCGCCGCGCACCAACCGCACCTGCGCCCGGCGGAAACGGCCCGCCAGCCAGGGCAGGAGCAGTGCGACCGGCACCATGGACAGCGCGTAGAACCACCACACGGCGTCGACCCCGAGCACGGCGCACACACCCAGGTCGACGACCAGGCAGGCGCCGAACAGCACCAGCGCCGACCGCGCCGAGGCGGTGCGCCTGCCCAGCAGGTAGGTGGTCACGGCCAGAGCGGGCAGCGCGCCGTTCGCCGGGGTGTCGGGGTCGGCCAGCCCGAGGGCGCACAGGCCGTTGACCACGAACACCGCCGCCCCCGGCCACCGCCTGCTCGCGGGGATCGCGACGGCCAGCACGACGATCGGCGCCACCAGGTGCAGCAGCACGGCGGCGGGGGCGGAGCTCTGCAGGAAGGCGAGCGCGCAGCCCGCGGACAGCAGAGCCCACAACACCGCGTCCCGGAGCACCACGCGGCGATGGTAGCCAATGCCCCGGATGCCCTGCGCCGGTCGATGTCCGGGGTGCTCCAGGTTCGTCAGCCCGCCCGGCGGACCATCTCGGTGATCCAGGTGGGGGCGAAGGGGGAGGTGCAGTTCGGGGGAGTCGGGTAGTCCTTGAGGACTTGCAGGCGCTCGCCGATGTCGAGCGCCCGGGGGCGGTGGTCCGGGTGTTCGATGCCGATCTGGGCCAGGCAGTGGTTCATCGCCCACTGGAGGCGGTCCGGGGCGGTCTTCATCTCCGCCTCGATGGTGTCCAGCAGCGCCGCGAGGTCCAGGCCCTCGGGCTTCTTGGCCACCCGGTCGGTGGTCAGCGCCCAGGCGGCGCTCGCCACCACCGGGTCCGGGTCGGTGAACCAGGTCCGGCGCAGGTCTTCGGCGTGCGCGCTCTTCTTCACCACGTAGTTGACGAGCCAGTCGTGCACCTTGGGAGTGCCCGCCGCGCGCAGCATCGCGTCCAGTTCGTCGCGGTCGATCGCTTTGGGGCGGCAGACCAGGATCGCCAGGAGGCGTGCCGCGGTGTTAGTGGTCGCCCAGAGTTCGCGCGAGAGTTCCGGCTGGGTCTTGAGCCGCTTGGCCAGCGCGCGGAGTTCGCCGAGGTGCACGCCGTGGTCGTCGCCGTGCCGCTGGTTGACCTCGCGGGTCCTCGGGTCCTCGAGCGCGGCCAGTTCGGCCATCACCTCGGCCACCGTCGTCTCCGCCACCTGGTCTCCCGTCCCTCGCGTGCGGACAGCCTACGACCACTGGGACGGGCGCCGCGGACCGTCGAGGACTACGGTGGGTCGTGATGAGCACCGGCACCGATTCGCTGACCACCGAGGACCTCGAGTTCCTCCGGCGCCCCCTGCACGGGTTCCTGTCCGTGGCCGGGGGACCGGTCCCGCCGCAGCCCCGGCCGGTGTGGTTCGAGGCGACCGCCGAGGGTGTGATCCAGCTCTTCACGGGCCCGGGGACGCTCAAGGTGCGCCGCCTGCGCCGCGATCCCCGCGCCTCGATCGTCGTCGCCGCCCCGGTGGGCGAACGCGAGCGCTGGGTCTCGATCGCGGGCCGCACGACGGTGGAGCCAGACGGGGCGCACGACCTGTGCGCCCGCCTGGCCGCCCGCTACTGGGACCTCGACGACCCGGCCCGCGCCGCCGCGTTGGCCGAGATGCTGGCCGAGGACCAGGTCCGCCTGGTCATCCACCCGGAGACCGTGCGCCGCTTCGTCAACTGACCCCACCTCACAGCAGCTCGGCGAGCCGGACGACGTCGGGGAGCCAGTCGTTGCGCAGCGAGAGCAGCGAGATCGCCTCGTCCGGCGCGACCACGCGGACCTCAGTGACCTGCTCGCCGTCCGGCGGGTTCGTGGGCAGGCTGTCCACGACCACCGGCACGGCCACCCACAGCCAGGTCAGTTCCGGGTGCGGCAGGTGCGGGCGGTACGGCGCGGGGCGGTCGGTGACCCCGTTGTGCACGCCGAGCAAGCGCATGTGCCCGGTGACCCGCGCCCCCGCCTCCTCCAGCAGCTCCCGCTCCGCGCACTCCTGCCACGTCTCGTCGGGCTCCAGCGTGCCGCCCGGCAGGAACCACCGGTCCCGGTCGTCGCGGCAGACCACGACCTCGTCGTCGACGTGGCACACGCCGTGCACGTTGGTCACCGACCCCGGGGCGGGCGGCACGGTGGTGAACGTGGCGTCGATGCCGCCCCAGTCCCAGCGCTGCGGGGCGAACAGCGCGGGCAGCGCCGCGGCGAAGTCGGACTCCACGACCGGCTCGCGGTGGTGGTCGACGTCCTTCGGGCACACCCACAGCGGGTTGCCGCCGACCACCCGCGCGGTCAACGGGTGCCGGTGGCCGGGGCAGTGCGGCAGCGCCTCGCCGAACGCCTCCTCGACGGCGCGGTCCTGCAACTGGTTCGCCAGCAGGGCGACCGCTTCCGCGCGCGTGCCCGTCGTGGGGAAGCACCCGATGTGGGGTTGATCCCCACCGACCTTGACCCAGAGGCTGTCCTGCCGCGGTGCGCGCTCCACGTCGACCACCCGCCAGCGGGGGCCGCGGTCGCCGAAGCGGGCAAGGATCTGCTCGCCCGCGGCGCGGGCGTACTCGATGTCGTCCACGAGCCCCACTATGTCCGAGGCGACCACGGCCTGGTCCGAACCGCCCACACGGCGGCGCCGAGCGCGAGGACGGCGGCGCCCGCCAGGACGGAGGCCGTGGGCAGGGCGGCGGCCAGCACGAGGCAGCCGAGCAGGCCGACGGCGGGCACGACCCGCGGCGGGCGCCGTTCGGCTCGGGTCAGGGTCCAGGCGGCGGCGTTGGCGATGGCGTAGTAGACGAGGACGGCGAACGAGGAGAAGCCGATGGCGCCGCGCAGGTCGACGACGCTGACCAGGACCGCGACCGCGACCCCCACGGCGACCTCGGCGCGGTGCGGCACGTGGAACCGCGGGTGGACCGCGCTCAGGGCGCGCGGGAGGTGGCCGTCGCGGGCCATGGCCAGCGTCGTGCGGGAGACGCCGAGGACGAGCGCGAGCAGGGAGCCCAGCGCGGCCACCACCGCGCCGACCCGCACGACCGGGACCAGCCAGTCCCACGAGCCCGCGGCGGCCGCGGCGGCGAGCGGGTCGGTCGCGGCGGCCAGCCGGTCGGGGCCGAGGGCGGCGAGCGCGGCGACCGCGACGAGGGCGTAGACGACCAGGGTGATCCCCAGGGCGACCGGGATGGCCCGGGGGATCGTCCTGCTGGGGTCGCGGACCTCCTCGCCGAGGGTGGCGACGCGGGCGTACCCGGCGAAGGCGAAGAACAGCAACCCGGCCGATTGCAGGACCCCGCCCAGGTCGCCGCCGGGGAACGGGGTCAGGTTGCCCGCGCTCGCGGCGCCGCCGGTCAGCGCGGCGAGCACCGCGAGCGTGAGCACGACCAGCGTGACCGCCACGATGACCTTGGTCAGCCACACCGACTTCTGGACGCCGAGGTAGTTCACCGCGGTCAGCGCGAGCACGACCGTCACGGCCAGCGCCGTGCGGGCGGGCCGGTCGGCCTGCGGCAGCGCGTAGGCGGCGACCGTCAGGGCCATCGCCGCGCACGACGCGGTCTTGCCGACCACGAAGCCCCAGCCCGCGAGGTGGCCCCAGAAGGGGCCCAGCCGTTCGCGGCCGTAGACGTAGGTCCCGCCGGACTCCGGGTACCGCGCGGCCAACCGGGCGGAGGAGGTCGCGTTGCAGTAGGCCACGACCGCCGCGACCGCCAACCCGATCAGCAGCCCGGCCCCGGCCGCGCGGGCGGCGGGCGCGAAGGCGGCGAACACCCCGGCCCCGATCATCGAGCCCAAGCCGATCACCACGGCGCCCCCGGCGCCCAGTCGCCGTGCGAGCGGCGCGGCCGCGCCGCCGTCTGGTGCTGAGGTCACGGGTGGTCCTCCCGGAGAGCCGGGGCCCGACCGCGCGTGCGGGCCCAGGTCATCCTGGCAGCCGTGGTCCGCGGTGCGGGGAGGACGTCGCTCAGCTCACCGCGCGGAGGCACGCGCGCATCCGGATGAGGCCGTCGCGCATCCGGGTCTTGACGGTGCCCAGCGGGGCCCCGAGGCTGGTGGCGACCTCGAGGTAGGTCATGCCCTGGTAGTAGGCCATGGTCACCGCCTGGCGCTGCACCTCGGGCAGCCCGCTCAGGCAGGCCTGCACCTGGGCGTACTCCTCGTGGTTCTCGGCCTGCTCGGCGACGTCGTCGAAGGGGGTGGCGCGGGCGGCCTCGAAGGTGGCCTTGCCCGCCCGGTCGACCGCGGCCTGCTCGGTGCGGACCCGGTCGATCGCACGGCGGCGGGTGATGGTCAGCGCCCAGGCCATGGCCGTGCCCTTGTCCGCGGTGTAGCGGGCGGCGGTGCGCCACAGCTCGACCATGACCTCCTGGGTGACCTCCTCCGCGTGCGCCCTGTTCCTGAGCACGCGCAGCGCGGTGGTCAGGACGGGCGCCGCCAGCCGCTCGTAGAGCTGGGCGAAGGCGCCCTGGTCGCCTGCGCCCGCCGCCGTCATCAGCTCCTCGACCGTCGGCTCGGCCTGCCGGGCGGTGGTCGGGCGCAGGGCGGTCGGCGGTGGGGCGGCCTTGGTCATCGCTTGGTGGGCGGCGGCGGCGCCGTCCCGCGAACGTGGTCCTGATCCACTGGATCCTCCGTCGTGTCGCCTGAAATCGAGGAACTCAGAGCACACTGACGGCGGGGACTGGGCCATCGCGCCCAAAAGAGGCAGTGGAGACGCTACCCCGCTCCACCCGTTCAGGCACGCCGGCGGTCAGCCGTCGCGGGGGAAGAGCTTGACCACCTCGCCATCGAGGGTGGCGAGGAGGTAGCCACCGCCGTACTCGTCGGCCACGTAGAGGCGCACCGAGGGGGCTTTGTCGATGAGGCCGGTGTCGATGATGATGTAGCGGCTGGTGGGGGTGGGGACGCCCAGTTCGGTGGTCGCCCGTTGCCAGAGCGCCGGGAGCGCGTCCCAGTCGACGTCGTCGAGGTCGAGGACGCCGCGGTCGGGGTCCACGCGGTCCGGGCCCTCGCGGGTGGCGACGCCGTCGCGGTAGCTGAAGTCGTCGAAGGCGCCCGCGGGTGCGGCGACCGGGGCGGTGGCCCGCGCGTGCTGGGGGTGGATGGTCAGCCTGGACACCGTGGTGCCGCCCATCACCTCCGCCAGGGCGCTGACCACCTGGCGCGCGCCCGCCGGGGAGAGCGGGTCCTGCGGCGCGGGGGTGCTGGTCGTGGTCCCGGGTGGCGGGGTGGTGGGCACGTCGGCGCCGGGCAAGGCGGCGGGTCGGGTGTTCGGCGGGTCCGCGCGGGTGTTCGAGGGGTCGTCGTCCGAGCGCAGCGTGTTGACGAGCAGCAGGGCGAGTGCGGCGACCAGGGCCAGCGCGGTCGCCGAGAACACCGCGGCGCCGACTCGCTTGCGGGTGGGTGTGGGGGCCGTGTGCGCGGTCGTGGGCCGCTGGTGCCACTGCCCGGTGTGCGCGGGGAAGGCGGGCCCGGCCGGGGTGGGCGGGCCGTGCTCGGCGGCGGCGAGCATCCGGTCCAGGACCTCGCCGGTCGGCCGGGCCGCCGGGTCGTGCACGAGGACCGCGCTGAGGACGGGGCCGAGCGCGCCCGCCCGGCGCGGCGGCGGCACGGGCTCGGACATGACCGCGGCGAGGGTGGCCATCGTGGTGGCGCGGCGCAGGGGGTGGTGGCCCTCGACGCCGACGTAGAGCAGCATCGCGAGCGACCAGAGGTCCGAGGCGGCCTTCGTCTCGTCACCGCGCAACCGCTCCGGGGCGATGTACTCGGGGGAGCCGATCACCTCGCCGGTCCTGGTCAACTGGGTGGAGCCGTGCAGGGCGGCGATGCCGAAGTCGGTGAGCACGGCGCCGCCGTCCGGCCGCAGCAGCACGTTGCCCGGCTTGACGTCGCGGTGCAGCACCCCGGCGGCGTGCGCCGCGCGCAGCGCCCCGAGCACGTCGCGCCCGATCCTGGCCGCCTCCGCCGGGGCGAGCGGGCCCGCGCGCAGCCGCTCGTCCAGGGAGGCGCCCCGGACCAGCTCCATGACGATCCACGGGTACGGCGAGTCGTCGGTCTCGATGATCTGGTAGATCGACACGACGTTCGGGTGCTGCAACCGGGCGAGCGCGCGGGACTCCCGCAGCGCCCGCTCCCGCTGCTGCCCGGCCAGCACCGGGTCGTCCTGGTGCGGCCCGGCGTCGGCGGGGCGCACCTCCTTGATGGCCACCTCGCGCCGCAACCCCACGTCCAGGGCCCGCCACACCGTTCCCATACCGCCGCTGCCCAGCGGTCCCAGCAGCTCGAACCGGCCGCCCACCACACGCCCGGTCTGCTCTCGCTCCGACACGCGCACACGCTAGCAACCGCCCATCCCCGCGAGGGGCCCGCCGGTGTGGCGAATCAGCACCCTCATTGACAGGGTGGTGGTCATGCGCTCGCTCTCCCGGGAACGCGCCACCAAGTGGCCAGCGGTGGGTGTTGTCGGGTTCCCGGTGTTGTTCGTGGCGGTGTGGAGCAGTGGGTTCATCGTCGGCGCGATCGGGACCCGGGAGGCGGCCCCCGCGGCGCTGGGGTTCTGGCGATTCCTGTTGGCCGCCTTGGTAATGGGAGCGGTGGTGCTGGTCAGCCGCGCGCCGTTGCCCCGCGGGCGGGTGGTGTGGTGGCACTTGTTCGTGACGGGGGCGCTGTTGCAGACGGTGCAGTTCGCGGGTGTCTTCATCGCGATGGGGTTGGGGTTGGCCGCTGGGCTGACCTCTCTGGTCACCGACGCGACGCCGCTGGTGGTGGCGGTGGCGGCGGTGCCGCTGTTCGGGGAGCGGTTGACCGGGTGGCAGGTGGTGGGGTTGGCCTTGGGGACCGGGGGAGTGGTCGCGGCGGTGGGGGCTGACCTCGAGGGGAGTGTGACGGCCGGCGGGGTGGTCGCGGCGGTGGTCGGGTTGGTGGGGTCGGCGGGCGGGACGCTCTACCAGAAGCGGTTCGGGGCGGACATGGACATGCGGTCTGGGATGTTGGTCCAACTGGTGGCAGCGGTGGTGACCATCGCGCCGCTGGCGGCTCTCACCGGCGGGTTCGGGATTCCGTGGACGGTGGGCGCGGTGGGCGCGGTGGTGTGGTCGGCGCTCGTGGGGTCGATCGCGGCGTTCGTGCTGCTGTTCGTGTTGCTGCGGCACCGGCCTGGGGCGGGGGCCACCAGCTACCTGTTCCTGGTCCCGCCGGTCACGGCGCTGGCGGGGGTTCCCCTGCTGGGGCAGCCCGTCTCGCTGGGGGCGGTCGCCGGTTTCGCGTTGGCGGCGGCGGGGGTGGCGTTGGTGACCCGGGCCGCGTCCAGCCCCCGGCGGTTGCCTTGACCCGCGCCCAGGGCGCCGGTCCGCACCACGGGACCGGTGCAGCCGGTCAACCGCACCAACTCCCGCACGAGTTCCACCGGTCTACTCGACCGCTGCCTTCTCGACGTGGTTCGCCCGGTCGCGTTGGCGGTTGCCGTAGGCGGCGGTGCGGACAGCCTCGTCGCTGTGCAGCCGGGAGCCGAGGGCGCCCGTGATGGTGGCGATGGAGGCCGAGAGCCAGGCCAGGGCGAGGTAGTCGGTGAAGCCCGCGGGGTGGCCGATCTCCTCGGCCAGCACCGCGGGGTCGATCAGGAGCAGGGCGGAGACCAGGACCACGGCGAACAGCGCGGCGTAGAGGGTGCCGACCCCGATGAGCAGGGTCACCGTCGTGACCACGTTGTACGTCCTCGCCCGGTCTCGGCCGACGACGTCGTCCGGGCGGTCCCAGAGGTGGTGGCTGCCGATGAGCCAGACGACCATCGCCGTGATGGACACGACCGTCGCCGCGGCCAGGCGGTAGCCCGGGAGCTTGTCGCCCATCTGCCAGATCGTGGAGATGACCAGGGAGTACGCGGCGGTGGCCGCCGCGGCGACCAGGACGCCGGAGAGCTGGACGGCCAGGCGCCAGGGTCTGGTGGCGCGCACCATCCCGGCGATCATCCGCACCGGTCCCATCGGGCCCGCGGCCAGGATGCGCGTCTCGACACCCGGCTCGTCGACCTCGACCCGGCGCAGCGCCCTCGCCAGCGGCACCGGCACCCCGACCAGCTCCCCGACCACGGCGGCCGCCACGTCGGCCATCCTGGGCGTCAGCCGCCACGGCCCCAGCGCGGGCAGGTAGACCACCGCGAGCCCGTTCTCCCGGCTCGCCTCGGCCGCGATCGGCGCGGTGCCCATCCGCCGCGGCAGGTCGGTGACGCAGACCCACAGGTCGCACTGCCCGTCGGCGACGTGCCCCTGCACCGCCCGGACCACGTCGCGCACACTGCCGTGCTCGTCGGCGGCGAAGCGGTCCGCGATCACGACCACCTCCCACCGCACGTCCGCGTCGACCCTGGCGGCCAGCAACCCCGGCAGCCGCTGCCCCAGGGGCAACGCCACCTCCGCGACCAGGCCCGGGTCGGCCAGCACTCCCACCACGACTGTCTTCGCAACCATGGTGGTGGGCTTCCCGCGCACCCACCGGCCAACACCTGGGCTCGCTGCCCCGAATGGCCCAACACCCTAGGTCGCGGGGCCGTCCCGGCCGATGACCAGCAGCGCCACGTCGTCCCCGTGCGGGTGCGCGCCGAGCATGGTGTCCATGAGGTGGGCGCAGACGGCCGACGGGGTGTCGGAGCCGACGTTGGCGACGAGCTTGGCCAGTCCGGTGTCGACGTCGCTGTCGCGGCGTTCGACCAGGCCGTCGGTGTAGAGGGCGAGGATCGCGCCCTCGGGGAGGTCGACGGCCAGCTCCTGCCTGGGGTGCGGCGCGATCAGGCCGAGGCCGATGGGCAGGTCGGTGGGCAGCTCCAGGCAGGCGGGCGGGCTGCCGGGGACGGCCAGCACGGGGGGCAGGTGGCCCGCGCAGGCCAGGGTGACGCGCGCCCGCGCGACGTCCAGGACCGCGTAGATGACCGTCGCCATCGCGGTGGGCTCGAAGTGGGCGGCCTTGCGGGCCAGCCTGGTCAGCACCTCGGCGGGCTGGTCGTAGTCGAGCGCGTACGCGCGCAGTGCGCTGCGCAGCCTGCCCATCACCACCGCGGAGCGCAGGCCGTGGCCCGCGACGTCGCCGATGGCGATGCCGACGCGGTCGCCGGGGAGGGTGAACACGTCGTACCAGTCGCCGCCGACCGCGCTGCCCGCGCCGGGGGCGTAGCGGGCGGCGAAGGTGAAGCCGGGGACCGGCGGGAAGCTGGTGGGCAGCAGGCTCTGCTGGAGCAGGGCGGCGGCGGCGGTGTGCGCGTGCGAGACCTCGGCGAGCACGACCAGGGCCACCCGGTTGCCGACGGCGGCCAGCAGGTCGATCTCGGCCGGGGTGAACCGCCGCCGCCCGCGCACCCCGACGTGCAGCACGCCGACCAGCTCGTCGCGCGCCAGCAGCGGCACACCGAGCATCGCCCGCAGGCCGGAGCGCCACAGCAGCGGGTTGACCACGGTGGAGGCGTCGACGCGGTCGAGCACGACCGGTTCGCGCCGGTCGGCGACCTGCCCGGCGAAGCCGAGGCCGACCGGCACCGTGACGCCCTGGTTGACCTCCTCCTCGAGGCCCACCGCCGCCCGCACCCGCAGCGCGTCCTGCCCCGGCTCGCGCAGCAGCACGCTGGCGGTGTCGACCCGCAGCCCCACGCTCACCTGGGTGAGGACCGCGCGCAGGTATTCCTCCAGGTCGGTGTGGTCACGTGCCAGCTCCATGACCGCGCCAAGCACGTCCACGCCCTGGTCGAGCTCCGCTTCATCCGGCACCCCGGCACCGTACCGCCGTTCGCGTGCGCGGCGCTCGTGACCTGTCCCCCGCCCGGGCCGGGCGGGGGACGGATTCGCTACTCCGGGGCCTTGGTGATGACCTGCGGCGCGACGTCCAGGTCCTCCTCGTGCCCCTCCACCAGGGTGTACTTGCGCTGGTGCTCCTTGTCTGCCTCGCCCGGCCCGCCCCCCGCGCCCATGGCGCCACCCAGCGGGACACCGCCGGCAGCGCCGCCCCCGGTGGCGCGGGCCTGCTGCTGCCCGCCCTCCGACCGGGCCGTGCCCGTGTCGCGGCCCGCGCCGACGCGGGCGGAGGGGGAGTGGCTGCCGCCGACCCCGCCGCCGCCGAACGGCACCCCGCCCGCCGGTGTGGCGGCGGTGGGCACCCCGCCCCCGCCCGCGGCGCGGGTCGCCTCCGGGAAGGCGGAGCCCGCGGGCAGTGGGCTCGCGCCCGCGGTCCGGGTGGACACCTCCGGCGCGGCGGTCGCGCCCGGCACGGACGCCGCCGAGAGGGACGAGCCGGACGGCACGGACCCGCCGCCCTGTGTCGCCGTCCCCGCCGGGGCGGACACGCCCCCGGTCGAGAACGCGCCGCCGGAGGCCGACGCCGGGCTCGACGCCGGGGCCTCGCCCTGGTCGCTGCCCTGGTCGCTGCCCTGGTCGCTCCCCTTCGCCCAGTCGCTCACCCCGTCCACGGCGGCCGCGGTCCCGCCGCCCTTCTGGTCGCCCCCGGCGGACCCCTCAGCCGCCGCGGCGTCCACGCTCTGCCCGCTGATGCCCGACAGCGCCTGCTGGATCAGCTCCACCACGGCCATGCCGCCGCGCACCAGCTTCATGAGGTTGTCCCCGCTGGCCACCAGCGCCGCGAGCTTCGCGGCGATGCGCAGCGCGTACTGCACCGCGATCCCCACGCACGGCGGGATGGCCTCCACGACGCTCTGGCCGAAGGTCTCCGCTGCCCGTGCGATGGCCTGGGTCAGGATCGGGACGATCTGCGCGACCGCCTCGGCGATCAGCTCGGTGACCTCGGCGATGGCCTGCGCCACCACCTGTCCCGCGCCGATGATCGCGCTGCCCACGCCGGTGCTGGCCTGGCCCAGGCCGGCGATGCCCGTCGCGTGCTGCTCGGCGGCCTCCCGGTACTGGGTCCCGGCCGCGCCCGACCAGTCCGCGGTCTCCCGGCCCGCCGCCCGCCGGTACTCCTCGGCCACGCCGCCGATGTCCTGCCCGGCGTCGCCGAAGTCCCGCGACCCCGACGCGACCGACGACCCGTTGCCGCCCTGGAGCTGGGTGAGGCCCTCGCCGAGGAACGACACCATCGGCACGAACCAGCCCAGGCCCGCCGCGGCGAGCCCGCCCAGCGGGTTGAGCGCCGACTCCAGCAGACCCATCGGCGCGCCCGGCACGCCCAGGCCCGGGGCCACCCACCCCTTGGCGCGCACGGCGTTGTCGGTCGCCTCGAGCTCGGCGACCAGTTGGGCGGTGTTCCTGTCGCTCATCAGCGGTACTCCTGGGTCAGCGTGGCCGCGTTGCCCTCGTCGGTGTTCTGGTAGCCCGCGGCGGTGCGGGTGATGCCCGTGCCCAGTTCGGCGACCGAGGTCGACGCGTCGGTCACGGTGTTCGCGACCTGCGTCATCGCGCCCTGCAGGCCGGTGGCGAGGAACTGGGCGAACAGGCCGAGGGCGAGGTCGGCGAGGCCGCTGGGGAGCTGCCCGCCGATCGACGAGAGCCGGTCGGCGACCTCGTCGACGCCGCGGGCGTGCCCGCGGAGCTGGTCCGCGTGGACATCGAACTGCCCGAACTGCCCGAATTGTTCAGTCATCGCGTGATCTCCGGGGGGTTGGCGAAGTAGTCGTCGTCGGAGTCGGCGCCGCCGCGCGGACGCGCGCCCGCGGGCAGGTGCCGCTTGATCACCTCCAGGGCGGGGCCCTCGCCGAAGCACTCGGTCGAGATCCCGGCGACCTGCCTGCTGACCGCGTGCCGCGCCTTGCGCGTGGTCTCCAGGATCAGCCGCGCCAGCTCATCGGACTCCAGGGTGCGGGCCGAGGGGGCCAGGGTGAGGTCCTCCAGCACGCCGCTGGCCCCGACCCGCACCCGCACCTCGCCGCGGCGGGAGGACGCCGTCGCGCCGACCTCCCGCAGGCGCTCACCGGCCTCCTTGGCGCGCGCGGCCACCTCGGTCAGCTTCTTGTCGTACTGCGCGAGCCACTGCTCAGCGTCCATCGTGTTCCCTTCTCACGGCCATGGCCATCGTGGTGAGCTCCTGGCTCAAGTCCTGCCTGCGCAACGGGTTGACGCTGGTCCACCCGTCCTCCGCGCGGTCCACCCGCACCCGTCCGCGCGGACCGTCCAACCAGGACAGGTCGGTCGGGGTCCTGCGGGCCCCCCGGGTCGCCCCGGCCTGCCCGGCGCCGGTCAGCTCGGGCAGCACCACGCCGAGCTCGTCGAGCGCGGCGCGGTCGGAGCGGTCCGGCGGGATCGTGATGGGCATGGTCACCGCCGCCTCGACCTCGGGCACCAGCCGCATCAGCTCGTCGACCAGCGCGCTCTGCGCGACCCGCCGGACCCGCACCCCGGTCGCCGGGTCGCCGGACAGCGGCTGGCTGCACACCAGCGTCCACGACCGGTAGACCAGGGCCACCACGCCGACCGCCCCGTCCGGCCTGGTCAGCACCAGGTCGATCGCGCCCCGGTGCTCGGCCAGCGCGGTGACCACCTCGGCCGCGACGCCGAGCGGCCCGCGCTCGCCCGCCAGCCCGCGCGAGCGCAGGGTCACCCCCGCCGCGGCCAGCAGCACGTCGCGCTCCCCGGCGATCCGGCCGAACTCCGGCACCCGCAGCGGGTACGGGAACCGCCTGCCCGCGTGCGTGGCGAGCAGGTCCAGCTCGACCAGCCCGAAGTCGACCCCGGACCGGGCCGCGGGCGGCGCCGCCGCGGTCATGTCCGCGTCTCCTGGCCGTTGAACCGCCAGGCGATCTCCCGGTCGCCGTCCTGGTACCGGCTGACCGTGTCGCGCAGCGCCCGGTGGTAGCCCGCCAGCTCGCCGTCGGCCGCGCTGACCTCGCCGGTGAGCCCGGCGGGCCCGGCCGCCTCGCGCAGCCGGGCCGCCAGGTGCAGCGCGGGCGGCGCGGTGCCCAGCAGCGGCCGCCGCTCGGCCAGCCGCGCCGCCGAGGACACCAGGCCGCCGGTCTCGTCGCCGATGCCGACCAGGGACCGCACCTGGCTGACGAGGTGGTCGGTCAGCACCTCGACGCCGGGCTCGTCCGGCTCACTCGAAAGCATGGTCGTCCTCCCTGTCCGGCGCGCCGCCGATCACCGCGGCGCTGGCCCGCTCGTCGATGGTGAAGATCCCGGTGTCCACGTTCGGCAGGCGGCTGCGGTGGTCCCTGCCCTCCTGCTCGCCCATGGGCCGCGCGCCCATCGGCGCCCCCATGAGGCCGCCGGGCCCAGCCCCGCGCGCGGCGGCCAGGTTCGACAGCGCCGCGCGCTCGGCGGCCAGCACGCTGCCCACGGGCCCCGGGCCGCCCCCGACCAGGCGACCCGCGTCCAGGCCCGCGCCCCCGGCCGCCCCGGGCGCGCTGCCGCCCACCAGCCGGGACCACGGCACACCGCCCGCCCCGCCCCGGCCCGCCGTCGACCCGGGGCCGCCGGGGGTCGAGGCGGCCGCGGCGGCGGTGGTCGTGCCGCCGCCCGAGCCGTCGACCTCGTACGACCTGGGCCCGCCCGCGCTGGGCATGCCGGGGACGACCTGGTGGCTGCTGGCGTGCAGGCTCGACTCGTAGGTGCGCATCACCCCGACCGCCTGGGCCTTGGCCACCCCCGCCACGGCGTCGGCGGTGAAGAACCGCGCGCCGCCGATCAGCACCGCCGCCACCGGGTTGATCGGCCCGGCGCCGACCGCGCTGGTGGCCAGCGTCATCGGGTCGGGCGTCGGCGGCGGCATGGTGTTGCGGGCGACGGCGAGCGCGTCGCCCGCCTCGGCCGCCGCCTTCTGCACCGTGCCCGCCCTGGCCCCCGCGTTCCACACCCGGTCGGACAGCTCCGCGAGCCGGTCCGCGGCCTGCCCGGACGACGGGCTCCGCCAGTTCGCGCGCAGGGCCTCGGCCTCGCGGCGCAGCGCGTCGGCGAAGCCGGTCAGCTCGGTGCTGTGCCGCCCCCACTCGGCGGCCACCGTGCCGACGTCGCCGACGTCGGCGTCCTGCCAGAGCATCCCGTGCAACTGCTCGTGGCTGTAGGCGTTCCAGTTGGTGCCGCCGGGCGGGGTGGGCGTCACGAAGAACTCGGCCCACACGCTGTCCAGCGCGTCGGTCAGGGTCTGGGCCAGGTTCGCCAGCGGCCCGTCCGGACTCAGTACGGCGGTGACCGCGCCCGCCAGGCCCTCGACAGTGTCAAACACGTCGGCGACACTGCCGGGGAGCGGGCCACCGGAACAGGCCATGGACCGGCCATCTATGTCCGCTGGGGGAAACTCCCAGGTCAGCCGCGCATCAGGTGGGTTTGCAGGCGGACGTGCCGGAACTGGTGGACCGCGCCGACCTGGCGCAGCACACCCCGGCGGCACGCGTCGTCGAGGAAGGCGGCGACCGACCACGGCAGCCGCCCGGTGAGCGGCAGCCACACCCGGGCGAACACCACCCACTGGCCCCACGCGGAGATGCTGAGGCCGACCACGAGCCCGATCACCGGGCCGAGCACGAGGTCCAGCGGCAGCGAGACCAGCTCCAGCCTGCCCAGCGCCAGGGTGATGATCAGCAGCCGGGCGAGGCCGAGGACCAGCCCCAGGCCGAGGAACTCGACCAGCACGATCGTGCGGCTGGCGCGTAGCAGGTCGGCCGGGCCCACGGCCGACCGGATGTCGACCGAGGCCTCCAGCCCGGCCATCAGCCCCCAGCCCAGGCCCGCCAGCGCGCCCAGCCCGGCGCCGGTCGCGAACCCGCCCGCGAAGCCGAAGCCGGGCAGGCCCATCGGCTCGAGCCCGGCCGCCGCGGCCAGCCCCAGCACCACGCCCAGGCCCGCGCCGCCGATCACCCCGACCAGCAGCCTGCGGCCGAACCGCGCCCGCAACTGCCGCCCCCCGCCCCGGGCGCGCAACTGGACGCGCGCGGGCTCGAACGCCCCGCCGCCCAGCCGGATGCCCGCGCCGTGCGCCAGGCCCGCGGCCGACCCGATCGCGAGCCCCAGCCCCGGCGCGGTGAGCAGCGCGATCCGGCCGTCGCCACCCAGGACCAGGTCGAGCAGCCCGACCAGCACCCCGCCGAGCAGGCCGACGACCAGCCCGGCCAGCGCCCCGACGACCGCCATCCGCGAGCGCCCGCGCAGCTCGCCGCCGAGCTGCCACCAGGCCAGGTCGTGGGCGCCGAGCCGGTCGAGGTGCTGGGCGAGGTAGCCGAGCCAGCCGCGCGCCCGCTCCGGGTCCCACCGGCTGTCCGGGTCCCGGTAGACGCTGGGGATGAAGCTGCCGAGCAGGTGCTCCTCGATCGCGTGCTGGCTGTCGAACCGGTCGGGGTCGAGCAGCACGGCCGGGTCGCCCCCCGCGGGGCCGCTGTAGGTGGTGCGGGCGAGCCCGACCATCAGCGGGGTGGTGAGGACCGCGCGGAGGTTGCCGCAGGCCGGGCGCCCGGGGTGCGCGCGCAGCTCGGCCAGCACCGGGTCCCAGGCGGTCGCGCCGCCGTCCTTGCGCGCGGTGCGCGGCAGGTAGTCGGCCAGGTCGGTGACGGTGAGGTCGGTCAGCCGGACCGCGGCGGCGGCGGTCAGGGCGGCGGCCCCGGCCACGGCCGCGTACTCGCCGGGCCTGCTGGTCAGCAGCAGCGGCAGGGTCGTGGCGTTGAGGGCGTCGAGCGCGGGCCGGTGCAGCCCGGCGGCGAGCTCGTCGAACCCGTCGAGCACCGGCAGGACCCGCCCGGCCTCGACCAGCGCGGCCGCCAGCGTCGTCCCGCCGCCGCCGGCCGCGGCCAGCCCGGGGTGGTCGCGCAGGAGCTGACCGGCGAGCCAGTCCCGGAAGGCGGTGGTCGTCGGGTCCCAGGACCCGAGGCCGAACACGACCGGCACGGTGGCGCCGCGCTCGCGGTCGCGCATGACGTCGAGCACGAACCGGGCCGCCAGCACCGACTTGCCCGACCCGCCCCGGCCCAGCACCACCAGCCGCCCCGACGGGACCCGCCGGTAGACCTCGGCGATGTCGGCCAGGCCGCCCGCCAGGTCCAGCGCGGTGGCCGAGGCACCCGGTGCGGCGCGGCAGATGTTCGCCCAGTGGTCCATCACGCCCTCGGGCGCGACCTGCCAGCGGACCGGCAGCGGGAACGGGTCCTGGACCCGCCGCAGCTCCTCCTCCCTGCCCAGCCGGGCCCCGACCGCGTGCGCGAGGTCGTCGGCGGCCTCGGCGAGCCTGCGCTCGAACGCCGACTCCGGCACGACGGTGACGACCGGCGGCGGCTCTGGCTGTGGTTCCGCTTCTGGCTCCGGCTCTGGTTCGACCGGTAAGCGCCCGTCGGCGACGGCCAGCACCCTGGCCCGCTCCCGGGGCTCCAGGCGCAACGCGTCGGCGAGCAGCCGGACCGTGTCGAGCTGCGGGTTCGCCCGGTCGCCGCTCTCCAGCCTGCGGATGGTCCGCACCGACAGGCCGGTGCGCTCGGCGAGGTCGTCCTGGGTCAGCTGTGCCTGTCGCCGCAACTGCCGCAGCAGCGCGCTGAACTGGCTCGTCACCCTAGGTACCCTAGCCGGCGCTCCCGGCGCCCATCGGCGGGTTGGTGATTCCCCGTCGAGGAGGACCCTGGCTCGAGGTCCGCACGACCAGCTCCGGGGTGAACAGGACCTGTTCGTGCACGTGGCCGGTCTCCCGGGTCTCCCGCAGCAGGAGTTCGGCCGCGGTGGCGCCCAGCTTGCGGCGGGGCTGGCGGACCGAGGTGAGGGGGACCGCTGCCGCGGCGGCGAACTCGATGTCGTCGTAGCCGACGATGGCGAGGTCTTCGGGGACCCGGATGCCGGTGGAGACGCAGTGCTGGAGCAGTCCCAGGGCCAACAGGTCGTTGGCGCAGAAGACCGCTGTCGGACGGGTGGCGGTGGGCAGCCCGGCCAGGCGCTGGCCCGCTTGGCGTCCTTCGTGGACGGTCAGGGCGGCGGTCTCGACGTGCAGCAGGGCCGCGGGGTCGCGACCGGTGGCGGCCAGCGCGCGCTCGGCGCCGTGCTTGCGGTCGCGGACCTGGCCCAGCGACAGCGGGCCGCCGACCAGGCCGATGCGGTCGTGGCCGTTCTCGATGAGGTGCAGCAGGGCCAGTTCGCCGCCCAGGACGTCGTCGACGGCGACCGAGCAGTGGGTGTCGCCGCCCCGGGTGCGGTCGACGATGACGACCGGGGTGCCGCGCTGGGGCAGCTCGTCGAGGATCGCGGCGTGCGGGTCGGCCGGGGTGATCAGGATGCCCTGCACCCGGTGCTGCTCCAGGCGGGTCAGGTAGGACAGCTCGCGCTCGGCCCGGTTGTCGCTGTTGCACAGGAAGACCGACAGGTCGGCGGCCTCGGCGGCCTCCTCGATGCCCTGCGCGACGTCGGTGAAGAACGGGTTGGCCCCGTCGAGCAGCACGTAGGCCAGGGTGCTGCTGCGCCCGGCGCGCAGGTGGCGGGCCGACTCGTTGCGGACGAACCCGAGGTCGGCCATGGCCGCCTCCACCCGCAGCCGCGTCCGGGCGCTCACCACCTGCGGGCGGTTGAGCACGTTGGACACCGTCCCCAGCGACACCCCGGCGGCGGCCGCCACGTCCTTGACCCCGACCTGCCGGTGCCCGCCCGCCTGCTCCTGGTCAGACACCGGCGCACCCCCCATTTGAAACGTTCATCCACAGCCGGGTCGAGTGTAGACCGCTGATGACTCCTTGATCGTGGAGAATCCGTTTTCACCTGCGCTGAACCGAGTCTTGACGGTTGTGAGTGCGGTCATATACGTTCCACGAGCTTGATTGAAACCTTTCATTTTTGGATCTCGGAGGTACGCGATGGCGCGGCCGGACGGCGTTCCGCTGCTCGAGGTCTCGGACGTGACGAAGTCCTTCGGCGCCGTCGCGGCGGTCCGCGGCGTGTCCTTCCCCCTGCACGCGGGCGAGGCGCACGCGCTGGTGGGGGAGAACGGCGCGGGCAAGTCGACGATCGTGAAGATGCTGGCCGGGGTGCACCGCCCGGACCGGGGCGCGCTGCTCGTCGACGGGGACCCGGTCGCCTTCGGGTCGCCGGGCGAGGCCAAGGCCGCCGGGATCGCGGTGATCTACCAGGAGCCGACGCTGTTCCCGGATCTGTCGGTCGCGGAGAACATCGCCATGGGCAGGCACCCCGTCGGCCGCTTCGGCATGGTCGACCGGGCCGCGGTGCGCCGCGAGGCCGCCGCCCTGTTCGAGCGGCTCGGCGTGCGGATCGACCCGGCCCGGCCCGCCCGCGGCCTGTCGATCGCCGACCAGCAGATCGTGGAGATCGCCAAGGCGCTCGCGGGCCGGGCCAGGGTGCTGGTCATGGACGAGCCGACCGCCGCGCTGACCGGGGTGGAGGTCGAGCGGCTGTTCGCGGTGGTCCGGGCGCTGTGCGCGGACGGGGCCGCGGTGCTGTTCATCTCGCACCGGTTCGAGGAGATCACCGCGCTGTGCCAGCGGGTGACGATCATGCGCGACGGCGCGCACGTGTCCACCGACCCGGTGGCCGGGCTGACCGTGCCGGAGATGGTGCGCCGCATGGTCGGCCGCGAGCTGGACGCGCTGTTCCCCAAACAGGACGTCGACCCGGGCGAGGTCGTCCTGCGGGTCGCCGGGCTCAGCCGCGCGGGGGCCTTCGCCGAGGTCACCTTCGACGTGCGCGCCGGGGAGATCGTCGCGCTGGCGGGCCTGGTCGGCTCCGGGCGCTCCGAGGTCGTGCAGGCGGTGTTCGGCGTGGACAAGCGCGACAGCGGCTCCGTCCACGTCAACGGGAAAGCGGTCAGGCCGGCCTCGCCCCGCGCGGCGATGGCCGCGGGCATGGCCCTGGTCCCCGAGGACCGCAGGCAGCAGGGCTTGGTGATGGACCTGTCCATCCAGCGCAACGCGACCCTGCCGCGCTCGGGCGCCCTGGCGGGCCTCGGCTTCCTCTTCGGCGGCGCCGAGCGGCGGGAGGCCCGGCGCTGGACCGAGCGGTTGCAGACCAAGTACGGCGACCTCGGCGACCCGGTGGGCACGTTGTCCGGCGGCAATCAGCAGAAGGTCGTGCTGGCGAAGTGGCTGGCCACCGAGCCCGCCGTGCTCATCGTCGACGAGCCCACCCGCGGCATCGATGTCGGGACCAAGGCGGAGGTGCACCGGCTGATGTCGGAGCTGGCGGCGGACGGGGTGGCGGTGGTGATGGTGTCCTCCGAGCTCCCCGAGGTGCTGGGCATGGCCGACCGGGTGCTGGTGATGCGCGAGGGCCGGGTCGTGGCCGAGCTGGCGCGCGCCGAGGCCACCGAGGAGTCGGTCATGTTCGCCGCGATGGGACAGGGGGCGGTCGCGTGAGCGCGCTCAAGGCCCCGCCCGCCGCGGCGTGGTGGTCGTCGGTGGTGCGGGCCCGGGAGGCGGGCATCGTCCTGGCCCTGGTCGCCCTCGTCGCCTACACCGCGGTCTCCAACCCGCGCTTCCTGTCCGGGCAGAGCGTCCGCGACATCCTGCTCGGCACGTCGATCCTGGCCGTGCTGGCGGTCGGCCAGGCCGTCGTGGTCATCACCCGCAACATCGACCTGTCGGTCGGCTCGGTGCTCGGCCTGAGCGCGTTCACCGTCGGGTCGGTGGTGCAGGACAACCCCGGGCTGCCGGTGGTGGTCGCCCTGCTCGCCGGGGTCGGGATCGGCGTCGTCTGCGGCACGCTCAACGCCCTGCTGGTCCGGTACGGGCAGGTCCCCGCGCTGGTGGTCACCCTCGGCACGCTCTACGCGTTCCGGGGCGTGACCTACCTGACCGCGGGCGGCCAGCAGATCACCGCCGACGAGCTGCCGCGCGCCTTCCTCGGCTTCGCCGACGCCAGCGTGCTCGGCGTGCCGTGGCTGGTGGTCATCGCGGTGGCGGTGACCGTCGCCGTGGGCGTCCTGCTGCGCAACTACCGCCTCGGCCGGGAGCTCTACGCGATGGGCTCCAGCCCGGAGGCCGCCGCGCTCGTCGGCATCAAGGTCGGGCGCAACACCCTGGTGGCCTTCGCGATCAGCGGCGCGGCGGCGGGCCTGGCCGGGGTGCTGTTCGCGGTCCGGTTCGGCACCATCGACGCCGCCGCGGGCACCGGCTACGAGCTGAACGTGGTCGCCGCCGCGGTCGTCGGCGGGGTCGCGGTGTTCGGTGGCAGCGGCACCGTCTGGGGCGCGGCGCTGGGCGCGCTGCTGCTCACGGTCATCGGCAGCTCGCTGACCGTCCTCGACATCGACCAGTTCTGGCAGCAGGCCATCGTCGGCGCGCTGATCCTGCTGGCCATCGCGATCGACCGGCTGGTCGCCCTGCGCACCGCGCGGGCGCTGAGGAAGGGCGGGCCCCATGTCCAGTGACCGGCTTCGGCGGATCTCCTGGTGGGACGTCGCCATCATCGCCATCACGCTGGTGGTGCTGCTCGTGGCCGCGGGCGCGGTGGACAACTTCGGCTCCAGCCGCAACTTCGGCTTCCTGGTGCTCGACCTGCTGCCGATCGCGCTGATCGCGCTGCCGATGACCTTCGTGGTGATCACCGGCGAGATCGACCTGTCGGTGGCCAGCACGCTGGGCCTGACCTCGGCGGTGCTGGGGTCGCTGTGGAACCAGGGCCTGCCGATGGAGACGATCGTCCCGCTGTGCGTGCTGCTGGGCGCGGTGCTCGGCGCGGTCAACGGCCTGTTCGTCACCGTGTTCAAGCTGCCGTCGCTGGCGGTCACGATCGGCACCCTGGCGCTGTTCCGCGGCCTGGCGTTCGTCGTGCTCGGCGACAGCGCGGTCGCCGACTTCCCGGCGGCGTTCACCTCCTGGGTCACCGGCGGCGTCGGCGGCGGCCCGATCCCGAACGCGCTGGTCCTGCTGGTCGTCCTCGCGGCGGTCGCGGGCCTGGTGTTGCACGCGACCCCGGTCGGCCGGGCGGTGTTCGCCACCGGGGCCAACGAGCAGGCCGCCCGGTTCTCCGGCATCCGCGTCGACAAGCTCAAGTTCTGGCTGTTCGTCTCCAGCGGCGCGGTCGCGGGCCTGGCCGGTGTGCTGTGGACGCTGCGCTACTCCAGCGCCCGCGCCGACAACGGCGTCGGCCTGGAACTGGCGGTCGTGGCCGCGGTCCTGCTCGGCGGGGTGTCGATCTTCGGCGGCAAGGGCGCGCTGCCCGGCGTGCTCGCGGGCGTGGTCCTGCTGGCCACGTTGCAGAACGCGCTGCGGCTGGAGGACGTGACCAACGAGTCGCTCAACATCGTCACCGGCGTGCTGCTCATCGTCTCCGTGCTGCTGCCCAACCTCGGCCGCTCGCTGCGCGCCACCCTGCGCCGACGGCGGCTGCGCGCCGCCCGGCACACCTGACCCCCGGCACTTCCCCTTGTCCAGAAAGGCGACAACGATGTCCCGCACTCTTTCGTCCCGCGCCGTGGTGGTGGCCGCGGCCGCCACCATGGCCGTGGTCCTCACCGCCTGCGGCGGCACCACCAAGGGCTCCGACACCGGCCCGGCCGCGCCGGGCGGCTCCGCCGCCGCCGCGGACCCGGACGCCCCGTTGCAGGAGGGCGTCAAGATGGCGTTCCTGCCCAAGCAGCTCAACAACCCCTACAGCGACATCGAGGTCGGCGGCGGCGAGGCCGCGCTCAAGGAGCTCAAGGGCGAGTACAAGCTGGTCGGCCCCAACGACGCCAGCGCCTCATCGCAGGTCAGCTACATCAACACGCTGATCCAGCAGCAGCAGGACGTCATCGCCGTGGCCGCCAACGACCCGAACGCGGTCTGCCCGTCGCTCAACCAGGCGCGCGCCGCCGGGATCAAGGTCGTCTCGTTCGACTCCGACTCCGCCAAGGAGTGCCGCGACGCGTTCGTCAACCAGGCCACCACCGAGGGCATCGGCCAGGCCCTGGTCGAGCTGGCCAAGGAGGCCGCGGGCGGCTCCGGCGAGATCGCGATCCTGTCGGCGACCCCGAACGCCACCAACCAGAACGCCTGGATCGAGGTGGTCAAGTCCGAGCTGGCCAAGCCGGAGAACTCCGGGCTGAAGCTGGTGAAGACCGCCTACGGCAACGACGACGACCAGAAGTCGTTCCAGGAGACCCAGGGCCTGCTCCAGTCGTTCCCGAACCTCAAGGCGATCGTCTCCCCGACCACCGTCGGCATCGCCGCCGCGGCCCGCTACATCAGCTCGTCGAACTACCAGGGCAAGGTGGCCGTCACCGGCCTGGGCACCCCCAACGCCATGCGCGAGTACGTCAAGAACGGCACCGCGGCCAAGTTCGCGCTGTGGAACCCGGCCGACATCGGCTACCTCGCCGCCTACGCGGGCGTCGCGCTCAAGTCCGGTCAGATCACCGGCCAGCAGGGCGAGAAGTTCACCGCGGGCAAGCTCGGCGAGTACACCATCGGCGCGGACGGCGAGATCGTCCTCGGCCCGCCCACGGTCTTCGACGCGTCCAACATCGACCAGTTCGACTTCTGACCGACCAGTCCGACCTCGGAGGGTCCCGGTGCCGCGCTACTGCTTCTGCCTGCAGGTCAAACCCGAGCGCGTGGCCGAGTACGTCGAGCGGCACCGGGCGGTGTGGCCGGAGATGCTCGCCGCCCTGCGCGAGACCGGCTGGCACGACTACGCCCTGTTCCTGCGGGCCGACGGCCTGCTGGTGGGCCACGTCCGCGCCGAGTCCCTCGCGGCCGCCCAGGCCGCGATGGCCGAGACCGAGGTCAACGCCCGCTGGCAGGCGGAGATGGCCGAGTTCTTCGCCGACCTGGACGGCAGGCCGCCGGACGAGGGCTTCCTCCTGCTGGAACCGGTCTTCGACCTCGATGAGCAACTCACCGAGCTACCCGAAAGGTGACGCCGTGCCCGACATGGCAGCCGTGAAGCAAGCCCTCGCCGCGCAGCGGATCGAGACCCCGTCCTGGGCGTTCGGCAACTCCGGCACCCGGTTCAAGGTGTTCGCCCAGGCCGGGGTGCCCCGCACGCCGCAGGAGAAGATCGCCGACGCGGCGGCCGTGCACCGGTTCACCGGCGCGGCGCCCAGCGTCGCGCTGCACATCCCGTGGGACAAGGTGGACGACTACGCGGCGCTGACCGAGCACGCGCGGGACCTCGGCGTCAGCGTCGGGGCCATCAACACCAACGTCTTCCAGGACGACGACTACAAGCTGGGCTCGGTCACCAACCCGGACGCGGGTATCCGCCGCAAGGCCACCGACCACCTGCTCGAGGCGGTGGCGGTGATGGACGCCACCGGCTCCCGCGACCTCAAGCTGTGGTTCTCCGACGGGATCAACTACCCCGGCCAGGACGACCTGCGCGACCGGCAGGACCGGCTGGCCGCCGCGCTGCGCGAGGTCTACGACCGGCTCGGCGACGACCAGCGCATCCTGTTGGAGTACAAGCTGTTCGAGCCCGCGTTCTACGCCACCGACATCCCCGACTGGGGCACGTCGTTCGCGCACTGCCTCGAGCTGGGTCCGAAGGCGACGGTGTGCATCGACACCGGCCACCACGCCCCGGGCACCAACATCGAGTTCATCGTGGCCTTCCTGCTGCGCCAGGGGAAGCTGGGCGCGTTCGACTTCAACTCCCGCTTCTACGCCGACGACGACCTGATGGCGGGCGCGGCCGACCCGTTCCAGCTCTTCCGGATCATGTGCGAGATCGTCCGGGCGGACGCGCTCGACCCCGCCGCGGGCATCAACTTCATGCTCGACCAGTGCCACAACATCGAGGCCAAGATCCCCGCGGTGATCCGGTCGGTGATGAACGTGCAGGAGGCCACCGCCAAGGCCCTGCTGGTCGACCGGGACGCCCTCGCCGCGGCCCAGCGCGCGGGCGAGGTCCTCGACGCGAACGCCGTGCTGATGGACGCCTACAACACCGACGTGCGCCCGCTGCTGCGCGAGGTGCGCGAGGACCAGGGCCTCGACCCGGACCCGATCGCCGCCTACAAGCGCAGCGGCCACCACGAGGCGGTCGTCGCCGAGCGGGTCGGCGGCGAGCAGGCCGGGTGGGGCGCGTGAACGAGGAGAACGACATGAGCGAGCTTTCCCCGGCGGCCGACCTGGTCGCCCGCAGCAACGCCCTGGGCGCGGACCCGCGCAACACGAACTTCGCGGGCGGCAACACCTCGGCCAAGGGCACGGCGGTCGACCCGGTGACCGGGACGCCGACGGAGCTGCTGTGGGTCAAGGGGTCCGGCGGCGACCTGGGCACGCTCACCGAGTCCGGGCTGGCCGTGCTGCGGCTGGACCGGCTGCGCGCGCTCGTCGAGGTCTACCCGGGCGTGGAGCGCGAGGACGAGATGGTCGCCGCGTTCGACTACTGCCTGCACGGGCGCGGCGGCGCGGCCCCGTCGATCGACACCGCCATGCACGGCCTGGTCGACGCCGCGCACGTCGACCACCTGCACCCCGACTCCGGCATCGCCCTGGCCACCGCCGCCGACGGGGAGGCGCTGACCGAGGAGTGCTTCGGCGATCGCGTGGCCTGGGTCGACTGGCGGCGCCCCGGCTTCCAGCTCGGCCTCGACATCGCCGCGGTCAAGGCGGCGAACCCGCGGGCCATCGGCGTCATCCTGGGCGGGCACGGCATCACCGCGTGGGGGCGCACGTCGGCCGAGTGCGCGGCGAACTCGCTGGAGATCATCCGCACGGCCGAGCGGTTCCTGGCCGAGCGCGGGTCCGCCGAGCCCTTCGGCCCGGTCGTGCCCGACAACGAGCCCCTGCCCGAGGCGTGGCGGCGGGAGCGGGCGGCGGCGCTGGCCCCGGTGATCCGCGGACTTGCCTCGACCGACAAGCGGCAGATCGGCCACTTCACCGACAGCGACGTGGTGCTGGACTTCTGCGCCCGCGCCAGGCTGGCGGAGCTGGCCGCCCTGGGCACCTCCTGCCCCGACCACTTCCTGCGCACCAAGGTCCGCCCGCTCGTGGTCGACCTGCCCGCCACCGCCCCCGTCGAGGACGTCGTCGCCCGGCTGCGCGAGCTGCACGAGGAGTACCGGGCCGAGTACCGCGCCTACTACGACCGCCACGCCACCCCGGACAGCCCGCCGCTGCGCGGGGCCGATCCGGCGATCGTGCTGGTCCCCGGTGTCGGGATGTTCAGCTTCGGCAAGGACAAGCAGACCGCGCGGGTGGCGGGGGAGTTCTACGTCAACGCCATCAACGTCATGCGCGGCGCGGAGTCGGTGTCGCGGTACGCGCCGATCAGCGAGGCGGAGAAGTTCCGCATCGAGTACTGGGAGCTCGAAGAGGCCAAGCTGCGGCGGATGCCCGCGCCCGCGCCGCTGACCGGGCGGGTCGCCCTGGTGACCGGGGCCGGGTCCGGGATCGGCAAGGCCATCGCCGAGCGGCTGGCGGCCGAGGGCGCGTGCGTGGTCGTCGCCGACCTCGACGCCGCGGCCGCCGAGTCGGTCGCGGCGGGGATCGGCGGGCCGGACCGGGCCGTCGCGGCGATCGCCGACGTCACCGACGCCTCGGCCGTGGCGGCGGCGGTGGACGCGGCGGCGCTGGCCTTCGGCGGGGTCGACCTGGTGGTCAACAACGCCGGGCTGTCCATCTCGAAGTCGCTGCTGGACACCACCGAGCGCGACTGGGACGTGCAGCACGACGTGATGGCCAAGGGCTCGTTCCTGGTGTCGCAGGCCGCCGCCCGGGCGATGATCGCCCAGGGCCTCGGCGGCGACGTCGTCTACATCTCGTCGAAGAACTCGGTGTTCGCCGGGCCCAACAACCTCGCCTACGGCGCGGCCAAGGCCGACCAGGCCCACCAGGTCCGGCTGCTGGCCGCCGAGCTGGGCGAGCACGGAATCCGGGTCAACGGCGTCAACCCCGACGGGGTCGTGCGCGGCTCCGGGATCTTCGCCGGGGGCTGGGGCGCCAAGCGCGCCGCGGTCTACGGCGTGCCGGAGGAGGAGCTGGGCGCCTTCTACGCCCAGCGGACCCTGCTCAAGCGCGAGGTGCTGCCCGAGCACGTCGCCGCGGCCGTCTTCGCGCTGGCCGGGGGCGATCTGACCCACACCACCGGCCTGCACATCCCGGTCGACGCGGGCGTCGCCGCGGCCTTCATCCGCTGAGGAGCACCATGACCGGCACCCTCGACCAGCCCGCCGTCGCGGGCCTGGACCGCGTCACCCCGCGCAGGACCCGGGTCGGGCTGGTCGCGGGCGGGCTCGGCGCGTACTGGCCGCAGTTCCCCGACCTGCTGCCGCGGCTGCGGCGCTCGGCCGAGGTCGTGGCGCGGCGGCTGGGCGCGCTGGACTGCGAGGTCGTCGACGTCGGGTTCGTCTCCGACGAGCGCGAGGGCGCGGCGGCGGCCGAGCGGCTCCGGGTCGCCGACTGCGACCTGATCGTGGGCTTCCTGACCACGTACATGACCGCCACGATGCTGGTCCCGGTCGCCCAGCGCACCGGGGCGCCGGTGCTGCTGGTCAACCTCCAGCCCACCGAGGCGATGGACCACGCCACCTTCGACACCGGGGCGTGGCTGGCCTACTGCGGGGCCTGCCCGCTGCCGGAGATGGCCAACGCCTTCCGCCGGGTCGGCGTCGAGTTCCGGTCCGTGTCGGGCCACCTCGCCGACGAGCGGGCGTGGACGCGCATCGAGCGGTGGGTCAAGGCCGCGGGGGTGCGGGCGGCGCTGCGGCACGGCAGACATGGTCTGCTCGGGCACCTCTACCCGGGGATGATGGACGTCGCCACCGACCCCACCCTGGTCACCGCCCAGCTCGGCGGGCACGTCGAGGTGCTGGAGATCGACGACGTGCGGGTGCGGGCCGAGGCGGTGACCGACGCCGAGACCACCGCCCGGGTCGAGCTGGCGCGGGAGGTGTTCACCCTGGCGGACTCGGTGGCCGCCGACGACCTGCGGTGGGCGGCGCGGGTCTCGGTGGCCCTGGACCGGCTGGTCGAGGACTTCGCGCTGGACTCGCTGGCCTACTACCACCGCGGCCTCGACGGCGAGACCCACGAGCGGGTCGGGGCCGGGCTGATCCTGGGCAGCTCGCTGCTGACCGCGCGCGGGATCCCCGCCTGCGGCGAGTACGAGCTGCGCACGTCGCTGGCGATGCTGGTCATGGACCGGCTCGGCGCGGGCGGGTCGTTCACCGAGTTGCAGGCGCTCAACTTCCGCGACGGCGTGGTCGAGATGGGCCACGACGGGCCCGCCCACCTGGCCATCAGCTCGGGCAAGCCGCTGCTGCGCGGGCTCGACGTGCTGCACGGCAAGCGCGGCTGGGGCGTGTCGGTCGAGTTCGACGTCGCGCACGGGCCGGTCACGCTGCTCGGCCTGGGCCAGCTCCGGGACGGGACGTTCACGCTGGTCGCCTCGGAGGGCGAGGTCGTCGGCGGGCCGCTGCTGCGGATCGGCAACACCACGTCCCGGGTCGACTTCGGCCGCGACCCGGCCGAGTGGACCGACGAGTGGTCGGCGACCGGTGTCGCGCACCACTGGGCGCTGGGGACCGGGCACCGGGTGGCCGAGCTGGCGGCGGTGGCCGACCTGCTCGGGCTGGACCTGGCGGTGGTGCGGTGAACGCGCGCGTCGCCGCCGTCGACCTCGGGGCCACCAGCGGGCGGGTGCTGGTAGGGCTGGTCGGGCCGGACCACCTCAGCGCCGAGGAGGTCCACCGGTTCGCCAACGAGCCGGTGCGGCTCGGGCCGACCCTGCACTGGGACGTGCTGGGCCTCTACCGGGAGACCCTGGCCGGGCTGCGCGCCGCGCTGTCCGGCGGGCGGCTGGACGGGGTGGGGATCGACTCGTGGGCGGTCGACTACGGCCTGCTCGACGCCTCCGGCGCGCTGCTGGGCAATCCCGTGCACTACCGCGACAGCCGCACCGACGGGGTGCCCGCCCGGGTCCACGAGCTGGTGACGCCGGAGGAGCTGTATTCGTCCACTGGTGTGCAACAACTACCGTTCACCACGCTCTACCAGCTCGCCGCGGAGGCGGGCAGCGCCAGGCTCGAGGCCGCCGAGACGCTGCTGCTGATCCCGGACCTGCTGGCCTACTGGCTCACCGGCAGCATCGGTGCCGAGCGCACGAACGCCTCCACCACCGGGCTCTACTCCGCCGCCCGCCACGAGTGGGACCTCGACCTGGCCGCCCGCGCCGGGGTGCCGGGCAGGCTGCTGCCCCCGCTGCGCTCGGCGGGGGAGGTCATCGGCCGCACGACCGCCGACCTGGGCGCGGAGGTCCCCGTGGTGGCGGTCGGCTCGCACGACACCGCCTCGGCGGTCGTCGGCGTCCCCGCCGCCCGGGGCTCCCGCTTCGCCTACATCTCCTCGGGCACCTGGTCGCTGGTCGGGGTGGAGCTGGAGTCGCCGCTGACCACCGGGGCAGCGCTGGCGGCCGGGTTCGGCAACGAGGGCGGGATCGAGGGCACCACCCGGCTGCTGCGCAACGTCATGGGCCTGTGGGTGCTGTCCGAGTGCCTGCGCGGCTGGCAGACGGTCACCCTGGCCGAGGCCCTGGCCGCTGCCGCCGCCGCACCCGCCTTCGGGCCGGTGGTCGACATCGACGCGCCGGGGTTCCTGCCGCCGGGGGACATGCCCGCCCGGATCGAGCGGGCGTGCCTGGCCAGCGGGCAGGCGCCGCCGCGCACCACCGGGGAGGTCGTGCGGTGCGTGCTGGAGAGCCTGGCGATGGCCTACCGGCGCGCGGTCCGGCAGGTGGGGGAGCTGACCGGGACGCCGGTCGAGGTCGTCCACGTGGTGGGCGGGGGAGCGCGCAACGAGCTGCTGTGCGACCTGACCGCGGCCGCCTGCGGGGTGCCGGTGCTGGCCGGGCCGGTCGAGGCCGCGGCGCTGGGCAACGTCGTCGTGCAGGCCAGGGCGCTGGGCGTGGACCTGCCGGACCGGTGGGCGATGCGCTCGCTGATCGCCTCGACCCACCCGCCGCGCGAGCACCGGCCTGCCGGTCGGGCCGGGGAGTGGGACGCTCTGGAGGCCCGGCTGGCCTCGGCCGGGGTGTGGGAGGAGCGCGGGTGAAGGTCGCACTGATGGTCACGTGCGTCAACGACGTCCTGTTCCCGGGCACCGGGGCGGCCGTGGTGCGGCTGCTGGAGCGGCTCGGCGTCGAGGTCGACTTCCCGGGGGCGCAGACGTGCTGCGCGCAGCCGATGGTCAACACCGGCTACCTCGACGAGGCCGTCCCCGCCGTCCGCGCCTTCGTCGACGCCTTCGCGGGCTACGACGCCGTGGTCACCCCATCGGGCTCGTGCGCGGGCTCGGTGCGCCACCAGCACGCCATCGTCGCCCGCCGCAGCGGCGACCCCGGCCTGGCCGCCGCCGTCGCGCGGACCTCGCCGCGCACCCACGAGCTGACCGAGTTCCTGGTCGACGTGCTCGGGGTCGAGGACGTCGGCGCGTACTTCCCGCACACGGTGGCCTACCACCCCACCTGCCACTCGCTGCGGATGCTGGGGGTCGGCGACCGCCCGACGCGGCTGCTGCGGGCCGTGCGCGGGCTGCGGCTGGTCGACCTGCCCGCCGCCGACCAGTGCTGTGGCTTCGGCGGGACGTTCGCGCTCAAGAACGCCGACACCTCGATCGCGATGGGGGCCGACAAGGCCAGGCACGTCCGGTCCACCGGGGCCGAGGTGTTGGTGGCGGGGGACAACTCGTGCCTGATGCACATCGGCGGGGTGCTGTCGCGGCAGCGGGCGGGCACCCGGGTCGCGCACCTGGCCGAGGTCCTGGCGAGCACGGAGGAGCAGCGGTGAGCGGCACGTTCCTGGGGATGCCCCCGTTCCCCGTCGCCGCCCGCGCCGCCCTGGCCGACACCCAGTTGCGGCACAACCTCGCCCACGCCACCGGGACCATCCGCGCCAAGCGGGCGGACGTGGTGGCCGAGGTGGACAACTGGGAGGAGCTGCGGGTCGCCGGGGCCGCGATCAAGGACAACGCGCTGCGCTCGCTGGACGCGACGCTGCTGCGGCTGGAGAAGTCGTTGCAGGACAACGGGGTCACCGTGCACTGGGCGCGCGACGCCGCCGAGGCTTGCTCGATCGTGGCCGCCGTGGCGCTGAGCCACGGGGTCGACGAGGTGGTCAAGGTCAAGTCCATGGCCACGCAGGAGATCGGGCTCAACGAGGCGCTGGCCGAGCACGGCGTCGCGGCCTGGGAGACCGACCTCGCCGAGCTCATCGTGCAGCTCGGCGACGACCTGCCCAGCCACATCCTGGTGCCCGCCATCCACCGCAACCGCGCCGAGATCCGCGAGGTCTTCCGCGACCGCATGGCGGGCGCGGGCAAGGCCGCGCCGGACGGGCTGAGCGACGAGCCCGCCGACCTGGCCGCCGCGGCGCGGGCGCACCTGCGGGAGAAGTTCCTGCGCGCCAAGGTCGCGGTGTCGGGGGCGAACTTCGCCGTCGCCGAGACCGGGACGCTGGTCGTGGTCGAGTCCGAGGGCAACGGGCGGATGTGCCTGACGCTGCCCGAGGTGCTGGTGAGCGTGGTCGGCATCGAGAAGGTCGTGCCCACCTGGACCGACCTGGACGTGTTCTTCCAGCTCCTGCCCCGCTCGAGCACCGGCGAGCGGATGAACCCCTACACCTCGACCTGGTCCGGGGTCGCCCCCGGCGACGGGCCGCGGGAGATGCACGTCGTGCTGCTCGACAACGGCCGCACCCGCGTGCTCGCCGACGAGGTGGGGCGCCAGACCCTGCGCTGCATCCGCTGCTCAGCCTGCCTCAACGTGTGCCCGGTCTACGAGCGCACCGGCGGCCACGCCTACGGGTCGGTCTACCCCGGCCCCATCGGCGCCATCCTCAACCCGCTGATGAAGGGCGTCGGCGACGACGCCCAGACCGACTCGCTGCCCTACGCCTCGACGCTGTGCGGGGCGTGCTTCGAGGTCTGCCCCGTGCGCATCGACATCCCGGAGGTGCTGGTCCACCTGCGCTCGCGGGTGGTCGACGCGCACCGCCCCGGCCCGCCCTCGGCGGAGGCGCTGGCCATGCGCGCCGCGGGCTGGGTGTTCGGCCGCGCGCGCAGGCTGGGCGCCGTCGAGCGGGCCGCCGGGCTGCTGTCCCGGGCGCTGCGCGGCAGGCGGTCGCTGCGCTGGCTGCCCTGGCCGGGCTCGCTGTGGACCGGCGCGCGCGACCTGCCCGTCCCACCCCGCCGCGCCTTCCGCCGCCTGCGATCGGAGCGCCGGTGACCGCCCGCGACGAGATCCTCGCCGCCGTCCGCCGCGCCCTGGCCGACGCCGAGCCGACCCACGCGCAGGTCTCGCGCGCCTACCGCGACACCCCGCCCCCGCCCGACCCCGTCGCCCTGTTCGTCGAACGCGCCGCCGAATACCGCGCCCACGTCGTTCGGTGCGCGGAGGCCGACGTGCCCGCGATCGTCGCCGCCGCGGTCGGGCCGACCGCCCGCGTCCTGCTCCCACCGGGGTTCCCGTACCCCGTCGCGGGCCAGGTCGACACCGGGGAGACCGCCACCCGACTGGACGACTTCGACGCCGTCGTCACCACCGCCGCCCTGGCCATCGCCACCACCGGCACCCTGGTCCTCGACCACGGCCCCGGCCAGGGCCGCCGCGCCCTGACGCTCGTCCCCGACACCCACCTCTGCCTGGTCCGCGCCGACCAGGTCGTCGCCGACGTCCCCGCCGCCGTGGCGGCCCTCGACCCCGCCCGCCCGCAGACCTGGATCAGCGGCCCCAGCGCCACCAGCGACATCGAGCTGACCCGCGTCGAGGGCGTCCACGGCCCGCGCACCCTGCACATCCTGGTGATCGACCCCGCCTGACTACCCACGTTGGTGATGGTCTCACCGGCTGTGGTGCAACAGACTTCCCTTGGCGTCGGCGATGAGGGGAAGGGCCATGGGACAGGTCGAAGTGGCACTGATCGGCGCGGGGCTGATCGCGCGTCTGCACTTGGACGCGTGGGTGCTCGCCGGGGCGTCGGTCCGGGTGTACTCCGACGACGGTCGGGCCGAGGAGCTCGCGGCCGAGTTCGGGGTGCGGGCGGTGGGGTCGCTGGGCGCGGCGCTGGACGGCGTGGACGCCGTGGACATCTGCACGCCGACCGGCAGCCACCACCAGATCGCCATGGCCGCCATCGCCGCGGGGGTGGCGGTGGTGTGCGAGAAGCCGTTGTCCGCCAGCACCGCGGAGGCGGAGGAGATCGTCGACGCCGCGGAACGGGCCGGGGTGCCGCTCTACCCGGCCCACGACTTGCGGTTCTCCCCGCCGTTCGCGCGGCTGCACCGGCTGGTGGCCAGTGGTGGGCTGGGACGGGGGGCGGTCGCGCGGTTCACCGTCACCGGCTTCCACCCGCGGCCCTGGATCGGGCAGGTGTCCGCCCGCGCCGGAGGGATCCTGACCGACCAGATGCTGCACGGGGTCGACCTCGCGCACTGGATCTTCGGGGACGTCGTGCGGGTGCACGCCTACTACCAGGGCGACATCGCCACCCCCGCGCCCGCGGGGACGGTGGGGGTCGGCACCGCCGTGCTCACCCACGCCAGCGGGGCCATCAGCCAGATCGTGAGCCGGTGGACGGCCAAGCAGCTCCCGCCCATCCGCGTGGCGTTCCGGGTCTCGGGCACGGGCGGGACCGTGGACTACGACTCCGAGTGGCCGCAGGAGGTGCGGGCGACCGGCGGCGCGGCCGAGAAGTTCCAGTACCACGGGGAATCGCCGTTCGTCGCCGAGATGCGGGAGTTCGCCCAGGCGTTCGCGGGCGGCCCCGAACCGCGGCTGGGCGCGCGCGACGCGCTGGCCGCTGTCCGGCTCACCCAGGCCGCGGCGGAGTCCGCGTGGTCCGGGCGTGCCGTGGAACTTCCGGTCAAGGGGGCAGCGTGAAGATCGCGGTGTTGTCGTTCGACGAGGACTACGTCCGGCTGTTGGCGGAGATGCCGGGTGTCGAGGTCGTTGTCGCGGGCCCGGACGACCGGGTTCGGGCCGCGGCCGACCGGCTCGGTGTGGCGCATGTGGACAGTTGGGACGAGGTGTTCGCGCTGCGGCCCCGGGCGGTGGTGGTCACCAGCGAGGTCGCCCGCAGGCGGGACCTGGTCGAGCGGGCCGCCGGGGTCGGGGCGCAGGTGCTGTGCGAGCACCCGCTCGCCGTCGGGGAAGCGGACGCCCAGGCGATGGTGGACGCCTGTGCCGCCGCCGGGGTGCGGCTGACCGTCGCCTCGCCCGCTTGCTTCAGTCCCGCGTTCGCCGTTGTGCGCCAGGGGATCGCCGATAGTGGCGTGGGTGAGCTGCTGACCGTCCACGGGGCGTTCAACAGTCCGGGCCGATCTCGGGGCGGGGCGTTGGACGACCACGCGCCGTACGTGCTCGACCTGGTGGACGCCGTGCTCGGCGGGGAAGTGGCCGATCAGGTGTACGCCCAGGCCAACAGCATCGTCAGCGGACAACCGGGGACCGAGAGCGCCGCGTTCGTCAGCGTGCGCTATCCGAGCGGTGTCGTCGCGGCCATTGATTGCAGTTGGGGGCCATCGGTGAACCAGCGCGCCGGGGACACGCCTGAGATGACCTTCGTCGGCGACCAGGGGAGTGTGGAGTTCACCGCCAACCCGCGGCTGCTCGGCGGGTTCGACCGGTGGGAGGCGAAGACGGACCCGCGCTCGGTCATGCTCACCGAGTTCGTGGCCGCCGTCGCCGAGGGCCGCGCGGTCGGTCCGGACGGCGCGGCCGGGGTGCGGGCGCTGCGGGTCGTGCGGGCGGCGCGCGAGTCGGCGCGGACCGGCCGCCCGGTCGACCTGTGAGGCGGCCGGTGACCAGAATCGGGATCGTCGTGGGCACCACCCGCCCCGGCCGCCTCGGCCCCCAGGTGGCGCGGTGGGTCGAGAAGACGGCCAGGGAGCGCGCGGACGCCGAGTTCGAGCTCGTCGACATCGCCGACTACGACCTGCCCCTGTTCGACGAGCCCAGGGTGCCGAGGCTGGGCGTGTACGACCACGCCCACACCCGGGCGTGGAGCGCCAAGATCGCCGAGTTGGACGGGTTCGTGTTCGTCACCCCCGAGTACAACTGGTCGATCCCGGCCGCGCTCAAGAACGCCATCGACTTCGTCTACACGGAGTGGAACCACAAGGCGGCGGGGTTCGTCGGCTACGGCAGCAACGTCAACGGCGCCCGCGCCGTCGAGCACCTGCGGCAGATCTGCGGGGCGGTCCAGCTCGCGACCGCCTACACCCAGGTCAACCTGTCGCTGTGGACCGACTGCCAGGACTTCACGACCTTCACCCCCGCCGAGGCCCACGACGCCGTGCTCCGCCGGATGCTCGGCGAGGTGGTCGCGCTGACCACCGCGCTCGCCCCGCTGCGGGGAGCCTGAACCCTTACCAGGTTGGGGGGTGCTCAGCACCCGCGCGCTCCAGCATCCTGGATCTGCGAACAGCCACACCGCCGAGGACAGGGACGGACCCGATGACCGAGAACGCGTACCAGCAATTCGACGCGACGAACGTGGACTACGAGCGGGCGTACCGGGAGATCGCCCTGGTCGAGGGCGTCGTCATGGAGCGGATGCCCTGGGACATCGGCGGTCCGCAGCCGATCCTGGTCGAGCTGGAGGCCGCGGGCCGCCTCTCCGGCGACGTCCTCGACGTCGGCGCGGGCCTCGGCGACAACGCGATCTTCATCGCCAAGCAGGGCTACCGCGCCACCGGTGTGGACATCTCCGCCACCGCCGTGGAGAAGCAGCGCGCCCGCGCCGCCGAGCAGGGGGTCGCGGTGACCTTCGCCGTCGCCGACGCGACCCGCCTCGACGGCCTGGAGGGCCAGTTCGACACGGTGACCAGCAGCCTGGTGTTCCACTGCTTCACCCCGGCGCGCCAGCGCGAGTACGCCGACGCCATCTCCCGGGTGCTGCGCCCCGGCGGACGGCTGCTGCAGTGGTGCTCGCGCGGCGACGCGGCGGGCCCGGAGCCGATCACCGAGCAGTCCATCCGCACCGCGTTCAGCGGCCCGGAGTGGTCGATCACCGAGCTGACCGCCCGCCACCTGGCCACCAGGGCCATCGAGCAGGACGCGCACCGCGTGGACTACAAGGGCGGCAAGCTCGACACCGACGAGACCGGCGCCCTGGTGCCGATCTGGCTGCTGGAGGCCAAGCGCGTCTGACCGGCGCGGCCCCTGTCCGTCCACCGTGGACCAGCACGCGAGGTTGCCGAGATGACCGAGACGCCGATGGCGCCCCAGCACCTGCCCGCCGCCCGCCCGGCCGGTTGCCCGTTCGACCCCCCGGCCGGGCTGGCGGAGCTGCGCGGGCGGTCCGCGCTGACCCGCACGCGGTTCCCCGACGGCCACCACGGCTGGCTGGCCACCGGGTACTCCGTGGTGCGGGCGGTGCTCGCCGACCCGCGTTTCAGTCATCGCAACGACCGGCGGCACTGGCCCCTGGCCGACATCGGCCAGGGGCTGCCGCCGATCCCCGGCGACATGCTGCACATAGACCGCCCGGAGCACACCCGCTACCGCAGGCTGCTGGCGAGCCGCTTCACCATGCGCCGCATGCGCCGCTTCACCGGCGTCATCACCGAGATCGTCGCCGCCAGGCTCGACGCCATGCAGCGCCAGGGCGGCCCGGTGGAGCTGCTGGAGGTCTTCGCCCGCCCGATCCCCATGCTGTCGGTCTGCGAACTGCTCGGCGTGCCCCCCGAGGACCGCGACCGCTTCACCCCGCACGTCCGCCCCGACCGGGACGGCGCGGAGCAACTGCCCACCACCTTCGTCGACATGGGCTTCACCGCCATGCAGGACTACTTCCGCACCCTGGCCGCCACCCGCCGCACCACCCCCGCCGACGACCTCCTCAGCGACCTGGCCACCTCCGGCGACTTCCCCGACGACGAACTCGCGGGCCTGGCCGCCATCATGCTCCTCGCCGGCGTCGAGTCGACCACGAGCATGCTGTCCCTGGGCGCCTTCGCGCTGCTCACCCACCCCGACCAGCTCGCGGCCCTGCGCGCTTCCCCCGAGCTTGCCGACCGCGCCGTGGAGGAGTTGATGCGGTACTTGAGCGTCGTCCACACCGGAGCGCGGGCTGCTCTCGTGGATGTTGAGCTGGCGGGGCAGGTGGTGAAGGCGGGCGAGACCGTGGCGATCTCGTTGCAGTCGGCCAACCGGGACCCGGCTCGCTTTGACACGCCGGACGAGCTCGACATCCGCCGGGTTCCTGGGGGGCATCTGGGGTTTGGGTCGGGTATTCACCCGTGCTTGGGGAAGGAGTTGGCCCGGATCGAGATGCGGGTCGCCTTCCCGGCGCTGTTCGCCCGTTTCCCGACGCTGCGGCTCGTGGACCCGGAGAGCGTCGAGATGCGCGACCCGTCGGACAACGTCTATGGGGTGCAGAAGCTACACGTCACGTGGTGACGGCTGGAAGAGGCGCGACGAAGCACAGGGCGGGGATGCTCTCGCCTGCTCCAAAGTGGTGCTGTGCCTCGCCGACGCGGGTCCACCCCAAGCGCTCGTAGAGACGGATCGCAGCGCGATCCTTGGTCATGACGTCGAGAACCAAGCGGAGGTCGTGCTCGCCGGCGTGGTTCATGGCCGCGCGTACGAGGCGTTCACCGACCTGCTCGCCACGGGTGCGCGGATCGACGAAGAGCCGGCCGAGAACGGCGACCGCATTGCCATCGTGCTCGGGGTGGTTCGCCCACAAGGCCGCGGCATCGTCACCCGGACCTGGCCGGGACACGCCGACATGGCCGACGACGTTCGTGCCCGAGGTGGCCACGAAGGCGATCAGCAGGGCGTCGGAGACAAGCCAGGCACGCGGGTCGTCCACTCCCTCGACGGGGTAGCCGTCCTCATCGTGCACGCGGACCAACACCTCCGCCGCAGCCGGGAGGTCGGCCTCGTTCCTCGGGCGGACGGTGACGGCGGTCATCAGGCTTGCACCGGGATGGTGTAGTCGAGGCCGTTGGTGTCCGCCCGCATCGTGAACACGGTGACCTCGAACGGAGTGCCTTCGTGGTCCATCCCGGTGTGGACCACCTCGATCACGGGGACACCGTCTGGGATGTCGAGTCGCTCCTTCTCGTCGTGGCGGGGCATCCGTGCGCTGATCTCCTCCCGGATCGTCGCGATCGGGTAGCCCTGGTCCGCGAACCGGGCGTACAGGCTGCCCTTGCCGAGGTTGGCGGAATCAGCCAGTGGTGTTGCCCCCGCGACTGCGACGGGGATGAACGTGACACCCCGTTGCACGGGCTCGTCATCCGCGAAGTACCAGTTCTCCCGGCGGATGACGGGGTCCGCCGCTGCCAGGCCCAGGCGCTCCGCGACGAAGCCGGGCGCCGGAACAGTCGTGATTGATGTGCAGTCGACTCGCGCTGTCCGCCCCTGCTTGGCAACCTCGGCGCGATAGGGGGAAAGGCCCGTCTCCTCGCGAACGCGTTGTGAGTAGCGTTCACTGCCAAAGCGCATCAGCTTCCGCGTCTCGCGAACGTAAACACCCTTCCCGTGGCGAGCGAAGACCAAGCCTTCGTCGGTCAGCAGCCGGACAGCTTCCCGCGCGGTGTTGCGAGCCACGTCGAAATCCTCGGCAAGCGTGCGTTCGGAGGGGAGGAGCGCGCCTGCGGCCAGCTCGCCCGACTCGATCCGCGCTCGCAGTGCCGCCGCGACACGGCGGCTGGCAGGCACCTGGTCTGGGTGCGAACTTTTGGTCACGAAGTCCTCCTGGTCAGAGCGTCCATCTTACTGGCTCAAGACAGTGGTTGACACCAACGAGGCCTCGTGTTTCACTGGCTTAAGCCAGTGCGTGCGCATTCACAACAGAACGGGTGGGGATAGTGGCGGCGTCGATCAAATCCGGGGATTATCGGCCGCGCACCGTGCGGGGCATGATCCTTGCCCGGAGTCTGGACGCGCAGCGCAGGCGTCTGGGGATCAGTACTCGGGATCTGGCCAGGGCGGTGCAGATGTCGCCCGCGATGGCCAATCGGGTCATGACAGGTCGGCGCGTTCCGACGTCGGTTGAGATCGGCGGGCTGTGCGCGGTTCTTGAGGTCCCTGCCCTTCGGCGTCCGATCCTGTACGACCTGGCTCGTCATGCCGATGAGACGAACTGGTTGTTGGGTTCCGGCGATGCGCCGGAGGTCGTCGGGGAGATCTCGGTCCTGGCGACGCGGTCGGTGGCCTTCGACCCGGTGTTGGTGCCGGAGTCGGTGCGGACAGCGGGGTACGCCGAGGCTGTGACCGGTGTGCCGGTGATCGGACAGAGGACGTCGCCGTCGTCGGGGGTCGCGCGGGTGCTGGTGGTCAGCGAGCGGAGCTTGGTTCACGACGGCGTTGCGGCCCCGGTGATGTCGGCTCAACTGCGTGCCCTGCTGGACTGCGCTGACGAGTGGGTGGTGGTGCGCGCTGAACTGGCCCCGCCGCAGGCGTTCACGGTGTTCTGGTTCGAGCACTTTCCTCCGGTGGTGCACGCGCGGTTGCACGGGGCGGATCTGGTGTTGGAAGAACCCGCGATGGTTTCCGGATACCAAGACTTGTGTGCCAGACTTCTGGACTCAGCCGAGTCTGGTGAGGACAGTCGGGGGGTAGTCCGAGATCGCCTGGCTGGGCTCGGCCAGCTCGGTGGTGTGCGCTGATCAGCCCTGCTGTGTCAGCCCTACCAGGAGTTCGCGGAGGTCGTCGATGCGCTGGGCCTGCTCGGCGGTCTTTTCCGGGAAGGCCAGGTCGATGCCCAGGCGGCCACCGAAGGTGCTGGCGACGTAGCCGCGGGCGGCGTCGAAGTGGGCGGGGGACTCCCGGATGTGGGAGGCGGACTGGAAATTGGTCAGGGCCAGGGCGGCGGGGGTTCGCATGGGGGGTATCCGGCCCCAGTTGGTCAGGCTGACCACCACGTGGCGGGGGTGGGGCGTCTCCTGGGGGACCTCGCCGGGGGTTTGCCGGTTCACCAGGTCGACCATGTCCAGGAGGCTGCGTTGGATGGAGCCGTCGGCCAGGCCTGTGCGGAGTTGGTCGGCGACCACCCGGGCGATGGCCACGGGGGTGGGGGTGGTTCCGGCGGGGACCATGAACCTGCCGCCGCCCACGACGTTGGTGCCCTCGGTGGGGGTGATGTGGGGGGTGACGCGGTTGCGCAGGTTGACGGTGAATCTCAGGACCAGGTCGGTCAGGGGGATGTCGCGGCTCTGGGCCTCGACCAGGAGGATGGCGGCGGACAGGAGGCCGTTGAGGGTCACCTCGTGGCGGCGGCCGAACTCGGCCAGGGCGGTCGTCTGGGCCTCGGTCAGGCGGAGTTGGGCCACGTGCCGGACGAGCACGCGCAGGTCGGGGGAGGGCTCGACGGTGGCGCCGGGGGTCTTGGCGACGGGGGTGTTGACCTGGAAGCCGCGTTCGCCGAGCAAGGCCTCCAGGGGCCTCGGGTACGGGTGGCGGGGCAGGTCGAACGGCACGCCCTCGACCGTGTCGGTGTAGCAGGACCACAGCCGCGAGAACACCGCCAGGGAGTGGTCGGCGTCGGCGACGCAGTGGTGGTTGACCAGGGTCACGCTGGCCCTGTCGCCGTCGCGCACGACGTTGAGGCCGCTCAGGGCCCTGTCCTGGCCCAGGCGCACGCCCGCCAGCGCGTGGGCGGGGTCGCCGTCGTGGACCTGGACCTCGGGCGGGGTGTCGGAGGCCACGACGACCAGGCCGTGCTCGTCGGTTCCCAGGCGGGACGCGAGCTGCGGGTGGGCGCGGCAGACCGCCGCGTACGCCGTTCGCAGGGCGTCGAGGTCCAGGCTGCCCGAGGCGCGCACGGTGTAGCCGACGTAGATCTCCTTGTCCGCGTAGACCTTCTCGGTCGGGGTGAGCGCCCGCCAGATCCCGGCTGTCGTCATCGGTTTCCCTCCAGGTGGCCCGCCTGGACCAGGCTAGGAGGGCCCCGCGCGCGAGACATCCCCCAGGCTGGTAGGGCTGGTGGTGGGGGGCGGTTCGGCATTACCAGGTTGAGGGATGCCGGGTGGTCGCGGCCCGCCTAGCTTTGGCTCCACGAGGATGAGACTCCCTGTGCGCGGCGCATTCCCCATTCGGGATTCGGCTGCCGGTCCGCGGTTCGTCTTGAGTGGAGGGTTCATGAGCGAGGCAATTTCCTTCGAGGAGCCGTGGGCGCGCACCCACCAGTTCGACCCGCCCGCGGTCTTCGACGCGCTGCGCGCCGAGCGGCCGCTGTCGAGGATGGTCTACCCCGACGGGCACGTCGGGTGGATCGTCAGCAGCCACGAGCTGGTGCGCAAGGTCCTCGGCGACCCGCGGTTCAGCCACAGCACGGAGATCGGCCACTTCCCGGTGACCCACCAGGGCCAGTTGGTGCCCACGCACCCGTCGATCCCGGGGATGTTCATCCACATGGACCCGCCGGACCACACCCGGTACCGGCGGCTGCTGACCGGCGAGTTCACCGTCCGCCGGGCGGGCCAGCTCAAGCCCAGGGTCGAGCAGGTGGCCGCCGAGCAGGTCGCCGCGATGCGCGAGCACGGCGCGCCCGCCGACCTGGTGCAGACCTTCGCCCGGCCGCTGGTGCTGCGGCTGCTGGCCGAGCTGGTCGGGCTGCCCTACGAGGAGCGCGACCAGTTCGAGCACGCGCCGACGCTGCTGCACGACCCGGACGCCAACCCCGAGGACGTCGCCGCCGCCTACGCCAGGGCCAGTGCGCTGTTCGTCGAGGTGATCGAGCGCAAGCGCGGGCAGCCGGGTGACGACCTGATCAGCCGGGTCCTCGCCAGCGACGAGCAGTTGAGCACCGACGAGCTGTGCAACGTCGTGCTGCTGCTGCTGTTCGCGGGCTTCGAGACCACCGAGAGCGCGCTCACGGTCGGCGTCTTCGCGCTGCTGCACCACACCGAGCAGTTGGCCGACCTGCGCGCGAACCCGTCGAAGCTCGACGCCGCGGTCGAGGAGCTGCTGCGCTACCTGAGCGTGAACCAGTACCACATGTACCGCACCGCCCTGGAGGACGTCGAGCTGCACGGCGAGGTCGTCAAGAAGGGCGACAGCGTCACCGTCTCGGTGCCCGCGGCCAACCGCGACCCGGCCAGGTTCGGCTGCCCGGCGGCGCTGGACATCGACCGCGACACCTCGGGCCACGTGGCCTTCGGCTTCGGCATCCACCAGTGCCTGGGGCAGAACCTGGCCCGCGTCGAGCTGCGCGCGGGCCTGGCGGCGCTGCTGGGGGCCTTCCCCGACCTCGCGCTGGCCGTGCCGTTCGAGGAGGTCCCGCTGCGGCTCAAGGGCTCCGTCTTCGCGGTGAAGAACCTGCCTGTCTCCTGGTGAGCCCTCTCCCCGAAAGGAACCGCGGCAAAGTGCGCACCGACCTCATCAAGCCACTGCCCGTCGCACTCCTGGAGAACGCGGCCCGCCTGCCCGGCAAGGTGGCCTTCGAGGACGACCGGCGCGCGGTCACCCACGACGACCTCGAGGCGCGCACGCGCAGGCTGGCCGGGCACCTGGCCGCCCTGGGCGTGCGGCGCGGGGACCGGGTGGCGATCTGCCTCGGCAACAGCGTGTCCACTGTGGAGAGCTATCTCGCGATCGTCCGGGCGGGCGCTGTCGGTGTGCCGCTCAACCCCGCCTCGGCGCCCGCCGAACTGGACTACCTGCTGTCCGACAGCGGCGCCGTCGCGGTCATCACCGACGCGGCCAACGCCGAGCTGCTGCCCGCCCTGGCGCCCGGCGCGGTGCTCCTGGTGACCGGCGATGCCCCCGCCGCCCACCACCGCTTCGACGAGCTGGCCCGCACCGAGCCCGCCGAGCCCGCCCGCGACGACCTCGGCCTGGACGAGGTGGCGTGGATGTTCTACACGTCCGGGACCACCGGGCGGCCCAAGGGCGTGCTGTCGACGCAGCGCAACTGCCTGTGGTCCGTCGCGTCCTGCTACGTGCCGATCCCGGGCCTGACCGACCGGGACCGCGTGCTGTGGCCGCTGCCGCTGTTCCACAGCCTGTCGCACATCGCGTGCGTCCTGTCGGTCACCGTCGTCGGCGCCACCGCCCGGATCATGGACGGCAGCTCCGCCGACGACGTGGTCCGGGTCCTGCGCGCTCAGCGGTCGACCTTCCTCGCCGGGGTCCCGACGATCTATGAGCACCTCGTCGCCGCCGCCGGGGCGGGCGGGCTCGAGCTGCCCGCGCTGCGGATCGGCCTGGTCGGCGGGGCGGTCACCGGGCCCGGCCTGCACCGGGCCTTCGAGCGGGCCTTCGGCGTGCCGCTGGTCGACGCCTACGGCAGCACCGAGACCTGCGGCGCCATCACGATGAACCCGCCGGGCGGCGCCCGGGTCGAGGGGTCCTGCGGCCTGCCGGTGCCCGGCGTGGGGGTCCGCGTCGTCGACCCGGGGACCGGGGTGGACGTGCCCGCGGGCGCCGAGGGCGAGGTGTGGGTCAGCGGGCCGAACGTCATGGTCGGCTACCACGGCAGCCCGGAGGCGACGGCCGCGGCGGTGCGGGACGGCTGGTTGCGCACCGGAGACCTGGCCAGCCGCGACGAGGCGGGCTACTTCACCATCCGCGGCCGGATCAAGGAACTGGTCATCCGCGGCGGGGAGAACATCCACCCGGGCGAGGTCGAGGCGGTTCTGCGCACCGCCGATGGCGTCGCCGACGTCGCCGTGGCGGGCGTCGCGCACCCCCTGCTGGGGGAGGTGCCGGTCGCGTACGTGGTCCCCGGCCCGGTCGGGTTCGACCCCGCCGCGCTGATCGACCTGTGCCGCGAACGCCTTGCCGCCTTCAAGGTGCCCGAGCAGGTCCACGAGATCGCCGCCGTCCCCCGGACCCCGTCGGGCAAGGTGAAGCGGCGGCTGCTGGCCGACCAGCCGGGCAGGCTCCGGTACACCGCGAGCGGGCGCCACGACGCGCTGCTGACCCTCGACTGGGTGCCGGTGGCGGCCGAGCCCGGTCCCGTGGCGGGGAGCTGGGCGGTGGTCGGCCCCGACGCCGGGCTGGTCGCCGCGCTGACGGCGGCGGGCGCCGACGTGCGCCAGTACGCGGACCTGGCGGCGGTGGACGCGGTCGCCGACGTGACGGTCCTCCTCCAGCGGGTCGACGCCCGGCTGCTGGCCGAGCACCTGCGCGCGGCGCGGTCCCGGCTGGTGGTCCGCACCCGCGGCGCGGTCGCCGCTGTCGAGGGGGAAACCCAGGACCTCGCCGAGGTGCCTGCCTGGGGCGTGGTCCGCTCCTTCCAGGAGAGCTGCCCGGTCACGGTCGTCGACACCGACGCGGAGCTGTCCCTGGACACGGTGCTGGCCGTGCTCGCCTCTGGTGAGCCGCAGGTCGCGGTGCGCTCGGGCGGGCTGCTGGCCCCCCGGCTGACCCCCCTGCCCTTCGTGGACGAGCCCGTGGCGCCCTGGGCGGGCACAGTGGTGGCCACCGATGTGGAGATCGCCCATCGGTTCGCCGAGGACCACCAGGTCGTCGTCACCAGCGTCGACGAGCTGGCCACGCGCTTGGACGAACTGGCCGGCCGGCCGTTCGTCGTGGTGTCCGGGGTCGCGGGCGTGCTGGGGTCGGCGGACGACCCGGACGCGGCCGTCACGGCTGTCCTGGCCGAGGCCGTTGTGCGCAACCACGGGCTGCCCGGCACCTTCCTCGCGCTGGGCGAGGACCTGCCCCCCGCGCTCGACATCGCCGCAGGCCGTCCCGCGCTGGTGGCCCTGTCCCCGGGCACCGCCCTGGGCCCGCTCGCCGGGACGTCGTCGGCGCGGAGCGAGCCCGACCCGGCCGTCACGGCGGCCCTGCGCGGCGAGCTGTCGGCCCTGGACGAGCGCGCCCAACTGGCGCTGCTGGAAGACCTGGTCCGCACCCAGGTCGCCGAGCTGCTGCACCGGTCGGTCCCGGCCGATCGCGCGTTCCGCGACCTGGGCCTCACCTCGCTGGCGATCGTCCGACTGCGCGACCGGCTGACCGGGGGCACCGGGCTGCGCCTGCCCACCAGCGCGGTCTTCGACCACCCCACCCCGGCCGCGCTGGCCGCCCACCTGCGGACCGAGGTCCTGGGGATCACCGAGCGGGTCGCCGAGCCCGCGCCGGGCGCCGACGCGGGCGAGCCGATCGCCATCGTGGGCCTCGCGTGCAGGCTGCCGGGCGGGGTGGCCGGACCCGAGGACCTGTGGCGGCTGGTGGCCGAGGGCCGGGACGCGGTGTCGGACTTCCCCGCCGACCGGGGCTGGGACCTCGACCGGCTCTTCGCCGCCGGGGGCGGCGCGGGCACCTCGTCCGCCGACCAGGGCGGCTTCCTGCGCGGGGCCGGGGAGTTCGACGCCGGGTTCTTCGGGATCTCGCCGCGTGAGGCGCTGGCGATGGACCCGCAGCAGCGGGTGCTGCTGGAGACGTCCTGGGAGGCGCTGGAGCACGCCGGGATCGACCCGACCTCGCTCAAGGGCGCCGACGTCGGGGTCTTCACCGGGCTGATGGGCCAGGGCTACGGGTCGGGCGGGGTGCCCGCCGAGCTGGAGGGCTTCGCGAGCACGGGCGCGGCGTCGAGCGTGGCGTCGGGCCGGGTGTCCTACGTGTTCGGCTTCGAGGGCCCGGCGGTCACGGTGGACACGGCGTGCTCGTCGTCGTTGGTCGCGGTGCACCTGGCGGCGCAGGCGCTGCGGCAGGGCGAGTGCTCGATGGCCCTGGCAGGCGGCGCCACGGTGATGGCGGACCCCGGTTCCTTCGTGGAGTTCTCCCGCCAGGGCGCGCTGGCCGCCGACGGGCGGTGCAAGGCGTACTCCGCGTCGGCGGACGGCACCGGGTGGGCCGAGGGCGCCGGTGTGGTGGTGTTGGAGCGGCTGTCGGTGGCGCGTGAGCGCGGGCACCGGGTGCTGGCGGTGGTGCGCGGCAGCGCGGTGAACCAGGACGGGGCCTCCAACGGGCTGACCGCGCCCAGTGGCGCGTCGCAACAGCGGGTGATCCGCCGCGCGTTGGCAGGCGCGGGCCTGACTGCGTCCGATGTGGACGCTGTGGAGGGGCACGGCACGGGCACGGCGCTGGGCGACCCGATCGAGGCGCAGGCGTTGCTGGCCACC
>NZ_WHOL01000035.1:228-17863 GCF_009745975.1 Actinokineospora pegani | reverse complement strand
GGTGCGTCAGCGGGCGGTGCGGCTGGTTGCGGAGCATCGGGAGGAGTACCCGTCGTGGTGGGCGGCGGTGTGCTCGATCGCGCCGAAGTTCGGGGTGACTCCGGAGACGCTGCGCAAGTGGATCAGGCAGGCCGAGGTCGACCACGGCGCCCGTCCGGGGACCACGACGGTGGAGTCCGCTGAGCTCAAGCGCCTCAAGCGTGAGGTGGCGGAGCTCAAGCGCGCCAACGAGATTCTTCGGTCGGCGGCGACCTTCTTCGCGGCGGAGCTCGACCGCCCCACGCAACGGTGATCGACTACATCGACCGCCACAAACAGGAGTTCGGGGTCGAGCCGATCTGTCGCGTCCTGCGCCAGGCAGGCGTGGCGATCGCCCCGTCCACCTACTATGCCGCCAAGGCCCGCCCCGCCTCGGCGCGTGCCGTCCGCGACGGGGAACTGCGCACCGAGATCTTGTCCGTGTGGCGCGACAACTACCAGGTCTACGGGGCGCGGAAGATCTGGATCGCGTTGCGCCGCAGGGGGATCATGGTCGCCCGGTGCACGGTGGAGCGGCTGATGCGCGAACTGGGCATCACCGGCGTGGTGCGCGGCCGTCCCCGCCGCACCACGATCCCGGCCAAGGACGGACGCCGCGCCGGCGATCTGGTCGACCGGGACTTCACCGCCGGGCGACCGAACGCGTTGTGGGTGGCGGACTTCACCTACGTCTCAACCTGGTCGGGCATCGTCTACGTCGCATTCGTCATCGACGTGTTCTCCCGCCGGATCGTGGGCTGGAAGGCCGACACCACCAAGCGCACCGCCCTGGTGCTCGACGCACTGGAAATGGCGTTGTGGGCCCGCGGGCACACAGGTCACCCGATCGCGGCGGGATTGATCCACCACTCGGACGCGGGCAGTCAATACACGTCTCTCGCCTTCACCGACCACCTTCTCACGGCCGGGATCGACGCCTCGATCGGCTCCGTCGGCGACGCCTACGACAACGCCCTGGCCGAGTCGACCATCGGGCTCTACAAAACCGAACTGATCAACCGGCAAGGCCCCTGGCACACTCGCGACCAGGTCGAATACGCCACCCTGGAATACATCGACTGGTACAACAACCGGCGGCTGCACAGCAGAATCGGACACCTGACACCCGCCGAAGTCGAGGCCGTCCACTACCGTCAACACCAGCCAACCCCGGCTGGAACAATTAACTAATCGAGTCTCCACCGAACCCGGGGCGGTTCACGATGCCGTCGACAGTCAGGTTGTGGACCGTTTGGGTCGTGGCCCAAGCACGGGTGGCGGTGACCTGGACCTGGGTGCCCACAGGGGTCTCGAGCTTGGTTCGTGGGCTGAGGTGGTCGGCGTCGAGCCAGGTCTGTACCTGCGGGGCCCAGAAAGGGTGGCCGTTGGTTGCCGTCAGGGTGGCGGTGGAGTTGCCTGCTTCGCCGTCGGTGTCGACGGTGATGTCGACGAGGTGCTTGTGGCCCGCGCCGGTGATCGTGGCGACCACTGCGCGCGAGGCAGTCCGGCCCGTGTCAGGATCAGTGGCCAGGACATGGTCGCCGAGTCTGAGTTGCTCGATGGGTTTGCTGTTGCCGTCGGCGAGCAGGACCGGGGTGCCGGGGACGAAGCTGTTGCAGCCGGCGCGTGAGGTCAAGCGGCGTTCGGCGTCCTCGACGCGTTTGAGGTCGGCCATGGCTTTGTCGCGGCGGCGGGTCCAGTCTTTGGCGTTTTTGAAAGCGTCGACGATCTTGTCGAGGATGTTGCCGCCCTTGAGGACCTTGAACCAGGGGACGGCTGTGAAGACCTCAAACCCGCAGTTGATGAGGTTGAAGTCCTTGATGCAGTTGTCAATGATGCCCTTGACGCCAATGATCTCCTGCAGGACGTCGCCGCCGATCTGGATGGCGACATCGACCCAGCTTCGTTTGTCGGCGGCGACGTTCTTGGCCTCCTGGTATTCCTGCTCGCTGAGTCCGGCCTCCTTGGCGGCCTGCTGTTTGGTGACCCCGCCCGAGCCGCGCCACGGCGGCTCGATCCACACCCGGTACACGAACACCTGGACGATCCAGTAGACGACCGCGACCAGCATGAGAATTGGGACCATCAACCCGATCACGTAGGCGGCCCAGACGAAGGTCGTGATCGCGACCCGCTGGGCCACTGAGATCGTCTTCCAGTAGAGGCCGCTGGGGTCGGAGTTGGTGACTGGGGAGTTGTTGGCGTAGGCGTACCCGTTCATCTGCTGCGGGTCGTCGGTGTCGAGCACTGGGTCCAGTGAGGTGAACCGGCCTGTGATCCTCACCTGGTTCTTCGGAGTCGGGTTATTGGATGATCACTCTTCTCAGTAGCCCGGAGGACAGTCCACGATGCCCAAGCGGTACCCACCCGAGTTCCGGTGCAAGGTGCTCGACCTGGTCGCGTCCGGCCGCCGCGTCGCTCAGGTCGCGGCGGACCTCGACATCAGCGACCAGACGATCTATGCCTGGCGCCGCCAGGAGCTCATCGACAGCGGACAGCTGCCTGGGACGACCAGTGCCGACAACGCCGAGCTGGTCGCCGCGCGTCGACGGATCGCCGAACTCGAGGCCGAGGTCGCCGTCCACCGCCGCGCCGCCGAACTACTCAAGGAGAGCAGCACCCCACAAGGCGATACGAGGCGGTCTCGGTGATCGCCTCCGAGGGGTGGTCGATCCAGCTCGCCTGCCGCGTGCTCGGGGTGTCCGAGTCCGGCTTCTACGACTGGCGAGGCCGCGCGCCCTCGCCACGGGCGATCCGCCAAGCCTGGCTCGTCGACCTCATCCGTGAGATCCACGTCGAGTCGTTCCAGGTCTACGGCGCCCCGCGAGTACACGCCGAGCTCACCCTCGGCCGCGGAGTCACCGTCGGACACAACACCATCGCGCTTCTCATGCGCCGCAACGGAATCAAAGGCCTGCCCAACCGACGCAGACAGCGACCGAGGCACGACACGCCCACCGCGGTGGATCTGGTCGACCGCGACTTCGCCCGCGCCGCGCCGAACCAATTGTGGGTCACCGACATCACCGAACATCCGACCCGTGAGGGCAAGGTGTACTGCGCGGTCGTACTCGACGTCCATTCCCGTCGGGTCCTCGGGTGGTCGATCGACTCCAGTCAGACCGCCGCCCTGGCCACCAACGCGCTCGGCATGGCCATCTCGAACCGGTCCCCGCTCTCGGACACGGTGATCCACTCCGACCACGGAGTCCAGTTCACGTCATGGACCTTCACCAGGCGCGCCAAGGAGTCCGGGCTTCTACCGTCGATGGGTTCGATCGGCGACTGCTATGACAACGCCATGATCGAATCGTTCTGGGGGCGTGTGCAGACCGAGCTGCTCGATCGCCGACGATGGCGCACTCGTCTGGAGCTGGCCAACGCCCTGTTCGAGTACCTCGAGATGTTCCACAACCGCCGCCGACGCCACACCGCACTCGGAATGCTCACACCGATCGAGTACGAACTCCGACACGCCAGGATCGCTCCAGTAGCCTGAAGTCCAGCAACCCGACTCCGCCAAACGGGATGAGGATCAAGCCACCGAGCTACCGGGGGAACCTCAGGCTCCGGTCCGTCCCTTGTGGTGTGTGGTGCGTGGACACGCACCTGAGAGCTGGCAGGTCGGGTTCGGTCAAGGCTCGGCGCAGCCGACCGCGCAGCGGCCTGCCTGGACCGCGGCCCGGTCGGCCTGCTGTCGTGCAGCGGGCCATGTCGCCACCACACGGGGCGGCGAGGTGTTCGTTCCGCTTTCAGAGGAGCCCTAACTGGCGGCACATCTCAGCCGACGACACGAAGAAGGTGTCCCGGGCTGCTCGTGGGTGAGAACCTCCGAGGGCACCGGAGAGTCAGGCTCGCCCGTCTGGTTCAGCGCCGCGGGACCTCGCAGCGTCGTCCTGGCGCACTTGCTCGACACGCCGCAGGTACTCGTGCATCGGAACTTTGCCATGGGGACGGACGCGGTGATGCCCTTTGTCCTCGTCGAAATGGACTAGGTGCCCGCAGACCAGTTGGCCCACCTCATAGTGGTCATCTCCAACGTAGACGGCATCGATGAACCCCTTGCCGCCGCTCGTCACGTCAACGTAGACCCCGAAGGGGAAGACAGCGGTCACCGTGCAGTCGATGGGATCGACGGCTTCTTGCCACCCGTCATCAGGCACACGGTCGTGCACCATGTCGCCCATCAGTTGGCCGTCACTACTGGCTTGTACTGGTTGAGGATGGGAAAGAGCTCTTGCGGGATGCTCACCTCGTACTGACCTTCCCGACCCTCGTACTTGTACTGGTGGGCAAGGAATTGGGCGTCGTAAACGTCCTTGGGGATGGTGACCTGGATGATCTCGTCGTCGTAGGTCCCGTGGCTGGCGTACTTCAGCGCGATGTCCTTTCCGCTCTTCTCGACACCGAAGTATGCCTTCCCGTCCATGCCGTTGCCACGGGGAAAGTCCTCCGGCTGAAATCCGTCGCGCAAAATCTTCTCGGTCATACCCTTCTGCGCGGCCTTGTAGATGTTGACGCAGGGGTCCTCGTTGTGGGTGAGTACCGGCGTCTCACCAACAAGGACGTAGTAGGTGTGAAGGCCTTCGACGGTGAAGTTGTGGACGCGTTGGGACGCGTACCTGGTGTGGATCGCGGTGATCTGGACTGCCGTGCCCGCGGAGGTCCACAGCCAATCGCCCGCCTTGAGTTCGTCGGCGTTGGTCCACCGGTTCTCGCGGGGCAGCCAGAACGGGTGGTCGTCGGTGGCTGTGACCGTGCCTTCCGCCGTGGTGATGCCGACCATGAGACGTTGGCCGTCGGTGACCTTGGTGGCGGTGACCACTTTGGGAGCCGACACACCCGTCGCGGGGTCGGTCGCCATGACCTTGTCGCCAGGCTTGACCTCGGCAATGGGCTTGTTCGTGCCGTCAGCCATCAGGACGGGGGTGTCACGGGGGAAGCTGTTGCCACCGCCGACACATGGGAGCTTGTCGACGTGGCGGGCCTTGGTCGCGCCGTGGGAGCCGATGAGCAGGTCGATCAGCTCGAAGGAGGCCAGGCCTGCGGCCTCGCCGTAGCGGCCGTCGTTCCAGGCGTTGCGGATGTCCTGGGTCATGCCGTCCCAGACGCCGCCCGCGAAGTCGACCGGGTCGTCGACGGCGGCGTCGGTCACCGAGGCGATCGTGACCGCGTTGCCGACGCACGCCGAGACGGCGTCCGTCGCGGCCCAGGCGGGCGAGCACTGGGCGAAGTCGACGGCGAGATCGGCGGTGCCCACAACGGCGTCCTTGCCCGCCACCAGCAGGCCCTGGACGAAGCCGCCGGTCTGGCAACGCCAGTCGCACCCCTGGTCTGCGGTCACCAACTCGATGGGCACATAACTCGCCGGGACAGCATCGACGGCGGGGACGGTGACCGGGGTGCCGGTGGTCGGCGCGGTGGGGATCGGCCTGCCGCCGTTGAGGGTCTGCTCAGTGGCCGGGCGGGGTGTGGGGGTGTTGTTGTTGACCACTGCCACCGGCGGTGGCGGCGGGGCAGCGGGCTTGACGTTCTTGCCGTTCTTGCCGTTGGTGGATCCACCGCCGCTGCCACCGCCACCACCGCCGCTGCCGCCGCTGCCGCGGCCTGAGCCGCCGCCCGACGTGCTGCCGCCGGGCTTGGAGCCGCCGTTCTTCCCGTTGTTCTGGCTGTTGGTGAAGTCGCGCTCGCCTTGGCGGTGGGCGCCGTAGGCTCCGCTGCCACCGCAGCCGTGCTGGGCGTTGCTGCACGTCTGGATCATGGCCGGAGGCTGGTCGGGATCCTGGCCCGTGTTCTCCATGAGCCACACGAGCCCGTGGGCGGCCCAGGCGATGCCCATGATGACGCAGGGCGGGCAGTGCCCGCTGGGGTCGCTGACGGTGGTCGGGGCGGCGTCGCCGTAGGTGTAGCGGTTGGCTCGGACGACCGGATAGGGGTCCAGGGTCCAGGTGTCGCGGGAGGTGAACACGCCGGTCGCGGGGTCGTACCAGCGGGAATGGGCGTTGACCTGGCCGGTGACCGGGTCGGTGTAGCCGCCCTGGAAGCCCAGGGGTGAGCGATCGCCGGTGCCGGTGGGCTCGCCGAAGGGGGTGTAGTCGGTGGAGGTGGACACCGCGCCCGTGGCGGGGTCGGTCCCGGCGAGCACGTCGCCCCTGGCGGCCGCGGCGAGCACGTTGCGGGTGACCCCGGCGGCGGTGCGCTCGGTGAGCGGGGCTCCGTCGACTCCTCGGGAGAAGAGGTTCTCGCCGACACCGTTGGGCACCCCGACCGGAGAGTTCTGCAGGTCGGCGTAGGCGAACCCGGAGCCGTTGCGGGTGGCGACGCGGTCGAGGGCGTCGTAGGCGTAGGTGGAGGTCTGGCCGCCCTTGGTCGCCGACGTCATGCGGTCGAAGGCGTCGTGCTGCAGCGTCGTGGTGACGCCGCTCAGGGTCGACGTGGCCAGGGTGCCGCGCGGGGTGTGGGTGTTCGCGCGGCCGGAGCTGTCGGAGACGAGCCGGTTGCGGGCGTCGTACACCGCCGTGGTGGTCCCCGACGGCGTGGTGACCGAGGTGCGGTTGGACGACTTGTCCCACCCGTAGGTCACCTGGTTCCCGGTCGGCGGGAGGTGGCCGGTGAGCCGGGCCATCCCGTCGTAGGTGTAGGTGTTGGCCCCGGTCCCGGTCATGCCGGTGACCGTCTCGGAGGTGATCAGGCCGTCGAGGTCGAACCCGGTCGCGGTGGACGCGGTCGTCGCGCCGCCGGGTGCCTTGGTCGTCTCGCTGGTGACCCGGTGGAAGTCGTCGTACCCGAACTGGCGGACAGCACCGCCCGCGCCCTGGGTGATCGAGGTGAGCCGGGCGTCGTCGTCGTAGGCGTAGGCCAGGGTGCGGCCGCTCAACGGGTCGGTGGAGGTGCCCAACAGGCCATTCGCGTTGTAGGTGTAATTGGCCACGCCCGCGCGGTCGGTGCGCTTGGTCATCCTCCCGTCGGCGTCGTACTCGTAGGTCGCCGTGCCCGCCGCGCCACCCAGGCCCACCAGTTGCGCTCGGTCGTCCCAGGTGACCGTCGTGTCGCCCGTCGGCCCGGAGAACCGGACGGGCCTGCCTGCCGCGTCGTAGTCGAAGGACTTGGCCGCCGTCGCGCCGGAGCCGGTCTGGTTGACGAGCCGGTTGAGGCCGTCGAAGGTCCGCTGCGTGCTGACCCCTCCGGGCCCGACCTCGGACACGGGGTTGCCCATCGCGTCGTACGTTGTGGTCCAGGTGCGGTCGGTGGCGTTGGGGTGCTGCGGGGTCGAGGGCTCGATCAGCGACTCAGGCAGGTTCCAGCTGTTGTAGGTGTAGTCGGTGCTGTTGCCGTTCGGGTCGATCATCCGGGTGCGGTTGCCTGCAGCGTCGTACCGGAGTTGGACGGTCGAGGCCGAGGCGGGGTCTGTGCCGTTGGCGAACTGGGTGAGGGAGGACGTGCGGCCGGCCGCGTCGAAGGTCGAGCGCGACACGCGGCCCGCCGCGGTGGTGGACTGGGTCGCCCTGCCCGCGGCGTCGAGCACGGAGGAGCGCGTGCGCAAAGCCGGGCCGGGCGCCTGCCAACTCCCGACATGGTCGGTCTCGCTGACGACGCGTCCGGCGCCGTCACGGTTGTAGAGCGTCAGGTACTTGTCATCGAGCATCGTGCTCTGCAGACGGCCCGCGTGGTCGTAGTCCCAGTACTGGAAGACGCCTGAGGGCAGGGTCAAGCCCTCGATGTCCCCCCGGTCGTCGAAGCGCATCGTGGTCTCTTGCCCGCCAGGACTGGTCTGCTTGATCAGCCGGTCGAGCTCGTCGTACTCGAAGGTTGTGGTGTGGACGAGGGGGGCGCCCGCCGTCCTGCGGATGGCCGTCGAGGTGACCTCGTTGCCGTACTCGTCGTAGGTCGACTCGGAGACGGCGCCGGTGGGGTCGGTCGTGCGCAGGAGCTGGCCGACGCGGTCGTAGGCGAAGCCGGTCTCCGGCCGGGGCTTGGGTCCGGTCCCGTCGGGGTCGGGACCGGTCACCTTGGCCGGACGGCCGTAGTAGTCGTACTGGGTTGAGGTGACACCGCCGCGCGGGTCGGTTGCCTCGACCCGCAGGCCGCGCGAGTCGTACACGGCCGAGGTCGTCGAGGTGACCGGGGAGCCGCCCGGAGGGGTGTAGGCGGCGGCGCTCGCACCAGTCATGCGCCCCATCACGTCCCAGGTCCGCGTGGTGACGGCACCGTTGGCGTCCTTGTTGCGGGTGAGCTCGCCGAAGGTGTTGTACCCGGACGTGGCCGTGGGTCGCACGGCGGTCTGGACGACCCCCGAGGTCACCGTGTCGACGGCGGGCTGCTTCGCCGTGCTGGAGCGTCCGAGGGTGTCCCAGGTCAGGTCGGTCGTGGCGCCAGTGGGATCGGTGAGGGCGGTGACGAGGCCGCGGGCGTCGCGGGTCTGGGTGGTGGTGAGCGCTGTGGGCGTACCGCCGGGGTTGTCCACGGTGCTGCTGATCAGACGGCCTGCGTCGTCGTAGCCGTAGCGGGTCGTCGCCGGGGGCGCGGAGCTGTCGTGGAACTCCACCCGACCCGAGAGCACCCGCCCGCCCCAGCCGTTGGCGGGTTGCGAATCGCGCACGCGGATGCGCAGGGGGTTGTGCGCTGTGCTGACATGGTTGCTGACGTCGAAGGTCAGCTCGGCCAGGTTCGAGTGGTCGCGGATGTCCTGGGTCTCCCGAGCGCGCTCTACCCAGTTCGTGCCGTCCACGCTGGTCTCGACCAAGTACTGGTTCGACAGCCGCAGCGTGATCTTGGCGCCGGTGAGGTTCCGCCTGCCCGCCATGTCACCGCGTGGCCACGCGAACTCGTAGTCGATGTGGTTGGCCCCGTCGGCGTAGCGGGCTCCCAGGGGGTCCTTCTGCGAGGTGGAGCCGCCGTTGTCGCCCAGGTAGCCGATCTCGTTGAAGTTGAGCGAGTTGAACTGCGCGCCGGAGTGCGTGGTCACGGTCAGCGGATTGCCCGCCGCGTCACGGGTGTAGGTGGTCGCGAGAGGCGAGTTCTGCGGGTCGACGGCCTCGGCCTGCAGCAGTCCGGCGTCGTCGTAGACGTAGAGCGTCTGCGTGCCGAGCGCCCTGCCCTCCCACTGCTCGACCGGCTTCCCCGCGCCGTTGTACTCCCAGGAGCGCAGGTGCTCCTGGTTTACGACGGCGCCGTTCTGGTCGCGCTGGATCTGGTGGATGCTCGAGACCGGACCATGTCCGTGGTAGGAGAGCTCGCGCTCACGGCCCTGGGCGTCCACGACCGAGGTGACCCGGCCGTGCGGGTCGTAGGCCCGTGACTCGATGACCAGGCGGGTGCTGGCGGGGTCGAACGGGTCGACTCCCTGCCCGACGGCCACGGTCTCCACGAGCAGGTGCCGGTCGTCGTACTGGCGCTCGAGTACCCGGCCGCCTGCGTCGGTTGTCTTCACCAGGTCGCCTGCGGTGTCCCATTCCCTGGTGGTCACCGATTGGTCTGGCGCGGTGATGGTGGTGAGCCTGCCCGCGGCGTCGTAGCCGTAGGAGGTGGCGCGGGAGGGGTCTCCGCCGGTGGCGTCGGAGACGGTCTGCTGGGTGCGCCTGCCCGATCGGTCGTAGACCGAGGTCGTCACCGCCCGGTGGGTGACGTTGGTGATCGGGTTGGTCACCGCGGGCTCGGTCACCTGGGTCTGTTGCGACAGCGCGTTGTAGGCGAACGTGGTGGTGCCGATGGTCGTCCAGGTCGTCCCGGTGCGCGCGGACTGCTTCTGGTACTGGACCCGGCCGAGGGCGTCGTAACCGTGCTCGTGGCGCAGGCCCGCCGGGTCGATGACCGCGCCGAGGTCGCCGGAGCGGTAGTAGTAGTGCGTGGTGGCCTTGCCCCGGGTGTCGGTGTGGATGATCGGCTTGCCCAGCGGGATGTTGCCGCCGTCGACCGCCGGGTGTGGTCCGGTGGCGTAGGTGAACGTCTCCTCGGGGTTGGTGACCACTCCGGCGGGCTTGGGATAGACGATCTTGACGACCCGGCCGCCCGCGTCGACGGTGAACTTGGTCTTGTGGGCTTCCTCGTCGCCCCAGCCCTGGCCGTTGGTCTGCCAGAGCAGGGTGTCGTTGCGGGGGTCGAGCGGGTCTGCGGGGTTGTTGAAGTAGGCGTAGCCGCGGTAGCCCCACACCCCGTACCAGGAGGCAGCGCGGATGACGTTGCCCCGGGCGTCGGTGTCGGTGTAGGTCGTCCAGCCGGACGGGTCACGTGTGGTGTGGACGAATCCGGCGGCGTTGTAGCCCCACGCCGTCGTGCCGAAGGAGTCCCGGCGTTCGGTGATGCGGTTGCCGTTGGCGGCGTCGTAGACGTAGGTGATGGGCGTGCGGATGGTCGAGGTCAGCTCGACCGAGCGGGTCTTCTCCGGTCCTGGGACGGCGAGTCCGACCGTCCACGTGGCGCCGTGCCGGTCGGTGAGGCTGCCGACCCGCCCACCCTGGCCGTCGTAGGTGATCTGGGTGGCGGCGAAGTTGCCCGGCTCGGTGACCTTGGACAGCCGGTTCGTGGTCGTCCTGGCGCTGTGGTGGGCCGCGACCTTGGCCGGGATCAGTGCGTGGCGGTAGGCGGCGACCTCGTCGAGGTGGCCGGTGAACGGGTGCATGGCGCCCGCGCTGCCGTCGGGCCATCCCGCGGTCCGGCCATTGCCGATCACCAGGCGGTCCGCCGTCTGGTGGTCGATCGCGCCGCCGGTCCCAGTGGCGGCCTGGGCGCCGTCGAGGTAGAGGGTGTAGGCGTCCACCGAGCCGGTGAACACCGCGTGGTGCCACTGCCCGTCGTCCACGCGGTTGGCGGTGGTCAACGAGTGCACGCCCGCCGTGGTGAACGCGTTGCCGCGCAGCTTGCCCGCGGAGGAGATGTAGAGCCACGGGGTGTAGTTGGTCGGCTGACCTGACAGGTCGGTGTTCTGCTCGCCGACGAGCACGCCGTTCTTGCCGTAGTCGGCTTTGAACCAGACCTCCACCGAGTAGCCCATGCTCTTGTTCAGCAGGTCCTTCGGCGAGACGACGCCCCCCGGGGTGGCGGCGTCGAACTTGGCGGAGGTGTCCGTCGATCCGGCAATCGCACCGGGCTGCGCTTGGACCACGCCCTGGTAGGTGGCGTTCCACTCCCCCGCCGTCACACCGGTCTGGCTGTTGGCGGTGGCCCCGGTGGCCTCTCCGAGGGTCCAGTAGGCGGTCGGGTTGTCGTCGAGGACTGTCGCCCGGTAGTGGGAGGTGACCACGTGGTCGTAGGACGTGCACGAGTCGACCTGTAGCGGTGCGCACACCGTGGTCAGCTTGTCACCGGAGTAGGTGTAGGTCCAGGTGGGCGCCTGCACGCCCGTGGAGGGGGCGTCGGTCGCGGCGGAGACCACGTGCCCGCCCGACCAGGTCAGGTGCAGCTGCCTGCCGCTGGCGTCGTCGCGGATCTTGTCGATCTGCGCCGAGGTGCTGGCGTAGAGCACCGTCTGGGTGTTGCCGGACGCGTCGGTCGTGCGAATGAGCCTGCCCTGCGCGTCGAAGGTGCGGCGGTTGCCCTTGGCGTCGCGCAGGACCCATTCGGTGCCCGACTTGACCAGGGTGAGGTTCAGGCCCGGTGGGGGCGCGTAGGAGGCGTCGGGGTTGCGGCCGAACCGCACCTGCAGGCCGGTCACGAGGGTGGCCACGACGTTGCCTGTGCCCGCCTCCTCGGTGAGGCGTTGGTCGAACGGGGTGGTCCAGCCCGCCCCGAACGCGCCGGTGGTGCGTGGGTCCTGGGAGTTGTAGGTGCGGGTGACCGCCAGCGGAGGTCCTCCGACCGACACGGACACGTCGGTCACCGACGAGCCGAAGTTGCCCGCCAGGGGGTTGACGCCGGGCAGGTCGCCGCCGTCCGGGGTGCCCACGAGTTTGGAGGCGATGGCTGGCTGCGGGACGACGGGGGTCAGCGCGAAGGCGCCGATCCACCCGCTCTCCGTGGCCCCGTCGGAGAGCTTCACCGACCAGTGGCCCATCTTGCTCCAGGACAGAGGCCCGGAGGGGACCTGCCATGTGGGCAGGTCGCGCCACCCCGACTCCACACACCCGACCGGGGCTGAGGGCAGTCCGCCGCACACCCGGTAGAGGTAGTGCTGGATCCCGTTGGGAGTGCCGTCCGGGTCGACGAAGCGGGACCACAAAGTCGGCGTCAGGGTGTCGACGGAGGCGTTGTTCGGCGGGTGTTGCGCGTCGATGGTGGGCGGGGTGTTCGGGACGGTGAAGTGGACCTCTTGGCGAGGCGATTCCTGGAACGGCGAGTAGTTGCAGTTGTGCGAGCAATGGCTTCCGGACCCGGTCATGCCGAGGACCATCCGGTAGGGGCCAGGGGGCAGCTTGGGCACGCGGACGTTCACCGTCGTCGTCTGGTGTGGCCCGGTCGTCGCCGTGACGTTGAACTGGCTGTAGTTCGCCAGACCGGAGGCCCCCATGCCCGAGATGACCTCTTGGTTGGCCGAGTTGTAGATCGACTGCCGGAGCACGAAGCTGCTCGGAGCCCCGCCAGAGGCGGCGGGCCAGGTGGCTGTGCCCCAGTTGGTCACCTGGACCGGCAACACGCCCTCGGTCTGGCTCGTCGGCCCGGTCGAGAAGGCGGTCACGCCGTAGGTCGCACCCTCGGGGGTGTACCAGACATCGAGAAACGGCACGTTGTTCGGCTGCGGCGATTGCGCTGAGGACAACCGCTTCCAGGCGTAGGTGTCCGTCGACGACGCGCCGAGGCGGAAGCCATGGAAGGGCTCGAGGCCGTGCACCCACCGGGTCATCCCCTGGGCGGGCAACTGCATGGTGATCCAGCCGGGGCTGTTGCCGTACGAGGCGGTCGCGTACCCGACGCGGTTGCCGTCGTAGGCGGGCCCCGGCCACCTGTCGACCTCCGCGCCCCAGGGCGCGGTGACGCGGTAGACGTTGATGTCGCGGGCTTGCGCTGGGCAGCAGTACGAGTAGACCTCGTGCACGCTGAGCGATGAACCCAGGATCATGTGGTTGCGCAGGTTGTGGAAAGCCTGGTTGAAGTGGATGAACGACGCGGCGACGTGGGCTCCGCCGTCGTAGGTGCCGACCTTGAGCTCCGGCTCCCAGAGACTCGCGAACGGAGAGAAACCGGACATGACGTAGGTGTCGTCGGCATCCGGGTTGCTGCGCAGCGTCGGGTCGACGACCACCGGGTACTTGCGTGCGGGGTCGGCCAACCACGCCTGGTCGAACTCGACCCGCAGCACGGTCGCGCCGTTGACCTGGACCAGGGAGTAGCCAACACCGTTGGAGCGGACGCCTTCTCCCGACCTGGGGTCGATCGCCGAGTCGACCATGAACCCGGGCGGGATCACCGCAGTGCGCTCCCCCTTCGGGTTGAGGAAGAAGACGGCGCCCGTGGCCTTGTCCAGTTCCGGCTTCAACCCACCGGTGGTGCTGATCGCGAAGTCCCATACCTTCGGCGCCTGCGGCGACTTGAGGACGATGTCCTCCTTGATGCCCCAGGTGGCCGCCGTCAGCGCCAGGTCGGAGTGCTCCCGGATCTCCCGGAAGGACGCCTTTCCGTCGCCGACCCCCTTCGCCGCGAGGTCCGGCACGTCGATCGAGACGGGCTTGGCGCCCACGAGCGCCATCTCCACCCTGCCACCGGGCACGTCCAGTACGAGCAAGCCCGACTTGTCGCCCTTGTCCGCGAAGCTCGCCCCGCTGCCGAGCTTCGGTGCGATCCTGCCGTCGGCAGTGCGGCGCAGGGTGGTGTCCGCCGGTTCGAGCTTGCCCTTGGCGTCGGGCGCGTAGCGGGTGCTCGAGTAGGTCCGCAGCGTCCGTGAGCCGTCAGGGTGGGCGAACTCGGTCGTCTGCGCGGTTCGTTTGCCGGTGTCCTCGACGGCCTTGGCCATGTCCGGGGTGTTCGACACCGGTGTTGACTTCGCGATCGAGCCCTCCGCCAACCCCGACCCGGGAACGACGGGGTCGGGCGCCATCGGCGGCGCTCCCACGGCCTCGGGCCTGCTCACCGGCGCGGGATCACTGCTTTGCCCCTCCCCCGCGGGCGACTCGTGGGACCGGCCTGCGGCGTGCCCCGCGCGTTGCTGCGGAGGCAACCCCTGGGCGGCCTGCGCGGCGGCCGTCACGATCCCGGGGAACACCGGCAACCCCGTCGTGACAAGGACGACGATGATCACAGCGACGAGCAGTCGAACCCGGTGCATGCGATCTCCCCAGAGGTCGTCACGGAACCAGGACAGCGCAACGAAGCGCCAGTCGGCGCTCAGTGTTGTTGGACCCCAGTCCGGTGGCAGGTTTCCGTCACCCGCTCCTGAGAAAGCGTGCGCTAACGGCCACAAGCGGGCAATCCACCGATCAGCTCAACCACAACGACCGGACGGTTTGGTAAACCCCAACATTTCCAGTTCTGTGTGCGCAAGGGCACGGCAGGCGCGCCGGTCGAGCTGGCGACGGCACGATCGGATGAGCAATCTTCAGGATGGCCGTCTCGGAGTTCGAGCAGGGGTGGGTTTAGTCGTGGCCAATGAAGACAGCATTCCCAGTGCCCACAAACTGCGGGTCAACGACCCCGTCACGTCCCGGGCAGCGTGACTACTGGGGGTGGGCCTGGGCGAGGGTCTGGGTTCATCGCCGAGGCGACGCTGACGCTGTCGGTGGCCGATGGTCCGCCTTATCGACTTCGGGAGCCTCGACGACGATGCGTTCACTGCCCCCTGCCCTCGCAGGCACCGACCCGACCTGCGGCGCCCGGAGGAGTGGGGGTTACTCGCACGGGCTGACCCGCTCGAGCACCTTCAGCACTCGCACCGCGTCCCCGTGCGCGATCAGCGCCTGCAGCGGGGGCTCGCCGGTCATCCAGCACTGCCGATCCACCGGACGCCCGACCGAGCCGCGCTGGACCATCTCCAACTCGGCACCCGCCCGCCCACGACGCCGGTGCCCGCGATCGCAATCAGGCGCACCCTGAGCTTCCCCCGATAACCCGGGGTGGTTGTTACTTGGATCGGGTGGGTGATCTCGGGATGGTAGTTGGTTCGGTCTGGGCGGTGTGCCAGGTGGTTTCGTACTCGTCGGGGCTGAGCCAGCCGAGGTCCTTCTGGATGCGTTCGGTGTTGTAGAACCCGTCGATATAGCGGAACAGGTCGTTCTCGGCCTCGTCGCGGGTGCGCCAGGAGCGTCGGTAGACCAGCTCGATCTTCAGCGTGGAGAAGAAGTTCTCCATCAGGGCGTTGTCATACGAGTCGCCGACCGACCCATCGACGGCAGAATCCCGTTGTCCGCCAACCGTTCCGCGAACCGGAAGGCAGTGTAGGTCGACCCGCGGTCGCTGTGATGGATGAGCTGCCCGTCGCGCACGTCGCGGGACCAGATGGCGTATTCCAGGGCGCCGAGCACGAGGTCGGTGTCGCAGCGGTCGCTGGTTCTCCAGCCCACGATCCGGTTGGAGAACGCGTCGCGCACGGCCGCGAGCCAGAACACGCCCTCGCCGGTGCGGATCCAAGTGGCGTCGGCCACCCACAACCGGTCCGGCCCGGGTGCGGTGAAGTCCCGGTTCACCCGATCAGTGGCCGATGCTGCCCGCGGATCCTGCCTGGTCGACGACGTCCGCCACTGTTCACGCAGGAAAGCGCCCTGCAGCCCCGCCTGGCGCATCAGCCGCTCGACCCGCTTACGCGACACGCGGATGCCCCGACGCCGCAGGAGCTGGTGCACCCGCGGGCTGCCGTAGGTGCCACCCGAGGCGGTGTGGATGTCGGCGATCTCCGCGGTGACAGCCCGGTCCTCGCGCTCGCGATCCGACGGGTCGGCCTGTCGGCCACCCAACCGTGGTAGGTGGACGAGGCGACGCCCAGGACCCGGAGGACGAACTCGACCCCGAAGCGGCCACGAAGCTGATCGACGAGCTTCACGACCGTCGCCGGGTCGGGTCGAGTTCCGCCGCGAAAAACGCGGACGCGGACTTAAGGATCTCGTTGGCGCGCTTGAGTTCCGCGTTCTCCCGCCGCAGCCAGCGCAGCTCCTCGGACTCGATGGTCGTGGGCCGGTCGCCACGCTGTCCACGATCGGCCTCGTCCTGCCGAATCCAGTTCCGCAACGCCTCCGGGTGCACGCCCAACTGCTCGGCCAGACGCCGGATCACCGGCTTCGGCTCCGACTCCCGGTACAACCGGACAGCACGGGACCTCAGCTCGTCGGGGTACTTCTTCGGTGGTGCCACGGACGACTCCCTTCAGGCCCTATCGGACCATGCCTGGAAAGACTCCGAGCTACCGGGGGAACCTCAGAGGGCACTCTGTCGTCATCGACCTGCGAACCGGCTCGCAAGACCAAGCGGAGCCGAGGGAGACCGGAGCCAAGGCTACGCTTTACGCGCAAACTCACCGCAGCGGCAATCCCGATCGGTTCTGCGGCCCCTTGAGGCAGAGTGGTAACACCGGCGGCGACCAGCCGGTCATCCTGTCGCGACTGGAATGCATCAAGCACATGGCGACATCCGGGGAATTTATTGCCGCCCAAAATTTTGCCTTGCCTGCCCGGCAAGCCCTTTGAAAAGCAAGTTCATAACCAACACGGGAAAATTAAATCCTTTAGCTTCAATAATTATTCCCAGCTTCCCTCGCGGCACGTAGATTCGCCATGATGGTTCGCATTATCGGGCTTTCGGAATCCAATATTCGCTCGCCGTCGGCCAGCGCTGCTTCGAACAGCGAAATTGCTCGCTCTATGTCACCCGAAACTAGACAGGTATAGGCAAGGTTATTGCGGAATTTGACATAGTCGACGTGCTTGACACCCAACACACGATCACAGTCAGCCAACACCGCCTCGCCCATTAACTTTGCCTGCGCCACGTCACCTGCCGCCCGGTAGGCGGAGGCGAGGTTGCTGCGAATCCAGAAGGCTTGGGTATGGTTGGCACTCAATACGCGCTCACAGTCGGCTAGTGCCGCCCAAAAAAGAGGAATTGCCCCCTCTGTATCGCCCGATTCCAGACAAGCACCAGCAAGTTCATTACGGGAACTAACGGTATCAGGGTGATCGACGCCCAAAACGCGCTCACAGTCAGCCAAATTCGTCTCTAGCATAGAAGTTGCCCGCTCCACCTCACCCGATTCTAGATAGGCGCTAGCAAGGTTGCTACGCAAAATTAGAGTATCAGGTTCATCTGACCCAAAAAGCCGTTCATAGTCGGCCGCAATCAACTCGAACAATAAGATTGCCAGCCTTGCGTCGCCAGCGTCTTTATAAGCGAGTGCGAGGTCACTGCGACAGGTTAGAGTGAAGGGATGTTCGACACCTAACACTCGTTCACAGTCGGCTAGAGTCACCTCCAGCAGCGCAATCGCCTGCCTCACATCACCCACAGCCCAATATGCTTTGGCGAGATTGCAACGGAAAATAATACTGTAGCGGTAATCGGTAATAAAAAAGCGTTGAGTGTTATTGACGGCGCGAATAAGATAAGTGATGGAAATGGCAAGAGTGCCTTGGTCCCGCAAGAAACGACCGATCCGGTTCAGAAGCAGGCAGGTGGTGATGGTGTCGGTGTCGGGGGGGCGAGTTCAGGCGGTGGAAGCATCTGCTTGGAGGAGTTCGGTGAATACCTCGCTCGGCTTCTTCCAGTC
>NZ_WHOL01000035.1:0-221 GCF_009745975.1 Actinokineospora pegani | reverse complement strand
TTACGGGGTCGGTCGTTGATCTCCGCGGCGATCGCGGCGAGGTAGGTCGGGTCGCTGGTGATCTCCACACCTTTGGGCAGGTACTCGCGGACGATCCGGTTGAGGTTCTCGTTGCTTCCCCGTTCCCACGGTGAGTGCGGGTGGGCGAAGTACACCGGCAACCCGGTCGCCGTGACATCCTTGTGCAGAGCCATTTCCGACCCGCAGTCCCACGTCAACGA
>NZ_WHOL01000034.1 GCF_009745975.1 Actinokineospora pegani | reverse complement strand
CCTCGGCCTCGGCCTTGGTGCGCAATCGGAAGTGGCGCTGCGCGCGTCGACCGCCGCACGCGCGTCCTCGGCCGCGATCACCGAACCCGCCAACACCGCCATCTCCCTGGTGGCGCCCTTCACGGGCGCTGACCTCGACGCCGACTTCGTCGTCCTGGTCGCGACCGAGGCGCAGAAGGTCGGCGCCGACCAGGCCCAGCGGGCGAGGCCGCGGCCAGCGCTGGGGCGGAGGTCAAACCCGCGTTCGACGCCGCCGCCGCTGCCGCCGCATCGTCTGCCGCAGCGGCGAGGCCAGCGGCAGAGGCGCAGCAGGCAGCCGCCGCTGCGGCCATCGACGGCGCCGCCGCCCGAGCGGCTGATGTCCGGGCTACCCAGGCCGACGCCCAGGCCCACGCCGACGCCGTCGCCGCCCGCAACGCCGCGAACTCGGCCAACGGCAACGCGGCCATCGCGGGCCACAGCGCCGCGGCCGCCGAACAAGAGGCCGTCGCGGCGCGTGGCGCGGCTACCCGGGCTGAGAACGACGCAGCCGCCGCGCGTTTGGCCGCGACCCAGGCGGAGGCGGACGCTGCGGCAGCGCGGACGGCCGCCGACAACGCCGAGGAGCACGCCAGGAACGCGGCCGAGGCCGCCTCCCGCGCACGGCAGTCCGCAGTCGAGGCCCAGCAAGCCGCCGGCCGCGCCGAGGCCCAGCACCGCGCGGCCGAGGCCGAGCAGCGCCGTCAGGACGCAGCGGCAGGCGGCGACGGGCTGGCGGGTCTGCAGTCCGCCTGCTCGGCGACGCGGTCCAGGAAGTGCAAGGAAAGTTCGGTGTAGCGCCTACGACTGCGGAGATCACCGCCTGGGAGGAAGACGACCTCGCCACAGTAGCCAGCCTCCGGGCAGCGGCCGCCGCCACCGTCAGTCCAGTCGTCAGACGCCTGATCCGCGACCAGTTGGCCTGGCCCAGTACCCACGCGAAATCGATTGCCCTGCGCCACGCCGCCCTCACCTTGGTTGTCGCACTCGACAACCGCCCAAGCGATGATCTCGCCGAACTTGTCGTGGGCAAGGCCGTGAGCGGCAGGCTGCTCCGATCGGGGCATGTGCCCGACCTGCGTGAGTTCGTCGCCGCTGAACTCGCCCGCGCCAACCTCGAACGAGGCGATGAACAGCAGGTCAACGCCCAGATCATCGGCGACATCAACCTCGGGTTTGAGCAGAAGCGGAAGGAGACCGAGCGCTTGAAGTCGACGGTCATCGACCACCTGTGGAACGAAGGAGGGCCCGCGCACGTAGTGCGCTGTCTCGACGCCGTGGTGCGCGGCGCCGAAGCGGTCGAACTCGATCGCAGCAGGGACACCCTGCTCGCCGACTTCGCCCGCCTTCGTCCCGAACTGACTGCGGACTTCGTCCACGCCGCGGTCGAGAACCGCCCAGGCCCTCTTGATGGCCACTTGCAGTGGCTTCTGCAGCGGTGGGCGGACTCGGACGAGACAGCCTTGCTCCACTGGCTCCATGGGTTCGCCAATCACCGACGTGAGGTCCGCAGGGCTATCGCCGGGGCATTTGTCTCAGCCGGGTGGGCGAGCAGAGCCGGACGATTCGCTTCTGTATGGCAGGAGGGGGCAGATGATCCAGATGTCGAAATCGCAGACCAGTTCCTGCTGGCAACTCACGCGAGGTTGACCGACGACCCAGCGGCAACCGTCGACCTGATCCTCACCCGCGGCATTGCGCCGACAACGGCCGCCACCCTCCTCGACTACGCCAGTGGATACGGAAGCTCAGACTGGGGGAGAAGTCTCGACGACACTGCGGCCCGTGCCGTGCTCCGCCTGATTCGACACTGCGGCTGGACCGCCCATAGCATCGAGGAGGTAACCGCGGGAATCGCCTTCACCCATCCCCGCCTGGTCCTCGACGCCTTGACGGCGGCGGTTGCCGAGGACCAGACCCTGCCAACCGGCACCAGCACGCTCGTCGCGGCGTTCGATCGGCACGCCGACGTACTCGCCGACTGGCTGGCCGACGATGTCGATCTAGATCTCAGGTCGTGTCGCCGGGTCCTCAGGACGGTCGTCGAGTCCGCGTTCACCCCCAACCAGGCTGATCATCTCGCAGCACGGCTCGGCGCCCTCGACGCTGAAAACCTCGAACGGTTCGTCCTCGTGCTGGACGAGATCCGACCATGGCCCCTGCACCATCCCGCTCTCGCCCGCGATGTCATCGAGGCTGGGCGGGCGCTGTCAAAAGCCGAACAAGTGGACAGCCTTCGCGAGATGGTCGCAGCCAGCATGACCTTGTCCGCCTGGGGATCCATTAGCGGCCACTCGGCTGAACTCGAGCGGGGCAAGAAGGCGGCCACCTCCGCCATAGACACCGAAACCGACGCTGAGTTGCGCACTGACCAATGCCACGCACTCGAGTGGTACGAACAGCGGCTTCAGCAGATCGCCAACCATTTCAACGACATGTTGAGCCAGTGACACGGGCCTTGACCCCGGATGTTGGACACCAGACACACTTGGATCCTGGTGGTCCGGGTGGACAGGAGTCCCGAGAAGATGGCGATGAAGCACTATCCGTCGGAGTTCAAGGCCGAAGCGGTCGCGTTGTACCGGTCGAGGCCGGGGGCGACGATCAAGTCCTTGGCCGCTGACCTGGGGGTCAACCACGAGACGCTGCGCAGCTGGATCCGCAAGGACGAGCGACGGGCCGGGGCGCCCACCGGGGCCGGGGCGCGGCAGGCGGTGGTCCCGTCCCCGGCGTCACCGGAAGGCGAGAACGCCGCGTTGCGCAAGCGGGTCCGGGACCTCGAGGAGGAACGGGACATCCTGCGCAAGGCAGCCAAGTATTTCGCCGGGGAGACGCGCTGGTGAGGAGCCGTAACGAAATTACTGATGGTTCGACTTCGTCATGATCACCTGTGTGGTACATGGCTGCCGTGGGGATATCGGAACGGGTGCTGGCGGTGCTGGATGTGAAGTTCGCGGCGCTGTTGCCGCATCTGGACGAGCGGCGGCGTCGTCTGTATCTGGCCACGGAGGCTGGGGCTTTGGGGCCCGGCGGGATCAGCGCGGTGGCCAGGCTGGCGGAAGTGTCGGAGCCGACCATCGTGCGGGGGCGTGCCGAGTTGGCCAGCGCCTCCGAATCGCTGGTGCGGGTGCGCAGGCCTGGTGGCGGGCGCAGGTCCGCGGTCGAGAAGGATCCTGGTCTGGTGCCGGCGTTGGGGGCGCTGATCGAGCCGCGGGAGCTCGGCGATCCGATGTCCCCGTTGCGCTGGACCACCGCCTCGTTGAGGGATCTGGCCCGGGAGTTGACCGATGCCGGGCACCCGGTCAGCGCCCCGGTCATCGGCAGGCTGCTGCATCGGATGGGGTTCAGCCTGCGGGGCATGGCCAAGACCCGCGCCGGCAGTCAGGTGCCGGACCGCGACGCGCAGTTCCGGCACATCAACGCGGCCGTCGAGTCGTTCCTGGCGGCCGGTTTGCCGGTGGTGAGCGTGGATGCCAAGAAGAAGGAGCCGATCGGCGACTTCGCCCGCGCCGGCCGCACCTGGCGTCCTCACGGCAGACCGATCACCGCGCCGGACCACGATTTCACCCACCCGGACACGCCGATCGCCATCCCTTACGGCGTCTACGATCTCGGGCGCGACACCGGCTGGGTCAACGTGGGAACCGACCGAAACACCGCGGCGTTCGCCGTGGCACCCCTGCGCCGCTGGTGGAACGACCAGGGCCGCCTCGACTACCCCGACGCCACTGGGCTGCTGGTCACCGCCGACGCCGGCGGGGCGAACTCCGCCGACTCCACGCTGTTCAAGATGGACCTCGCCGCGTTCTGTGACGAGTCGGGAATCACCGTCACCGTCGCGCACTTCCCGCCAGGGACATCGAAGTGGAACAAGGTCGAGCACCGGCTGTTCTCCCGCATCACTCACAGCCTGCGCGGACAGCCGCTGACCAGCTACGAGGTACTGCTGCGGACCATCTCGGCCACCCGCACCGGCAGCGGACGCAACGTCAAGGCCCTGCTGGACCGAAACGACTACCCCACCGGCCGCAAACTCACCAGGGCCCAACGCAACGCCGTCGCGCAGCGCATCGCACGCCATGAGTTCCACGGAGAATGGAACTACGCCATCGCCCCAGCCGGTTCCGGGCGGCCCGTGCCGATCGAACCGGGGCACCAGCCGCCACCGATCCCGGCCGAGGCCACCTTCCTGCTCACCCACCCCACGCTGACCGGCATGAGCCGCGAGCGGTTCGACCAGCTCGTATCGCAGCTCGAACCCTGCAGACAGATCCTGGCCGAGGCAGAACGTCAGGCGGAAGGCAGGGACCGGCGAGGGCGCAAACCCGGTTTCGGCATCCTCGATCATCGCCACCGGGTCCTGGTCGCCGTGCTCAGCAGCCGCAACACCGTCACCTTGACCCTGACAGCCCGACTACTCGGCCACGACCGCAACACCCTGAGCTATCACGCCGGCAGAACCAGACCACTGTTGGCCTTCGCCGGAACCGATCTCATCGCGGCCCTGACCCGTCAGACCCACCCGCCGCGCACCCTCGGAGCCCTGAAAGCCGTGATCGAACCAGACGACAACATGACCAAAGCGGGCAGTAGTTGAGTTACGGCTCCTTGGCTCCAGACCTCGTCGGGCACCTGGCTCCAGGTCACCGCGGTCCGGCAGTTCACGGACCAGAGCACGGCCTACGACCTCACAGTCGAGACGACCCACACGTACTATGTGCACGCAGGGCCCACACCGCTCCTTGTCCACAACTGCGGCAACGGTACAAGTGAGCCTAATGTTCAAGGCCCGCAAAGCTTGTACCACTACACGAACGAGGTGGGGCACGATGGGATCATCGCAAGTGGAGAGTTGAAGCCGTCGTTGAAGGCGAACAACCCCAAGGACGCTCGTTACAGGGATGGTCAGTACCTGACTGATATTCGGCCGGGGACCAAGACGCCCGGACAACTCTCTGCAGCCTTTCTGCGTATACCTTGGGCGGGGAGGAAGCTCACTCATTACGTCGAGATTGATGTTTCCGGACTCGATGTGAAAATGGGTCGAGATCATGTATACGTCGTTCCCAATAGCGGTTCGCTTGACCTCGTCGGACGGGTGTTAGGGTCGGGAAGGAATTAAGTTATGCGGTACGTGAAGGTTCAATGGCGTCACGACAACGCGGACGAACCGATGGTATATCTCAGCGAATTAGATGATAGCGGCTACGAGGTGCGCAAGGTTCAGGTCTATCCGGACGGGCGTCTGGAATTTGCCGATTCGGAGATCGACACCGACACTATTGGTCTATCAGATGTCGCTTTCCCTTCTGTTGCTGAAATCTCTGAGCAAGAGGATTGTTCTGCGAAAACGATCGATTGTGAGGAGTTCGAGACCTTTTGGCGGTCGGCACGCTTGAGCCGCAATACGCAAGACGGTTAATGACAGGATTTACCGTAGAATAGTTCACCTGAAGGTTGAGCGCGGACACTCCGCCCGTGAAGCTCACAGGAACGACAGGGTGCCATCCGGCTAGATTCGCAGGAGAGGGTTGGCATGAGGAGCGGGAACACTATCACGACCTACTTCCGACCGGACGACCCGGCGACCTATTTCGCCAGGAAAGCCACTAGGTGAACCGTGACGTCAGCGCTTTCGACGAGGCGTTCACCCGTTTCGTCGAGGCGACAGGCCGCTGGCGGGACACAAGTCCCGACGCGCTCTTGGAGCGGTGGTTGACGTTCGTTGCCGAATGCGAGCAGGGGTATTCGCGCGACGCCCAGGACTACTTCAACGACCTCACCACGAGGGACGCTCTGGAGCGGGCCTCGACCGCGCCGGAGTTGCATGTGTTCCCCGAACTGGCCAGGCTCCGCACGCGGGTGGAGAAGGCAGATTCGAGGTTCCGGGTACTCCTGGTCCCGGATGTGTTTCCTTGCATCCCGAAGGAGTGCTGGTGGAGTCGTGGCATCGTAAAGGGTGGTGCGAGAAGCTTCGTCGAGGATATGCGTCGAGAGTACCGACTTGAGTTGGTCGAGGTGGAGCGCAGCGACACAGGCGAAGGCGACGTGGATTGACGGTGGTGGCCGTCGGACCTGTTCGTTTCGACGGCCACCGTTAGGAGTTGATCAGTCCAACACCGAATTGGCCAGCGATCGCGCCGCGTGATGAAGGGGACCAGCGCAGTATGAGCAACGAGCAGGGCCGGGTGTTCCGGGAGGCATGGATCGCCGGTGTCGTCAAGCACTACCCTGGCGAGCCGAAGCCCGGCTACATCGCTCCCTGGGATGAGACCCCTGATTGGGAGCGCGACGCCGCCGCCGCGGTGCACGACCAGGTGGTCGCATTCCTCCGGGCCACTGACGGCGCCGCCGCGAAGCTGGCCCGGGAGCAGAAGGGGCGCTTCGTGGCCCTGTGCTGGATCGGCCAGATCTTCAAGCACTTCTCCGACCCGAAACCCGCCTACGTTGCGGACTGGGAAGTCCTGCCCGACTGGCAGAAGGCGACGGACATCGACATCTTCGAGCACATCGAACAACGAGCATGACCGGCTGATCCCGGTCGACAACGGCCACGGCGCGGTCGATGCCTACGGGGTTTCAGCCGGTGACCATGGCCAGTCCTGGGGTGGTGCCTCGGGCCGGGTGGCGAGGTCGGCCTCGAGGTGCTGCTCGAAGTCGTTGTCGATGGGGAGCTGGCGGGCTGTGGGTGGGACGTGGGTCTTTGCCGCTTTGCATTCTCGCCAGTCGGCGGCGGTGGCCAGTCGGGTGAGGGAAGGCCACAGGCAGCGGTCTCGCCAAGTGAGCATGGTCGAGGTCGGGCGGTCGCCGGCGAAGTAGGCCTCGCGCCAGGCGGCGTAGAGGTCGGTGAGCTCGTCGACGGCGATGGTGTGGCGGTACCAGCACGGTGGTAGCGACAGCTCGGTGGACAGCGGGTACCGGCCGGTGCGGTGGTCGACAAACCACCGCACCTCGCGCCACAGCTGCTCGGCGGTCGCCCGGTCCTGCAGCGGCCATGCCCAGCGCGATGGGCGTGTTGGGTCGGCGACCTCGGACAGGGGCTCGGCCAGGTCGGCGACGACCGCGTCCACCTCGCCCAGGCGGGCGTCGGTGGCGAGCAGTGCCGCCCGCAGGATGTCCAGGCGGCGGTGGTGCAGCTCGCCGGCTCGGGCGAGGTCGGCGACCAGGTCGGGCAGCACGGACGCGTCGAGCACCGGGACCTCGGGCGGTTCGTCGAACCACCCGTCGTCGCCCTCGCCTGGCTCAGCCACCGCCGCCCACCGGGGTGAACGCCCCACCGGAGGGGGCAGTGGTCTGGACGTCGACGATCAACTGCCGGGCACCCCGCCGCGAGGCCCGGACCACGGTGTCGACCTTCGGGTCTTCCCAGGTGCCGGGCACCCGGACCCGGGCGGCGCGCAGGTTGCGGTAGAGCAGCAGTGCCTCGCCGTCGCCGAGTTTGCGCAGGGCGGCCACGGTCAGGGCGCGTTCGGTGCGGGTGCTGACCGTGACCTGGTCGGGGGAGCGGCCGGTGGACACGCTGGTCTGGTCGACTTGGCGGTCGCCGAGCAGGTCGCTGATGCCGCGCAGGTCCGCCGCGGTTGACAGCCCGCCGAGGACCAGTTTAATCGCGGCGTTGTCCCAGATCTCCACCGCTCCCTCAGCGCCCCTGCGTTGGCGCAACTGGGCGGGGGACAGGATGTAGACGTAGACCTGGATGCTGCGGCCGCCGGAGTCGGCCAGGCGGGAGGCGAGGTCCTCGACGGGGGTGATGTTGCTGGCCTCGTCCATGACCACCCGCAGCGGCGGGTCCAGCCGCAGGTCCCCCTCCGCCGCCACCGCCGACCGCTCGTCGGCGGGGTGTTGGGACAGGATGTCGGCGCGGTGGAGCACCTCGACCATCAGCGCGTTGACCATCGGCGCGGGCCCACCGAGGGGATTCGGAGCACCGGTGGAGGGAACTGTGACCGATGATGTCGCCAATCGGCGAGACGCGAAATCGCAGGGCTGCTGCACTGGATCGGTGACTACCGAGCCCTTTTCATCCTGTGATGATCTCGTGGTTCTGCAGGTTGTCGCTGTAGCGGTGGCAGGGTGCGGTGCGATCATGTGGTTTTTCGCAGAGTGGCTGCGAGGTGGTTCGCGGTGAGGAGGACTTATGGCTGGTCGTGGTGGTCGTGCTGGGTGGGTGGCAGTTGGTGCGGCGGCGGGTGGTGTGGCGGTGTGGGCTGTGTTGCGGTTCGGGGTGTTGAGGTGGTTGGTCGATGAGGGGCACCCGGCTCGGCCGGTGGTGGAAGGGTTGAGCTGGATCGCAGGCATCGGCGGCTTGGTGGTGGCTGTGGCGGCGTTGGTGGTGGCGGTGCGCCAGCAGCGACCCGTCGGGGAGGCGGGCGGCGGCGGTAGCGGTGGTGCGCAGTCGGCGTCGCATGGCGGAGTGATCCTCAACAACGGGGTGAGGGGTGGGTCGGGTTCCGGGTTGACGGTTGGGGTGCAGGTGAATCCGCCGGACCCTCCGGGGCCGGCGCGGGGGTAGACCGCCTCGCGTCGGATGGACAGGGTGGGTCGGTGGTGTCGTCCGTCGGTGCCGTGGTCGGCGGCGGGGCTGCGGTGGGGGTTGTCCATGGTGGCCTGACGATTCAGGCAGGTGTACCCGTGCCGGCGGTCGAGTCTGTTTCAGTCCCTCCGGGTGCAGGGCGGATACCGGCGGGTATGGGGCTGTTTGTGGGGCGCGGGCACGATTTGGGGCGCTTGGAGAAGGTGGGGTCGGAGGCGGGCCGTGCGGTGGTGGTTGCGGTGCACGGGTTGGGTGGGATCGGCAAGAGCACCTTGGCTGCCCACTTCGCCCGGACCCAGAAGGACCGGTTTTCCCTGGTGTGGTGGCAGGTTCAGACGGTCGTAGCATGTGATCTTGGTGTTCGGTGGGGAAGGATTCTCTGTCGTGCGGGAGATGTTGACGTTGGCTGATCGGGAGGAGATCTCTCGGGGCCTGGTGGAGTTGTTGGAATACAAGGACATCGCCGTTCGGATCGGTCGTGATCCGTCGGTCGTGTCGCGTGAGGTGGGTCGTCATGGTGGCCGTGAGGGGTATCGGGCGGTGGCGGCCGAAGGTGATGGCGGTGAACCGGTCGGCCCGGACCAGGTCGCGGGTGTGGTCGTTGTTGCGTCGTGGCTGGTCACCGGGGTCGATTGCGGGCCGGTTGGCACGGCGGTATCGGGCCGGGGACCCTTGCCGGGTGAGTCACGAGGCGATCTATCAGTGGGTCTACGCGCAACCCGTCGCGACGCTGCGCCGGGAGTTGATCGCGTTGCGCACCGGCCGGACCCGGCGCACCGGCCCGGGCCCGGCACCCGCCCCGAGGATCCGGGAGCCCCGGTACATCGACGAGCGCCCCGACGAGGTGCAAGGCCGTGCTGTGCCTGGTCATTGGGAGGGGGATCTGGTGATCGGGAAGGGCGGCAAGTCGGCGGTGGCGACCCTGGTCGAGCGTACGAGCAGATTTCTGATCCTGGTGCCGCTGACCGGGCGGGACTCGTTGACGGTGACCCAGGCGATCATCGCTGCCGTCGGCGATCTCCCGGCCACGATCAGACGCTCGTTGACGTGGGACTGCGGGTCGGAAATGGCTCTGCACAAGGATGTCACGGCGACCGGGTTGCCGGTGTACTTCGCCCACCCGCACTCACCGTGGGAACGGGGAAGCAACGAGAACCTCAACCGGATCGTCCGCGAGTACCTGCCCAAAGGTGTGGAGATCACCAGCGACCCGACCTACCTCGCCGCGATCGCCGCGGAGATCAACGACCGACCCCGTAA
>NZ_WHOL01000033.1 GCF_009745975.1 Actinokineospora pegani | reverse complement strand
CCGACACCGACCGGACCCCCTCACCCGAACCCTCCACCACACCCGCCCAACCAGGAAAAACACCAACTAAGTGGCATTGCCCCGGTGGTGGGTGGGGTTTGTTGTCGGGGTGGGGCGGGTGTGGACGGGATCGCGTGGGGTGTGGTTCAGGCCGAGGTGCGAGGTCAGTGGGTGTTGATCCAGCGCCATTCGCCGACCGGGGGGCGGTTGGGGAGGGTGCCTCGGCCGGTTGCCCAGAGCAGGGTTGCCGCTGGGTCGTCGGTTGGTTCGACGTGGGGGAAGAGCTTGGTCAGGGTTCTGGTGACCAGGGGGGTGGGTGGGGTCCAGGGGGTGCCCAGGCCGGTGGCGATGTCGTAGGCGTGGACCAGGAGCTCCACGACGCCCATCGCGGCGAAGCCCTCGGGGCGGGCCTGCCCGTAGGTGTGGTGCGCGACCAGGTTCGGGTCGGCGGTGGTGATCACGGCGGACAACAGGTGGCCGCAGCTCTCCACCACTGCCAGCAGCCCCGGCACCCCGCCTGCCCGGTCGGCCCCCACGGTGTTCTCCGGGCCGCCCTCCCGGTTGGCGGTGCAGGAGAACGGCAGGTGGGTCTCGCGCGGCGGGGTCCTGGTGGTCAACTGCGTGGCGTAGAAGAACAGGTCGTCCGCCACGTGCTCGGCGGTCTCCCAGCACGTCCAGGTGAGGGGGCCCGCCAGGGACTCCCAGTCCGCCGCGGGGGTGTCGGAGAAGGTGTCGACGAACCAGTGCACGGCCTCGTCGACGTCGGCGGGGGTGAAGTCGCTCATTCCCGGCAAGCTAGCAGCGCCCCCCCGGCCGGGTGCTGGGATTTTCAGGCGTCGGGGATGGACACGGTGATCTCGGGGCCCAGGCGGGCACCGGTGAGGTCGAGGTCGTCGCCGCTCCAGAACCTGCCCGGGTCGTAGCCGGGGCGGGGGGTGGCGGGGAGCAGGTCCATCGCCTCGTAGGTGAGGCCGACGACCTCGGCGCAGTAGGCGGTTTCGAGGGCTGCTTCGGGGAGGGGCTTGGACCAGCGCAGGCGGGGGGCCTGGCCGCGGGCCCAGCGGCCGAGCAGGCGGGCCGAGGAGGGGAACGGGGCGCCGTCGAGGCGGGCGATGGTCCGCAGGACGGCGTCCTCCTGCTCGGCGGTGGCCTCCGGCTCGAGCTGGCGCAGCCAGGCCCGCTGCCCGTAGCGGTGCGCCCACACCACCACCGCGTCGCGCAGGTCGTGCAGTTGCACGCCGCGCTGGTGCTGCCCGGACCAGACGTCGGGCAGCGAGCGGCCCAGCTCGGCGTGCCACATCAGCGGGGGCAGGTCGTCGAGGACGACGGCCATGCCGACGTGGTTGATGGGGCTGTTGGTGAGGGTCTGGATGGCCCGGTCGGCTGGGGTGCGACCGCGGAACAGCCAGATGTCACCGGTGCGGGAGAGGGCGACGGCGTCGTCCAGGTCGATCATGCGTCAGGACGGTAGCCTGCCCCGATGCGGCACGTGTGGAAGTTCCTGGGCTTGGCAGGTGTGGTCGGCGTGGCGGCCGGTGGCGCGGCCATCGCCAGGGCCGAACGCCAGCGGCAGGCCTACACCCCGGACGAGGTGCGCGCCAAGCTGCGGGAGCGGGTGGCCAAGGCGGCGGAGGGCAAGGCTGCCGAAGAGGCCTAGGTCGATCGAGGGCGTGCGTGCTCGTTGGTCCTGCTTGTTGAACAGGGCCAACGCTTCGCGCGGGTGTGGTCCCGGGTCGCCTGGCCAGTGCGGCGGTATGCGGTTGTCGAGGTGTCGGGAGTGGGTGGCCAAGGCGGGACGCGTCCTAGGTCGATCGAGGGCGTGCGTGCTCGTTGGTCCTGCTTGCTGAACGGGGCCAACGCTTCGCGCGGGTGTGGTCCCGGGTTGCCTGGCCAGTGTGGCGGTATGTGGTTGTCGAGGTGTGCGCTGGGCTGAGGGGGCGGGTGGCCAAGGCGGGGAACGCGTCCTAGGTCGATCGAGCGCGCACGTGCTCGTTGGTCCTGCTTGTTGAACAGGGCCAACGCTTCGCGCGGGTGTGGTCCCGGGTTGCCTGGCCAGTGCGGCGGTATGTGGTTGTCGAGGTGTGCGCCGGGCTGCGGGGGCGGGTGGCCAAGGCGGGGAACGCGTCCTAGGTCGATCGAGCGCGCACGTGTGCTCGTTCGCCCTGCTTGCCGAACAGCGCCAACGCCTCGCACGGGTGTGGTCCCGGGTTGCCCAGCCAGTGCGGCACGCGGGTGTCGAACTCGGCCACCTCGCCCGCCTTGAGCGTGATGTCGTGCTGTCCCAGGATCAGCCGCAGGCGTCCGCTGAGGATGTAGATCCACTCGTGGCCCTCGTGCGAGCGCGGGTCCGGGTCGCCGGTGTCGACCGGGGGGAAGAGGATCTTGTAGGCCCGGGGTTGGCCGGGTGCGGCGGTCAGCGGCCAGAACGTGCGGCCGTCGACCTTGCGCGGTTCGAGGTGCACGCGGGGGTCCGGGGCGTTGCTGAGCCCGACCAGTTCGTCCAGGTCGCAGCCGTGGGCGCGGGCGATGGGGAGCAGCAGTTCCAGGGTGGCCTTGCGCTTGCCGGACTCCAGCCGGGACAGGGTGCTCACGGAGATGCCGGTGTCGGCGGCGAGGGCGGTCAGGGTGGTGCCCCGCTCGCCGCGCACGGCCTTGAGGCGGGGGCCGATGCCCGCCAGCACGGTGTCTACGTCCATGTTTGCCATTACAGCAGATGATTTTTCGATTTGGCACGGTTCGTGCTCGGGGCCTGCCTGGGAAGCGCCCGCCGATCCGGCCCAGTTAGCTGAACCGGCCCGCGCACCCCTTGTCGCCCTCGAAGTAGCCGACCCGGAAGGCCTCCACCCGGGCGAACCCGCTCGGGATCTGCTTGCCCTGGACGTCCGCGGCGATGAGGCTGTTGTCCTGCAGCAGCTCGGCCACCGCCTCGTCCAGGTCGCCGATCGCCAAGCGCAGCTTGCGGCCGCCGTCGGCGTCGGTGAAGCGGGCCCACGCCCCGGTCAGGCAGGCGGTGCGCAGGCCCGCCTTCTCGCCGTTCAGGGGGGCGCCCACGGTGTTCTGGATGGACAGGGCGTAGCGGGAGGCGATCTCGGCGAAGGCGGCGAAGTCGCCGATGCCCGCGCCGTCCACGCCGGGTTCCTGGCCGCGCTTGGGCGGGGTGGCGATCTTCTGGACGGCCTTGGTGTCCACGGCGACGGTGTTGTTGTCGGCGCAGTAGGAGACCGGCGGGGTCGAGCCGCCGCTGGCGCACCGGGCGCCGTCGTAGGTGATCTCGGGGTGGTTGCCGGTGTCGCCGAACGCCTGCTTCAAGCTCGCCTTGAGCAGGGAGCGGACCTCGGCGTCGGCCAGGTCGACGTCGCCGTCGTCGGAGCCCTTGATCTCGGTCTCGTTGCGCTCCTTCTCCACGATGCGGCCGTTGATCTCGTCGGCGTCCATCCGGGCGCAGCGCTTGGGGCCCTCGACGAACCCGGCCTGGAAGGCGAACACCCGGTCGAAGGCCAGGCCGTGCGCGCCCTGCTTGGTCGCCGAGGCGCCCGCCGGGTCGCGGATGAAGAACATCGTGGCCAGCACGTGGTTGAGGCCCTGGCCGGTGTTGATGTCGAAGTGCTTGGCCTTCTTGTCCGCGACGTAGCGGAAGAACCCGCCCGCGTAGCAGTCGGCCTGCTGCTCCTTGATGATCGTCGGCGTGCTCTGCGAGATGTTCGACTTCTCGCCCAGCCGGTACTGCACCGCGTGGCCCATCTCGTGCGCGAGCACGGCCACGACCGACATCGGCCCGAACTGCTTGTCGAGCATCGGCAGCAGCACGCCCCGGTCCCAGGCGACGCTGTCGTCCTGCCCGCAGTAGAACGCGTTCACCAGGCCCTTGGTGCTGGTCCCGCACAGGGTGATGGCCTTGCCGTCGGAGTCGTAGGACGCCAGCCTGCGCACCGGCTCGAACTGCTCGCCGAAGTCCGCCCGCATGTGGATGGTCCAGTAGTCGTAGATGTCGGACAGCGCGTTGACCGCCAGCCGGTCCATCTCGCCGCCGTCGGCGTTCTCGACGGTCAGGTTCGCGTCCTCGGCGCCCTGCTTGGGACCGCTGGGCCCGTTGTTGTCCACCGGCAGCCCGGCCACCGTGCCCGCGTCGATGTCGCCGACGCCGCGCGCGACGCCAACGACGGGCGTGCCCGCGCACGCCACGACGACCGCCACGACACCGACCGCGGCCGCGATCCGCCACTGCAGTACCCGCACGTCAGTCCCCACTCACTCGTCGCAGGCCAGGCCTGCCGCCGACAGGCTGCACCCTACTCAAGACCGGGCGGAATCGGACATCGATCGGCGGCACCCGCCCCACATCGTTACGCACAGTGAGACAAGGTCGTCACCCCAGGCCGCACGCGCGGGCGCCGTCGGTGAACCCGGACCGGAACCGCGCGACCCGGTCGAAGCCCGCGGCCAGCGCCCCGCCCTGGCCGTCGCGGGCGGCGTAGTCGAAGTCGAGCAGCACCTGCACGGCCTCGTCGAGGTCGCCCGGCGAGAGGTACCTGGCGTCCTCGGCGGCGAACAGCGACCCGGTGAACGCCCCGGCCAGGCACACCACCGACTCCTGGGCCTGCGCGCCCGTCAGCGGCTTGCCCGTGGCCGCGCGGGCCGCGAGCCCGTACCGGCTGGCCAGCAGGGTGCCGGTGGCGTAGTCGCCGATGTCCTTGTGCAGGGCGGGCAGGCCCTTGGCGTCGTCGAACTCGATGGTCCTGTCGCCCGCGCAGAACGCCACGGGGCCCTGCTTGCCGCCCTCGCAGGCCGGGTCGCCGCTGACCGGCCGGACCCTGGGCGTGGTCCACGTGCCGCCCGCCGCGGCCACCGCGCCGCCGAAGTAGGCGTCGAGGCCGGGGGTGATCGACTCGATGATCTGGTCGAAGCGCAGGTTGCCGCCGCGCTGGGCGTCGTCGGCGGTGCTGAACCCGGTCAGGGTGAACCTGCGGTTGTCGACGGTCATCCCCGAGCACAGCTTCGCCCCGGAGTCGTAGCCGTCCTGGAACGCCGACGCCCGGTCGAAGGCGTCGCCGTGCGCGCCGCCGTCGGTCTGGTCCGTGCCGATCGGGTCGCGGAAGGTGATCAGCGACTCCAGCGCCGAGTCCAGCCGCTGCTTCTCGATCCGCAGCCGGGGCGCCTTCCCGTCGGCCACCCAGCGCACGAACGAGCCCGCGTAGCAGTCGGCCATCGCCTCGATCAGGATCGTCGGGAACCGGTCGGGGGCCGCGCGCCGCTGGCTGATCCCGACCCCGGTCCTGGCCTGCACCGCGTGCCCGATCTCGTGCGCGAGCACCAGCATCACCGCGGCCTCGCCGAACCGCTCCTTGAGCACCGGCAGCAGCGCCGCCCGGTCCCAGGCGATCACGTCGGCGGTCGGGCAGTAGAAGGCGTTGCCCTCGACATCGGCCGCGTTCTCGGTGCACGGCGGCTCCGGGCTCGACGCGTCGGCGGTGTCGACCGAGTAGTAGCCGCCGCTGAGGTCCTCGAACTCGGCGTCGAAGGTCTCGGGGAACTTCTCCGTCCAGTACGCCCGCACGTCGTCGACGACGGTGGCGGCCAACTGGTCGATCTCCCCGCCGTCGGAGTTCCGCACGAACGACGTGTCGGCCGCGCCGCCCTTGTCCGGGGCGACGACGCCGCCCTGGCTCGTCGGCGTGCCCGGGACGGTCACCGTGCAGGCCAGCAGGGCCGCAACGGCCATCAGCACCGGGATCAGACGCACGCGCACGGCCACCAGTGTGCCTGGTGCGCGTGCGGGCGTGCTGCCGTTCGGGGGAACCTGTGCGCCGCACCCCGCGTCATCCAGGGGTGAGAGCGCTGCGCCACCCCATGCTGGGACTCGCCGTCATCGCCGCCTTGGCGGCGTGGCTGACCGATGGATCGCCGTTGTGGGCGGTGGTCGGCCTGGTCGCGGGGGCGTTGGTGGGCCTGTTGTCGTTGCAGGTGGGGATGCTCGCGGGCGCGCTGGCCTTCGGGGTGCGGGTGCACCAGGTGGTCGTCGGCGTGGGGCGTCGGCTGACCGAGTGGACGACGCCGCACCGGACGGTCGTGCTGCGGGCGGTGCCGTTGTTGCTGTCGGTCGCCATCGGGCCGGGCAAGGCCCCGGCCCGGCGGCGGATGTGGTTGGCGGCGTTGTGCTCGGCGGGGCTGGGCGTGCTGGTGGTCGGCGGGTCTGTGGCCTTGTTGGTCGTCGAGTGGGGGGTTGGCTTCTGGCTGGGGTGGACGGTTGGCGCGGTGTACGCGGTGGCCGTGGGTCTCGTCCCGCGCCGCACGGCCGTGGCCACGTCGACCGGGTGGTACGTGTGGCGGCTGCCGGGGCTGACCGGACCCAAGGCCGAGCAACTGGACGCCGCGCCGGTGGTCGGCGAGGTGGTGCGCGCCGCGCAGGCCGGGGACCTCGGGGTGGCCGCCGAGCTGGCCGAGGGGCTGGCCCGTGACCACCCGGGCCTGCGCACCGCTCTCGCCGCGAGGATCTTGGTGCTCGAGGCCCGGGGCCGCTACGCCGAGGCCCTGACCCTGGCCCTGCCCATGGCGGGCGACGACACGCAGACCCCGGCGGAGGCGGCGGTGTCGTTCGCCGCCCTCGCGGGGCTGGCCTGCGCGACCGTCGAGGCGGGGGTGCTGCCCGCCGAGGTCGGCCTGGGCACGGCCGTGGGCGCCATGGAGAACGCCGAGACCCTGGGCTACCCGACGTACAAGCTGACCGGCGTCCGCGCCCTGCACGCCCTGCTGACCGGTGAGACCGCCACGGCCGTCACGCTGGCCCGCACGGCCGTCGGCTCCGGGGACGATCCGCTGGGCCGCGCGGACGACCTCGCCACGCTGGCCAGCGCGCACATGGCGGCGGGGGACAACGCGACGGCGCGGACCGTGCTGGCGGAGGCCGAGGCGCTGGTGCCGTGGTGGCCCCGGGTGGCGGCGGTGCGGGACCGCCTGTCGATCACCTAGGACATCCGCCTAGCTCTCCAGCGTCTTCTGCAGGGCCTTGGCCGCCTTGCGGGCCATGTCCTGCACGGCCTCGCGCCGCTCGGCGTCGGCCTCGTACGCCGACACGCGGTTGCGCACCACCTTCGCGGGCGCCCCCGCCGCGATGGCGAAGTCCGGGACGTCGCCGCGCACCACCGCGTGCGCGCCCAGCACGCAGCCCCGGCCGACCCGGGTGCCCTTGGTGACGGTGACCTTGGTGCAGATCCAGGTGTCCGGGCCGATGCGCACCGGGGACTTCACGATCCCCTGGTCCTTGATGGGCTGGGTGATGTCCGCGGTGACGTGGTCGAAGTCGCAGATGTAGACCCAGTCGGCGACGAGGGTCGCCGAGCCCAGCTCGATGTCGAGGTAGCAGTTGACGACGTTCTGCCTGCCGAAGACGGCCTTGTCGCCGATGCGCAGGGACCCCTCGTGGCAGCGGATGGCGTTGCCGTCGCCGATGTGCACCCAGCGGCCGATCTCGAGGCGGCCGAAGCCGGGGCGGGCGTGGATCTCGACGTCCTTGCCGAGGAAGACCATGCCGCGCAGGACGACGTGCGGGTTGACCAGGCGGAACTTGAGCAGCCGCCAGTAGCGGACCAGGTACCAGGGGGAGTAGGCGCGGTTGCGCAGCACCCAGCGCAGGGAGGCCAGGGTCAGGAACCGGGCCTGCTGCGGGTCGCGGTGCCCGCGCGACCAGTGCCGGAGCCGGGTCACCACCGGCGACCCCCACATCGACGTCATGGGCAGACGGTAGCCCAGAGTGACCGAGGCCCGGTGTGACGGGGGTGGTAGGCATGGGCCCATGCCCCGCCTCATCATCGACACCGATCCCGGCATCGACGACGCGTTCGCGCTGGCCCTGGCGGCGCGGTCGCCGGAGTGCGACCTGGTCGCGGTGACGACCGTCCACGGCAACGTCGGCCTGGACCTGACGACCCGCAACGCGTTGAAGGTGCTCAAGCTGGTCGACCGGGAGGACGTGCCGGTCGGGCGCGGGGCCGCCCGCCCGCTGGTCTACCCCTCCGGCGTCGAGAAGACCACGGTGCACGGCGACGACGGGCTGTCCGGGCAGGCGGCGCTGCTCGCCGACCGGGACCGGGGCCTGGAGCCGGAGGGGGCCGTGGCGCTGATGGCCCGGTTGATCCGGGAATCCGACACGCCGGTCACGCTGGTGCCGATCGGGCCGCTGACCAACGTCGCCGCCCTGCTCGCCGCCCACCCCGAGGCCGCCGACGGCATCGACCGCCTTGTCGTCATGGGCGGCGGCCTCACCGGCGGCAACGTCAACGCCGCCGCCGAGTTCAACATCTGGGCCGACCCCGAGGCCGCCTACCGAGTGCTGGTGGAGGAGGACATCCCCACCACCCTGGTCCCCATCGACCTCACCTACCAGTGCGCGGTCGACTCCGACTGGCTCGCCCGCCTCGCCGCCGCCGGTCCGCTCGGCGCGGCCCTGGAGCCGATGACGGGCGTCTACCGGGAGGCCTACGCCAAGATCCTCGGCTACGACGGCACCGTCATCCACGACGCCGTGGCCGTCGCCGAGGCGATCTTCCCGGGGACGCTCAAGACCAAGCGCGTCCCGCTCACCGTGGACACCGCCTTCTCGCCGCGCCGGGGCGGGACGCTGGCCGACCTGCGGCTCAACGCCGAGCGGGCACCGGGCTTCCGGGTGATCGACGTGGCCATGGAGACCGACGTTCCCGCCTTCACGGACCTGATGTTGCAGCGGTTGAGCTGAGGCGCGGGTGCGCCCGGCTGGTGAGTTGCGTGCTCTGACCGTGCACATCGACACGGGCCGGTGGAGCGAGACCGTCGTCGAGGGGGTGGACCTGACCGTGCCCAAGGGGCAGGTCACCGCCCTCCTCGGTGAGTCCGGGGGTGGCAAGTCCATGCTCGCCGCCGCACTGACCGGGCGGCTGCCCGACACGGCCCAGGCCACCGGCGACGTGCTCATCGAGGGCGCGCACGTCGAGGACTGGCGGGAGGTCCGCGGGCGGACCGTGGGCCTGGTCCCGCAGGAGGGCGCGAGCGCCTTCACCGCGGCGGACACCGTCGGCGCGCAGTTGCGCGGGCTGGAGCAGCGGCACCGGCGTTGGACCGTCGAGCGCGCGTGCGCCGCTGCCCGCTACCCCCTCGACGCGCTCGACCTGTACCCGGACCAGCACTCCAGCGGTCAGGTCCAGCGGGCCGCGCTCGCCGCCGCGCTGCTCCCCGTGCCCGGGTTGCTCATCGCCGACGAGCCGACCGCGTCCCTGGACACCGGTCTCGCGTACGAGGTCTGGGGCACTCTGCGCGAGTACGCGGACACCGGGGCCGCCGTCCTCGCCATCACGCACGACGTGCACCACGTGGTCGCCCTGGGCGTCGCCGACCGCATGGTCGTGCTGCGCGAGGGGCGGATCACCGCCGCGGGCACGCCGGACGAGATCCGCCGCCTGGAGGACCCGTACGTGCAGGGCTTCTTCCGCACCTAGGGGTTGGGCTCATGTGGTGCCTTGTCCGCGGCAGGCGGGGAGGAGTCGCGGCCGTGGTCAGGCCCCGTCGCGGGGAGCTCGCAGGAGCAGGAGGGTGTGGGCGGGGAGTTCGATGGTCTTGCCCGGCTCCCACGGCTCGGCCGCCGCGGGCACACCGCGCGGTGTGCCGCTGTCGAGCACCGGGATGAAGCGGGAGCCGTACCTGTTCGAGGGCAGGGTGACCTCGACCGGCTCCTGACCCGCGTGCAGCAGCAGAAGCCACGAGTCGTCGGCGACGAGTTCGCCGTCGCGGTTGCGGGAGAGGCACTCCGAGCCGTCGATCCACATGCCGAGGGTGCGGGTGGAGTCGTCGAACCAGTCCTCGGCCTGCATGGTCTCGCCGGTCGGGCGGAACCAGACCAGGTCGGGCTCGCCGGAGCGGGTGGGGCGGCCGTCGAAGAACTGGGGCTGGCGCAGGGCGGGGGAGTCCGCGCGCAGGGCGGTGAGGCGTCGGGTGTAGGCGAGCAGGTCGTCCGCGCGGTGGTCGGAGGTCCAGTCGACCCAGGAGGTCTGGTTGTCCAGGCAGTACGGGTTGTTGTTGCCGTGCTGGGTGCGCCAGCGCTCGTCGCCCGCGACGAGCATCGGGGTGCCGGTCGACAGCAGCAGGGTGCCGAGCAGGTTGCGGGCCTGGCGGTCGCGCAGGGCCAGGACGGCCGGGTCGCCGGTCTCGCCCTCGGCGCCGCAGTTCCAGGAGCGGTTGTCGTCGGTGCCGTCGCGGTTGTTCTCGCCGTTCTCCTGGTTGTGCTTCTGGTTGTAGGACACCAGGTCGCGCAGGGTGAAGCCGTCGTGGGCGGTGATGAAGTTGATCGACGACCACGGGCGGCGGCCGCTGATGGCGTACAGGTCCGACGAGCCCGACAGCCGGTAGGCCAGGTCGCGCGGGCCGGTGGCGCCGCGCCAGAAGTCCCGGGCGCCGTCGCGGAAGCGGCCGTTCCACTCCGCCCACTGCACGCCGAAGCCGCCGACCCGGTACCCCTCGCCGGTGGCGTCCCACGGCTCGGCGATCAGCTTGCGGTTGGACAGCACCGGGTCGGAGGTGATGGCCGTCAGCAGCGCCGAGTGCGGGTCGAACCCGCCGCCGCCGGGGCGGCCCAGCGCGCTGGCCAGGTCCAGGCGGAACCCGTCGACGCCCAGCTCGGAGGCGAAGTAGCGCATCGAGTCGGTCACCAGCCGCACCACCGTCGGCGACCCCGGGTCCAGCGTGTTGCCGCACCCGGTCAGGTCGACGTCGCGCCCGGAGTGGTCGAGCAGGTAGTACGCGGGCGCGTCCAACCCCCGCATCGACAGCGTCGGCCCGCCCACCCCGCCCTCGCAGGTGTGGTTGAACACGACGTCGAGGATCACCTCGATGCCTGCGGCGTGCAGGGCCGCGACCATCGTCCGGAACTCCTCGACCTCGTGCCCCGGCCTGCACGCGTACCCCTCGTGCGGCGCCAGGAACCCGAGCGTCGAGTAGCCCCAGTAGTTGTGCCGCCCGGTCTTGAGCAGCAGCGGCTCGTCGGCGTGGGTGTGCACCGGCAGCAGCTCCACCGCCGTGACACCGAGGCGCACCAGGTGCTCGACGACCGCGGGGTGCGCCATCCCCAGGTAGGTGCCCCGCTGGTGCTTGGGCACGTCCGGGTGCAGCTTGGTGAACCCCTTGACGTGCACCTCGTAGAGCACCGTCTCCTCGAACGGCACGTCCGGCCGCGGCCCGGTGTCGCCACCCCCCGCGGGCGCCACCACCGACAACGGCACCGACCCCAGCGAGTCCTCCCGCGAGGGTGCCCCGGTCATCGGGTCGCCGCGGTAGGCGCGCGTCGCCGACAGGTCGGTGACCTGCCCGCTGATCCGCCGCGCGTACGGGTCGACCAGCAGCTTCGCCGGGTTGCACCGCACGCCCCGGGTGGGCTCCCACGGCCCGTGCACCCGGTAGCCGTAGCGCTGACCAGGGGTGATGCCGGGGACCAGGGCGTGCCAGATCCCGAAGGTGCGCTCGGTCAGCTCGATCCGCTGCTCGACCAGGCTCCCGTCCTCGTCGCCCACCAGGCACAGCTCGACCCCCTCGGCCGTCGAGCTGGCGACGCTGAACCGGACACCCCCCGCCTCCGGGTGCGCGCCGAGCGGGAACGGGCGGCCGGGGAGCGTGTGCGGTTCGTTGGTCACCCATCCATCCTCACCCACGGGAGGGTCGAGATCGAGGAGCGCACCTCGAACTCGTGATCGAGATCGCTCGGGGGTTTTGCGGGCTCGAGCGGGGTTTCGGGGTGTGAGCTGGGGAAACGGTGATCTTGCTGGGCGCGCGGTGTGGCGGGTGGGTGCGCGCCTGTGGATCGTTTCGGGGTTGTCCACAGGCATGATCGACTTCGGGGTGCGGTGTGGGTTGGGCGGGTAGAATGGGCTTCGGGCCGCCCCCAGTGGTGTGGTGGGGTTTGGTGTCGCGCGGGGTGGTTGTTGGGCGTGCTTGGTGGGGTGGGCTTGTCGCTGCGGGGGTGGTGCGTTGTCGTCGAGGTTGGTGCGGGATGAGTGGTGGGAACGGGGGAGTCGCTGGTTCCGGGATTCGTGGTGCGGGCAGTGGGTGGTGGGGTCGTCGGGCTGGACAACCGGGTGGTGGTCACCGTTGTGGTGTGTGCTGGCCAGTGGGTGTGGATGGCGGGTGTCGGCGGCCCGGTTCGGTGTCGGTGTGGCGATCGCGCACTGCCGGGTCGCTGGCTGGACCAGGGCATTGGGTGGGGGTCAGGTGACTCGGAAGGTGTGGGTCTCGAAGGACTCGTCGTCGTCCGCCGGGGTGGGGGGTCGGGCGGTGGTGGGGTGGAGGTCTGCGGGGGCGAAGTCGTCGGCGGGGTCGTGGTTCGCGGAGACCACTATCTCGGCGAAGAGGCGTTGGTGGGTCGACCAGCCGGTGGTGGAGGGGGATGCCAGGGTCAGCAGGAGCATTCGTCGGGTGTTCGGCTCCGGGATGAAGGCCTGGAGCTGGAGGGTGAGGGGGCGGCGGTCGCGGGCCTGTTCGGGGCCCGGCACGCGCTGGGCGATCACCGCGGGGCCCAGGGACGTGGTGACCAGGAGGGTCTCGCGGACGTCCGGGCCCGCGACGTCCTCGACGGCGTCGCGCAGGGACTGGGCGGAGTCGAGGTCCCAGGTGGGCGGGGCGGCCATGGCGACGCCGGTGAGCAGGGCCGGGTCGGCGCCGTCGGGGTGGGCGACGGCCAGCAGCACCGCGCCGTGGCGCAGGGCGGTGTCGACCGCCTCGTGTGCCATGGCCTCCAGGTCGGCGGCGGCGCCGGGGCGGATGCCCGCGAGCAGGCCCGCGAACTCGGCGACGGCCGTCTCGGGGCTGCTGAGCGGGATCTTGCGCACGACGTCGTCGGGGAGGCTGATGAGCACGTCACCCGCCCTTGAGCCGGTCGGTGACCTGGCCGGTCACGGCGCCGTCGATGGCCTTGTCGGTGGGGTTCATGGCGACCTTGAGGATCTCCAGGCGGTTCTTCTGGTCCTCCGACAGCTCCACCCCGGCCTTCTCGGCGACCTTCTGGGCGTGGTCGATGGCGCTGACCACGCCCTCGCGCTGCTTCTCCGCGGCGCCCAGGCCGATCAGGGCGTCACGGCGGTCGCGGAGCGGGAGCCTCGACAGGTCGTGGTCGAGTCCCTGGCGCTTGGCGGCGTCGCGGCCGGAGTCGATCAGGTCCTTGCGGGCCTTGCCGGTGATGCCGCGCTGCCGCATGGCCCTGACGTCGTTGACCACGCCCGGGAGGCCGTCGGAGCCCATCGCCTTGCGGACGTCGTCGGCCACCTCGCGCAGCGCTGCGCGCCCGCCGCCCCTGACCGCGGCCTTGCCGCCGGAGCGCACCGCCGCTGCCGCCGTGCCACCGCCGGGGGCCACGGCGGTGCCGAGGCCGAGGAGGGTGGCCGTCCAGCCGCCCGCGTTGCGCGAGCCGGAGAGCTGCTGGCCCAGCGCGGCCAGCGAGCCGACCGCGCCGGACGCCGTCGACGCGGTGCCCAGGACCGCGGCCGCGGGCAGGCCGACGCCGGTGGCCGCCAGCCCGGCGGCGACGGTTCCGGTGGCCAGCGAGACCACGTCGGCGGCCTTGGCCGTGCCGTCGAAGGCCTGCACGTACCAGGTGTCGTTCTCCGGCTCGAACGCGTCGTCCGGGCCGGAGCGGATGCCGTCGGCGGTGGCGTTGGCCTCGCGCAGGTGCTTGGCCCGCAACCGCTTGGCGTCGTCGACGACCTTCGTGAGCGTGGTGTCGAGGTCCTCGCGGACCTTGGTCGCCGACAGGAAGGCGTCGTAGCGGGCGGCGTGCTTCGGGTGTCCCGTGTCCCGCGGGACGGCCGAGGCCGCGGCGCGCAGGTCGGCCTCGGCGGCCTCGAGGTCCGCCTTGAGCTTCTTGGCCTCGGCCTCCAGCTCGTCAGCGCGGGCCTGGTTGGCGGTCATCTGCCCCGCCCACCTGCTCAGCGCCTCGACGGCCTTGCCGATCGACTCCGCGCCCGAGCCCAGCGCCACCGGCAGGTCGTCGCCGTGGTCGCTGAACTCCTCGGCCGCGCTGCCGCCCCAGTCGGCGTCGTCGGTGGTCTTCGCGGCGGACTCCAGCCGGGGCAGCGTCGTCGAGATCGCCTGCTGCGCCGAGGCCATCGACAGCAGCACGGCCCGCACCGAGGCCGGGTCGCCGGTGGTCGGGTCGAAGCCGAGGGCGGGGAAGGCGGGCCTGCTCACGGCGTCCTCCGCGGCACGGCCTGCTCGAGGCCCCGGACGACCTGCTCGGCCACCGTCGAGTCGGCGTGGGCGGCCATCGCGTCGCGGCTCGTCCGCTCCACCGACTCGTAGTTGTCGGCCGCCCCGCGCACGTTGTCGGCGATCTCGCCGATCTTGTCGCGCATCCCGCCCAGGTTGGCCCGCCACCGCTCGACCACCTCGGCCACCGCCGAGCTGATGTCACCGGGCCCCAGGTCGCACCCCGCCGCGTCGAGCGTGGAGACCACCCCGTCCACTGAGTCGGCCACCGCGTTCAGCTCGCCGACGCGGGCGGCCAAGCTCGCCGTGTCCACCGCGTAGCCCGCCATCCCCACCTCCCCGTTCCCCGGGCGCCATCCCCGGACGGCCTGAGTAGACGCCGATTCCGCCGGGGCAGGCAGCGCGGGTGCGCACCCGGTCAAAACAGCCGCACGCCCCGGCAACCCGGGTGGTCCCCGGTGGCAGGCAGAATGGCCGGTGTGACGGACCAGAGCCTGACGGACCAGAGCCCGCATGACGACCTCGACGACCTCGTGCTGCACATGGCCGGTGTCGGTGTCCGGCGCGACGGCAACGACCTGCTCAAGGCCGTGGACTGGCGCGTGGAGCTCGACGAGCGCTGGGTGATCCTCGGCGGCAACGGCGCGGGCAAGACGACCCTGCTGCGGCTCGCGGGCGCCGAGCTGCACCCGAGCACCGGCACCGTGGACGTCCTCGGCGAGCGGCTCGGCCGCGTCGACGTGTTCGAGCTGCGCACGCGCATCGGGTTCGCCACCGCCGCCATCGGCAACCGGGTCCCGCCCGACGAGCGCGCCCTCGACGTCGTCGTCAGCGCCGGGTACGCGGTCCTGGGCCGCTGGCGCGAGCAGTACGACCAGCTCGACACCGGCCGCGCGGGCGAGCTGCTCAAGGCCATGGGCATCGCGCACCTGGCCGAGCGCACCTTCGGCACCCTGTCCGAGGGCGAGCGCAAGCGCACCCTGATCGCCCGCGCGCTGATGACCGACCCGGAGCTGCTGCTGCTCGACGAGCCCGCCGCCGGGCTGGACCTGGGCGGCCGCGAGGACCTGGTCGGGCGGCTGAGCGAGCTGGCGATGGACCCCGACGCCCCGGCGACCGCGCTGGTCACCCACCACGTCGAGGAGATCCCGCCCGGGTTCACCCACCTGCTGCTGCTCGCCCGCGGCGAGGTCGTGGCGCAGGGCCTGATGGACGACGTGCTCACCAGCGAGAACCTGTCGGCCGCGTTCGACCAGCCGCTGGAGCTCGAACGCTCCGGCGACCGGTACTTCGCCCGTCGCCGACGGTAGCGTACTGACGAGTAACCTTTCCGGGTCGGTCCCGACCGGGTAGCAGACAGCGCTGAGGAGGCATGGCCGTGGGTGAGTTCGTCCGGCTCGAGGTGGAGGACGGTGTGGGCACCATCCGCCTCGACCGTCCCCCGATGAACGCGATCAACCGTCAGCTCCAGGCCGAGCTGCGCGAGGCGGCCAGGGAGGCGGCGGCGCGGTCCGAGGTCAAGGCCGTCATCGTCTACGGCGGGCCGAAGGTCTTCGCCGCGGGCGCGGACGTCAAGGAGTTCGCGGGGATGTCGTACAACGACATCGCCGACTACGGGCCGGAGCTGCAGGCGTCCATCGCCGAGGTGGCGGCGCTGCCCAAGCCGACCGTCGCCGCCATCACCGGGTACGCGCTCGGTGGGGGCTTCGAGCTGGCGCTGGCCTGCGACCGCCGGATCGCGGGGGACAACGCCAAGGTCGGGCAGCCGGAGATCCTGCTCGGGATCATCCCGGGGGCCGGTGGCACGCAGCGGCTGGCGCGGCTGGTGGGGCCCAGCAAGGCCAAGGACATCGTCTTCACCGGGCGGTTCCTCGGCGCCGAGGAGGCGCTCTCGATCGGGATGCTGGACCAGGTCGTCTCGCCGGACGACGTGTACGCGACAGCGCGGGCGTGGGCCGCGCAGTTCACCCGCGGGGCTTCACGGGCGCTGGCCGCGGCGAAGGCGGCCATCGACGGCGGGCTCGACGGGGACCTGGCCAACGGGCTCAAGCTGGAGACCCACCTGTTCGCCGCGTTGTTCGCCACCGAGGACCGGGACGCGGGCATGAAGTCGTTCATCGAGAACGGGCCGGGGAAGGCTGAGTTCAATGGGCGCTGAGCCGACCCCCAACCCGCACGCCACCGAGGCCGAGGTCCAGGCGGCGTATTCCGACCCGAAGCTCGCGAACGTGCTCTACCACGACTGGGAGGCGGGCACCTACGACGAGAAGTGGTCGATCTCGTACGACGAGCGGTGCATCGACTACGCCACCGGCCGGTTCAAGGCTGTCGCCGGGGATGAGGGCTGGCCGTACGAGACGGTCATGGAGCTGGGCAGCGGCACCGGCTTCTTCCTGCTCAACCTGATGCAGGGCGGGTTGGCCAAGAAGGGGTACGCGACGGACCTCTCGCCGGGGATGGTCGAGGTCGCCGTTCGCAACGCCAAGTCGTTGGGGCTTGACGTCGAGGGGCGGGTCGCCGACGCCGAGCGGATCCCGTTCGACGACAACAGCGTCGACCTTGTTGTCGGGCATGCGGTGTTGCACCACATCCCGGATCTGCCTGCTGCGTTCGCCGAGATCAACCGGGTGTTGAAGCCTGGCGGGCGGTTCGTGTTCGCTGGGGAGCCGACTCGGATCGGCGACACCTACGCGCGCAAGCTCGGGCAGGCGACCTGGTGGTTGACGACCAACATCACCAAGCTGGGGCCGTTGCGGGCGTGGCGGCGGCCGCAGGGGGAGTTGGACGAGTCTTCTCGGGCCGCTGCGCTTGAGGCTGTGGTCGACATCCACACGTTTGACCCCTCTGAGTTGGAGGGGATCGCGCGGGATGCTGGGTTGGTGGACGTCCGGGCCTCGACTGAGGAGTTCACGGCTGCGTTGCTCGGGTGGCCGGTGCGGACGTTCGAGGCTGCGGTGCCTCGGGAGAAGTTGGGCTTCGGGTGGGCGCTGTTCGCCATGAAGTCGTGGCAGCGGCTTTCCTGGCTGGATGAGAAGGTCATGAAGAAGTTTGTTCCTCGGGAGTTTTTCTACAACGTGATGATCGGTGGGCGGAAGGCTCTTTGAGGTGTGCGTGACGGCGGCGGCCCCGGGTCCTTTGTGGACCCGGGGCCGCTGTGTTCGCTGGGGAGCCTGTCCTTTGGGGCCGCGGATTGTTTAGTGCGGCCGGGAGTGCGTCCAGGCCGGGGGGTGACCGGCTTGGTGGGTTTGGGTGGGGCTGGTCTGGGGTCAGGCGAGTACGACCTTGCCCAGTTCTGCGGGGGTGGCCAGGAGGGGGTGTTTGGGGAGGACTCGGGCTGTTACGCCTAGGGCGCCTGCGTGGGGGAGGGCTATTTGGGCTTCCCAGGTTTGGGGGGTGGTGGGGGTCATTGTCGCTGTGACTACATTGGACAGGTCGTCCGTGTCCGCTACTCGGCCGATGACGGCTTGGACTTCCACGTCGTCGGGGGTCAGGCCTGCCAGGTCCACTGTGGCCTTCACCTGGACGCGGTCTCCGATCACGGGGGTGGGGGCGTCGTCCTGGATGTTGAGTTCGCAGTCGGTTACCCGGATGTGGGTCCAGGCGGCTTGGATGCGGTGGCGGTAGGCGGCCAGGTCCTTGGCTGCCTGGTGGTCGTCGGCCTGCGCCTGTGCGCCCGAGGTGGCGGCGGGGGCGTAGGCGGATTCGACGTATTCGCGGACCATGCGGGTCGCCTGGACCTGGGGGCCCAGGGTGGCGAGGGTGTGGCGGACCATGGACATCCAGCGGGTGGGGACGCCCTGCTCGTTCCGGTCGTAGTACAGGGGGCCCACCTGGGAGCCCAGGAGGTCGTAGAGGGCCGCTGCCTCCAGGTCGTCCCGGCGCACCGGGTCGGTGATCTCGTCCGCGGTGGGGATGGCCCAGCCGTTGCTGCCGTCGTGGAACTCGTCCCACCAGCCGTCGCGGATGGACAGGTTCAGGCCGCCGTTGAGGGCGGCCTTCATGCCCGAGGTGCCGCAGGCCTCCAGGGGGCGCATGGGGTTGTTCAACCACACGTCGCAGCCCCAGTAGAGGTAGCGGGCCATGGACATGTCGTAGTCGGGGAGGAAGACGATGCGGTGGCGGACGCCCGCGTCGTCGGCGTAGCGGACGATCTGCTGGATGAGGGCCTTGCCGCCGTCGTCGGCCGGGTGGGACTTGCCCGCCACGACCAGTTGGACGGGGCGCTCGGGGTGCAGCAGCAGCGCGCGCAGGCGCTCGGGGTCGCGGAGCATGAGGGTCAGGCGCTTGTAGGTGGGCACCCGGCGGGCGAAGCCGACGGTGAGGACGTCCGGGTCGAAGACCGAGTCGGTCCAGCCCAGTTCCAGGGCGGACGCGCCGCGCTGCAGCCAGGCCTGCCGGACCCGCCTGCGGATCTCGTCGACGAGCCTGCCGCGCAGCGCGGTGCGCAGCTCCCACAGCCTCGCGTCGGAGACCGAGGGGCCCGCGATCTCGCCGTCCTCGGCGGGGTCGCCGATCAGGTCGGTCATCTCCTTGGCGGTCCACGTCGCGCCGTGCACGCCGTTGGTGACCGAGGAGATCGGCACCTCCTCGGTGTCGAAGCCCGGCCACAGCGCGCCGAACATCCCCCGGCTGACCGCGCCGTGCAGGCGCGAGACGCCGTTCGCGCGCTGCGCGAGCCGCAGGCCCATGTGCGCCATGTTGAACATGCCCGGGTTGTCCTCGGCGCCCAGCGCCAGCACCCGGCGCAGGTCGATGCCCGGCAGCAGGCTGTCGTCGCCGAAGTAGTGCTGCACGAGGTCGACCGGGAAGCGGTCGATACCCGCGGGGACGGGGGTGTGCGTGGTGAACACGGTGCCCGCGCGGACCGCCGACAGCGCCTGGTCGAAGTCCAGACCGTGCCCGGAGACCAGCTCGCGCAACCGCTCCAGGCCGAGGAACCCCGCGTGGCCCTCGTTGGTGTGGAAGACCTCGGGCTGGGCGACGCCGTTGAGCTCGCAGAAGGTGCGCACGGCGCGCACCCCGCCGACGCCCGCCAGGATCTCCTGCCGGATGCGGTGGTCCTGGTCGCCGCCGTAGAGGCGGTCGGTGACCGCGCGCAGGTCCTCGGCGTTCTCCTCGATGTCGGAGTCGAGCAGCAGCAGCGGCACCCGGCCGACCTGGGCCTTCCAGATCCGCGCCCGCAGCACCCGCCCGCCGGGCATCGCCACGTGCACCAGGATCGGCGCGCCGGAGGGCTCGGCCACCAGCTCCAGCGGCAGCCCGTTGGGGTCGAGCACCGGGTAGTGCTCGACCTGCCAGCCGTCGAGCGAGAGCGACTGCCGGAAGTAGCCGGACCGGTAGAGCAGGCCGACGGCGATCAGCGGCACCCCGAGGTCCGAGGCGGCCTTGAGGTGGTCGCCCGCGAGCACCCCCAGGCCGCCGGAGTAGTTGGGCAGCGCCTCGGTGACGCCGAACTCCATGGAGAAGTAGGCGATGGCGCCGGGCATCCTGGGCCCGGTGGCGCCGACCTCCTCGCTGCGCCGCTGGTACCACCGCGGCTGCTCCACGTAGCGGCGCAGGTCGTCTGACACCTCCCGGACCCGCGCCAGGAACGACTCGTCGGCGGCGAGCGCGTCGAGCCGCTCGGCGGGGACCCGGGCCAGCAGGTGCAGCGGGTTGGCCCCGACCCGCTCCCAGGTGTCCCGGTCGACCTCCGCGAACAGGTCCTGGGTCGGCGGGTGCCACGTCCAGCGCAAGTTCGTGGCGAGCGTGCCCAGGTCGGCGAGTTGCGCCGGCAGTCCGGCGCGGACGGTGAATCGGCGTACGGCTTTCACGCCAACCGACCCTAGCGGCGAACCTGGATCGAGCAAGCCACCGAACCGGCCGGTCTTGGATACCGGCCGGTATCCAAGACCGCCGGTCCGCTCACGCCCCGTGCTCGGCTGGTGCGTTCGGGGGCTGCTGGGCCCAGCGGGGTTGATACCCCGGTGGGGCGGGGTAAGTCCCCAGGACACGGGGCTGGGCGAGTCCCCAAGACACAGAAGCACAACGGCTCCCGGCACCAGCGGGAGGTCATCGTGTGGGGCTGGATCGAGCAAGGCAGGATGGAGTCACAACCCGCGACCGAGAGGAGCCTGACCGGTGAGCGGTCGGCTGGGCATCGACGACGTCTCCCCGATCGTGTCCTGCGGTCGGTATCCCGCCAAGGGCGTGGTGGGCGAGCACATCCCGATCAACGCGACGGTCTGGCGCGAGGGGCACGACGCCGTGGCGGCGACGGTCACCTGGCGCGGGCCCCAGGACGCGCGGGCGCGCAAGACCCGGATGCGGTCCACCGGGCCGACCACGGACCAGTTCACCGCCGACATCGTCCCCGACGCCGAGGGGCTGTGGACCTACCGGGTGGACGCCTGGTCCGACCCGTGGTCGACCTGGCTGCACACCGTGGAGGTCAAGGTCGCCGCTGGTCAGGACGCCGATGAGCTGGCCAACGACCTCGAGACCGGCGCCCGGCTGGTGGAGCGGGTGGGCCGCAGGCCCGACCGCAGCGTCGAGCGCAAGCTGCTGGTCTCGGCCGCCCGCGCGCTGCGCGACACCGCGCTGCCGCTGTCGGCGCGCATCGCCGAGGCGCTCTCGGAGTCGGTGCGCCGGGTCATGGACACCCACCCGGTGCGCGAGCTGGTCACCAAGGGCAAGGCGTACCAGGTCGTCGTCGACCGCAAGACCGCGCTCTACGGCTCCTGGTACGAGTTCTTCCCACGGTCCACAGGGGAGGTCGAGGCCGACGGCACGCCCAGGCACGGCACCTTCCGCACCGCGATGAAGGAGCTGGACCGGGCCGCGGCCATGGGCTTCGACGTGGTCTACCTGCCGCCGATCCACCCCATCGGCGAGGTGAACCGCAAGGGCCCCAACAACAGCACCGAGTCCAAGCCGGGCGACGTCGGGTCCACCTGGGCCATCGGCTCCGCCGACGGCGGCCACGACGCGATCCACCCGCTGCTGGGCGACTTCGACGACTTCGACGCCTTCGTGGAGCGCGCCCGCGAGCTGGACCTGGAGATCGCCCTCGACTTCGCGCTGCAGTGCGCGCCGGACCACCCGTGGGTCGGCAAGCACCCGGAGTGGTTCACCACCCGCCCGGACGGCACGATCGCCTACGCGGAGAACCCGCCGAAGAAGTACCAGGACATCTACCCGGTCAACTTCGACAACGACCCCGAGGGCATCTACGCCGAGTCGCTGCGCGTGGTCCTGCTGTGGGTCAGCCACGGGGTCAAGGTGTTCCGGGTCGACAACCCGCACACCAAGCCGCCGGACTTCTGGGAGTGGCTGATCCGCGAGGTGAAGGCCCGGCACCCGGACGTGCTGTTCCTGGCCGAGGCGTTCACCCGCCCCGCGCGGCTCTACGGCTTGGCCAAGCTGGGCTACACGCAGTCCTACACCTACTTCACCTGGCGCACGGCCAAGTGGGAGCTGACCGAGTTCGGCGAGGAGATCGTCGAGCACGTCGACGAGTCCCGGCCCAACCTGTTCGTCAACACCCCCGACATCCTGCACGCCTCGCTGCAGCACGGCGGGCCCGCGATGTTCGCCATCCGCGCCGCGCTGGCCGCGACGATGTCGCCGACGTGGGGGGTGTACTCCGGCTACGAGCTCTACGAGCACGAGGCGGTCAAGCCGGGCAGCGAGGAGTACCTCGACTCGGAGAAGTACCAGCTCCGCCCGCGCGACTTCGACACCGCGCTGGCGCAGGGCCGGTCGCTGCAACCGTGGATCACCCGGCTCAACGCGATCCGCCGGGCGCACCCCGCCCTGCAGCAACTGCGCACCCTCAAGTTCCACACCGTGGAGAACGACGCGCTGATCGCCTACTCCAAGGTGGACCCCGCGACCGGCGACACCGTGGTCGTGGTGGTCACGCTCGACCCCGGCGGCGCGCAGGACGGCCTGCTGTGGCTGGACTGGGGCGCGCTCGGCCTGGAGCCGGACCGCGTGTACACCGCCCACGACGAGGTCTCCGGGCAGACCTGGGAGTGGGGTGCGTCGGCGGGCAACTACGTGCGCCTCGACCCGTGGCAGTCGGTCGCGCACATTGTCCACATCAAACGTTAGCGCCGCGGGACCGGACCGCGCGTGCGCCACCGATGTGCTGTACGCATGTCCGACCCGACAACGACGACGGCAGGGGCGATGATGGTGACGGGGCATCAGGCATGACGGTTGACAACCGGGACCTCCACGAGACGGGGGACGCGGCGCCGGACGCCGCGCTGGGACTCGAGGGCATTCCCCACACCGGGGAGTCGCTGACCGCCGACGGCCACCTGGTCGAGCCGCAGGCGGAGGACTTCGCCTCGGCGCGCGCGGTGCCGCAGGACACCCAGTGGTACAAGAGCGCGGTCTTCTACGAGGTCCTCGTCCGCGCGTTCAACGACTCCGACGGCAACGGCACCGGCGACCTGCGCGGGCTCGCCGACAAGCTGGACTACCTGCAATGGCTGGGCGTCGACTGCCTGTGGCTGCCGCCGTTCTACGCCTCCCCGCTGCGCGACGGCGGCTACGATATCTCCGACTTCCGCGCGGTGCTGCCGGAGTTCGGCACCGTCGACGACTTCGTGCACCTGCTCAACGAGGCGCACAAGCGCGGCATCCGGGTCATCACCGACCTGGTCCTCAACCACACCTCGGACGCGCACCCGTGGTTCCAGGAGTCGCGCAACCACCCGGACGGCCCCTACGGGGACTTCTACGTCTGGTCCGACACCGACGAGGCCTACCCCGAGGCGCGGATCATCTTCGTCGACACCGAGACCTCGAACTGGACCTACGACCCGGTGCGCGGGCAGTTCTACTGGCACCGGTTCTTCTCCCACCAGCCGGACCTCAACTACGAGAACACCGAGGTCCAGGAGGCGATGCTGGACGTCCTGCGGTTCTGGCTGGACATCGGCATCGACGGCTTCCGGCTCGACGCGGTGCCGTACCTGTTCGAGGAGGAGGGGACCAACTGCGAGAACCTCCCGCGCACGCACGAGTTCCTCAAGACCTGCCGCAAGGTCGTCGACGACGAGTACCCGGGCCGGGTCCTGCTGGCCGAGGCGAACCAGTGGCCCGCGGACGTGGTGGAGTACTTCGGCGACCCGGAGGTGGGCGGGGACGAGTGCCACATGGCGTTCCACTTCCCGCTGATGCCGCGCATCTTCATGGCGGTGCGCCGGGAGTCGCGGTTCCCGATCTCGGAGATCCTGGCGCAGACCCCGGCGATCCCCGACGGCGCGCAGTGGGGGATCTTCCTGCGCAACCACGACGAGCTCACGTTGGAGATGGTCACCGACGACGAGCGCGACTACATGTACGCCGAGTACGCCAAGGACCCGCGGATGAAGGCCAACATCGGCATCCGCCGCAGGCTGGCCCCGCTGCTGGACAACGACCGCAACCAGCAGGAGCTGTTCACCGCGATGCTGCTGTCGCTGCCCGGCTCGCCGGTGCTGTACTACGGCGACGAGATCGGCATGGGCGACAACATCTGGCTCGGTGACCGCGATGCCGTCCGCACCCCCATGCAGTGGTCCCCCGACCGCAACGCCGGGTTCTCCCGCTGCGACCCCGGCAGGCTCTACCTGCCCACGATCGCCGACCCGGTCTACGGGTTCCAGGCGGTCAACGTCGAGGCGCACATGAACAACACCTCGTCGCTGCTGCACTGGACGCGGCGGATGCTGCAGGTCCGCACCGAGCACCCGGCCTTCGGCAAGGGCGACTTCACCGAGCTGGGCTCGTCCAACCCGAGCGTGCTGGCCTACCTGCGGCGCCACGTCACTGAGACTGTCACAGATGACGGAGCTGTTGTCGTCACAGAGGACCGGGTCATCTGCGTGAACAACCTGTCCCGGTTCCCCCAGCCGGTGGAGCTGCACCTGTCCGAGCACGAGGGCCGCATCCCGGTCGAGCTGACCGGCGGCGTGCGCTTCCCGGCCATCGGGGAGCTGCCGTACCTGCTGACGCTGCCGGGGCACGGCTTCTACTGGTTCCAGATCACCGACCCCCAGGAGGAGGGCGAACCCCAGTGACCGACCAACCCCGGCTCGCCGTGGACGCTCTGGTCGACGACCTGCGCGCGTGGCTGCCCACGCAGCGCTGGTTCGCGGCGAAGGGACAGGACCTCACCGACGTCCGCGTCACGCGCGCCGCGGAACTGGTGACCGGCGACCCGGGGTTGGTGCACGCGCTGGTGCTGGCGGGCGGCGAGGTGTACCAGGTGCTGGTCGGCCTGCGCGCCGAGCTGCCCGAGCACCTGGCCCCCGCCGCCATCGGCGAGGTCGACGGCCTGCACGCCTACGACGCCACGCACGACGGCGAGCTGATGACCGGGCTCGGCGACCTGATCGCCGGGAACGCCGACACCGGCGGGCTGTCCTTCCGCGCGGAGCCCGGCGTCGAGGTGCCCGCCGGGCTGCGCGCGCGGCCGATCGGGGTCGAGCAGTCGAACACGTCGATCGTGTTCGCCGAGCAGTACATCCTCAAGCTGTTCCGCAGGCCCGCGCCGGGGCCCAACCGCGACGTCGAGCTGCACCGGGCGCTGCACGCGGCCGGGTCGCAGCAGATCGCCGCGCCGGTCGGCACGGTGGCCGCGGGCGAGACGGTGCTCGGGTTCGCCCAGCGCTTCCTCGGCGACGCCGCCGAGGGCTGGGCCACCGCGACGGCCAGCGTGCGGGACCTGCTCGCCGAGGGCGACCTGTACGCGCGAGAGGTCGGCGGCGACTTCGCGGGCGAGGCCGCCCGGCTCGGCGCCGCGGTGGCCGCCGTGCACGCCGACCTGGCCGCCACCCTGGGCACCGAGGTCATCGGGGCCGAGCGGATGTCCGAGGCGGTGGCGGCGATGCACGGCCGCCTCGACGAGGTGCTGGCCGAGGTGCCCGAGCTGGCCGAGCACGAGACGGCGCTGCGCGCGGCGTTCGACGCGGTGCGCGGCCTCGACGACGGCATCCTCGTCCAGCACGTGCACGGCGACCTGCACCTGGGCCAGGTCCTGCGGACCACGGCGGGCTGGGTGCTGATCGACTTCGAGGGCGAGCCCGCTGTGTCGCCGCGGGAGCGGGCCCTGACCCGCTCGCCGCTGCGCGACGTCGCCGGGATGCTGCGCTCGTTCGACTACGCCGCGCTGCACCTGGTCGCCGGGGCCGAACCGGACCACCAGCGCGCGGCGCGCGCCGCCGAGTGGTCCGACCGCAACCGGACCGCGTTCTGCGACGGCTACGCCGCCGTCGGCCCCGACCCCCGCGCGGCGGCGGTGCTGCTGCGCGCGTTCGAACTGGACAAGGCGGTATACGAGGTGCGCTACGAGCACCGCAACCGCCCCGACTGGGTGGCCATCCCGCTGGCCGCCATCAAGCGCGCCACCTGACCTTTTCGCCACCACCAGTTCCGGGTACCCCCACCGGTACCCAGCGGACACAGGATCGAGGGTGACCTCTTGACCACGACCGACGAGATCGGGCGCCTGCTCTCCGGCGCCCACCACGACCCCCACTCCGTGCTCGGCGCGCACGAGTCCGCGAAGGCGGGCTCGGCGGTCGTCCGCGCGCTGCGGCCCAACGCGAAGTCCGTCGCGGCCGTCGTCGGCGACCAGCGCTACGAGCTGGACGAGAGCCTGTCCGGGTTCTTCGCCGCCGAGGTCCCGGTGGTGCCCAACGAGTACCTGCTCGAGGTCGACTACGGCGACGGCGCCGAGCTGGTCGAGGACCCCTACCGCTGGCTGCCGACGCTGGGCGAGCTGGACCTGCACCTGTTCGGCGAGGGCCGCCACGAGCGGCTGTGGGAGGTCCTGGGCGCGCACGTGCGCTCCTACGAGACCCCCGCGGGCGTCGTGGAGGGCACCTCGTTCGCCGTGTGGGCGCCGACCGCGCGCGGGGTCCGGGTGTGCGGCGACTTCGACGGCTGGGACGGCCGCGCCAACCCGATGCGCTCGCTGGGCTCGTCGGGGGTGTGGGAGCTGTTCCTGCCCGGCGTCACCCCCGGCACCAAGTACAAGTTCCGCATCCTCGGCGCCGACGGGGCCTGGCACGAGAAGGCCGACCCGATGGCCTTCGCCACCGAGAAGCCGGGCCAGACCGCCTCCGTGGTCACCCTCTCCAGCCACGTCTGGGGCGACGAGGAGTGGCTCACCCGCCGCGACGCCACCGACTGGTCCGGCGCGCCGATGAGCGCCTACGAGGTCCACCTCGGCTCGTGGCGCGAGGGCCTGGGCTACCTCGAACTCGCCGAGCAGCTCGGCGACTACGTCGTCGAGCACAACTTCACCCACGTCGAGCTGCTGCCGGTCGCCGAGCACCCGTTCGGCGGCTCGTGGGGCTACCAGGTCACCTCGTACTACGCCCCGACCTCCCGCTTCGGCACCCCGGACGAGTTCCGCGCCTTCGTCGACGCCCTGCACGCCCGCGGCATCGGCGTGATCATGGACTGGGTCCCCGCCCACTTCCCGCGCGACGCCTGGGCCCTGGCCCGCTTCGACGGCGGCCCGCTCTACGAGCACGCCGACCCGCGCCGCGGCGAGCAGCCGGACTGGGGCACCCTGGTCTTCGACTTCGGCCGCACCGAGGTCCGCAACTTCCTCGTCGCCAACGCCCTGTACTGGATCGAGGAGTTCCACATCGACGGCCTGCGCGTCGACGCGGTCGCCTCGATGCTCTACCTGGACTACTCCCGCTCCGACGGCCAGTGGTTGCCCAACATCCACGGGGGCCGCGAGAACCTGGACGCGGTGCGCTTCCTGCAGGAGCTCAACGCCACGGTCTACAAGCACAACCCCGGCGTGGTCATGATCGCCGAGGAGTCCACCGCCTGGCCCGGCGTCACCCGCCCCACCCACCTGGGCGGCCTGGGCTTCGGCTTCAAGTGGAACATGGGCTGGATGCACGACACGCTCAGCTACATCGGCCACGACCCGGTGCACCGCGCGTTCCACCACAACGAGGTCACCTTCTCCCTGGTCTACGCCTGGAGCGAGAACTTCGTCCTGCCGCTGTCGCACGACGAGGTCGTGCACGGGAAGGGTTCACTGTGGACCCGCATGCCCGGCGACGACTGGAACAAGGCCGCCGGGCTGCGGGCGCTGCTGGCGTTCATGTGGGCGCACCCGGGCAAGCAACTGCTGTTCATGGGGCAGGAATTCGGGCAGGTCCGGGAGTGGTCGGAGTCCCGGTCGCTGGACTGGGACCTGCTGGAGAACCGGTTCCACGCCGGTGTGCAGTCGTTGATCGGCGACCTGAACGCCGTGTACCGGGGGGAGCCCGCGCTCTACGCCGACGACGTCCGGCCGGAGGGGTTCTCCTGGATTGATGCCAATGACTCGGCGAACAACGTGTTGAGCTTCGTGCGGCACGGGGCTGGGCGGGACCTGGTGTGCGTGGCGAACTTCGCTGGGGCTCCGCGTGAGAGGTACCGCGTGGGGCTGCCGCGGGGTGGGCGGTGGCGGGAGGTGCTGAACACGGATGCCGAGGTGTATGCCGGGTCCGGGGTCGGGAATCTGGGGCTGGTGACGGCTGAGGCCCATCCTTGGCATGGACGCCAGCACAGTGCTGAGCTCCGGCTGCCGCCTTCGGGTGTGGTGTGGCTGGTGCCGGAGGAGTGACGATGTCGGCTCCGGAGCGCCCGTGGCGCTCCGGAGCCTAAGATCCCGTCCATGGCACTGCCCGACGACGAGCTCACATCGCTTCTCGATGACATGGAGTCAGACCGGGTCGAACGCAAGGAGTCAGCGAGGGGGACCGAGAAGATCGCCGAGGCGATCTGCGCCTTCGCCAACGATCTGCCTGGTCATCGACTACCCGGGGTCGTCTTCGTCGGGGTGCGGGACAACGGTTCGTTCCCCGGGCTCGACATCACCGACCAACTCCTGCAGAACCTGGCTTCGCTCCGCGACCAAGGCAACCTGCTGCCGCCGCCGTCGATGAGCGTGCGCAAGGTGTGCGTCCGGGGGGTCGACCTCGCAGTGGTCGAGGTGCAGCCCAGCAACACGCCACCCGTCAGGTTCAAGGGGCAGGTCTGGATTCGCGTGGGTCCTCGCCGGGGTATCGCGAACGCCGAGGACGAGCGGAGGCTCAATGAGCGAAGGCGATCGCTGGATCTCCCGTTCGACGCGCAACCAGCGATCGGCACCGACGCGCAGACCGATCTCGACAGGTCGTTGTTCGTCGACACGATCATTCCCTCGCTGGTGCCTCCTGATGTGCTCGCCATCAACGGCAGAACCGTTGAGCAGAGAATGACGGCACTGCGGATGACCTCCGCGGACGGCACGCCCACCCATGCGGGGATCATCACCACGGGCATCGATCCGTTGGCAGTCCTGCCTGGGGCGTATGTGCAGTTCCTGCGCGTGGATGGTGACGATCTCACCGACGCCATCATCGACGAGAAGCGGATGGATGGACCGCTGCCAACCCTGTTGCGTCGAGTCGACGAACTACTCATGCTGAATGTCCGGACGTCGATCGACATCACATCGGGCCCGAGGGAACAGCGCGCGCCCGACTACCCCTTGGCCGCACTCCAGCAGGTGGCGAGGAACGCGGTCATGCACCGGTCGTACGAGAACACGAACACGCCGATCAGGATCACCTGGTACCGCGACCGCGTGGAGATCATCAATCCCGGGGGCCCGTTCGGAGCGGTGACCACCGAGAATTTCGGTAGCGGACCCACCGACTACCGGAACCCGACGTTGGCCGAGATGCTGCGAGGGCTCGGGTATGTCCAGCGGTTCGGAGCGGGGATCCCGATTACTCGAAAGACCCTGGAGAGCAACGGGAACCCCCCGCCGGAGTTCCAGGCGACGCCCACTCACGTCGGGGTAACCATCAGGAGCAAGGCATGACGGTTCCGGTAATCGCCTTCTTCAACAACAAGGGCGGCGTCGGCAAGACCACGCTGCTCTACCACGTGGCGTGGATGATGGCGAACCTCGGACACCGGGTTGTCGCGGCCGATCTCGACCCGCAGGCCAACCTGACGTCCGCATTCCTCGACGAGGACGAGATCGAGGCGCTGTGGTCAGGCGGGCACCGCACGGTGTGGGGGGCGATCAAGCCCTTCCACCAGGGTGACGGCGGTCTGGGGAGCGCGAGCCTGACCCCGACCTCCGACGAGCGACTGGTGTTGCTCGCAGGTGACCTCGACCTGTCCACCTTCGAGGACGACCTGAGCAGCAGTTGGCCGAAGTGCCTCGACGGTGACGTGCGGTCTTTTCGGATCATCTCGGCGTTCTCGACCATCCTGCAAGATGCGGCGAGCCAGCACGAAGCTGACTACGTCCTAGTCGACGTGGGCCCGAGTCTGGGAGCGATCAACCGGGCCGCACTGGTGGCCTCCGACCATGTGGTGATACCGGTCGCGCCCGACCTGTTCAGCCTGCAAGGGCTCCGGAACCTCGGGCCCACGCTGCGGGACTGGCGGAAGCAGTGGGGGCGGCGCTTGGCTGACCGACCTTCCGGGCTTTCCGGTGACCTCCCCCGTGGCGAGATGGATCCACTGGGTTATGTCGTCCTCCAGCACAAGATGAGGTTGAACCGGCCGGTCATGGCGTATCAGAAGTGGATGGACCGCATTCCCGGCGAGTTCCGCTCCTCCGTCTTGGGCGAGCAGGGCGCTGCCCCGGATTCGGCGAACGACCCCGCGGCCCTCGGTCAGATGAAGAACTACCAAAGCCTCATGCCGCTTGCCCAAGAGGCTAGGAAACCCATCTTCGAACTCACCACAGCGGATGGGGCCCTGGGCGGGCATCTGAGCGCGGCTCGCGACACCTACTTGCACTTCGCCGCGCTGACCGATCGCATAGTGGACGGCGTGCGCTCCTCGACCTCGAACGTCTAACTGGGCAGTTCCCGCGATGGATCCGCGAGGTCAGGCTAGTGGGAATGCTGCTACGCGGACGTGCTACGGGATTGCGGGGGTGCCGCCCTCTTGGGTTGGCAGACCTTCGGCTGTCCACGCTCGGAAGCCGCCTATGAGGTCGGTGGCGTGGGGCAGGCCCAAGGCCTGGAGGTCTCTGGCGGCGAAGCTGGAGGCGTAGCCCTCGTTGCAGAAGACGATCACCGTGGTGTCCTCGGTGATCCCCTCGACGCGGTGGGAGCCGTGGGGGTCCAGGCGCCATTCCAGGTGGATGCGTTCGATGGGGAGGGCGCCGGGGATCTCGCCTTCCGCCTGGCGGTTGGCGATGGGGCGGATGTCGACCAGGACCGCGTCGTTGGTGCGGTGGGCCTCGGCTGGGGTGACCCGGTTGAGGCCCAGGCGGGCTTTGGCCAGGTTGTCGTCGACGGCGCTCACTGGTGGGGGCCGCGTGGGTGGGGGAGGGCGGGGATCTCGTGGGGGACGTCGCGCAGGGAGGTGTACTGGCGGGTCTCGACGAGTGGGGGTGAGTAGGCGTGCACGCTGGCGGCGGGGGTGGTGCCGAGGTTCTGGACCTGGTGGGCGCGGCCCTGGCCGAAGCCGAGGGCGGCACCCGTCTTGTGCAGGCGGTGGCGGATGGGGCCCTGCGGGTAGCGGTAGGTCTCGGCCAGTTCGCCGAGCAGCACGGTGAACGAGCCCGACGCGCCGCCGTGGTCGTGTGGCCTGGTCCGCTGGCCGGGGAGCCAGGTCAGCAGCCACAGCTCCACCTCGTCGGTGAGCGCCAAGCGGGCCCACCAGCGCTTCGGTTCGGTGAACTCGGCCGCCTCCGTCAGCGGGGCGCGCAGCCGGGCGGCCACCGTCGAGGTGAGGGTGCGCAGGTCGGCGGGTGTCCACAGGGGGCTGCGGTCGCTGATCAGGTCGTGCAGCAGCGGGGTGTCGAGAGCGGGGTGGATCTCGTGGGTCCTGGCGGGGGTGGTCATGGGGTGTGGCGCTCCTGGGGTGTCCGTCGATGGCGGTCGGACACGGCACGCCCACTCGGCAGCGGTGGGCCTACCGTGTGGCGCTACAGCCGCACGAGGCCACCAGCAGCAGGTCGACTGCGCGGTCACTCCAGGAGAACAACATCGACCCGGTCATGGTGGCGATGGTGGCACGCCCGGGGGGAGACCCACCAGGCGTTCCACGGTCTGGTACCAGGACGCGTACTAGGCCGTGAACGCGTTGCCGGAGGCGATCTTGGGTCGGGGGAGCTCCTCGTGCGTCCCCGGTGCGGTCCTGGCGTAGACGGCCGCGGTCTGCTCGGCGATCAGGCCCCAGTCGAAGTCCTTGGGCAGGCGGGACTTGGCCTGGCGGGCGCGGCGCTTGGCCGCGGCCGGGTCGTCGAGGACGCGGCGGGCGGCCGTGACGATGGCGTCGACGTCGCCGGGGGGGAACGACAGGCCGGTGCGGTCCTGGACGACGACCTCGCCGAGTCCGCCCGCGGTGGAGGCCACCAGCGGCGCGCCCGCCGCCGCGGCCTCCAGGGCGACGATCCCGAACGGCTCGTACCGGCTGGGCAGCACCACCGCGTCGGCGGCGGCCAGGGTGGCGACCAGCTCCCGGTCGGACAGGTGGCCCGCGAACTCCACCGCCCGGCGGACCCGCAGCTTGCGCGCCAGCTCCAGCAGCGCCGCGGCCTGCGAGCCCTTGCCCGCGACCACCAGGCGCGTCCCCGGGTGCGTGCGCCGGATGAGGGGCAGCGCGGCGATCAGGTCGTGCACGCCCTTCTCCCACTCCAGGCGCCCGAAGAACAGCAGCAGCGGCGCCCCGTCGGGGCTGTGCAGCTCCCGCGCGGCGCGCACGGCCGCGGGGGAGACCCGCCAGCCCCGGGGCTCGATCCCGTTGTGGATCACCGAGATCCCCGCCGGGTCGACCTCGAACAGGTGGGCCACCTCGGCCCGCATGGCCGACGAGCAGGTGATCAGGGCGTCGGCGCGGTTGGCCAACCACCACTCGACCGAGTGAACCTGCTGGTTGAGCGGCTGGGAAAGCCACCCGCTGTGCCTGCCTGCCTCTGTCGCGTGAATGGTCGCGACCAGCGGCACGCCCGCAAAGGAAGCGAGCGCGATGGCCGGGTGGGTCACCAGCCAATCGTGGGCGTGCACGACGTCCGGCTTCCAGTCGTGCAGCATCGCCAGGCCTGCGCGGACCATCGCGTGGCCCATCGCCAGCGTCCAGGCGACGAGGTCCTGCTCGAAGACCAGGTGCGTGGGGTCCTCGGCGACGCGGACGACCCGCACCCCCGAGTCGAGCACGTCGGTGGTCGGGTGGGTGCCCGCGTCCGTGCCCGCCTCGTGCCTGCACAGCACCACGACCTCGTGGCCCTGCGCGGCGAGGTGCACCGCCAGCGCGTGCACGTGTCTGCCCAGGCCGCCGACGACCACCGGCGGGTACTCCCAGGACAGCATCAGCACGCGCATCTCGACGGTTACCTCCCCTTCGGGTCTGCCAACACTACTCGCCAGTAGCAAGGGGACGGGCGTCGAGTCCGCCGAACAGGCCGTCCTCGCGGCGCAGCTCGGCCGCCCGCTCGACGGCGCGCCGCCGTGCCCCGGAACGCAGCAGCGAGGCCAGTTCCGCGTAGCGGTCGCCGTGCACCTTGGCCCGGCGGCGGGCGTAGTCGGCGGCCGAGTCCTTGGTGACCATGAAGGCCCAGTCGCTCGACAGCGCAAGCATGGCCTCCCTGACCGCCTGGTCGAACACCGGGTCCCTGGTCTCCGGGCGCCAGCCGCGCACCAGGTCCAGCAGGTCCCGCTGCAATTCGGCCCCCGCGTGCACCAGGTCGGACACCTGCTCGCCGTCCCACACCCGCCAGTCCTTGCCCGATCCCCACGACGAGGCGGGCAGGTCCACCCGGCCGCCGGTGTACCCGGCCGCCAGCGCCCCGCCGAGCGTGGTCACGTCGACACCGCGTTCGGGCAGCAGCCGCAGCACGCGCTCGAGCCACGCGGGACCCTCGTGCCACCAGTGGCCATAGAGCTCTGTGTCATACGCGGCCACTACGAGCCCCGGACGACCGTGCTTGTCCTTGAGGTCACGCAGCCGCTCAACGACGGTGTCGACGAAGTCAACCGCATGGCGCTCAACGGCTTCAGCCGCAAGAGCCGCTTCGTAGGGCTTCTTGTCCTGCGGTGCCACCTGACGACCCGTCACCCGCGAGGGCTTGAGACCAGAGGGGTGGTCGTACGTGTGGAAGTCCCGGTAGGCGGCGTCACCCGGGTAGCCCGCCTTCGGGGACCAGACGCGGTAGGTGACCTCCAGGTCGCGCCCGAAGCAGTAGACGTCCGAGTCGCCCACGGTCCGGGCGAAAGCGGTGTCGCCGTGCAGCGCGGGGCCGTCGACGAGGAAGCGCTGAACGCCCGCCGCCGCGTAGCCGGTCTCCATCCCGGGCGCGTACCCGCATTCCGGCGCCCAGATCCCCGCCGGGCGGGTGCCGGTCCTGGCCTGGGTGTCGTCCAGGCCCGCGCGCAGGAAGAACTCGCGCAGCGCCGGGTCGAGCAGCGGCTGGAACGGGTGCGCCAGCGGGCCGCCGATCAGCTCGACGACCTGGTCGTCGACCAGCGGGCGCAGCACCGGGGAGAACCCGTGCCGCCAGCGCGCCTCGAACTCGGCCAACGCCCGGTTCGACGCCCGGAACTCGCTCGCGGCGACCTCGCGCAGCAGCGGGTCGCGGTGCTGCCAGCGGGTCGCGGCGTGCTGGGCGCGCAGGTTCCAGTCGCCCAGCCAGTCGTGCGCGGCGCGCAGCGCGTACGGGTCGTCGAGCTGGGCGGCCAGCACCGGCGTCACCCCGAGGGTGAGCACGTCGCGGCGGCCCTCCTCGGCGAACCGGTGCAGCATGTCGACCAGCGGGAGGTAGGAGTGCGCCCACGCCTGGTAGAGCCATTCCTCGCCGACCGGCCACGTGCCGTGGTGCGGCAGCCAGGGCAGGTGGCTGTGCAGGACGAGGGCGAACCCCCCGGTCGTGTCGCTCATGCCCGCGCGACCGCGACGAGGTCGAGGGAGGCGTCCACGTCCACGTCGGTGATCTCGAAATCAGCCGACTCCACCGACGCCACGGCCGCCAACAGCTCCTCCGGCCACTCCTCGCCGGAGACGGCCACCTCCAACTGCGCGTCGATGAACGACCCCCCGAACCGCTCGTCCAGCTCTCTGAGGCGCGGCCCGTGCCCCAGCCCGCCCAGGAACTCCACCGCGAACCCGGCGTCGCGCAGCAGCCCGCCCAACTCGTCCCCGGCCAGCTCCCGGGTGTGGAACGGGTTCAACGGCGTGTCCCGCCCCGGCGAGAACGTGATCCGGTTCGGCGTCGTCACGATGAGCACCCCACCCGGCCGCAGCACCCGGTGGCACTCGGCCAGGAACCCCTCCTGGTCCCACAGGTGCTCGATCACCTGCAGGTTCGCCACCACGTCCACGGCCCCGTCCTTGACCGGCAGCGCCGCCAGGTTCCCCCGCACCGCCCCGATCGCGGGGTACGCCCTGGCGACGTGCGCGGCGGTGATCTGGTCGTAGTCCAGCCCGATGACCCGCTTGGCGCCGGTGCGCGCCAGCAGGTCGGCGCCGTAACCCTCGCCGCAGCCCGCTTCCAGGACGATCGCGTCCTCGCAGTGGTGCGCGAGATCCAGGTACGCAGCCTCGTGCCGCCTGAACCAGTAGTTCTCACGCACGATCCCGGGGACGGTGCGCTCCCCGGTGAGCGGCAGCGGGTCGACGGTTCCAGGCTGTTCCATGGGCACGCCGGAAGACGGTAGTCGATGCGCTACTCGTCAGTAAGGGTCAGGGCTTGCGGGCCACGGCTCCCGCGACGCAGTGCTGGCTGTCGGCCAGGGGCTTGAGGCGGGGGCCGTCGGGCCACCAGTCGGCGGCGAGGACCAGGCCGGGGTCGATGAGGTCGAGGCCGGGGAGCATGTCGGCGATCTCGGCGCGGGTGCGGAAGCGGCCGGTGCTCATGTCGGCGAGGAGGATCTTCTCGATCTTCTTGGCGACCGGGGCGTAGCGGTCGTCCTCGGGGTCGAGGAAGTGGCTCAGGCCGACGATCGAGCCGGGGGCCAGGGCGTCGATGTAGGTCCGCATGATGTCGCGGGGGGCGCGGTCGCCGCCGTAGTGGTGGAAGGTCGCCATCTGGAACAGGGCGATGGGCTGGGAGAAGTCCAGGTGCTTGCGCACGACCTCGTCGGCGAGCACCTGCTCCGGCTCGAAGATGTCCTGGGCGGTGAAGTGGGTGCGGTCGTTCTCCTCGAGCAGCGCGCGGCCGTGCGCGATGACCACCGGGTCCTTGTCGATGTAGACGACGGTCGTGTCCGGGTTGACCCGTTGCGCCACCTGGTGGGTGTTCTCCGCGGTCGGCAGGCCCGAGCCCAGGTCGAGGAACTGGCGCACGCCGGTCTGCTGGGCGATGAACCGGGTGACCCGGATGAGGAAGTCGCGGCTGTCGAAGGCGATGTGCGCGGCCTCGGGCGCCGCGAGGTTGATCTTCCGCTGCATCTCGCGGTCGACCTCGTAGTTGTCCTTGCCGTTGAGGAAGGCGTCGTAGACGCGGGCGATGCTGGGCTTGGTGGTGTCGATGAAGGTCGGCAGCACCGTGCCGACGTTGCGGGGACCGTCGGAAGACATGGGTTCCTCACGGGGGTTCGTGTGGCGGGGACCAGTTCCGGGTGAAGAGGTACCCTCACTCTAAGGGCGTGCGTAGTACTCCTACTACGGCGGGCAGTGACCAATCCGGGCTCGGAAGGGGCAGGCGTGACCGAGGCGGGCGGTGGACCGACGGCCCGGCGCATCGTGCTGGGTTCCCAGCTCCGCAGGCTCCGCGAGCGCGCCGAGATCAGCCGCGTGGACGCCGGCTACCACATCCGCGGGTCGGAGTCGAAGATCAGCCGGATGGAGCTGGGCCGGGTCGGCTTCAAAGAGCGCGACATCGTCGACCTGCTCACCCTCTACGACGTGGTCGACCCGACCGAGCGCGAGCAGTTCCTCGACCTGGTCCGCCGCGCCAGCGAGCCGGGCTGGTGGCACCGCTACAGCGACCTGATGCCCGCCTGGTTCCAGGACTTCGTCGGCCTGGAGGAGGCCGCGGCCCGCATCCAGACCTTCGAGCTGCAGTTCGTCCCGGGCCTGCTGCAGACCGAGGACTACGCCCGCGCCGTGGTCAGCCAGGGCAGGCCCGACCTGGCCGACGCCGAGGCCGAGCGCCGCGTCGCGCTGCGCATGTCCCGGCAGAAGGTGCTGCACAGCCTCACCGCGCCCAAGCTGTGGGCGGTGGTCGACGAGTCGGTGCTGCACCGCCCGATCGGCGGCCCCGGCGTGCTGGGCGCCCAGATCGACCACCTGCTGGAGATGACCCGGCTGCCGAACGTGACGCTGCAGGTCGTGCCGTTCGCGCTGAGCGGGTACGCCGCCGAGGGCTCGTTCTCCATCCTGCGCTTCACCGAGGCGGAGCTGCCCGACCTGGTCTACATCGAGCACCTCGTCGGCGCCGTCTACCTCGACCGTCGCGACGAGGTCGAGCGCTACAGCCGCGCGGTCGACCGGTTGACCGTCGACGCCGAGACCCCGAGTCGGACCCGTGAGTTCCTGATCAAGCTCCGCGCCGAGATCTGAACTGATTTCTCGTCCACCCGCTGACATGGGGTGACTGCGCGCGGTTCGGGAAATACCCGCCTCGGTTACTCCGCCCGGGGGATGCGATGCACTAACACTTTCGTATGCACGTGCAGCTGCACCGGCGACGATCATGTTAACGTCGGCTTCGGCAAATGCACGTGCATATGCGAGAGGGGTCGGGGAACCATGACGGAGGTCCGGACCGGTATCGCGGCCGATCGACTCGTCGGGGTCCGATGGCGGAAGTCCTCGCGCAGCGGCGCCATCGGCAATTGCGTCGAACTCGCACCGCTCGCCGGCCAAGTCGCCATCCGGGACAGCAAGTCCCCCGGCGGCCCCGCTCTCGTGCTCCCCGCGAGCAGCCTGACCGCCCTGCTGCGCGCCACCCGCGCCGGGGGCCTGCGCAAGCAGACCACTGAGGACTACCTGCGCGCCCTCGTCGCTAGCGGCTACGAGTTCCTCCACCCCCGCGACACCGAGGGCAACATCACCGCCGTGGTCGGCGTCCGCGCCCACCACGACGTCGTCGACGTCATCCGGCTGCACGCCGAGGACGAGGCCATCGCCACCCGGGTCCCGGTGGACACCGAGGACGTCATGAACCCCACCACCGTCCTGTGGACCCGCACCGGCTGGGCCGTGGACGTCCTCCACGCCCTGTCGGGCCTCCCGGAGGACCACACCCCGGGCGTCACCGCGCGCGCGCTGTCGAGCGCGGGCCGCGGCTGCTGGGTCTCGACCGCCGCCGGCCGCGCCAAGTGGCTGTCCGCCTCGGCCTGAGCCCACTCGAACCCCGAAGGCCGCTGTGTCCCGCGCGTCGTCCGCTCAGGTGGGGGAGACGGTGACCGAGAGGGTGCCGGGTCCGGTGTGGACGGCGATGGCCGAGCTGGCCTCGGTCACCAGGTGCTCGCGCACGTGCGGGATGCGGGCCCTGAGCTCGCCCATGACGGACTCGGCCTCGGTCAGGGCGCCGACGTGCTCGACGGCGATGTCCACCACGCGGTCCCCGGCGTTGGCGACCGTGGTGTCGACCAGCTTGCGCAGCGCCCGGCCGGAGCCGAAGGCCCGGTCCAGGGGGGCGACCTGACCGTCCCGCATGGTCAGCAGGGGCTTGAGCGACAGGGCGGAGCCCACCAGGTGCGCCGCTGCTCCGATGCGGCCGCCGCGGCGGAGGTGGTCGAGGGTGTGCACGTGGACGAAGGTGGCGCTGCCCGCCAGCCGCCGCTTGACGGCCTCGACCACGCGGTGCGGGCTGCCCCCCGCCCCGGCGACGCGGGCGGCGCCGGTCACGGCGTAGCCCAGCGCCATGCCCATCAGGCGCGAGTCGATGACGTGGACGGGGGCGCGAAGCTGCGCGGCGGCCTGCCTGGCGTGCTCGACGGTCCGCGACTGCAGGGCGGAGATGTGGATGGACACCACCGCGTCGGCGCCGTCGTCGAAGGCGGCGCGGTAGGTCCAGTAGAGGGCGGCGGGGTCCGGCGGCTCGGTGGAGACCCCGCGGTCGGCGCGCATGGCCGCGACCACGGCCGTGGGGGGTACGCTGAGCTCGTCGGCCAGGTGGTCGCCGAGGCGGATGCGGATGGGGACCACACGGATGCCCCACTGGCGGGCGGTGTCAGGCGGCAGGGATGCGGTGGAATCCGTGATCACGGCGACCCTCATCGTCCGACCATAGCCCTTCTTTAGCCCTGGTCGCGCGGTCTTCGGTGAGCACCGTCACGTCGGCTGTGGGCAGTCGTGGTTGCGCGTTCGCTACTGGTGGGTAACATTGCGGTGGAACTAGGCCACCGAGCCGCCAGGCCGCAGGGCTCGGCAAGGCAGCCGAACCGCACATATTCATCTTACGGTGCGCTGTCCGCCCTGATCGGCGGCCCACGGTGCTTCGTCGCAGGGAGGTCGAACAAGACCAATGCCAAACATCGTCGTCCTGGTCAAGCAGGTGCCTGACACCTACTCGGAGCGCAAGCTCTCCGACTCCGACCACACGCTGGACCGTGACTCCGCCGACGCGGTGCTCGACGAGATCAACGAGCGCGCCGTCGAGGAGGCGCTGCTGATCAAGGAAGCGCAGGGCGGTGAGGTCACCGTCCTGTCCGTCGGCCCCGACCGCGCGACGGAGGCCATCCGCAAGGCGCTGTCGATGGGCGCGGACAAGGCGCTGCACGTCTCCGACGCCGCGCTGCACGGTTCCTGCGTCATCCAGACGTCCAAGGTCATCGCCGCCGCCATCGGCAAGGTCGACTCGGTCGACCTGGTCATCGCGGGCAACGAGGCCACCGACGGCCGTTCCGGCGCCGTCCCGGCGATCCTGGCCGAGCTGCTGGGCTACCCGCAGCTCACCCACGCCCGCAAGGTCGAGATCGACGGCTCCACCATCAAGGTGACCCGCGAGACCGACGAGGGCCTCACCCACCTCGAGGCCGGCCTCCCGGCCGTGGTCAGCGTCGGCGAGAAGATCAACGAGCCGCGCTACCCGTCCTTCAAGGGCATCATGGCCGCCAAGAAGAAGCCCGTCGAGACCCTCTCGGTCGCCGACCTGGGCATCGACGCGGGCGAGGTGGGCCTGGGCTCGGCCACCTCCAAGGTCGTCGAGGTCGCGCCGAAGCCCCCGCGCTCGGCGGGCCAGCGGGTCGAGGACGAGGGCGACGGCGGCAGCAAGATCGCCGAGTACCTCGTCGGCCAGAAGCTCATCTGAGAACAGCAGCGAAGGAGGGAATGACAACCATGTCCGAGGTCCTGGTACTCGTCGAGCACCTGAACGGCGAGATCAAGAAGGTCACCTTCGAGCTGCTGACCGCGGCCCGCGAGCTGGGGGCGCCGTCCGCGGTCGTCGTCGGCTCCGCTGGCACGGCCGCCAAGCTCAAGGAGTCGCTGGCCCAGTACGGCGCGGAGAAGGTGTACGTCGCCGAGTCCGACGACGCCACCGGCTTCCTGGTGACCCCGAAGGTCGACGTGCTGGCCACCCTGGTCGGCGCGAAGTCCCCGGCCGCCGTCCTGGTCGCCGCGTCCGCCGACGGCAAGGAGATCGCGGGCCGCCTGGCCGCCCGCACCGGCTCCGGCCTGCTGGTCGACGCCATCGGCCTGGAGGGCTCCGGCTCCGACGTGACCGCGGTGCAGTCGATCTTCGGTGGCGCGTTCACCGTCAAGTCGCAGTCCACCAAGGGCACCCCGATCGTGTCCGTCCGCCCCGGTGGCGTGGAGGCCGTCGAGGCCTCCGGCGCCGCCGCGGAGGAGACCGTGGAGGTCACCGCGACCGACGCGGCGAAGGCCACGAAGATCACCGGCGCCGAGCCCATCGTCGGCGGCGACCGCCCCGAGCTGACCGAGGCGGCCGTCGTCGTCTCCGGCGGCCGCGGCGTCGGCTCGGCGGAGAAGTTCGACGTCGTGGAGAAGCTGGCCGACGCGTTCGGCGCGGCTGTCGGCGCCTCCCGCGCCGCGGTCGACTCCGGCTACTACCCGGCCCAGTTCCAGGTCGGCCAGACCGGCAAGACGGTCTCCCCGCAGCTCTACGTCGCGCTGGGCATCTCCGGCGCGATCCAGCACCGCGCGGGGATGCAGACCTCGAAGACCATCATCGCGGTCAACAAGGACGCCGAGGCGCCGATCTTCGAGATCGCCGACTACGGCGTGGTGGGCGACCTGTTCGCGGTCGCCCCGCAGCTCACCGACGAGGTCGCCAAGCGCAAGGGCTGAGCCCGAACGCCCGGCCCGGAGGGCGGCCCCCGTCAACGGGGGGCCGCCCTCCGGCGTTCCCGACGTGCCGACCGTTAACTGAAGGTGCACCGACCGGTCACGCGATGACACCCGCGCAGGTCGCCTCACCGGCGTGACCCTTGAGCCATGACGCGGACCCAGGTGCTGCTCAGCACGCCGAAGCCGGGAACCGACACCCCCCAGTACTCGCTGCTCGTCGCACACGACGGAGCCGAAGTCGAGGCCGCGCAGCGACTGCGCCACCAGGTCTTCGCGGGCGAGATGGGCGCCACCCTGCACACCCCCGTCGCCGGGCTCGACATCGACGCCTTCGACGAGCTGTGCGACCACCTCGTGGTCCGCCACGACCCGTCCGGCGAGATCGTCGGCACCTACCGGATGCTGCCGCCCGGCCGCGCCGACGGCCTCTACTCCGACACCGAGTTCGACCTGTCGGCGCTGGCGGGCCTGCGGCCCTCCCTGGTCGAGACCGGCCGCTCCTGCGTGCACCCCGACCACCGCTCCGGCGCCGTGGTCAGCCTGGTGTGGGCCGGGATCGCCCGCTACATGTTCCTGTCCGGGCACTCCCACCTCGCCGGGTGCGCCTCGGTCCCGCTCGCCGACGGCGGCGACCTCGCCTCGGGCGTGTGGGACACCGTGCGCGCCAAGCACTACGCCCCCGACGAGCTGCGGGTGCGCCCGCTGGTCCCGTGGGAGCCCACCCCGTCGCCCGCCCGCGCGGTCGTCCCGCCGCTGCTGCGCGGCTACCTGCGCCTGGGCGCCAAGGTCTGCGGCCCGCCCGCGCACGACCGGGACTTCGCCGTCGCCGACTTCTTCGTCCTGCTCGGCCTGGCCGACATCGACGAGCGCTACCTGCGGTTCTTCCTGGGGGAGGGGCGATGAGCCACGCCTGGATGCCGACCTCGCCGTGCGGGCCCCGCTGCCTGACCGGCGGCGAGCCCACCGTCGGCGCGCCGCGCGCCCTGCTGCGCACGGCGGGGGCCGTCGCGGTCGTGCTGGTGTGCCTGGTCGCGGTGCCGGTGCTGCCGTTCATCGGCCGGGACCGCTTCGCCCGCCTGGTGTTCCGCTCCCTGCTCGGCGCCTTCGGCGTGCGGCTGTCGGTCACCGGCGGGCAGGCCCTGCGCGCCGCCCGGGGCCGCGGCGCGCTCGTCGCCACCAACCACGTGTCCTGGCTGGACATCGCCGCGGTCAACGCCATCCGCCCGATGCGCGCCCTGGCCAAGCGCGACATCCGCGCCTGGCCCGTCCTCGGCCGCATCGTCGCCGCCGCGGGCACGGTGTTCGTCGACCGGGAGAACCTGCGGTCCCTGCCGGGCACCATGGCCGCCCTCGCCGACACCCTGCGCGAGGGCGCCCACGTCTACGCCTGCCCCGAGGGCACCACCTGGTGCGGCCAGGGCGTCGGCCGCTTCCGCCCCGCCATGTTCCAAGCCGCGCTCGACGGCGGTGTCCCGGTGCGCCCGGTGGCCCTGCGCTTCCGGATGGCCGACGGCAGGGAGACCACGGCGCCCGCGTTCATCGGCGAGGAGACCATCCTCGAGTCGGTGCGCCGGGTGGCCCGGCTGCGGGGGCTGGTCCTCGAGGTGCTGGTGCTCGACGAGATCGCGCCCGGGCGCGCGGCCGACCGGCGGGAGCTGGCGGAGCTGACCGAGGCGGCGATCAACTCGGCGCTGGGCCGGGTGGTCGTGGTCCCCGCGCAGCGCAGGCGGAAGGTCTCGCGGCGCACCGCCCAGGCCGCGTAGGCCAGTTCGCCGCACAGCCGGGAAAAGGACTAGACCTCTACCCGGGTAGAGGTTGCAGGATGATCAGGTGACCACTGGGACCGAACACGCCGAGACCACCGCATCCCCGTGGGACCGCGAACACCGGCGCACCACCGCCGCGATCGTCCTGCTGATCACCATTGGCGCCTTCGAGGCGCTCGGGGTCAACACGGCGATGCCGACGCTGCTGGCCGACCTCGACGCGACGCACCTCTACTCGTGGCCGTTCACCGTCTTCCTCTCGGCGACGCTGGTCTCCACCGTCGTCGGCGGGCGGGTGGCCGACCGGCTGGGGCCCGCCGCCGTCCTGTGGGTGGCGCCCGCGGTGTTCGTGGCCGGGCTGGTGGTGGCGGGGACCGCGGGCGACGTCACGCAACTGCTGGTCGGGCGGGCGCTGCAGGGGGCGGGGATCGGCGCCGAGATCACCGCCGTCTACGTGCTGATCGCCTCGGTGTTCCCCGAGCGGGCCCGGCCCGCCGCGTTCGCGGTGATGTCGTTGGCGTGGGTGGTCCCCTCGATCGTCGGCCCGGCGGCGTCCGGGCTGGTCGCCGAGCACCTCGGGTGGCGGTGGGTGTTCCTCGGGCTGGCGCCGCTGGCCGTGCTCGGCGCGGTGCTGCTGGTGCCCGCGCTGCGCGGACTGCCCCCGCACGCCGACACCGGGCCGGGCAGGCGGTGGCTCGTCCCGGCCGCGGTCGCCGCGGCCGTCGCCGTGCCGGTGACGAGCTGGGCGCTCGGGCGCACCGCGCTGTTGTGGCTGGGGGCGATCGGGCTGGTGGTGCTGGTGGTGGCGCTGCGGGTGCTGTTGCCGAAGGGGACGCTGCTCGCCGCCCGCGGGCTGCCCAGGGTGGTGCTGGCGCGGGGGTTGTTCGCGGCCGTCTTCTTCAGCGTCGAGGCGTTCGTCCCGTTGACCCTGACCGCCGTGCACGGGTACCCGCCCGCGCTGGCCGGGCTGCCGCTGACCCTCGGCGCGCTGGGCTGGGCCGCGGGGTCGCAGTGGCAGGGGCGGCACCCGGACACGCCGCGCACCAGCATCATCCGGTGGGGGTTCGCGCTGCTCGCGGTGGGGATGCTGCTGGTGGCGCCCGCCGCGCTGCCCGGCGGGCCGGGGTGGCTGGTCGTGGTGGCGTGGCTGTTCGCCGGGGCCGGGATGGGGCTGGCGTACCCGTCGGTCAACACCACCGCGCTGGCCGCCAGCGCGCCGAACGAGCGCGGTTTCACCTCGTCGGCGCTGCAGGTCGTGGACACCGTGGGCTCCGCGGCGGCGATCGCCCTGGGCGGGCTGCTGCTCACCTCGATCGCCTCGGCCGCCGAGCCGACCGCCGCCGTGCTGGCCCTCCTGCTGGGCTCGGTGGTCGTCGCGCTGGCGGGCGTGGTCCTGTTCCGCGACCGCGCCGCGGTGTGAGGTGGCTCGTTCCGCCGCCGCCGAATCGCGGTCTACCCTGGAGGCGCGATGACCTACCTCGACCACGCAGCGACGACGCCGATCCTCCCCGAGGCGGCGGTCGCTCTGACCTCGGCGCTGACCGGACTGGGCAACGCCTCCTCGCTGCACTCCTCCGGCAGGCGCGCCCGGCGCGCCGTCGAGGAGGCGCGCGAGACCATCGCGGGCGCGCTCGGCGCCCGACCGTCCGAGGTGCTGTTCACCTCCGGCGGCACCGAGAGCGACAACCTCGCCGTCAAGGGGATCTACTGGGCGCGGCGGGCGCAGGACCCGCGGCGGAACCGGCTGCTGGTGTCGTCGGTCGAGCACCACGCCGTGCTCGACACCGCCGAGTGGCTGGCCGAGCACGAGGGCGCCGAGGTCTGCCTCCTGGAGGTCGACGCGTTCGGCCGGGTGCACGCCGACACGCTGCGCGCGGCCATCGCCGAGGCCCCCGACCGGGTCGCCCTGGTCAGCGTGATGTGGGCGAACAACGAGGTCGGCACGGTCAACCCGGTCCGCGAGCTGGCCGAGGTCTGCGCCGCCCACGGCGTGCCGCTGCACACCGACGCCGTGCAGGCCGTCGGGGCGCTGCCGGTGGAATTCGCCGCATCCGGCGCCGCGGCCCTGTCGGTCAGCGCGCACAAGCTCGGCGGCCCCTACGGCGTCGGGGTGCTGCTGCTGGCCCGCGACGTGGCGTGCACGCCCGTGGCGCACGGCGGCGGGCAGGAGCGCGACGTGCGGTCCGGCACGCTGGCGGTGCCCTCGATCGTGGCGATGGCCGCCGCGGTGGCGGTCGCCGTCGACCAGCGCGTCGAGCGCTCGGCCCGGCTGGCCGCGCTGCGCGACGAGCTCGTCGCCGAGGTGCGGGCCGCGGTGCCCGACGCCGTGCTCAACGGCGACCCCGGCGGCTCCACCATGGACGGCGGACCGTCCCGGCTGCCCGGCAACGCGCACTTCAGCTTCGCGGGCTGCGAGGGCGACAGCCTGCTCATGCTGCTCGACGCCAGGGGCGTCGAGTGCTCTACCGGCTCGGCCTGCACCGCCGGGGTGGCCCGGCCCAGCCACGTGCTGCTGGCGATGGGCGCCGAGGCCCCGGTCGCCCGCGGGTCGCTGCGCTTCTCCCTGGGTCACACGTCCACGGTCGCCGACGTGCGGGCGCTGGCCTCGGCCATCGGCCCGGTCGTCGAGCGGGCCAGGAACGCGGGGCTGGCGGGCTTGCGCCGCCGGGCCGCCAAGTCGCTGGAGGTGTGAGGTGCGCGTGCTGGCCGCGATGAGCGGTGGGGTCGACTCGGCGGTGGCCGCCGCCAGGGCCGTCGAGGCGGGCCACGAGGTGACCGGGGTGCACCTGGCGCTGTCGGCCAAGCCGGGCACGCTGCGCACCGGCTCGCGCGGCTGCTGCACCGTCGAGGACGCCCACGACGCCCGGCGGGTGGCCGACCTGCTGGGCATCCCGTTCTACGTCTGGGACTTCGCCGAGCGGTTCACCGAGGACGTCGTCGAGGACTTCGTCGCCGAGTACGCCGCGGGCCGCACCCCCAACCCGTGCCTCAAGTGCAACGAGCGCATCAAGTTCGAGGCCCTGCTGGACAAGGCCATCGCCCTCGGCTTCGACGCGGTGTGCACCGGCCACTACGCCCGACTGGCCCAGGTGGACGGCCGCCCGGAGCTGCGCCGCGCCGTCGACCTGGACAAGGACCAGTCCTACGTCCTGGCCTCGCTGACCCCCGACCAGCTCGCGCACGCCCTGTTCCCCCTCGGCGACTCGGTGAAGTCGGCCGTCCGCGCCGAGGCCCAGACCCGCGGCCTGGCCGTCGCCGAGAAGCCCGACAGCTACGACATCTGCTTCATCCCCGACGGCGACACCCGCGGCTTCCTCACCGCCAAGCTCGGCGACCGCCCCGGCCACCTCGTCGACGACACCACCGGCACCGTCCTGGGCGTCCACGCGGGCGTCCACGGCTTCACCGTCGGCCAGCGCCACGGCCTCGGCATCGACGCCCCCGCCCCCGACGGCCGCCCCCGCTACGTCCTGTCCCTGGAACCCGTCTCCGGCACCGTCCGCGTCGGCCCCCGCGACCGCCTGGCCGTTCGCGAGATCACCGCCAACCGCCCCGTCTGGCCCTCGGGCGTCCCCCTGTCCTCCGGCGTCCAGTGCGTCGCCCAGGTCCGCGCCCACGGCGGGACCGCCCCTGCGGTGGCGGACGTGGTGGGCGGCAACCTGGTCGTGCGCCCCGAGGGCGAACTGACCGGCGTGGCCCCAGGCCAAGCGGTGGTCCTCTACCGCCCCGATCCGGCGGGCGACGTCGTGCTCGGCTCCGGGATGATCTCCGCGACCGCCTAGCGCGACACCAGATCCCGCCACACGCCGGGTGACCCCGTTCGGAGCAACGCCGGGAGATGCCCGACTTCGCCGCGTGACGGCGTTTTGCGGCCACGCGGACGGCGCTGTGGACGAAACCGCACGTCGGGCCGCACTGGTCTGTCCGAGTGAGGGGGTGACGGCGCGGTTCACGTTCAGTCATCCCCCTGATGGCCGAATCACAGCGCTCGTCACCCGTTACGCAGGCAGTTGTCGGATCGACGTATCTGGCGACGTGGGCCCTGCTCTACTACGGATGAGCAGGACCAGAGCGAACGGTGCCGGAACCGGGCACCGGTTGTGACCGACAACCCATGCGACCGGGGTGGCAGGACATGACGACTGTGGGGCTGAACGACAACGAGATCGCCGAGTCCGCGAGCGGCGAGGTGACCGGGCTGTCACAGGTGGTGGGCCTCGCGCCCGCTGTCCTCGTGCGCCACAGAGCCCGCTACCTCGACCCGGCGCGCGCGTTGCCCGGACGCGACCACCGCAGGCCGGACCCGACCGCCTACCGCTGCGACACCCTCATGGTGCCGCTGCGGGTGGCCCGCGACCCGGAGCTGATCAGGCGGTTCAACCAGGCGGTCGCCCCGCTCGGCGCGGAACTGGTCGTCCGCCTGCCCACGACGCCGAGGTGGGCCGGGGCCGAGGCCGGGTTCGACCCCGGCTTCGGCGTGCCCGTGCTGGTGCGCTGCCACGAGGACTCGCTGGCCGACGAGAGCCCGGACCCGTGGGCGGTCCTGGTCAAGCTGCGGCGCAAGTTCACCGACGAGGAGTTGGCGGGGATCGGGTTGGAGCACATCTCGCACGCGGCGGCTGTCCAGCTCGAGGGCGCGCCCTTCGGCAGCGGTGTCCCCTTCGGCTCGGGGGTGCCGTTCGGCTCCGGCGTCCCGTTCGGGTCCGGGGTGGGGGGCGGGGTCGCGCTGGCGACCGGCGCGCGCAACCCGGTCCGGGTCTTCCTGCCCCGGCCGCACCGCGTCACCGACCCGGCCGACCTGGCCTGCGGGCGGCGGCCGGTGGTGGCGGTGCTGGACACCGGCATCGGCGAGCACCCGTGGCTGCCCGTCGGCGAGGTCGCCGACGACCCGGTGGTCGAGGTCTCGACCGAGTTCCAGGAACTGCTGGGCGACCTGGAGCGCACCATGACCGACGCCAACGGCGGGACGATGCCGCCGCTGTGCTCGCCAGCCGAGGAGCGCGACGTCCTGCAGCAACTGCTCGGGGTCACCGACTCGCACTCCGGGCACGGCACGTTCGTCGCGGGCCTGGTGCACCAGAACTGCCCGGACGCGCGCATCCTGTCGCTGCGCGTGCTGCACACCGACGGCATCACCACCGACGCCTCCGTCCTGCTGGCGCTGGAGTGGCTGCGCAAGCGGGTGCAGGACGCGCTGGACAACGACATCCCCGAGCGGTTGGTCGACGTGGTGTCGCTGTCGCTGGGCTTCTACCCGGAGCAGACCGACCAGCAGACCGGGCTGCTGCTGACCGAGGCCGTCCGCAAGCTGACCGACCTGGGCGTGCTCGTCGTCGCGGCGGCGGGCAACGACGCCACCACCCGCCCGTTCGTCCCCGCGGCGCTGGCGCTCAACCACGACGGCTCCAACACGGCCAACCCCCTGCTGGTCGCCGTCGGCGCCCTCAACGCCTCCGGCCGCACCGTCGCCGCCTTCTCCAACGAGGGCGACTGGGTGACCCGCTGGGCCCCCGGCAACGCCGTGGTCTCGACCGTCCCCCTCTGGCAGGGCCCCGAGGGAGCCGCCCTCACCACCCCCGGCGACGGCAACCCCAGGATGCCCCGCTCGGCCCCCGACCCCGACGACCTCACCACCGGCTTCGCCGTCTGGGCGGGCACCTCCTTCGCCACCCCCGTCGTCGCGGGCATGATCGCCGACAACCTCGCCCGCCGCCCCGACGCCCCCTGCCCCGGCGACCGCTGCTCCCGCGCCAGTGGCGCCCTCTGCGCCACGGACGACCAGCTACGCGGCCTGGGCTGGCTCACCGACTGAGACGGGCTGTGGTTCCCTGGCGCGCTCGCGGGTGTGCAGCCGGTCCCGCGGGCGGGCCGGGGACTGTTTCGAGTTGTCGACAGGCATGATCGGCTTCGGGTTGGGCTGGGGGCCGCCCGAGTGGTCGATGCCGCTCACTTAGTGTTTTGCCTGGTTGGGCGGGTGTGGTGGGGCGGCAGCGCCCGGGTCTGGTGTCGCACTGTTTCGGGGTGTTGGGGTGGTCGTGAACACGGTCGGTTCGGATGGGTCCCGCGGCTTGTTGTGAAGTGTTTGCGAGCGGTTTTCTCGGATTGATTCGGTGTCGGCTTTGTTCGTGCCGCTGAGATCCCTGGTGGTGCGTGGCCGGGATTCCTGGTCTTCGTTTGCCCGCAGGGCCGTTTCCTGGGCATGACTTGGCGGGCTGTTTCGGAGTTGTCCACAGGCATGATCGACTTTGGGGTATGGATCGGGTGAGGCCGGTAGAATGGGCTGAGGGCCGCCCCCGGTGGTGTGGTGGGGTTTGGTGTCGCGCGAGGGGGCGGGGTTCGGCATCGCGCGGGTCAGTGGGGTCGGGTGTGGTTCAGGCCGGTGGGGTCGGCGGGGTGGTCGGTGCGGGTTGTCGGGGGTTGAGGGGCTGGGGTCCGGTTCGAGGGGCTGATCAGGTCCGGGGCGGGGGCAGTAGGGTCTGGTGCCATGGCCGGTGGCTCGCAGTCCCACGCGCGCGGGCGAGTGCTGCGCCGGGCGTCGGGGCTGCGGGAGCGGGCCAGCAAGGCCGTCTACGACTACGAGTTCGCCAAGTCGCGGGCGTTGGTGGATCAGGCGCTGGCGGTGCTCGATGGGGCTGAGGAGCCGGGGCACCAGGAGTTGATCCCGGTGCGGGTGCACGTGTTGATCACCGCCTCCTACGCCGACATCGAGGCGGGGGAGATCGAGCGGGGGCTGGGCAGGCTCGACAGCGCCGATGGGCTCGTGGGGGAGATCGCGGACGCTGTCGTGCGCAAGCGGATGCGGTTGTTGTCGCAGGAGCAGCGGGGGTTCCTGCTGATCCGGGTGGGCAGGCCGGAGGAGGGCGTGCGGGCGCTGGGGCCGATCGCCGAGGAGTTGGAGGCTGATCTCGCCGAGGGGGTGGGGGATCCGGGGCTGTTGGCGATCACCTACCTCAACAGCAGCCTCGGGCACATCCTGCGCGCCCGGCCGGACGACGCGATCGCCGAGGCCCGGCGGTGCATCGAGGTGGCCGAGCGGCACGAGGCCGATCCGACGATCGCCATCAAGGCCAGGCACAACCTGGGCTACGTCGCGTTCATGGCGGGCGACATGCCCACCGCGCTGTCGGCCTACGAGGAGTCCGCGCGCATCTGCCGGGACCGCGCCCCCACGCTGCTGCCCGTGATCCGCATCGACCAGGCGCGCGCGCTGCTGGCCGCCGGGCTCGCCGACGAGGCCGCGCGGGGGCTCGACGAGGCGTTGCCGGAATTGCGCAAGCAGCGCGGTGGGCAGGACGTCGCCGAGGCCGAGGTGACCCGGGCCGCCGCCGCGCTCCTGTTGGGGGACCAGGGTTTCGCGCGCAAGCGGGCGTTGGCCGCGCACACCGCCTTCACCCGGCGGGGCAACGGGCGGTGGGCCACGATCGCCCGCCTGTCCGCCGTGCGCGCCCAGGTCGACGCCGCGGTCAAGCACGGGACGGGGGTGCCGCGCGGCTTGGTCGGGCGGGCGGTGCGGCTCGCCGAGGACCTGCGCGGGCTGCGGCTCGACGACGAGCAGGCGCTCGCGCTGCTGCTGGCGACCCGGTTGCAGGTGCGGCGCGGGAACCTCGGCGCGGCAAGGGAACTGCTCGCCCAGGTGCCGCGCTTCCGCGCCACCACGCCGATCGACCACCGGATGCTGCTGCGGCTGTGCCGGGCCGAGCTGGCCGTGCGCTCCGGCGACCCCGGGGCCGCGCTGCGCCAGGCCCGCGCCGGGCTCGACGAGCTGGGCCGGGCCCGCGACCGGATGGGCGGCATCGAGCTGGTCTGCGGCACGGCCGTGCACGGGCAGGAGCTCGGCGAGCTGGCCGTGCGCCAGGTGCTGCGCGGGCGGCGGCCCGACCCGCGCGCCCTGTTCGGCTGGCTGGAGCGCACCCGCGCCCAGGTCTACCGCTACGAGCCGCTGCCGGTGACCATGCCGCCGGAGGTCGCGGAGAAGGCCGCCGAGGCGCGCAACGTCCGCCGGGCCGCGCAGTCGTTGCGGCTCACCGGCCGCTCCACCGCGCACCTGGACAAGCAGACCACCGCGCTGGAGCGCGAGATCGCCCGGCACGGCTGGGCCTCCGGCGAGCTGGGCGACGCCCGGCCGGTCGCCGACGCCGCCGCCGTCGCCGCGGCGCTGGGGGACCGGGCGCTGGTGTCGCTGGTCGCCTCCGACGGCGACCTGGTCGCCGTGGTCGTCACCGCGGCGCGCAGCCGGATGCTGCGGCTGGGGTCGTTCGCCGCGGCGGTGGAGCTGGCCAAGCGGCTGCACGCCGACGTGGACGCGCTCGCGCCGGACACGCTGCCGCCGCCGATCACCGAGGTGGTCAAGGGCTCGGCGGCGCGCACCGCGGGCAAGCTCGACGAGCAGGTCGTGCGGCCGCTGCTGGACGTCGTCGGGGAGCGCGAGCTGGTCGTGGTGCCGACCGGCGGGCTCTACGCGGTGCCGTGGGGGAGCCTGCCCTCGCTGCTCGGGCGGCCGGTGGTCGTCGCCCCGTCGGCGACCGCGTGGCTGACCGCCGAGCTGGCGGGCCCCCGGCCGGGGCGCACCCTGCTGGCCCGCGGGCCGGGGCTGACCGGGCGGGTGGCCGAGGGGCAGCCGCTGCTCGAGACCTACCCCGGGGCGCTGGTGCTCGACGAGGACCAGGCCACCGTCGCCGAGGTGCTCGCCGCCCTCGACGGCGCGGAGCTGGCGCACCTGGCCGCGCACGGAGCGCACGAGGCCACCAACGCCCTGTTCTCCCGCCTGGAGCTGGCCGACGGGCCGCTGTTCGCCTACGAGCTGGCCCGGCTGCGCCAACCGCCCCGGCAGGTCGTGCTGGCCGCCTGCGAGCTGGCGATGAACCACATCCGCCCCGGCGACGAGGCGCTGGGCTACGCGGGGGCGCTGCTGGCGGGCGGCGTGCGCACGGTCATCGCCGCCGCGACCAGGGTCGGCGACACCGCCGCGGCGACGGCGATGGTCGACTACCACCGGCGGATCGCCGCCGGGGCCGCCCCCGCCCGCGCGCTCGCCGCGGCGGTGGCCCAAGATCCCTACCGGCGGCCGTTCATCTGCCTCGGGGCGGGCTGAACCGGCGGTTCGCCGAGAGGAACCGGGCAAAACGGGTGTGGACAGCCGGTCCCACCGGTCCTTACGATCAGCGCCCTGTGTCTCAGGACACACCCCGCCCGTCGACAACCGAGAGGCAGTGCGATGAGCAGCCACCTCACCCTCTGCGAGGCCTTCCAGTCCACGGCCGAGCGCAACCCGTACCTGGTGGCCCTGCGCACCCCCGGGGACGCGGTGTCCATCACCTGGCGCGAGTACGACCGGCGGGTGCGCCGGATCGCCGCCGGGCTCGCCGCGCTGGGCGTCGGCCGGGGCGACACGGTCGGCCTGATGCTGACCAACCGCCCGGAGTTCCACCTGGTCGACGCCGCCGCGCTGCACCTGGGCGCGGTGCCGTTCTCGGTCTACAACACCAGCCCCGCCGAGCAGTTGGCGTACGTGTTCGCCAACGCGGGCAACACCTTCGTCGTCACCGAGCAGGGCTTCGTCCCCACGCTGCGCGAGTCCGGCGAGCAGCTCCGGCTGATCTGCCTCGACCCGGGCGTGGCGGGGACGCTGTCGCTGGCCGAGGTCGAGGAGGGCGGCGCGCCGGACTTCGACTTCGACGCCGCCTGGCGCGCGGTCGAACCGGGCGACCTGGCCACGATCATCTACACCTCGGGCACCACCGGCCCGCCCAAGGGCGTCGAGCTGTCCCACGCCAACGTGCTGGCGGTCAGCGCGGCGGTCGAGGACGCCTACGACTTCAAGCCGGGCGACCGGGCGCTGTCGTTCCTGCCCTCGGCGCACATCGCCGACCGGGTCGTCTCGCACTACGCCTCGCTCATGTTCGGCGTCGTGGTGACGACGGTGGCGGACCCCAAGCTGGTCGCCGCCGCCCTGCCCGACGCGCGCCCGCAGATCTTCTTCGCCGTCCCGCGCGTGTGGCAGAAGTTCAAGCTGGCCATCGACACCGCGCTGGCGGCCGAGCCGAGCGCGGCCAAGCGCAAGATCGCGGCGTGGGCGGTCGGCGTCGGCGCCCGGCACAACGCGCTGCTGCGCGAGGGCAAGCCCATCCCCGGCGCGCTGGCCCTGCGGCACCGCCTGGCCGACAAGCTGGTCCTGGCCAAGCTGCGCGAGAAGCTCGGCCTGGACGAGACGAAGCTGTGCGCGTCCGGCGCGGCCGCGATCCCGCTGGAGACCCTGGAGTACTTCTGGGGCCTGGGCATCAAGATCTACGAGATCTGGGGCATGTCCGAGACCGCGGGCCTGGGCACCTCCACCCGCGAGGGCCACCTGCGGCTGGGCAGCGTCGGCCGGGCCGTGCACGGCACCGAGGTCGTCCTCGCCGAGGACGGCGAACTGCTCATCCGCGGCGGCTCGGTCATGACCGGCTACCGCAACGACCCCACCCGCACCGCCGAGACGGTCGACGCCGAGGGCTGGGTGCACACCGGCGACATCGGCACCATCGACGACGACGGGTTCGTCAGCATCGTCGACCGCAAGAAGGAGCTGATCATCAGCTCCTCCGGCAAGAACATGTCGCCGACCAACATCGAGAACTCGATCAAGGCCGCCAGCTCCGTCATCGGCCAGGTCGTGGCGATCGGCGACGACAAGCCCTACGTGAGCGCGCTCATCGTGCTCGACGCCGACGCGGCCGCCGCGCTGGCGGCCGAGCACGGCACCGCCGACTCGCCCGCGGCGGTCGTCGCCCACGACGGCGTCCGCGACCTGGTGGCCGCGGCGGTCCGCGCGGGCAACGCGAAGCTCTCGCGCATCGAGCAGGTCAAGCGCTTCCGCATCCTGTCCGCGGTCTGGGAGCCGGGCGGCGACGAGCTGACCCCGACCCTCAAGCTGCGCCGCAAGCCCATCGCGGAGAAGTACGCGCACGACATCGACGACCTCTACGCGCCGTCCCCGACCCGCGAGACGATCGACCTCGGCTGACCCGTCCGTCCACCGTGCCCGTCCTCGTCCGCGAGGGCGGGCACGGTGCTGTCCGAGCCCCGACGGACGGATTCGGTGACCAATTCCCGCGCACGGGCAACCTCGGGTGATCACCGGACGTCTTCGCAAGTGAACTGGGGTGGTAGGGCCTGGATAAGACTATCCCCTCGGTGTATACACTCTGTTCCTACCGGGTGTGCCGCCCGGACCGCTATCCCTTGGGGGGACCCAGTGACCCGACGACCACTCATCCCGCTCGTCGCCACCGCCGTGCTCGTCGCGGGCTGCTCGGCGGGCGCCGCGGAGCAGCCCGTCCCCAGCCTCGAGCAGCGCGGGACGACGCTGACGACCGCGGAGCTGGCCAGGCAGGACCTGTCCAACAAGGTGAGCCTGACCGGCAAGGTCGTCGTCAACCCGGTCTTCGGCCTGGTCGCGCCCGTCGACGGCGAGATGCGCTACCTCGAGGTCAAGGACAGCAAGGGCACGCCGACCAAGCCCACGCGGGCCGGGACGGTGTGGCTCAAGGGCAAGCCCACCCCGGTCGACGTCCCGGCCGGGGCCACCTTCGCGGGCAGGCTGGTCGACGACCGGGCCACGGTGACCGCGGGGATGCCGGTGGTGTCGGCGAAGCACGGCGGCTACGGGCTCGTCGCCGACATCGACGGCGCGCAGGCCTACACGCTCTCCGACGGGCTGGCGACGGTGAAGGCGCAGATCGCCAACGGCCCGGGGCCGTTCGACTGCGCGGTGCTCGGGACCATCGCCGCGCTGCCGCCGGGGTCCATCCCCGAGCCGCCCGCGCCCCCCGCCGCCCCGCCCGCGCCGCCCGGGGACATGCCCCCGGTCCCGCCCGTCGCGGGCATCGAGCGGCCCAAGGACACCCGCTCGCCGTCCGAGGCCACCGGTATGCGCCTGGTGTGCACGCCGCCCGCCGACGTGAAGCTGATCAACGGGGCCACCGCGACCCTCGAGGTCGTCACCGCGCGGGCCACCGGCGTGCTCGTCGCCCCGGTCGAGGCCGTGGCGGGCAAGCAGGGCGCGGGCAAGGTCGACGTGCTCGGCCCCGACGGCTCCCGGCAGACCCGCGACGTGGTCCTCGGGATCACCGACGGCAAGGTCGTGGAGATCAGGTCCGGCCTGACCGGGACCGAGAAGCTCGCGGTGCCGGGTCCCAGCCTGCCCGCGCCGCAGCAGCCGGGCCCGGTGGGCTGAGGCATGACCGCCCTCATCGAGCTCTCCGGCCTGAGCAAGACCCTGACCGGGCAGGGCGAGCCCCGGCCGATCCTGTCCGGTGTGGACCTGACGGTGAACGCGGGCGACAGCGTGGCCATCCTGGGCCGCTCCGGCTCCGGCAAGAGCACGCTGCTCAGCGTCATCGGCCTGTTCGACCGCGCGGACAGCGGCCAGTACCTGCTGGGCGGCGCTGACATCACCCGCGTCCCCGAGCGCCGCGCCGCCCGGCTGCGCAGCGCCGAGTTCGGGTTCGTCTTCCAGCGGTTCTTCCTGCTCAAGCACCTCACCGCCGCGCAGAACGTCGCGATGGCCCTGGTCAACGGGCAGGGCTGGGAGTCGCGGCGCACCCGCCGGGCCAAGGTCATGGCCGCGCTGGACCGCGTCGGCATCGCCCACCTGGCCAAGCAGCGCCCGCCGCGGATGTCCGGCGGCGAGCAGCAGCGGGTCGCGATCGCGCGGGCCCTGGTGCGCGAGCCCAAGGTCCTGCTCGCCGACGAGCCGACCGGCGCGCTCGACACCGAGACCGGCGCGCTGGTCATCGACGCGCTGCACTCGGCCACCGACCGCGGCTGCGGGCTCATCCTGGTCACCCACGACCACGCGCACGCCAACCGGATGCACCGCGTCGTGCGGCTGACCGAGGGCGTGCTGCGCGCCGAGCCGCGGGGGGTGGCGGTCTGATGGCGCTCTCCGGTCGCTTCCGCTCCGCGCTGGTCATCGGCGGGCAGAGCATCCGCGCCCGCAAGCTGCGCACCCTGCTGTCGATGATCAGCCTGTTCCTCGGCGTGCTCGCGGTGGTCGCGGTGCAGGCCGGGTCCGAGATCGCCAACCGCGCGCTGCTCGCGGACATCGAACTGCAGCAGGGCAAGGACGGCAGCCTCCGGGCCGGGCTGCCGCCCGGCCCGGACACCGTGGCGATCACCACGGACCTGCTCGCCGACCACCCCGGGATCGTCGGCGCCACTGAGACCAGCGCGGTCATCGGTGAGCCGGGCACGACACCGATCAACCCGGGCGCGCAGCCGTTCAAGCACGCCAGCCGCGACCAGGGCGGCTACGCCGTCCGGTGCGACGCCAACGGCATGTGCACGCAGGTGATGGACGACTCGCCCGCCCCACCCGGCGAGGCCATCGAGGTCCGGCTGGTCGGCGTGACCGGCGACATCCGCCAGTTCCGCCCCTTCCCGCTCAAGTCCGGCGAGTGGCTGTCCTTCGACGGCGAGCCCTCGCTGTCCCCGCGCCTGGTGCTCAACCAGGAAGCCGCCGACGGCTTCGCCGCCCACCCCGTCCCCGCCCAGATGCGCGTCCCCGGCGCCAGCGCCGACACCACCCCCCGCATCACCGGCGTCATCGACGACGGCGGCTACGCCCCCACCGCCTACATCCGCGCCGACGAGCTGTTCACCTGGCTCAACCCCGCCGACGCGGGCAGCGACCCCCGCACGGGCCAGGGCACCATGATGCAGCTCTACCTGTGGCCGTCCGACCAACCCGCCTTGCAGACCCTCACCGCCCGGCTGTCGGGCGCGGGGGTCGACGTCACGCACATCTACACCTCACCGGTCGACTCCCGTGACCGCATCGGCAGCCAACTGGACGTGATGCGGTGGATCTTCCTGGGCATGGCCGCCCTGGTCCTGCTGATCGGGGTCGCGGGAATCCTGAACGTCGGTCTCGCCACCGTCGGCGAACGGGTCGAGGAGTTCGCGCTGCGGCGGGCGGTGGGGACGCCGAGGGTACTGCTGGCGGGCATCGTGCTCGCCGAGACGCTGATCATCGGCTTGCTCACCGCGGCGGCGGCGGTCGGTGCCGGGGCTGCGGCGTTGGAAGTGGCTTCGACGCTGTTCGGTCCGTCTGAGCCGCTCTTGGCCGATGTCTCGTTCCCCTGGCAGGCCGGGGTCGCTGGTGTGGTCGCCGGGGTGGCCGCGGGGATTCTCGGTGGGCTGTTGCCCGCCATCCGGGCGGCTGGGATTCCCATCGCCACGGTGATGCGGGCGTGAGCCTGTTCGAGGGAAGAGGTCGTTGAGTCTTTCCGCCCAGCGCCACCACCGCGGCTGCGACAGTGCCAGGGGCAGCCGCGGTGGTGGCGCTGGGTCTTGCATGTGGTCTTGAGCAGGTCACCGGTGGCTTTGCAGAATCGACATGGCTGATCGGCGGACTGCACGCCAAATGGGAATCCACGTGCTCACGGCGACGGCGATGAGCGCACCGGGGATGAGGACGGTGATGTAACTGGCTGTCGGAAGCGCCAACGTGCGGTACGAGACGCCGTCGGGGATGTCGGTGGCCGCCGCCCTGCCGACCAGCAGGGCCACCGCGAAGCACCCGAGGACTCCCAACACACACCCCAGGAGTGCGGCCAGCAGGCTTTCGCCCGCGAACGCCGCCGCGATCGTCGCCCGTCGATACCCCAGGCTCTTGAGGATTCCGATCTCGCGGTAACGGCCCGCCATCAGCGCGCGGACCATCGAGAAGACCAGGACGAGTCCGACGATCGAGCCAAGCCAACGCATCGCCTTCGCGACTCCGGCAAAGCTGTCGAGGGATCGGGGCAGGCTGCCGTCGAGTTGGACTCCCGCGCTGGCCAGATACTGTTTCGCCTGGATAGCAGCGAGGACGTCGGAGGTGTCGACACCGGTGTCGGCCAGGACGCTGACGCGGGTGAAGCCCCCGCGGGGGACGCCGGATTCGACCGCGCCACCGGTGCCGTCCAACCACTGGTCGGTGACCTCTGGTGGTGCGTAGACGGGGTTGCGGCCGTCGAGTTGCCAGTGCTCGTCGACGAGCCCGACCACTGTGACGGTCTCGGTCTGGGACCGGGTCTCGCCCGGCGCGACGGAGACGTTGCGGACCAGCGGCATCGTCGTGCCGAGCCGATCGCTGGTGCTCACGCCGTCAACCACCGCGGGAATCGCGACCTCGACCCCGGTGGGCGTGCCATCGGGAAGCCTGCCGTCACGAAGTGGCGGCTCGACCACGGACGAGACTGGCACGACGGTGACGGGAACCGCGTTGGCGCTGTCGGTCAGGACGAGGTCTCCGCTGAGGAAGTAGTGCCCGCTGACGCCCTCGACGCCCTTGATCGAGACGAGGTCCCGCAAGGCCGCCGTGTGCAGTTCGCCGGACCCACCCCCGGTGAAACTGGGCTCAACGGTGATGAGGCGCTCCCCCACCCCGTTGCCGATGCTGTCGCGAACGACCCCGGAGAAATTGTCGGACACCACCAGTCCCGCGCCGCCCACGCTGAGGACGAGACCGACGAGAACCGTGAGGAAGACATAGCGCCGCCACATCCCTCGAAACCCGACCAGTGCGAGCTTGACGATGCTCATGGGTCAGCCGACCTCCCCACCGAGGCCCGTGGCGTCGATCCTGACTCGCCTGGTCGCCCAGTTCGCGACGTGGTCGTCGTGGGTCGCGACCACGACACACGCGCCGCCAGCGGCGCCGGATTCGATGAGACCGAGAACGACGTCCCGGTTCTCCCGGTCCAAACTGGCCGTCGGCTCGTCAGCGAGCACCAAGGCGGGCCGTTTTGCCAACGCGCGCACCGCGGCCACACGCTGCTGCTCCCCGAGCGACAGGGATCGCGGATACGCGCTCATCGCCGCACCCAGTCCCACCGAGGCGAGCATCTCCGCCGCGTGCGGCAGCGCGCCTCGCCCCGAACCCAGCTCGATGTTCGGAAGACAATCCCGATCCGCTCCCGCAGCAGCGCAGAACGCTGACCAGCCGACAACGACGAGACATCGCTACCGAACAAGCGCAGCGAGCCGCAGTCAAAGTCCGTGATCATCGCCAGAACGGACAACAACGTGGTCTTTCCCGAACCGGACCGACCGGTCAAGGCCAGGATCTCCCCTTCGGGGAGAGACAGGTCGAGGCCCTGGATCACCGTGCGCGCGCCCCAGCGTTTCGTGAGTCCATGAGCCTGTACCGGTAGCTGGTTCACCAACCTCGACGCCCCCCCGTCGCTCGGAGTCCGGGAATCTGCCGTAGCGGACCCCGGCCACACACAATCACCCCCGCGAGCCTCACCAGGAGTCCGGCGGCTCCAAGAACGCCTTCCCCAGATCCCGAGCAAGGGCCATCGCCTGACGAGCCCACCCCTGAGATGCCCCAGCCATCCCACAGGTAGGCGTGGCGACCGCGCGCGTGGCCAAGAAGGTCCGATCGAACCCGAGCCTGTCCACCAGCCGCAACGCGGGCGTGGCCACCTGGCGGAGCGTGACCGGAACACCCGGGTCCGTGCTGGGGACCAGCCCCAGGAACATCGTCAACCCCGCGTCCCACGCCTCCCCGAACTGGTCGGTCAAAGCAGCCGGGATGCCCTCGAGCAGGGTCGCGTCCAGCGCGAGCGCGTCGGCGCCCGCCGCGCGGAGGAGGTCGATCGGCGGGTGGGGGGCGCAGCAGTGCGCGATCACCGGCTGGCCGGAGGCCCGGCGGGCGGCTGAGACGAACCGCTCCAGCACCTCCGTGGCCTCCGGGGCGGGGACCGGGGGGACCATGCCGTAGCCGGAGGCGGTGGGCAGCGACCCGGCGAGCACGGCGGGCAGGCCGGGTTCGTCGACCTGGACGACCACCGGGGCGCCGGTCCGCCTGGTGATCTCGGCCACGTGGCGGGTCAGGCCCTCGGCGAGGGAGTCGCCGAACTCGCGCAGCGCGCCGCGGTCGGTCAGGACGCGGTGGCCCCGGGGGAGTTCGATGCCCGCGCCCAGGGTCCAGGGGCCCGCCACCTGGACCTTGACCGCGTTGGGGCGCCCGGCCCGCTCCACGGCCTCGTCGAACGCGTCGACGTCCCGGCGCAGCAGGTCGTGGGCCCGCCGGTGGTCGCCGCCGGGGTGGGCCGTCACCCGGTACCCGGACGGCACGACCTCGACGGCCAGGTCGACCAGCAGCGCCGCCGCCCGGCCGATCATGTCCGCGCCCAGGCCCCGGCCGGGCAGTTCGGGCAGGTGCGGCAGCGCGGGGAGTTCGCCCAGCACCACGGCGGCGGCTTCACGGGGGTCGGCGCCCGGCAGCGAGCCGACTCCGGTCGCGGCTCCGGGGGCCCAGGGTGCGGTGGTCACCCGTGCAGTGTGGTCGATGGCACGGGTGCCGGGGTGGAGGGGGCGGGCTTATCTTGGGGTGAGTCTGACGGAGGGTTGGTCGTGGATCAGGAAGACGTTGCCCGGGCGGCTGAGCGGATCGCTCCCTATGCCCGCTGGACCCCTCTCGTGCGGGTGGCGGTGGAGGGGCGGGACGTGCTCCTCAAGCTCGACCACATGCAGCTCAGTGGGTCGTTCAAGCTGCGCGGCGCGCTGAACGCGCTCTTGGGCGCGGACGAGCGCCCCACCGCCGTGGTCACCGCGTCCGGCGGCAACCACGGCGCCGCTGTCGCCACGGCCGCCCGGCTGCTGGGGATCCCCGCGACGGTCTACGTGCCGGAGTCGGTGCCCGCCGCGAAGGCGGCGACGATCGAGCGGCAGGGCGCGCGGCTGATCCGGCACGGCGCCTGCTACGCCGAGGCCGCTGCCGCCGCCATGGCCGTCGAGGACGCGGCGTACGTGCCCGCCTTCGACCACCCGCTCGTCGTCGCGGGCCAGGGCACCTGCGCCGCCGAGATCCTCGCCGAGGCCCCCGAGGTCGAGTCGGTCTTCGTCGCGGTGGGCGGCGGTGGGCTGGCGGCGGGCACGGCGCTCAACGGCCTGCCGGTGGTCGCCGTCGAGCCGACCCGGTGCCGCGCGCTGAACGCCGCCATCGAGGCCGGGCGCCCGGTCGAGACCGACGTCGACTCCATCACGGCCTCGGCACTGGGCGCGAGCAAGCTGGGCCAGGTGCCCTTCGACGTGCTCTCCGGCGCGAAGGTCGAGTCGGTCCTGATCGGGGACTCGGCGATCGTCGCCGCACGCGACCTGCTGTGGCAGGAGTTCCGGCTCGCGGTCGAGCTGGCCGCCGCCGCCCCGCTGGCCGCCTGGCTGCAACGCCGCGACCCCGGCCTGGCCGCCTTGATCATCTGTGGCGGCAACGCGGACTGGGTCCCCGCCTGAGCAGTCGGCCTCGGCGCCTGTGGCTCGACGGGAGCCTTTGGGCCGGAGCGCGTCTGGTGGCCTCAAGTTATCCACAAGCATGATCGACCTCGGGATGCCAGGCGGGTGAAGCCGGTAGAACGGGTATCGGGACGCCCCCAGTGGACAATGCCACTTACTTAGTGTTTTTCCTGGTTGGGCGGGTGTGGTGGTGGACGGTGTGGGGGTCCGGTCGGTGTCGACTTGCTTGGTCGTCTCGCGCACGGGGTTGGTGGGTGAGGCGACCGGATGGGCTCGGTTCTGCCGCCCCTGCTCGGGACCTCGTACTCGGGGACCCGAACCAGGGGTGTGGTCGACAGGCACGGTCGTGCGGTGTTCTCGCGTTCGGAACGCTTCCACGCCTCGATCTCCGCGGCCGCCATCACCACGCACGCCCCCACGCTGGGCTAAGTAAGCGGCATTGGGCCCCCGGTGGAGTTGTCCACAGGCATGATCGACTTCAGCGTGCCGAACGGGTGAAGCCGGTAGAATGGGCTGAGGGCCGCCCCCGGTGGTGTGGTGGGGTTTGGTGTCGCGCGGGGTGGGCTGGTGGAAAGGCGATTGGGTCCTGGTCGGGGCTAGGCGTGGTTGATGGGGGGCTTGCGTTGGTGGAGTTCGTGCTGCGTCCATGAACGGTGGCCGGTTTGGTGACGCGTCGGTCGGGGGTTGGGGAATGTGATCGTGGTGGCGTCCGGCTGGGTGGATGGCAGATCCGGTTCGAGGTGCGGCGGTTGACAGGTTACGAGGGCCGGCGCTTGCGGCGGATCGCGCGAGGAGGAACAGGCTCAGCGGTGCGGCTGCGACAGCTCCTGACGCCATGATCCGACGTGCTCGGTGTGGGCGAATCCGGTCAAGGCGCACGCGGTCCGCGCCTGTCGATTCCGGTCTACCTCCGCTGGCGCGACGCCAACGCCGGTGAGGGACTGCTCGACCCGCGTCCCACTCTGCCGCCGGGGCAGGTCAGCGGGAGCGCAGCAGGCCGCCCAGGACGTCGCGGTTCATGCGGGAGATGGTTTCCAGCGGGATGCCCTTGGGGCACACCGCCGTGCACTCGCCGGTCTGGGTGCAGCCGCCGAAGCCCAGGTCGTCCTGGGCCTGTGCCATGTCCCGTGCGCGGCTGGTCCGTTCCGGCTGGCCCTGGGGCAGGAGGCCGAGGTGGGTCACCTTGGCGGCGGTGAACAGGGAGGCGGACCCGTTGGGGCAGGCGGCCACGCAGGCGCCGCAGCCGATGCAGGCGGCGGACTCGAAGGCCTCGTCGGCGTCCGGCTTGGGGACCGGGACGGCGTGGGCCTCGGGGGCCGAGCCGGTGGGGGCGCTGATGTAGCCGCCCGCCTCGACGATGCGGTCCAGGGCGGAGCGGTCGACCACCAGGTCGCGCACGACCGGGAACGGGTGGGCGCGCCACGGCTCGACGACGACCGGGTGCGCGGGGTCGAAGGAGCGCATGTGGAGCTGGCAGGTGGTCGTGGCGCGCTGCGGGCCGTGCGCCACGCCGTCGATCATCAGGCCGCACATGCCGCAGATGCCCTCGCGGCAGTCGTGGTCGAAGGCGACCGGCTCCTCGCCGTCGAGCACGAGGCGCTCGTTGAGCAGGTCCAGGGCCTCCAGGAAGGACATGTCCGGGGTGATGCCGTCGACCTCGTAGTCGACCAGGCGGCCCTCGGCGGCCGGGCCGTCCTGTCGCCAGACGCGCAGGGTGTAGTTCACCGGTAGCTCCTCACGGTGGGTTTGACGGTCTCGAAGACCAGGTCCTCGCGGTGCAGCACCGGCCCCGCGGGGGTGTGCTCCCAGGCGGCGACGTAGGAGAACGCGTCGTCGTCGCGGCGGGCGTCGCCCTCGGCGGTCTGGCTCTCGACGCGGAAGTGGCCGCCGCAGGACTCGGTGCGGTGCAGGGCGTCCACGCACATCAGCTCGGCCAGCTCCAGGAAGTCCGCGACCCGCCCGGCCTTCTCCAGCTCCTGGTTGAGCCGGTCGCCGCTGCCGGTCACCTTGACCCGCCGCCAGAACTCCGACCGCAGCTCCGGGATGCGCGCGAGCGCCGTGCGCAGGCCCTCGTCGCCGCGCTCCATGCCGCACAGGTCCCACATGAGCTTGCCCAGCTCCCGGTGGAACGACTCCGCCGTGCGGTCCCCGTCGACCGCGAGCAGCGCGGCGACCACCGCCCGCACGCTGTCCTCGGCCTCGTCGACCGACTCCGCGGACACCTCGCCGAACGGGCCGTCGGCGAGGTAGTCGCCGATGACCGCCGGGAGCACGAAGTAGCCGTCGGCCAGGCCCTGCATCAGCGCGCTGGCGCCGAGCCGGTTGGCGCCGTGGTCGGAGAAGTTGGCCTCCCCGATGACGAACAGGCCGGGGATGGTGCTGCGCAGGTCGTAGTCCACCCACAGCCCGCCCATCGTGTAGTGCACGGCGGGGTAGATGCGCATCGGCACCGCGTAGGGGTCCTCGTCGGTGATGCGCTGGTACATCTCGAAGAGGTTCCCGTACTTGGCCTCGACCGCGGCGCGCCCCAACCGCGTGATGGCGTCGGCGAAGTCCAGGTAGACCCCCAGACCCCCGGGCCCCACACCGCGCCCCGCGTCGCAGACAGCCTTCGCGGCCCTGGACGCGATGTCGCGCGGGACGAGGTTGCCGAAGCCCGGGTAGAGGCGTTCGAGGTAGTAGTCCCGCTCGTCCTCCGGGATGTCGCCGGGGGCGCGGGGGTCGCCTGCCTGCTGCGGCACCCACACGCGCCCGTCGTTGCGCAGGGACTCGCTCATCAGGGTCAGCTTCGACTGGTGGTCGCCGCTGACCGGGATGCACGTCGGGTGGATCTGGGTGAAGCACGGGTTGGCCAGGTACGCGCCGCGCTTGTGGGCGCGCCAGATGGCGGTGGTGTTGCAGCCCTTGGCGTTGGTGGAGAGGTGGAAGACGTTGCCGTAGCCGCCTGTCGCGAGCACCACCGCGTCCGCGAGGTGGCTGGAGATCTCACCGGTGACCAGGTCCCGGACGACGACTCCGCGCGCGCGTCCGCCGTCCACGATGAGGTCCAGCATCTCCGTGCGCGGGTGGGATCTCACCGTTCCCGCGTGGATCTGGCGGGCCAACGCCTGGTAGGCGCCCAAGAGGAGCTGCTGCCCGGTCTGCCCCCGCGCGTAGAAGGTGCGGGAGACCTGCGCGCCGCCGAATGACCGGGTGTCGAGCAACCCGCCGTACTCGCGCGCGAACGGGACGCCTTGGGCCACGCACTGGTCGATGATCTGGGTGCTCACCTCCGCCAGCCGGTGGACGTTGGATTCGCGCGAGCGGAAGTCGCCGCCCTTGACGGTGTCGTGGAAGAGCCGGTGCACGCTGTCCCCGTCGCCCCGGTAGTTCTTGGCGGCGTTGATGCCGCCCTGGGCGGCGATGCTGTGCGCGCGGCGGGGGCTGTCCTGGTAGCAGAACGAGGTGACCTGGTAGCCCAGCTCGCCCAGCGTCGCGGCGGCGGAACCGCCCGCGAGGCCGGTGCCGACGACGATGACCTTGAGCTTGCGCCGGTTCGCCGGGTTGACCAGTCGCGCGTCGAACCGCCTGCGCTCCCAGCGGGTCTCCAGCGGACCGTCGGGGGCACGCGTGTCAGTGATCGGCGCGCCTTCGCGGTAGTGGGACACGGTCTTACCTCACGATTCCGAAGAGGACGGCGAAGGGCACGGACAGGAAACCGGCGGTGATGGCCACGGACACCCCGAGCGCGGTGGCCTTGACCGCTTTCGCGCGGGCGGCGCTGGCCACGCCGAGGCTGCGCAAGCCGCTGTAGATGCCGTGCCGCAGGTGGAAGCCGAGTGCGACCACGGCGACGGTGTAGGCGAGGACCACGTACCAGCGCTGGAAGTCCGCCACGATGTTCGAGTGGACCTCCCCCTGCACCCCGTGCGGGTTGAGCACCCCCGCGGTCAGGTCCAGCAGGTGGTAGACGACGAACAGGGCGATGATCACGCCACCCCAGCGCATCGTCCGCGCCGCGTAGCTGCCCTGCACCTTCGGCCTGCGCTCGTACCCCGCCGGCCGTGCCCGCCTGGCTCTCCTGGCGAGCTGGATCGCCGCCGTCATGTGCGCGGCGACCGCCACCAGCAGCGCGGTCCGCACGATCCACAGCAGCCCGCCGTGGGGGAGGATCGGCTGGCCGAACTCGCGCAGGAAGGCGCTGTAGCCGTCGATCGACTCCTGACCCGCGAACGCCTTGAGGTTCCCCACCATGTGAGCGACGACATAGAGCAGCAGGACCGCCCCCGAGACGGCCATGACCGCCTTCTTGCCCACCGTGGACGACCACAGCCTGCCCACCGTCGTCCGGCTCTCCGGCGGCCTGGCCGGAACGCTCTTGAGTGCCATGCCGCCAGCTTCGCGGCCCGCTCACGAGACGTCCAATATATGAATCAGCTCGTCTCGATAGGTTCAGGCTATCCTCGCGTGGTGACGCTCCAGCAGCTCGTCTACTTCCTCGCCGTCGCCGAGACCCGGCACTTCACCCGCGCGGCGGAGCGGGCCAGGGTCGCGCAGCCGTCGCTGAGCAAGCAGATCCACGGCTTGGAGAGCGAGTTGGGCGCGCCGTTGTTCACCCGCGCCCGGGGCAACATCGCGCTGACCCCGGCCGGTGAGGCGCTGCTGCCGGTGGCCAAGCGCATCCTGTCTGATGTGGACACGGCCCGCCAGGAGGTGGCGGAGCTGGTGGGGTTGCGGCGCGGGCGGATCCGGCTGGGCGCGACACCGTCGCTGTGCGTCGGTGTGCTCGCCGACGCGCTGCGGATGTTCCACGACCGGTACCCGGGGATCGAGCTGGTGGTGGAGGAAGGGGGCTCCCGGGACCTGACGGCGGCGCTGCTGGGCGGGGACCTCGACCTCGCGCTGGTCATCGTCCCGCCGCAGGGGGTCGATCCCGCGCTGACGAGCACCCCCGTGCTCGGGGAGCACCTCGTCGTCGCGTCCTCGCCGGACCTGGACCTGCCGGAGTCCTTCCCGCTGGCGGTGCTGCGGGACTACCCGATGGTGATGTTCCGCCGCGGCTACGACCTGCGCGAGACGACCCTGCAAGCCTGCCGCGCCGCCGGGTTCGAGCCGCGGTTCGCCGTCGAGGGCGGGGAGATGGACGCCGTGCTGCGGTTCGTGGAGGCGGGGCTGGGCGTCGCCCTCGTCCCCAGCCTCGTGCTGCCGGGGCGGCGAGGATTGCGGGCGACGTCGTTGCGGGCCCCTGGGATCCGCAGGAAGGTGGCGCTGGCCCACCGCACGGACGTCCCGCCCACCGCCGCCGCCCGCGCGTTCCGATCCGTGCTGTTCGAGCACCTCGACGCCTGGGTCGCCGCCGACGCCGTCCCCGTAGGTGTCGAACTGACCCCGGAAACGCCTGCGGTGCGGGCACAATCGTGGACATGAGCTGGTTCCGGAAGAAGAAGGCGACCCCCGTCCCGCCCGCCGCCCCAGACCCGCGCGAGGCGGCCGCCGCGTTCTGGACCGCCTGGTTCGAGCTGCTGCCCACGATCTCCGCCGCGCTGGGCGACAACGAGCCGCACCGCGTGGAGAACCAGCTCTGCGAACTCGTCGCCGCCGTGCACCCGGACCTGCACTTCTCCCTCGAGCGGGGCTGGCGCTCGATCTACGCGCTGGTCGTCTCCGGCCAGGAGGACCCGGCGCTGCGGCCGGTCACCGACGCCTGGAAAGCCGCCGCGCCGCCGGACGACGCGATCTGGGAGTACCACGACTCCGTCCCGCCCGTGCCTGATCCCGATGGGGTGACGGTCAACCTCGGCCCGCACCGGGTTGCCCTCGCCGACATCCGCGTGCACGCCCAGGTCGACGCGGAGGCGGGCGTCGTCGACGTCGCCGTGCACCACCCGGTGCTCGCCCGGCTCGACCCGTCGGCCAGGGCGGCGATGACCTTCCTGCCCCTCGACGCCACGCTGGGCGAGCGCGTCGCGGGCGAGCGGCTGCGCAGGGTGGAGGCCGCCGAGGTCGAGCCGGACGGCAGCATCGGCCTGCGTGAACTGCGCGAACTCGTTGAGGGGATGGACGGCTAGAGCGCCGGGGAATGTCGGTGGGAGTCGATACGCTCACTTCGTGACCACCGCTGACCAGGACCTGCCGCGGGAGAACCCGGGTGGAGCCGCCGCCGAGGGCGTCGAGGACGTGCCCGCCGACGTGCGCGAGCACCACGCGGCCCTGTCCGAGGAACTCCTCGGGCACCAGTTCGCCTACTACGTGCGCGACTCGCCGACCGTCTCCGACGGCGAGTTCGACGCGCTGCTGCGCGAGCTGGCGGCCGTCGAGGCCGAGCACCCCGGCCTGGTCACCCCCGACTCGCCCACCCAGCGCGTCGGCGGCACGTTCTCCACCGAGTTCGCCGCCGTCGACCACCTCGAGCGCATGATGAGCCTGGACAACGCCTTCGACGTCGACGAGCTCGGCTCCTGGGTCGACCGGGTCGAGCGCGAGGCGGGCACGGGCGCGCACTACCTGTGCGAGCTCAAGATCGACGGGCTGGCCATCAACCTGCTCTACCGCGACGGCCGCCTGGTCACGGCGCTGACCAGGGGCGACGGTCGCACCGGCGAGGACGTCACGCTGAACGTGCGCACCCTGCGCGACGTGCCGGAGCGGCTCACCGGCACCGACGAGTTCCCGGTGCCGGAGCTGGTCGAGGTCCGCGGCGAGGTGTTCCTCCGGGTGGAGGACTTCACCGAGCTCAACGCCAAGCTCGTCGAGGCGGGCAAGCCGCCGTTCGCCAACCCGCGCAACACCGCCGCCGGGTCGCTGCGGCAGAAGGACCCCAAGGTCACCGCGTCCCGGCCGCTGCGGATGATCTGCCACGGCCTGGGCAGGCGCGCTGGGTTCGAGCCCGCCACCCAGTCCGAGTCCTACCGCGCGCTGGCGGCGTGGGGGCTGCCGGTCTCCCAGCACACCGTGGTCCTCGACGACCCCGGCGGACTCGCCGAGCACATCCGCTACTGGGGCGAGCACCGCCACGACGCCGAGCACGAGATCGACGGCGTGGTGGTCAAGGTCGACGAGGTGTCGCTGCAACGGCGGCTCGGGTCGACGTCGCGGGCGCCGCGGTGGGCGATCGCGTTCAAGTACCCGCCGGAGGAGGCCACCACCACGCTGCTCGACATCCGGGTCAACGTCGGGCGCACCGGCCGGGTCACCCCGTACGCGGTGATGACCCCGGTCAAGGTCGCGGGCTCCACAGTGGAGATGGCCACCCTGCACAACGCCTCCGAGGTGGCGCGCAAGGGCGTGCTCATCGGCGACCGGGTGGTCATCCGCAAGGCGGGCGACGTCATCCCCGAGGTGCTCGGCCCGGTCGTCGACGCCCGCCCCGACGACGCGCGCGCCTTCGTCATGCCCACCGAGTGCCCCGAGTGCGGCACCGAGCTGCGCCACCAGAAGGAGGGCGACGTCGACATCCGCTGCCCGAACGCCCGGTCCTGCCCCGCGCAGCTCCGCGAGCGCATCTTCCACCTGGCCGGGCGCGGCGCCTTCGACATCGAGGTGCTCGGCTGGGAGGCCGCCGCCGCGCTGCTGTCCTCCGGGGTGGTCACCGACGAGGGCGACGTGTTCTCCCTCGACGAGCAGGCCCTGTCGCGGGTCGAGCTGTTCCGGACCAAGGCGGGCGAGCTGTCGGCCAACGGCCGCAAGCTGGCGGCCAACCTCGACGCGGCCAAGGACCGTCCGCTGTGGAAGGTCCTGGTGGCCCTGTCGATCCGGCACGTCGGCCCCACCGCGGCCCGCGCCCTGGCCCGCGAGTTCGGCTCGGTCGACGCCATCGCCGAGGCCACCGAGCAGCAACTGGCCGACGCCGAGGGCTGCGGGCCGATCATCGCGGCCTCGGTCCGCGACTGGTTCGCCGTCGACTGGCACCGCGAGGTCGTGCAGAAGTGGCGGGCTGCTGGGGTCCGGCTGGCCGAGGAGACCGACGACGCCCTGCCGCGCACCCTGGAGGGCCTGTCGATCGTGGTGACCGGCAGCCTGGACGGCTTCTCCCGCGACGAGGCCAAGGAGGCCATCATCGCCCGCGGCGGCAAGGCGTCCGGCTCGGTGTCCAAGAAGACCGCGTACGTCGTCGTCGGCGAAGCCCCCGGCACCAAGCACGACAAGGCGGTCTCGCTCAAGGTCCCGGTCTTGGACGAGGACGGCTTCCGCGTCCTGCTCGCCCAGGGACCCGAGGCCGCTACGGCGGTGGCCACTGTTGGTGATGGGTCCGCTGAGGGGTGAGTGGAGGTGTCAGGCGGGGGCTAGTTGAGCCTTCGGCGGGGGATGGCGCTGGGAGACCTGGGTGGGGGCCAGGGTCCGAGGTCTGCCCTGGCCCTTCTCCTGAAGCGGCGTGCCCGCCCCGACGAGCCGCCAGGACAACGAACCCGGCTCATCAAGACTCAATCCGGCAGCACCACAGCCACGATCCCCGCCAGGTGCGCCAACCGAGCCACCTCAGCCGCCCGGAACATCGGACCCCCGGGCCGCCCCACCAGCAACACCCGGTCCGGCTTCCCCAGCGGCGTGGCCGCCAGCTCCGTCCCCAGCTCCCGCCACGTCGCAGGCACCCACCCCTCCTCCCCGTCGAGCACCGTGGCCCGGGCCAACGGCATCCACGGCAGGTCGAGCCGCTGAATGGTCGGTGCCGCCGTCGAGGCCGCTAACCGGGTGCACTCGGCGCCCTCGGCGCCGACCACCAAGGCCCAGCCCGCGCGGACGATCTTGGGGACGCCCTCGGTGAAGACCTCCAGGCCGTGCTTGGGGTCGGCCGCGACCTCCTCCACCAGCTCCAGCTCCCGGTGGGTGTCGAGCACGCCCGCGTACGGGCGCACGGCGTCCACCTCGACGCCCTCCACGGACTCGGCGGCGGTGATCAGGACGTCGGGGAGCCTGCCGCCGGGCAGCTCCACCACCAGGTCGTCGATGGCGGTGCCGCCGACCCGTTCGACGACGTCGACACTGAGGATGTCGGCGCCGATGGCGCCCAGGGCGGTCGCGACCGCACCCAGGGCGCCTGGGCTGTCCGGGAGCTGGACCCGGATCAGGAACGACAAGGCGAACGCCTCCCGCTACCAAGCTCGGTGCGCGGAACCCTGCCGCCCACGCCCTACGCCGACCGCCGATTGTCGCAGACCACGTAGCCCGCGGCCGGTCGGTGCCCGGCCGCCCGGGGGTCACGGCTTCGCCACCCGGTCTAGCACCCCGGGGCCCTGGTAACAAGCCCGTTCGGGCGGGCTCGGGCCCGGGAATAGACTCGCGTGGTCAGTCTAGGACCGAACGCAGACAACCCCGGGGGTTCGTCGAGTGCCCAGCATCTCCCGCGACGAGGTAGCGCACCTCGCCACACTGGCCCGGTTGGCCGTCACCGAAGAGGAGCTTGACCTGTTCGCCGGGCAGCTCGAGAGGATCGTGCAGGCGGTCGCGAAGGTCAGCCAGGTGGCCGACCAGGACATCCCGCCGATGTCGCACGCGGTCGGGCTGACGAACGTGTTCCGGCGCGACCTGGTCAGCCCCGGCCTGGTCCAGCAGCAGGCGCTCGCCGCGGCCCCTGCCGCGGAGGAGGGCCGCTTCCGCGTGCCCCGCATCCTGGGGGAGGAAGCGTGACCGACCTGATCCGCCTCACCGCGGCCGAGCTGGCCGCCAAGATCCACTCGGGCGAGGTGTCCTCGGTCGAGGCCACCCAGGCCCACCTGGACCGCATCGCCGCGGTCGACCCGGCGGTGCACGCCTTCCTGTACGTCGACGCCGAGCGCGCGCTGCAGGCGGCCAAGGCCGTCGACGAGGAGGTGGCCGCGGGCCGCGCCCCCGTCTCGCCGCTGGCGGGCGTGCCGGTCGCGGTCAAGGACGTCCTGGCCACCCAGGGCTCGCCGACGACCTGCGGCTCCAAGCTGCTCGAGGGCTGGATCCCGCCGTACGACGCGACGGTGACCCGCAAGCTGCTCGAGGCCGGGACCGTCATTCTCGGCAAGACGAACATGGACGAGTTCGCCATGGGCTCGTCCACCGAGAACTCCGCCTACGGGCCCACCCGCAACCCGTGGGACCTCGACCGCATCCCCGGCGGCTCCGGCGGCGGGTCCGCCGCGGCGCTGGCCGCGTTCGAGGCGCCGCTGGCCATCGGCACCGACACCGGCGGCTCCATCCGCCAGCCCGGCGCGATGACCGGCACCGTCGGCGTCAAGCCCACCTACGGCACCGTGTCCCGCTACGGCCTGGTCGCCTACGCCTCGTCGTTCGACCAGGCGGGCCCGTGCGCGCGCACCGTGCTGGACGCGGCGCTGCTGCACGAGGTCATCGCGGGCCACGACCCGATGGACGCCACCTCCGTGGACACCCCCGTGGCGCCCGTGGTCGCCGCCGCCCGGGAGGGCGCCAGGGGCGACCTGTCCGGGGTCCGGGTCGGCGTGGTGCGCGAGCTGGTCGGCGAGGGCCACCAGCCGGGCGTGCTGGCCTCCTTCGAGGCGGCCGTGCGGCAGTTGCGCGACCTGGGCGCGGAGGTCGTGGAGGTCTCCTGCCCCAGCTTCGACCTGGCGCTGGCCGCCTACTACCTGATCGCGCCGAGCGAGGCCTCGTCCAACCTGGCCCGGTTCGACGCGATGCGCTACGGCCTGCGCGTCGGCGACGACGGCGCGCACAGCGCCGAGGAGGTCATGTCGCTGACCCGTGAGGCCGGGTTCGGCCCGGAGGTCAAGCGGCGCATCATCGTCGGCACCTACGCGCTGTCCGCGGGCTACTACGACGCCTACTACGGCTCGGCGCAGAAGGTCCGCACCCTGGTCAGCCGCGACTTCGACGCCGCGTTCGGCCAGGCCGACGTCCTGGTCAGCCCCACCAGCCCGGTCACCGCCTTCCGCATCGGCGAGAAGGTCGACGACCCGGTGGCGATGTACCAGGTCGACCTGTGCACCATCCCGTCGAACATGGCGGGCAACGCCGCCATCAGCGTCCCCAGTGGACTCAGCGACGGGCTGCCGGTCGGCCTGCAGATCTTCTCCCCGGCCTTGCAGGACCACCGCGGCTACAAGGTCGCGGCGGCCTACGAGGCCGCCCGCGACGCCGCGCAGGGCGGCTCGCTCATCCACCGTGTTCCCGAACTGGAGGTCTCGCACTGATGGGTAGCTCGAAGAAGAACAAGGGCGTTTTCGGTCTGCTCGGCGCGGCGGCCTCGGCCACCAGCGCCATCAGCGGTCTGCGCACCGCCAGGGCGGACAACGACAAGCTCGCCCTGGTCAACGCCCTCGGCAGCGCGCTCGTCGCGCTGACCGCCATCCTGATCGCGGTGCGCTCGCTGCGGGGGGACAAGTGACCGCTGTGGCGGAGCTGGTCGACTTCGACGAGGTCGTCGCCACCTACGACCCGGTGCTGGGCCTGGAGGTCCACGTCGAGCTGTCGACCAACACCAAGATGTTCTGCGGCTGCCCCACCACCTTCGGCGGGGAGCCCAACACCCAGGTGTGCCCGGTGTGCCTCGGCCTGCCGGGCGCGCTGCCCGCGGTCAACGGCACGGCGGTGGAGTCGGCGATCCGGATTGGCCTGGCGCTCAACTGCGAGATCGCCGAGTGGTGCCGGTTCGCGCGGAAGAACTACTTCTACCCGGACATGCCCAAGAACTTCCAGACCTCGCAGTACGACGAGCCGATCGCCTTCAACGGCTGGCTCGACGTGACCCTCGACGACGGCGAGGTCGTGCGCGTGGAGATCGAGCGCGCGCACATGGAGGAGGACACCGGCAAGTCCCTGCACGTGGGCGGCGCCACCGGGCGCATCCACGGCGCGAGCCACTCGCTGCTGGACTTCAACCGGGCGGGCGTGCCGCTGGTCGAGATCGTCACCAGGACGATCGAGGGCACCGGCGCGCGCGCCCCCGAGGTCGCCCGCGCCTACGTGCGCACCCTGCGCGAGCTGCTCAAGGCGCTGGACGTCTCCGACGTGCGGATGGACCAGGGCTCACTGCGCTGCGACGCCAACGTCTCGCTGATGCCCAAGGGCGCCACCGAGTTCGGCACCCGCACCGAGACCAAGAACGTCAACTCGCTGCGCAGCGTCGAGCGCGCCGTCCGCCACGAGATGTCCCGGCAGGCGGGCGTGCTGGCCACCGGCGGCTCGATCCGCCAGGAGACCCGCCACTTCGAGGAGGTCTCCGGCACGACCCGCCCGGGGCGGGCGAAGGAGACCTCGGAGGACTACCGGTACTTCCCGGAGCCCGACCTGGTCCCCATCGCCCCGTCGCGGGAGTGGGTCGAGGAGCTGCGCGGCACCCTGCCGGAGCCCCCGGAGGAGCGGCGCAAGCGGGTGCAGGCCGATTGGGGGCTGTCCGACCTGGAGTTGCGCGACCTGGACAACGCGGGCGCCATCGACCTGGTGGCGGCGACCGTGGCTGCTGGGGCTCCGTCGGGGGAGGCTCGTTCCTGGTGGGTGTCGTACCTGTCCCAGGCTGCGAACAGCCGGGGGGTGGAGCTGGGTGACCTGCCGATCTCGCCTGCTCAGGTGGCTTCTGTCATCGGGCTGGTCGCTGCGGGGACCCTGACCAACAAGCTCGCCCGGTCCGTGGTCGACGGGGTGCTCGAGGGTGAGGGCGACCCGGAGCAGGTCATCGAGTCTCGGGGTCTGAAGGTGGTGTCGGATGATTCGGCGCTGCTCGTGGCTGTGGATGAGGCTCTCGCAGGCCAGCCCGACGTGGCGGCGAAGATCCGTGACGGGAAGGTTGCCGCTGCCGGCGCCATCGTGGGTGCGGTGATGAAGGCGACCAAGGGGCAGGCGGATGCCAAGCGGGTTCGCGAGTTGATCCTGGAACGCGTCAACGCTTGAGGGTGCTGGGGCCGGTTCCCTGTGGGTTGGGGGGCCGGCCCTTGTGCTGTGCGGGGGTGCTGGATCGGGTGGTTCTGTGTGGCCGGGGACCCCTACGGCGATCATGTGCGTGAGGGTCAAAAGTGAGGGGAAGGGCACCCTCACGCCCTTCCGAGGCTTGCACATGATCGCCTCCCCCAACCACGCAGAACCACCCGATCCAGCCTTTGGCGGGGATGGCGCTGGGAGACTCGGGTGGGTGATCGGGGGACTGGCTAGTCCACGCCGCCGCCGCCCTGGTTGGGCTCGACGACGATGAGGAGGGCTCGGTCGTCGCTGGAGGCGGGGGTTGCGCCTGGGGTTTTGTTGACTGTGCCGCCCACTGCCAGTTGGGGGCTCAGGATGTCCATGCCGTCGATGCGGCCGAAGCCCTCTTCCGGGTCGTCCATGCTGATGGAGGGGGTGCCGGAGAAGCTGCCGTCCTCCGCCTGGGGGATGTTCTGCAGGTGGCCCGCTGTGGACATGGAGATCCAGAGGGCTTGGCCGGTCGCCACGCAGCCCGCGGCGCCGGGGCGGTCGGGCCACTTCCAGGCGGGGACGGCCAGGGGTTTGCCTGCTTCGACCCTGTAGATGACGTCGGCGGCGGGGGTGCGGTCGGTGACCCAGGTCTGGCGGCCGTCCAGGGAGGCGCACAGGCCTGCGGGGGACACCAGGCCGGTGGCGAGGACGCGGCTGGCGGGGTCGGCGTTGTCGGCTGCGGGGAGGCCGTCGCCGTTGATGCGGAGGACCTTGCCGCTGAGGGAGCCGGGGTCGTTGGCGGCGGCGGGGTCGCCCGCGGTGCCGGTGGCCACGAGCAGGGCGCCGCGGTGGTCGGCGGCGAGGGCGCCCCGGTTGCCGGTGGCGCCGCGGGGGATGCCCGCCAGGACCGGCTTGGGCGTGTCGCCGGGGGCGATGCGCACCACGCGGTTGTCGGTGGGGGTGGTGATGTAGGCGTAGACCAACTGGTCCTCGGCGTAGTTGGGCGACAGGGCCAGGCCGGTCAGGCCGCCGTCGCCGGTGCTGTCGACCGGGATGGTGGCGTACACGGCGGGCTCGGCGCCCTTGCGGACCAGCAGCACCCGGCCGGTGGCGCGCTCGCCGACGAACGCGGCGGGCGCGGCGCCGTCGCCGGGCAGCGCGGCCACCGCCACCAGCGAGTCCAGGCACGTGCCCAGGACGGCGGGGTGGAAGTCCTTGCAGCCGTCCGGGGGCGGGACCGAGGTGCTCGGGGCGGTGTCGCCGCCACCGCCCGGGCCGAGGCCGCGCGGGTCGTCGGGGGCGGGGGGCTCCTGCGGGGTGAGCGACGGCGCCGCGGACCAGTCGGCCGCGGCGGGCTGGTCGTCGATGGTGGCGCACGAGGACAGCAGCAGGGCCGCCGCCGCGAGCGGGGCCGCGAGCACGCGGTTCCCGCGCGGCATACCGGACATGGTCACCGACCCTAGGCCCGCGGTCGTGAACCTCCGGTGAGCGAGGCCCCGCGCGCCCGCTCCACCGCCTCGACCCGGCGCACCAGCGCCCGCAGCTCCTCGACGATCACCTCGGGCGCCTCCAGCGGCATGAAGTGGCTCGTGGGCACCACCCGGGTGCGCGCGTGCGGCAGGCCGGACACCGACTCCACCAGTTGCTTGGGGTCGGCCAGGACGTCGTACTTGCCCGCCAGCGCCGTCACCGGCACGCCCACGCCGGTCAGCTCGCGCCGCGGCACGTCGGCCAGCGCCAGGGCGAGGGTGGCGTACCACCCCGAGTCGTGCCCGAGGAAGCGGCGCACGGCCTTGGCCACCTCGTCGGCGTCGGTCCCGCCGGGCAGCATGAACCCGCTGTGCTGCATCAGCGTCGCCGTCACCCGGTTCACCGGCACCCGGTGCAGTACGGCGTCGACCACCGGGCTGAACGCCCGCACCGTGCGCGCGGTCAGCACCCCCAGCCGCCGCCCCACCGCCCGGGGCGCCCCAGCCACGCCGAGCATCGCGCCGAACAGGTCGCCGGGCACCCCCGCGGCCAGCAGCAGCCCGGACACCCGGTCGGGGTGCAGCGCGGCCAGCTCCGCGGCGACCATCACCCCCATCGACCAGCCCATGACCACGCACCGCTCGACCCCGGCCGCGTCGAGCACGGCGACGGCGTCGGCGACGTGGTCGGCCAGGGCGACGCGGCTCTCGTCGACCGGGCGCGGGGAGCCCAGGGTGCCGCGGTGGTACCAGCTCAGCACCCGCACACCGGACTCCGGCAGCAGCAGCGCGGGCCAGGCCTCGGGCATCGTGCCCAGCCCGGGGCAGAGCAGCACGACCGGCCCCTCGGCATCGGTGTGCCAGCCCAAGACCTGTGTGCCGTCTGCGGACTCGACGGGGTGTTCGCGCACGGTGGCCAAGTGTGCCGCATCCGGCGCGCACATAGTGTGTGTGCTGTGACAATCACCGTTCTGGTGCCCGACGACCACGGGCTGGCCGCGCTCGAGCCGCTGCCGGGGGTGCGGGCGGTCCGCTACGACTCGCTCGAGACCCCGCCACCGGAGGCGGACAGCGCCGAGGTGCTCGTGCCGGGATTCCTCGGCGCGGCCCAGGCCGCCCACCTGTCCGCCATGCCCCGGCTGCGGCTCGTGCAACTGCTCACGGCGGGCGCCGAGACGTGGATCGGCGAGCTGCCCGGGGACGTGCTGCTGTCCACCTGCCGGGGCGCGCACGGCGGCAGCTCGGCCGAGTGGGCCGTGGGGGCGCTGCTGGCGGTCTACCGGGAGTTCGTCGGCTACGCCGGGGACCAGCGCGCGGGCCGGTGGGCCCCGCACGTCACCGACACGCTGCAGGGCAAGCGGGTGCTCGTCGTCGGGGCGGGCGACCTCGGCCGCCAGCTCGAACGGCGGCTGACCGCCTTCGACGCCCACACCACGCTGGTGGCCACCACGGCCAGGCCGGGCGTGCGCGCGCTGTCCGAGCTGCCCGCCCTGCTGCCCGAGCACGACGCCGTGGTGCTGGTGGTGCCGCACACCCGCGCCACCCGGGGCATGGTCGACGCCGAATTCCTCGCCCGGATGCCCGACGGGGCGGTGCTGGTCAACCTCGCCCGCGGCCCGGTCGTCGACACCGGGGCGCTGCTGGCCGAGCTGACCTCGGGCCGGCTGCGGGCCGCGCTCGACGTGACCGACCCCGAGCCGCTGCCCGCCGGGCACCCGCTGTGGTCGGCGCCGGGCCTGCTGCTCACCCCGCACGTGGCGGGCAGCGCGCTCGGGCACCACGAGCGGGCCTGGGCGGTGGCGGCGGGGGAGATCGCGCGATTCGCCGCGGGCGAGCAGCCGCTGAACCTCGTCCGGGGCGATTACTGACGACCTCGCGCATGGTTGGCGCTCGGGCGCGTCGATCAAGCGACGAAGCTCATTCGGCATTCCCGAAACGCGGCGGGAATGCCGAATGGTGATCATGTCATCGATTGGTCGGAATGGGGCCATCGGTGGTTGTCGTCGTACTGTCAGCGACGAGCAGCCCCAAGTCTATGGCGAGCGCGCCGACGAACGAAAGTGTACCGATGATGGCCAGGATCAGCCATACCACGTTCTTGCTCCGACGATAGCCGAATACTGAACAGACGACGGAGACCAGGGCGACCAATGGTGCGGCCAATGGGTAAGAAAAGGTCAGAACTACCGAAAACAAGACCCCCAGGATGCCGCCGAGAATGGCGAACGTCGAGCCGGTGATACTGCTTTGAGCGTCACTCTCGGCGGTATTCATGGTCTCAGCATCCCACATTTTGACGGCGGGGCGACGTTCAGACCGCGGTGGCTAGCGCCTGCCTGCGCGAGTCGGGTCGATGCGACCAAGAGCCTGTTGTGGATCAAGGTTGGTCGGTCGCTCGTGGCGCGGCGGGACCGACTCCGATTCTCGCCGCGCCACCGGTGTGCCGGTGTAGCGCAGGGCGAAGCCGCCACCGGCTCGTTCGGTGCGCACCGACAGCACCGCCGCGGCCAGCATGAGCAGCACGCCGACGTTCTCGGCCAGCTCCTCGGCGTGGTAGGTCAGCACGTAGCGGGGCCCGGTCTCGCCGTCGGCCAGCAGCAGGCCCTGCACGAGTTCCATGCCCAGGGCGGCGGTGAGCAGCAGGGCGAGCCCGGCCACCAGGCACCGGCGGGCCGGACCGCGCAGCCGCGCGGCCAGCAGCAGCATGGCCCCGGCGACGGCCAGACCCGCCAGGGCGCCGGGCACCACCCAGTAGAACGGGAACGAGTCGAACTCGACGAACCGCCTGCCCACGGTGTCCAGGCGCTCGTGCAGCGAGGTGTGGTCGTCCAGCGACAGCAGGGCCAGCACCCCGGCGGCCGCCCACCACGTCCACGCGCCCGGGCGGCCGTCGGCGCGGGCGAGCACCCCCACCCCGGCGAACGCGAGCGCGGTGCCGACCAGCAGCGCTGTGCTCCACCACGTCGGCAGGTTCGACTCCTCCAGCACGTCGAGGTAGAGCCGGATCTCGCCGCGCCCGGTGGTGAGCGGGTGGTCGGTCAGGGCGGGCACGGCCATGCTCGCCAGGCTGAGCAGGGCGGAGAAGCCGAGCAGGAGCGCGATGGCACGGGTGTGCGGGACGGTCATGCCTGCGACGATGCTGTCCGAGTGTGAAGACCGGCCGCTTCCTGGATGAGGGAATCCTCATCCAGGAAGCGGCGTTGGGCACCTGGCGGTGGTCACGCCATCGGAAGACGAGGAATCATCGGGGTGGGGGTAATCGGGTCATTGGTCGGCGGTGGGCTCCGGCATCGTTTAGTGTCCGCCAGGTGAGCACCGATGATTTCCACCGCTCCTCGGACGCGGCCAAGACCGCCGGGAACGGCTACGACACGGTGGCCTACGACACGGGCCCGACGACCGCCTTCGCCGCCCCCGGGGCGGGCGAGGGCCACGACGACGGCGGCTCGTACGCCGACCCAGCGCCCCGGCGGACGCCGCACCAGTGGAACGCGGGCCTGGACCTGGGGCTGCTCGTCCTGCGGGTCACCGTCGGCGCGCTGTTCGTCGCGCACGGGCTGCAGAAGGTCTTCGGCCTGCTCGGCGGCCCCGGCATCAGCGGGTTCGCCGACGCGCTCGGCGGGTACGGCTTCACCCGGCCGACCCTGCTGGCCTGGGTCACCGGCATCACCGAGCTGGGCGCGGGCGCGCTGCTGGTCGTGGGCCTGTTCACCCCGGCCGCGGCCGCGGGCGTGCTCGGGGTGATGGCCAACGCCATCTACGTGAACATCGACTTCGGCGCGTTCGCGGGCGGTGTGGAGAAGGAGGTGGTCTTCGCGGCGGCCGCGTTCGCGCTGCTGTTCACCGGGGCGGGCCGCATCTCCATCGACAAGAACACCCCGTGGTGCCGCAAACCACTGCCCTTCGGCTTCGTGTTCTTGCTCATCGCCGCGGGCCTTTCCGTGGTGACACTCCTGGTGTTGCGCTGAATGGTGTCGCGCTGAACCCCACGGACACGGCGAAGGGGCCGCACCGACATCGGTGCGGCCCCTTCGCCGTTCGTCACTTGCTCGGGTCGCGCACGGCCCCGGTGGAGGCGTCGGTGGCCATCCGGGCGTAGGCCTGCAGCGCCTTGGTCACCGGGCGGTCGCGGTCGACGGGCTGCCACGGGTGCTCGCTGGCGTCCATCTTGGCCCGCCGCTCGGCCAGCACGCTCGCCTCGACCAGCAGTTCCAGCTCCCGGGTGTGCACGTTGATCCGGATGCGGTCGCCGTTGTGCACCAGGCCGATGGCGCCGCCGCCCGCCGCCTCCGGGGAGACGTGGCCGATCGACAGGCCCGAGGAGCCGCCGGAGAAGCGGCCGTCGGTGATCAGCGCGCACTTCTTGCCCAGGCCGGTGCCCTTGAGGTAGGCGGTCGGGTGCAGCATCTCCTGCATGCCCGGCCCGCCCGCGGGGCCCTCGTAGCGCACCACGAGCACGTCGCCGGGCTGGATGACCTTGTTGAGGATGACGCTGACCGCCTCCTCCTGGCTCTCCACCACCCGCGCCGGGCCCTCGAAGGTGAACAGCTCCTCGTCGATGCCCGCGGACTTGATCACCGCGCCGCGCTCGGCCAGGTTGCCGTGCAGGACCGCGAGCCCGCCGTCGGCGGTGTGCGCGTGCTCGACGTCGTGGATGCAGCCGTTGGCGGCGTCGGTGTCCAGCGACGACCAGCGGTTGTTGGTGGAGAACGCCTCGGTGGTCCGCACGCCGCCGGGGGCGGCGTGGAACAGCTCGACGGCCTTCTCCGACGGGTTCGCCGAGCGGATGTCCCACTCGGTGAGCCACTGCTCCAGCGTCGGGGTGTGCACGGAGGTGACGTCGGTGTGCAGCAGCCCGCCGCGCCACAGCTCGCCCAGGATGGCGGGGATGCCACCGGCCCGGTGCACGTCCTCCATGTGGTAGTCGGAGTTCGGCGAGACCTTCGACAGGCACGGCACCCGGCGCGAGATCGCGTCGATGTCGGCCAGGGTGAAGTCGACCTCGCCCTCCTGCGCGGCGGCGAGGATGTGCAGCACGGTGTTCGTCGACCCGCCCATGGCCATGTCCAGCGCCATCGCGTTCTCGAACGCCTTGCGGTTGGCGATGGTGCGCGGCAGCGCGGTCTCGTCGTCCTGCTCGTACCAGCGCTTGCACAGCTCGACCACGGTCGACCCGGCCTGCTCGAACAGCGCCCGGCGGGCGGCGTGGGTGGCCAGGGTCGAGCCGTTGCCCGGCAGCGCCAGGCCCAGCGCCTCGGTGAGGCAGTTCATCGAGTTCGCGGTGAACATGCCCGAGCAGGACCCGCAGGTGGGGCAGGCGGAGATCTCGACCGACCGCAGGCCCGCCTCGTCGACCTCGGCGTTGGCCGAGGCGGAGATGGTCGTGATCAGGTCGGACGAGGGGTGCGCGACGTCGCCGACGACGACCGCCTTGCCCGCCTCCATCGGCCCGCCGGAGACGAACACGACCGGGATGTTGAGCCGCAGCGCGGCGTTGAGCATCCCCGGGGTGATCTTGTCGCAGTTGGAGATGCACACCAGGGCGTCCGCCTGGTGGGCGTTGGCCATGTACTCCACCGCGTCGGCGATGACCTCGCGCGAGGGCAGCGAGTAGAGCATGCCGCTGTGGCCCATCGCGATGCCGTCGTCCACGGCGATGGTGTGGAACTCGCGCGGCACACCGCCCGCCGCGCGCACGCCCTCGGCCACGATGTCGCCGAGGTCGCGCAGGTGCACGTGACCTGGGACGAACTGGGTGTAGGAGTTGGCGATGGCCACGATGGGCTTGCCGAAGTCGCTGTCGGTCATGCCCGTGGCACGCCACAGGGACCTTGCTCCGGCGGCGTTGCGGCCGTGGGTGGTGGTGCGGGAGCGCAGCGCTGGCACGGCTCCTCCAGGATCTTTTCGATGACTCGGTGACGGCTCGGGAGGACGGCGTCCGGGGGGTGTGGTGGTTCGCCCGGGAGTCGTCCGGCGGGGAGCGGTGCCCCCAGGCTACTCCGGCTTGGCCGCCGGGTCGCCCGACTCGGCCCCGACCTGCGGTTCCCCGGCGGTTTCCGACTCCGCAGCCGGGGTCACCGGCCGCTCCCCGCCCTCGGTCGGGTCCGGGACCAGGCCCCGGCTGATGACCGACAGCGCGGGCACGTGCCTGGTGCGCACGTGCGGGAGGGCGACCTCGGGCCGGGGGTCGGAGTCGGCGGCGAGCACGGCGAGCACCGTGCCCTTGCCGGTCAGCCGCAGCCCGGCCAGCTCCGACCAGGCGATCCGCCGCGACCCGCGCAGGCCGCGGACGGTGAGCCCGTCGGCGTCGGCCACGGTCCGCACCCAGATCACCCAGACGATGATGGCCAGCGGGACCAGGTAGACCAGCCACAGGAACGGCGCGCCGAACGCGACCGGTGTGGCGCAGATCGCCAGCAGCAGCGCGGCGAGCACCGCCACGCCGGGGACGCGGAACACGAGACGGGTCGGGACCTGCTGATCAGCCACCCCAAGATGGTGCACCCGTGGCCCCCGCCACTCGCCCCCGGGTCCCACGGACGGGTCCAAGATCCGGGATGGGCGTCCCGCAGAGTTGACGCTCCACTGCGAACGAACTACCGTCGCCCTCGTGCCCGCCCAGCTCACCCTCGTACTTCCGCCGCGCGTTCGCTGCTGACGGAAGACCAGCCCGCACCGAACGCGCGACCCTCGTGCGACCCATCGTGGTCGGCGGGGGTTTTTTCGTGCCCTGAGCCAGAAGCCACCCGCGTCCGACACCAGCGACCGACGACCCACGAGGCAGCCCGATGACCAGCGCAACACCCCGGCCGACGGCCGCGGCGAACCCCGCCACCGCGCACGCCCCCCGCCCCAAGCCCACCCCGCCCACCGGCACGCCGGTGCGGGTGACCGGCGCGCAGTCGCTCGTCCGCTCGCTCGAGGCGGTCGGGGCGGAGGTCGTCTTCGGCATCCCCGGCGGCACCATCCTCCCCGCCTACGACCCGCTGCTGGACTCGACCAAGGTCCGCCACGTCCTGGTCCGCCACGAGCAGGGCGCGGGCCACGCGGCCACCGGCTACGCCCAGGCCACCGGCAAGGTCGGCGTGTGCATGGCCACCTCGGGCCCCGGCGCGACGAACCTGGTCACCCCGCTGGCCGACGCCAACATGGACTCGGTCCCGGTCGTGGCCATCACCGGCCAGCAGAGCCGGGCGCTGATCGGCACCGACGCCTTCCAGGAAGCCGACATCTGCGGCATCACGATGCCGGTCACCAAGCACAACTTCCTGGTCACCGACCCGATCGACATCCCGCGCACGATCGCCGAGGCGTTCCACCTGGCCAAGACCGGCCGCCCCGGCCCGGTCCTGGTCGACATCCCCAAGGACGTGCTGCAGGAGACCACCTCCTTCACCTGGCCGCCGGAGCTGCGCCTGCCCGGGTACCGCCCGACCACGCGCCCGCACGGCAAGCAGGTCCGCGAGGCCGCCAAGCTCATCCGCGCCGCCAAGCGCCCGGTGCTCTACGTCGGCGGCGGCGTGATCAAGGCGGACGCGTCGGCGGAGCTGCTGGCGCTGGCCGAGCTGACCGGCATCCCGGTCGTCACCACGCTGATGGCGCGCGGGGCGTTCCCCGACTCGCACAAGCAGAACCTGGGCATGCCCGGCATGCACGGCACCGTCCCCGCGGTCGGCGCCATGCAGCGCTCGGACCTGCTGATCGCCCTCGGCGCCCGCTTCGACGACCGGGTCACCGGCACGCTGAGCAGCTTCGCCCCGGACGCGCAGGTCGTGCACGCCGACATCGACCCGGCCGAGATCTCCAAGAACCGCCGCGCCGACGTGCCGATCGTGGGCGACTGCAAGGAGATCATCACCGAGCTGATCGCCGCCGTGCAGGCCGAGGCCGAGCCCGCCGCGGACCTGGCGCCCTGGTGGGCCACCCTCGACGAGTGGCGCCGGACCTTCCCGCTGGGCTACGAGTGGCCCGACGACGGCACCCTGTCGCCGCAGTACGTCATCGAGCGCATCGGCGCCATCGCGGGCCCGGAGGCGGTCTACACCGCCGGGGTCGGCCAGCACCAGATGTGGGCGGCCCAGCACGTCCGCTACGAGAACCCGCGCACCTGGCTCAACTCCGGCGGCCTGGGCACCATGGGCTACGCCGTCCCCGCCGCGATGGGCGCCAAGTTCGGCCGCCCGGAGGCGGTGGTGTGGGCCATCGACGGCGACGGCTGCTTCCAGATGACCAACCAGGAGCTGGCCACCTGCGCGATCGAGGGCGCGCCGATCAAGGTCGCGGTCATCAACAACGGCAACCTGGGCATGGTCCGCCAGTGGCAGAACCTGTTCTACTCGGAGCGCTACTCCCAGACCGACCTCGGCACGCACAAGCACCGCATCCCGGACTTCACGCTGCTGGCCGAGGCGCTGGGCTGCGCGGGCCTGCGCTGCGAGACCAAGGAGGACGTCGACTCGGTCATCCAGCGCGCGATGGAGATCAACGACCGCCCGGTCGTCATCGACTTCGTCGTCGGCGCGGACGCCCAGGTGTGGCCGATGGTCGCGGCCGGGACCGGCAATTCCGAGATCATGGCCGCCCGCGGCATCCGCCCGCTCTTCGACGAGGTGTAAGAGATCATGACCACCCACACCCTGAGCGTCCTGGTCGAGAACAAGCCCGGCGTCCTCGCCCGCGTCGCAGGCCTGTTCTCCCGGCGCGGCTTCAACATCGAGTCGCTGGCCGTCGGCCTGACCGAGAACCCGGAGATCTCGCGCATGACGATCGTCGTCGCGGTCGACGAGCTGCCGCTGGAGCAGGTGACCAAGCAGCTCAACAAGCTCGTCAACGTCATCAAGATCGTGGAGCTGGAGCAGCCCGCGGCCGTGCAGCGCGAGCTGCTGCTGGTCAAGGTCCGCGCCGACGCCACCGTGCGCAGCCAGGTCCTCGAGACCGTGCAGCTCTTCCGCGCCAAGGTCGTCGACGTCTCCCCGGAGGCGCTGACCATCGAGGCCACCGGCAACCGGGACAAGATCGAGGCGCTGCTGCGCATGCTCGAGCCCTACGGTGTCCGCGAGATGGTGCAGTCGGGCATGGTCGCCATCGGCCGTGGCCCGCGCAGCATCACCGCGACCGCCGTCCGCTAACCGCTTTTCCACGTAGTTCCACCGAAGGGAAGTACAGAGCACCATGTCCGTCGAGATCTTCTACGACTCCGACGCCGACCTGAGCATCATCCAGGGTCGCAAGGTCGCCGTCATCGGCTACGGCAGCCAGGGCCACGCGCACGCGCTGAGCCTGCGCGACTCCGGTGTGGACGTCCGGATCGGCCTGCCCGAGGGCTCCAAGTCCAAGGCCAAGGCCGAGGAGCAGGGCCTGCGCGTGCTCACCCCGGCCGAGGCCTCCGCCGAGGCCGACCTGATCATGATCCTGGCGCCGGACACCAAGCAGCGCTTCATCTACGCCGACGACATCGAGCCGAACCTCAAAGACGGCGACGCCATCTTCTTCGGCCACGGTTTCAACATCCGGTACGACCTGATCAAGCCCCCGGCCAACGTGGACGTGGCCATGGTCGCGCCGAAGGGCCCCGGCCACCTCGTGCGCCGCCAGTTCGTCGACGGCAAGGGCGTCCCGGCGCTCATCGCCGTGCACCAGGACGCCACCGGCGGCGCGCAGGCGCTGGCGCTGTCCTACGCGGCCGCCATCGGTGGCGCGCGCGCGGGCGTCATCAAGACGACCTTCACCGAGGAGACCGAGACCGACCTGTTCGGCGAGCAGGCCGTGCTCTGCGGCGGCGCGTCCGCCCTGGTGCAGACCGGTTTCGAGGTGCTGACCGAGGCGGGCTACGCCCCGGAGATCGCCTACTTCGAGGTGCTGCACGAGCTCAAGCTCATCGTCGACCTGATGTACGAGGGCGGCATCGCCCGCCAGCGCTACTCCATCTCCGACACCGCCGAGTACGGCGACCTCACCCGCGGGCCGCGCGTCATCACGCCCGCGGTGAAGGCGGAGATGAAGAAGATCCTGGGCGAGATCCAGGACGGCACCTTCGCGCGGGAGTGGGTGGCTGAGGACGAGAACGGGCGAGCCAACTACCGCAAGTTGCAGGAGCAGGGAGAGGCGCACCCGATCGAGGAGACCGGGAAGAAGCTGCGTGGGCTGATGTCGTGGGTCGACCGGCCGCTGACTGACACCGCGTGAGTTCTTGACTGGTGAGGCCCCGCGACGGGTGGTTGTCGCGGGGCCTTGCTTGTGGCTGAGTGGGGCCTGTCCCGTGGGGCCACGGAGCTACGGGCGGCCAGGATTGGGTCGAGGCAGGTCTTGTGGGTGGGGTGTGGTTGGCGGGGCGGGGCTCAGAAGTCCGGGGTGACGCGCAGGGTGATCAGGGCTTCGGGGGCCAGTTCCGGTTGGAACGAGTAGCCGGGGAAGCCGCCCCAGGCGATGGACTCGCGGAGGTACTCCACGAGGGTGATGCCCGGTTTGCCCGCCACGCCGAGCAGCACGGCGTCCGCGCTCAGCGACGGCAGCTCGATGTCGTGGGTGCCGCCGGGGACGTTGGCCTTGTGCAGCTCGTCGGGGGCCAGGGGGAACCGGCCCAGGCCCGCGTCGCCGCCCATCTCCTCGTCGAGGACGTAGGCGACCTGGTAGGAGCTGGGCAGGCACAGCGGGTCGGGGAAGTCCGGGCCCGGCGGTGCGCTCGTCGGCACCGGCTCCTGGTGGTAGGTGAGGAACAGCAGGTCGCAGTCGCCCGCGAACCACACCTCGCCCACCCGGCGCAGGCAGGCCTCCACCGACAGCGGCAGCCCGCCGATCCGCTCCACCAGCGTGTCGACCACGTCGTTGTCGTCCTCGGTGGGCGGCTGGTGCGGCGGCACGAGCCGGTCGGAGGAGACCCACCCCAGCTCCGGCAGCGCCGCGGCCACCCGCGACACGTGCTGGGCCACGCGATCCATCGTCTCCTCGGCCACCGCGGCCGCGTCCTCGAGCAGTTCGTCCGGCACGGGCCCGAGGCGGTGCAGTTCCCCCCACACCGCCACGTGCTCCCCGCGGAGGTACCGGCTGTAGTAGGAGGTCACCCGCGTACGCTACTGAGCGCGACCGGGCGGGCGCGGCAGCGACACGACCCGCCCCAGACCCCAGTGGAGAAGGCCCGATGGACAGCGCCCCCATCTACGACGACAAGGCCGAGGTCCGCGGCCGCTTGGACCTCAGCACCGCGGACTGGCAGCGCGCCGCCGACCCGGACGCCGACCCCGACGGCGAGTACGTCGAGATCGCCTTCGTCCCGCACACCGACGGCAACACCTACATCGCCATGCGCAACAGCAAGCACACCGGCCCGGACGACACCGTGCTGGTGTTCACCGAGTCCGAGTGGGACGCTTTCGTCGCCGGGGCGAAGGCAGGGGAGTTCGACGAGCCCTGGTGAGCCGGGGGCTCGCTCGAGCGCAGACGTGGGGGGAACGAGGTGCCCGACCAACGCCCGGTGTGGGTGACGCCGGAGGAACTAGCGGCGCGGGGTGACAACGCCGGGAGGGACGCGGCGGGCGCGGACCCGTGGACCCTGCCGGAGGAGGTCCCGCCGGTGGGCGGGCGCGCTGGGGCGCTGCCCGCCGACTTCGGGGGGAGTGGGGGACACTCGGGGAACCTGGTGCTCCCTGTCGCGCCCGGCGAGCAGTCGCGGCCCGCTCCCGGTGGCGACGACCCGGCGTGGCCGAGCCCCGGTGGGGTGCGGCCTGGCGGTGATGCGGGCCAGCCCGGTCCCGGTCCGACCCGCACCGCCGCCGACCCACCGCCGTCCGCTCCTGGTCCACCGCGGCCCGCTTCGAGGTCAGCACAGTCCGACCCAGGTCTAATGCGGTCTGCTCTTGGTCCAGCGCAGTCCGCTTCAGGCGTGGCGCAGTCCGCTCCGGGGTCAGCGCAGCCCGCTCTGGGACAATCTGATCCAGGTCTGGTGCGGTCTGTCCCTGGTCCAGCGCAGTCCGCCCCGGACCTGGCCTGGTCTGTTCCTGGTCCAGCGCAATCTGTTCCGAGCCCAGCGCAGCCTGCTCCGGGCCAGGGTCAGCCCGCTCCGAGCGCAGCGGGGCCTGCCCTCGACCCAGCGCGTCTCACCCCGGGCCCGACGCGACCCACTCCCGTCTCGCCCCAGGCTGCTCCCGGTCCGACCCAGTCCGGCCCCGCGCAGCCCACACGGCCGGCAGACCCCGCTTGGACGCGAGAGGACCCCGCCGAGGCCCAACGGCAAGCCCCGCACCAGCCCCAACCAGCCGCCCCCAACCAGCCCCCGCCGCGTCCAGGCGCAAACCCAGGCCCGCACCCAACACCACCGCAGCAACACCAGTGGCCAAACGGCGACTCCACCCGATCACGCACCGGTGCCCACCAGCCGCAGCCACCCCAACGCCCCGACAACGCCCCCTTGCGCTCCCCGAATGCCCCCAACCGATCGCAGCCACAGCAGACGACCGGCGACCCCACCCGCCTGCCGACCGGCCCCGCCCCGGCGCAGCCACACAGCCACAGTGGCCCGAACCACCCACAACCCGCCCCGAACCAGCGCACCGACGGCGGCCACGGTTCGCCACGGACCGGTTCCCGCCCTGAGCAGCATGGCGACGGCGGTTCTGCCCGCCCTTTGGGGGGCTCTGCCCCGCTTGTGATCCAGCCTGCCGATGGGGGCCATGGCCAGTCGCGGC
>NZ_WHOL01000032.1 GCF_009745975.1 Actinokineospora pegani | reverse complement strand
CAGCGCCTCACGCCGGGAGATGCCGAAGAACTCCGCGTCAAAACCCTCCACATCGGACAGGAAACCGCCCTCGGCGGCGTAGGACTTGCCGGTGGCGTCCGGGTCGGCGTCGTGCACGTCCAGGTCGGCCCAGCGCGGCGGGAACGGCCCGATGGCGTCGCGGCCCTCGGTCAGCAGGTCCCAGAAGCCCTCCGGGGTGTCCGCGCCGGGGACGCGGCAGGCCAGCGACACCACCGCGACGGGCTCGGTGCGCGCCGAGCGCTCGGCGGCGAGGTCCTGCTCGGTGCGCACCAGCGCGGTGGTGGCGCGCCGCAGGTACTGCTCCAGCCGGGAGACCGTGTCGGCGGGGGAGGTCTCGCTCATCAGCTCGCTCCAAGCTTCGCGTCGAGGAATGACAGGAGGTCTTCGGTGCTGGCGCCGCCCGGCTCGTCGGCGGGCCCGGCGCCGTCGCGGGCGGGCCCGACCCGCTCGGCCAGGCCGCCGCGCAACTGGTGCAGCGCGGTGGCGAACTCGCCGAGCGCGGCCGGGTCGGCCCGGCGCAGCAGGTCGGCCAGCTCGTCGAGCTGGGCCCGGTCGGGGCCGGGGGTGGCGGCCGGGGCGTCCAGCGACAGCCGGGCCAGCAGCAGGTCCGCGATGGCCGCCGGGGTGGGGTGGTCGAAGGCCAGGGTGGCGGGCAGCGCCGCCCCGCTCTCGGCGGCGAGCCGCCTGCGCAGCTCCACCGCCATCAGCGAGTCCAGGCCGCGTTCGCGCAGCACCTGTTCCGCGCCGACGGTGGCGGCGCCGAGCACGGTCGCGGCCTCGCGCCGGACCAGCGCCAGCACGGCGTCGTGCCGGGCGGCCGGGGGCAGCGCCGCGATCCGCTCGCGCAGCCCGCCCCGGGCGGTGGCCCGGGCGGTCCCGCGGCGGGTGCCGAGCAGTCCGCGCAGCAGCGCGGGCGGCTCGGCCGTCCCGCGGTCGACCTCGCGGCGCAGGGCCGCCAGGTCGAGCCGGGCCGGGACCAGGTGCCCGGCCCCGGTGCGCAGCGCCGCGTCGAACAGGCGCAGCCCCTGGGCGGCGGACAGGGCGGCGATGCCCTGCCTGCGCATCCGGGCCAGGTCGGCGCGGCCCAGCTCGGCGGTCAGCCCGGTCCCGCCCGGCTGCCACAGGCCCCAGGAGAGGCTGGTGGCGGCCAGGCCGCGGGCCCGCCGGTCGGCGGCGAGGGCGTCCAGCGCGGCGTTGGCCGCGGCGTACCCGGTCTGGCCGGGGTTGCCCAGCACGCCTGCCGCCGAGGAGAACACGACGAACGCGGCGACGTCGCCGACCAGCTCGTCGAGGTGCCGGGCGCCGTCGACCTTGGCGGCGAACACCCCGGCGACCCGCTGCGGGGTCTGGTCGGCCAGCAGGCCGTCGTCCAGGGTGCCCGCGGCGTGCACGACCGCGGTGAGCGGCCGGTCGGCGGGGATGGCCGCCAGCAGGGCCGCGACCTGGGCGCGGTCGGCGACGTCGCAGGCGCGCACGTCGACCTGCGCGCCGAGCCCGGTCAGCTCGGCGGCCAGGTCGTCGGCCCGCCCGGTGCGGGAGACCAGCAGCAGCCGCCCCGCCCCGTGCGCGGTGACCAGCCGCCGGGCGACGAGGGCGCCGAGCTGGCCGGTCCCGCCGGTGACCAGGACCGTGCCGCCGGGGTCGAGCGCGACCGGCTCGCCGCCGACGGCGGCGCGGGCCAGGCGCGGCGCGCGCACCGAGTCCGGGCCCGCGACCAGCTCGGGCTCGTCGGCGACCGCGAGCGCGGCGGGCAGCAGGCCCGGGGCCCGCACCGTGACCGCGCGCAGCACCCGGTCGGGGTGCTCGGCGCGGGCCGAGCGCAGCAGCCCCAGGACCGCCGCGCCCGCGGGGCCGCTGCCGACGGCCCAGACCAGCTCGGCGGCGGCCAGCCGGTCCTCGGCGAGCAGGGCCCGCGCGGTGCTCAGCGCCGTCCCCGCCGCGGTGGCCGGGTCGGTGGCGCCCGTGGCGTCGACCAGGACCCGCTCCGGGGCGGGCTCCCCCGCGTCGAGGCGGGCCGCCGCGTCGGCCGGGGAGCCGACGGCGGGGGCGGCGACCTCGGCGGTGGCGGTGGTCGCCGCCCCGACCAGCCAGGTGGGGCGCGGGGTGGCCGCGCCCGCTTGGACCGGGTCGGCGGTGACCCGGTAGAGGTGCTCGACCGGGGCGGCCGCGCGCAGCCTCTCCGCCGTGGCCTCGCGGATGTGCAGCGCGCCCGCCGTCAGCAGCGGGGCGCCGTCGGTGTCGGTCAGCGCGAGCGACAGCACGTCGCCGTCCCAGCGCAGCGCGACCCTGGCGGTGTCGCCCGCCGGGGCGTGCAGCGCCACGTCGCGCCACTCGAACGGCAGCAGGACGCGGCCGTCGTCGGCGCGGACCGCGTGCACCGCGTGCAGCGCGGCGTCGAGCAGGGCGGGGTGCGCCCCGAACGTGCCGGGCCGGGTCCCGGCGGGCAGCCGGACCAGGCCGTGCGCGGTGTCGCCGTCGCGGTGCAGCTCGACCAGGCCCTGGAAGGCCGGGCCGTAGCCGATGCCGCGCTCGCGGAGTCTGTCGTAGAACCCCTCCAGGTCAACCGGTTCCGCGCCCGCGGGCGGCCACTGTCCGACTGGGACAGCGGGTTCGACCGGCTCGGGGGTGAGCAGCCCGGTGGCGTGCGCGGTCCAGTCGTCCTGCCCGCCCTCGCGGCGGGAGTGGATGGTCAGCGGGCGCGTGCCGTCCGGCTCGGCCGGACCGACCCGGACCTGCACGCGCAGCGCGCCGCTGTCGCCGAGGACGACCGGCTCGGCCAGGGTCAGCTCGCCGACCCCGCCCAGGTCCAGCGCCGCCGCGGCGGCCAGCGCCACGTCCAGCAGCCCGGCCCCGGGGACCAGGACCGCGTCGAACGCGGTGTGGTCGGCCAGCCAGGGGGTCTCGGCGAGCGCGAGCCTGCCCACGAGCAGGTCGCCCTCGCCGTCGGCGAGCGCCGTGGCCGCGCCCAGCCAGGGGTGCCCGCCCGCGTCCAGGCCCGCGGCGGTGACGTCACCGCCGCGCCGGGTCTCGCGGTTCCACAGCCGCTCGCCGCCGAAGGGGTAGGTCGGCAGCGCGGCGGCGGGGCCGCTGGGCAGGGCCTTGGCCCAGTCGACCTCGGCGCCCTGCACGTGCAGCAGGGCCAGGGAGCGCAGCAGCGCGGCGCGCCCGCCCTGCTCCCGCTGCAGGGTGGGCACGACCAGGCCGCCGTCGGCCGCCGCCCCGTCCGAGAGCGGCATGACCAGCACCGGGTGCGGGCTAACCTCGACGAACACGTCGTGGCCCGCGTCGAGCATGGCGCGCTGGGCCAGGTCAAGGCGCACCGGCTCGCGCAGGTTGCGGCACCAGTAGTCGGCGTCGAGGGCGGAGCCGTCGAGCCTGCCGCCGGTGACGGTCGAGTAGAACGGCACGCTGCCCTCGCGCGGGGCCAGCTCGCCGAACCCGGCGCGCAGGCCGGGCAGCAGCGGGTCCATGTGCGCGCTGTGCGAGGCGCAGGCGGCGTGCAGCCGGGCGACCGGCACGTCCTCGTCGTCGAAGTCCATCAGCACGTCCAGCACGGCGTCGGTGTCGCCGGAGACGACCGTCCACCTGGCGGTGTTGACCGCGGCGATGGAGACCCGGCCGCCGTGCCCGGCGACCCGTTCCAGCACCCGGTCCACCCCGGCCTCGATGACGGCCATCTCGCCGCCGCTCTCGCGGGCCAGCGCCACGCTGCGCACGGCGATGATCCGCACGCCCTCGGCCAGGGTCAGCGCCCCGGCGACGACGGCGGCGGCCACCTCGCCCTGGCTGTGCCCGGCGACCGCGTCCGGCTCCACGCCCAGCGCGCGGACCGCGGCGGCCAGCGACACGTAGGTGGTGAACAGGGCGGGCTGGGCCACGTCGATGCGGTCCAGCGGCCGCTCGGTGTCCTCGCCCGCCAGCACCGCGCGCACCGACCACCCGATCAGCGGGGCGAACGCGGCGTCGCACTCGGCGACGGAGGCGGCGAAGGCGGGGCTCTCGGCCAGCAGCGCCTTGCCCATGCCGTCCCACTGCGAGCCCTGGCCGGGGAAGACGAACGCGGTGCGCCCGCGCGGGGCCGCGCGGCCGCGCACCAGCGCCGGGTGCGGGGCGTCGGCGGCCAGCGCGTGCAGCGCGGCGGCCGCCTCGTCCCCGGTGCGGGCGACGACGGCGGCGCGCTGGTCGAACGGGGTGCGGTGCAGCGCGGCGGTGCGGGCGGCGGCGGCCAGCGGGGTGTCGGCGAGCGCGTGCGCCCACCGGCCCGCCTGGGCGCGCAGCGCGGTCTCGTCGCGGCCGGAGAGCACCAGCGGCACCGGGTCCGCGGCGGGGACCGGGGTCGCCCCGGCCACGACCGGGGCGGGCGCCTCCTCGACGACCACGTGGGCGTTGGTGCCCGACAGGCCGAACGAGGAGATGCCCGCGCGGCGGACGCGGCCGGTCGCGGGCCACGGCCGCGGGTCGGTCAGCAGCGCGAGCTTGGCGCTGTCCCAGTCCAGGTGCGTGGTCGGGGTGTCGGCGTGCAGGGTGCGCGGCAGGGTTTCGTTGCGCAGCGCCAGGATGACCTTGATGACGCCGACGACGCCCGCCGCTGCCTGGGTGTGGCCCAGGTTCGACTTCGACGACCCCAGCCACACCGGGTCGGTCCGCTCGGCGAAGACCTCGGCGAGCGCCCCGGCCTCGATCGGGTCGCCCAGCGGGGTCCCGGTGCCGTGCGCCTCGATGGCGTCCACATCGGACGGGGTCAGCCCGGCGGCGGCCAGCGCGTCGCGGATGACCGACTGCTGCGCGGGGCCGTTGGGGGCGGTGAGGCCCTGCGACCGGCCGTCCTGGTTGACCGCCGAGCCGCGGATCACCGCCAGCATGTCGTCGCCGTCGCGCTGGGCGTCGGACAGGCGCTTGAGCACCACGACGCCGCAGCCCTCCGACCAGCCCGCGCCGTCGGCGTCGGCGGAGAAGCTCTTGCACCGGCCGTCGGGCGACATCGCCTTGAGCCGGGAGAACTCGACGAACAGCGACGGCGAGCTCATCACGGTGACGCCGCCGGTCAGCGCCATGTCGACCTCGCCGGTGCGCAGCGCCTGCGCGGCGAGGTGCAGCGCCACCAGCGACGACGAGCACGCGGTGTCGACGGTGATCGCCGGTCCGCGCAGCCCCAGCGTGTAGGACAGGCGCCCGGAGGCGACGCTGCCCGCGTTGCCGGTGCTGACGTACCCGTCGAGGGCGTCCAGGTCGGCGCCGGGGTAGCCGTAGTCCGAGCCCATGGCGCCCAGGTAGACGCCGGTGCGGGTCTCGCCGAGCAGGTCGGGGCGGGTGCGGGCGCGCTCCAGCGCCTCCCACGCGGTCTCCAGCACCAGCCGCTGCTGGGGGTCCATCGCCAGCGCCTCGCGCCGGGAGATGCCGAAGAACTCGGCGTCGAACCGCTCCACATCGGACAGGAAGCCGCCCTCGCGGGAGTACGACTTGCCGGTGGCCTCCGGGTCCGGGTCGTAGAGGCCCAGCTCGGCCCAGCGGTCGGGGAAGCCGGAGATGGCGTCGCCACCGGAGTCCAGCAGGTCCCAGAACTGCTCGGGGGTGGTGATGCCGCCGGGCAGCCTGCACGCCATGGACACGACCGCGATCGGGTCGTCCGCGGTGGCGCGGCGGGTGGCCGCCTGCTTCTCGGGCGCGGCGGCCAGGTCGACCTTGGCCAGCAGCAGCGCGGCGACGGACTCGGCGTCCGGGTGGTCGAAGGCGAGGGTGACCGGCAGCGCGACCTCGGTCGCGGCCGCCAGCCGCTTGCGCAGCTCCACCGCCATCAGCGAGTCCAGCCCCAGGTCCTTGAAGACCTGGCGGGGCCCGATGGCCTGCGGCGACGGGGCGCCCAGGACCACGGCGGCCTCCGCGCGCACCAGGTCGAGCAGGACGGCGGGGCGCTCGTCGGCGGGCAGGGCGGCCAGCCGCTCGCGCAGCGCGGAGGCCGGGACGGCCGAGCCCGCCCGGCGGCGCGGGGCGCGCAGCAGGTCGCGCAGCAGCGCGGGGGCGGCGGCCCCGCCGTCGACCTCCCGCTGCAGCGCGGTGGTGGCCAGGCGCACCGGGACCAGGTGCGCGTCGGCGCTGGCGAGACCGGCGTCGAGGGCGCGCAAGCCCTGCTCGGCGCTCAGCGCGGCCACGCCCTGGCGGCGCAGCCTGGCCAGGTCCGCTTCGCCCAATGCGGCGGTCAGGCCGGAGCCGCCCCGCTGCCACAGGCCCCAGGACAGGCTGGTGCCGGGCAGCCCGGCGGCGCGGCGGTGGCCCGCGAGGGCGTCGAGGAAGGTGTTCGCGGCGGCGTACCCGCTCTGGCCGGGGTTGCCCAGCACCCCGGCGGCCGAGGAGAACAGCACGAACGCGGCCAGCCCGAGGTCGCGGGTCAGCTCGTGCAGGTGCCAGGCCCCGGTGACCTTGGGGGCCAGCACCGGCGCGACCCGGTCGGGGGTCTGGTCGGCGAGCAGGCCGTCGTCCAGGACGGCGGCCAGGTGCAGGACGGCGGTCCAGTCCGGCTCGCCCGCCAGCACGGCGGCGACCTGCGCGCGGTCGGTGGTGTCGCAGGCGGTGACGCGCACCTCGTCGGCGCCCGCGGCGCGCAGCCGCTCGACCAGCTCGTCGGCGCCGGGGGCGGCCGGGCCGCCGCGCGAGGTGAGCACGAGCCTGCGCGCGCCGTGCGCGGTGACCAGGTGTTCGGCGACCAGCGAGCCCAGCTCGCCGGTGCCACCGGTGATGAGGACCGCGCCGCCGGGGTCGAGCGCGGTGCCCGCGACCGTCCCGGTCGGGCGGGCGAGGCGGGCGGCGAGGACGATCCCGCCGCGCACCGCGAGCTCGGGCTCCTCGGCGGTGTCGAGCGCCCGCTGGCGGCCGTCGTCGGTGGTGGCGTCGAGGTCGACCAGGCGCAGCACGCGGTCGGGGTGCTCGGCGCGGGCGGCGCGGACCGCGCCCCACAGCGGGGCGGCGGCCAGGCCGGTCAGCGCGTCGGAGCCGGTCGCGGCGACGGCGTCGCGGGTCAGCCAGACCAGTTCGGCGCCCGTCAGGCGCGGCTCGGCCAGCAGGGCGCGGGCGTCGGCGACGACGCCGAGGGCGGCGGCGGTGGCGGCCTCGGCGGTCGGCTCGCCCGCGTCGGTGCGGTCGAGGACGACCCGGTCGGGGGCGCCGGCGGTGTCCAGGGCGGCGAGCGCGGCGGCGACGTCGGCGTGGTCGCCGCGCGCGCCGATCGTCCAGGTGGTCTCGGCGACCCGCTCGGCGCGGGTGGCCGGGGCGGCGAACGCGACCCGGTGCACGTGGTCGGCGCCCGCGGCGGCGCGGACCTGCTCGGGGGTGGCGGCGCGCAGCCGCAGCCCCTCGGCGCGCAGCACGGGCGCGCCCGCCGGGTCGGCGATGGCGACCTCGACGGCGTCCCCGACCGGGGACAGGCGCACCCGCAGCTCCGCGCCGCCGGTGGCGACCCGGCGCACCCCGGTCCACTCGAAGGGCAGCAGCACCGTGCCCGCGTCCGACCCGTCGCGGCCGAGGCAGGCCAGCAGGTGCAGGGCGGCGTCGAGCAGCGCCGGGTGGGTGCCGAAGCCGGGGTCGATGCCCTCGGGCAGGCGGATGACGCCGTAGGCGGCCCCGCCCTGGGACTCGCTCTGAGTCCATGCCTGCACCAGGCAGGCGAACGCCGGGCCGTAGTGCAGGCCGCGGGCGCGGAAGCGGTCGTAGAACCCGGCCAGGTCGACCGGCTCGGCCCCGGCGGGCAGCCAGGGCAGCGGCTCGGGGTCGGGCAGGTCCAGCGCCAGCTCGCCGGTGGCGTGCAGCCGCCACGGGCTGTCGCCGTCCACGGTGGGCTGGGCGTGCACGGTCAGCGCGCGCGTCCCACCGGCCACCGGGCCGACGGCGACCTGCACCCGCACCGGCTCGGTCAGCACCAGCGGCTCGACCAGCGCGAGCGAGCCGACACCGGCGGCGCCGACCCGGTCGGCGGCGGCCAGCGCCAGTTCCAGCAGGCCGGTCCCGGGGACCAGCACGGTGTCGAACACGGCGTGGTCGGCCAGCCAGGGGCTGTCCTGGGCGCAGACCCGGCCGGTGAGCAGGTGCCCGTCGTTGTCGGCCAGCGCGGTCTCCGCGCCCAGCCAGGGGTGGCCGCCGGGGCGCAGGCCGACCGCGGCCGGGTCCTGGGCACCGGGGGTGTGGTCGAGCCAGAAGCGCTCGCGCTGGAACGGGTAGGTGGGCAGCGGCGCCCGCGGGCCCGCGCCCAGGACCGGGGCCCAGTCGACGCGGTGGCCCGCGAGGTGGAGCTGGGCGAGGTTGCGCACCAGCTCGCCGCGCCCGCCGCGGTCGCGGGCCAGCGATCCGGCGACGACGCCGCCCGCCGAGCCGACCGCGTCGGCGATGGACAGGCCCAGCACCGGGTGCGGGGCGATCTCGATGAAGGTCGTGCAGCCGTCGGCCAGCAGGGCGGCGAGGGCGCGGTCGAAGCGGACCGGCTCGCGCAGGTTGCGGCACCAGTACTCGCCGTCGACCCCGGCGCCGTCGCTCTCGGCCCCCAGGACCGAGGAGTAGAACGCGACCTCGGCCCGGCCGCCGCCGATCCCGGCCAGCTCGGCGCGCAGACCGGGCAGCAGCGGGTCCATCTGCGCCGAGTGCGACGCGTAGTCCACCGCGACCCGGCGGCAGAACACGCCCTCGGATTCCGCGCGGGCGACGAAGGCGTCCACGGCGTCGGCCGTGCCGGAGACCACAGTGGACCCAGGCGTGTTCACCGCGGCGACGCCCACACCGTCGGCCAGCCGCTCGGTCACCCACTCCACCGGCGCCTGCACCAGTGCCATCCCGCCGCCGGTCACCCCGCGCACCGCCCGGGACCGGGCGGTCACCACGACAGCGGCGTCCTCAAGGGACAGCACGCCCGCGACGACGGCGGCGACGACCTCGCCCTGCGAGTGCCCCACCACCGCGTCCGGGCGCACGCCCAGCTCGGCCCACGCCTCGACCAGGCCGAGGCCGACCGCGAACAGGGCGGGCTGCACCAGGTCGACCCGGTCGAGCGGGCCCTCGATGGCCGCGCGCACGGAGAACCCGCACACCTCGGCGAAGGCGCGCTCGCAGCGGTCGACGGTCGCGGCGAACCCGGGCGAGGTGGCCAGCAGCTCGCGGGCCATGCCGACCCACTGCGCGCCCTGGCCGGGGAAGACGAACGCGACCGCGCCCTGGCGGCGGGCCCGGTCGGTGAGCACGGCCGGGTGCGCGGCGCCGTCCGCCAGCGCGCGCAGCGCCGACCCCAGCTCCGCGGGCTCGGCCAGGACGACGGCCCGGTGCTCCAGGTGCGCCCGGTGGCCCGCGGCGGTGCGGGCGACGGCGGCGGTGTCGGCGCCGGGGTTGGCCGCGAGCCAGTCGGCCCAGCGCCCGGCCTGCGCGCGCACCGCGGCCTCGCTGGCGCCGGAGACGACCACGGGGGTAGCGACGGGGGCAGCCGCCGCCTCGACGGCGGCGGGCGCCGGGGCCTCCTCGACGATCAGGTGGGCGTTGGTGCCCGACAGGCCGAACGACGACACACCGGCCCGGCGCACCCGCTCGCCCCTGGCCCACGGCCGGGACTCGGTCAGCAGGGTCACCTTGGCGGTGGCCCAGTCGACGTGCGGGGTGGGGGTGTCGGCGTGCAGGGTGCGCGGCAGGGTCCCGTTGCGCAGGGCCAGCACGAGCTTGATGACGCCGATGACCCCGGCGGCGGCCTGGGTGTGGCCCAGGTTCGACTTCGACGACCCCAGCCACACCGGCTCGGACCGCTCGGCGAAGACCTCCGCCAGCGCGCCCGCCTCGATCGGGTCGCCCAGCGACGTCCCCGTGCCGTGCGCCTCGATGGCGTCC
>NZ_WHOL01000031.1:26688-31725 GCF_009745975.1 Actinokineospora pegani | reverse complement strand
TGGGTGGCGGTAACGCCGTTCCCGCGCCGCGCAAGCACATGCTCCCGCGCAAGACCGGCTGACGCTGTAGACCCCTTGCCCTGCCGTGGTTTCCCTTGGTGGGGACCATGTGGACACACACTTCCCGGAGGTTTCCCTATGGCTGCCAAGAAGAACACCGCTGCGTCTCTCGACGACGTGAAGAGCCGTTTCTCCCAGGTGTTGGCGCAGAAGAGTGGTGGTTCGCACCCGACCGCGGGTCACCGTGGCAAGGGTGTGGGTGGCGGTAACGCCGTTCCCGCGCCGCGCAAGCACATGCTCCCGCGCAAGACCGGCTGACTGAGCGAAACCCCTTGCCCCGGCGCGGAATCCGCGCCGGGGCAAGAGGCGCACGTGGGTCAGCGCATCAGGATGTGCTGCTGGGCCAAGGTCCACACGTTGCTGGTGAGGTAGTACACCAGCACCCCGATCGGGACCGGGAACAGCAGCCCGGCGGCCAGCACGCCCAGCGGCGCGACCCAGGTGAGCACGGACCCGAACGGCATCGGCGTGCTCGCCCGGCGCTGGGACGCGCGCAGGGTCAGGAACGTGGCGAGCCCGGCCAGCAGCATCAGCGGCAGGCCGACGGCGAGCATGTGCGCGAGGTCGGTGCCCGCGGCCGCCAGCTCCAGCGCCGACTGGCCGACCCAGGACCCCAGCCGCGCGCCGAACACGTCCGCGTCGAGGAACGACGACACCCCGGCGGTGTCGAAGACGTGGTTGGCCGCGCCCGGGGTGAAGTCGCGCAGGACCCAGTACAGGCTGAGGAACACCGGTAGCTGGACCAGGGCGGGCAGGCACCCGGCGAACGGGCTGGTGCCGTTGTCCGCGTGCAGCTTCTGGATCTCGCGGGCCATCCGGTCGCGGTCTTGGCCGTGCTTGGCCCTGATCCTGGCCATGGCGGGCGCGAGTTCCCGCGCGCGCTCGGCGGCCTTCGCCTGGGCGATGGCGGGGCGGACCAGCAGGGCGCGGACGGTGCAGACGAGGAGCACGATCGCCAGCACCCAGGCGGCCCCGGTCGTGGGGCCGAGCAGGGAGCCGAGGGCGCTGTGCCAGAACCAGAGCACGGCGGAAACCGGGTACAGCAGGACGTCGAACATCGTGGGGGGACTCCATCGCGAAGTGGGCGGTCGGGACGATGGCGACCACCCACGCCGGGGGAGACCCCGGCGCGCTGTGTCAGGCGGTCGCGAACCGCCCTGTCGGAGCCCTCGGCCTGCTGCGCCCCCGCGCGTCCGGGTCGCGGAACCGCACGCCCCCGACCGACTTGGCCCGCTCGCGCAGGCTGACCGCGCGCACCCCGGCAGGCGCGATCCCCACAACCACCCGCGCGACCAGCGCCAGCACGACCAACGCCGCCGCGACGGCGCCTGCCGCCGACAGCAGCGCGCCGCCGGGCGCACCGGGGAGGGCCACGAACAACGCGGGCAGCAGCACGGCGAGGGCGAACCGCACCCGCTCAGCCACCGTCATCCGCGTGTCCACGCCGCCAGCGTACCGGGTCGCCCGCCGGGGTGTGGCGGATCGCCGTCGGGGGTCGGGGGCGCGCTCAACGACGGAAGACCGGCAGCCACCCCTGGTCGAGCCGGCCGGTCGGCGCGCGCCGGGGTTGACCTCGTCCTTGGTCGAGGTCGCACGATGGGGTCATGGACAACGAGTGCGCAGGGGGGCCGGCGTGAGGGCCGTGGTGTTCGACGCGCCCGGGGGACCGGAGGTGCTGCGGGTGGCGGAGCTGCCCGACCCGCACCCGGGCGAGGGTGAGTTGCGGGTGCGCGTGCGCGCCGCGGGGGTCCAGCCCTACGACTACGCGGTCCGCCGAGGCTGGGTCCCGCGCGGTGTGGCGCTGGACTTCCCGGTGGTGCTGGGCAACGAGTTCGCCGGTGTGGTGGACGAGGTCGGGGCCGGGGTGACCGGGGTCGCCGAGGGTGACGAGGTCGTCGGGTTCGCGGTGCTGGCCTGCTACGCCGAGCACGTCGTGGTCGGGCCGGGGCAGGTCGTGGCCAAGCCCGCGACGATGTCGTTCCACCAGGCGGGCGGGCTGTCCGGGTGCGGGCAGGCCGCGCACACCGCGCTCGAGGCCCTGGGTGTGGCCGAGGGCGAGACGGTGCTGGTGCACGCGGCCGCGGGCGGCGTGGGCACGGTCGCCGTGCAACTGGCCGTCGACCTGGGCGCGACGGTGGTCGGGACCGCGAGCGAGGGCAACCACGACTACCTGCGCTCGCTGGGCGCCATCCCGGTGGCCTACGGCGACGGCTTGGTCGAGCGGGTGCGCGACCTCGCCCCGCGGGGCGTCGACGCGGTCGTCGACGGCGCGGGCGCGCAGGCGCTGCGCCAGTCGGTCGAGCTGGTCGCCGACCGCTCCAGGATCGGCACCCTGGTCGCCTTCGAGCTGGTCGAGGAGCTGGGCGTGCGCCCGCTGGTCAGCAGGCGCTCGGCCGCCAGGCTCGCCGCGCTGACCGAGCTGCACGAGCGGGGCGGCCTGGCCGTCCACGTGCGCGGCGTGCACCCGCTCGCCGAGGCCGCCGAGGCCCACGCCGAGGTCGAGTCCGGCCACGGCCGGGGCAAGGTCGTCCTCGAGGTCTAGCCCTCCGGAGGTCTTCCCGAGCCGCTGTTCCCGGGGCGGGTGGGGTCAGCGCTTGTCGCGGGAGGCGCGGAGGTAGCCCTTGACCAGGGTCTCCAGGTCGGCGTCGGCGCGCAGCCAGCCCGCGGGTGCGGTGGCGGGGCCGCGGGCCAGCATGGTGGTCTGGCGCTCGGTGTGGGAGGCGGAGACGACGTGGGCGTCCACTTCGGAGTCCGCGGGTCCGGTGAGGACGGAGTGGTCGGCGAGGACGTCGTCGATCTCGCCGCAGAGCTGGACCCGGCCCTTGTCCAGCAGCAGCAGGTGGTCGCAGACGTCGTTGAGGTCGGTGAGCAGGTGCGAGGAGATGATGGCGGTGGTGCCGCGCTCGGCGACGTCGGTCATCAGCACCCGCAGAGCCTCGTCGCGGGCCAGCGGGTCCAGGTCGGCCAGCGGCTCGTCGAGCAGCACGAGCCGGGGCAGGCGGCCCAGGCAGAAGGCCAGCGCGACCTGGGTGCGGGTGCCCGCCGACAGCTCACCCACCTTCTTGTCCCGGTCCACCGGCGACAGCAGGTCCAGCACCTCGTCGGCGCGCCGCTGCGACCAGTGCGGGTTCAGCGCCGCGCCCATCCGCATGGTCTCGGCGACGGTGAGCCCGCGGACCATGGGCCTGCCCTGGGCCAGCAGCGACACCTGCGGCGGCGTGCGGCCCAAGACCTGGGCCCCGTACACCCGCACCCGGCCCGAGGTGGGCAGGGCCAGGCCCGCGATCAGCGACAGCAGCGTGCTCTTGCCCGCGCCGTTCGGGCCCACCAGCGCGGTCACCGAACCCTCCGGCAGCTCGAACGCGCAGCCGGACAGCGCCTGGGTCCGCCGGTAGCGCTTGCCGAGGTCCTCGACCTGCACGACGGTCGTCATGATGGAGATCCTCCGGTGGGGTAGTGCTCCTCGCGGACGTCCAGGTAGAGGGTGTCGACCTCCTCCACCCCCAGCCCGGCGCCACCGGCCTGGTCCATCCAGCTCGACAGCGCCCGCCGCAGCGGCGCCTCGCGGCTGGTGGCGTCGGTGGCCAGCGAGCGGGTGACGAAGGTGCCCTGGCCGCGCCTGCCCTCCACCAGCCCCTCGCGCTCCAGCTCGCGGTAGGCCTTGAGCACGGTGTTCGGGTTGACCGCGGTCGTCTCGACGACCTCGCGGGCGGTGGGCAACTGGTCGCCGGGGCCGAGCAGGCCCATCCGCATGGCCTGCTTGACCTGCTGGGCGATCTGGACGTACGTCGAGACCCCGGAGCGCCGGTCGATCCGGAACTCGATCACGCCGCCCAGCATAGGCGGCTGCCCACCGCCCGCCTCGTTCACGCCACCCGGCGCAGCGTCCGCGCCGTGCCCGCCACGCAGGCCGCCGCCAGGGCCAGGAGCAGGGCAGCCTCGATCAGGTGGGCTGTCTTGGCCTTCGCCGCGGGCAGGTAGTCGAGGTAACTCGCCACCAGACCGTTGTCCCGGTAGCAGGCGGTGTAGTCCTCCTGGGTCCTGTCCGCACCCGAGCAATCCGCGGTGAGGGCGGACGCCTCGAGGTGGGACACGGTGGCGCCGTCGGCGTTGACATACCCGCTGTCGATGGGCTGCGCCCCCATGATTCTCGGGTAGTCGCCGCCACCGTACGCGCTGTAGGTCACCCGCTCGGTGGACACGTAGAGCTCCCGCGTGCCGAGCGCGGCGAACCAGACGCCCAGGAAGAGCCCGACCGTAATCACCATCGCCAGCAAGGTCTTCCTGGCGATCGCGCCAATCAGCATCCCCGTGGCCAGGCCCGCCAGGGTGAACGCCGCCGGGGCGAGGTGGGACGTGGGGAAGTTGAACTCGCTCCACGGCCCGTACCGGTACGGGCCGAGGCTGCCCGCGGCGCGGAACCAGTACGACAGCGCCACCTGCATCGCCAGGACCGACAGCAGGGCGGGCACCACAGCGACGGCGGCCTTGACGAGCATCCACCGCGTGCGGCTCACCGACTGCGTGAACGCCAGCACGTGCGTGCCCTGCTCGAGTTCCCTGGCGAACAGCGGCGCGCCGCAGAACAGGCCGATCGCGAACGGCATCGCGACCAGCAGGAGCTGGAAGTAGGTCATCACCGCGCCCAGTGACCCCCACTGCCTGGTGCAGGGCATCGAGTAGTTGATGTTGCCCACCAGGCACGACGGGTCCACCTGGGACAGGGTCACCCCGCGCAGGACGAGCGCCGCCACCACGACGACCACCGCCAGCCCGAGCAGCGCCCAGGTCTGCGCCCGCTGCAACCGCCACGCCAGCCAGATCACGCCGCCACCCCCGTTGTCGTCGCCCCCGCCTCGCGCATGTGCCCGAGGGTCAGCCTGCCCAGGCCGGGGGGCTCCCACACCCAGCCGTCGGCCTGGCGCGCCCGGTCGCGCCGCACCAGCAGCTCCACCCGGTCGTGGCCGGTGACCGCGT
>NZ_WHOL01000031.1:0-26677 GCF_009745975.1 Actinokineospora pegani | reverse complement strand
ACGTCGGCCGCGGGCACCGGCCACGGCGCGCCCGGCGGGCCGACGCCGAGCAGGTGGCCCTCGACCAGGTCGGCGACCTCGCCGGTCACCTGCTGCTTGCCGTCCTTGAGCAGGATCAGGTGGTCGCAGACCCCCTCCAGTTCGGCGAGCACGTGCGAGGACAGCATCACCGCCATGCCCTCGGCCTGGCCGTGCCGCCGCACCAGCTCGAGGACCTCGTGCCGGGCCAACGGGTCCAGGTCGGCCAGCGGCTCGTCGAGCAGCACCAGCCGCGGCCTGCGGCCCAGCGCCAGGGCCAGCGCCAACCGGGTGCGCTGCCCGCTGGAGAGCGTCCTGACCTTGGCGTCGGTGTCCAGCGACCGCACGACCTCGGCCGCGTGGGCGGCGTCCCACCTCGGGTTCATCCGCTCACCCAGCCGCAGTGTCTCGCGCACGGTCAACTGCGGGTACAGCGGCTTCTGCTGGCCTAGGAACGAGATCTCCGGGTACACCCCTCGCCCACCCGGAACCGCTCCGAAGACCGCGATGTCGCCGCCCGTCCTGCCGGTCAAGCCGGTGATGACCCCCATCAGCGTGCTCTTGCCCGCCCCGTTCGGCCCGACCAGCGCGGTCACCCGTCCGGGCGGGACCACGACCGAGCAGTCGCGCAGCGCCCACCCCCTCCGGTAGCGCTTCTCCAGCCCGTGCGTGACCACGGGTGTGTCCTTGTCGACCATGTCTGGTCCTCCCTCCGACGATGAGCACCCTAACACCCTTTCACTAGATGAGTAGTGAAATGGTGTTCTCGGGCCGCACGGCGCGCGCGGGGCGGCTCCACCGGCTGTCCGGGTACGCCCGGTACCCTCTGCCCATGTCCAGAGACGGCAGGCGATGTCGGGTGTGAGCTGAGCTCCCCCGACCACCAACCCACGCTTTGCACGGAAGGCTGTCTCCCCCATGGCACTGCGGGTGTTCAACACACTCACGCGGCAGGTCGAGCCCTTCGAGCCGATGGAGCCCGGCGTCGTCCGGATGTTCGTCTGCGGCCCGACCGTCTACGACCGCAGCCACATCGGCCACGCCAAGACCTACACGCAGTTCGACCTGGTGGCCCGGCTGCTGCGCAAGCGCGGCTACGCGCTGACCTACGTGCAGAACATCACCGACATCGACGACAAGATCATCAGGCGCGCCACCGAACTGGGTGTGGACGCCAAGGAGTTGGCCGACCGGTTCACCGAGGCCTACGTCGAGGACATGGCCGCGCTGGGCAACACCTCGGTCGACCGGTTCCTGCGCGCCACCGACCACATCGAGCAGATCGTCGCCCAGATCAAGCAGATGATCGACCGCGGCCACGCCTACCGGCTCGACGACGGCTGGTACTTCGACCTGTCCACCTTCCCCGACTACGGCAAGCTCTCCGGGCGCACCGAGGTCAAGGAGGAGGACGCGGTCTCCCGGGTCGACGAGAACGCGGGCAAGCGCAACGCGGGCGACTTCGCGCTGTGGAAGGCGCGCAAGCCGGGCGAACCGTACTGGGCCACCGAGCTGGGGGAGGGGCGGCCCGGCTGGCACGTGGAGGACACGGCCATCACCGAGGCCCAGTTCGGCCCGCAGTACGACCTGCACGGCGGCGCGGTCGACCTGATCTTCCCGCACCACGAGGCGGAGATCGCGCAGATGGAGGCGGCCTCGGGCAAGGTCCCGCTGGTCCGCTACTGGATGCACACCGGCCTGCTGCGCGTCGAGGGCCGCAAGATGGGCAAGAGCCTCGGCAACTTCCAGACCATCGGCGACGCGCTGGCGGTCACCGACGCGCGCACCCTGCGCTACGCGTTCCTGTCGCACCACTACCGGTCCTCGATGGAGATCAACGCCGCGGTGCTGGAGAACTCCCGGGGCGCCCGCCGCCGGGTGGAGAACTTCGCCCGCCTCATCGATCCCGGGCACGTGGACTCCCCGGCCGCCGCCGCGCTGGCGGACAACGCGCGCGCGGAGTTCGACGCCCGCCTCGACGACGACGTGGACACCCCGGGCGCGCTGGCGGTCCTGTTCGACTACATCCGCGCGCAGAACCGCTCCGGCGAGACCCCGGGCCGCGCCGCCCACGGGTTCCTCGCCGACGTCGAGGACCTCTTCGGCGCCTTCGCCCTCGACACCGTCCAGGCCCCGGACGCCGCCGAGATCGAGCGGCTCCTCGCCGACCGCCGGGCCCTGCGCGCCGAGCGCAGGTTCGCCGACGCCGACGCGATCCGCGACGGCCTGCAGGCGCGCGGCATCACCATCGAGGACACCGCCGACGGCACCCGCTGGTGGGTCGGGGCGCAGTAGCCGGTCGGCGCGCCTGACGGGCTCGGGCGGGTCGGGGGTCACTAGCCTGGCACCGTGGGCGACACCGAGGACGGCGGCACGGCGGGCGGCGTCGAGCAGGGCGCCAAGCGGCTCATGGAGCTGCTGTGGCGGGACAAGGGCGCGCCCCCGCCGCAGAAGCGGGGTACCGCGGGCCGCAAGCCCACCCTCACCCTCGACGCCGTTGTCCGGGCGGCCATCGAGCTGGCCGACGCCGAGGGGCTGGCCGCGTTGTCGATGGCCCGGGTCGCCAAAGCGCTCGGGGCGGGGACGATGACGCTGTACTCCTACGTGCCCGGCAAGGCCGAACTGCTCGACCTCATGGTCGACCAGGTCTTCGGGGAGCGCGACCTGCTCGTCGACGTGCCGGGCGGGGGGTGGCGCGACAAGGTCCGGCACTACGCCGAGCGGACGCTGCGCATGCACCGGGGGCACCCGTGGCTGCGCCAGGTCTCGACCCTGCGGCCGCCGCTGGGGCCCGGTTCGCTGGAGGGCGAGGAGTACCTGCTCGCCGCGCTGGTCGACACCGGCCTCACCGCCCGGCAGACCGCCGCGGCCGCCCGCTCGGTGGCGTCCTTCGTGGACGCCGCGGCCGCCGAGGAGGTCGAGCGGTCCCAGGTGGAGGCGGCGACCGGGCAGAGCGACGACGCGTGGTGGCAGGCCCGCCAGTGGTTCTGGGAGACCTACTTCGACTACGAGCGGTTCCCGGCCATGGTCCGGGTGTGGGAGGCGGGCGGCTTCGACCAGGCCACCGCCGAGCAGGCGGCCGAGGCGTACGAGTTCGGCCTGGCCCGCCTGCTCGACGGCATCGAGGGGCTGATCGGGCGCGGCTGAGCGCCCGGCGCGGTATGCGAGGCGGGAACAAAGTCGCAATCCGGTTCCATCACGCCGCCAACGAGCGGGACTAATCGGGAACTGTTCCGTACCCACAGGCGACCTCTAGGCGGAGCAGCACCGAGTGAGAGGAGCCGGGGATGACCATCGACGAGCGCGGGGCCCCGGAAAGACCCGTTGAGTCCACCGCGGCCAAGCCCAAGCGGCGCACCGCGCCGGGATGGGCGGGGGTGCGGCCGCTGCTGATGCGGCTGCACTTCTACGCGGGCGTGTTCGTGGGGCCGTTCCTGGTCATCGCGGCACTGACCGGCATCGCCTACATCTACACGCCGCAGATCGAGGAAGCCGTCTACGACCACGAGCTGCACGTCGCCGCGTCCGACACGTGGCTGCCGCTGGAGCGCCAGGTCGACATCGCGCGGGAGGCGTTCCCCGAGGGGGCGCTCAAGTCCGTGCGGCCCGCGCCGACGCCGACCGACACCACCCAGGTCATCTTCACCCCGCCGCAGGCCACACCCAGCTACTTCCAGACGGTGTTCGTCGACCCGCACACCGGCGAGGTGCGCGGCAACCTGGAGACCTACGGGTCCGGGCAGGCGCTGCCGGTGCGCGCCTGGATCGACGTGCTGCACCGCAACCTGCACCTGGGCGAGGTCGGCCGGATCTACAGCGAGCTGGCCGCGAGCTGGCTCAGCGTCATCGTCCTGGCCGGGTTCGGGCTGTGGCTCAGCCGCCGGATCGCGCTGCGCCGGGCGGCCAAGCGCGACAAGCCGACAGCCGAGCCGAGCACCGAGGGCGCGGCCAAGCGCGGGCGCACACTGAGCAGGCACGCCGTCGTGGGCCTGTGGGCGGCGGTCGGCCTGCTGTTCCTGTCCGCGACCGGGCTGACCTGGTCCGGGCACGCGGGGGAGAACATCGGCGAGCTGCGCTCGGCGCTGAACTGGTCGACGCCCTCGGTGTCCGCGGCGGTCGACCCGTCGCCCGCCGGGCGCGACGTCGGCCTCGACGCCGCGCGGGAGGCCACCGCGCGCGCGGGCCTGACCGACCCGGTGGAGATCCGGGTGCCCACCGCGCCGGGCAAGGCCTACGTCGTCGCCGAGGTGGGGCGGACGTGGCCGAGCCACGCCGACTCGATGGCCGTCGACCCGGCCTCCGGGCAGGTGACCGACGCGCTGCGCTTCGACGAGTACCCGCTGGGCGCCAAGCTGTCCAAGTGGGGCATCGACGCGCACATGGGCTTCCTGTTCGGGGTGCCCAACCAGATCGTCCTGACCCTGCTGGGCCTGGCCATCGTCGGCCTGGTCGGCTGGGGCTACCGGATGTGGTGGCTGCGCAGGCCCCCGATGGGCGGGTCGCCGTTCGGTCGCGCACCCGCGCGCGGCTCCTGGCGGCGCGCCCCGGTCAAGACCCTGGTCCCGATCCTGCTCGTCGGCGCCGCGCTGGCCTGGTTCATGCCGGTGCTCGGGGTCTCCCTGCTGGCCTTCCTGGTGCTCGACGCCGTGATCGGCTGGAGCCTCAGCGACCCCGTCTAGGCCGGATCTGGGCCATCATCGGGACATGTCCGCAGAACAGCCCACCCCGCGAGACCTGCTGGCCGGAGCGACCCTGGGCGTGCTCGCCACGCTCAAGGCCGACGGGACGCCACAGCTCTCACCGGTCCAGCCGCACTACGACCGCGTGGCGGAGGAGATCGTCATCTCCACCACGGCGGCGACCGCCAAGGCCCGCAACCTGCTGCGCGACCCCAGGGCCGCGCTGGAGGTGACCAGCCCCGACGGCCTGTCCTGGGCCACCGCCGAGGGGACGGCCAGCGTCGTCGGCCCCGGCGAGGACCCGCACGGGCCCGAGGTGGAGGCCCTGGTCCGGTACTACCGCGCCGCGGCGGGGGAGCACCCGGACTGGGACGAGTACCGGGCGGTCATGGTCGCCGAACGGCGGGTGCTGATCACGCTCGCCGTCCGGCGGGTCTACGGCCGGTCCATCGGCTGAGCGGCGGGTGCGGTCNNNCTCCGCGCCCGACCGCACCCACGTCAGGCCTGGGCCACCTGGGCTCGGTACCTGACGTCCCCGCTGGGTCGCGCCCGGTCCTGCTCGCTCGTCTCGACTGGTTTGCGGGGACACCACTGCTCCTCCTCGCTGTGCGCGGACCAGGTGGCGTTGGGCGACCGTTCCATCAGGTGGTGGCTGCCTCCCGGGCCCCGCGGGACAGGGCGGTCTCGTACAGCAGCCGCGACGGCGGGACCTCGACGGGCAGGGCGCGGGTGCCCCGGCGCGGGGACAGGTGGGCGGGGACGACGGCCGCGTGCTCGGACCGGTGCGCGGGGGCGGTCAGCAGGCGGTGGGCCAGCGGCCGTTCGCACTCGTCGACGGTGCGCAGGATCGAGTGCCGCAGCCGCTCGGTGTCCTGGTCGTCGCAGTGGTCGAGGGTTATCGAGGCGGCGTGCGGGACGGTGGCGCCCCAGTCCGGGCGGCGCGCGGCCAGCTCGCCGCTGGCGGTGACCACGACCAGCAGCGGCGTGGCCAGCGCGGTCGAGACCCAGTGCTCGATCCACTGCAGCACCGCGTCGTGCGCGTAGTGCACGTCCTCCAGCACCACGACGATCGCGCGGTTGTTCGCGGTGTGCTCCAGGAACGCCTGCCAGGCGGTGAGCAGGCTCGGGCTCGGGTCGCAGGCGCGGCCGAAGAACAGCGGGGTCAGCCGCTTGGCCAGCAGCGTGCCCTCGAACGGCGTCGCGGGCCCCCGGCGCAGCGCGGCCTCGACCTTGTCCTGCACCTCGGCCGGGTCGTCCCCGGCGCCGATGCCGCACAGGCTCGCCAGGGCGCCCGCGTGCGCGGTGAGCACGTCATCGTCGGTGCAGCGGCCGCGCACCAGCAGCACGTCCTCGCCGTCGACGAGGCCCTCCAGCGCGGAGGTGAAGGACCGGGAGGTGCGGCTGGTGACGTCGACGACGGTGATCAGGTGCGGCCGCCTGCGCCTGCGGGTGCGGTCGAGCAGGCCGCAGACCACGGCGAGCTCGCTGTCCTGGTCGGGGTAGCCCGCCGCCGCGGCGTCGCCGTGCGGGCCCAGCAGCGCCCAGTGGCCGTCCGCGATGGGCGCGCAGCCGGTGAAGTCCCGCACCAGCGCGTGCGTGGCCGGGCACAGCCACACCTGGCCCGGGGGGACGCCCGGGAGCAGGTCCTGGCAGCGGTCCACCAGCGCGCCGTGCGGGACGAGCGGACCGTCCGGGTCGCTGGAGCGGGCGCGAAGCAGCACCTCGCCGGTGGTCAGCGCGGCGGTGACGACGACGCCGCGCTCCGGGCCGCCCAGCGATTCGCGCAGCAGGCCCGCGGCTCGCACGGCGCGCAGGGCGGCGTCGTGCTCGCGCGGGGAGCTGAAGACGGCCAGCACCGTCGAGCCGAGCGCGGCGACCACCTGGCCGCCGAGCTGCTCGATGCCGGTGCGCGCGAGGGACACCGCGCCTGCCAGCATGTCGTCCACATCGGACTCCTCGGTGAGGTCGTGGCACTCGCCGAGAGCCACCCGGACCAGGGCGAGGGTGACGCGTTTGCGCTGCTTGGGGACGGGAGCGGTGTGCGGGGACGCGGCGTCCGGGGTGCGGGGCCGGGGGACGGCGCCGGGCTCGTCGGCCCCGGCGGCGGGGGAGGCCGCGGGGGCCTCGGGGGTGCGCTCGGCGGCGGGGCTGGGGGGCGGGCCGGTGCTCGCCGCCGGGGCGGGGGGAGCGACGGCCCTGGGTAACGCCACGCCCGCCATGACCGGCGTGGGGTCGGCCTGCTCCGAGGCCGCGGTCTCGGCGACGGGGCCCACCTGTTCGCGCGGTCGCGGGGCGGCGGCCAGCACCGGGTCGTGGTTGAGGATCGCCTGTTGCAGCGCGCGCACCTCCGGGCCCGGCTCCAGGCCCAGGTCGTCGACCAGGGCCGAGCGGAGCTTGGCGTACACCGCCGACGCGTCGGCGTGGCGGCCGCAGCGGTACAGCGCCAGCATCAGCTGCCTGCACGCCCGCTCGCGCAGCCGCTCGGTCTCGACGAGGGCCTGCAGGTCGGCCAGCACCTCGTGGTGGCGCCCGCAGCCCAGCTCCGCGTCGAAGTAGTCCTCCAGGGCGGCGAGCCTGCTGGTCTCCAGCGCGCCCAGCTCCATCCAGCACACGCCGATCTCGGCCAGGTCGGCCAACGCGGCCCCGCGCCAGACCGACAGCGCCGTGCCGAGCACGACCGCGGCCCGCTCGTACTCGCCCGCCGCCAGCAGCGAGCGGCCCTCGCTCGCGGCGGAGGTGAACTGGTGCAGGTCCAGCAACTCGGGGTCGACCTTGAGCACGTACCCGGGGGACTGGGTGCTCAACTGGACGTCGGCGCACCCGGCGGCGCCCAGCGCCGCCCGCAGCCCCCACACCGCGTTCTGCAGCATCTTGCGCGCGGAGGCGGGCACTTCCTCCTCTGTCCACAGTGCCTTGAGCAAAGTGCTGGTGGGAACCACCTGGTTAGCCTTGAGCAGCAGGAAGCCCAGGGTTGCCCGCTGCTTCACACCGCCCAGGGGCACCGAACGCCCGCCCCAGGTCACATCCAAGGGTCCCAGGATGCTGAATCGGGTTGTCACTGGCCTGCTCGCCTGCATTGTCCCCCTCCAACGGTTTCCTGTGCTTTCCCTGGCGGGCCCCGCTCCCACCGTGTGCCGTGCCGGTGTTGCGCGTACCTCGTGCGGGTCTCGTGCCGTGCCCCCCGCCGCGCCGGGCGCCGGGGGNNNNGGCGCCCGGCGCGGCCGGGGTGGTGCGGTCAGACCCGGCTGATGTCGCCGGTGCCCGCCTCCTGGGTCGCGACGGCGGGGGACTGCTCGACCGGGGCCTCGGTGGCCGCGCCCTTGGGCAGGCGCAGCAGCACCAGCACCGCGATGGCGACGACGCCGGTCACCGCGGCGCCGACGCCGCCGACCACGTTGAGCCCGGAGGTGAAGGCCGCCTGCGCCGCCGTGGCGAGCTGGGAGCCCAGGTCGCCGCCGAGCGCGCCCGCCTCGGTGATGGCGCCCGCCGGGGTGGCGGTCGCGTCCACCGAACCCTGGGACAGGCCCCCGGGCAGGTCGCCGGAGATGCCCGCGCGGTAGACCGCCGCGCCGACGCTGCCCAGGACCGCGACGCCCAGGGCCAGGCCCAGTTCCATCGCCGTCTCGGACATGGCCGCCGCGGAGCCCGCGCGCTCCTCGGGGGCGGCGCCGACCACCAGGTCGGTGCCCAGCGCCATCATCGGGCCGATGCCCAGGTAGGCCAGCACCATCCCGATGACGACGATCGGCAGGCTGCCCTGGGTGCCCGCGAAGACGAGCAGCAGGTAGCCGACCGCGGAGACGCCCAGGGACAGGCCGACCAGGGTGCCCGCGGGGATCTTCTTGGTCAGGCCCGGGGCCAGCATCGAGGCCACGATCATGGCGCCTGCCGAGGGCAGCAGCCACAGGCCCGCCACCAGCGGCGAGTAGCCCGCGACGAGCTGCAGGAACTGCGTGACGAACATGTAGACCGCGCCGACGACCGCGAGGCCGACCAGCAGGGCGATCAGCGCGCCGGTGAAGTCGCGGCGGCCGAACAGGCTCAGGTCCACCAGCGGGTGCTCCAGCTTGCGCTGGCGCTTGGTGAAGACCACGCCGACGACCAGGCCGACGACGATCGCGACGATCGCGGGGACGTCGACGCCCTTCTCCGCGGTGACCTTCAGGCCGTAGACGACCGGCAGGATGGTCGCCAGCGACAGCGCGACGCTGGCCAGGTCGAGCTTGCCCGGGTTCGGGTCCTTGTCCTCGGGCAGCAGGAACGGGCCCGCGGCCAGCAGCAGCACCATCACCGGGACGGCGAGCAGGAAGACCGAGCCCCACCAGAACAGCTCCAGCAGCGCGCCGCCCAGCAGCGGGCCCGCGGCCACACCGGCGGAGAAGCACGCGGCCCACACGCCGATCGCGACGCCGCGCTGGGCGCCGTCCTTGAACATGGTGATGATCAGCGCCAGCGTCGAGGGCATCAGGGTCGCCCCCGCGATGCCCAGCGCCGCCCGCGCCACGATCAGCATGACCGGGTCGGTGGCGAAGGCGGCGAACACCGACGCCGCGCCGAAGGCGAGCGCGCCGATCAGCAGCAGCTTCCTGCGGCCGATCCGGTCGCCCAGGGTGCCCATGGTGACCAGGAAGCCCGCGATCATGAAGCCGTAGACATCGATGATCCACAGCGTCTGCGACGCGTTCGGGGCCAGGTCCGCGGCCAGGTGGGGCAGGGCCAGGTAGAGCACGGTGGCGTCAACCGAGAGCAGCAGGGTGGGCAGTGCCAGCACCGCGAGCCCCAGCCACTCCTTGAAACCCGCGCGCCGCGCGGACTCGATGTCGGCGTTCATCGACCTTTCCTTCCTCGGGGGGTTGGCAGGTGAACCGCGGCTGGGCTCACTGCGGTTTGGGGTGTCGCAGCACCTCGAACAGGCGCGTGAAGTCCCCGTTGGCGTGGCCGCGCAGGACCGCCTCGTCGGCGCGGTCGCGGATCAGGGCGGGCAGGGCGTGGTCCACGCCCGCCGCCCGGGTGGTGGCCAGCAGGTGGTCCATGGCGACCACCTGCATGCCGAGGGTGGGCTCGCCCGCGGCGGGCACACCGCCGCGGACCCGCTCGCCGAGCCCGGCCAGGCCGGGCGTGACGACCTGGTCGAGCCACTTGCGGGCGTGCGGCACGAACGTGGCGGGCGCGACGCCCTCCGCGTCGAGCAGGGCGAGCGCGTGCAGCACGCCCGTCCAGGCGCTCCACATGACGTCGAGCAGGGCCGCCTCCATGAGGGCGGGGAGGCCCGCGTCCTCGCCCAGGTGCACCGCGCGGGCGGCCATCCGCGCCAGCGCCGCCGTGTGCGCGTCGAACACCGCGCGCGGGCCGGCGAAGAAGGCGGGCACGTCGCGGGGGCTGCTCGCGTGGGTCAGGCCGGGCGCGACCCCGTCGAGGTAGGCGACGCCGCGGTCGTGCGCCCAGTCGGCGGCGTGGCGGGCCTCGTCCGGGGTGCCCGGGGTCAGGTTGACCACGGTGCCGGTCAGGCCCACGCCCGCCGCCACGTTCACGATCTCCTCGATGGCGCCGTTGTCGACCAGGCGCACCAGCACCAGCTCCGCCGAGCGGACGGCCTCGGCGAGCGTGGCCACCCGGCGCGCCCCGGCGGGCGCGGCGTCCGCGTCGTGCCCCCGGCTCCACACCGTCGTGGGGTGGCCCGCGGAGACGAACACGTCGACGAGCGCAGCCTTGGCCGGGCCGAGGCCGATCACGGTGACCGGCCCGGGGCCCTCGGACCCCTGCTGTCGCAGCGACATGATGGTTCTCCTCTCCACGTGCGGCCGGACATGGTGAACGATCGCCTGGACCGCTCCGCGTGGTCTCACGCATCGCTCTCCCCCCGCTCTCGGCCGCTCTCGGCAGGGGGGAACAGGGGGTGGGCGGAAGGGTGATAGGGGGCGGGAAGGGTCTGAAGCCCCCTTTCCGCGGCGCGATGGGCGCAGTGGTATCGCTCGCTTAAGCGCGGCTTTGCTGGCCTTTGCCCGTGACCGCTGACTGATTAAGCCGAATTCGCCCACTACGCGCAGTTGATCCAGAGCGTTCGGCGATAGGCTTTTCCCATGCGCTTCGGCATCCTGGGCCCGTTGGTTGTGTGGACGAGCTCCGGGCAATCGGTGACCGTCCCCCACGTCAAGGTCAGATCCCTGCTGGCCGTCCTCCTGCTCAACGAGGGCAGGCTGGTGTCGGTGGACCGGTTGGCCGACGAGGTCTGGGGGCAGACCCAGCCGGGCAGCCCCACGCGCGCGCTGCACACGAAGGTGTGGCAGCTCCGCCGCGCGCTCGACACCTCCGAGGCGGGCGCGGGCGCCCTCGTGGTGTCCCGCCCACCCGGCTACCAGCTCACGCTCCCGCCGGGCGCCCTGGACTCCGAGCGCTTCCGGGAGCTGGTCTCCCGCGCCCGCCAGGAGACCGACCTGCGCGCCCGCGCCGCCGCGCTCGCCGAGGCCCTCGGCCTGTGGCGGGGCGAGCCGCTGGCGGACTTCGCCGACGCCGAGTTCGCGCGCGCGGCCATCAGCAGGCTCAACGACGAGCGGCTGACCGCGATGGAGGACCGCGCCGAGGTGATGCTCGAGCTCGGCGAGCACAGCCTGCTGGTCAGCGAGCTGGGCGACCTGGTCGCCCGCGAGCCCTTGCGCGAGCGGCTGCGCGCGGCCCACATGCGCGCCCTCTACGGCGCGGGCCGCCTGCGCGACGCCCTGGGCAGCTACGACGACCTGCGCAAGCGGATGGCCACCGAGCTGGGCATGGACCCCGGCTCCGAGGTCAGCGCCCTCTACCAGGCGATGCTCGAGCAGCGGCCCGAGGTGACCGCCTCGCCCGCGCCGATCACCACCGCCACCCGGCCGCTGAGCAACCTGCCCGCCGAGCTGAGCACCCTGGTCGGCCGGGACGAGGCGGTGGGCCACGTGCGCGCGCTGCTCGACGCCGGGCGCCTGGTCACCCTCAGCGGCATCGGCGGCGTCGGCAAGACCCGGCTGGCGCTCGCGGTGGCGCACCGGTCCGCGCCCAGCGCCCCGGACGGGGTGTGGCTGGCCGAGCTGGGCAAGCTGGAGGCCGCGCCGGACGACCCGCCCAGCGTCCTGTTCGACGCGGTGGTCTACACGATCGCCGAGGTGGTCGGGGTGCGCGACGAGACGTCGGCGACGCTGGGCGGCAACCGGGTCGTGAGCATGGTCGAACGACTCGTGGAGGCGTTGCGCGCCAAGCAGATGCTGATTGTGCTGGACAACTGCGAACACCTGGTCGCCACCGCGGCGACGCTGGTGGAGCGGTTGCTCAAGGCGGCCCCCGGGCTGCGGGTGCTGGCCACCAGCCGCGAGCCGCTGGGCATCGCGGGGGAGCGGCTGTGGACCGTGCCGCCGCTGGAGCTGCCGGACCCGGCCGCGGTCGACCCGGCGCAGCTGGCCCGCGCGGGCGCGGTGCGGCTGTTCGTGACCCGGGCCACCGCCACCGTCCCCGGGTTCCGGCTGGACGTGGACAACGCCGAGGCGGTCCGCTCCATCTGCCTGCGCTTGGACGGCATACCGTTCGCCCTCGAACTGGCCGCCACCCGGGTGCGCGCGCTGGGCGTGCACGAGGTCTCCGCCCGGCTCAGCGACCGGTTCTCCCTGCTCACCGTCGGCCTGCGCGACGCGCCCGCCCGGCAGCAGACCCTGCGCGCGGCCATCGACTGGAGCTGGCAGCTCCTCGGCGACGAGGAGCGCGCGGTGCTGCGCCGGATGTCGGTGCACATCGGCGGCTGCGGCCTGGCCGCCGCCGAGACCATCTGCTCCGGGCGCGGGGTGGCGGCGCCGGACGTGCTCGACGTGGTGGCCAGGCTGGTCGACCGCTCGCTCATCGCCTTCACCGACGGCCCGGACGGGCCGAGGTACCGGCTGCTGGAGTCGGTGGCCGCCTACTGCGCCGAGCGCCTCAGCGAGGCCGGGGAGACCGAGTGGTCGCACCGGGCGCACCTGGACTACCACGTCGAGTTCGCCGAGCGGGCGCTGCCGCACCTGCGGCTGCGCGATCAGCGGGGCTGGCTGGCCCGGCTGGACACCGAGTCGCCGAACCTGCGCGCCGCGCTGGACTTCGCCGCCCGCAGCGGCGCCGCCGACCAGGCGCTGCGCCTGGTCACCACGCTGGCCTGGTACTGGTTCCTGCGCGGCAGGCTGAGCGAGGGGCTGCGCGCCATCACCGCGGCGCTGGCCATCCGCGGCGACAGCGCCGCGGACCTGCGCACGGTGGCCACGGCGTGGCGGTGCGGGTTCGCGCTGCGGGTCGGTGAGACCGAGCTGTCGTCCACCGAGCGCGTCGACGCCGCGAACTCCGCGCTCGACACCGTCGCCGACACCCGCCAGCGCGCGATGGCCCGCTGGTTCCTCGCCTTCGCGCAGAGCGGCTACGGCGAGCGCGAGGTGACCGTCGACCGCGCGCGCCAAGCGCTCGCCGAGTTCCGCGAGCTGGACGAGCCGTGGGGGGTGGCGGCCGCGCTGGGCACCATGGCGGTGCTGTCCGCGCTGCGCGGCGACCTGGACGGGGTGCGCGCGCACGGCACCGAGAGCGCCGACCTGTTCGCCGCCCTCGGCGACGGCTGGGGCAGGCTGCAGGCCGGGGACGCGCTGGCGCTGCACGCCGAGACCCGGGGCGACTACGACGAGGCCGTCCTGCTGCACCGGGAGGGCCTGCGCGTCGCCGAGAGCCTGGGGCTGTGGACCGAGGTCTCGCTCAAGCTCGCGGGCCTGGGCCGGATCGCGCTGCTGCGCGGGGAGTTCGACCAGGCCACCGAGCTGCACGAGCGGGCATCGCGGCTGGCCGCCGAGCAGGGTTTCACCTTCGGCGAGCAGTTCGCCGACGTCGGCCTGGGCCTCGGGCACCGCCGCCGGGGCGACTACGAGCTGGCCGAGCGCTACCTGCTGCGCTGGCTCGACTGGTGCCGCCAAGTCGACGGCGAGGTCGGCAGCGCGCTCATCCTCGCCGAACTCGGCTTCATCGCCGAGCTGCGCGGCGACCCGGCGGGCGCGGTCGACCTGCACCGCCAGAGCTTTGCCGCGGCCGCCACCGGCGGCGACCCGCGCGCCCTGGCGCTGGCCCTGGAGGGCATGGCCTGCGCGTGCGCCGCCGACGGCCGCCCCGAACTGGCCGCGGTGCTGCTCGGCTCCGCCGCCCAGGCCCGCGACCTGGTCGACGCCGCGCTGCCCGAGGCCGAGCGGGCCGACGTCGACCGGGCAACCGCCGCCGCGGTCGCCAAACTGGGTGCGGACGCCTTCGCCGCCGCCATCGCCAGGGGCCGGGGGCTCAGCCCCGAGCAGGCCCACGCGCTGCTCGACGGGGACCCGGTCTCCGCCCGGTAACCGCCCGACAACCGCGCGGTCCGCGCGATCCCACGGGCCGTCCGGAGGAATCGCGCAGACCGTCCACATGGGGCCTCTCCGATATCACTGACCCCGACGCCGAGAACGCCGCGGCGCGAGGTCGGGAACGAGAGAGGGTGACGGGACATGACCGCGACGGCAGCTCCGCTGGACGGGCCGTACTACGCAGACCGCAACATGATCGAGCTCCTGCGCAGCGCAGGGCTCGCCGTGCGCTACACCCGCGCCGCGGGCAGCTACCTCTACCACGAGGGCCCCGACGGCGCCGAGATCCCGGTGCTCGACCTGGCCTGCGGGTTCGGGTCGCTGATGTTCGGGCACAACCACCCGGGCCTCATCGCCCGCGCCAAGCAACTGCTCGACGAGGGCATCCCGGTGCACACCCAGTTCACCGGCCTGACCCGCGCGCTGGACCTGGCCAACCAGTTCAACGAGATGGCCCGGGGCCAGACCGGGACCGACGAGCCGTGGTTCGGCCTGTTCGGCAGCACCGGCGCCGAGGCCGTCGAGATCGCCATCAAGCACGCCGAGTTCGACCGCGGCGCCCGCGCCGCCGCGCTCAAGGCGGAGTTGGCCGCGAACGTCGCCGCCGCCCGCGAGGCCGTCGCGGCGGGCGCCGCCGTCGCCCCGCACGCGCTGGCCGTGCTCGGCCTGAACAAGGGGGAGACCCACGCCGAGTCGGTCGACCGCCTCGCCGCCGAGGCCGGGCGCCGCAACGACGCCGCCGCCGAGGTGGCCCCGCTGGTCCTCGCCTTCGAGGGGGCCTTCCACGGCAAGCTGATCAGCACCAGCCAGCTCACCTACAACGAGATGTACCGCGCGCCGTTCCGCAGCCTGGCCATGCAGGCCCGGTTCGTGCCGCCGGACCGCCCCGAGCTCGCCGCCAAGATCGTCGAGCAGGAGCAGTCCACGGTGTACGACCTGGTCGTGCGCGGGGGCGCCGTCGAGGTCGAGCGCCGCGCGTTCCCGCGGTTCGCCGCGTTCATCGTCGAGCCGATCATGGGCGAGGCGGGCATCCGGCCGATGACCGAGGAGCTGGCCGCGATGGCCCGCGAGGTCGCCGACGCCACCGGCGCCCCGCTCATCGCCGACGAGGTGCAGAGCGGCATGGGCCGCTCGGGCACCTTCCTGGCGGGCGCGCAGATCGGGCTGCGCCCGGACTACGTCATCCTGGCCAAGAGCCTGGGCGGCGGGATCGTCAAGACCGGCGCGGTGTTCGTGCGCGAGGGCCGCTTCCACGGCGACTTCGACTACGTGCAGAGCTCCACCTTCGGCAAGGACGGCCTGTCCTCGCTGGTCGCCGTCGAGGTCATGCGGATGCTCGCCGCCGACGACGACAAGGCGATGAAGGTCGCCGCCGAGCGCGGCGCGAAGGCCCTGGCGATGATGGAGTCGGTCAAGGCCGACTTCCCCGACATCGTCAAGGACGCGCGCGGCAAGGGCCTGATGCTCGGCATCGAGCTGTTCGACCAGGGCGAGTCGAGCTCGCCGGTCATCCGCGACTGGGTGGACTCGCACCTGTACGGGTTCATCATCTGCGGGTTCCTGCTGCGCGAGCACAACATCCGCATCTTCACCACCGCCAGCTCCTCGAACACGCTGCGCTTCGAGCCGTCGATCTACATCACCGACGAGGAGATCGACCTCTTCGAGGCCGGGCTGCGCGACCTGTGCACCGCCCTGCGCGAGGCCGACGACGCGCGCATCTCGGCGAAGCTGTCCTGAGCGGTCCCAGCCCTTCCGCGGGCGGGCAGGCCCCTGCCCTGCCCGCCCGCGCCGACCACCTGGGAGCACCGACATGACCACGACCCTGCCCACCGGCGGATCGGCCCTGGACCGCGCCGCCGACCCGCACCGCATCGACCTGACCGGTCGCGACATCCACGGCGAGGCGGCCGCGCTGCGCGCGCGGGGCCCGGTCGCCGCGGTCGACCTCGGCGGTGTCGCCGCCTGGTGGGTCACCGACCACGCCCTGCTCAAGAGCCTGCTGACCGACCCCCGCGTCTCCCGCGACACCTACCGGCACTGGCCCGCCTGGGGCGGCGGCGACAGCGAGCTGGCCAGGACCTGGCCGTTGGCGATCTGGGTCGCGGACCGCAACATGATCACCGCCTACGGCGACGAGCACAAGCGGCTGCGCCGCCTGGTCGCCAAGGCGTTCACCGCCCGGCGCACCGCTGAGCTGGGCCCCCGGGTCCAGGCCATCGCCGCCGAGCTGGTCGAGGCCCTGGCCGCCCGGCCCGCGGGCGAGGTCGTCGACCTGCGCGCCGAGTTCTGCCACCCGCTCCCGGTCCGGGTCATCTCCGAGCTGCTCGGGGTGCCGGAGGGGCTGCGCGACGGCCTGCTCGACAGCGTGGACGCCATCATGAACACCAACGCCACCGCCGAGAAGGCCGACGCCGCGCTGGTCGTGCTCTACGACCGGCTCGCCGAGCTGATCGCGGCCAAGCGCGCCACCCCCGGCCAGGACCTGACCTCGGCGCTGATCGGCACCGCCGACGAGGACGGCTCGCACCTGACCGGGCGCGAGCTCGTCGACACCGTCCTGCTGATGTTCACCGCGGGCCACGAGACCACCGTCAACCTGCTCGACCACGCCGTGCACCTGCTGCTCACCCACCCCGAGCAGCTCGCCGCCGTCCGCGCCGGGACCCTGGCCTGGGACGACGTGATCGAGGAGGCGCTGCGGCTGCAGGCGCCGTTCGCCGCGCTGCCGATGCGCTACGCCGTCGAGGACATCGACGTCCCCGGCACCGACGTGGTCATCACCCGGGGCGACCCGATCGTGGTGTCCTTCGCCGCCGCGGGCCGCGACCCGCGCGTGCACGGCGACACCGCCGACAGCTTCGACCCGACCCGGCCCACCCGCCGCGACCACGTCGCCTTCGGCCACGGGGTGCACCACTGCCTCGGCGCGCCGCTGGCCCGCATGGAGGCGCGCGTGGGCCTGCCGATGCTGTTCGACCGCTTCCCCGGCCTGGTCCTGGCCGGGGACCCCACGACCCCGCTCGAGTCCTTCATCTCCAACGGACACCGCCACCTGCGGGTCCGCGTGAACCCGACCCCAGGGAGCGACCGATGACCGCCACCGCCGAGCCGCAGACCACCGCCACGATCCTGGACGCGGTCCGCGACGCCGTCCCCACCCTGCGCCGCAACGGCGTGGAGTCCGAGGCCCGCCGCTGGGTCCTCGACGAGAACCTGGAGCTGCTCGAGCAGGCCCAGGTGTTCCGCCTGGGCACCCCGGCCCGCTACGGCGGCCTGGACCTGCCGCTGGCCGACAAGGCCAAGGTGCTCACCGAGATCGGCCGCGGCTGCCCGTCCACCGCGTGGGTCTCGATGGTCTACGTGTCCAACTCCTGGCTGGCCACCCTGTTCCCCGAGCAGGCGCAGGAGGAGGTCTTCGCCAACCCCGACGCCCGCATCTCCGGCGGCTTCACCCCGTCCGGGCACCTGACCCCGGTCGAGGGTGGCTACGAGCTGACCGGCGCGTGGCGGTTCAACTCCGGCGCCAAGGGCGCGCACTGGAACATCACCGCCGCGTTCCTGACCCTGCCCGACGGCACCGAGACCGAGGGCGTGGCCATCGTCCCGATGTCGGAGTTCAGCATCGGCGACGACTGGGACACCACCTCCGCCGCGGGCACCGGCTCGAACACCTCCCGGGTCGAGGGCGTGTTCGTCCCCGCGCACCGGGTGGCCACCATCGAGGACGCCGTCCTCAACTCCACCCCGGGCCGCGAGCCCAAGCCCGGCCGCCACTACAGCCTGTTCCCGCTGGTGATGACCGAGTGCGCGGCCGCCTGCATCGGCATGGCGCGCGGCGCGCTGGAGCTGTTCCTCGAGCGCCTGCCCGGACGCGGCATCACCTACACCGACCACACCGACCAGTCCCAGCACCTGCTCACCCAGGTCCAGGTCGCCACCGCGGCGAACAAGATCGCCGCCGCCGAGGCGCTCGCCGGGACCTGGTGGCCCGCCCTGCAGGCGCACGCCGAGGCCCAGGACCTGCCCACCGAGGCGGAGTCGGCGAACCTGCGCGGCCAGACCGCCTTCGCCATCGACCTGGCCAAGGAGGCAGTGCGCATCCTCTTCGAGGCCAGCGGCGCCTCGGTCATCGGCCGCGCCGCCCCGATCCAGCGCTTCCACCGCGACATCCAGGGTTTCGCCCAGCACGCGCTGCTGGCGCTCAACACCAACCTGGAGGTCCAGGGCCGGGTCCTGGTCGGCCTCGACGCCGCCACGCCGTACCTGTGACCGTCTGACCGCAATCCCAACCCCAACCCGTTCCCGCACCCGTTCCACCGTCCCCACCGGAGCAAGATCATGAACGACGACCCCACCGCTGGTTTAGCCGGCTCCGCGAACGACTCCACCGCCCGCCGAAACCCCTTGCTGGGCAGGCGCACCCTCCTCAAGGTCCTCGGGGCCACCGCCGCGGTGGGGGCGACCCTGCCCGCCACCGCGGCGGCGGTCGGGCAGGGCGGCCGCATCGGCGTCCGCAACACCGCCGACGTCATCGTCATCGGCGCGGGATACGCGGGGGCGACCACCGCGCGCCAACTGTCCGCCGCCGGGCTCTCGGTGCTGGTCCTGGAGGGCAGGGACCGCATCGGCGGCTCGACCTGGACCACGACCTTCGCGGGCAAGCCGATCGAGCTCGGCGGGCAGTGGCTGACCACCACCCAACCGCACGTGAAGGCCGAGCTCGACCGGTACGGCGTGCCGCTCTACGCCGACAGCTTCCTCAACCCGGAGCGGGCGTTCTTCCCCGGCGTGTCCGGGCAGGCCGCGCAGGTCGACTTCATCCCGGCCATCACCCGCCAGGGCGAGCTGCTGGCCAAGGTGATGGACGGCAGCGACCTCTACTTCCCGCGCCCGATGCAGCCGCTCTACGCCCGGACGAGGCTGGCCAGGGTGGACCCGCTCTCGCTGCGGCAGCGCATCGACCAGCTGGGACTGTCGCCGTTGGACGACCTCTACGTCGGCAGCGTCACCGGCGGCTACTCCGGCGGGTCGAGCGCGGCGGGTGGCTTGGCGGGCATGGCGCAGTGGTGGGCGCTGGGCGGGCACACCAACGCGGGCTGGGACAGCCAGACCCAGCAGCGGCCGGTGGGCGGGATGTCCGCCATCGCCCGGCGGATGCTGGCCGACTCGCGGGCGATGGTGAAGCTCAACACCCGCGTCACGCACGTGGGCGCGGACTCCAGCAAGGTGGTCGTCGTGACCGAGGACGGGGCCAAGTACCTGGCTCGGGCGGTCGTCGTCGCCACCCCGGTCAACATGTGGAAGTCGATCACGTTCGCCCCCGGCCTGCCCCCGGTGCACGCGGCGGCCACCCGGCAGGGCGTCGGCGTGGCCAACTCCACGAAGATGTGGCTGCGGCTCGCGCCGGAGACCGGGGCCACCTTCGCCTGCGGCCCCGAGGGCGCGCCGGTCACCAGCGTCATCCCCAAGGAGACGCTGGACAACGGCGACATCCTCGCCCTCGGGTTCAGCGAGTCCAACACCGCGTTCGACAGCCTCGCCGCCGTGCAGAACGCGGTCCGCTCCATCCTGCCGGGGGCCAGGGTCCTGGACTACCGCGCCCAGGCCTGGTCCAGGGACCCGTTCACCCGCGGCGGGTGGGGCATGCGCAAGCCCAACCAGTACCTCGGGCACCTGCCCGCCATCCAGCAGCCCCACGGCCGCGTCCACTTCGCCGGGGCGGACATCGCCGACGGCTGGTACGGCGCGTTCATCGACGGGGCGATCGAGTCCGGTTTCCGGGCCAGCGCGCAGGTCATCAACCTGTTGTGACGGCCGGGAGCAGACCGTGAGCCGAGCGTGAGCCGACGGTGAGCCCCCGCTCGTAGCGTCATTCCTGCGTGGAGCTCTCCGCCGCGAACGCAGTCAGCAGAAGGGTATTGATTCAAGTGAACCGGTTTGCCGGCAAGAAGGCCGTGGTGTCTGGTGGCACGCACGGTATGGGCCTGGCCGTGGCCAAGGCCCTCATCGAGGGGGGCGCCGAGGTCCTGGTGACCGGGCGCGACGAGGACAGGATCGCCAAGGCGAAGGCCGAGCTCGGCGAGCGCGGGCACGTGGTGCGCGCCGACGTCACCAGCATCGAGGCCATCAAGGCGCTCGGCGCCGAGGTGGGCGACAAGCTCGGCGAGATCGACCTGCTGCACGTCAACGCGGGCTACGCCAAGCTCGAGCCGTTCCTCGCGGTCACCGAGGAGACCTACGACCGCACCTTCGGCGTCAACACCAAGGGCGCGTTCTTCACCGCCCAGGTGCTGGCCCCGCAGGTCCGCGACGGTGGCGCGATCGTGTTCACGACCTCCATCGCCAACACCGGTGGCAGCGCGGGCATGTCCGTCTACGGCGGGGCCAAGGCCGCGGTGTCGCAGTTCTCCCGCATCATGGCCGCCGAGCTGGTCGGCCGCAACGTCCGGGTCAACTGCGTGAGCCCGGGCTTCATCGACACCCCGTCCATGGGTGTGGACGCCTCCGAGGACGAGCGCCGGGAGTTCTCCGCCGTGGGCGACGAGATCACCCCGATGAAGCGCCACGGCTCGGCGGCGGAGGTCGCCGCGGCGGTGCTGCACCTGGCCTTCGACGCCACCTTCACCACCGGCCAGGAACTGGTGGTCGACGGCGGTCTCAGCGTCATCAGCTAGGACCCGTGCACGACCCGCCGGGCGGCGCGCCACCCGCCCGGCGCCTGAGACGACGGCCCGGCCCGGTCCCCTCCCCGGGGCCGGGCCGTCGGCTTTCCCGGGCCTTCCCGCGCGCAGACCAGGGGAAGACCGCCGCTCGCGCATACTGCCCAGCGTCCTGCGGGCGTCCGGTTCGGACGGCCCGGTCCGGTGTGCGAAGGCGAGGTGCGGCATGGGCGAGAACCATCAGTTTGTCCTCAGTGGCCAGTTGAGGGACGGCTACGACTACGTGGTGGTCGGGGCGGGGTCGGCGGGTTGCGCGGTCGCCGCGCGACTCAGCGCCGACCCCGGGGTGAGCGTGGTCCTGCTGGAGGCGGGCCCGCACGACGACGTGCCCGAGGTGCGCACCCCGTTCGCCGCGGTCGAGCTGTTCGGCTCCGAGCGCGACTGGGCCTACACCACCGCCCCGCAGACCGCCCTGGGCGGGCGCGGCGTCGCCTGGCCGCGCGGACGGGTGCTCGGCGGCTCGTCGTCGCTGAACTTCCAGATGTGGCTGCCCGGCCACCCCGCCGACGCCCAGGACTGGGCCGCCGCCGGGTGGACCGCGGCCGACCTGGCCGACCCCCTGCGCGCTGTCGAGGGCTGGACCGGCGAGCCCGGCACGGGCCTGGGCGCGGCCGGGCCGCTGCGGCTGGCCCCGCCCCGCGACCCCGACCCCAGCTCGCACGCCTTCCTCGCCGCCTGCGCGCAGACCGGCATCGGCCCGGTGGTGGACTGGACCGCCGCGCGCGGCGCGGGCCTGGTGCCGCTGACCCAGCACGACGGCCGCCGGTGGAGCGCCGCCGACGCCTTCCTCAAACCCGTCCTGGACCGCGACAACCTCGACGTGGTCACCGACGTCGAGGTGTCCTCGGTGGTCGTCGTGGCCGGGCGCGCGACCGGCGTCGTGGTCGACGGTCGGGAGTTGCGCGCCCACCGCGAGGTCGTCGTCTGCGCGGGCACGGTCGGCTCGCCGGTCCTGTTGCGGCGCTCGGGGATCGGCGACGCCGCCCGGTCGCGCGCCGCGGGCCTGCCGGTCGTGGCCGACCTGCCCGGCGTCGGCGCGAACCTGCGCGACCACGTCGTGGTGGACGTCGTCGTCGGCGCCCACGGGCCCAGCCGGTTCACCGCCGCGTCCGGGCCCGCCGCCCGCGCGGCCTACGAGACCTCGGGCACCGGCCCGCTGTCGTCCAACGTGGCCGAGGCGGCGGCGTTGCTGCGCCTCGACGGCGGGGACGGCCCGCCCGACCTGGAGCTGATCTGGTGCCCGCTGGCGTTCGGCCCCGAGGGGCCCGAGGCCGGGTTCACCCTGCCGGTCGTCCTGCTGCGCCCCCGGTCCGCCGGGCGCGTCGACCTGGCGGGCGACCCGGCCGCCCCGCCGGTCGTCGACCCCGCCTACCTCACCGACCCGGCCGACGTCGCCGCCGTGCTCGCGGGCATCCGGCGCGCGGGCGAGGTCCTCGACGCCCCGGCGCTGGCGCGGGTCGTGTCCACACCGGACCGGCCGTGGGAGCTCGGTGACGCGGAGCTGGCCGAGTACGCCAGGTCGGTGGCGGCGACCATGTACCACCCGGTCGGCACCTGCCGGGTCGGCGGCGCGGACGACCCCGGCGCGGTGGTCGACCCGGCGCTGCGGGTGCGCGGCGTCGACGGGCTGCGCGTCGCCGACGCCTCGGTCGTCCCCGCGACCCCGCGCGGGCACACCCACGCCACCGCGGTGGCGGTGGGGCAGCGGGCCGCGGCGCTCATCGCCGGGGAACCGGCCGTCCTCCCCGCCCGGTGAGCGCCGGGTTGATCCGCGGTGGACGGCCGCTGCACGCCCCCGCGCTAGCTTTGCCTCGATAGCCCGCAGGCGGCCGGAAAAGCCACGGACACCTTGAAGCGAAAGGGAATCAGACCGATGACGACCACCATTCCCGACCTTGAGACCATGGTCCTCACCGCGGACCCGCAGCAGCAGAACGACGCCTTCCTGGCGGCGTTCAACAGCGGCAAGGGCGCCATCTTCGACCGGCTCTACCTCGACGACGCCGTGTCGAACCTGTCCGGCGCCCCGCTGACCGGGGCCGCCCGCACCGAGGCCATCACCGCGCTGCTGGCCTCCGGTCCGAAGCTCCAGTCCAGCGTCAAGGCCTGCTACAGCACCGCCGACACGTCGCTGATCATCGTCGAGTACGTCCTCGACATCACCGACGCCGAGGGCAAGGGCCAGCGCATCAAGGGCATCTGCACCGACGTCCTCACCCTGCGCGAGGACGGCAACTGGTGGATGTCGGTCGACCGCCCCATCGCGCTGGAGACGACCCCCATCGACTGACCAGGTCCGCCCGGCCGCGGGGCGAGGCCCCGCGGCCGGACGGGGACCCGGACGAGCCAGAGGAGGAAACATGGACACGGCAACAGACACCGCGACCAAGACGACGACGGCGCCCGCCCAGGCCACCATCCCCGCCCGCCCGCCCGCCGCCCCGGTCACCCCGGGCGACCTGCGCACCACCATGGGCCGCTTCGCCACCGGCGTCGTGGTCGTCACCGTCGGCGGCGACGTGCTGCACGGCATGACCGCCAACTCGTTCACCTCGGTCTCCCTCGACCCGCCGCTGGTGCTGGTCTGCGTGGCCAAGACCGCGCTGATGCACAGCGCGGTCGAGGCAGCGGGCCACTTCGCGGTGTCAGTGCTCGCCGCCGACCAGCAGGACCGGGCCCGGCACTTCGCCGACCGGCGCAGGCCGCTGGGCCGCGCCCAGTTCGACCCGGTCGACTGGGCGCCCGGCCCGGCCACCGGCGCCCCGGTCCTCGCGGGCGCGCTCGCCTGGCTGGACTGCACCCTGGTCGACAGCCACGCCGCGGGCGACCACACCGTCTTCCTCGGCCGGGTCGAGCACACCGGCTCGGGCGCCGACACCGACGCCCTGCTGTTCTACGGCGGCGCCTACCGGCGCACGGACCGGAACGCGTAGGCCGCACCCACAAGACCCTCCCACCCGTCCGCGGAGGGAGGCCGACCACGCGGAGGCGACCATGACCATCTCCGAGCTGGACACCCTGACCACCCCCGCACGCGACCTGCCGCCGCTGCGGACCGCCGGGACGCCGCAGGAGCCGACCGCGCCCCCGGCCCCGCCACCCCGGGACATGCGCGCGGCCATGCGCGAGCGCGAGGAGCTGCGCGAGCGCATCGTGACCGGCAGGCCCGACGCCGTGGACCGCCAGCACCGGCTGGGCAAGCGCACCGCCCGCGAGCGGCTGGAGCTGCTGCTCGACCCCGGCACCTTCGTCGAGGTCGACCTGTACCGCAGGCACCCGGGCACCGGCTCCGGGCCGACCCAGCACACCGACGGTGTGGTGGCGGGCGGCGGCATGATCGACGGGCGCACCGTGTTCGTCTACGCCCAGGACTTCACCATCTCCGGCGGCTCGCTCGGCTCGGCGCACGCCGCGAAGATCCACAAGGTGCTGGACCTGGCCGTGGAGACCGGGGCACCGGTGATCGCGCTCAACGACAGCGGCGGCGCGCGCATCCAGGAGGGGGTGATGGCCCTCGACGGCTACGGCGGCATCTTCCGCCGCCAGGTCGCCGCCTCCGGCGTCATCCCGCAGATCTCGGTCGTGCTCGGCCCGTGCGCGGGCGGCGCGGCGTACTCCCCGGCGCTGGCCGACTTCACCTTCATGGTCCGCGGGACCGCGCAGCTCTACCTGACCGGCCCGGACGTGGTGCGCGCGGTGACCGGCGAGCAGGTCAGCCACGCCGAGCTGGGCGGGGCCGAGGTGCACAGCGCCCGCTCCGGCCTGGCCTCGTTCGTCGCCGAGGACGAGGAGTCCTGCCTGGCCGATGTGCGCTACCTGGTCTCGCTGCTGCCGGACAACAACCTCGACCCCGCCCCGGTCTACCCGGCGGGCGGCGCGGGCGCCGACCGCAGGCCAGCGCTGGCCGAGATCGTCCCGGCCGAGCCGAACAAGCCCTACGACATGCGCGAGGTCATCGCCGAGGTCGTCGACGACGGGGAGTTCCTGGAGGTGCACGAGCACTGGGCGCCGAACGTGCTGTGCGCCCTGGCCCGCGTCGACGGCCAGTCCGTCGGCGTGGTGGGCAACCAGCCGCTGGTGCTGGCGGGTGTGCTGGACACCGCCGCCTCGCAGAAGGCGGCCCGGTTCGTGCGCTTCTGCGACGCCTTCGGCATCCCGCTGGTCACCCTGGTCGACGTGCCCGGCTTCCTGCCCGGCACCGAGCAGGAGCACACCGGCGCGATCCGGCACGGCGCCAAGCTGCTCTACGCCTACTGCGAGGCGTCGGTGCCGCGCGTGCAGGTCATCCTGCGCAAGGCCTACGGCGGCGCGTACATCGTCATGGACTCCCGGTCGATCGGCTGCGACCTGTCGCTGGCCTGGCCCACCAACGAGATCGCGGTGATGGGCGCCGAGGGCGCGGTCAACGTCATCCACCGCCGCGAGCTCGCCGCCGCCGCGGACCCCGACCGGCTGCGCGCCCGGCTCGTCGCCGAGTACAGCGCCGAGCTGGCCCACCCGTACTTCGCCGCCGAGCGCGGCCTGGTCGACGACGTCATCGACCCGGTCGACACCCGCGGCGCCATCGCCAGGGGCCTGGAGCTGCTGCGCCGCAAGCGCAGGTCCGCCCCGCAGCGCAAGCACGGCAACGTGCCGCTGTGAGCGCCTGACCGGAGGAGGGACCGCGCCCACCCGCCCCAAGACCCACGGGTCCTGGGGCGGGTGGGCGTCGTCGTCTTCCCGACCGGGCAACGGGAGAGGGGGTGGGCCACCGCGGCCCACCCCCTCTCCCGTTGCCCGCGTTCAGGACGGCAACAGCGCCAGCCCGTCGCCCTTGCGCAGGAGCGCGCACAGGCCGCGCAGCGCCGCACCGAACTGCCTGATCGCGTCGTCCGATATGCCCAAGGACGGTTCGAGCCGGAGGGTGTGCGCCGCGCTGGCGGTCGGGAACACCCGAACCCGGTGCTCGCGCAGCAGGTACCCGGACAGCACGTACCCGATCAGCCCCGTGACGGCGTTCTCGCTGAGGACCGGGTCCGGTGACGAGGACAGGTCGGCGAACTCCACGCCCAGCATCAGGCCCGCGCCCCGGACGTCGACGAGGACGTCGGGGTAATCGGCGCGGACGGACTCCGCCTCGGCGCGCAGGGCGGCCCCGCGCTCGGTCGCCGCGGCGTAGGCGGCGCCGCCGTCCGCCTCCAGCATCCCGACGACCTCGATGCCGATGTGGCAGGAGAAGGCGTCCTTGGCGAAGGTGGAGCTGTGCACGAGCTCGAAGTCGCTGCGGTAGCGCGAGCGGCGGATGAGCACGACGGCGGACTTGGCGATGCCGCCGCCGATGCCCTTGGCGAGCACGAACACGTCGCCGAGCAGGCCGGTGGCCGCGGCGGAGAAGAACCGGCCGGTGCGGCCCATCCCGCTCTGCACCTCGTCGACCACCACGGGGAACCCGTGCAGGTCGGCCGCGGCGCGGATGGCGCCCGCCATCCGCGGGGTGAGCACGTGGATGCCGCCCTCGCCCTGGACCGGCTCGACGAAGAACGCGCAGATGACCGGCGCGTCCCGCTCTCGCAGCGTGACCACGCCCGCCTCGACCACGGGCACCAGCACGGCCCTGCGCTCGGCGGCGACCGCCTCGGCGACGGCCTCGGGCGCGTCCGCGGCCAGGAACCGGGCGGGCGCGCCCAGGCCCTGGAACGGCAGGCGGTAGCCGGGGTTGTGGGTGAGCTGGACGCTGGCGCCGAGCTTGCCGTGGAAGCCGCCCGCCAGGGTCAGGAACACCGGGCCCGCGCCCAGCGCGGCGGCGTTGCGCTCGGCCAGCCGGGCCATCGCGGTCGCGAACGCGTCCGGGGCGTCGGGGTCGACGTCGAGGGCGGCCCACACGCCGCGCCCGACGCCCGCGCCCGCCTCGACCGCGGCC
>NZ_WHOL01000030.1 GCF_009745975.1 Actinokineospora pegani | reverse complement strand
CGGCGGCGCGGGAAGCGTCGGGTCTGGTGGGCGAGGCGGTCGAGGTTGTGGGCGCGTGAGGCGTTGGCGTCGCGTTTGAGGTCGGCGCCCGAGCAGTTCGTCGGGGTTGAGTTCGGGGCTGTAGCCGGGCATCAGGTGCAGCTCGACCCGCTCGGCGTTGTCCTGCAGCCAGGCGCGAACGGCTTTGCTGCGGTGCACCGGGTGCCGGTCGGCGACGACGTGCACCTTCCGGTCGGCCTGGCGGGCCATGCGGTCGAGGAACGCGGTGAACACCGGTGCGGTGAACCGCTGGGTGAACACGGTGAACCACAACGCGCCGCGCGAGGCGACCGCGGACATGACGTTGACCCGCAGCCGTTTCCCGCCTCACCCGCACGATCGGTGTGCGGCCGTTCGGCGCCCAGGACCGACCCGGTGGCGCGGTGTCCGACCGCAGCCCGCACTGATCCACCCACGCGATCACCGCGCTCTCGGCCTTCGCCCGTGCCTCGATCGCCGGGTATTCCTCGTCCAGCCAGGCCCGCACCGCGGCGGGCTGCTGATCGTAGGCCCTCCGGGCAGGTCGCTGCGGGGTGAAGCCGTGACGGCGCAACCACAACCCCACGCCCTGCTCGGTCATGTCGACCCACGACCAACCGGATCAGCTCGACCACCGCCTGACGGGTCCACAGCGGGCCGCCGAACAGCAACTCCTCCGGGGTGTAGTCGGCCATCGCCACGAACAGGGTGCCCCGGTCCTCCGGAGTGATCAGCTCGGCAGGGCCGGGACGTCCTCTGCGGGTCGCCAGGCCGTCGCGGCCATCCCGCCGATAGGCGCGCCACCAAGTGCCCACCGAGCGTTCGGAAACCCCGAACACCTCCGCGGCCCGCCGATAGCCCTCCACCTGCCCGGACTCCAACGCGGCCACCACCCGCAACCGCAGCACCTCACGCTCCGCAGGCGACAACCGATGCGCACCCTCGACCTCGATCACGAGCGATCAACCTACAGGAAGACGATCACTTTCGGTTCAATATGTTAGTGTTGGTTGTAGGGAGGGAGCAATGGGGGAGAAGTCAGCGGAAACCGAATCGACCCGCTCGGTGAAGGTGAGCCGATATACGCGCTGGATACTTCCGGTCGTCTTGGTCGTCGAACTTGCCCTTTTGCCCAGCGGGGTGATCAGTTTCTCAGACGGAATCCTGATCATCGTCATTATCGAGGCCACCTTTGCCCTGTTGGTCATCGCCGAATTGTTCACCCTGCGCCGCGCGGTGCGCCGGGCCAGGGCTCGCGGCCAGACTCTCTTCGATGCGGTGCTGGCCTCCCTGGACCACATCCTGCCGCCATGGGGCGCTCGCCTGATCCGCCACGACCTGATCATGTGGCGGGCGATCTGGCTGGTCGTCCGGGGTAGGCGGGACATCCCGCCGGGCGGCGACGGGATCGATTACAGCGCCCAGTTGCGCCCCCGGTTCTGGGTTTTCTTCTTCATTTTCCCGATCGAAATAGTCGCGGTCGAGCTCATACTCCCGTGGCCCGTCGTCCGGATCGTGATGACCGTTCTGGGAAGCATCGGCCTGGTTTGGTACTTGGCGTTGATAGCGACCCTGTACAAGTATCCGCACACAATCGACTCGAACACGCTCCGGTTGCGCTGGTCCTCGTTCAACGACCACTCCGTGCCGGTGGCCCAGATCGAGTCCGTGCGGCTCGCCAAGAAGCAGTGGCCGGTGAAGCGGTCCGTTGAGGCCGTGGACGGCGTGCTAGTCATGGAGATGGAGCAGGAGACCAACGTGCGGGCTCAGCTGCGCGAGCCCTACCGGGTCGACCTGGGCAAGCACGGGACCGAGGACGTCACCGCGGTCGCGTTCTGGGCCGACGACGCGCCGGGCGCGGTCGCCAAGATCGCCCAACGGCTTGATCGCTGACGTGATCGGGTCGACGAAGGAGTGCGCGGCGCGATGAGCCACATCCTCTTCCTCAACACCGACGACCGGGGCCACGTGTTCCCCACGCTCGCCGTCGTGGCCGAACTGGTTCGACGTGGTCACCGCGTCACCTATTGAGCCGAAAGTTTTCGGTTGCCTACATGATGGCGTAGCGAGCGTGTCGGGCCCCGAAGTAGCCGCGGACGAGGTGCGGCTGGCGCTGACGGCGGCGCGGGAAGCGTCGGGTCTGGTGGGCGAGGCGGTCGAGGTTGTGGGCGCGTGAGGCGTTGGCGTCGCGTTTGAGGTCGGCGCCCGAGCAGTTCGTCGGGGTTGAGTTCGGGGCTGTAGCCGGGCATCAGGTGCAGCTCGACCCGCTCGGCGTTGTCCTGCAGCCAGGCGCGAACGGCTTTGCTGCGGTGCACCGGGTGCCGGTCGGCGACGACGTGCACCTTCCGGTCGGCCTGGCGGGCCATGCGGTCGAGGAACGCGGTGAACACCGGTGCGGTGAACCGCTGGGTGAACACGGTGAACCACAACGCGCC
>NZ_WHOL01000029.1 GCF_009745975.1 Actinokineospora pegani | reverse complement strand
CCCGGTCGCCGTGACATCCTTGTGCAGAGCCATTTCCGACCCGCAGTCCCACGTCAACGACCGGCGGATCGTGGCCGGGAGATCGCCGACGGCGGCGATGATCGCCTGGGTCACCGTCAGCGAGTCCCGCCCGGTCAGCGGGACCAGGATGAGGAACCTGCTGGTGCGCTCCACCAGGGTCGCCACCGCCGACTTCCCGCCCTTCCCGATCACCAGATCCCCCTCCCAATGACCAGGCACAGCACGCCCGGCGACCTCGTCGGGGCGCTCGTCGATGTAGTGGGGCTCGCGGATCCGCGGGGCCGGGGCCGGGCGAGGCCCGGTCCGCCGGGTGCGACCGGTGCGCAAAGCGATCAACTCCCGGCGCAACGTCGCGACGGGTTGGGCGTAGACCCACTGGTAGATCGCCTCGTGACTCACCCGGCAAGGGTCCCCGGACGCGTCATCGCGTGCCAACCGGCCCGCGATAGATCCCGGTGACCAGCCACGACGCAACAACGACCACACCCGCGACCGCGTCCGGGCACACCGGTCGACCGCCATCGCCTTCGGCCGGGAACGGGCCACCGTCGCCGCGGCATCGGCCGCCACCGCCCGATACCCGTCCCGGCCACCATGACGACCCACCTCACGCGACACCACAGAGGCATCCCGACCGATCCGAACAGCGATGTCCTTGAACTCCAACAACTCCACCAGGCCCCGGGAGATCTCCTCCCGATCAGCCAACGTCAACATCTCCCGCACGACAGGGAATCCTTCCCCACCGAACACCAAGATCACATGCTACGACCGTCTGAACCTGCCGACCTCAACACCGTCCACAAAAGCGTCCGCGCACGAGTCGAGCACGCCCTGGCACACATGAAGTCCTGGAACATCCTGCGCAACTACCGCCGCAAACGCGACGGCGTCTGGCACGCCGCCCGAGGCGTCGCCCAGATGCGCAACCTGGCCACGACCGACTGAACGACCACGGCCGCAGGCGCCACCGCTGTCACCCCCTTGCCCCGCCAATACTCTCGATCATTACGGGACAACCTTCAGGCGGAATAACGGTGGTGTCGGAGCGGCGAACTCCGGCCTCGGGGGTCACTTTCGGTTGGTGAGAAGATCAAGGCGGGCCTCGAAGTGGAACCTCGTTGTTCGCTGTGGTCGGGTGTTCTCGGTTCGCGGCCGCTTTCTGGTCGCGCCGCAGCGATGGTTGCGCACGTGGATCGCGAGCAGCGTCCCGGTCAGCGCCATGCCCGTCGCGATGATGCTCGACACGCTGTCGGTGGCGAGATGGCCTATGAGGTCCGGTGCGGTGGCGGGGGAGATTGCGAGCATAGCCGCTATGACGGCGCCTGCCGCAATGGCCGCACCGGTGCCTGCGGTGAACTTCAGACCGACGACCACGCTCAGTCCCTGTTCCTTCTTCGTTGGATTGGGCGGGCCGACCTTCGTGCGTTGCGGTCGGTCGCGGTGGTGTGGCGGACGACGGTGCATCGTGTCCTCGTTTCCGTGCCGCGCCGGTCGGACCGGCGGCACCGCTGTGCTGTTCGTACACCCATGTGGCGAACTGTCAGCACATGGCGGACAACTGCCGCGCGGCCGACGTGAGCCGGGAGACGTCGGAGAGCAGCACGGCGGCCGGGCCTTCGGCGAGCAGGCCGTGCTCGACCAGCGCCGCAATCCCGGTGCGCAACGCCTCTGCGGGAGCTTCGGGACGATCCCGGTGGGTCTCGACCAGGATTGCGATGACCCGGTCGTCTGCCTCGGCGGAGCCCGCGTCGATCGGTCCGAGACCGCACCCGGAATTCGGATCGGCGATGCCGTCGGGCAGTGTCGCGATCGCGCGGGTGGTGCGCCGTGGTCTGCGGCCCAGCGGTCGTTCGATGTAGCGCTCCCACCACGTCACGTACTCCGGGCATTCCGCCGTGCCGGCGTTCACTCTCGGCCCGGAGCGGCACTGCCGCTCGACGACGGCCATACCCTCGACGACCCGGTCGAGGTAGTGCTCCGGTGCGCCTCCGAACTCACCCGTGCACCGGGAGGCGAGCCTGCGCGCCAACTCGTGGTGGTCCTCCAGCACGGCCATCGAACCCGCCTCCTCCACCAGGTACTCGAGGAGCGCGCGGTGGAACTCGTCCGGCAGGCCCCGGGCGCGGGCTCCGGTGCGGATGCGGTCGGCGCGTGCCTGCGCGCCCATCGCGGTCCGCCTCTGCCGGATCCAGTCCGGGGCGGCCCGCAGGCGGACATGGACGCGTGCCGCGCCGATCGGGTTGTGGAGCTCGCCCGAACGCCTGGAAAGAAGCTGGTGGCACTCCACGACCATGTCGATCAGGAAGTCCCGGCACGCGCACTCGCCGTCGATCCGGATCACCTGTGCGCCGACCGGGCCTGAGGCGGACTTGGTCACCCGAAGGTCGCAGCGGCTGGTGAGCAGGGCGCGGTGGATCGCTGCCCGGCAGGCGTAGGTCTCGTGCCAGATGGCAATGATGACTGCGGACAACTCGTCAGTGGCGGTCTTCCCCGCTGCTGGTCCGTCAGTGACCGGGTGAACAGTAGTCGAACGATGACTAACAGTAACAGATTGCATAGCTCGTAAGTTTACGAGAACACAAGTTTGTCCGAATGTATTCTTTCGGTGGTCCAGGTAAGGTTCGCTCGTTTGGACTAGTCAAGGAGTGCTCATGGGCTTGCTTCCCGCCGAGATACCGGACATCCCGGAAGTCAGGTCCGAGATCGTCCCGGCCCGCCTGGCCCGCAAGGTCGCTCCACTATTCGGCATACCCTGGGCCGAAGGGCCGTTCGGCGCCCGCACCTGGATCTGCGACTACAACAAGATCACCCTCTCCGAGATCGCCCGCGGTGCTCCACTGCTGGGACGGGGACGGGCGAATCAAGCCCGCCTCGCCGAGACCGCGACGTGGGCCGTCATCGACCGCGTCGCGGTGACCGGCGCCGGGCAGTCGTTGCCGAACGAGATACCGAACGCCACGCTCAACCGCTTCGGGCCCGACACGAAAGCCGGGGTGATGCTCACTGCCGCGAACCGGCTGTTGGCGCCCGTCACCGTCGCCGTCGAATCCGCCCTGGGCCTGCTCTCCGCGGCCGACGGGACGGCGTTGCCCATCCGGCTGCGCCTGGCCGCGTGGGCGGCTCTCCTGCTGGAGGTGTTCCGGACGCAACCCGCGCTGCTCGCCGCGGCCATCCACGCTCGGACAATCCAACGTGAGCTGCTCGTCGAGTGGCACCTCCCGCGCGCTGGAGCCATCGCAGACCTCCCCTTCGCCCGCTGCGAGGTGGGGGCGCCGCACCTCGCAGCGGGAAGCGGCACCGCTTCGCGGCCCCGCGACCTCGACGTCGCCGATCGCACGGTCCGCACGCTGGCGGTGGCGGCGCCGGAGGAAGTGGTGGACCGGCTGCTGCGTCAACTCATGGCGATCGGCACCCGGCAGAGCTCCAGCCACCTGTGGCTGAGCGAGCGAGCGCCTGGCCACCTCGTGGTTGAAGCTCTCGTGCCACCCACCGAGTTGGTGAGCCGCTACATCGCCCGGATCGACCACCTGCTCGACGCCGAGCCCGCGGAGCGGAAGGTGCTGCTGCCACGCGTTCCGCACGTCGCCGAAGTGAGCGTGCTGCCGCTGACCGGGCGCAGAGCGGTGCTGATCGCCCTGCTCGCGGTGTTGCGGCAGACGCAGTTCGACGCGGAGCAGCGTGAGCGGACGCGGACGGCGATCGTGCCGCTGTTGGCCGAGGTGGCCGCACTCGCTGCCCAGGTCCTCGAGCCCGACGACCCGTTGACCGTGCTCGGCCGGTGTCGGGTGGCCGACATGCTCGTGCACACGTTGCGCCACGACCGCCGTCAGGACTTGGCTGAGCCGGTCGCCGTGTTGATGAGCGAGGCCGAACGGTGCGTCAACCTGGTCGAGGCCGGGATCGTGGACCGTGGCGCGGCCGCCGAGGCGATCTCGTCGGCCAATGTCGAGGTCAACATCCTCCGGCGGACCAACGCCACCGACCCCGGGGCTGGACTGCCGCCGCCTGAGAACCTCGACGCGTGGTTGCGGCGCAGTTGGGACGCCTACCGGCGGATTCTGGAGATCGCCCCGGAGTTGCCCGACGCGGGTGATGGAATCACCTGCTCGGCGGTGGGACACCACCTGCACAACTACGCGTCGTACCTGACCACGCACCCTGACAGCGAAGACGACCTGCTTGCCGCCACCAAGCTGTTTGAAACGGTGGTCATCCCAGCGCGCGAGCTGTATTGGGAGCGCACACGCAGCTTCCTGCCGCTCAGGCAGTCGCTGCAGATCGCATCCCGTGCCACGGCGTTGTTGACCAGGCGAGCCGTCGACGCGAAACGGCCGGATGAGGCCCGCCAGTGGGCGGCCAAAGGGTACGCCTGGATCTCACGAGCGCTCGACGACCAGGAGACCGCCGAGTTGCTCACGCGTTCGAGCGAGCCCGCCGCGCACTTCTGCCTGCTCGCGGTGCCCGCCTTGCTCGCGGCTGTCGAGACCGAGGTGGTGGGTGTCGGACCGGAGGACGTGGTCTTGGCCGATCGATTGCTCTGTGTCGCCGAGGGCTGGGCACGGCGGGTCACCGACGACGACGAGCGCAGCTACAGCCACTACGACCTGCTGGTCGACCTGCGGCGCCGGGTCAACCTGCTGAGCTGAGCCCCAAGGACGGGGCGGGGTCGGAACTCAGTGCCACAGCAGTTCGGCCCACGGACCACCGTAGCGCGCCAGTTGTCTGCGGGCCGCCTCGGTGCTGCTGCCGGACGCTTCGCCGAGGGTGCCGTAGTTCTCCACCCAGCCGACCTCGCCCCACGGCCGGTGCGGGCAGACTTCCCCGTAGTGCACCGGTTCCCGAGGTTCGCCAGCCGCCGACCGGACCTCTCCTGCGGCCTCCGGACAGCATCGGTCGGGCAGGGCGCTCGTCTTCTGTGTGAACTGCATCGGTGCGCGCACACCGGACCCTGCGACCAGGGCTGCCTGCAGACCCGCGCTCTGCTTGGCGCCGAGCAGCACTCGCAGGTGGGCGGTGACCAGCAGCACCACCGGCCTGCGACCGGTCCACAGGGGCGGGAGCGCGGAGAGGATGACGCGATGGGCGTCGTGCTGCGGGTGCCCGGTGATGTCACCGGGGTCGACGGCGGCAGCGAGCCGGGTGGTGAGCGCCTGGAATCGGCTCGCGGTGAGCCCGACCGGACGAGGCGCATGTGATCGCGGGGTTGTGTTGAGCATTCTGCCCGCGACTCTCAGCCTGCGCACGAGCAGCGGCAGATCCTTCGACCCGTCCGGCACCGATTTGCCCTCGAGCCAGTCCAGCAGGGGCTCGCGGGCGTCCGGGCCCGCTCCTCGGAACAGCGCGGCGATCAGCCAACCGACCAGGTGCTCGGCCTCCGGAAGGTTCGACAGGGACCCGCCGTGGCCCAGGGGCGGGATGAGGGTGTCGACGTCCTTGACGGCGATCTCACGGGTTCCGTCGCCCAGACCCAACCGGTAGCTGAGCACCGAGTGCACCGCGCTGACCGCCCGTCGCCCGGCCTCGTCGCCGCAGGCCGCGCCGAGATGGCGCGCGTACTGGTCGATGGCCGCCACCACGTCGGGTTCATCGGACCCGCGACGGTTCCACCGGCTGGTGGGCCGCGTCATCGCCTTGCGCAGGATGTCGAGGAGGTCATCGACCGCCTGGTCGAGCACGTCCAGCGGTTGGAACGCGCGCTTGCCGAGGCGTTCCTCGACAGCGAGCCGGTAGGCGGCGATCCGGACCACGAAGTCGACGTTGCCCGCGACCGGCAGGTCGGTGCTCGCCACGCGGGCGAGCCGCCGTGCCACCCGGTGCGCGGCCGCCAGTTCGGCGCCGCGGCTGAACACGTCGTGCGCAGTGGCGACGAGGTCGGCTTCGCGGCCAGGCGACCTGCCCGGTCCGGCGTCGAGCGCCGCCACGATCGCCGGGATCACGAGATTGAGGATCAGATCGGGCTCGCGCACCGCGCCTGTCTCGGACAGGCCGGTGCGGACACGCAGGCTCACAGCCAACACCTCGGTGGCCCGCTCGTCGTTTGGGATGATCCGGTCGGTGCGGACGAGGGCGCCGACGGGCACGTCCGCGCAACGGCGGTAGCGCAGGAACTTTTTCACCGCGTGACCGGTGTTCTTCGCGACCCCGGCCCGGCTGCGCCCCCAGCTGAGGCAGGCTGCGACGAGCAGGCGGCGCTCATCCGGGCGCACCGCGTTCGCGAGCTTGCCGCTCACCTTCACGGCCCGCTCGACCACGTTCTCGCGCAGCGCCGCTCGCGACCCCGCCTCAGCCAACAGAGCGGCGAGGTCCACGGGGTTCAGCGCGTCGAACACCTCTTCGGCGCAGGCCTCCAGCTCTGCCTGGCAGTGTTCGCGATCCACGTCCGTGGTCATGACGTCCTCCTGGTTTCCGAGCGGAAGCGCACGCTGACCGCTTCTTCGGAGGCAGCCAACCGCGCGCGCAAGCCGCCCGAGCCCTCCGTCTCGAACGGCGCCCACCGCTGCGACCGGTCGTCCAGGCCCGCTTGGAGCACCGCCCTGGCGGGCCGTCCGCTGGATCGCGCCCGCAGGTCGATCTCGATCGCGTCCTGCTCGGTCCGGCGCAACGACCACGTCACCTCCGGCTCCACCCCCACCACCGCGGCGAGTTCGTCCGGCAACCGCCATGTGCCCTGGAGGGCGTCTGCGAGCGCGGGGTCGTCGCCGCGGAACGTCCCGACCGCGGGCGCGGGGCCGCTGAGCGCCCGGAGCGCGTCGCGCCACCCCCGGACCCCGAGGCACGTCCACAGCTCATCCGCCCACACGCCCAGCGCGCCCGTGCTCGCCGAGGCGGGGGCCAGGGTGACCACCCGATACGGCGCCCAAGCCACCGCGAGGTTGTCGACCTCGACGAGGTCGAGGTCGAGCCACTGCCCGGAACGGCCTGCCCCGAGTAGGTCCGCCACCGCCGCGGACACCCGCGCTCCCAGCAACTGCGCGACATCCCACGGCAGCCGTCCGTTCTGCAGCGCCACCACGACAGAAGCGGGGGGCCCGTGTAGATCGGCCGCGACGAACTCGGCGACGAGACCAGCCCGCAGCCGCATCTCGGTCGCGGGCTCCACCGTGATCAGGGTGAGGACGACCGTGCCCGCGTCGGCGAGGTGGTCGATGCGCAACTGACCGTCCCAGGTGGTCATGACCATGCTGATCCTGCTCCCTCCGAGCCGTCGGTCCCGCACTGACGGACCACGGCGGCGGGCTTGGCGTGGGTCGTTTGTCCGCCGCATGGCGACGCACCGCCACAGGGTTGCCCGGCCCCGACGACCAGAACGGTCGCCGCGGACCTTGCCGGGGTTGACCAGGAGGAGGACGTCATGCTCGGTGGCTCTGACGACAACCCGTGATCACGACCCGGACTGCGGTGGCGACGAGCGGCGGTCCGTCAGTGCGAAATCGACGCGGGTGGACAGGTCCCGCTACCGAGAGGGGGTGCCCATGGTCGTGCCAGCCTGGGCCCGGCGGTTGTCCGCCGCATGGCTAGTCGTCCTGACACTGGTCACGGCAGGCTGCACGGGTCCGGTCGTACCGGACGGCGACGAGCCGTCCCTCCTCGTCGTCAGCTATCGCGACGCGGTCCACCGGCTCGCCGTGCTCGACGCGGCGGAGGCTCCCGACCAACTCCGGGACTGGGCCAGGCTCGGCCTGGCGTCCTCGTTGGGACTGAGCCGCGACCAAGTCGTGGACGCCCTCTACGAGACCGCCCCGGTGCGGGACCCCGCCTTCGCCGAACTCATCGAACAGCCCGTCGGGCCCGGCCGAGGGTTGTTCGACGGGCACACCTTGCACATCCTGGTGCCCAAGGACGATGAGCACGAGTCCAGGACCATCGGACTGATCCTGGACCAGCACCGGACCGACGCCGGGGCCGATCCAGCCATGGTCCAGCTCCACCGCTACCAGGTGCGCCCGGAGCGGGAGGACATCGAGCTCGTCCCCGAGCCCCCGACCGCCACCGCCGACCTCCGCAGGGACCACGGATGGCGCGAGGCGCGGGTCGACCAGCCCCAGGGGCTGGTCGACTTCCTCGCGGACGCCGGCCACTTGTCGCGCCTGGAGACCAGGGGCGCGGAGGTCTGGGCGGGCGGGTGGCATTGGCAGGACGCGCCACAGGCCCCGATCACCGCCGACGACGTCGCTGTGCTCCAACGCGGCTACGACCAGCGGACCGGGACGCTGCCCGGGTTCTCCCTCGACCCGCGACGCGCGGCGGGAGTCGACGACGTGCGCGCCGCCATCCCCGGCCTCGCGCCGGGCATCCCCGAGGCGATCTTCTCGGGGAACTGGACGGGCACCGATTACGCCTCGGCCACCGAGCTCGTCGCAGTCGTCGAAAAGCGACTGTTTCAGCAACCGCCCCCGGCGGACGCCCCGACCAGGGGACTCCCGGCGGACCGCGTCCTGCTCTGGGCTCTGCTCAACGTCCTGGAAGACCGGCCGCTGTTCAGCCAGGCCCGCTACGACGGCGGCCTCGAGGGCACCGAGGTCGGAATGAGCCTGTTCTACGCCGACCTCACCGCCAAACTGTGGGTCACCGGGGTCGGCAGCGGGACGCCGACCTCGGCGGTCTCCGACTTCGTGCCCAACCGGAAGGCGCCGACGCCGCCGAGCCTGTGCTCGAGCCAACCGCGGGGGGAAAGCGGTCGCCTCTGGTTCGGCCAGAGCGACGCGGCGTTCGCCTCCTCGGCGACCGGTGTCGACATCGGCGCCCAGGCGACCCGCCTGTTCACCCGGTCGAACGGGGCCGACGGGGCCGAGGGCGAGTCGAGCTACGGCTTCGGCCGCGCCTTGCGCTTCTGGGACCGGCACTACCTGGAGATCGCCGATTACGAGCCGCAGTACCGCCGCCTCGAACAGGTGATGCGCTGGAGCGGCGCCCTCGAGTGGCTCACCGCGAGCAGCGGTGCCCGGCTGCCGGTGGGTGCGCACGGCGCGGACGACCCCGGCTCCAGCTTCGCCGACTGGTACGCCCGGCACGACGAACTGCGCGAACGCGCGCCGCTGACCCTCGTCACACCGCCCTCTGCGCAGGGCGAGGCGGTGCTGCCCGTTCCTTCGGAGACCACATCCGACTGCGGACTCCTGACCATCTCCGGAGGGGTCTCGCTGGCGGACCGCCTGGCCCGCGCGGGCGACACGCCGTCGGGCACCGCGGCGCTGCCGCCCGGGACGCGGCGCGCGGACCCGATCGATCCCGCCGCCACCCGGGTCGACCCCGCCACCGGCTCACAGCGGTTCGAGCGGGTGGCTCGGAACCACAAGGGTGAGGTCACCGACCGGCTGGCCTTCGACCTGCGACGCGGACCGGACGCCACCTCGGCGCGGATCGTCGGCGGTCACAGCGACGTCACCCCGTTCGCCGGAGCGCCACTGGCGGGCAAGAGCGGCAACCGCGAGTTCCGGACCGAGTTCCGCTCGGACGGGCGAGGCCTCGTCGTCGACGCCACATACCAAGACGCCTCGGCGGCGACCGTGCGGGTGCGGGAGGTGCCGACGAGCGGCGCGAAGCACCGCCAGACGGACATCGTCGTGCAGAACGGTCAGCTCGAGCGCTTGCGAGAGGTCGTCAAGCGGGTGGAGGAGAACCCGCGACACGGCCTCGACGACGCTCCCGGGCTCAACTACCAGTACCAGGGGCCACAAGGCCAAACCGTGTACCGCTTCGACAACGCGTGGATCGAGGTCGGCAGGGGGCCCACCTCCTCACGCGTGCTCACCACCAGCGAGGTCGCCACGCCCAGCGGGATCGTAACGGTCCGCTTGGTCGTGCCCGAGCGGTTGACGCGGGCCGACCTCAGCGCGCTCCGAGTCGTGGAGGAGAGCACCGCCCGCGCGGCTGACATACCTGCCAAGGCCCCGGCCGGCGGAGCCGTCTACCGGGCGGACAGCGCGTCGGTCCTGGGGCCCGAACGGCCAGACGCGATACCGGAGGCCATCCCGTCCGAGACGCCGGTCAAGATCATCGTCGCGACGACGGTCAACGGGGCGGGCCGACCGCTTTCGGTCCGCGCGGGGTCTGGCTGGTTCCTCACTGACTTCAACAGTTCCCCCGAAGCCTCCCCCAGCGGGGCCGGAGCGGGCGGCGCGCCCGGGTCGGGGCTTCTCGGAGTTGACCACGCCCTGCACGGCCTCGGCGGGTTGATCGTCCTCGTCACCGTGTGCTCGCAGCAGCAACAGCAGTCGCAGCCGTCACCGATGCCGCAGTCGGGGGAGCCCCAGGCGCCGCAACTGGACGAGGTGTGTCGATGAGCCCCGGGTCGAGCACGTTCAAACTGGTCAGCGGCTCGCGGTTGGCAGTGGCCCTTACGGCTGCGCGAGCGGCCGCGCAACGCCGGGACACGGCCACGATGAACGTCCGCTATCGCGAGGCCGTCACGTTGGCGCACGGCTCGTCGGCCAGCCTGCGGACCGCGATCGCCGCCGAGCACGTCAGCAGGCTCCGGGCGGCAGGCGACAGCACCGGCGCGATGGTCCGCTGCGACGACTACCTGGCCGAGTACGGCGCCAACGTGAAACTGCTGCTGACGCGGGCGGAGACGGCCTTGGCGCGGGGCGACCGCACTCGAATCGACGGCGACCTCGCCGCTGTCCGTGACATCGCGGGCGGACGACCGGCAGACAAGGTCGAGGACGCGCTCCTGTCCAGGTTGGAGGGGCTGGCGGAAGCCCGTCGCGGCAGGCTCCTGGCCGCCGCCCAGCACCTGCGACGGTCCCGCGCCTGCTACCAGAGCGTTGGCGACAAGACCGCCGTGGCCATACTCGACGACGACATCCGCATCGTCACCGCGCGCGAAGGCACGCTCGACTCCTGTCCGTCGGCTGACCCCACGGATCGCTCCCCGAACTCCCTGCTCGTGCGCGCCGAGGAGCTCCGGCTGGTCGGGCGCTACGAGCAGGCACTGACCGCGCTCGAACCCGCCCTCGCTCAACCGCGCGACCCCGCGTTGCGGTTTTTCGCCTTGGAGGCCCGAGTTCGGCTGCTGCGGCTGCTGAGGGCGGACGACGAGGCTGACGACGCCCTGGGGGAGCTCTACGCGTCTGCCGCCGACACCGCGCGCCCCGACGAGAACCTGATCGCAGCGCGACGCCTCGAACGCGACAGCGCCATGGGGGCCGGGGTTGAGGCCTTGGCGGCGGGTGACCACGAGATGCTGCTCATCAGGTCGCTGATCAGGAGCGGTCGGCTGGCCGAGGCCGAACGGCTCCTGCCCGCGGCCGAGCACCCCCGGGCCGAGCCAGACGAGCGCCACACCGCCGAGTGGCACCTGGCCATGGCCGAATTGCTGCTGCAGGTCTCCCGCCACACCGATGACCCTGCCATCGCCGGACAGGCTGTCGCGCACAGCCGCCAATCGCTTCAGCACGCCGCTGCGGACTCGGCGATCGCCATCCGGATCTCGGCCCTGCGCCTGCTCGGGCACACCCACGCCGAACGCGACGACATGGCACAGGCCGTCACAGCGTGGGCCGCGGCCCACCGGGCCGAGGAGTCGGTGGCCGCGTTGCAGCCGACTGACCACGTTCGGCTGCGGATGCTGCACGCCGTGCCAACCGAGTTCGACGAGCAGGTCCTGTGGGCCTGTGCCCAGGCCGACCGCATCGGCGACGCGCGCGCGAAGTTCCCGGTCGTGATCGCTATGGAGGCGGCCAAGGGGGCGGGGATACTGCCACAGATTCATCCCGTCGGGGTGCCCGTACGGGCCCTTCCCGACCCGGGCGACATCGCGGGGGCACGCCGGTGGATCCGCCGGGCCGTTCGCGGAATGCCCCGCTCCATGGCCATTTGGATGCTGCACGCAACCCAGCACGACGTGCACCACGTCCTCATCGAGCGCACCTGGCGTGGAGTGCGCGTCCACCACCATTCCCGCGCTTGTGACCGCCACCGGCTCATCGCCGCGATCGAGGCGGTGGTCGAGTGCTGCACCGGAAACCGGGGCAGGCGGCTTGCGATGGCCAAGCCGGGCACGACGGAGTTCGACCGGTTCTTGGCGGAGATCGCGCGCCTGTTGGGTGTTCCGGCGTTTCTGGACCTGCCCGAGCACGTCACCCGGATTGCCGTGGTGGCCGGGGGAGAGCTCTCCGACGTCCCGTTCGCGCTGCTGCCGTGCCCTGGGACAGGCGACACGCTGATCGGCCGCCGGTACGCCCTGTCCATCCTGCCGTGCCTGGCGCTGCGGGCCCCGCTGCACCGGCGCTCGCGCGGACAGCGCGGCACGCTGGGGGAGCAGATGCTGGTGTTGCACGGTCCGGACAGGCCGGGGGAGCCGATCACCCCCGCGGCAAAGGTGCCGCACCGACAGGTCCTCGGCGGGCGGCACGCGACGCCCGCCAGATTGGAAGCCGAGCTCGGCACCGGGAAGTATCGCCAGCTACGCATCGACAGCCACGGCAGGTACGGCGGCGACCCGTCGCGCGCGGCGCTGCTCCTGGCTCCCGCGGGCACCGACGGGGAGTTGAACCCGGCTCGGTTCCAGGCCATGGACCTCAGCTCCACGGGAACGGTCTGCCTCGGCGCCTGCGAGACGGGCATGGCCAAGCGCATGGGGCGCGATGAGCAGACCGGGTTCGTGCGCGCCGCACTGGCCTCCGGGGCCTCGGCGGTGCTCGCGGCGCGCTGGGACACGCTCGACGACGTGGTCGTCGGCGTCCTGGACCGGTTCGAGCAACTCCTGCTCCGCTACCCGCGTGACATCGCCCTCTTCATCGCCCAGCGCGAGGCCGACACCGCCGACGGCCACCCCACCCGGTGGGCCGCGCTGAGCCTGTACGGCGACGCCGGTCACCAGACCCACAACGGCCCGCTCGTGCGGTGGCTGCGCCGCCTGCGGGACGCGGTCGTGTCGACGTCAAGTTCCGCGCAGGCGTCGAAACCCTTGCAGACGTCGACATCCGGGGAGCAGTGATGAACATCTTCCGACCCGCGCGCCGGTGGCCCGTGTGGGCGTTGGCCGCCGCGCTGCTGGCACCCGGTCCGTCGGCCGTGGCGCCAGCGGTGACCGGCGGCACGACCACCTCCGTGGCGCTCGGCGCGGCGGGCGCCCAAGACGTGCCCCCGGAGTTGGCTCCGGTGCGGATCGTGGTCTTGGTCGACCAGTCGGGGAGCCTGACGGCCGAGGACGTTGCCAACGAGAAGGACGCCGTGCGCCTCATCGTGCAGGGCGAACCCGCTCGCGGATCGGTGGTGTCGGTGATCGGCTTCGCCAGCTCGGACGGCCCCGGCCAGGCAGCCGTCGACATCGTCTGCCCGCCGACGGCGCTGGACACACCGCAGAACCGCCAGTTCCTCGCGGACTGCGTCGGGCAACTCCGCCGACGCGGGCCGGACGAGGGCGACGGCACCGACCACGTCAGCGCGTTGTCCGCTGCGCGGGAAGTCCTCGAGACACCGGACGCGGCAGGCCAGCGCAAGATCGTGTACCTGCTCAGTGACGGCAAACTCGACGTCAGCCGCAGCTCGGCGTACGGCGGTGGCACTGCCGAGGACCGCAACACCGCCGCCCGCCAGCAGGTCCCCGGGCTGCTCGACGAGCTCGAAGCCGCGAGGATATCGGTGTGGCCGCTGGGGTTCGGACAGGCCGACCTCAAGCAGCTCGAAGGCTTCGCCACCGGCGCCCTGCAGGACCACTGCGGCGCCAAGACCCCGCCACCGACGGCGACGGTGATCACTGGGTCAGCCGACCTCATGCGGGCGATGGGCGCCGCGTCCCGGGACGCGCGCTGCACGAGCGTCGGCGACCCGGTGACCGGGGAGCTGCCGGACGGCGGCAGCCTCGACCTCCCCGTCGACATTCCCGCGATCGCCAGCGCGGGCTCGATCGTGGTGTACAAGCGCGACCCACGAGTCGTGGTCAGCTACCACGATCCGCACGGCGTCGCCGTGCCGGTCAACGGCTCGGTGGGCGTCTCGCGCTTCGAGCTCACTGGACAGAGCGCCGAGACCGAGTCCATGCGAGTGGTCAACCCGGAGCCGGGGAAGTGGACCGTGCGGCTGTCCTCCCCGCCCGGGGTACCCACGAACAATGTCAGCGCGGTTGCGATCTTCCAGGGCGCGGTCCGCGCCGTCATCAGTGTCAACCCACCGTCCCCGGTTCCTGGAACGGCGGTGGAGGTCACGATGCAGGTGCGCGGCACGCGCGGCCCCCTCACCGACCCGGCGCAGTTGCAGGGCCTGACGCTGACGGCGGAACTGAGCGGCGAGGGGTTCCGGGCGTTGCCCCCCGTCGAACTGGCCGACAACGCGCGCGACGGCCAGTACCAGGGCTCCCTCACCGTGCCGGCGGACGCTACTGGGCGGCTGGACTTCCTGGGCAGCGTCACCGGCATCGGGGTGAGCGGCGACAGGCGGCCCCTCTACACGCGGGTCTCCAACGCGACCGCTGCCCTCAGGGCCTCGCTGTCCCTGAACGGGACCGACAGCGAGGTCGTCGTCGGGGAGTCGTTGAGCGGCCGGGCGAACATCACGAACTCGACCGGACAGGCGCGGACGCTGCGGCTGGAGGTGGTCGACCCGAGCGCCGGCACGGTGGTCTCCGCTGAGCCCGCAGTGGTGCAGGTGCCCGCAGCGGGCAATGCCGTCCTGGACTTCTCCCTGCGGTTTGACCCCGCCACCGCGCTGGGGTCCAACCAGGCCCGGCTGCGGATGGTGGAGGAGTCGCAGGGGACCGTGGTCGGGGAGCTGTTGTTCGCCCGCGAAGTGGCGCCGGTGCCGACTTGGTTCGAACGCCTCTGGTGGCTCTGGACGCTTCTCGTGGTCGCGCTCGCCGCCGGTGGGGTGGTGGCGTTGCGGTTGCGGTGGCGTGGACGGGTCGAGCGGGACGTGCGCGGCGTCCGCGTCGAGCTGCGGCGCCACGGTCAGGTCATTGACGCGCTACAGGCACAGCACAAGCGCGACGAGTTCCGCTTCGCGGTCCGTCATGGAACCGGTGTGGAGGCCAACCTGACCACCGGTAGCGGTGGAGAACGGTACGAGGTGCGCAGGGGTCGGGGCGGGGTCACCCTCCACGGTCCGTCCGGCGCGCCAGTGGGCCTCGCCCCTGGCGGGGTGCTCGACCTCGGCGAAGGCGTCGAGCTGGTCGTGCGCGACCGCCCTGCGTCCCAGGCCGCATCGAGGTCACGGCGCCGCGTCGGCCCGCCCTCGAACAGCGGGCCGGGCCGTCGACCCATCCCGGAAGACCCTTATGCCAACACCTGAGTCGTGTTCAGGGTGTCGGCGCGCTCGCCCCACGCGGTGACCGCTTCGGCCAGGAACCACCCCGGCCGCGGCGCCCAGCGAACGAGACTTCCCACACGGACTGGCCGGACTGGCCACCGGACGGAATGAGGACCCACATGAAGATTCACCAGCCAATGCTGTTCCTCGGCCTCGGTGGAACGGGATGCCGCGTCGGCAGAGAGTTGGAGAGGGTGCTGCGCGAAGCGCTCTGCGGGCCGGACGGCACCGAACTCATCGGGCGGATGCGCGGACACGACTACCTGCCGTACCAGCTACCGCCGTGCGTTCAGTTCGTCTACGCGGATCTCAGCGTCAACGAGTTGAGCAAGGTGTTGCCGAACGTGGTTCCCAGCGCCGACCACCACGCGGCGGCTCAGCACACCACGCACTTGATCGCGAACCTGGTCCCACCGAACCACCACAACAGCGCGCAACTGGCCCAGTCGATGCGGATCACGATGGACAGCGAGGCCATCGGCTGGCTGCCCGGCCCGAAGAACGACCCGCGGGTCGCACCCCTCGACGCCGGCGCGGGCCAGTTGCCGACCGTCGGTCGCGCGGTGCTCTTCGAGACGATCCGGCAGGGCAGCGGTCCGAACGCCGTCCTGCACGGGGTGACCGCCGCGATGCAGCGGATCAACGCCTCCGGCGCCGCGATCCACGAACTCGGCGGCGCCTTGGACAACACCCTGGACGTGTTCGTGGCCTTTTCCGTGGCGGGAGGCACCGGTTGCGGAATCTTCCTCGACTACCTCTACATGGTCGGTGAGCACGTGCGCCAGACGGGCGCCCGTGCCCGCATCCATCCCTTGGTGCTCATGCCATCGGCATTCGAGGAGGGGATGGGCGGTGGTCGGGCCGCGGTGCTCAATGCGGGCTCCGCGTTGGTCGACCTCTTTCGCTTGGTCGACGACCAGAACGCGCAGGGCATCGAGGACGAGGTGGGTCAAGGCCGGCGGGACAGGGGACCGCTGTCGATCCGGCTGCCCGGCGAGCAGAACCCGATCAGCCTGCGGCCGGCCACCGTGCAGACCGCCTTCCTGTTCGGGCGCCCTGACGACGGAGTGAGCGGCACGGATCTGATCCGCTCCATGGTCTCGCTGGTCACCGCGCTGGTCAGCGCGGGCCCGGAGGGTGGAACGTCTTTCGCCGAGCACTTCGTCAACACCACGGCCAGCCGGTCGGCGCTCGCCGAGACCGGCGTCGGGCGGCGCGGGGTGTCCACGGCGGCCGTCGCCTCGCTGACTATCCCGCTCGCTGTGCTGGCCGACGTCGTCAGTTCGCGGTTGTTGGCTGAGGCGGTGCGAGCCATGCGGGTGACGCCCACGGCGGTCGGAGTTCAGAACCGTGCTCTCATCGAGCGCTTCGACACCACCTCCGGGCTCGAGGGCTTCTTCTCGTGCGCGCCGTTGGAGAGCTTCGCGGAGATGCCGGACGAGCCGACCGGCTACGACGCGATCATCCAGGCCCTCAATGCCCGCGCCAGGAGCATGCAGGACAGCCTCGAGCGCAACGAGCGCTTGCTCGGCCCGCACATGGGCCAGGTGGCCAAGGGCTTCTCCCCGGCCAAGGCGGCCGAAGAGCTCTCACGCACGATCGACCCCTTCCAACTGCGGCGGCTGGCACGCGGCGACGCGGGCTACCCCGAGCCGCTCGACCGGGGCGGTTTCGACAAGGTCCTCGGCGACCGCACGGAAGCCAATCGCTCCCCGGCGGGCTTCGACTTCGGGCTGCATCCGCCGCAGCCCGAGGTGGTCCGCAGACGAGGTGTGTTCCGCAGGCTTCGGTGGACCGACCCGAGCGTCAGAGAGGCGATCGAGGAGCAGGACGCCTGGTTCCGGTGGCGGGTCCGGCGGCAGTGGAATGAGGCGTGGGGCAAGAACGAGCAGGTGTGGGAGCCGCGTTGGCGTTCGTTCTGCGATCAGTTGACCTCGATCACCGAGGAGTTCGCCAACCACGTCAGCACGGATGACCGGCAGTTCGGTCAGCGCAGCGCCCAGCTCTACGCCTCCCGGCTGGGGGTGTCCTACCTGTTGCCGCCGGACGACGGCGGCATGAGCAGCTTCTACTCCCGGGTGCTGGCCACCTTGACCAACCGCTACTCCGGGCGGCTTGGCGCGAACCCGACCACGGCCGACATCGTGGGACTGATCCTTGGTGAGGACGGCTGGCTCGGAGCCTACCGCGCGGGCCGCGAGAAGCCCGAGGCAGCGGTTCACTGGGTTCGCCAGCGCATCCGCGGCGCCGTTTCGGAGTGCTTCCGCCCCGGCGGCGTCGAACGGCCGGTCATCCCGGCGATGCAGGACCTGTTGGCGTCGGTCGTCGGCCGGGCCGACTCCACCGTAGACGATGTGGATGCCGCCCACTTCCGCAACAAGCTCGCAGGCATGGTCCCCGGCGGGTACGCCCCCGCGGGAGAAGGCGAGCTGCGCGTGCTGATCACTTACCCGGCGTCCGCGCGCGACAGCGAGGTCGAGGCCTTCCTGCAACGCGTCTTGCTGCTGCCCCCCGACATCTCGTCAATCGAGTTCCGTCCGAACGAGTCAGACTCGCTGGTCGTCGTGCTCTTTCGCACCAGCATGGGCATCACCCAGGTTCCGGAGGTGCGGGAGGCCATTCGGTTGCGCAGCGAGGCGCTGCGGCACGAGCACTCGGGCGATTGGCTGCTGTGGCGGCAGCGACTCGGCGACGTGACGGCCTACCCGGTGTCCACCCCCGGCGACCGCGCCGTGATCCTGCAGAGCTTCCTAAGCGCAATGTGGAACGGTTGGATGGAGGTCGACGACTCGGAAGACGACCAAAGCCCACGTCGTGTTCGAGTGCGCGTCGGTCACCCGGATGCTCCGCCGCTGGCGTTGGCGTTGACCCCGTTCCGCGAGTTGTCATCGTGGGCGAGCTTGGTGCAGGCGTACGAGGAGTGGACGCTCAGCGACGGCAGCAGCACTCGTCGCAGCCTTGCCGGGGAGCTGACGCGGACGGTGCCGCTGAACGTGGACCGGGACCCAGCTCCGCCGTCGCCGCAGTTCACCAAGCTGCTCGAGCTGCAAGGCAAGCAGTTGCAGTTGATCGACGAGCTGCGCGGGCGCCCGGGGATCGACACCGCGCAGCAGATCGATTTGATGGACGAGTTCTGGAAAATGACCCTGCCCGCGGCGCTCGACCTGCCCTTCCGGGGCGTCCAGTCGCCGTTTGCCAACCTCCGTGGGATGGCCGACTACTTCGGCCGAGAGCTGTCCAAGGCGGGATTGTGACGTCTCGGCGGGATCGGCCCGGCGTGGCCATCATCGACTTGCGCGCGGGCGGGGTCGAGGTCGACCACGTCCAGGGATCGGTGCTGGTGCTCGACAAGGCCGAGACAGCCGCCGACCACGACGAGGTCTACCAGGCGCTGCTTGGCAGCCCGCTTGTCTCCGGAGTCATCTGCCTCGCCATGGACAGCGGGGATGTCAACGGTGACGTGCGGGTCCGGCCCGCGCCGTCGCTGGCCCCGGTCGACCGGGCAGCCACCCTGTGGGTCGGCGACCACGACGGCATCCGGTGGCGGCCGACCGGCCACGGCGCGCGGGACGTTCGGCGCAGTACTCCCTCCGGCCTGGACCAGCTCATCGATGCCCTCGCCGCGCCAGCCGTCTTCGAGGCCGTGTTGGAGGTGGTCAGCACACTGCCGTTCAGCACAGCGGGCATCGGCATGGAGCTGGAGCGGACCAGCCTGGGTTACACCGAGCTGCGCCGGGTGCAGGAGGAAGCCGTCGCCCACTTCACCGACCCGCACGCGAGGCAGGCGACGATGCAGGAGCCGCCGCGCGACGAGTTCCGTGCGGCGATCCGCGCGGTCGTCAAGGTCGACAGGTCCGAAGCGGTGCTGACGCCCGGCGGCGCGCTGGACGCGGCTCGCACCCGTGCTGTCGAGGCGCTCAACGCGGCGGGCCACGAGCTCACCCGCCTGGACCACCTTTTCGCGCTGTTCCCGAAGCAGCGGGCGGGACGAGTCGTCGGGGCCGCCGTCATCGAGGCCCATGCGGCGGCCCGCGACCTACATGACAAGGTCACCCGTCAACTGGTGCACGTCGATGACAGCCTTCGGGGCAGGTCGGCCGGACAAGGTCCAGGGCTGGGCGTGCTCGGCCCGGTCCCCGCCCGACCCCGCCAGGTCCGTGATGACACCCGGCGTCTCCTCGAGGGGTGGCTAAGGAAGTACCGCTCGATCCCGCACCTGCTGACAGACCTCGACGCGGCCAGGATCGAGCAGGAGCCGCAGGGCTGTCTGGACGCTCTCGACGAACTACGAGCGCTACGGCCCCAGCCTGAGCCAGAGCCGTCGTTCGAGATCCGGCCGCGCCTCCGGACGGCGGCGTGGCTCAGCGCGCTCACAGGCGTGCTCGCCGCCATAGGCATGACCCCCTGGGCGTTCATCAGCGGACTCGCGTTCGCCTGGTTCGCGGTCGGCGTGCTGCTGCACGCTCGGCGGCCCACCGTGGCGGGCGAATCCGGCTTTGTCACGGCACTTCGACCCGCGTCAGCCTGGGGGTTGCCGGTCTATGGCCCGTGGCTCGTGGCGCTGGTTCTCAGGCAACCGCAGGTGCCGGAGCCCTGGACCGCGCTTCCCACCGCGCTCGCCGTGCTCACCTTCGCCTGGGTGGCGATAACGAGCTGGCGACGCAGCGTTCGGCGTTGGCGTCGAGCCCTTGGCTTGGCGGAGCTGCGTGTCCGGAGCGACCGGACCGCCCAGTTGCTGGACACCGTGCTGCGGGTCCACTGGCGGACGTCGGCTCGACGAGCGTTGTTCGCCGAGGGACTGCGCCAGGTCATCGAGGGAGCGACCTCGGTCAAGGAGGTGCTCGCCGATCGTGCGGGCGACCTGTTCACCTCGTCGGCGATCAGGCCCGAGGACTCCGTTCACGCCGACGAGCAGGATCGGGACATCTACGAGGAGGTGCGCGACGTCGTGGTGGCCGACCTGGTGGACCTGACGATCGCCGCGATGAGACCGTGCTGGTCAGGCATCGAGGCCGGTCGTGCGAGCGAGTCCGCCGACTACATCGAGCGGGGCGCTCACTTGGTCGGCGCCTATCGCCTGCACGTCGAGAACCACGGATTGCTCTCCGCCCCGCCGTTCGCGTTCCACCGCCACCACGTCCACAGGGACACGCTGGCGACCAGGCTCTGGGCCTGCTCGCACGTCGCAGAAGCGCTCTCTCGCGGCGTCGAGGACGAGATGACGCAGTTGTGCCACGCTCGGCAACTCGGCGCCGTGAGCGCCTTGGCCACAGGCGCCCGGCTGGTGAGGTTCGCCTCGACTGCGGTCCGCGGACTAGCAGCAGACATGAGCGGTCCAGGTCCCGCCGTCACCTGGACCGAGAATACCGAGATCGCAGGGACGCTGCGGCTCGTCCCGCTCAGACAGGGTGTGTTCCAATGACCGACTCACCGCCTACCACCGTTCACTGCCGCGCCATCGACGGCACGCGGCACACGCTCCGGCTGACAGTCATCGGCGAGACGACCATCACCGGTGCCCTGCGGTCCCGGTCGGTGTCCGTCGAAAGCGGTCCCGTGCTGTTGCAGAAGTGGGTTCAGCGCACCACATCAGGGCGGCCGGGGCCACTGGGACCGCTGGATTGCGAGATCCGCGCGACCCACCGCTTCGCGCAGATGTTCCCGCCCGACGACTACCCCTGCGAGCTGCCTCGCCTGAGGTACTACGACGTGGACAGCGAGGACCCGTTCGTGCTGCTCGATCCCTACCGCGGCGTGCCCGCGACCGAGGTGGTCTCGCGGCTCACCGCCCACGAGCGCTGCCGCCTGCAGGTCGGACTGCTGCGGGCGCTGCATCTCATTGCCGCGGCGGGTATCGCCCACGGGCGGGTGGGCCTCGACGTGGTGCGGTGGGACGCGACCACCGCATCCGCCCAACTCGTCGATTTCGAGCAAGCCATGCCGGTCGAACTCCACAACGACGTCCGGGACGCGGGGTTGGCCATCTGGCGGACCGCCCAACCCGCTCACCGTGGGAAGGAGGCGCCGGAAGTCGCAGCGGGTGACGGCACCCTAGGCTCCCTGCTTGCCGGGGTCTTCGTCGATCCGCCCGCCGCTCCGCCCCTGCCCGGCGAACTCCTGGCCAGGCTTCGAGAACCAACCGAGATCCACGCCGTCGACGCCCGCGCCCGACTGGCCCCTGACTTCCACGCCTTCGAGGCGGCGGTGTGGCGGAAACGTGAGCGCAGGCAGGAGGACGAGGAACGCCGCAAGCGAGCGGGAGGCCGATGGCCTCGGCTCCGAAGCCTGGTGAAGCGACCCACGTCTCCTGCCCGGCACGACAACGATGAATCCCCCGCACTTGCCCGATGCCCGATGTGCCTGGACTCCTACCCGCTGCCAGACAACGGCCTATGGCGTCGCGACAACCAAGGGAGGTACCACGAGATCCCGGCAGCGGGCCAAGACGGGCTGAAGCGGGGATTGGACCTGGTGAACACCTACCGGCGGTGCCCCAACCCGTCGCAGGACGCCACGGAGCACTTCCTGCCCGCGAACTACTTCGCCCATGATCCACCGCTGGTGGTGGCCATGATCGGCCGTCCTGGGGCGGGCAAGACCCACTTGCTCGCCGCCATGGTGCGCGGCATTGTCGAGCACAACGGTCTGACACCGTACGGACTCACCGCGGTCCCCATGGACCTGCACCGCCACGATGCCTACCGGACCTCGTTCCTCGAACCGGTCGGGCGGGGCCTGCGGTTGCCGGAAACCCCGGAACGCCTGACCGACCCCGCCGAGATCCTGCTGATCCGTGGTCGGAACAGCACCCGCCCCCTGGTGCTGTTCGACGTGGCGGGCGAAGACCTGCAGGCAGTGGGCGACGGTGAACTGGCACGATTCCTCGTCGGGGCCGACGCGATGATCTTCGTCCACGGCGTGGACCCCCTCCCCGAAGGGCGTGGCGACCAAGCGCTGGAGATGTCCCTGGCGCGCTTGCAGGCGGTGCCCGACCTCGGACGCCTACCAGCGGCGATAGTCGCGACCAAGTCGGATCGGCTGCGTTATCAAGCGCCGGTCGATAGTTGGATGCGTAGCGAACGCGACAGCTTCGTTCCCGTCGACCCCAAGCAGTCGCACCTGGAAAGCGGCGACGTGTACGCGTTTCTGCACCACCGACAGGAGTACGGCGCGTTGGCCCCCTTCACCGTCTTCGACCGGTGCACATTGCACTTCGTGTCTGCGAGTGGCAGCGAGTCGGCGCCGGACAAGCAAGAGTTCCCCCGCGGCTTCCATCCGTCCCGCGCACTACAGCCGCTGGTAGCCATCCTCGCGATGACTGGAGTCCTGGAAGGTCCTGAGCTGCGGCACATCGGAACCTAAACGCGGTCTTGCCGCCCTAGGTGTACTGAGCCAGGAGGTTGGTGACACGCCGGTGGTGAGTACTTGAAATGGGGGAGACCTCCGGGTGCGGTGGTGATTGCGACGTCACCCACCTGGCCTGGAGGTCTCCGTGTCCCACCGTAACGCCCGCACCACCGTCCATGGCAGGCAACTCATCGTCGCCCGGCATCGGGCGGGGTGGCCGCAGGCGCACATCGCCGCGGCGATGGGCATCTCCCGAAAGTGTGTGCGCACCTGGCTCGACCGGCACGCCGCCGAGGGGCAGGCGGGCCTGGCCGACAGGTCCTCACGCCCGCACACCTCACCCCGGCGCACCCCCGTCGAGGTCGAGGCGCGGATCGTCGAACTGCGGGGGCGTGAACGCCGTGGCCCGGCCTGGTTGGCGGCTGAGACGGGGGTGCCGGCGCGGACGGTGTCGCGGGTCCTGACCCGCCACCAGGTCCCCCGACTGGCCGCGTTGGACCCGATCACCGGCCAGGTCATCCGGGCGTCGAAGGCCACCGCGGTCCGCTACGAACGCGACCGGCCCGGCGAACTGGTCCACATGGACGTCAAGAAACTCGGGCGCATCCCCGACGGCGGCGGCTGGCGAACCCGAGGCCGGGCCGGGCGGGAAGCCACCCGCGACCGCGGCACCAAGACCGGGTTCGACTTCGTGCACTCCCTGATCGACGACCACTCCCGCCTGGCCTACTCCGAAGTCCTGCCCGATGAGAAGGGCCCCACCTGCGCCGGATTCCTGCACCGGGCGATCGCCTACTTCGCCGGACACGGCATCACCCGCATCGAAAGGCTGATGACCGACAACGCCTGGGCCTACAAGTGGTCCCTGCGCCAGGTCTGCACCGAACACGGCATCACCCAGAAGTTCATCAAACCGCACTGCCCCTGGCAGAACGGCAAAGTCGAACGCCTCAACCGCACCCTGCAGACCGAGTGGGCCTACCGGCGCGCCTACACCAGCAACACCGAACGCACCGCAGCCCTGGCACCCTTCATCGAGCACTACAACACCCAACGCCCCCACCACGCACTCGCAGGCCACCCACCCACCACCCGACTGACACCAACCTGATGGCCAGGTACACCTAGGGCGTATCTGGAGTTGTGATCAAGCGGTGGGGTGAGGTTGTCCCCTTGAACCGGACACCCTGATCCCAGACAGCGGTCTGGGGAAAAATTTCCCCGTGTCAGGCAAGTCGAAGTAGCCCGAGCAGTTCCGCAGGGACGCCGTCGCGCTGGTCCGTTCATCGGATCGGCCGTTGCGGCGGGTCGCCCGTGAGCTGGGTGTGAACCACGAGACCCTGCGTAATTGGGTCCGCATCGCCGAACAGGCCCAGGCCACTCCCGCCGGCGGGCGGTGTGTCGGCCGAGGAGCGCCAGGAGCTGCGGGAACTGCGGGAACTGGGTGGCCGAGTTGAGTTGGAGAAGGAGCTCCTGCGCAAAGCGGCCGCGTATTTTGCCAAGGAGATGGGTCGTTGACCCGCAGCTACCGGTTCATCTTTGAGCACCGCGGCGTCTTCGGTGTCACCCGGCTGTGCAGGATCCTGGGCGTGCGACGCCCCGGCTTCTACGAGTGGTTGGCCGGGGCTCCGGCCAGGGCGGAGCGGGCTGCGGCGGACGCGCGCCTGGCCGCCGAGATCGGCGAGGTCCACAGCGCGTACGGGCGTCCGCGGATCGTCGTCGCGCTGCATCGCCGCGGCCGTCGGGTGAACCACAAACGGGTCGGGCGGGTCATGCGCGAGCACGGGGTGGGCGGTCTCACCCACAGACGGCGCAGGTCTTTGACCAGGCCCGATGTCGTGCCAGTGCCGGTTCCGGACCTGTTCGGTCGTGACTTCACCTCCCCGGCGCCGGGGCGGCGGCTGGTCGGGGACATCACCTACCTGCCCACGCGGGAGGGCTGGTTCCACCTGGCCACGGTGATCGACCTGCACAACCGCGAGGTCATCGGACACGCGATGGCCGAGCACATGCGCGCCGAACCGGTCCGCGACGCCCTCGACCTCGCCGTCCGACGCGGCCTGACCAGCGGCGACGCGATCTTCCACGCCGACCGCGGGTCGCAATACACCTCTGGACTGTTCCGATCCGCGCTCGCCGGTCACGGCACGCGTCCGTCGGTGGGGCGGGCCGGGTCGTGCTTCGACAACGCGGTCGCCGAGTCGTTCTTCGCCACCCTCAAGACCGAGATCGGCACCACCGTCTGGGACACCCGCGACGACGCCCGCCGGGACGTCTTCGCCTACCTCGGCTACCACAACCAAGACCGTCTACATTCGACACTCGACTACCGCACCCCGCACGAAGTCCGCGTCGGCTATCTTCAAGATCTCACCCTCGTGGCATAAGAACCGGTGTCCGGTCTTCGGGGACAACCTCATTGAGAGTGATCATAGATATCCAGTGACTGGTCACTTCTTTCGTAGCGATTTCTCATGAACCGTCGATGTGTGGAGATTTCATGTCTTTTCTCAAGCGGTTTTGTAGTGTCGCCGTGGTTGCCACGGCGTTGTTCGCGTTCGGCCAGCAGGCCGCGGCGACGCCCGCCCCGCAGGTGGTCGTCACGCCGTCGACCGGGCTGACCGACGGCGCCTCCGTCTCGGTCTCGATCACCGGATTCCCATCCGGTGAGTCCGTTTACGTCGCTCAGTGCGGGAGTGTGGACGGGCAGATCGTGATCTGTGACCTCGATGACGCTGGTGAGGTCGTGACCGGGTCGGATGGCGAGGCGTCGACCGCGACCATCGTGCACCGTGTATTTGAGGGCTACGATTTGGACGGCAACCTCGTCGAGGTCGACTGCGACACGGCGCCCGGCGGGTGCGGTGGCCGTGGCGACCGGTTCCACGGTGGCAGCGACGGCGGCGATCTCGTTCGCGTGACCCGCTGACCGGCAACGGGGAGACAGGCTGACCGCCGCTGTCTCGGTCCAGGGCGCTGGGCGTCGCGCCCCGCGTCCTGGACGCGCCGCGGGCCGCCGCGGGCTAACGACCGCGAAGCGTGCACGGGAGTCATCTGATGACGTCGCTATTGAGCCGAAAGTATCGAGTTGCCTAGATGATGGCGTAGCGGACGTGTGGGGCACCGAAGTAGCCGTGGATGATGTGCGGCTGGCGTTGGCGGCGGCGCGGGAAGCGTCGGGTCTGGTGGGCGAGGCGGTCGAGGTTGTGGGCGCGTGAGGCGTTGGCGTCGCGTTTGAGGTCGGCGCCCGAGCAGTTCGTCGGGGTTGAGTTCGGGGCTGTAGCCGGGCATCAGGTGCAGCTCGACCCGCTCGGCGTTGTCCTGCAGCCAGGCGCGAACGGCTTTGCTGCGGTGCACCGGGTGCCGGTCGGCGACGACGTGCACCTTCCGGTCGGCCTGGCGGGCCATGCGGTCGAGGAACGCGGTGAACACCGGTGCGGTGAACCGCTGGGTGAACACGGTGAACCACAACGCGCC
>NZ_WHOL01000028.1 GCF_009745975.1 Actinokineospora pegani | reverse complement strand
CATCTCCTGGCTCAAGCGCTTCATCGACAACGACACCCGCTACGAGCAGTTCCTCTGCCCCCTCCCCAGCACCAGCCTGACCATCTCCGCCTACCGCGGCAACTGCCCCCACACCGGCTGACCCAACCCAGCCCGGACGGGCCACCGCCAACGAAGCCGGTGGTCCGTCCGTCCATTCCCAACCCACGTCTCGGCCCCGTGGGGGCACCGGCAACCCGGCGGCCGCACGGTGAACGGGTCGCCAACTTTGCGGTTCTCAGACCGCCCGGGCAGCGGAGCCGGATCTGTGCGCGCATGCCAGGGAATGCGGGTTCGACCTGCGCCACGGGCAGGTCCCGGACAGGGTCGTCGACCTGACGGAGATCATTGACGGGTGCCTGGTGACGACGGTCTCCATGGTCGCGCGTTCGACCAAATGGTGCACTGGGGAAGCTGGCTTCCTATCACGCCAAACCCCAGGGAAAGTTGATGATGACCGCACCAGTCGCTCCCGCCACCGCGTCCCGCCGCTTGACCAGGTTCGGCGCCCCGATCGCCGTCGCACTGGCCCTGGTCGCGGGCGTCACCACGGCGACGGCCGCCCCCGCGGCCGACAACCCCTACCAGCGCGGCCCGGACCCGACG
>NZ_WHOL01000027.1 GCF_009745975.1 Actinokineospora pegani | reverse complement strand
TGAGCGGAGGCGGGGGCCGCCGCAACCTGGGCGGAAACAACCTGCTCGGCGGGAGCAGGCTCGCTCACAAGGTGTGCCGGGGCGGAGGCCGCCGCAACCTGGGCGGAGACGGCCCGCTCGGCGGAGGCAGGCCCACCCACGGGGTGAGCCGGGGCAAGCTCCACCGCAACCTGGGCGGGAACAACCTGCTCAGTGGGGGCAGGCTCGACCACGGGGTGAGCCGGGGCAAGCTCCGCCACAACCTGGGCGGGAACAACCTGCTCGGTGGGGGCAGGCTCGGCCACGGGGTGAGCGGGGGCAGCCGGTTCGTCCGGGGTGGGGTGGGTCGGGAGCACCCCTACCGCGCCGCGGACTACCTGGGACCAGGTCAGGCGGCCGAAGAGGTAGTGGCAGGCGACCTGTTCGTTGGTGAAGCGGGCCCAGTCGTAGCGGTTGCCCTGTTCTCGCCAGAAGACCTCCCAGCCGGGGGTGGCGCTGTCGGTGTCGTGGAGGAGGCACCAGGTGTTGTCGGCCTCGGTGCCGAGGGAGACCACGGTCGCGGGGATGCCGATGGCCTGGAGGAGGGCGGGCAGGGCTTCGGCTTTCACGCGGTGGCTCCTGCGGGGCGGGGGGTCGGGGTGATGTCGAGGAGGTAGCCCAGGGCGACCAGGTCGGCGGCGGACTGGGTGGCGCGGTAGCGGTCGCCGCCGCCGGGTTGGGCGAACCAGGGGGCGGAGACGGCGCGCCAGACCGGGGTGGGGCGCAGGACGCGGTAGCGGTGCACGCCCGCGGCGAGCAGGGCCGGGGGCAGCGAGCGCTGGGCGAACGGGGTGCCGTCGGCGGAGAAGACGCGGCCCTCGGGGTCGCCGAAGCGGTCGATGACGGACCCGGCGGGCAGCACTTCGGCGACGCCCGCCTCGATGCCGCCCTCGGGGTAGACCTCGCCGGGGGGCCACGCGTACTCGGTGGCGGCCTCGAGGTTGTTGGGGTCGAAGGGGCGGACCAGGAACCGGCGGTCCCAGTCGCGCTCGTGCTCGCCGCCGAGCGGGTCGTGGCCGTCGGCCAGCGGGCCCGCGGCGGCGGGCTTGCCGTGGGCGGGTTCGGCGACCCGGGTGCTCAGGTCGACCAGGGACGACCGCGGGTGGTCGGCGGGGGCGAACCGGCCGCCCGCGGCGTAGTCGATCTCCCGCGGCGGCGCGTCCAGTTGCAGCTCGGGCGCGGAGGTGGCGACCGGGAGGTGCCCGAGCGGGAACAGGTGGACCAGGAGCAGCGCGGCCTCCTTGTCCTGCCCGCCCCCGGCCCGGGGCGCGGGCAGCGCGGGCGGGGCGCCGCGGCCCTCACCGAGCGGGCGCGCGTCGCCCACGGGAGCCAGGCCGGTGGTCCGCCCGCCGAGCAGTTCGCCGAGCCTGCCCTGCTTGGTCTCGCCCTGGTCGGCGGGCGCGCCGCCTGCCAACGCGCCCTGGATGCCGCCCGCGCCGACGATGACCCCGCCGACGGCGTCGTCGGGGCGCGGCTCGGCAGCGGGCGGCTGCTTGTCCTGGGGCTGCTTGGCGGTGCCCTGCTTGTGATCGATGCCGGTGGCCAGCGGGTCCGCGCCCACCTGCCGTCCGCCGGTCAGCGAACCGGGACCGCTGGTCGCCGAGGTGCTCGCGGCCACCCGGGCGCCTGGCTCGGACCGGCCCGCACCCGAACCCGGACCGCCCGAGACCGGCACGGCGGGCGCGACCGCCG
>NZ_WHOL01000026.1 GCF_009745975.1 Actinokineospora pegani | reverse complement strand
ATCGGGCACGCGCAGGCCGCCGCCGGGGTGGCCGGGGTGATCAAGATGGTGCAGGCGCTGCGGAACGAGGTGCTGCCCGCGACGCTGCACGTGGACGAGCCGACTCCCCAGGTCGACTGGTCGGCAGGCGCGGTCAGGGTGCTGGCGGAGGCCAGGGAGTGGCCGCGCGGCGAGCGGCCGCGGCGGGCCGGTGTGTCGTCGTTCGGGGCCAGCGGCACCAACGCGCACGTGATCGTCGAGGAAGCGCCCGCGCGGCGCGAGCAGCCTCCCGGGCAGGAGCCGCTGCCCGGTGTGCTCCCGGTGGTGTTGTCCGCGCGCAGCGCCGGTTCCCTCGCGGGGCAGGCGAGCCGAGTGGCGTCCTGCCTGGACTCGGATTCCTTGGCGCGGATCGCCGGGGCGCTGGTCTCGTCGCGGGCCACGTTGGGACAGCGCGCGGTCGTGGTGGCGGGGTCCAGCGAGGAGGCGCTGGCCGGGCTCACCGCGTTGGCGCGCGGTGAGAACGCGCCCACTCTGGTGACCGGGGCTGTGACCGGCACGCCGGGCAAGGTCGTGTGGGTGTTCCCGGGGCAGGGTTCGCAGTGGGTCGGGATGGGGCGTGAG
>NZ_WHOL01000025.1 GCF_009745975.1 Actinokineospora pegani | reverse complement strand
TCGAGCAACGGCACACCACGGTCGATCGTGCCCGCGTCCAACTCCAACAAGTGCTCGGCCAGCGCCGCGATCGCGTCCTCGACATTCGCCGGAGCTGTTCGCGTCGGCGCGTCGTCGATCTCGGGCGTCGATTCCGCCCGGGGCAGGGATTCACTGATCCACCGGGAGATGGCCCGGACGGTGACGATGTCCTCCAGCAATTGCTGCACAGAGATGTCGACATCG
>NZ_WHOL01000024.1 GCF_009745975.1 Actinokineospora pegani | reverse complement strand
CTCACGCCCCATCCCGACCCACTGCGAACCCTGCCCCGGGAACACCCACACGACCTTGCCCGGGTCGTCCACCCCGGGCGGGCTCTCCCCGCGCGCCACCACCGAGAGCCCGGCCACCGCCTCCTGCGCCGAACCCGCGACCACCACCGCGCGCTCGTCCAGCACGGCCCGACGGGACACCAGCGCCCGAGCGACGCCCGTCAGCGGCGCACCGCCCTCGACCAGCGCAGCCAACCGCCCCGCCTGCGCCGCCAACGAACCAGCACTGCGCGCCGACACCACCAACGGCACCACGCGGTCGGGGACCGGGACGGGCTCCGGCTCCCGCGGCGCCTCCTCCAGGATCAGGTGCGCGTTCGTCCCGCTGACGCCGAACGCGGACACACCGGCCCGGCGCGGGCGGTCCACGCGCGGCCACTCGCGGGCCTCGACCAGCAGCTCCACCGCGCCTGCCGACCACTCGACCTCGGGCGTGGGGGCGTCCACGTGCAGGGTCGCCGGGAGCCTGCCGTGCCGCAGCGCCTGCACCATCTTGA
>NZ_WHOL01000023.1 GCF_009745975.1 Actinokineospora pegani | reverse complement strand
CGCCCAGCGCCCAGCCCGCCCCCGCGGCGGAGCGGCAGACGCCACCCCCGGCGCCCGGTTTCAAGCCGGGTCCGTCCGGCCCGCGGCCGGGCCCCAAGCCCGCGCCGAAGCCCGCGCCTGAGCAGCAGCGCCCGGCGGCGGCCGCCGCCGAGGCCCCGCAGCAGCAGGCCCCGCAGCAGCAGCCCCCGGCGGCGCCCGCGCAGAACAAGCCCGCGGGCCCCAAGCCCGCGCAGCCGCGTCCCGCGGCCGCCCAGGGCGGTGGCGGCGCGGTCGTGCCGCCGCGCACGCAGTCCCCGAAGCCGGGACCGCGCGCGCCCCGGCCCGGCAACAACCCCTTCGGTGTCGGCGGCGGCGCCCCGGCCCCGCGTCCGGGCGGTCCGCGTCCCGGCCCGCAGGAGCGCCCGCAGGGTGGAGCGCCCGGTGGCGGCTCGCGTCCCGAGGGCGGCAGGCCCGCCTCCGGTCCGCGTGGCGACCGTCCGGCCCCGCGCCCGGCAGGCGGTCCGAACCCCGGCAACATGCCGCCCCGCCCGAACCCGGGCATGATGCCGCCCCGTCCGGCCCGTCCGGCAGGCGGCGGCGCGGGCCGAGGTGGCCCCGGCGGCCGTCCCGGTGGCGGCGGTGGCGGCGCTGGTCGTCCCGGTGGCGGCGGCGGTGGCGGTGGCTTCCGCGGCGGTCCCGGCGGCGGTGGCGGCGGCGGTGGCTTCC
>NZ_WHOL01000022.1 GCF_009745975.1 Actinokineospora pegani | reverse complement strand
AGACACTTACTACAAAGATGCTCGCATCCACTGTGCAGTTCTCAAACACCAACCAGACAACCACGGCCACCCTGCGAACACCTACCGGAGCTCACGCCCCCGCGGTTTGATCGCGGCCCTGGTCCTGGAACAAGACCAACAACCCCCGATAAGGGGTGTTGTCTCAGGACCCAACAGTGTGCCGACACATACTCGTCTCTCGCTCCCCACGCAGTCCGTTCCACGCCCCCTCGCGGGGACAGTACTTGAAACCTGCGCGGCGCCGAGAAAGTCGTACTCGTCCAGTAGTTCCACAG
>NZ_WHOL01000021.1 GCF_009745975.1 Actinokineospora pegani | reverse complement strand
CGGTGGTGGGCCACTCGCAGGGTGAGATCGCCGCCGCGTGCGTGGCGGGCGCGCTGTCGCTGGCGGACGCGGCCCGGGTGGTCGCGGTGCGCAGCCAGGCCATCGCCTCGGCGCTGTCCGGCCGGGGCGGCATGGTCTCGGTCGCGCTGGCCGCCGACGACATCGCCGCGCGGTTGGGGCCGTGGGCGGGACAGGTCGAGGTGGCCGCCGTCAACAGCCCTGACTCGGTCGTCCTCGCGGGTGACGCCCGCGCGCTGGACGAGGTCGTCGAGGCGTTGTCCGGCGACGGGGTCCGGGTGCGGCGGGTCGCGGTGGACTACGCCTCGCACACCCGGCACGTGGAGGACATCCGCGACCGGCT
>NZ_WHOL01000020.1 GCF_009745975.1 Actinokineospora pegani | reverse complement strand
CCGGCCTGCGAACGCGTTCGTGGCGGGGTTCATCGGCTCGCCCGCGATGAACCTCGTCGAGGTGCCGGTGACCTCGGCCGGGGTGACCCTGGGTGGGATCGGGCTCGAACTGCCCCGCGAGACCAACACCGCCGTGGCCGAGGCGGGGGTCGAGCGGGTGACGCTGGGCGTGCGCCCGGAGTCGTTGGCGCTGGTGCCCTCGGGCGCGGGGGAGGGGTTCGAGCTCGTCGTGGAGCTGGTCGAGGAGTTGGGCGCCGACGCGCTGGTGCACGGTTCGGTGCGGGGGTCGGACGAGCGGCTGGTCATGCGGGTGGACGGTCGGACGCCGCCCGCGTTGGCGCAGACCGTGGCGGTGGCCGTGCGTGACGCTGGTGAGCTGCATGTCTTTCACCCTGAGACGGGTGAGCGCCTGGTCTGAGCGGGACGGCGCGGCGCCCCTCCTGGCCTGAGTCGGGAGGGGCGCCGCGTGTCCCGGCGGACTACGCGCTTTCCTTGAGGCCGTCCGCCTGCGCGGGGGCGTTCTCCTCGAGGTGTTCCTGGGGGCAGCTCTGCGGGTCGAAGGTGACCTCGACGCTGGGGTCCTCGGCGGTGGGCAGGGTGATGACCGGCTCGCCGCAGGTGGGCGGCGACTCGGTCTGCGGCGCCGCCACCTGGGGCTCCACGGGCTGGGGGTGGCTGGGCGTCGCGTGCTCGGGCGGCTCGACCGGGGGCCGCATGGACGTGTTCGCGGTGGGCGCGGACTCCTTGACGGGCGCGGTCTCTTCGGTGGCCGTGGACTGCTCGGCGGGCGTGGGCTGCTCAGCGGGCGCAGTTTGCTCGGCGGGCGTGGACTG
>NZ_WHOL01000019.1 GCF_009745975.1 Actinokineospora pegani | reverse complement strand
CGATCGGGTCGCCCAGCGACGTCCCCGTGCCGTGCGCCTCGATGGCGTCCACATCGGACGGCGACAGGCCCGCGGCGGACAGGGCCGCGCGCACCACCCGCTGCTGCGCGGGGCCGTTGGGGGCGGTGAGGCCCTGCGAGCGGCCGTCCTGGTTGACCGCGGACCCGCGGATCAGCGCGAGCACCTCGTCACCGTCGCGCTGGGCGTCCGATAGCCGCTTGAGCACCACGACGCCGCAGCCCTCCGACCACCCGGCGCCGTCGGCGTCGGCGGCGAAGCTCTTGCACCGGCCGTCGGCGGCCATGCCCTTGAGCCGGGAGAACTCGACGAACAGCGACGGCCCGCTCATCACCGTCACCCCGCCCGCCAGCGCGAGGTCGCACTCGCCCTGGCGCAGCGCGGCGGCGGCCAGGTGCAGGGCCACCAGCGAGGACGAGCAGGCGGTGTCGACGGTGACCGCCGGGCCCTGCAGGCCCAGGGTGTAGGCGACCCGGCCGGAGATCACGCTGCTGGCCTTGCCGGTGTTGACGTAGCCGTCGAGCGCGCCGAGGTCCTGGCCCAGGCTGCCGTAGTCGGTGCTCATCGCGCCGATGTAGACGCCGGTCCTGGTCTCGCCGAGGGAGTCCGGGCGCACCCCGGCGCGCTCCAGCGCCTCCCACGCGGTCTCCAGCACCAACCGCTGCTGCGGGTCCATCCCCAGCGCC
>NZ_WHOL01000018.1 GCF_009745975.1 Actinokineospora pegani | reverse complement strand
GCCTGCCAGCGCCGATGGTACTGCACTGGAGACGGTGTGGGAGAGTAGGACGCCGCCGGACTATCATTCCCGAAGGGGTCTGCGATGGGACACGTGAACATTCGTGTCTCGACGCAGACCCCTTCGGTTTTTTCGTGAGCATGGAGGACATGGTGTCGGAGTTCGGGCGTCGCGGTGGTACTGAGGGCGGGGATCGCCGGGACGACCGGCGATCGGGAGGCGACCGCTCCGGTGGCGGCCCCCGACGGGATGGAGCGGCCCGCCCGGGTGGTTCGTCGTCGAGCTACCGCCGGGATGACCGCGACGGTGGTCGTGGTGGCGAACGCGGCAACGACCGACGTTCCGGTCAGGACCGCGGCGGTTACCGGCCCACGTCCTCTGATCGCGACCGTGGCGGTTACCGCTCCGGCGGCGGCTCCCGCGACGACAGCAGGTCGGAGGACAAGGGCTTCCGCCGCGACAACGACCGTCGCGACGATCGCGCGGGCTTCGCCCGCAGGGACAACGACCGCCCGAGCTACCCCCGTCGCGACGACAACCGCAGCGGTGGCCACCAGGGCCGCGACGACCGCCCCCGCACGGGTGGCTACCCGCGCCGCGACGACCGGGACGACCGCGGCCCGCGCCGCGAGGGCGGCTACCAG
>NZ_WHOL01000017.1 GCF_009745975.1 Actinokineospora pegani | reverse complement strand
GTCACCCCGCAACGCCCCCCACCACCCCGCAGGTCCCAGGGACCGCAGGTCCAGCTCCTGCCCCCAACCCCACCACCCCGGAACGCAACACACCGCACCGTGGGGGTCCGGGGGGTCGCCCCCCGGAAAAAACAACGGCCGACCTGGTTCGCGCTCTCCGCGAACACAGGTCGGCCGAGGCCGTGGAGGTGCCGGGAATCGAACCCGGGTCCTCTGTCGTTTCAACAGGACTTCTCCGTGCGCAGTTCGCAATGTCTCTACTCGGCCCCACCGGTCACGCGAACAAGCCGGTGTGACGGGCCCAGTCACTGTTTGCTTCCCAACCAGGCCCCGTGACCGGGACTGGCGGTGAGCCTCCTAGCTGATGCCGGCGACCGGGACGGAGGCACTCCCGGGCCGACAGACTCACACTCGCTTAGGCAGCGAGGGCGAAGTCAGCGCGACTGTTAGTCTTGGCGCTTATTGTTTTGCGGGCGACGCTTGAGGTGGTCAATCCGCCTGCACCTGCACGCTTCTCCTGAATCCACGGCCAGAGTCGAAACCGTTCACCCCCTGGGTGTTGACGATGCTGCTCCACCCATCCTAACGCCCCCGGCCCGTGGTTTCATCCCTGTATCCCCAGACGGGTAGGGGCAGCCCCACCCCGGACCCGCCTGCGTACCCCATACCGCCTGGCAGGGGAGCCGAGCAGGCTTGTGACCATGACTTCCGCTGTTGGCAGGCCGAGCGTCGCCGGTGCGTTCGGGTTCCTCGCCATGAACCTCGTTGTGGGGATCGTGGGTTTCACGGTGCTGGTCACCCTGGTGGCCGTGGGGGTGGGGACCGCCGTGGTGTGGGTGGGCCTGCCCGTGCTGGCGCTGGCCGTGCTTGTCTCACGGGGGGCGGCGCGGGTGGAGCGGGCCAGGGTGTTCGCCCTGCTCGACACCGCCATCGACCAGCCCTATCCGGCGTTGCCGGAGACCAAGCGACTGCGTGCGCGTTTCACTGACGTCAACACCTACCGGGACGCGCTCTACTTCGTGCTGATGTTGCCGATCGGGATCGCGGAGTTCGTCTCGCTGGTGACCTCGTGGTCGGTGAGCCTCGCGCTGGTCGGCCTGCCCGTGTTCTACCGGTGGTTGCCCGACGGCGAGTTCGCCGTTTTCGCCTGGGACGAGTCGACGATCGTGGTGGACTCGGTGTGGGAGGCGTTGCCGTTCGCGCTGCTGGGGGTGTTGTTGTTGGGAGTGACGATCCTGCTCACGCGGGGGCTCGGGCGCGCCCACGCCCGGTTCGCCCGCGCGCTGCTCGGTCCGACGAGGATCTTCGAGTGAGCCGCTACCCGAACCCCTTCAAGTCGATCCTGTACCTGATCGGCCTGTTCCCGCTCGGTCTGGCGGCCTTCGTGAGCACTGTGGTGCTGGTGGCGGTCGGTGTCGGCACGGTCGTGGTCTGGGTGGGGGTGGCGGTCCTGGTGGCCGCCGCGATCGCCGCCCGGGTCTTCGGCAACGGGTTCCGGATGTGGGCGCAAGCGTTTGCTGAGGTGTCGCTGCCTCCTCGGCCGGTGCTGGCACGACGCGCCGACGGGGTGCTGCGGCAGTGGCGCGACCTGGCCACCGACCGCCGCACCTACCGCGACCTGGCTTTCGTCGTGCTGACCTTCCCGATCTCGATCGCCTGCTTCGTCCTCGGGGTGGCCAGCATCCCGCTGGTCCCGCTGGCCTTCTTCGTCGCGCCGCCCGCCGCGTGGCTGCACGCCAGGATGGCCGTGGCCCTGCTCGGGCCCGACCGCACCGCCGAGCAGACGGCCCGCGCCGACCGGCTGCGGGCGTCGCGGGCCCGCGGGGTCGACGCCGCGGAGGCCGAGCGCAGGCGCATCGAGCGCGACCTGCACGACGGAGCCCAGCAGCGGTTGGTCGCGGTGGCGATGGGCCTGGGCCGGGCCAGGGGCAAGCTCGACGCCGACCCGGTGACCGCCCGCGCGCTCATCGATGAGGCCCACGCCGACGCCAAGCAGGCCATCGCCGAGCTGCGCGACCTCGCCCGCGGCATCTACCCGGCCGTCCTGGGCGACCGCGGCCTCGACGCGGCGCTGTCCGCGCTGGCCGCGAAGTCCCCGGTCCCGGTCAGCGTCGAGGTCGACGTCGACCCGCGCCCGCCCGGCGCGGTGGAGACCACGGCCTACTTCATCGTCGGCGAGGCGCTGACCAACATCGCCAAGCACGCGGACGCCACCGAGGTCGACGTGCGGGTGTGGCGCGACGGCGGGGACAAGGTGGTCGTCGAGATCACCGACAACGGCGTGGGCGGGGCGGTGCCCCGCGCGGGCGGCGGTCTGGCCGGTTTGGCCGACCGCGCCGCCACCATCGACGGCGTCATGTCCGTCGTCAGTCCCGTCGGTGGCCCGACCGTCGTGCGCGCCGACCTGCCGTGCGCGTGGTGACAGGATGGTCGCCATGCGCGTGGTGATCGCCGAGGACTCCGTCCTGCTCCGGGTGGGTGTGACCCGCCTGCTCGCCGACGAGGGCATCGAGACCGTCGCCGCGGTCGAGGACGGCGAGGCGCTGCTCGGCGCCGTCACCGAACACCGCCCTGACCTGGCGATCGTCGACGTGCGCATGCCGCCGACGTTCACCGACGAGGGGCTGCGGGCCGCGCTGCGCGCCCGCGCGGCGGTGCCCGGCCTGCCGGTGCTGGTGTTGTCGCAGTACGTCGAGGAGCGCTACGCGGTCGACCTGCTGGCCTCCGGCGCGGGCGGCGTCGGCTACCTGCTCAAGGAGCGCGTCGCCGAGGTCGGCGACTTCGTCGACGCCGTCCGGCGGGTGGCCGCGGGCGGCACCAGCATCGACCAGGAGGTGATCGCGCAGGTGATGGCCAGGGTCCGCCGCAAGCCGCTCGACGCCCTGACCCCGCGCGAGCGCGAGGTCCTCGGGTTGATGGCGCAGGGCCTGTCCAACACCGCCATCGCCCGGTCGCTGGTCGTGTCGGACGGCGCGGTGGAGAAGCACATCGGCAACATCTTCGCCAAGCTCGGCCTGGAGCCCCGCAGCGAGGAGCACCGCAGGGTCCGGGCGGTGCTGGCCTACCTGGAGGGTTAGCCGCGCAGCTTCTCGGTCGACTCCAGGGTGGCGCCGCCGGGTGTGAGCGACGCGCAGAGCAGCACGGACAGCGTGGAGGTCTTGAGCTCGGGGCGGGTGCCGGTGAGGGTCTCCACCAGGTCCTCGAGGTCGGGGTTGTGCCCGATGAGCAGGACGGTCTCGGCGGTCTCCGGCAGCGTGCCGAGCACGCCGAGCACCGAGTCGGGGCCCTCGCCGTAGAGCTGCTCGTCGTGGACGACGGTGGGGGTCGTCTTCAACTCGGCGGCCACGAGGTCCCACGTCTGGCGGGTGCGGGTGGCGGGGGAGACCAGCGCGATATCGATGTCGTCGATCCGGGCGGCCAGCCACCGGCCGACGGCGACGGCGTCGCGGCGCCCCCGGTCGGCGAGGGGCCTGCGGTAGTCGGGGACGCCCTCGGGCCATGCGGACTTCGCGTGCCGGAGGACAACCAGTCGGCGCATCGGGGAGACCTGCCTCTCTGTCGGTCCCATCGAACCAGCCTCATCCCCGGTGACGAAGCCGCTTGACGGTGAACCACGCCACCGCCGCCACGGCGATACCCAACACGGTGTACTCGAACACCGCCGAGTAGGGCTCGATCCGGTGCCAGTTGTCACCGAGCAGGTAGCCCGCGAAGACGAACAGCGAGTTCCACATCGCGCTGCCGAGGAGGGTCAGTCCGGCGAACCTCCAGACCGGCATCCGGTTCACGCCGGCCGGGATGGAGATCAGGCTGCGGAACACCGGCAGCATCCGGCCCAGCAGCACCGCCTTGCCGCCGTGCCGGTCGAAGAACGCGTTCGCCCTGTCCACATCGGACTCCTGGAACAGCGGCAGCCGCTTGGCCAGCGCCCGCAGCCGCTCGGTGCCCAGCTTGACCCCCAGCCAGTACAGGGCCAGCGCGCCCAGCACCGACCCCAGCGTGGTGAACACCAGCGCGCTCACCAGCGAGATCCGGCCCTGCCCCGCGGCGAAGCCCGCCAGCGGCAGGAACACCTCGCTGGGCAGGGGCGGGAACAGGTTCTCCGCCGCGATCAGCAACCCGGCCCCGGGGGCGCCGAGCACATCCATGACCGACAGACCCCACCCGGCGAGACCGCCGGGTCCACTCTCCGCCTGCACCTACCGCTGCACCGCCGTCCGCTGCTCACGTCGAAGCTTGGTGAACTCCCGCCACACCAGTCCGATCACCACCACGTCCAAGGCCGCCAACACGGCCAATCCCACCGATCCGGTCCGAGCCGCCCGCACCGCCTCGTAGACCACGAAGGCAACCATGACCACCACCGCCACCGGGAACGCCCCCGCCACCCGCCGCGACAGGGCAGCCACCAGTCCGAGTTTCACGATCCCGTGCAGCAGCAGGTACCAGATGGCGAAAGTGCGCGTGCCACCGTCGGCGAACTCCGCCGCCGCCTCGGACAGGCGGTGCGCCAGTGTCCCGTTGTGGTCGCCAAGCAGGTCCCGGGTGATGACCGCGTTGGCCACCCCGCCGATCAACGCTGGCGGCACCGCCACCAGCACGAGCGCGCCGAGCAGTTGCACCCCGCCATCGGCCCCTTTGATCACCAGGGCCAGGCGGAACCACCACTCCGGACGCTCTCGACTCACGCCCTACAGCATGCCCGCGGTTCGGGCGTTTGTCCGCCTGCGCACCATCTTCGTGCTCTTGAACACCCCCGCCCACCTGCGCATACCCCATCGGCGGATCAGTCGGGGCCGCGCCGCCGCTGGGTGGTGTGCCGCGTCGGCCGCTCGGTCAGCGGGTCCTCCGGCCAGCGGTGCTTCGGGTACCGCCCGCGCATCTCCGAGCGCACCCGCGGATAGCCGGTGCGCCAGAACGAGGCCAAGTCACCGGTGACCGCCACGGCCCGCCCGGCGGGCGAGAGCAGGTGCAGCACCACCGCCACCCGCCCGCCCACCACCGTCGGCGTCTCGGTCCACCCGAAGACCTCCTGCACCTTCACCGGCAGCGCGGGCGCCTCGCCGCTGTAGTCGACCCGCACCGCCGACCCCGAGGGCACCGTGAGCCGCTCCGGCGCCAACTCCTCGATCCGGCCCGCCTCCGGCCACGGCACCAGCCCCCGCAGCGCCGAGAGCATGTCGATCTTCCCCAACTCCGCTCGCGACCGCGCCTCGCCCACCCACAGGTCGGCCGCCTCCAGCAGCGCGTGGTCGTCCACGGCAGGCCACGGCCCGCCCAGGACCCGGTGCAGCAGTGCCAGCCGCTCCCGCAACCCGCCAGCCCGCCCATCGAGCCGCACCAGCCCCAGCCCGTGCCGCCGCACCCCGTCGAGCACGGCCGCCCGCACCCCCGCCGCGGGCGGCTTGGCCAGCGGCCGCTCCGCCAGCACGATCGCCCCCACCCGCCGCACGTGCCGGGCCACCACGTCCCCGTCCCAGAGCACCTCGTCGCCCTCGACCACCAGCCCGGCCGCCGCCGAGGTGACCACCCCCGCGTCCGCCGCCACCGCCAGCCGCACCTTCCCGTGCGCCGCCCCCGGCGCCCGATCCGCCACCGCGACGGCCAGCCACTCCGGGTCCCCCAACCCGGCCGCCTCCACGGCCGTGCCGTTGGCCAGCAGGTAGACGGCCGCCTGCCCGCCCCGGCGCCGACCCACCCGCTCCGGGTACGCCAGCGCTGTCACCAACGCCGCCGCCCCCACCCGGCTGAGCCCGTCACCCCGCCCACCCGCGTTGTTATCGCGGGTGTCGGTGTGTGCGCTGATGTCACGCAGACCACGGACAAGCCGATCCACCTCCCGACGCCAGCGCGCGGTGGCAGGCGAGCCAGCGCGCAACCGCCGCAGGCCCGCGTCCAAGTCCACCCCGTCGATCAGGGTGTCGTCGTCCAGCGTCGCGACGATCTCCGCCGCCGGTCGCGGACCGAGGGCAGCGGCCCCGTCGATGAGCGCGCGGGCCAACCGGGGGTGCAGGCCCAGGCGCGCCATCGCCCGCCCCCGGGCCGTCGCCCCGGCCTCATCGATGGCCCCGAGCGCCGCCAGCACCTCCCGCCCAGCCGCGAGCGGCCCAGACGGCGGCGCGTCCCACCAGTTCAGCGCCGACCCGTCCGGGGTGCCCCAGACCGCCAGCTCCAACGCCAACCTGGTCAGGTCGGCCGTGCGGATCTCCGGCTCCGGGAACCGGGGCAGGGTGCCCTGCTCGAACTCCGGCCAACACCGGAACACCCGCCCAGGCGCCTCACGCCCAGCCCGCCCCGCGCGCTGCGTCGCCACCGCCGCCGACACCCGCTGGGTGACCAGCCCCGACATGCCCCGCCGGTGGTCCACCCGCGGCGCCCGAGCCAGCCCGGCGTCGACCACCGCCCGCACCCCAGGCACGGTCAGGCTCGACTCCGCCACCGCCGTCGAGAGCACGACCCGCTGCCGCTCCCCAGCCCGCAGCGCCGCGTCCTGCTCCGCCGCCGGAAGCCGCCCGTGCAGGGCGACGACCGGGACATCGCCCAGCATCCCCGCCACCCGCCGGATCTCCCCGACCCCGGGCAGGAACACCAGGACGTCCCCGTCCACCGCCGACAGCGCCTGTCGCACCGCCCGCACCACCGTCGCCTCCACCCGCTCCCCGCGCAGCGGCGGGACATAGGTCTCCTCGACGGGGTACGACACGGCGGCCACGGTGATCACCGGCCCGCCCAGCAGAGCGGCCAGCGCGGGCGCGGCGACCGTCGCGCTCGTGGCGAGCACCCGCAGATCCGGCCGCAGCCCCGCCCTGGCGTCGAGCAGCAGCGCCAGCAGCAGGTCCGCGTCCAAGTGCCGCTCGTGCACCTCGTCGAGCACCACGGTGTCCACTCCGGACAGCTCGGGGTCGTGCTGGAGCCTGCGCACCAGCAGCCCGGACGTGACGACCTCCACGCGGGTGTCGGCGCTCACCTTCCGGTCCCCGCGCACGGAGTACCCGATCGATGCGCCAACGGGTTCTCCCCGCAGCGAGGCCATCCGCGCGGCCGCGGCCCGCGCCGCCAGCCGCCGCGGCTCGGCGACGACCACCCTGCCCGGCAGCGCGGGCGGCACCAGCGTGGTCTTGCCCGTTCCCGGCGGCGCCACCAGCACCGCGGTCCCGTGCTCGGCCAAGGTGCGGGTGATCTCGTCGAGGGCGGCTCGCACCGGCAGGTCCCGCATGCCGCCCAGCATCGCAGAGGCGCCCCCGTCGGTCGTGCGGCGTGTTCGGTTCCCGTTCTCCTCCTCTCATGTGCGGTTCGCCTGTTCTCAGGTTTCACTCAGCGTGCAGGGGTAATCTCGCCCTCTGTGAGCAAGGCAGTCCTGCTGGACAGGGGCGGCACATGGCCGCGGCTCAAATTGGCCGTGGTGTGGGTGGTACCGGGGGCTGGATCAAGGTGAGCGACCCCTGCCAGACCTCCCTCGCCGTCCACGCCCAGCCGTCCCTGAAGTCGGCCCGGACCCCGGCGGGGATCGTCCGGCCCGCGGGCCCGCCCGCGCCGGAGGCCTGGCTCGTGGCACGTCCGGGTGGAAGGCTTTCGGCTGGCGCTCGTGCTGGGCGCGCGGCGGCAGCGGCGAACTGAGGAGGACGACGTGGGCGGAGCGGCCCGGAACGCGCGCAAGCGCAAGCAGAACCAGGCTCGGGGGTCCGGCGCGGCCCCGTCCGGCGCGGCCACCACGTCCCCCGGCAAGGCCACGGCGAGCAGGTCCACCTCCGGCAAGACCGGGAAGGGCTCCTCGTCGAAGGCGGGCCGGTCCTCGGTCGCCGCGGCGCGCGCCGCGGGCCCGGACCGCACCCGGCTGATCCTCGGCGTGATCGCGGTCGTGGTCATCGCCGCCGTGGTGATCGGCGGCGTGATCTGGACCAACAACGAGAAGAACGCCACCCAGGACTCGTCGATCCCCGTCTCGGCGGTCAACCAGGACTTCCCGTCGAGCCGGGACGGCGCGAGTGTCCTCGTGGGACCTGACACCGCGAGAGTGACCCTCGACGTCTACGAGGACTTCCTCTGCCCGGCGTGCGGGGCGTTCGAGGACCGCTACGCCGAGGCGATGGAGAAGAAGATGGCCGAGGGCACGCTGCGCGTGCGCTACCACCTGGTGAACCTGCTCAACGAGCTGTCTGACCCGGTTGGCTACTCCACGGACTCGGCCAACGCCGCCCTGCTCGCCGCCGACGAGGGCAAGTTCCTCCAATTCCACAAGAGCCTGTTCGACAACCAGCCCGCCGAAGGCGGCCGTGGGTGGAGCAAGGACCAGTTGATCGAGCTGGGCACTGCCATGGGCATCACCTCCCAGGCCTTCGCCGACGGTGTGCGCGCGGGGACCTACGACTCGTTGGTGACCGAGGCGTACGAGAAGGCGCGCGGCACCGAGTCCCTGCTGCAGGAAGGGGGCAGCGGCCAGAAGGGTTTCGGCACGCCCACCCTCGCCGTGGACAACCGCGTGGTCGACACCTCCAGCCCGACCTGGCTCGACGACCTGGTCGCCGCGGGGTCCTGACCCCGTCGGCGCGACTACGCTGATGACCTCCCCGGTGGGCTCCCGGCGGCGCATGCCTCATGCCGCCGGGAGTTCGCGGGACGCCGAGCGCAAAGCCGTCGCCTGGGCCAGGTAGGGGCGCACCGACGAAGGCTCCTCGAGGAACAGGGTCGTCGATTCCCCTTCCAGGTGGACGACGGGGTGGTAGTGCGGCAGCTCGAAGACCCGGAAGCTCTCGACGGCGTGCGGCTCTGTCGAAGGCACGAGTCGCACGGTGTGGGGCGAGCGGCGCAGCGAGTCGAGCTGTGAGCGCATGACCTCATCGGGAACCGCGGGGTGGACCAAGGCGCGATCGTGCATCAGGAAGGTCGCCTTCGGGACCCGCGCGACCATCTTGTGGTCGTTGTCCAGGTCGCTCAGGAGGGCCTCAGCCTCGTCCGCGCCGAGAGCGGGCGAGGCTGCCAGCACCGCGCGGTGGTAGTCCGGGGTGCGCAGGGGTCGGGGGACCAGCAGCGGGTCGAACCAGGTCAGCGCGGTGGCCTCGGCCGTCACGGCGCGCAGCGTGTCGTACCGCGTGGGAGACCAGTCGGGGTGTTCGAGCAGCCAGGTGCGCTCCTCGCCGTGCTCGACCAGCTCGTAGAGGACGCGGCGCCGCTCCAGTGGCACCTCGGCGATCGCCGCGAGACCGCCGATCTCGAGCCGCGACGGTCTGCGGCGGCCGTTCATCAGCCGGTTCACCATGGCGGGCGACATCGCCATGCGGCTGGCGAAGGCGCGCGTCGTCAACCCCTTGCGCACGCGTGCGGCATCGAGCTCGCGGCACACCAGCAGCAGGCGCAGCGTCTTGGCGCGGACCTCGTCAGGCGCGGTCATGGTGATCCCCCAGTTGTTACAGATAGTGAGACGGTTCAAGTCATCCACTCGGAGAGGATGAGCGTAAGCCGCTCTGAACTGCCTCAATAATAAAACTGGATGTTCGTCTTGCCAATACACACGATTGTGTGACAACGCAGGGTCACAAACTGTGCGACGATCGAGCCATGACAACGCACGACCGCACCGTCAGCGTCCAGAGCCGCATGCTCGGCAACGAGCTGCGCCGTCTGCGCGCCACCGCGGGCCTCACCCAGGAGCAGGCGGCTGCCCACCTCAGCAAGGCCGCCAACAAGGTGAGCCGGGTCGAGAACGGCGTGGTCGGCATCGACAAGACCGACCTCGACGCCCTGCTGTCGCTCTACGACGCCCCGGAGAAGGATGCCGTGTGGGTACGACACCTGGCGCAGGGATCCCGGCGCAGGCGCGGCCGCCCGACCGGCGAGACCGTGCTCTACCGGGGCCCCAAGTGGTTCCGCAGCTTCTACGAACTGGAACGCGACGCCACCGAGGTCTCGATCGTCTGCTCGGAGATCATGACCGGGATCCTGCAGACCGACGCCTACATCCGGGCCATGTTCGCGGCGCAGGGGATCGACCCGTACTCGGAGCCGGTCACCGAGACCATCAGACTGCGCGCCGAACGCCGCAAGCTCCTCACCAAGGACGACGCGGCGACCTTCTCCTTCGTCATCAGCGAATCGGCGCTGCAGCGGCACTTCGGCAGCGCCAAGGTGATGTTCGACCAGCATGAGCACCTGGTCGACCTCGCCATGCGGCCCAACATCACCATCCAGGTCATGCCGTTCGTGACCAAGTCCTACGAGCCGATGGGCTACGACTTCACGGTCCTGCGCTTCGACACCGTGGACGACTGCGTCTACCTGGAGATGTACGACGACGCGGCCTACCTGGACAAGGCCGAGTCAGTGGGTGTCTACGCCGATCTCCTGCGCAGGCTGCAGCGGGCCGCGCTGGGACCGGTCGAGTCCCGCAACTACATCGTCGAGCGGTTCCAGTGAGCACGCTCGAGGGTCGGGAGGAGGTGGTGCGCGCCGGCTCAGGGTGACTCGATGGTGCCCGCGGCGATGTCGAGGCGGTACTCGATGAAGTTGGCCCAGTCGATCCGGATGTCGAACTCCTCGGTGTCCGGGACGCGATCCGGGTCGGCGTCCACCGCGAAGTCCGGCTGCTCGGCGAGGATCGCCACCGCGGCCCTGGCCGACTCGCGGGGGACGTCCAGGTTCCTCGCCAGGGTCGCGACGCTCGCGCGCACGACGTCCAAAGGGGTGTCCGTGTACGGGCCGAACAGGGCGATGAGCCCGCGGACGACCGGACGGTGCAGGCCGATCCAGCGAAGGGCGTCCTCCTCCGCGGTCTGCTCGCCGGTCAGTGGCAGGACCTCGGCGGGGAGCATGGCCCACGGGTTGATCTCGAAATGGGTGCCCGACCGGCGGGTGGTGGCGAGCAGGACCGTGCACGCGATCAAGTAGTCCAGCACGTCGTCCAGGGTGCGCGGGCATGGCACGCCCAAGGCGGTGGCGTAGCGGTCCACCTCGGCGATGGAGCGGTCCAGCCAGGCCCGGCCCTCGGCGTTGGCCCGGTCGACCTCGGTGGGGGTGGGGGTGGGGGTGCCACCGTCAAGGGCGCTCGCGAGGGACTCCACCGTCCAGGGCTCGAACTCGTCCCACGCGGGTGTGGCGAGGCCGGTCTCGGCGTCGGCGCAGCGGCCGGCGAGCCGTGCGATCTGTTCCCGGGTGGGGCCGTCGAGCATCACCACGATGCCCAGGACCTCGATCGCGGCGTGCGGGACGAAGCGATTCCAGCCCAGACCGTCGAACACCTCGCGGAACGCGGCGCCCCGCAGCGCCTCGCCGTCGGTCTCTTCGGTCATGGCAGATAAATCTCTGCCGGGGACTCGCGTGTTACCGGTGCTCGGAGGCGGTTTTCCCAGGTAACGGCGTTCTGAGTCGGCCGTGCGCAGGTGTGGGGACAACCGGGCCGGGACATGGGTGCGGAGGGGAAGGGACCGGGCACGAAGAGGTGATGAGACATAGACCGCAGCACGACCGCGCACAGCGGCGGCTCCGAAGTGACTGTCACCAGCGACGAACGCTCACCAGCGACGAACATTCACCAGCGACGAACATTCACCAGCGACGAACACAGGGGCGCGACGACGACGAGCGGTTCACCCCGTCAGGTCGCCAGCACCGCAGCGGTGGCCCACGCGATCGCCAGCGGAAGTGGGGCGACCATCCACTCCGCGTCCTCGGCCGCCGCGCGGCCCGGCGGCATGGGCGGGGCCGGACAGCGGCTCGAACGGGCCCGACGGCGCGGGCGGGGGGGATGATGGACGCGCTATGCGACGAGCTCATCACCGACTCGTCCGGGACCTACTTCACGAACCACGCAGATCGGGGAGGTCGCCACCGTCACCGTCACGACCATGACGACATGGTCACCGGGGACACCTCGATGGGCGTCTCGATTGGGACAGAACACCGTGTGGTCCGGGTCCCTGCCCAGCCGCACCCCGGCGGACGGTCGACGACAGGTCGAGCGGGCCGATACCTGCCTAGGCCTGGGCGGGGGGCGAGGCTGTGACCAGGGCAGGGGGGATGAACCGACCCCCCGGATTTCATGTGGTGGTCGGGGTGTTGTAGCGTATGCGCAGCACGCCAGGGAGGGATTCCTCCCGAGCGTGACTGGCCTGGGGCTGTGGCGCAGCTGGTAGCGCATCACACTGGCAGTGTGAGGGTCAGGGGTTCGAGTCCCCTCAGCTCCACAAGTGAATATTGTTAAAGTTCGCTCGCTGACCTGGTTAAAGACGGTTAGCGGGCGAACTTGTTTTTCCCCATGTAGACCGTGCGGGCGAAAGTGGAGAAGGTTCGTGCCCTTGGTGGGAGTACTAGGGGATGGGAACAGTTTGACCAGCGGTTTCGGAGCGTTCCAGCTTTTCGGTTCTGATTACCTGACGGAGAGCGCCTGTGGCCGAATATACCCTCCAGCGATTCCACAACGGGGCCTCTTATGAGTTCGCCCGGGTGCGGGTGGAGGTGGAGGACGCGACAAGCGATTCGGCGGTAACCTGGGATGCCGAATTGGGCAGTGACCTCCTCTATCGCTTGTCGATCCTGCTCTCCGGCATTGCGCGGGCCTTGACCCATCACCAGCGCGTCACAGGACGCCGCGCGCACGTCCACATCACCGGTTTTGTCGGCAACGACGTCGATGTGACTGAACGGGCAGCGGTCATCGCGGCTCAGATGGCGACCAATCTGGCCCTCGGCTATGCGGAAGAGGACTTCGACATCGTGTTGCATGGGAAGCCGGTGGCGGTCTCGAGAGAGCAGGACTGGGAGGTTGTCTGGAAGAGGTGACAGTGGTGGGCGAACGCCGTTGCGGGGCGTGGGCACTGACAGGCCTGGATGACCCGCGGCCGACCGGGCGCGCACCGCTTCATCCAATACCAGTATCCGGCCCTGTTCGTGGTCGTCCTGGGGGCATCACCGTCTTCGGTCCGGTCTATGCCCCAGCGCTCGGCTGACATGTCCGGAGAACTCGGAGCAGTTCACCAGATGACGGACGGTCAGTGAGCGCATCGCGACATGCGCACGCGGCCAGGTAGGCCGGATCGTTGGTGGTCTCGCCCCCTTTGGGTGGAGTGCAAAGCCAACCCCGCCCCGCAGACCCATATCGACGAACGTCTGGGCCGCGCCCCTCGAGATGATCCCGCAGTTCTTGAACGCGCCCAACGTTACGGTCGTTGGCGCCGATTTCGCAGCGATTTGCGCGTCCATCGCGACCCTGGTCGTCGGGTCGGAGGCCAGGTCGATCAGGCCGCTTGCGAAGTCTGGCAGCTCGGCGGCACCTGCTGGGGTCGGGCTGGTGGATCTCGGAATGCGCAAGCAGCCGTGGGCGCGGTTGCCGGTCGTGGCCGGGAACCCGGAGCGGTGCGGCCAGAAAGTAGGCCAACGAGCTGCTGTTCCAGATCGTCACCGTCGAACCGGGGGTGGAGGACCGGGGCACCCGGGCCTGGGTGATCGGGTCCTTGCCGCGGTGTCGGAAGGGCGGTGGTGACGGTCCTCCGCGCCGCATGCGGAGGCGGCGTGTCGGCGGTCGAACCTGGCGCCTGTCGCCGCGCCGTTCACGCCACTGTGTGTGGAGTGCGGGTGGTGGGGTTCGTTGACCTGCGGCGCCGTTCAGCGGTGAGCGACGCCGGTGGCGTTACGCATCTCCGTTGGGCTGGTCGGGGCGCTGGCTGGTCTGTGTGTGGGCGAGTTCTGTGCGCGGTCAGGGAACAGCGCGTCGCGCCGGGGCTACTGCAGGTAGTTCGACCTGAAGGCGATGGCGATCAGGTGGGCGCGGTTGCGGGCGGCCAGTTTGCGAAGGAGGCTCGCCGTGTGGTGTTTGACGGTGCGGGGGGTGATGCAGAGTTGGCGGCTGATCTCTGTGTATTCGAGGCCGTTGGCGATTTTGGTGAGGACTTCCAGTTCGCGGAGGGTCGGCTTCTTTGTCGATAACTCTTTTGCCATCACCATTTGTTCCCCCATCGTCATTGCGGGATTCACCTTCTCGGTTGCTGGAGTTGGGCCGACCGACACCGTTGTCGATCGGGACTTGGGCGCCGTTCCGGTCGGGGACCAACTGCGGGAGCCGGGCGAAAGTGGCCAACCGGGGTGTTCCTGGAGGTGGTTGGCGTGGCAACTAGATCGCGGCCGGGCCGTCCTCCGAAGGGGCTGCGGCCCGGTGGGGCGCTGCGCGTCGGGGGGTGTCCGCTGTGGTTCTCGAGGGTCATGGGCGCCTCGCCTCCGGGCTGGTTCATCGGGGGTCCGCCGCTAGAGACGGTGTGAGATGTCCACTTGGTTCCACTTAACCAGAATGAGGGGCGCAATCCATAGGCCGTCTGGACGAACCGGGTCCTCGTGGCCTGCCGTGAGGGGGTCTCGGCGGCGGATCGGTGTCGCTCGTGGACGGTGGGTGGCGCCTGTGGCGCACGGGGGCGCGGCAGTAGGTGTGCGCGCAACAACCAGGTTGATCATCCTGTGAGGAATTACCGGCCTCCGCAGTGGACACTGTCACCGGATAACATTGGTGCTATTGCACTAATGGTTGTGCGGAATAGGTGAACGGCCTCGAGTTTTGGTGACAGCTTGCGGTCGCGGCACGGTCCCTAGGGACAGTTCACACACCAAGTCGGGTGCCCTACAGTTCGCCGCACAGACCAGGCAAACGTGAAACTCGGGTGCGGCGAATCGAGCGGGCGTGTTGTCGGGTGGGATCGCGTTTCGTCCGCCTGCTTCCGTTCCGCCGGGTGGGGACCTTTCGTCCGCGTCGAGTGAAAGCCCGGAACTTCGACAACACCATTCTTGAGTCCGCGATGAGGCGGGCGGGTGCAGAGGACTGTCCCGACTTGTGAGACGAGAGGCGTGGGATGGCGACGGTTGGCATTATCGGCGCGGGGTTGATGGGCAAGGACGTCGCCATCACCTGCGCCGCTCACGGCTACGACGTGGTCCTCTGCGACAGCGATCTTTCGGTTCAGCGGTCCGCGCTCGGTGAGACTCGGCAATTGCTGCGCAAGTACCGGATGATGTCGCCGGTCGCGGCGGGGTGGGGCACCGATGAGGTGCTCGGCCGGATCCGGGTGGGCGAGGGCTACGCGGAGCTGGCCGGGGCGGACTGGATCGTCGAGAACATCGTCGAGGACTACGCCGCCAAGGAGGAGCTCTACCTGGGGTTGCGCGAGGTGTGCCCGGACGGGGTCAAGATCGCGGTGAACACGAGCTGCATCCCCATCACCAAGATCGCCGCCCTGCTGCCCCGGCCCGACACCGTGATCGGCATGCACTTCATGAACCCGGTGCCGCTGATCGAGGGCGTCGAGGTCATCCGCGGCTTCCACACCTCGGAGGAGACGGTGCGCGACGCGGAGGCGTTCGCGACTTCATTGGGCAAGCGGCCGGTCGTCGTCAACGACATGCCCGGGTTCGTCTCGAACCGGCTGTCGCACCTGTTCATGAACGAGGCGGCCTTCCTGGTCCAGGACGGCGTCGCCGAACCCGAGCAGATCGACGCGCTGTTCCGCATGGGCTACGGGCACAAGATGGGGCCGTTGGAGACCGCGGACCTCATCGGACTGGACACCGTGGTGAACTCGCTGGCGATCCTCTACGACGAGTTGCAGGACGCGAAGTTCCGCTGCTGCCCGCTGTTGCGGAAGATGGTCGCCGCTGGCCGGTTGGGCCGCAAGAGCGGCCACGGCTTCTACCCGTACCTGCAGGACGGCGCCGTGCGGGCGAACGCGGGGTCGGTGTCATGACGGAGACGGTCGACGCGGCGCGGACCGCGACGATGGCCAAGTGCGTCGTCTGGGACCTCGACGACACGCTGTGGGACGGGACCCTGTCCAGCGGTGACGTCGTCGTCCTCAAGCCGGGTGTCCGCGAGCTGATCGCCGAGCTGGACTCGCGCGGCATCCTGCTGTCGGTGGCCAGCAAGAACAACCACGACGACGCGATGCGCAAGCTGGAGGAGTTCGGCCTCGCCGAGTACTTCCTGTACCCGCAGATCAACTGGAACAGCAAGTCCAGCGCGATCGCGGAGATCCAGCGCAGGCTCAACATCGGCATGGACACGATCATGTTCATCGACGACCGGGCGTTCGAGCGCGACGAGGTGGTCTTCGCCCACCCCCAGGTGCAGACCGTCGACGCGGCCGACTACCTCGGCCTCGGCTCGCTGCCGCGCCTGTCGCCGGAGGTGGTGACCGAGGACGCCCGGCGCCGCAGGCACATGTACCTGGAGGACCAGCGCCGCACCGAGTCCGAGCTGGCCCACGACGGTCCGCGGGCGGAGTTCCTGGCCACCCTGGGCATGGTCTTCGCGATCTCGCGCGCCAAGGACGACGACCTGCTGCGGCTGGAGGAGCTGACCAAGCGCACCAACCAGCTCAACTCCACCGGCATCACCTACTCCCACGAGCAGCTCGAGCGGTTGGCGCACGACCCCGGGCACGACCTGTGGGTGTGCGAGCTGACCGACCGGTACGGCTCCTACGGCAAGATCGGCATGGCGCTGGTGCGCCGCGAGCCGGAGAGCTGGACGATCAAGCTGCTGCTGATGTCCTGCCGGACCGTCTCCATGGGCGTGGGGACGGTGCTGCTGTCGTTCCTCATCAAGCGGGCGGCCGAGGACGGCGTGCGCCTGTTCGCCGACTTCCGGCGCACCGACCGCAACCGGCAGATGCTCCTGACCTACCAGTTGGCGAACTTCCACGTGGCCTCCAGCGACGGCGACGATCTCCGGTACGAGAACGATCTCACCGTGCGCCAGGACTACCCCGACTACATCGAGGTCGAGATCGGTGAATAGCGAAGCGGTCGAGCAGGACGGCGCGGCGGGGATCGCCGCCGACATCAGGGGTTTCGTGCGGGCGAACATGACCGCGCTGACGACCGCCGAGCTGCGGGACGAGGACAACATCTTCGAGAAGGGCTTCGTCACGTCGATCTTCGCGATGCAGCTCCTGGTCTTCATCGAGTCGACGTTCGACGTGACGGTGCCCGACGACCACATCACGCTGCGCAACTTCAGCTCGGTCGAGCTGATGACCGGGATGGTCGCCAAGCTCAAGGCGGCGACCGGGTGAGCGCGCGTCGGCCGGCGGAGGTCCTCGACTGGGCGAGGGCGTTCGCCGAGGAGGAGTTGGCGCCCAGCGCGGGCGAGTTCGACCGCACGGGGCAGCTTCCCGGCTCGGTCATCCGGCAACTGGCCGACGCGGGCGTGCTGGGCGCGGTGGTCCCGCCGCGGTGGGGCGGCGCGGGCATGGACGCGCTCGACTACGGCGAGCTGACCGAGGTCGTCGGCAAGGCGTGCTCGTCGACCCGCGCGCTGCTCACGGTGCACACCTCGCTGGTCTGCGAGACCCTTGTCGAGCGGGCCTCGGACCGGATCAAGGACAAGTACCTGCCCGACCTGGCCAGTGGCAGGCGGATCGGCTGCTTCGCGCTGTCCGAGGCGGACGCGGGTTCCGACGCCGCCTCGGTGACGACGTCCTACACGCGCCAGCGCGACGGGTTCGTCCTCAACGGACGGAAGAAGTGGATCTCCTTCGCCGGGATAGCCGACCTGTTCCTGGTCTTCGCCACCGACAACGGTGTGCTCAGCGCGTTCCTCGTCGACCGGGACACCCCCGGGGTGCGGACCGCGCCGATGACCGGGTTCCTGGGCAACCGGGCGACCCACATCGCCGAGGTCGTGCTCACCGACGTGGCGGTGCCCGAGGAGAACCTCGTCGGGCGGATCGGGGCGGGGTTCGGCTTCATCGCCAACACCGCGCTGTTCCACGGCCGCTACAGCATCGCCTGGGCCGGTGTCGCGATCGCCCAGGCGGCGCTGGAGGAGATGTGCACCTACGCCACGCGGCGAGAGCAGTTCGGCGTGCAGATCGGCGCCCACCAGCTCGTGCAGAAGATGGTCGCGGACGCGGTGACCAACGTCGACGCGGCCAGGGAGCTGTGCAGGCAGGCCGGGCGGGCGCGCGCCGAACGCAGCGTCGAGGCGGTCATGAGGACCAACATCGCCAAGTACTTCTCCTCCACGATCGCCCAGCAGGTGACCTCGGACGCGGTGCAGGTCCTCGGTGGGAACGGGTGCTGGGACCAGTACCCGGCCGAGCGCCTGTTCCGGGAGGCCAAGATCCTCGAGATCATCGAGGGGACCTCCCAGCTCCAGCAAGTGATGATCGCCGACCACGGTTACAAGACCTTCGCCAGGAAGAGCTAGGTGGGGTTCGTGATGAGTCGCTTCGACACCCTGACGGGTGCGCTCCTGGACAAGCGGGACGCCTCGACGGGCATCTGCTTCATCGACAACGACAACTCCACCGACGCCGTCGCCTACCCGGAGCTGGTCCGGCTGGCGCGCGGGTACCTGGCGTTCCTGCAGGACAGCGGGGTGCGGCCGGGTGACGAGCTGGTCGTCGCCTTCCAGTCCCCCAAGAACGTCGTGATCGCCTACTGGGCGGCGCTGTTCGGCGGGATCACCCCGGTGCCGCTGGCCGCCCCGAAGAACGACGCCGAGGTGCGCAAGGTCGTCACCGTGTGGGGCGTGCTGGGCAGCCCGTGGCTGGCGTTCGACGACCAGGGCCTGCTCGACCGGCTGCACGGGATCGAGGCGGCCGCGCCCATCCTGGGCAGGCAACTGCACACTGTGGACTGCGCGGCCGTCCCGGCCGACCGCGAGCCGGTCATGGCCGAGGTCGGGCCGGACGACATCGCCTTCATCCAGTTCTCCTCCGGGTCGACCGGCAACCCCAAGGGGGTGACGCTGACCCACCGCAACCTGCTGCGCAACATCGAGGGCATCGTGGCCGCCTCGGACATCGGCGCCGACGACGTGTTCCTGAGCTGGAAGCCGCTTTCGCACGACTTCGGGATGATCGCGTTCCACCTGGCGCCGCTGGTGACCGGCGCGGCCCAGCACTGGATGACCACCAAGCACTTCATCTGGAAGGCCACCGACTGGCTGGCGGCCGCCAGCCGGGTCGGCGCGACGATCCTGGGCACGACGAACTCCGGGGTCCAGCACTTCCTGAGCCGCTACGAGCGCGGCGGCGCGGCGAGCGCTGATTGGGACCTGAGCCGGGTCCGGGTCGTCATGGACGGCGCGGAGATGGTCAGCGCGCGGCTGTGCCACGAGTTCGTCGACGCCCTGCGCGACCGCGGGCTGGGCCCGCACGTCATCCGGCCGACGTACGGCCTGGCGGAGAACACGCTGGTCGTCGCGCAGCAGCGCGAGGACGCGCCGGTGCGGTCGCTGACCGTGGACCGCGCCCACCTCGACGTCGGCGACACCGTCCGGCTGCTCGCCGCCGACGACAGCCGGGGCGTCGAGTTCGTCGTCTGCGGCACCCCGCACCCCCACTCCGAGGTCAAGATCGTCGACGACGGCGGCCAGGCGCTCGGCGAGGACCAGGTCGGCCTGATCCTCGTCAGGGGCGACTGCGTGACCGCGGGCTACTACCGCGCCGAGGACACCACCCGCGAGGTCATCAGCGACGGCTGGCTCAACACCCAGGACGTCGGCTTCCTGCACGACGGCCACCTGGTGATGGTCGGCAGGCGCAAGGAAGTCATCATCATCGGCGGCGTCAACTTCTACCCGGCCGACGTCGAGGACGCGATCCTGGCCGACCTGGGGCGGCGCAACCTCGGCAGGTACGTCGCCTGCGCGGTGCCGAACGCGGCCACCGGCGCGGACGAGCTGGTGGTCTTCGCCTACTTCCGGGGCAGGGCCGACAAGTTCGAGCCGGTCGCGGCCACCGTCCGGCGGGCGGTGATGACCCGGCTGGGGCTCAAGGTCGTCGACGTGGTGCCGGTGCGCAGCGTGCCCAAGACGACCAGCGGCAAGGTCCAGCGCCTCCAGCTCGTCAAGGACTACCTGGCCCGGCGCCAGAGCGCGGCCGAGCCGGTGGGCGCGCCCGCGGCCGGCGCCGTGGCCGAGATCGTCGCCGTCGTCAACGACTACGTGGCCCTCGGCGCGGACGACCACGACACCAGCCTGTTCGACCTGGGGTGCACCTCGACCCAGCTCATCAGCCTGCAGGAGGAGATCCAGCGGCGGCTGGGCACCCGGCTCGAGCACACCTTCATCATCGACTTCCCCACCGTCAACGCCCTGGTCGCCGAGGTGGCGCGGCGGGCGGCGCGACCGCAGGCCCCGGCCCGCCCGGTGCCAGAGCCGGTGTCAGCGCCGGTCTCCGAGCCGGTCGCCGTCATCGGGGTGGCGTTCCGCCTGCCCGGCGGCATCCGCGACCGGCAGCAGCTCTGGGCGGCGCTGAGCCAGGGCACCGACGTCATCGAGCCGGTCCCCGCGGACCGGTGGCGGCACAGCCCCCTCGACACCAGCGGCGTCACCACCACCCACGGCGGCTACCTGCGCGACGTGGACCGGTTCGACCCGCTGTTCTTCGGCATCTCGCCCGCCGAGGCCGAGCTCATCGACCCCCAGCAGCGCCTGCTGCTGGAGGCCACCTGGGAGGCCTTCGAGGACGCCGGGATCGCCCCGCTGCGCGCGGGGGAGGACCAGCGGGTCGGCGTCTTCGTGGGGATCACCCTCGACGACTACGTCCAGGTCGGCAAGGACATGGGCCACTCGGCCGAGGCCTACACCTACACCGGCACCATGGCCAACGCCGCGGCCGGGCGGATCTCCTACGCCTTCGGCTTCCGCGGTCCCAGCGTGGCGATCGACACCGCCTGCTCGTCGTCGATGTACGCGGTGCACCAGGCCAGCCGGGAACTGCGGCAGGGCGGGTGCGAGCTGGCGGTGGCCGCCGGGGTGAACCTGATCCTGAGCCCCGAGGCGCACGTGTCGTTCAGCAGGCTCGGGGCGCTGTCCCCGTCCGGGCGGGTCCGCAGCTTCGACGACGGCGCCGACGGCTACATCCGCAGCGAGGGCGTGGCCGCGGTCATCCTCAAGCGGCTGTCCGACGCCGAGCGCGACGGCGACAGCGTCCTGGCCGTGATCACCGGCTCCGCGGTGAACCACAACGGCCGCAGCGGCGGGTTCACGGTGCCCAGCGGCGCCGCGCAGACCAGGGTCATCGAGGACGCGATGGCCGAGGCGGGCGTCGGGATCGAGGACGTCTCCTACGTCGAGGCGCACGGCTCCGGCACGCCCATCGGGGACCCGCAGGAGGTCAACGCCCTGGCCAGGGTCTTCGCGGGCCGCTCGGGCAAGCTGCGGGTCGGCAGCGTCAAGTCCAACCTGGGCCACCTGGAGGCCGCCGCGGGCATGGCGGGGCTGTGCAAGGTGCTGGTCTCCCTGGAGCACGGCCGCCTGCCCGCCACCATGCACTTCCGCAAGGGCAACCACCTAGTCGACTGGGACGACATCCCGGTCGAGGTGGTGTCCGAGGAGATCGCCTGGGAGCCCGCCGGGGGTCGGCGGCGCGCGGGGATCAGCTCGTTCGGCATCAACGGCAGCAACGCCCACGTCATCGTCGAGGAGTACCCGGGCCAGGCGGCGCGGCCGGAACCGGCGCCGGAGCTGCCGCGGCTGCTGACCGTGTCGGGGAACTCGGCCACCGCGCTGCGCACCGCCCTCACCGAGCTGTCGGCGTGGAGCGCGGGCACCTCCGCCGCGCTCGCCGACATCGCCCACACGCTGACCGAGCGGCGCTCGGCCCTGCGGCACCGGGAGGTCCTGGTCTGCGACGCCGTCTCCGACATCCCGGCCGCGGTCGAGGCCGTCATGGGCGCCGCGCCGACCCCCGAGCACGGCCGCGCGGCCGACGTGTTCGTCTTCGCGGGCCAGGGCACCCAGTACCCGGGCATGGGCCGCGAGCTCTACGAGCACGCCGAGGTCTTCCGGCGCGAGCTGGACGAGATCGACGGCGAGTTCCAGCGGGCGGGCGGCGCCTCCCCGCTGGCCACCATGTTCGGCGACGACGACGCGCCGTTCCGGTCGCCGCTGCGCACCCAGCCGATGATCTTCGCGATCGAGCTGGCCCTCGCCCGGTACTGGCGGGCGCTGGGGATCACCCCCTCGGCGGTGATCGGCCACAGCATCGGCGAGTACGCCGCGGCCTGCTTCGCGGGCGCGATGGACCTGGCGCAGGCGGTCGACCTGGTGCTGCACCGGGCCCGCACCATGGAGGACACGCCGCGCACCGGCGGCATGGCGACGCTGCTGTGCTCGCTCGACCGCGCCGAGGAGCTGCTGCGCCCGCACCCGGGCGTCTGCGTCGCCGCCGTGAACGCGGCCGAGAACATCACCGTCTCCGGGCAGGCCGACGCCCTCACCGAGGTGCTCAAGGCCGCGCGCGGGCAGCGCGTGTTCGTGGAGCGGCTGGACGTGTCGCACCCGTTCCACTCCGCGCAGATGGCCGAGGGCGCCGAGCGCCTGCACGCCGCCATCCGCGACCACCGGTTCACCGGCCCGGCCATCCCGTGGATCTCCTCGCTGACCGGCGAGGTCCTGACCCGGGAGTCCGGCATCGACGCCGCCTACTGGAGCAGGCACCTGGTCGAGCCGGTCCGGTTCCGGGCGGCCGTCGCGACGGCGGTCGAGCGGGGCGCGCGCGTGTTCGTCGAGATCGGCGCCATGGCGACCGTCGGGGGGCTGATCGCGCAGGAGTTCGCTGAGGCCGTTGTCGTGCCGAGCCTGCGCAAGGGCCGCTCCGACGTGCGGCAGGTGCTGGAGAGCGCGGGCGCGCTGTGGAAGCTCGGCCGCGCGCTCGCGTGGGACCACCTGCCCGGCCGGGGCGGGTCGCTGGTCCGCGACCTGCCGCGCACGCCGTTCGACCGGAGCCGGGTCTGGTACGCCGACCGCGCCCCGGTCGTGGCGGACCCCGTTCCCAGCGCCGTCGAGGCAGCGGCGACCGACTCCGGCCGCGCGGGCGACCGTGACGCGGTCGTTTCGTTCGTGCGCCAGTCCCTGAGCGCGATCACCGGGGTGGCGCCCGAGGCGATGGACGAGTCGTTGCAGCTCTTCGCGCTCGGGCTCGACTCGCTCATGCTCGTGCAACTGTCCAAGCGGCTTGAGCGCGAGCACGGCGTGGCCATCCCGATCAAGGCGTTCTTCGAGTCCGTCCACACGATCGGGCAGACCACCGACTTCGTCCTGGCCAACCGCCCGGTCGAGCCGGACCCCGTCGTGCCGGTCGAGGTCGTGCCGCAGCCCGTGGTGGCCAGCGCGAACGGCGCCGCCCCGACGACCGGGCTCGAGGACATCATCCAGACCCAGCTCGCCCTCATGCGCCAGCAGCTCGCCCTGCTGGGCGGCGCCCCGACCGAGGCGGCGCCCGCCCCGGCCGCCCCCGCGCGCAAGGCCGTCACGCGCAAGGTGGGCACGTACACCAACAACATCGCGCTGGCCGACGCCGGCCTGGGCGCGGACCGGGACCGGTTCGTCCGCGACTTCGTCGCCCGCTTCACCGAGCGCACCCGCGGCTCCAAGTCCTACGCCGAGACGCACCGGGCCGGCCTGGCGGACTGGATCGCGTCGCTGAACTTCAACCCCGGGCTCAAGGAATCGGTCTACCCGCTGGTCTCCTCGGGCTCGCGCGGGGCGACCTTCCTCGACGTCGACGGCAACGAGTACGTCGACACCACCATGGGCTACGGCGTCCACTTCTTCGGCCACCAGCCGGACTTCATCGTCGACGCCGTGGCCGAGCAGCTCCGCGCGGGCTACGAGCTGGGGCCGCAGACCAAGCTCGCGGGCGAGGTCGCCCAGCTCGTCCACGAGCTCGCGGGCGTGGAGCGGGTGGCGTTCTGCAACACCGGGTCCGAGGCGGTGATGGTGGGGTTGCGGCTGGCCCGCGCGGTCACCGGCCGGGACAGGGTCGCCAAGTTCGCCGGCTCCTACCACGGCGGCTACGACGGGGTGCTGGCCGAGGCCGACGGGACCGAGACCATCCCGATGACCATCGGCGTCCCGCAGGCCATGGTCGAGGACACCCTGGTGCTCGACTACGGCAGCGCCGAGGCGCTGGACCGGATCCGGGCGCACGGGTCCGAGCTGGCGGCGGTGCTGGTCGAGCCGGTGCAGTCGAGGAACCCGCTGCTGCGGCCCACCGCGTTCCTGCGGGAGCTGCGCCAGGTCTGCACCGAGCACGGGATCGCCCTGGTCTTCGACGAGATGATCACCGGCTTCCGGGTGGACCTGGGCGGCGCGCAGGCGCACTTCGGCGTCGAGGCCGACATCGTGCTCTACGGCAAGCTCGTCGGCGGCGGCATGCCGATCGGGGTCGTGGCGGGCAAGGCCCGGTACCTGGACGCGGTGGACGGCGGGGCCTGGACCCCCGGCGACGACTCCCTGCCCGCCACCCAGACGACGTTCTTCGCCGGGACCTTCTGCAAGCACCCGCTGACGATGGCCGCGGCCAAGGCCGTGCTGACCCGCCTGCGCGACACCGGCGCCGAGGAGATCGCCCGGGTCAACCGGTTCACCGACATCTTCGCCCGGCGCGCCAACGAGTACTTCGAGGCGGAGGAGGTCCCGCTCCGGATCGCGCACTGCGCGTCCTTCTTCCAGTTCGAGTCGCTGGTCCCGCGCGACCCGGCCGACCGGTCGATGGCGCTGAACCTGTTCTTCAAGCTCATGACCTTCCACGGCGTGTACGTGTGGGAGCGGCGGGGGAGCTTCTTCTCGCTGGCGCACAACACCGAGCACCAGGACCGCGTCCTCGACGCGATCGGCAAGAGCGTCGCGGAGCTGCGCGGCGGCGGGTTCGACTTCCGCCGCGCCGAGTCGACGGCCGCCGCGGTGATCGACTCAGTGGTCGCCCCGGACGACGAGACGACGCCGGTCTCCTCGCAGGAGAAGCGGATCTACGTGCTGTCGCGGATGCGCGGCGGCAACGAGGCCTACCAGATCATCTCGGGCATCCGGTTCGCTGGCGCGCCCGACCTGGACCGGATCGCCGAGGCGTTCCAGGCGATCGCGCGCAAGCACGAGAAGCTGCGCGGCGTCTACGAGATCCACGGGACCGAGATCCGGTCCCGGGTCGTGGCCGAGGTCGTCCCCGAGCGCCACGTCTTCGACCTCGCCCGCGACCCGGGGCTCACCGCCGAGGACGTCATGGCGGTGATGAACAAGCCGTTCGACCTCGCCACCGCCCCGCTGTGGCGCTACGGCATCGTCATCGACCAGGACGGGACGCACCACCTGGTGGTCTCGCTGCACCACATCATGTCCGACTTCACCTCGCTGGAGATCATCCTCAAGGACCTCGACGAGTACCTGTCGCGGGGCGGCCTGACCGAGAGCGGGTCCGACAGCTACTCCTCGTTTGTGCGGTCGCAAGCCGAGGTCGCCGCCCAGCCGGACCACGCCGAGCACCGCCGGTGGTGGCTGCGCGAGTTCGAGACCATCCCCAAGCCGCTGGCGCTGCCGACCGACTCCCCGCACCCGCTCGTCAACGACTTCGCGGGCCGCCACCACCACTTCGAGATCGACGGCGACCTGCACGCGGCCGCCAAGGCGTTCATGGCCGAGCACCGGACCACGCCGGCGACCTTCTTCCTGGCGCTGTGGGCGGTCCTGCTGGCCAAGGCCACCGGCGAGGACGACCTGTGCGTCGGCATCCCGATGGACCAGCGGATGCTGGGGTCCTTCGAGGGCACGGTGGGCATGTTCGCCCAGTCGCTGCCGCTGCGCGTGCGGCCGACGCCGGACACCAGGGTGCTGGACCTGCTGCACGCGGTCCGCGACACCAGCCTCGCGGCGATGGAGCACTCGCCCTACTCCTACGACGTGCTGGTCGGGGAGCTGGCGCTGGAGCGCGACTTCGGCCGCAACGCCCTGTTCGACGTGATGTTCACCTTCCAGAACGCCCGCGGCCGGGTGCGCCGGTTCGGCGGGGTCGAGGGCACCACGCAGGACTACGGCCCGCCGCGCTCGACCGTCGCGCTCTCGCTCGACATCACCGAGCGCGACGGCGGCCTCTTCGGCGACCTGAGCTCCTCGACCGTCTACAGCGAACAGCGGATCGCCGAGCTGATCGCCCAGTTCCGCAGGCTCGTCGCGACCGTGGTGCGAGAACCCGACCGCACGGTCGGGGAGCTGTCCCTGCTCGACCACGAGACGACCCAGCGGCTGCTGGACCTGGGCGCGGGCCCGGTCATCGAGGACGTGCCGAGCCTGGCCAGCCAGCTCGAGCGCGCCCTCGGCGAGCACGCGCGGGCGACCGCGATCCGCTTCCGCGGCCAGGAGGTCAGCTACGCCGACCTCGCCGACCGGGTGGACCGCTGCGCCTCGGTGTTGCAGGCGCGCGGCGCGGTCGCCGGGGACGTGGTCGGCCTGCTGCTGCCGCCCTCGCCCGAGCTGATCACGCTGATGCTCGCGGTCAACCGCATCGGCTGCGCGTGGCTGCCGATGGACGTCAAGAACCCGGTGAAGCGGCTGCGCTACATGATCGACACCGCGGGCGCCGCGGTGGTCGTGTGCGCGGCGGGGCTGGCCGGGGAGCTGGGCGACCGGGCACTGGTGATCAGTGAGGACGACCTGCGCGACGCGCGGCCGCCCACGGTGGCCGACACCGGGCCGGACGGCCTCGCGTACGTCATCTTCACCTCCGGGTCGACCGGCAACCCCAAGGGCGTGCGGCTGACCAACGGGTCCCTGGCGAACTTCCTGCGGGCCATGCCTGCGGCGCTGCGGTGGGCGGGCGGGAAGTCGGTGGCCTGCCTGACCACCCCGTCCTTCGACATCCACCTGCTGGAGACGCTGCTGACCCTGGTCACCGGCGGCACGGTCGTCGTCGCCGAGGAGTCCGACACCAGGACGCCCGCCGACCTCGCCGAGTTCGTCGCCGGCTCCGGCGTCGACTACCTGCAGATGACGCCGACCCGCCTGCGCCTGCTGTTCACCGACCGGCAGGCCGCGGCCAAGGCCCTGGCGCCGCTGGAGAAGCTGATCGTCGGCGGCGAGTCCTTCCCGGAGAACCTGCTCGCCGACCTGCGGTCGCACGAGTCGCTGGAGATCTTCAACGTCTACGGCCCGACCGAGACCTGCATCTGGTCCAGCGTCAAGGAGCTCACCGGGGACACGGGCGTCACCATCGGCACCCCCATCGGCAACACCACGTTCTTCGTGCTGGACGACAGCATGCAACTGGTGCCCGAGGGCAGGACCGGCAACCTGTGGATCGGCGGGCACGGGGTGTCGCCCGGCTACCTCGACCGGCCGGAGCTGACCGCCGCCGCGTTCCGCGCGAACCCGTTCGGCGACGGCCGCGTCTACCTGACCGGCGACCTCGCCCGGTGGCAGGACGGCGAGGTGCACTGCCTGGGGCGGATCGACAACCAGGTGAAGGTGCGCGGCTACCGGATCGAGCTGGACGAGATCGAGTTGGCGATCACCGGGCACGACCTGGTGACCGGCGCGGCGACCATCGTGCGCGACCTCGCGGGCGGCCCGGTCATCCGCGGGTTCTACCGGGTGCGCGACGGCGCGAGCCTCGCGCCGGACGCGCTCAAGGACTGGCTGGCCGAGAGCCTGCCGGACTACATGGTCCCGGCGACCCTGACCGAGGTCGCCGATATCCCCATGACGATGAGTGGCAAGGTCGACCGCAAGGCGCTGGCCGAACGGGCTGAGGCATCCAGGACGTCCGAGAACACCGACCGCTCTGCCGACCACGGCGCGGACGTCGACCAGGGCCTGCTCGCCGCGTGGCGCAAGATCCTCGGTGACATCCCGATCGGCCTCGACGACAGCTTCTTCGACATCGGCGGCAACTCGTTCAGCCTGGTGCTGCTGCTGGAGGAGCTGAACAAGGCCTTCCCGCAGATGCTCGACGTGAGCGACCTGTTCGCGAACCCGACGATTGGCAAGCTGCACAAGCACCTGACGCGGCTGCTGACCCGGCGCCGGGGCGGGATGGTCGGCCCCGCCGTGCGGCTGCCCGAGTCGTGGTCCGCGCCGAACGGGGTCATCGGCGGTCTGGTCGAGGCCACGTTGCCCGAGGGCGCCCGCGCGGCGCTGGACGCGCTGCGGGTGAGCACGGGGCTGTCGGTGGAGGACCTGCTGCACGCCACCTTCGCCCTGACGCTGAGCAAGGTGCTCGGCCACGGCGAGGTGGAGCTGTCCGTCGTGGACAACCGAGGCGGGGTCGCCCCGGTCCGGTTCGACTTCGCGGGCAAGGCGGACCTGGCCGAGGTGCTGGAGGAGTACCGCCGCGGCGTGGACGACCTCGACGTGCACGGCCGGGTGCCCTTCGAGCGGTTCACCGCCCGCCGCGGCGAGGGCGGCCTGTCCATCGCCTGCTGCGACACCCGCTGGGTGGACCAGGGCGGCCTGCGCAGGCACTTCGACATCGTGTTCGGGGCCCGCGCCGCCGCGGACCGGACCACCATCGGGATCGACCACCCGCGCGAGGTCGACCCCACGTCGGTGGAACGGCTGCTGGGCAGCCACCTCAAGCTCCTGGGCCTGCTCCAGGTGCCCGCCACCACCTGATGGCCGGGCGGATGGCCGGGTCACTACTCACCGAGAGCCTCGAAGGAGGAAGACGACTCATGAACGATCTTGTGATCGTGTTTCCAGGTCAAGGGTCCCAGCACGCCGGGATGGGCAGGAAGTGGTTCGACGCCCACGACAGCGTCCGGGCCCGCTTCCAGGAGGCCTCCGACATCGTCGGGTACTCGGTGGCGGACCTGTGCTTCACCGCCCAGCCCAGCGAGCTGACCAAGACCATGCACGCCCAGGTCTCGCTGCTGGTCCTGAGCTATGCGATGTACGAGGTCCTGCACCAGGAGCGCGAGGTGCCCGTCTCGTTCGTGACCGGGCACAGCCTGGGCGAGATCACCGCGCTGACCGCTGCGGGGGCGCTGTCGTTCGCGGACGCGGTGCGCCTGGTGAAGGTGCGCGGCGAGGCCATGGAGGTCTGCGCGCGGGAGAGCGGCACCGGCATGATCGCCGCGCTGCGGATGTCGGCCGACGTGGTGGACAAGCACGTCGCCGAGTTCAACGCCGACGGCCACAACGTGCAGATCTCCAACTACAACACCGACACCCAGACGGTGATCTCGGGGACGGTGGACGACCTCAAGGGCATGACCGCGCACCTGGAGGAGCGCGGCGGCAAGGTCGCCAAGCTCAACGTCGCGGGCGCGTTCCACAGCACCTTCATGGCGGGCGCGGTGCCCGCGTTCACCGAGGCCGTCGAGGCCGTGGAGTTCCACGAGCCGCGGATCCCGGTCTACAGCAGCGTGACCGGTCGGCCGCACGAGGGCGTGCAGGGCATCAAGGACGCCCTCGCCGTCCAGCTCACCAGCCCGGTGCGGTGGAGCGACATCGTCGCGGAGCTGTCCGCGCGCAAGGTCGGGCTGTGGGTCGAGGTCGGTCCCAAGCAGGTGCTCAAGAAGATGGTGTCGGGCGTGGTCACCGGGGCCGACGTGCTCAACCTCGACGAGGAGGCCGACAAGGTCCACGCCGCGGTGGACCGGCTCATCGAGGCCAAGAAGCGCGAGCCCGGGCTCGTCGGGCTGTGCATGGGCGCGGCGGCCGCGACCAGGAACCGCAACTTCGACGACGACGAGTACGCCGCGGGCGTGGTCGCCCCGTACCGGCGGCTCCAGGAGCTGGGACAGCTCGTCGAGGCCGGGGCGGAGCTGACCGACGAGCAGAAGCGGGCCGCGCTGGACCTGCTGTTCACGATCATGCGCACCAAGGGGGTCCCCGAGGACGAGCAGCAGGACCGCGTCCTGTCCATCCTCCGCCGCACCGGTGACACCGGCCTCCACGTGACCACGGGAGCTCCGTTACATGACGTCCCTGCTTAACCTCGACTCCCTGGACCTGGGCCCGGACCCGGACGGCTCCGGGGTCCAGGTCACCCGCGCCGCGGCGGCCCCCGCGCCCGTGGCCATCATCGGGATGAGCGGCCGGGTCGGGCACGCGGCGGACCTGGCCGGGTTCTGGGCGATGCTGCTGCGCGGCGAGGAGGGCCACCGCGACCTGTCGCCGGAGCGGCGCGCCGACGTCGAGGCCTACCTCGCCGCCCGCGGCGCGCGGCTGCCGATCGCCGCGGAGCGCTACGTCGGCGGCACCCGGCTGCCCTCGCTGGCCGGGTTCGACCACCGCTTCTTCGGGCTGTCCCCGCAGGAGGCCAGGATGGTCGACCCGAACCAGCGGATCTTCCTGGAGACCGCGTGGGCGGCGCTGGAGGACGCGGGCTACCTGAACAAGGAGGCCCACGGCGAGAAGGTCGGCGTCTACGCGGGCATGTCGACCGACTTCGGCGAGGACTACCGGGCGGTGATCCAGGCGGTCACCCCCGACGCCCCGGAGATCTCGGTCGCGGGCAACGTCAAGTCGATGATCGGCAGCCGGATCGCCTACCTGCTCGACCTGCGCGGCCCGTCGATGCTGATCGACACGGCGTGCTCGTCCGGCCTGGTGGCCGCCTACACCGCCGTCCGCGCGATCCAGCGCGGCGAGTGCGCGATGGCGCTGGCGGGCGCGGTGAACTGCGACCTGCTGCCGATCGAGGCCGACGACGAGTCGGGCATCGGCATCAAGGACATCCAGGACACCTCCTCGGCCGACCACCGCACCCGGACGTTCGACCGGCTGGGCGACGGGACCAGCGCGGCGGAGGGCTGCGTGGTGTTCGTGCTCAAGTCCCTCGACCGGGCCCGCCGCGACGGCGACAACATCCACGCGGTGATCTTGGGCGGGGCGGTCAACCAGGACGGCGCCTCCAACGGCATCACCGCCCCCAACGTCGAGGCGCAGGCCGACCTGATCGCGGCGGCGCTCGCCGACGCCGGGGTGCGCGCCGAGCAGGTCAGCTTCATCGAGGCGCACGGCACGGCCACCAAGCTCGGCGACCCGGTCGAGGTCAGCGGGATCGAGCGGGCGTTCTCCCGGCAGACCTCGCGCAAGCAGTTCTGCGGCATCGGCTCGGCCAAGACGAACATCGGCCACATGGACAACGCCTCGGGCCTCGCGGGCTTGGCGAAGCTGGTCATGTCGCTCAAGCACCGGGTCCTCCCGGCGAGCCTGAACTTCGCCGAGCCCAACCCGAACATCGGGTTCGCGCAGAGCCCCGTCTTCGTCAACGACCGGACCGTCCCCTGGTCCGACGACGACCAGGAGACGCTCTACGCGGGGATCAACAGCTTCGGCCTCAGCGGCACGAACTGCCACCTGGTCGTGCGCAGCGCGGACCCGGTCCCCGCGCGGGAGACCGAGTCCGACTGCTTCCTGTTGCCCTTGAGCGCCCGGGACCCGCAGGCGCTCACCCGGCTGGCGCGCCGCTACCGCGACTTCCTGGCCGACAACGACGTGGACCTGGCAGACCTCAGCTTCACCGCCTCGGTCGGCAGGCTGCACCACAACCTCCGCGCGGCGTTCGTCTTCGACAGCCGCGAAGAGCTGATCGCCCTGTTGGACCGGTTCGCCGACGACGGCGAGGAGCCGGACGCGCACCGCGGCGAGTTCCGGCTCGTGGCCGAGCGGCGGGGGCCGCACGACATCACCCAGTCCGAGCACGACGAGCTGAGCCAGGCGGCGGCCGCGCTGGTCGCGGCCCCCTCGCCCGGCCGCGACGCGCTGCGCCAGGTCGCCGCCCTCTACGCCCGCGGCGCGGAGGTCGACTGGCGCCGTGCCGCGCCGGTGGGCGCGCGCCGGGTCTCCCTGCCCACCTACCCCTTCGAGCCGACCCGGTGCTGGATCGAGGCCGACGGCGCGGGCCGCCGGGGCGGTCTCACCGGCGGCGCGGACCTGGTGCGCACCCTGGACCGCGACATCTGCGTGGTGCGGCTCAACCCCGCGGGCTTCTGGGAGCTGTCCGAGCACCGCATCCACGGCGTGTGCGTCCTGCCCGGCACGGCGATCGTCGAGATGGTCGTGGAGGCGGCGCGGCGGCTCGACCTGTGCGGGCCCGCGTTCGCGTTGCGGCGCATCCAGTTCGCCGCCCCGCTCGCGGTCGTCGACGGCGAGGACAAGGAAGTGCACGTGCTGTTCGAGCCCGCGGGCGGCATCACCGTCGCCAGCCGGTCCGACGACGGCGAGTGGGTCGTCAACGCCACGGCCGAGCTGGTGCGCGGCGCCGTCCCCGGGGCGGTGCCGCCGCTGGACCTCGACGCCGTGCGGGCGCGGACGACCCAGGAGCTGGAGATCGCCGCGGGCGACGACGAGGCCAAGGGCCTGGAGATCAGCGACCGCTGGCTGGGCAGCCTGCTGGGCGGCCACGCGGACGAGGACGCCGCGGAGATCCTGTACGAGTTCGAGCTGCCCGCGCGGTACCGGTCGGAGATCGACGACTACCTGCTGCACCCGGCGCTGCTCGACGCGCTCATCAACGCCCCCAACAACCTCTACGAACAGGACCGGCTGTACCTGCCGTTCTCCTACGGCGTGCTCACGGTCCACGACCGGCTGCCCGCCAGGGTGTTCGCCCACTTCGCCAAGCGGCCCGGGTCCGTGCCCGGCCAACTGCACTCCTTCGACGTGACGGTGACCGACCCGGCGGGCCGGGTGGTGCTGGCGGTGGACGACTACTGCATCAAGTCGGCCGCCGACCTCGACATGACCGGCACCGGCGAGTACGGCTACGTCCAGGCCTACCGGGAGGCCCCGCTGCCCCCGCCGCGCCGGGGCAGCGGCGCCGTCCTGCTCTGCGGCGAGTTCGGCGATGCGCTCCCGGCCCTGGAGCGCGCGCTCGCGGCGGCCGGGCACGACCGCGTGCACCTGGCGGACGGGCAGCACCTCGACGAGCACCGCGAGTTCGCCTTCGGGCTGCTGTCCTGCGCGCAGGAGGGCGTGTCCGAGCCGGTCGAGGCGGCGTTCGCGCTCCTGCGGCTCGTCTCCGACAAGCGGTTCGCCTTCGCCGACGGGGTGCTCGCCCTGACCCGCAACGCCCTCGCCGTCACCGGCGACGAGGCCTCGGTCAACCCCGGTCAGGCCGGTGTGCTCGGCATGCTGCGGATCGCGGCGCTGGAGTACAAGACGCTGGGCATCCGCTGCCTCGACCGGGACGACCACACCGCGGCCGACCTCCTGGTCGCGGAGGCCGCCAGCGCCGGGCGGCCCCCGGTGCTGCACTACCGCGACGGGCGCCCGCACGAGCCCTACGTGCGCAAGCGCGCCATCCCGCTCAACGGCGGCGCGGCGGCCCCGCTGGCGGGCGACGGCGTGGCCGTCGTCTCCGGCGGCACCGGCGGCCTCGGCCTCGCGGTCGCCCGCCACCTGGCGCAGCGGGGCGCGCGCAGGATCGCGCTGCTGGGCTCGCCCCGGCCCGGCGTCCCGGACCCGGTGGCGGAGACGCTGGCCGACCTGCGCGACCAGGTCGACGTCCTGGAGGTCATCCGGCTGGACATGGGCGACGGGCAGGCCGTCGAGCGCGCCGTGGCCGACCTGCGCGAGCGGCACGGCCGCATCGCCGGGGTGCTGCACCTGGCCGGGCGGCCCGGGGTCGGCTTCCTCCACACCAAGGACCTCGACACCTTCCTCGACGTCTACCGGCCCAAGGCCCTGGGCGGGCTGCACCTGCACCAGGCCACGCTGGCCGACGACCTGGACTACTTCGTGGCGTTCTCCAGCGTCTCCGGGCTGCTGCCGCACCAGGGCCAGACCGACTACACCGCCGCCAACCTGGTGCTGGACAGCCTGGCCCAGCACCGGACCCGGGAGCGGCTGCCCGCGCTGAGCGTCCAGTGGCCCGCGTGGCGCGAGGTCGGGATGGCCGAGCGGATGGACGCCGTCGACGAGGACGAGGTGTTCCCGCCGCTGGACACCGCGGAGGCGGTGGACCTGCTGCGCGCGCTCATGGCGTGGTCGGACCACCCGCCCGTCGTCATGCCGGGCCGGATGCGCAAGGCCGCCCCGCCGCCGCGACGGCAGGCGGGCGCCGCGACCGGCTCCCGCGCGGTCACCCTGCACGGGTTCGACGACGTGGGCGACGTCGAACGCCGCGTCGCCGAGATCTGGGCGGAGACCCTGGGGGTGGCGGAGTTCGACGCGCACGACGACTTCGCGGGCCTCGGCGGCAACTCGCTGCTGACCTCGCAGATGCTGCGGATCTACGGCGAGCGCTTCCCGGACGTCCTCGACATCACCGACCTGTTCCGGTACACGACCATCGCCGAGCAGGCGGCCCGGGTCAGGGAACGGCTGCACACCGACGAGCCAGCCGCCGCGCCGCCCGCCGGGACGGGCGAGGGGGACATCGATCGGCTCCTGGACATGCTCGAACAGGGCGAGATCACGGTCGAACGGTCTCAAGGTTCCTGACTAGGAATGGACTCCACCATGGAAAACCTGAAGGCTTTCATCCTTGAGCAGTTCGCCAACAAGCAGATCGGCCGCGACCGCGCCAAGGGCCTGCTGCTGGAGCTCTCAGGGGCCCGTTCGCACCAGGACATCGCGGTCATCGGGCTGGCGGGGCGCTTCGCCGCGGCCAAGGACGTCCGCGAGTTCTGGGACTTCCTGCGGCTGCGCAAGCCCGGCATCCGGGACTTCCCCAAGGCGCGCAAGGACGAGATCTACGAGACGCTGCGCAACCCGTACTACACCGAGCTGATCCTCGGCGTCCCGGTCTACGAGTCCGACCTGGACAAGATCTACGCCATGAGCGGGTACCTGGACCGGATCGACCACTTCGACTCCCGGTTCTTCGGCATCCCGCCGCTGGAGGCCGACTACATGGACCCCTACCAGCGGATCGCGCTGGAGGTGGCCTACGAGGCGCTGGAGAACGCCGGGTACGGCGGCGACAGCGCCAAGGGGACCAAGACGGGGGTGTTCCTCGGCCGCGACCAGACGAACATCTCCTACTACCGGATGATCTCCGAGGGCAACCCGATGCAGCTCTCGGGCTCCTGGGAGGGCCTGGTCGCCAGCCGGATCTCCTACCAGATGGACTTCAAGGGCCCCTGCCTGATGACCGACACCGCCTGCTCGGCGGGCGCGGTCACCATCCACCAGGCCGTGCAGTCGCTGATGCTCGGCGAGTGCGACATGGCGCTGGCGGGCGGGCTCAACCTCACCCTGGGCGGGGAGACCAAGTCCGACTTCATGTCCGGGATGACGATGGACAGCGTCACCTCCGACGACAGCACCGTGCGCACCTTCGACGCCAGGGCCAACGGCACCCAGTGGGGCGAGGGCGCGGGCATCGTCCTGCTCAAGCCGCTGGAGCGCGCGCTGGCCGACGGCGACCACATCCGCGCGGTCATCAAGGCCTCGGCGATCAACAACGACGGCGCGTCCAACAGCATCACCGCCCCCAACGCGGTCATGCAGGAGCAGGTCATCCAGGACGCCTGGGCCAAGCTGGACTTCTCCCCGGAGACGATCACCTACGTCGAGGCGCACGGCACCGGCACGGTCCTGGGCGACCCGATCGAGGCCAAGGGGCTGACCAACGCCTTCCGCAAGCACACCTCGCGCAAGCAGTTCTGCGGGATCGGCTCGCTCAAGACGACCATGGGGCACATGGTCGCCGCGTCCGGCGCGGCCGCGGTCGTCAAGGTCGTCAAGGCCCTGGAGGACAAGGTGCTGGCACCCTCGGCCAACTTCGACGTCCCCAACCCCTACATCAACTTCACCGACAGCCCGCTCTACGTCAACGACCGGCTCTCGCCGTGGGAGACCGGCGGGGAGCCGCGCCGCGCGGCGATCAACTCCTTCGGCTTCATCCGCACGAACTGCCACCTGGTCCTGGAAGAGGCGCCCCGGTACGAGAGCGCGCCCCAGCACCGCGAGCGCTACTGCCTCACCGCCAGCGCCAAGACCGAGGACGCGCTGCGGGAGCTGCTGGACGGGTACTCGTCGATGCTCGCCGACTGCCCCTGGTCGCTGGCCGACATCTGCCACACCGCCAACCTGGGCCGCGGCCACTACGAGCACCGGGTCCTGGTCGTCGCCGGGTCCAAGGAGCAGCTCGCGGAGTCCATCGCCCGCCTCGGGCGCGACGGCCTGGGCACCGACGCCCAGCGGGGGATCTTCCACGGCGTGCACACCGTCGTCAGCGACCGCAAGACCGACCTCGGCCAGGGCGACATCACCGGGCAGGCGGTGAAGCGGCTGTCCAACACCGCCAACGCCCGCCTCGCCGCCTACCGCGCGCACGGCGACAGCGACGCGCTCACCGAGCTGGCCGAGGCCTACGTGCGCGGCGCCCAGGTCGAGTTCGCCGCGTACTACGAGGGCGAGACCCGCAAGCGCGTCCCGCTGCCGACCTACCCGCTGGAGAAGACCCGGCACTGGGCCAAGCCGATGAAGACCCGCGTGCAGGGCTTCGGCGGCGGCGCCGAGCACCCGTTGCTGGGCAAGGAGGTCAGTCGCACCGACGCCGAGGTCGTCTTCGAGAACACGCTCTCGGTGGAGCGGCACTGGGTGCTCTCGGACCACCGGATCGACCACCGCGCGGTCGTGCCGGGCACCACCTACCTGGAGATGGCCCGGGCGGCGTTCGCCGCCGTGGAGAACACCCAGCACCTGCGGTTCGAGAACGTGTTCTTCCGCTTCCCGCTCGCGGTGGAGGACGGGGTCGGGGCCACCGTGCGCACCCGGCTGGACCGGCTCGATGGCGGCTACGCGTTCCAGGTGCAGAGCCGGCGCGACGGCGAGTGGGTGGCGCACGTCGACGGCCGGGTGTTCGGGCTGCGCGGCAGCGAGGCCGAGCCGATGCCGGTCGTCGACGTCGCCGCGCCCCAGCGCACCGCGACCGAGGTGATGGACCCGTTCGACGGCGAGACCGACACCGGCGTGTTCCAGTTCGGCCCCCGCTGGGACTCGGTCCGCGCGGTGTGGAAGGGCGAGGCGCAAACCCTGGCCAAGCTGCGCGTCCCCGACGGCGTCGACAGCGAGACCGGGACCTACGGGCTGCACCCGGCCAAGCTCGACAACGCGGTCAACCTCACCTCCCAGAACAGCGGGCAGACGTTCCTGCCCTACCTGTACAAGAACTTCGTCCTGCACCGGCCGATGCCGGAGACGTTCTACTCGCTGATCCGCACGGTCCGCGACGACAGCCGCGACGGCGAGACGATCACCTACGACGTGGACCTGCTCGACGAGCAGGGCAGGCCGTTCGGGCGGATCACCGACTACACCGTCAAGAAGGTCGACTGGGAGCGGTTCAGCCTGGACGGGCCCCGGCGGTTCGTCGAGGCGGCGTGGGCGCAGGCCCCCGACCTCGACGCGACGGCGGGCGCGGACGCGGTGTGGGCCGCGGTGGTGCACGACTCCGACGAGGGCAGGCGGCTCGTCGAGCAGGTGCGGGCGCGGGGGCACCGGATCGTGCCGTGCTTCCTCGGCGCCGCGGCCGACCCCGAGCGCGACGTGCTCGCCGCGGACGAGGACGGCTTGCGGCTGCTGTGCGAACGGCTCGTCGCCGAGCAGGTCCACGGCGTCCTGTTCGCGACCGACGCCACCGCGGCGGCGGGCCTGACCCACGCGCAGCGGCGCTCGCTCGGCGTCGACGCCCTGTTCGAGCTGTACCGGGGCATGGTCGCGCACCGGGTCAAGCCGGTGCTCGGCCTCAAGGTGCTCGGCCGCGACGCCTGGCCGGTCGTCGACGGCGACACCGCCGTCGACCCGTACTCCGCGGCCACCGCCGCGCTCGCGGTCGTGATCGGCCAGGAGCACCAGCGCCTGCTGGTGGACGCGGTCGACGCGGGCGGGCAGGAGGACCTGGCGTTCGTGCTGCGCGAGACCCTGGGCGGGCACGGCAGCGCGCTGCGGGCGCTGCGCGGGTCGCAGACCTACGTCCGGGAGCTGCGCTACGTCGAGGCCCCCGAGGAGTCGGAGGGCTCGCTGTACGCGGGCGGGACGTTCTTGGTCACCGGCGGCGCGGGCGGCCTGGGCCTGGCCATCGCCGGGCGGATGGCCGAGGAGGGCGCCGAGCGCGTCGTCCTGCTCGGCCGCCGGGAGCTGGACGAGCCGACCGCCGAGCGGGTCGCGGCGCTGGGGGTGGCCGAGTACCACCGGTGCGACGTCTCGCGGGCCGCCGAGGTGGCGCGGCTGGGCGAGCGCCTGTGGACCGAGGGCGTCCGGTTCACCGGCATCGTGCACGCGGCCGGTGTGGCGGGCGACGGCTTCCTGGCGACCAAGGAGCGCGCGGACTTCGACGCCGTGCTCGCCCCGAAGGTCGACGGCGGCGTCGCGCTGGTGGCCCTGGCCAAGGACCACCCCGGCGCGTTCCTGGTGTTCTTCTCGTCGATCACCGCGATCATGGGCGGGCAGGGGCAGGGCGACTACTGCGGCGCCAACGCCTTCCTGGACTCCCTCGCCGCGAAGGCGCGGGCCGAGGGCGTGCGGGCGCTGTCGGTCAACTGGCCGACGTGGACCGAGGTCGGCATGGCCGCCGACTACGGCGTCGGCGACGACGCCGCGCCGTTCACCGCGGTGGGCGTGCGCGACGGCCTGGCCTGGCTCGACCACTTCCTGCGCCACCCCGGCACGGGCGCCATCCCGTCGTCGTTCAACCTCCCCGTGCTGCGGCAGTACCTCGACGAGCTGCCCTTCCAGCTCCACCCGTCCCTGCGGTCGGAGATCTCGGGCGGCGCCCGGGCGGACGAGGCCTCCGGCGGCGCGGTCACCGAGGCCCGCCTGATCGGCCTGGCGGACCCGACCCCGACCCAGCTCCGGGTGGGCGCGGTCTACGCGACCGTGCTCGGCCTCGCCGAGATCGACGTGTTCACCACCTTCCAGGACATGGGCGGCAACTCGCTGATGACCTCGCAGCTGCTGTCGCTGATCGACGAGGCGTACCCGGGCGCGGTCGACATCGCCGACCTGTTCTCGTACTCCACGATCGCCGACCTGGCCGCCTACATCGACGAGCGGGTGGGGCCGCCGGTGGTCCTCGACGAGAAGCAGGCGACGGCGGACCAGTCGCTGATGGACGTGCTCGACGAGATCGACGACCCGGAGCTGACCGCCCTGTTCGGCGAGTCAGACGGCGGTGGGGTGCGGTAGGGATGTCAAATCAGCCGGGCCAATCGGACCAGGACGTCAGGAAGGACCTCCTGCGCTACCTGCTCACGCAGGTCAAGCAGGACAAGCTGGACGTCGACCGGGCCAAGCGGTTCATCAAGGCGGTCGGCGGGGCCGAGCGCGCCGCCGACGAGCCGATCGCCGTCGTCGGCATCGCCTGCCGCTTCCCGGGGGCGCCGGACAAGGAGCGGTTCTGGGGCAACCTGGTCGAGGGCCGCGAGTCGATCGGCGACTTCCCGCCCGCGCGGGTGGAGGACCTGCGCCGGGTCGAGGGCGGGGCGGTCTCGACCAGGAAGGGCGGCTACCTCGACCGGGTCGACCTGTTCGACCCGGAGTACTTCGGGCTGCCGCCGCAGGTCGCCAAGCAGCTCGACCCGTACCACCGCAACCTCATGGAAGTCCTCGTCGAGACGATGGAGGACGCCGGGTACGCCAAGAGCGGGCTGGACGGGTCGAACGTCGGCATCTTCGTCGGCAACGACCACACCCACCGGCTGCGCGTGTCCTACCTGCCGTTCCTGTCCGAGATCGACTTCTCGGCGATGACCGGCTCGTGGTCGGGCATCCTGGCCAGCAGGCTGTCCTACCTGCTCAACCTGCGCGGCCCGGCCACGGTCGTCGACACCGGCTGCTCCTCGGGCCTGGTCGCGCTGGACGCGGCGATGAAGGCCATCCGCCAGGGCGACTGCGACACCGCGTTCGTGGCCGCGATCAACCTGCTGCTCGCGCCGACCGGGCTCGGCAACGAGACCGAGTCCGAGGACTGCCGGGTGCGCGCGTTCGACGCCGAGGCCAACGGCACGGTGTGGAGCGAGGGCGTGGCCGGGGTCTACCTCAAGCCCCTGTCGCGCGCGGTCGCCGACGGGGACCACGTCTACGGCGTGGTCCTCGCCAGCGCGGTCAACAACGACGGCCGCAGCAACGGCCTCACCGCCCCGAACGCCCAGGCGCAGAAGAGCCTGCTGGTCAGCGCGTGGAAGCGGGCGGGCATCGAGCCGGAGTCGCTGTCCTACATCGAGGCGCACGGCACCGGGACGCCGCTGGGCGACCCCATCGAGATCAAGGGGCTCACCAGCGCGTTCAGCGCGTTCACCACCAAGCGGCAGTTCTGCGCGCTCGGCTCGGTGAAGACGAACATCGGCCACACCGTCGGCGCCGCGGGCCTGGCGTCGCTGATCAAGGCCATGCTGTGCCTGGAGCGCGGGGTCATCCCGCCCTCGCTGAACTTCGACGTGCCCAACCGCTTCCTCGACCTCGCCGAATCGCCGGTCTACGTCAACGACCGGCCCCGGGACTGGGCTCGGGGGGCGACACCGCGCCGGGCCGGGGTGAGCAGCTTCAGCCTGACCGGGACGAACTGCCACGTGGTGGTGGAGGAGGCCCCGGCCCCCGCCGAGCGGGCGGCTGTCACGGGCGCGCACCTCTACCCGGTCTCCGCGCGGAACGAGGAGCTGCTGGCGAGGACGGCCGCGCTGCACCTGGACTTCCTCGACGGCCGCCCGGACCTGCGCCTCGACGACGTGTGCTTCACGATGCGGGTCGGCCGCGAGCACCAGCCCGCCCGCGCCGCCGTCCTGTGCGACAGCCGCGAGTCCCTTCGGGACGGTCTGCTCCGCTTGGCGCACGGGGATTCGTCCTCGGACAGCGGCGTGGTCGTGCTGCGCGACGCCGCGACGCCGCTGCCCGCCCGGTTCCAGCACCTCGGCGACGTGGCGGCCGGGTACCTCGCCCGCGCGCCGCGGCCGTTCGCCGCGCTCGACCGCGGCGCGGACGTCCGCCGGGTCCCGTTGCCGCCGCAGCTCTTCCAGCACGTGCGGCTGTGGGACGAGGACGTGCGCCCGAGGACGGCGCAGGCCGCCGACCCGGTGGTCGACACCGGCCTCAAGGGCGCGCTGTCCCGACCCTCGCGCCTGCGCGGCGAGGCGGCCCCGCCCCCGGCCCGCAAGGTCGCCGCCTGGGTCTGGTGCGACGTCCTGGGCTACGCCGAGCTGGACGGCGCCGACGACCTGTTCGCCCTCGGCGGCGACTCCGTCTCGTCGCTGAAGATCACGCAGGTGCTCAACGCCGGGTTCGGCCTCGACATCCCCGCCTCCACCCTGCTGGCCAAGCCCGTGTTCGACGACTTCGCGGCCGCGGTCACCGCCGACCACGGGCTCACCGACGAGCACGTCCGGACCAGGCTGACCCTGCCCGCGCCCGCCAGTGCCACTGAGAGCGCGGTCGAGGAAGCTGTCGAGGAGTACGAGCTGCCGCTCACTCCCTCGCAGCGCGGCATGTTCCTGTCCAGCCAGCTCAACGAGGACTCGGTCGCCTACAACATCAGCGGCCTGACCATCAGCCACGACCCCCTCGACGTGGCCGCGCTGGAGGCGAGCCTGCGCGTGCTCGTCCGCAGGCACGACAGCCTCCGCTCGACGTTCCACCTGGTCAACGGAGAGCCCTGCCAGCGCGTGCACGCCGACGTGCCGGTGTCGGTCGAGCACCACCGCCTGGGCGGGCTCGGCCCCGGCGAGACCCACGAGGGCCGGGCCAGGGCGCGGATGGCGGAGTTCGTCCGGCCGTTCCGGCTCGACACCGGGCCGCTGTTCCGGGTGGGCCACTTCGCCTTCGACGACGGCGTGACCTGCGTGGCCATCGACGTGCACCACATCATCACCGACGGCACCTCGATGGGCATCCTGTTCCGCGACCTGGCCACCATCGCCGCGGGCGTGGCGCCCGCGCCGCTGGCCCGCGGCTACCGGTCCGCGATCCGGGAGCTGCTGGCCCGGCAGAACGGCGTCGACCTGCTGCCGCACCGCGACCACTGGGTGGCCCAGTTCGAAGACGACGTCCCCACCCTCCAGCTCACCACGGACTGGCAGCGCACCGACGTGGCGGCGAGCAAGGGGGCGACGCACTTCGCGACCCTCGACGGGGCGACCCTCGACGCGGCGAAGCGCTACGCCCAGCGGCACAACCTGACCCTCTACATGGTCCTGCTGAGCGTGTTCCAGCAACTGCTGTCCAGGATGAGCGGGCAGCACGACGTGGTGGTCGGCGCCCCGGTGATGGGCAGGCAGGACCTGGCCCACCGGGACCTGGTCGGCATGTTCGTCACCACGCTGCCGATCCGGATCGCCGCGGCGCCCACGACCACCGTCGGGGACTACCTGGCCGGGCTCAGGGCGACCGTGCTCGACGCCTTCGAGCACCAAGCCTACCCGCTCGAGGCGCTGATCGACGAGCTCGACCCGCCGCGCGAGCCGGGGCGGCGCCCGCTGTTCGACGTGTGCTTCGTGCACCAGAACACCGACATGGGCCTGGACCACGACGACGCCGAGGTCATCCAGTACGACGACGGCAGCGCCAAGTACGACATCACCCTCACCACCCGGGAGTCCGACGGCGGCCTGCTGATCGACTGGGAGTACTCCACCGCCCTGTTCTCGGACAAGACCGCCGAGCTGCACGCGCAGCGGTACGTGACGCTGCTGCGGTCCCTGCTGGCCGCCGACGACCAGGCCGAGCTGCGCTCGCTCGACCTCATCCCCGCGCGGGAGGCCGAGCTGATCCGGCGGTTCGCCACGACCCCGACCCCGCCGCCGGAGGACGTGGGCGTGGTCGCGCTCTTCGAGCGGCAGGTCGCCGCCGACCCGGACAAGGCCGCGCTGCTCATGGGCGAGGACCGGTTGTCCTACGGCGAGCTCAACGCCAGGGCGAACCGGGTCGCGCACGGCCTCATCAGCCAGGGCCTCGCGCCGGGATCGCCGGTGGCGCTGCTGGTCAACCGCTCCTTCGACATGGTCACCGCCATCCTCGGGGTGCTCAAGGCGGGCTGCTTCTACGTCCCGCTCAACACCGAGTTCCCCGCCGAGCGCCTGCGGCTGATGGCGGCGGACTCCGGCGCGGAGGTCCTGCTGACGACCGCCTCCTGCCTGGGCCAGGCCAACGAGCTGAGCCCGGACCGGCTCCGGGTCGTGGACCTGCACGCGTGCGTGGACCTGGCGGGTACCGACACCGACCCCGGCCTCCCGAGCCGCCCCGGCGACGAGGTCTACGTGATGTACACGTCCGGGACGACCGGGGCGCCGAAGGGGTCGACGATCCGGCAGCGCGGCGTCCTGCGGGTGGTCCGCGACTCGGTCTTCTACCGCGCGGACCCGAGCGACGTGTTCCTGATGATGTCGGACTACTCCTTCGACGGCTCCGTCTACGACATGTACGGCGCGCTGACCAACGGCGGCTCGCTGGTGATCATGGACAAGGCCGACGTGCTCGACCTCGACCGGCTCGGCGCGGCGATCGAGCGGCACGCCATCACCAGCTTCTTCCTCACCGCCGCGATGTTCAACCAGGTCGTCGAGCACATCCCGGGCTCGCTGGGCAGCATCCGCCGGATGCTCTTCGGCGGCGAGGCCGCCTCCCCGGTGCACGTGCGCAAGGCCTTCGAGCTGCTTGGGCCGGGCCGGATCGCCAACGGCTACGGGCCGACGGAGAGCACGGTCTTCGCGGCCGTGCACACCTTCGACACCCTCGACCCGCGCGACGCCGTCCCCATCGGCAGCCCCATCAACGAGACCTCGCTCTGGGTGCTCGACGACCAGTTGCGGCCGCAGCCCATCGGCGTCAGCGGCGAGCTGTGCATCGGCGGTGCGGGCCTGGCCGACGGCTACCTCAACCAGGCCGAGCTGAACGCGGAGCGGTTCGTCCACAGCCCGGCTGTCCCCGGCGAGCGGCTGTACCGGACCGGCGACCTGGTCACGGTCAAGAGCAACGGCCTGTTCTACTACACCGGGCGCATCGACCAGCAGGTCAAGCTGCGCGGCTACCGGGTCGAGCTCGCCGAGGTCGTGCACGTCGCGATGGAGGAGCCCTACGTGCGGTGGGCGCACGCGGGCGTGCGCGACGGCCAGAGCCTGTGCCTGTGGGTCCGCTACGCCGACCCCGACGACCACGCGCACCGCCTGCGCGCGGCGCTGGCCCGGCGGCTGCCCAGCCACATGGTGCCCGCGTTCATCGTCGCCACCGACGTGGTGCCGCTGACCAGGAACGGCAAGCTCGACACCGCGGCGCTGCCCGCGCCCGACCTGGCGGCCTGCGCGTCGGCCAACGGCCCGGCGACCGACCTGCAACGCCGCATCGCCGCGGCGTGGTCGACCGCGCTCGGGGTCGAGGTGGCCGACGTCGACGCGAACTTCTTCGCGCTGGGCGGCGACTCGATCAAGGCGATCCAGATCGTGGCCAAGCTCAAGGACCACGACATCGCAGTGGGCGTCCCCGACCTGCTGGAGGCCCAGACCATCCGGCTGCTGGCGGAGAAGGCCGAGGCCTCGGCGGGCGCCGAGGTCGAGGTCTACGAGCAGGGGCCGCTGTCCGGCCCGGTCATCCCCGGCCCCATCCAGCACGCCTTCCTCGCCGACGCCGACAACCGGGTCCGCCTGTTCAACCAGAGCCTGCTGGTCACCACCGAGCAGGCGTGGCCGCTGGACCGGCTGGCCCCGGCCATGCGGCGGCTGGTGCGCCACCACGACATGCTGCGCGTGGCGCTCGACGAGCACGGCGGGCTGCGCATCCGCGACGTCGACAGCCCATCGCTGGTCCACGCCGAGCAGGCGCCCGCCGGAATGTCCGAAGAGGACCAGACGGCGTACCTGGCGACCTTGCAGGCGCGGGTGGACGTCCAAGGCGGTCCCGTGGTGGCGCTGGCCGCCGGGCTCGGGGAGGGCGGCACGCGGTTCGCCGTCGCGATCCACCACCTGGCCGTGGACGTCGTGTCGTGGCAGGTCCTGATCGAGGACCTGCTCACCACCGCGGCGGACCCGGACGCCGGGCTGCCCGCCAAGACGATGCCGTTCCCGCAGTGGACGGCCGCCCTGCGTGGGCACGCCGAGGACGGGGGCTTCCGCCCGCAGCTTCCCTACTGGACCGAGCTGGCCGAGAGCGCGGCCGGAAGCGCCGTGTTCGACGAGGGCGACCTGGCGCGCGGCGAGACTGTCGCCGAGGTCGTCCGGCTCGTCGAGGACGACGGCTTCTCCCTGCTCGACGCCGCGCGCACCGCCCACGGCGCCACCCCGGCCGAGACGCTGATCGCGGTCCTGGCCCGCGCGCTGGCCACGATGACCGGCCGCGACCGGGTCCTGCTCAACCTGGAGGGCCACGGCCGCGAGGCGTTCGCGGGCATCCCCGACCTGAGCCGCACGGTGGGCTGGTTCACCAGCACGTTCCCGCACCTGGTCCAGGTCGGCGAAGGCATCGACGGACCCGCGGACACCGTCGAGGCCGTGCGCCGCTCGTTCGAGCGGTTGCCGGACAAGGGGTTCGGGTTCGGCGCGCTGCTGCGGCTGGATTCCGGCCTCGGCGACGGCAGGGCCGCGCTGGCGGGCATCCGCCCCGAGGTCAGCTTCAACTACCTGGGCGACCAGGACGCCGGCGGCGACCTCGCCGTCACGCACCTGCCCGCCGACCTCAGCACCGGGGCCGACCACCGCTCGCCGTTCGCGCTGGACGTCATCGCGTCCCGCACGCGGCAGGGGGTGCTCGTCGAGGTGCGCTACCCGAAGACCTGGCGCGGCCGCGCGGACCGCGACGTCGCCGCGCTCGTCCGTTCCACCTTCGAGGAGTTCCGCGAGGCCCTGCGCGCGGGCGACCGGCGGGGGTTCGCCACTTCGCCGTCGATCCGCCAGGACGTCCTCGACGACATCCTCGTCGACCTCATGGGCGGTGGCTGAGTGACCGAGACAACGGCCGAGAACCGGCGCAGTGGAGGAGCAGCGATGGTTGACGCAGCGGGGATCAACGCAGCGGTGGTCCAGTCGATCGGGCACCACATCCCGCCCGGCAGGCAGACCAACGACGAGCTCGCCCTCGTCATCGACACCAACGACGAATGGATCCGCACCAGGACCGGGGTGCGGACCCGGTCGCGGGCCGCGGCCGACGAGCCGACCTCGGTGCTCGCCGCCCGCGCCGGGGCGGCCGCGCTGCTGGGCGCGGCGGGCACGGAGATCGACACGGTGGTGGTCGCGACGACCACCCCGGACATGAAGTGCCCGGCGACCGCGCCGCTGGTGGCCGACGACCTCGGCCTGACCGGCGTGACCGCCTTCGACGTCAACTCCGCGTGCACCGGGTTCCTGGCGGGCATGTCCGTCGCGTCCGGCCTGATCGCGGCGGGCAGCTCGCGGGGCGTCCTGCTGATCGGCGCCGAGAAGTACTCCTCGAGCGTCTACGAGCTCGACCGCGGCACGGCGCCGATCTTCGGCGACGGGGCGGCGGCGGTGGTCATCCGCCCCGGCGAGGCGGGCGAGGACGGCGCGATCGGCCGGGTGCACCTGGTCTCCGACGGCGCCCTGCGCTACCTGGCGCACGTGAAGGCGGGCGGCAGCCACCACCCGTTCTCCGCCGACATGGACCCGCACGACCCCTACCTGCGGATGGACGGCCGCGCGCTGTACCGGCATGCGGTCGCCAAGATGGCCGAGACCTGCCAGGACACGCTGCGGGCGCGGGGCGTGGGCGTCGACGAGGTCGACATGCTCGTCGCGCACCAGGCCAACGCGCGCATCCTCAAGGAGGTCGCGGGCAAGCTGGGCGTCGACCCGGACAAGGCCCTGGTCGACCTCGCCGACATCGGCAACACCGCCGCCGCCTCCATCCCGATCGCGCTGAGCCGGGCGCACCACCGGGGCGGGCTGCGCCCCGGCGACACCGTCCTGCTGACCGCGTTCGGCGCGGGCGCGGCCTGGGGCTCGACCCTGCTGCGCTGGCCCGCGATGGCGTCCACAGCGACATCCACAGCGGCCCGCGAGCTGTCCCAAACCGGGGCGAACCCGTTCGAGCACAGGAGCACACCATGACCACTGTCAGCCTGGACACCATCGCCGACGACCTGCGCGACCCGTCGCTGCAACTGGAGTCCGCCCTCGAGGGGCTGGACATCACCGAGGCGACGTCGCTGACCCACGACCTGCAGATGGACTCGCTCGCCCTGGTGGACTTCATCGTGTTCCTGGAGGGCAAGTACGACATCAGCGTCGCCGACGAGCGGCTGGCCTCGATCGACACCATCGGCGACGTCGTGGCGCTGGTCAACGACCTGGTCGCGGGTGGGGAGAGCCTGGTCAATGGTTGACAGGGAGAACATCGAGTCCATCTCCGGCCTGGCCCCGATGCAGAAGGGCATGCTGCTCAGCCACGCCGTGGACGGGGAGTCCGACGCCTACGTCGAGCAGTTCGACTTCACCATCACCGGCGAGGTCGACGTCGAGCACATGCGCGCCGCGCTCGTGGGCCTGTCCCGCCACTACGGCGCGCTGCGGTCGGTCTTCTCGTTCCGCAACACCGACGACCCGTACCAGATCGTGCTCAAGGAGTGGGCGCCCACGTTGGACGCCCTGGACCTGCGCGGTGAGCCGGAGGTGGACAAGGAGGTCGAGGGCTTCAAGGCGGCTGACCGCGCCCGCGGCTTCGACCTCGGCAAGGACGTCCTGCTGCGGGCGGCGCTGCTGCGCGTGGGCGAGGACCGCTGGCACCTGGTCTTCACCTTCCACCACATCGTCATGGACGGCTGGTCGCTGGGACCGCTGTTCGGGACGTTGTTCGGCTACTACGAGGACCTGGTCCGCACCGGGTCCTTCGAGCAGCGGCGCGAGCAGCACCCGTACCGCGACTACATCTCCTGGTACGAGCGCCAGCGCACCGACGACGCGCGCCGCCACTGGGCGGAGGTCCTCGACGGCCACACCACCGAGACCGCGCTGCCGACCGACCGGCGGGCCGACGGCTACCGCAGCGCCACGCACCGGTTCCAGTTCGACGACGAGGCCTACGCCGGGCTCAAGCGGTTCGCCCAGCGGGCGCACGTCACGCAGAGCGCGGTCTTCCAGGCGGCCTGGGGCGTGGTGCTGCAGAAGTTCACCCACGCCGACGACGTGGTGTTCGGCAGCGTCGTGTCCGGCCGGTCGATCGAGCTGGCCGGGATCGAGGACATGCTCGGCCTGTTCGTCAACACCCAGCCGGTGCGCGTGACGACCCGCGACGACGACGACTTCGCCGGGCTGTGCCGGGCCGTGCAGGACGCGTACCGCCGGGCGAACCCGTTCGAGTACTACCCGCTCTACGAGATCCAGGGCGCCACCCCGCTCAAGAGCGGGCTGCTGAACCACGTCGTCGCCTTCGAGAACTACCCGCTGTCCGAGCAGTTGCGCACCTTCAGCAGCGACGACGACAAGGGCCTGCGCTTCGAGGGCGTCGACGTCGTCGAGCGCACCAGCTACGACCTCAACGTCATCGTCAACCCCGGGGCCGACCTCACCGTCACCTTCACCTACAACGAGAACCTGTACTCGCCGGAGTTCATGCGCGTGCTCGAGCGCAGCCTCGTGCGGGTGTTCACGGCCGCCACGGACAACCCGGGCACCCGGGTCAGGGACATCGAGATCGGCGACCAGCCGCCCGCGGTCGTCGACCCGTCGACGGCAATCCCGGTGGACTCGACGCTGATCGACGTGTTCAAGGCCGTCGTCCGCGAGCAGGGGGACAAGACCGCCCTGGTGTGGCGCGGCAGGGAGTACACCTACCGGGAGCTCGACCGCTGGTCCGACGCCGTCGCCTGGCAGGTTCGCGACCTCGGCGCCGACCCGGGCGAGGGGCTCGGCGTGCTGCTCGACCGCCGCCCCGAGCTGGTCGCGGCGCTGCTGGGCCTGGTCAAGAACGGCAACCACGCCGTCCCGCTCGACCCCGCCCACGCGCGCGTGCTGCGGCCCCGCCCAGCGCTGACCTTCGACCAGGGCGGCACGCACCGCTTCGCCATCCCGTTCGAGCTGGTCGACCGGCTGGACGCGGTCGCCCGGGAGTGGGACTCGTCGCGGTTCGCCGTCGTGCACGCCGCGCTCGCCGCGGTGCTGGCCAGGTTCTCCGGCGGCTCCGAGGTGGCCGTGGGCGCCCCCGCCGACCACACCCTGGTGCTGCGCGCCGAGGTCGACCCGGCGGCGACGTTCGCCGACCTGCTCGACCACGTGCGCGCGGTCGACCTCGACGCGCCGTTCGACCGGGTCTGCCTGGCCTTCCCGAGCGCGGCGGCCGCGGAGTCCGACCCGGGCGCACTCGGGTTCGACCTGCGGCTCACGGTCGACGACTCCGGCGCCGCGGAGCTGGACCACGCCGCGTCGGTCGACGGGCCGACCGCGGCGCGGTTCGCCGAGGCGCTGCTGCGCGTCCTGGGCGCGCTCGCCACCGACACCAACGCGGTCATCGGAGACGTGGATCTGTCCACAGCGGACGAACGCGCGCTCGTGCTGGGGCAGTGGAGCACCACCGGACCCGACGTCGGTCCCGAGGCGACCCTGGTCGAGCTGGTCGCGCGGGCCGTCGAGCAGCACCCCGACCGCCTCGCCGTCCGGTTCGGCCAGGTCGCGGTGACCTACCGGGAGCTGGACGCGCGGGCGAACCGGCTCGCCCGGGAGCTGATCCGCCGGGGCGTGGGCCCGGAGTCGCTGGTCGCCGTGGCGCTGCCGCGCTCGATCGAGCTGGTCGTCGCGCTGCTGGCGGTGCTGCGCGCGGGCGGTGGGTACGTCCCGGTCGACCCGGCCTACCCGGCCGACCGGATCGCGTACACGCTGCGCGACGCCCGCCCGGTCTGCGTGCTGACCACCGCCGAACGCGACATCGAGCTGCCCGACGACCTCCCGGTGGTGGCGGTCGACGGCATCGATCTGTCCCGTGTGGACACCGGCCCAGTGGCTGACGCCGAGCGCGGCCACCCGCTGCACCCGGCCAACACCGCCTACGTGATCTACACGTCCGGCTCGACCGGGCAGCCCAAGGGCGTGCCCGTCCCGCACCGCAACGTGGTGAAGCTGTTCGCCAACACCGCCGCGCGGTTCGGGTTCGACCACACCGACGTGTGGACGCTGTTCCACTCCTACGCCTTCGACTTCTCCGTCTGGGAGATCTGGGGGCCGCTGGTGCACGGCGGCACGCTCGTGGTGGTGGACCACGAGACGTCCCGGTCCCCGGAGGACTTCCGCGCGCTGCTGGTCCGCGAGCGGATCACGGTGCTCAACCAGACCCCGTCGGCGTTCGACCAGCTCGCCGCCGCCGACCGCCAGGCTGGCGCCGACGGCGCGCTGGCGCTGCGCCACGTCATCTTCGGTGGCGAGGCGCTGGAGCTGCGCCGCCTCGCCGACTGGTACGAGCGCCACCCGGAGGACTCGCCCCGGCTGGTCAACATGTACGGCATCACCGAGACCACCGTGCACGTCACGCACCGGGCGCTGGACAAAGCGACGGTGGCCGCGGCGACGGGCAGCTACGTGGGCGGGGCCATCGCCGGGCTGCGGGTGCTGGTGCTCGACGCCCGGCTGCGCCCGGCCCCGGTCGGCGTGCTCGGTGAGGTCTACGTCGCGGGCCCGCAGCTCGCGCGCGGCTACCTCGGGCGGCCGGGCCTGACCGCGCAGCGGTTCGTGGCCGACCCGCACGGGCAGCCCGGGTCGCTGATGTACCGCTCGGGCGACCTGGCCCGCTGGACCGCCGACGGCGAGCTGGCCTACGCGGGCCGCGCCGACGACCAGGTCCAGGTGCGCGGCTTCCGGATCGAGCTCGGCGAGGTGGAGGCCGCGGTGGCCGCGGCCCCCGGGGTCGCCCAGGCGGTCGTGGTCGTCCGCGAGGTCACCCCCGGCGACCGGCGGATCACCGCCTACGCCGTGCCGGAGGCGGGGGGCGCGCTCGACGTGCGCGCGGTGCGCGACGCCGTGGCCGAGCGCCTGCCCGCCCACATGGTCCCGTCGGCGTTCCTGGTGCTCGACGCGATCCCGTTGACCGCCAACGGCAAGCTCGACCGCGGCGCGCTGCCCGCCCCGGCGGTGGGCGCGAAGGCCGCCCCCCGGGTCGAGTCCGTCCTGGCGGACGCGGGTGTGCGGCACGTCGTCACGGTGGCGGGGTTCGCCGACCGCGCCCCCGACCCGGCCGGGGTCCTGCTGCTCGACGAGCCCGCCGAGAGCGTGCCGGAGTTCCCCTGGCAGCGGGACCTCAACCGCGCCGACGCCGCTGTGGTGTACACGGCCGGACCGGGCGGCAAGCCCGTGGGCCGCGAGATCACGCACCGCGAACTGCTGGCGCTGTCCGGCGACCGGGCGTTCGCGGCCGCGGACCAGGTCGTGCCCTCGGCCAACTCGCCCGCCGCCGACCTCGGCGTCGCCGAGACCTGGGGCGCGCTGCTGCGCGGCGACACCCTCGTCCTGACCGACGAGACCGGCTTGGTCGACGCGCTCGCCCAGGCCACCGACCTGTGCCTCACGGCGCCGGAGTTCGACCGGCTCAGCGCCGATCCCGGCGTGTTCGCCCCGCTGCGGCGGCTCGTCGTCCGGGGCGCGGTCCCGGTCGGCAGCCTCGCCAGGGTGCGGGCCGCCTGCCCCGCGCTGGTGATCACCGCCGCCCACGGGCCCACCGAGCACGCCACGGTCGCCACGGTGCACGAGGTGCGGCCCGAGGACCTGCTCCGCGACCGGGTCCCCCTGGGGCGGCCGCTGCGCCACTCGACCGCCCTCGTCCTCGACCGGGGGCGCAAGCTCCTGCCCCCGGGCGCGATCGGCGAGCTGCACTTGGGCCCGCTGCCCACCGGCGACCTGGTCCGCGAGCTGCCCGACGGCGCGCTGGAGCTGGTGGGGCGCACCGACCACCCGGCCACGGGCCCCGCCGCCGAGCGGGGCGCGGCGGGCGAGCCCAGGCAGCTCCGGCACCTGTCCGACACCGAGCGGGCGCTGTTCACGATCGTCGCGGAGCTCATCCCGGCCGAGGACGTCGACGTCGACCGCAACTTCTTCGACATCGGCATCAACTCGCTGAACCTGTTGGCCATCAACAACCGGCTGCGCAAGCTCCTGGACCGCGACATCCCGCTGCGACTGCTGTTCGAGCACACGTCCATCGCCGCGCTGGCCGGCTACCTGGATACCGCGGTCACCGCAGGCTCTGCCGATCATGCGGACGAGACCGGGCCCGAGGACACCTCGTCGGAGGAGGAGGCCGAGCAGGCCGCCGTCACCACGAGCCAGTTCCTGCTGCGCCACCTCGAGGACGAACCGGAAGGAAGCCCTGACCATGCCTGAGCCCACCGCCGTCGAGCGCCAGAACACGGGGTTGGAGATCGCCGTCATCGGCATGGCGGGCCGGTTCCCCTCGGCCGGGGACCTCGGCGAGTTCTGGGGCAACCTCGTCGACGGGGTGGACGCGGTCTCCCGGTTCACCGACGACGAGCTGCGCGCGGCGGGCGTGCCGGACGGCGCGCTGGACGACCGCGCCTACGTGCGGGCCAAGGGGGTCTTCCCCGGCCTGGAGCACTTCGACGCGGGGTTCTTCAACTACACCCCCGCCGACGCGACCATGCTCGACCCCCAGGTCCGGGCCCTGCACCAGGAGGTCTTCCACGCGCTGGAGGACGCCGGGTACTGCGCGGACGGGCGCGGCGAGTCGATCGGGCTGTTCCTGGGCGCGACGAACAACTTCGCCTGGGAGTCGCACACGCTGATCAAGTACGTGCGGTCCGCCGACCTGTCGTTCAGCAGCTCCCAGCTCAACGACAAGGACTACGCCGCGACCCGGATCGCCTACGCCCTCGACCTCAAGGGCCCGGCGCTGACCCTGCACACCGCGTGCTCCAGCTCGCTGGTCGCCATCGACATGGCCTGCCGCACCCTGTGGACCGGCGGGTGCCAGCTCGCGGTGGCGGGCGGCAGCGGGCTGACGCTGCCGCACAAGAACGGCTACCACTACCAGGAGAACATGATCCACTCCCCGGACGGGCACTGCCGCGCGTTCGACCAGGGGGCGGGCGGCACCGTCGAGGGCAACGGCGCCGGGGCCGTGGTGCTCAAGCGGCTGGAGACCGCGCTGCGCGACGGCGACCGGGTCTACGCCGTGATCAAGGGCTCGGCGGTCAACAACGACGGCAACCGCAAGGTCGGCTACACCGCGCCGAGCATCGAGGGCCAGGCCGAGGTCATCCGCAAGGCCTACCGGGTCGCGGGGGTCGCCCCGGCCGACGTCTCCTACGTCGAGGCGCACGGCACCGGAACCGCGCTCGGCGACCCGGTCGAGTTCGAGGCGCTGAGCAAGGCGTTCGACGCGAGCAAGCCGGGCACCGTCGGCCTCGGCTCGCTCAAGGCCAGCATCGGGCACCTGGACACCGCCGCGGGCGTCGCGTCGTTCATCAAGACCTGCAAGGTCCTCGAGCAGCGCCGGGTCCCGCGCAGCCCGCACTTCGCCGCGCCCAACGAGAACATCGACTTCATCGACAGCCCCTTCTACGTGGTGGCGCGCACCGAGGAGCTGACCAGGAAGCGCGCGGGGGGCAAGGACCTCCCGCTGCGCGCGGGCGTCAGCTCGTTCGGGATCGGCGGCAGCAACGCCCACCTGGTCCTGGAGGAGCCCCCCGCCGCCCGGCCCACCCCGGACAGCGGGCGCGCCTGGAACACCTTCGTCGTCTCGGCGACGTCCGAGGCGGCCATCCAGCGGATCAAGCAGGACTTCGCCGACCACCTCGGCGCGCACCCGGAGCTGCGCGCCGCGGACCTGGCCTGGACGCTGCAGAACCGGCAGCGGCGGCTGGCCCACCGCTACGCCGTGGAGTTCACCGACGCCGCCCAGCTCCGCGAGCGCCTGCTGGCGTCGCTGGCGGCCGACGAGCGGCCCGCCCGGCTGGCCAAGACCGCCCGGCGCGACGTGTACTTCCTGTTCAGCGGGTCCGAGGCCAAGCACCTGCGGATGGCCCACGACCTCTACCTGTCCGAGGACGCCTTCCGCGCCCACCTCGACGCCTGCTTCGAGGCCAGCGAGGCGATGGGCGACAGCGTGCCCCGCGAGGTCTTCCTCGGCGACTCGGTCGCGGCCGAGAAGCAGCTCGACGACCTCGAGACCGCCGAGCTGGTGCTGTTCATGGTCGAGTACGCCCTGGCCAAGACGCTGATCGGCTGGGGCGTCAAGCCCAAGGGCGTGATCGGCCACGACACCGGCGAGCTGGCCGCCGCGTGCGTGGCCGAGGTGTTCTCGCTCGAGGACGGCATCCGCCTGGTGCGGGCCAGGGGCAGGCTGCTGGACACCACGCCCGAGGGCGCGCTGACCGCCGTGCGGGCCGCCGAGGACGTGGTCCGGCCGCTGCTGACCAGGCAACTGGCCATCGCGGCGGTGAACAGCCCGCAGGACTGCGTGGTCTCCGGGACGCCGGGCGCCATCGCCGCGTTCGAGAAGCGCTGCGCCGAGCGGGGCGTCGACACCGCCCGCCTCGACGCGGGCCGGGCGGGCCACTCGCGGCACGTGGACAGCGTGCTCCCCGCCTTCCGCGACGTCGTCGAGCAGGTGGCGCTGCACCAGCCCAAGATCCCGTTCGCGTCGAACGTGACCGGCTCCTGGATCACCCCGGAGCAGGCCGTCGACCCCGGCCACCACACCGCGCAGGTCCGCGACACGGTGCGGTTCAAGGACTGCGTCGAGACGGTCCTGGAGCGCGGCGACGCCGTGTTCGTCGAGGTCGGCCCCGGCGGGGTGCTCTCGGCGTTCGCGCGGGCCACCGGCGCGGACACGGCCATCCCCGTGCTGCGCGACCGCGCGGACGACATCCGCGACGACGAGCACCTGGCGCGCGCGGTGCGCCTGCTCTGGGAGGCGGGCGTCGCCCTCGACTGGAAGGCCTTCCACCGCGGCCGCAAGCCGAGCAAGGTGGCGCTGCCCGCGTACCCGTTCGACAAGGTCGAGTACCCGGTCGACGTCTCGGAGTTCCAGCGCCTGCGCGCCGAGCCCGACGACAGCGCCGAGACCACGGCCGCCCCGGCCGGGCCCGCGCCGCTGCTGCGCCTGGCGTGGTCGGCGCTGCCCGCCCCCGAGGGGGACGAGCAGCCGAAGGTCCTCGTCGTGTTCACCGACGACGCGCCGAAGCTGCGGCGGCTGCTGGACCACATCCCGCACTGGCGCGCGCTCTACGTGACCTCCGGCCAGTCCTACGAGTTCCACGGGTCGGGCGCGGTCGTCCGCGACCACCACGACGAGGACCTGCGGCGGCTCGTCGACGACCTGGGCGAGCACGCGCTGACCGGGGACACGTTCGTCGTCCACCGCGACAGCTACGCCTCGGCGATCACGCTCACCCGCAGACTGTGCTCGCTCGCCGCCGGGATGGCGCAGCGGTGCGTGTCCGACGTCGTCGTGCTCGACACCGGCGACTTCCTGGCCACCCGCGCCGACTTCCTGCCCCGGCTGGCCGGCCTGAACCACGAGCACCCCGAGGTGCGCGTCCGCGCCCTGCGCGGCGACCCGGCCCGCTCGGGCGGCGACCCGTGGCGGACGTGGGCCCAGGCGCTGCGGGCGGAGCTGGAGACCCCGCGCCCCGACGCCGTCGCGGTGCGCCACGAGGGCGGGCGGCGGATGGTCCCGACCATGGCGCCGGTGCCCGAGCACCGCGCCGGGCGGGCGGGCCGGACCGCGCTGCTGTGCCCGGCCGACGCGGTCGAGGACGTGGCCGCCGCGATCGGCGAGCACGGGCGGGGCATCCAGGTCGTGCCCTTCGCGCTGCGGTCCGACGCCGCGCCGACGAACACCGGCGGCGGGCGCGTGGCGGTGCTGCCCTGCGTCACCGGGAGCACCTGGGACGAGCTGGCCGCGGCGCTGTCGGCAGGCGTGCGCGAGCTGCCGTCGGTCGACGCGCTGGTCGTCTGGGACGTGCGCGGCGGCGGCGGCGGTGTCGACCGGCGCGCGCTGTTCGGCCTCGCCGGGCGGCTGGCCGGGGAGCTGCGGGCGTCCTGCCAGGTCGTGGCCCGGCCGGGGCTCGACCGCGGGTGGGACAGCGGCATGACCGGCTGGCTCGCCGACAACGAGCTGGTCGACGCCAAGTTCGGGCTCACCAGGCTCTACGCGTTCGACACCGTGGTGGGACCCGTCCCCGACCTGTTCCGGCGGATGGCCGCCGCGGGCGTGCGCACCGCCTACCACGGCATGGACCCGCTGGCGGCGCGCAAGACCGTGCCGACCGGCGACGAGTCCGACGACGGCGACGAGCACGCCGCGGTCGTGGCCGTCATCGAGGCCACCCTGGCCAAGCTGCTCGGGTTCGCCGAGGTCAACACCCGCGCCAACATGATGGAGCTCGGGCTGGACTCGGTGAAGCTGGTGCAGTTCACCAACGCCCTGGAGCGGCACGACCTCAAGGTCCTGCTCGCCGACGTCTACAACCACCCGACCGTCGACGGCCTCGCCGGACTGCTCGTCGGCCGCGCCGCCAACGAGGCGGGGGAGGACGGCGCCACCCCCGACAGCATCGCCGCGGCGTTGGGTGAGCGCCTGGGCCGGGCCTGCGCGTTCCACGAGTTCCAGCCGGAGCAGGACCCGCTCATCCTGCTGTTCGTCGATGGCTTGGACGGCGACTCGGACAGCGACCCGGATGACGACCTGCGGCCCCGGGTGGTCCGCGAGCTGAACGACCTGCGGGTGCCCCACGGCCTCGCGCCGCACTACATCCTCCCGCGCGCGGCGGAGGAGCGCTTCCTGACCGAGCGGACCTTCGAGTCGCTCGGGGTCGGCGCGGCGGCCGGGGACACGGCGGCGGTGTTCGCCGAGATCGACCGCGGGCAGGAGGAGCTGCGGGCCGCCATCGGCGCCCAGCCGGTGAAGTGGACCTACCCCATCAGCGGGATGCAGAAGCAGCACTTCGCCAGCGAGGCCCGGTTGCAGCTCTACCTGATCCAGTTCCGCCGCCTGGTCGACGTCGAGGTCCTGCAACGGGCGATGACCGACGTCGTCGGCCGCCACGGGCTCATGCGCAGCTTCCTGGCCAAGGCGCGCGGCAAGTTCCGCTGGAAGGAGTTCGACGCCCCGGCCGCGCTCCCGCTGCCGAGCCTGGACCTGTCGCGGCTGGCGCCGGAGCAGCAGGCCCGGCTGCGCGATGAGCTGATCGAGCGCGAGTGGAGCGTGGACTTCAAGACCGCCGACCGGCCGATGTACCAGGTCGTGCTGATCAAGTACAACGAGCGGCACTACGACCTGCTGTTCCAGTTCGACCACTCGATCTTCGACGCGACCTCCGGGCAGACCCTGCGCGGCGACCTGCTGCGCAGGTACGAGGAGTTGGTGGCCGGGACCGCCCGCGCGATGCCCGTCGCCAAGAGCTACCGGCACCTGCGGGACCAGATCACCAAGGGGCCGGTCGGCATCACCGCCGAGGAGATCGTCGAGCGGTTCGAGCTGGAGAAGTACGCCCGCTGCACCAAGGCGGTGCAGGACAAGGCCGCCGCGCACGCCGACGCCAGGATCCAGGCCGTCCGGTACTCCATCGACCTGGCCGACTTCCCGGCCGACCACGACGGCGAGGTCGAGCCGTTCTCGCTCGTGGTGCACCTCTACGCGCGCGTCGTCGCCCGCCTGATGGAGGTCGACGACGTCGCGCTCAACCTCCTGTTCGGGTCGCGGGTCTTCGAGGACAAGGACTACTCCGACGTGATGGGGATGGTCCTGGGCGGCATGCCAGCGGTCGTCTCCGGGCAGCGCGGCACCAAGGACGACCTGGACGCCGTCATCAAGGACAAGGTCCGGGTGATGAACCAGAACAACGTCAGCTTCCTGGACCTGGTCCACGACCTGAAGTCGCTGGTGCGCTACCGGAAGGTGCTCATGGCGGTCAAGGACGTGATGGGCGGCCGGTCGACGCGGCTGAGCTGCCTGGTGAACTTCGTCGGCAACGTCGAGGACGAGTACGACGCGGTGTGGGACCTGATGCTCGAGCAGCTCGACGGGGACCAGGGCAAGCTCGACTACGCCGACTGCTACTGCAACGCGAAGATCAACAACGGTCGGCTGGACCTGCTCATCCTGTGCAAGTGGGTCCAGGACCCCGACGAGATCCGGGTGATCCTGGACGAGGAGGTCGAGCACCTGACCGGCCGCGCCGCCGCGACCTCGCTGGCGGTGGGGCAGTGGCTGCTGGCCGAGGCGGAGGCCGTCGACACCGCGCGGTCGACCTCGCTGCTGGGCATGGACTGGGACCTGTTCCCCGGCGTCTGGCCCGCCAACCCGGGCACGGCCCTGTTCACCTCGTGGCTGCCCTACGCCGACGACCGCCGGTTCCTCGAGGTGGGCTGCGGCGCGGGCGTGACCGCGGTGGTCGCCGCGCGGCGCGGCTGCGCGCGGGTCGTGGCGCTCGACGTCGACCCGGCGGCGGTGGACAACACCAGGGCCAACGCCACCCGGCACGGGGTGGCCGACCGGGTCACGGCGATCACCAGCGACCTGTTCGGCGAACTCGGCGAGGCCGACCGGTTCGACGTGGTCTGCTGGAACCCGCCGATGATGAACGCGGATGCCGACCGCGGTTTCAGCAAGCAGGTGGAGCAATCCGGAATCGATCCCGGGTACGCGCTGCACCGCCGGTTCTTCGACGAGGTGCACAACCACCTCGCCGAGGGCGGGCGCATTTATCTGGCCACGAGCGAGACAATGGGCGATTCGAGGGAATTGCTGCGGCTGGGCACCGAGGCGGGATTCGTCGGGCACAAGTACCGGTCCGAGGCGGTCGAGATCCCGGCGGCCGCCATCGGCTCGGTCCCCGGTGCCGACAAGCACGGGCTGCTGAGCCTCGACTTCTCCCTGTACGAGTTCCGGCGGCCCGCATGACACCAAACATCCATGGCTGCACGACTCCCACCTGGGCAACGTTTGGGCAGGTCACAGCTTCGACACCACGATGACACCATTGAAGTCTTGTCACGACACCATCATGGTGTCATGATGACGTCATGCAGGCGGCGGAGGTTTCCCCATGGCAGTGATCGAGATCGAGAACGTGACCAAGACTTTCAAGTCACGAGGGCGCCAAACGGTGGCCAACGACGATGTCAGTCTGCGGGTCAACGAAGGCGAGGTGTTCGGTCTCTTCGGCCACAACGGCGCGGGGAAGACGACAATCGTCAACCAACTCCTCGGCCTTCTGAAGCCGGACAAGGGCTCACTCGTCATCGCGGGCGAGGACATCGTGAAGAATCCCAACCGGGGTCGTTACCTGTGCTCGGTGCAGCCGCAGGCGAAGACGCCGTTGAGCGAGTTGACGCCGCGCGCGGTCACCCGCGTCATGGGCAAGCTGCGCGGGGTCAGCGACGAGACCGTGGAGAAGCGCACGAACGAGCTGTTCGAGCGGCTGGACATCATGCAGTGGGCCGACGTGCCGGGCAAGGAGCTCTCCGGCGGCGTCACGCGCCTGACGGGCTTCTGCATGGCGGCGATCTGCCCCGGCCGGGCGGTCGTCCTCGACGAGCCGACCAACGACGTCGACCCGGTTCGGCGGCGGTACCTGTGGAACGCCATCCGCGACCTGACCCGCGACGGCACGGCGGTCGTGCTGGTGACCCACAGCATCCGCGAGGCGGAGTCCACCGTCGACGAGGTCGCCGTGCTGGACCGGGGCAAGGTGCTGCTGCAGGGCAACGCCAGCAAGATCAAGGCCGAGGCGATCGGCAACCGGATGAAGCTCGAGGCCGTCGCCAGGGCGGGCGCGGGCGAGATCGTCAGCCCCGACTGGGCGGAGAGCATGAAGATCGCCGAGGCCGAGCTCACGCTCACCTTCGACCGCGGCCTGGCGGCCAGGGCGCTGGAGTGGGCCTCGGACCAGCACGAGAACCGCACCATCGGCGCGTACGCGCTCACCGAGATCACCCTCGAAGACCTCTACATCGACCTCGTCGGCAAGGCGGAGGAGACCGAAGATGCCCTCCACTAGGCAACTGCAGCACGTCATCGAGCTGCAGGTCCGCAAGCAGGCCAGCTACCTGGTCGTCTTCACGCTGATCATGATCCTGATCGCGCTCGGCGTGTCCATCGGCTTCTCCTACCTGATCCCGTCGCCGGACAAGAGCTCCATGCTCTACCTGGCGACCGGCGCCCCGACGATGGTCCTGATCTTCACCGCGCTCGTCACGGTGCCCATGCAGAACGCGGGCGCGCGGATGCAGGGCTACATCGACTTCGTCAAGTCGCTCCCGGTCAGCCGCAAGACGTTCCTGATCGCCGACGTCGGCATCTGGGCGGCGATCACGGTCCCCGCGATCGTGATGTCGGTGTTCATCGCGCACCTCATCTTCGAGCCCGGCTACGCCATCTCGTGGACGATCGTGCCCGGGTTCCTGCTGATGGTGCTGTCCTGCTTCGGGATCGGCTACGGCTACTCGTTCGTCATGCAGGCCGAGCTGGCGATGGCGCTGTCGCAGTTGATCGCCTTCACCGCGCTGATGTTCTCGCCGATCAACTTCCCGATCGAGCGGCTGCCGGGGTGGCTGCAGACCGTGCACGAGGTGCTGCCGATCTACCACATGGCCGAGGTCATGCGGGCCTCGCTGGCGCACACCACGTTCACGGCGTCGCCGTGGAGCTACGCCATCCTGGCGGTGTGGTCGGTGCTCGGCTTCCTCGGCGCGATCCGGTTCCTGGAGAGGGCCTGATCAGTCCAAAATGGACATCTCAGACGTGTTCTGACCCATCGCGGGTCCCGCGCGGCGGGGCCCGCGATCGGTCGTGCCACCAGCAGCAGGGAGTAGCAGGATGAAGATCGCTGGAGCCAACGTCCTCCTGACGGGGGCCGCGGGCGGCATCGGCCAGGTGCTCGCGCGCAGGCTGACCGACGCGGGCGCGGACCTGATCGTCACCAGCCGCGACAGCGACGCGCTGCGCTCGCTGGCCGCGGACCTGGGCGCGCGCTGCGTGCCCGCCGACCTCGCCGACCCGCACGACCTCACCGCCCTCGCCGAGCGCTGCGGCGACGTGGACATCGTGGTCGCCAACGCCGCCAAACCCGCCAGCGGCGACCTGTTCGACTACACCCCCGACGAGGTCGACCGGGCGCTGACGGTGAACCTGCGCTCCTCGGTGATGCTCGCCAGGCTGCTCGCGCCCGCCATGGTCGAGGCGGGCCGGGGCCACCTCGCGTTCATCGGCTCGGTGGCGGGCATGCTCGCCACCCCGCACTCCTCGCTCTACTCCGCGACCAAGTTCGGCCTCCGCGGCTTCGCCCACGCCCTCCGCCAAGACCTCCACCCCTCCGGCGTCGGCGTCTCCCTGGTCCAACCCGGCATCGTCGGCGACGCGGGCATGTTCGAGAAGACCGGCGTCCCCGTGCCCAAGGGCATGCGCACGGTCACCGCTGGCCAGGTGGCCGACGCGGTGGTCAACTCCATCGAGGAGAACCGCGCCGAGGTCAACGTCGCCCCGGCCGAGATCAAGGTCCTGTGCGCCCTGGCGCTCCAGTTCCCCTCCGCCGCCGCGTGGATCCAGCGGCAGCAGCCACCGGACAACACCACCCAGCAGATCGCCGAGGCGCAGCGCGCCCTGCGCTAGCCCGCGCTCTGCTCCGGGGGCTCGCCCCGAGCCCCCGGAGCACTGGACGGGCGGTTAGTTTTAAAGTACTTTGAAGGTATGCCTGCTACCGCCTCCGAGATCAACTTCAGCGATCTGTCGAATAAGCCTGCCGATTCGGTGCGCAAGCTGCAGGAGTCACCGAACCAGACCCTTCTCGTGCACCGCCGGGGTGACGAGGAGGACTTGGTGCTCACGACGGTCAGCCGAGCGGAAGAGGTGCGGGAGGTCGTGTCGACCACCACCACTCTCTTCATCGCGCTGATGCAGCAGCACGCCGACGTCCGCGAGCTCGTCACCGACGTGATGCCCAGGGCCTTCCCGTGGGTGCGCTTCCTGCCCCGCGAAGACATGCAGGCCTTCGCCGTCGAGCTGGTCGAGACGCTTGAGGCCGCGAACTCCCTCGGCACGCCCGCGCCGGTCACGCGACTGATCACCGAGTGGCAGCACACGGCCGAGGTCCACGCCGATCCGCGACTGCTCGACATCCTGCGCCAGAGCGGCGAGGACCTGGGTGACGTGCCCGCCCCTGGAGCAGTCACCGCGTGAGCCCGAAGCGGAACGACCCGGTCGCGCCACCGACCACCGGCGAGGAGTGGCGCGTCAAGTACAGCAAGAACGACGCGGTCGACGGGTGGGCTGAACTCGAGAACCGGGCGGCGAACAACTTGCGTGCCGCATGGGAGATCATGCGGCACGACCCCGGTCCGGGGCTGGGTAAGCCGACTTCCCGTCACCACCCGCTCAGGGGCGGTTTGGCGACCGGCACCCAGGGCGGGCGGTCGCTGCCGCGCTGGCAGCTCGAGGTCACCAGCGGAGATCGCGTCTGGTACCTGCTCGACGTCGAGAAGCGCACGGTGTGGGTCGAGTACGCCGGGCCACACCCGAAAGCGACTGACTGACGGCTGTCCGGCCCCGCACACCCCGCCGTGATCGACTACTGCGCGGGCATCGGGTCGAGCAGCTCGCGCCCGATCGCGGCGGTGACCGCCTCACGCTGCTCGTCGAGGTAGAAGTGGCCGCCAGGGAATACCCGGACCCGGCAGGGGCCCTCGGTCAGCTCCGCCCAGCGCCCGACCCGGGACGTGGGCGCGCGCCGGTCGGAGTCGCCGACCAGCACGGTGATCGGGAAGTGGGCGGGCGGGCCGGGCTCGTGCCGGTACCTGTCGACCAGTCGCAGGTCGTTGCGGATGTAGGGGAGCACCAGCGGGCGCAGTTGGGGGTCGGTCAGCGCTTCGAGCCCGGCGCCGCCGAGTTCGCGCAGGTTCGCCACCAACACCTCGTCGTCGGGGTCCCACAGGGGTGGCTGGTCGTGCACGGTGTGCGGGGGCAGCGACCCGGAGACGACCAGGCGGCGCACTCCCGGCAGCGACCTGGCCACCTCGTAGGCGAGCAGCGCGCCCATGCTGTGCCCGAACAGCGCCAGGTCCTTGCCGTCGGCGGGCAGGGCGGCCACGACGGCGCGGGCGATCGCGGCCGGGTCCGGCTCGAGCGGCTCGGGGAACCGGTCGGCGCGGCCCGGGTACTGCACCGCGTGCATCTCGATCCCGTCGCCCAGCGCGGCGGGCCACTGGTGGTAGGCCGAGGCGGAGCCGCCCGCGTGCGGGAAGCAGACCAACCGCACGGCCGCGTCCGGTCGCGGCGCGAAGCACCGCAACCAGGCCGTCACGAGCCCATCGCCCGGATCAGGCTGGCGGGCCGCATGTCCGTCCAGTGCTGCTCGATGTGCTCGAGGCAGGCCGCGCGGGTGTCCTCGCCGTGGGTGGTCGTCCACCCGGCGGGCACCTCGGCGAAGGCGGGCCAGAGCGAGTGCTGGCCCTCGTCGTTGACCAGCACCAGGTACCGGCCCTCGGGGTCGTCGAACGGGTTGGTCATCACGCGTCCTCTCGTCCGTCAGGAGGATATCCGCGGGAACGGTCGCGGGCAGCCCCTATCGGCCGGCTTGTTGATCACCGAGAAGGCCGATGGTGGGTTAATCCGCCCCATTGCCGGAATTTGTGGGGTTCTAGCAGGTCAATGCGTGTAACGCGGGCGTGGACGCGGGTGATGCAGCCGGTATGGGCGATGAGTTGTGGGGGACCGAGGTCCAGCGCGCGGAGCTGTCCCGCGCGGTGTTCGAGGGCCTGGGCTGGGACCGCTTCGTGCCGCACGTGGCGGTCGAGGTCCTCGGTGTCGTCGTCCTGCTCGGGGCGCCGACGAGGGACCAGGTCGGCCGCTTGGTGGGGCGCTCGTCCGACGCCGCCGCGGGGTTGGCCGCCCCGGCGTGGGAGTCGTGGGAGGCGGGGGACGCGGGCCTGCGGTGGCTGGCTGACCTGCGCCGCGATGTGGACCGGTACGCGCGGGCGCTGGGCGTCGCCGCGCCGGACAGCGTCGCTGGGACATTGGACTACCTGGTGGCGTGCTCGCTGCTCGTGGAGCGCGACGGCCGGTTCCGGCTCAACCCCGGCGCCCGGCTGCCCGCCGAGGTGCTGCCGCTGTCGCGGGCGCGGGTCGCCGAGGAGGACGCGGGCCGCTGGCTCGACCTGTACCGCCCGGTGGTCCGGCGGCTGGCCGGGCTGTTCGGCGCGACCGGCGACGACCCGCTGGACGAGGTGCGGATGACGCTGCACGGGCTCGCCGACATCCTCGAGTTGGACGTGGAGACGGTCCGGGCGGCGGTGGTGATCCTGGGCGACCAGCCGGACTTCACCGTCCTGGACGAGGTCGAGTGCGCCTGGCCGCACGACGAGGTGCGCATCCGGGTGAACGGCCCGGCCCGGCTCAACCCGCTGGAACCCACCTGATAGTCCACTGAGGATTTACTCCGAACGGCCCCATGGCCGCCTTTTTGTCACCGGTGGCGCGCCGTTCTCGCGGTGGCTGACAACTGCCCGCCCGGGGCGCGGGCGGACCGCGCCCGGTGTCGCACCCCGGGGGCCGCGGCGCTGGACATCGCCCGCCACGACCGCCACCATGTGCCTTCGGGTGCGGCGCGCGCCCCGACCGGGTTCGGCCAGGGCGGGGGCGCGGATCGCCCGCGACGCTCCGCGGGCGCGATTCGACCCTGGCGCCGACCGGGCCGGACGAGCGGCTGCCCGCCACGCAAGTCATGATCATCCACGGGGTGCGAACCCCTGTGAGCTTGGTGAACTCGGAAGGAGTCCCATCGTGAAGGTCGAGATCCACGAGGACAGGTGCATCGGCGCGGGCCAGTGCGTGGCCGTCGCGGGCGGGGTGTTCACCCAGCGCGACAGCGACGGCATCGTGGAGCTGCTGCGCGCCGACGTGCCCGCGGGTGGCGAGGAGGACGTCAAGGAGGCCGAGCTGGTCTGTCCGGCGGGCGCCATCAGCATCGCCGACTGACCGACGCCGCGACAGGGGGCGCCCACCGGGGGACCGGTGGGCGCCCCCTGTCCGTTTCGCGCCGGAAACCCGATCGCACAACGACACGCGCCGTGCTCAGTGTCCAATGTGGACTTAATGGGCGGACGGCGCCGCCGCGCGGGCGGAAACTGGCACGCCGGAGGTGGGCGTCGGCCGGTATTTGTCACTATCGGGGATAGCACCCGGGCGGTGGTCCGGACCATGCTCGGAACGCCGGTCTTGTCGATGGAGCCGAGGGGGCGTCAATGAGCCTGGACAGCGCCGACGGCGGGGACCGCGCGGTATCGCCCTCGCGGGGGCGGTCCCGGGCCCTGGCGGTCCTGGTGCTGCTCGGGGTCGCCGCCGCCGGGGCGGTCGCTGTCGGTCTCGCGGTGCGGGGCGCCCAGCCCCCGCTGCCCGGCCTGCCCGACCCCGGCGAGGCCGTGCGCGTCGGGCTGCCCGCCGTGCGCGTGGCGGCCGAGGTGCTCGCCGTGCTGGTGCTCGGCGCCCTGGTCGCCGCGGTGGTGCTGGTCCCCGACCCGGACGACCGCGGGCGGGCCGCGCGCTGGGCCGGGCGGCTGTCGGGGTGCTGGGCGCTGCTGGCCCTGGCGATGGTGCTGCTGACGGTCTCGGACTCGATGAGCATGCCGCCGCACGAGGTGCTCACCGCCGGGCACCTGTTCCCCGGCATCGGGATGTTCACCGCGGCCACCGCGTGGCTGGTCGTCGCGCACGCAGCCGCGCTGGTCTGGCTGTGGGAGAAGTTCGCCGTGCCCGCGGTCGGCCTGCTGTGCGCCTCGGTCATCGGCGTGGCCCCGGTCGCGCTGACCGGGCACTCCTCGGCGGGCGGCGACCACGACTGGGCCACCGACAGCCTCATGGCGCACGTCCTCGCCGCGGCCGTGTGGGTCGGCGGGCTGGTGGCCGTGCTCGTCGTCGCCGGGGCGCGCAGGCACTACGCCGTGCGCGCGATCCGGCTCTACTCGGCGATCGCGCTGGCCTGCTGGCTGGTGATCGCCGCGACCGGCGTGGTCAACGCCTTCCTGCGCGTGCGGCCCACCGACCTGTGGACCACCGACTACGGCGCGCTGCTGCTGGCCAAGACGGCCGCGATCCTGGTCCTGGGCGCCTTGGGCTACCTGCACCGGGTGCGCACCATCCCGAGGGTGGAGGCGGGCAGGTTCAGCGGCTTCCTGCGCGTCGGCGCGGTCGAGGTGCTGCTGATGCTGGTGACGGTCGGCATCGCCGTGGGCCTGGCCCGCTCGCCGGGCCCCGGCGCGGAACCCGGGCCGGGGTCGACCACCCGGTCGCTGCTCGGGTACGGGCTGCCCGACCGGCCGTCGATGGAGCGGATGCTGACCCAGTGGCGGCCGGACCTCGTCTTCGGCACGCTCGCCGTGGTCGCCGCCGTCTGGTACCTGGCCGCGTTGCGCGGCCGGGCGTCGTGGCCGGTCGAGCGCACCCTGTCCTGGCTGGCGGGCTGCCTGGTCCTCGGCGCCGCGACCAGCTCCGGGCTCGGCAAGTACGAGCCCGCCGTGCTCAGCGCGCACCTGGTGCTGCAGGTGCTCGTCGGCGTCGTGGCCCCGATCCTGCTGGCGCGGGGGCGGCCGCTGGCGCTGGCGCGCGTCGAGCCCGCCGGGTGGCCCCGGCTGTGGGTGGCCGCCGCGGTGTTCGCCGTCCCGCCCGCGCTGCTCTACGTCCTCGGCCTCTACGACGGGGTGGCGGGCCAGCACTGGGCGCGCCTGCTGTTGCTGGCGTGGTCGCTGGCCGCCGGGCTCGTGCTGTTCTCCGCGCCCGTGCCCCGGCGGGCGCCGGTGATGCTGGTGTCCGCGGTGTACCTGGCCACCGGGCTGGCGCTGCTGGCCAGGGAGGCGGTGCTGGGGCAGGCGTTCTTCGCCGAGCTCGAACTCGGCTGGCGCCACGACGGCGCGGGCATCCAGAGCGCGGCGGGTTGGGTCGCGGTGACCGCCGCGGTGGTCGTCGCGGTGTACGCGGGCAGCCTGGGCGCCAGGCGCGATCCCGAGCCGGAATCGGATTAGGGACGCGGGTTCGCCCTCCCCCGCTATTTTGTGCGGTGGTGAGAATTCTCCGCACTGTCCATGGTGGATTTATGACAATAACGGTCCTCGGTTTCTGCTGAGGGCGCGTTCTTGCAGGTCGGAGCGGTGTGCAAATCGCCAACCAGAACCTGGGCGGTGGTGACAAAACCAGGTCTTCTGTGAGGTCCGCGTTGCGTAGTGGCCGCCTGCTCTGCTATCAATTGGCGCATCCTTGTGACGACCGACACCGCTGAGACGACACCCGGGGGAGGACTGATGGGCAAGCTGGGATCGACCGAGCGGGCCGCGCGTGCGCGCCGCGACCACCCCTCGGCCGCCTGCCCCGGGCGCGGTGTGGGACGCCGAGAGGGCGCTGGACGCCGCTAAGTCGACACCGGTCCACGTGTGCCACTTCCGTGCCGAACAGGCGGGAAGTCTATTTGGCGTCGCGCCGCAACTCGAAATTCCACGCGTATGCGCTGATGCGCTCCGCGATCGAATTAAGTGGTTTAAGATCTGACGTCGGTGGATACGCCTGCGCGGCCGGAAGTTGTCACATCCGGACAAGAAGCTCGGTGATCCAAACAGTGTTTTTGCGCGCTGGTCGCGCCGCTCAAACCGGTCTCTGGATGCTGTGGGTATTTCTTGCGCGGTCGGTCAAAAGCTGTTGCCAAGATTGTTCGTTGGCGTAAGAACCCGCAGGTGGGAGCACTTGCAAGCACTTCGGCGCCACCGAGACATGGGGAGGCTTTCGACCCCTCGGCGATGTCTGCTCCTGCTAATCGGACCAGACATGAAGTGGGTGTGGTGACAAGTTCTGAGTTAATGCCCGCGAAATGCGCCCCAGTCCTTGCGGCGAGTTGTGGGCCTGGTTAGTCTCATGGCACGGCGATCGTCGGAGGAAACCGCAGGGTTTCAGCCATCGGAATGCTCGCCTCACTCTCGGCTAAGCGGATCATTCCGCTTTGTCTCGTATCGATGTTGATACTTACGCAAGGAAGGATGACCGTGACCCCTCGTAAGGTTTCCAAGAAGGTTGCCTCGGGTGTCGCCGTTACTGGTGCGGCTGCCCTGGTCGCCACCGGTTTGCTGCTGGGCTCCGGTTCCAGCTCCGCGGTGCCCGTCTCGCTGACCTTGGACTACACCTGCCCGTTCCCGCTCATCGGCAACCAGGACATCAAGGCGGTCATCACCTCTGACCTGCCCGCGTCCGTCGGTATCGGCGAGCAGACCGGCAAGATCGCCATCAAGGCGGTCACCACCGTTTCCGAGACCGCGACCCAGGGCCTGACCCTGGTCGGCGCGAAGACCATTGAGGGCACCGCCCTCGCGGCCTCCACCGTCGCGGCCCCCGGCATCACCCTCCCGGTGAACGTGCCGGTCGTGGTCGACAAGACCGACGTCCCCGCCTCCGGCGCGTTCGACGTCATCGCCACCGGCGAGGCCCCCTCGCTGAGCTTCAACCAGCCTGGCGAGGCCAAGATCACCGTTGGTGACCTGGTGCTGACCCTGACCCCGAAGACCGCCGACGGCTCCGAGACGGGCCTTGGCACCTTCGAGTCCGCTTGCACCGCCAAGCCGGGCCAGGACAACCTGCTCCACACCTTCACCATCGGCGGTGACACCCCGACGACGGTGCCGACGACCCCGCCGCCGACCTCGACGACGCCGCCGACGACCCCGCCGACGACGCCGCCGACCACCCCGCCGACGACGCCTCCCACGACGCCGCCGACGACCCCGCCCACCACGCCGCCGACCACGCCGCCGACCACCCCGCCGAGCAACGGCGTGAAGGTCGACTACGCGATCAAGGGCAACACCAACCTGTCGAAGCTGGGCGGCCCCGTCCCGCTGAACGGCACCTTCAACGCGACCGCCGACCTGGCGGCCGGCAAGTACGTCGGTGACCTGAAGATCGACCCGACCAAGGGCTCGTTCAAGGTGTTCGGCTTCCTGCCGAGCGACGCCAACATCAAGGTCGTCCCGGTGGGCCAGCCCTCCGGCACGGTCAAGACCGGCGCCATCACCTTCGACGGCCAGATCAACGTCGTGCTGGACCGCCTCACCCTGTTCGGTATCCCGATCAGCGAGGGCGACACCTGCCGCACCACCGCCCCCTCCGCGCTGAAGCTGGCCTCCACCGGCAACTTCGACGTCCTCAAGGGCGGTCAGATCAAGGGCAACTACACCCTGTCCAGCCTTGACGGCTGTGGCTTCCTGACCCCGATCATCTCGCTGCTGGCGCAGGGCTCGGGCAACACCATCGACCTGACCCTGACCGCCAAGACCGGCACCAGCGCTGGCCGCTGACACCAGTCTGGTCAGCTAGTCGATAGCTGAACTGGCACCAACGAGAAGCCCCCCGGCACCCAGTGCCGGGGGGCTTCTCGCTGTCTGTGGACCCGGTTCAGGACTTGGCGAACGCGGTCAGCCGGTCGACGACGTCGGCCGGGGCGGGCAGCGCGGCGATGTCCTCGGCCAGTGCCTTCACCGCCGCGGCGACACCCTCGTCGGACAGCAGGGCTCGCGCGGTCTCGGTGATCGTCGCGGCGGTGACCTGCTCGCCCGTGAGCTGCCTGCCCGCGCCGGACGAGCACACCGCGTCCGCGTTGACGAACTGGTCGGCGCCCTGCGGCAGGAACAGTTGCGGCACGCCCGCCGCCGCCGCGCCCAGGCTGGTCCCCGAGCCGCCGTGGTGCACCACCAGGTCGACGTGCGGCAGCAGGTCTGCCTGCGGCACCCACGCCCGGACCGTCACCGACGGCGGGGGGTCACCCAGCTCGGCGGGATCGATCGTCGGACCCGCGGCCACCAGCACCCGCGCGCCGGTCGCGGCCAGGCCCTCGATCGCGGTGCGCAGCACGCCCGCGTGCCCGAACGCCGTGCCCAGCGTCAGGTAGACCAGCGGCCGCTCGTGCGCGACCACCCAGTCGGGCAGGTCGCCGGGCTCGGCGAAGGCCACCGGTCGCAGCGGCACCCGGTTCGCCCGGCCCACGAACGACGGGAGCTGGATCGAGGGCGGGTAGATGTCGAGGTAGGGCGTGGTCTCGAGGACGTCCTGGACGTCGGAGCCCGAGTCGGGGCCCATCAGGTCGACCACGGTGGTGGCGAACGAGTCGCGGAAGGCCGCGCCCATGCTCGTGTCGTCCTCCGGGTCGGGAGCGCGGCCGAAGCTGTGGCAGACCTGCGGCACCCCGGCGGCCTTCGCGGCCAGCCCGGCGCCGAACGCCGCGGCCTCCCAGACCACCAGGTCGGGCCGCGGGCCGCCGCTCAGGTGCGCCAGCAGGCCCTGGTGGAAGCGCCGGACCAGGAAGTCGGTGAAGACCGCGCGGGACAGCCTCATCCTGGCCTCCGGGTCTTGCCCGCGCGCGGCCTTCGGGTCGGTCGGCGCGCCCATCCGCGCGCTGACCTGCTGGAACGCCTCGGGGATGGACACGCCGACGTCGAGCACGTCGAGGCCGAGCCTGGTCAGGGTCGGGTGGAAGGCGGCGGCGGTGGCGAAGGTGACGCGATGGCCCTTCTCGCGGGCCGCGATCGCCAGGGGCAGCACGGGGTACAGGTGGCCGTGCGAGGGCAGGGAGGAGAAGAGGAGATCCACAGTGGGCAATGTAGGCACCCGGGAGTGCTCACCGCACGTGAGTTTCCTGTCACTGACCGATAAGTCGGAAAGTTCCGCCCCGGGTCACCGGTGCGCGCGGAGCTGGTAGGAACCCACGGTCGTGGCGACCACGACGCCCTCGGCGTCCACCAGCTCCGCGGCGAGCGTGAACGCCGCCTTGCCCTCGGCGGCCGCCTCGGCGCCCACCCGTTCGACCGTCGCGGCGTCGAGCTCGGCGGTGGCGGTCACGTCCGACCGGGCGGGCCTGCGGAAGTCGATCTTGAGGTCGCGCACCACCGGGTAGAACCGGCCCACGTCGAAGCTGGGCAGGCAGATCGCCCCGCCGAGCACCTCGGCCACGGTGAACAGCACCCCCGCGTACATCGTGCCCAGGTGGTTCCCGTTGCCCGCCAGCGGAACCCGGCACACCGCCCGGCCGGGGGCCAGCTCCAGCGCGGTCACCCCCATCCGGTGCGCCTGCGGGATCAGGTGGGCGATCGCCTCGTTGAACGCCGCGGGCCCGCTCACCGCAGCACCGGGGGCAGCAGCGCCGGGTCGCCCACCGGCCAGGCCAGCGGGTCGGGGCCCAGCTCCACCAGCGCGCGCACCTGCAGCACGCACCACGGCGACACCTCGGACGCGCCCGCCAGCACCTCCCGGGTGAACCCCGCCCAGTCCAGCCAGCGCAGGTCGTCGACCTCCGCCGGGTTGGGCTCCGGCTCGACCTCGGTCACCACCCGGTACACCGGGCAGATCTCGTTCTCCACGACGCCGTCCGCCATCACCGCGCGGTAGCGGAAACCGGGCAGCACCAGGTCCACGCCGAACTCGCCCACCATGCCCAACTCGTCGGCCAGGCGCCTGCGCACCGCCGCGTCACCCGCCTCGCCCTGAGCGGGGTGCCCGCAGCAGGAGTTGGTCCACACCGCGGGCCAGGTCTTCTTCGACGCGGCCCGCCGGGTGAGCAGGAAGCGGCCCCCCCGGTCGAACACGTAGCTGGAGAACGCCAGGTGCAGCGGTGTCTCGGCGTGGTGGACCTGGTACTTGTCGGCCAGTCCGACGGCGTTGCCCGACTCGTCCAGCAGCACCACGTGTTCAGTGATCACGACACCACTGTGCCGCCCGGCTCGTCCGCGTGGCAACTGTTGGTGGTCAAGTTGTCACCTACAGCTCGTGCGGCGCCTCGATGCCCATCAGCCCCAGACCGAGGGTGAGCACGTCGGAGGTCAGCTTGGTCAGGACCAGCCGGGACGCGCGCACGTCGGCGGGCACGTCGTCCTTGAGGATCGGGCAGGTGTCGTAGAAGGTGGTGAACGTCGTCGCCGCCTCGTACAGGTAGGCGGCCAGCTTGTGCGGGGCGTAGGCGGTGGCCGCCGCGTCGACGGCCGCGGGCAGCCGCAGCAGCGCCAGGGCGAGCGCGCGCTCGGCGGGCTCGGTCAGCGCGACCGCGGGGGCCGCGGCGACGTCCTGGCCGGACTTGGCCAGCACCGAGTGGCAGCGGGCGTTGGCGTACTGCAGGTACACCGACGTGTTGCCCTCCTTGGCCAGCATCCGCGACCAGCTGAAGGTGTAGTCCTTCTCCCGGTCGTTGGACAGGTCGGCGTACTTGAGCGCGCCGATGCCCACCGCGCGCGCGACCCGCTCCTGCGCGTCGGCGTCCAGCGAGGACCGCTCCGCGACCGTCTTGGCCGCGTGCGCCACCGCGTCGGAGACCAGCTCGGACAGCTTGACCGTGCCGCCCGCGCGGGTGCGGATGGTCTTGCCGTCCTCGCCCAGGATCGTGCCGAACCCGATGTGGACGGCGCTGTGCGCGTCGGTGAGGTAGCCCGCCATCCGGCTCGCCGCGAAGACCATCGCGAAGTGCTGGGCCTGCGGGGCGCCCACGACGTAGAGCAGGTCGGTCATGTCCCGCTCGCCGATCCAGTAGCGGACCGTGGCCATGTCCGTGGTGAAGTAGCCGTAGCCGCCGTCGCGCTTGCGCAGGATCAGCGGCAGCGGGTCGCCCTCGCGGTTGGTGAACCCGGGCGGGAACACGCACAGCGCGCCGTCGCTGACCTCGGTGATGCCCTTGGCCTCCAGGTCGGCCACGGTGTCGGCGAGGTAGGGGTTGTAGAAGCTCTCGCCGTAGATGTCCTCGGGGCGCAGCAGGATGCCCAGTTCGGCGTAGACCTTCTCGAAGTGCTGGGTGGACTGCTCCACCAGCACCTCCCACAGCGCCAGCGTCGCCCCGTCGCCGCCCTGCAGCAGGACCACGCGCTGCCGGGACCGGGTGGCGAAGCCCTCGTCGGTGTCGAACTTGACCCGGGCGGCTTGGTAGAAGCCGTTGAGGTCGCTGATCGAGTGCCCGCCGCCGGGGGTCCAGCCCTCGTCGAGCAGGTGCTCGATCAGCATGCCGAAGGGCGTGCCCCAGTCGCCGAGGTGGTTGTGCGGGACGACCTCGTGGCCCGCGAAGCGCAGCAGCCGCAGGATGGCGTCGCCGATGATCGTCGGGCGCAGGTGGCCGACGTGCATCTCCTTGGCCACGTTGGGGCTCGAGTAGTCCAGCGCGTACCGGCGCGGCTCGGCCACCGGCTCGACACCGAGTCGCTCGTCACCGAGCAGCGCGGCGGCCCGGTCGGCCAGCCAGGCGTCGCTGAGCACGATGTTGACGAAGCCGGGCCCGGCGATCTCCGCGGTCGCCACCAGGTCGGCGGAGTCCAGGTCGTCCACGATGGCCTGCGCGACCTCGCGCGGGGGCTTGCCCAGCTTCTTGGCCAGGCTCATCGCGGCGTTGCACTGGTAGTCGACGCCGTCGCGGGTGGAGGGTCGGATGACGGCCTCCGCCGGGGTGATCTCCACGCCCAGGCCGCGGCGCAGCGCCCCGGCCACCCGCGCGCCCAGTTCGATCCCGACATCGCCGTTGCCCACAGCGCAGCCTCCAGCCACCTCGTCCGTGCTCGGGTGACCAGTATCGCGCCCGGCTTCCAGCGGTTTTCCCCGGGTGGGGCGGCGGTGGCGGGAGTCGCCGCGCCCGCCACCGCCGTGGCCCCGCGCGCCCGGGTCCCGGGGTCCGGCAGGGTGTCCACCGGCCCGGCCCCGGCAGGCCGGGCCACGTGGTCGGCCCCCGGCCACACGCGCGCTGAGACCAGTATCGACGGCCCGGCGGGCGACTCACAAGGCGCCCGACTAGTCCGTTTTTCCCAGGCGTTCCCAGTGCGGCCCGCGGGCACCCCCTATCCACCCACTAGGAATCGGCTGGTCCATGGACACCGCCCGCGCCAGGTGGTGGTCTCCTCCCGAACCGGCCGACACCGAGGAGTGGAGATGGGCAGAAGAGTGGTCACCGCGCTGGTCGCGGCGGCAGTGGCGCTGGTCCCCGCCGTGCCGGGCGCGGCGACGGCCGAGCCCGCGCGGGAGCGGGCTTGGTCGCTGCCGCTGCCCGCGGCGGCGACCGGCGCGACCAACCTCCGGATCACCGGGTCCGGGCTGGTCTACGGGCACCTCGGGCACGCGGACGGGACGCCGCACGTGGCCGTCTGGCGGGGCGGCGGGCTGCGCGAGCTGGCCCCGGGAGCGGTGACGAGCTTCGCCTACGGCGCCAACAGCGCGGGCCTCGTCGTCGGCCAGGTGGCCCCGGCGGGCGCCGAGCCGGGCTACCGCGAGGCCGTGGCCTGGCTGGGCGGCCGCACGATCGACCTCGCGCCCGAGGGCTCCACGGGCAGCGCGGCGGTCGGCGTCAACAACCGCGGCGAGGTCCTGGTCTACAGCGTCTTCGCCCCCGGCCCCGACGACACCGCGCTCCCCGTGCGCATCGCGGTCTGGCGCCACGGCCGGGTGACCCGCGTGCTCTACGAGGGCCCGGAGGGAACCGGCATCCCCCTGCTCGGCCCCGCCGGCCACGTCGCCGTCGTCGTCCCGGGCGCCGATGGCGCCAGCTCCCTGCGCGTCTGGGACCCCCGCGGCGCCCTCGTCGCCAACGCCACCCAGCCCACCCCCTACGCGGTGCCGTTCCCGCTGGACCTCAATTCCCGCGGCGAGGTCGTCATGCAGTCCGCCCTGGGCGCCCTGGGCCGCGTCCTGGTCTGGCGCGAGGGCGGCTTCACCGACATCGGCCTGCTCCCCGGCGCCGAAGCCACCGACGCCCACCCCACCGACTTCTTCCTCCGGGACTTCATCAACGACACCGGCGAGGTCGTGGCCACCTCCCGCACCGGCGCCACCTCCCGCGCCTTCCGCTGGAAGGACGGCAAGGCCACCCCCCTCACCCCGGACCCCGCCAGCTACCCCCAGGGCATCAACGAACGCGGCGACGTGGCCCTGATGACCTGCCCCACCCCCGACACCTGCACCCCTCAACTGATCACCCGCACCGGCCCCCGAGCCGCCACCGGCCCCACCGGCACCACCACCGCCACAGTCAACGCCGTCCACCCCCACGCCCCCGTGGTCGTGGGCACCGCGACCACCCCGCCCCACGCCCGCGCCGTGCCCTACGTGCGCCGCTAACCGCACCCGAGAACGTCAGTGCTCGATGGGGTGGATCTGTGTGGTTGGGGGAGGCGATCATGTGCAAGCCTCGGGAGGGCGTGAGGGTGCCCTCCCCCTCACTTTTGCCCCTCACGCACATGATCGTCGTAGGGGCCCCGGCCACACAGATCCACCCCATCGAGCCCCCCAGGGCGGCCCAGGCGCCCCGAGAGCACACCATCAAGGCTCCAGGTCCCGCTCCACCGCGGCCAGTTCCTCCGCCGACCCCTGCACCTTCGGCCCCGTGAACCACTTCCGCGCCGACAACACCCACCACACCCCCGCCCCGCCCAGCACCACCAAGAACGCGACCGGCGTGTAGTTGAACGAGTCGATCGTGACCGGCGAGGCCTGCGGCAGCATGAACAGCACGAAGATCAGCGACACCCACCCCGTCGCCACGACCCCGATCGGCTTCCCCCACCGCCCCAGGTGCCACGGCCCGCGCTCGAACCGGTCCCCCTGCCGCACCCGCAGGAAGATCGGGATGACATAAGCCGTGTACAGCCCCACAACCGCGATCGACGTCACCGCCGCGTACGCGGTCTCACTCCACAAGTACGGCACAGCCAGCACGAAGGCCCCGACAGCGGCCAGCCACACCGAGTTCGTGGGCGTCCGGGTGCGCTTGTTGATCCTGTGCCAGAAGCGGGACCCCGGGATGGCCCCGTCCCGGGCGAAGGCGTAGATCATCCGCGAGTTGCCGGTCACCGCGGCCATGCCGCAGAACAACTGCGCCCCGATGGCGATGAGCAGCAGCAGCTTGCCGCCGGTGGCCCCCACGGCGTCGATGAAGATCTGGGCCGGGGGCACGCCGGTCCCGGAGTTCACCGCGCCGTCGTAGTCCTGGATGGCGAAGGTCAGGCCGATGAGCAGGACCCAGCCCGCCGCCAGCGACACCAGGATGGAGTTGACGATGCCGCGCGGGCCTGCCACCGAGGCGTCGCGGGTCTCCTCGGTCATGTGCGCCGAGGCGTCGTAGCCGGTCAGCGTGTACTGGGCGAGCAGCAGGCCGAGCAGGAACACGTAGATCGGCGACGCCCAGCCGGTCGAGTTGGCGAAGTGGCCGAACACGAACGACGCGCTCTGGTGCTGGTCCGGGACGATGACCAGCGCGCCCACGATCACCAGCACGCCCACCAGGTGCCACCACACGCTGACGTTGTTGAGCACCGCCACCACGCGCACGCCGAAGGTGTTCAGCAGCCCGTGCACGACGAGGATGACCCCGAGCAGCATGATCGTGTTGCCCGGCGTCGCGGCGAAGCCGAACTGCAGGTCGAGGAAGGCGTTGAGGAACAGCGCAGCGCCGAAGTCGATGCCCGCGGTGACCGCGATCTGCCCGATGAGGTTGAACCAGCCGGTGAACCACGCCCACGCCGCGGCGTTGCGCGGGGCCAGCTTCGCCGCCCAGTAGTACAGCCCGCCCGCGGTCGGGTAGCTCGAGCAGACCTCGGCCATGCCCAGGCCGACCAGCACCACGAACACCCCGACCAGCGGCCAGCCCCAGATCATCGCCACCGGCCCGCCGGTCCGCATGCCGAACCCGTAGAGCGTCAGGCAGCCCGACAGCACCGAGATGATCGTGAACGACACGGCAAAGTTGTTGAACCCCGACATCGACCTGCGCAACTCCTGGGCGTAGCCCAGCGAGTGCAGGCGGGCGGAGTCGGCGTCGGGCGCGGTGTCGCTGGCCATGACGGTTCCCCAATGGCTCGAGGGCGGTCCATTTCGCGCGAGCGATTCAGTCTTCGACGGGGGCGCTCGTCGGTCAAGACCCAAACGGGGCACGTCCGGGTGGCCCGTCCGGCCGGTGGACGGCCGGTTGCGGGTGGGCGGGGCTGTCCAGCAGGATGCGGGGGACGCGTGAATGGATCACCAGGCGACCATTGGGGGTGTGGCCATGGCAGCCGCTCCGTTGACCGTCCCGCGGTTGCGGGAGCTGGTCGAGCGCGACGAGGTGGACACCGTCCTGCTCGCGGCGACCGACATGCAGGGCAGGCTGCAGGGCAAGCGGTTCGCCGCGCGCCACTTCCTCGACGAGGTGCTCGACCACGCCGCCGAGGGCTGCGACTACCTGCTCGCCGTCGACGTGGAGATGAACACGGTCGGCGGCTACACCAGCTCGTCCTGGGACAGCGGCTACGGCGACTTCGTGTTCCGGCCCGACCTGGACACCCTGCGCCTGCTGCCCTGGCTGCCCGGCACCGCCCTGGTGGTCGCCGACCTGGAGCTGGTCGCGGGCGGGCCGGTCCCGGTCTCCCCCCGGCAGGTGCTGCGCCGCCAGCTCGACCGGCTCGCCGAGCGCGGCCTGGGCGCGTTCGTGGGCACCGAGCTGGAGTTCATCGTCTTCGAGGACTCCTACGACAAGGCGTGGGACGCCGGGTACGCCGGTCTCACCCCGGCCAACCGGTACAACGTGGACTACTCGCTGCTGGGCACCTCCCGCGTCGAGCCGCTGCTGCGCGACATCCGCCGCGGCATGGCGGGCGCGGGCCTGCACGTCGAGTCGGCCAAGGGCGAGTGCTTCCCCGGCCAGCACGAGATCGCGTTCAAGTACACCGACGCGCTGTCCACATGCGACAACCACTCGATCTACAAGACCGGGGCCAAGGAGATCGCCGCCGCGCACGGCAGGTCGCTGACCTTCATGGCCAAGTTCGACCACCGCGAGGGCAACTCCTGCCACATCCACATCAGCCTGCGCGGGGTCGACGGCGCGGCGGACCCCATGGTGATGGCGGGCGACGGGCCGCACGGCTTCTCCCCGCTGATGGAGCACTTCATCGCCGGTCAGCTCGCCTGCCTGCGCGAGCTGACCTACTTCTTCGCCCCGAACATCAACTCCTACAAGCGCTTCGCCGAGGGCTCCTTCGCGCCGACCGCCGTGGCCTGGGGCGTGGACAACCGCACGTGCGCGCTGCGCGTGGTCGGCCACGGGCCCTCGCTGCGGGTCGAGAACCGCGTCCCCGGCGGCGACGTCAACCAGTACCTGGCGGTGTCCGCGCTGATCGCGGCGGGCCTGCACGGCATCGACAACGAGCTGCCGCTGGAGGAGGCCTTCACCGGGAACGCCTACGCCTCCGGCAGGCCGACGGTCCCGCGCACGCTGCGCGAGGCCGCCGAGCTGCTCGACTCGTCCGCGGTGGCCCGCGCCGCCTTCGGCGACGACGTGGTGGAGCACTACCTCAACGCCGCGCGGGTCGAGCAGGCCGCCTTCGACGCGGCGGTGACCGACTGGGAGCGCGTCCGTGGTTTCGAGCGGTTGTAGCCGTCCCCCCGTGATCGGGGTGACGACCTACCTGGAGCACTCCACCTTCGGCATCTGGGAGGCCGAGGCGGTGGTGCTGCACCGGGTCTACGTCGAGTCCATCGCCGCCGCGGGCGGCAACGCCGTGCTGCTGCCGCCGATCGGCGACTGGCGCGCCGAGACCGTCGACTGGCTCGACGGCCTGGTGCTCTCCGGCGGCGCCGACATCGACCCCATCCGCTACGGCCAGCCCCCGCACCCCACCACCGGCACCCCGCAGCCCGCCCGCGACGACGCGGAGCTCGCCCTGGTCGAGGCCGCGCTGGAGCTCGACCTGCCGCTGCTGGCGGTCTGCCGGGGCATGCAGCTGCTCAACGTCGCCCTCGGCGGCACCCTGCACCAGCACACCCCCGAGGTCGTCGGCACCACCGACCACCAGCCGCAGGTCGCCACCTTCGGCAAGCTCGACCTGGCCGTGGCGCCCGACTCCCGCCTCGCGGGCATCGTCGGGTCCGCCGTGCAGGTCCAGTGCCACCACCACCAGTCGGTCGACCTGCTCGGCGCGGGCCTGGTCCCCACCGCCACCGCCCCGGACGGCACGGTCGAGGCCCTGGAACTGCCCGACCGGCCGTTCGCGCTCGCCCTGCAGTCGCACCCGGAGCAGAACGCCGAGGACTTCCGGGTCTTCGCCGCCCTGGTCGAGGCCGCCCGCGCGCACGCCCAGCGCCGCACCCCAGCGAGGAGGGACAGCAGATGAGCACCCTGGAGGTCCTCGACCCGGCCACCGCCGAGGTCCTGACCACCGTCGAGGCCGTCAGCGCCGAGGAGACCGACGCGGCGATCGCACGGGCGCACGCGGCCTTCCCCGCCTGGCGCGCGGTGGCCCCGGCCGACCGCGCCCGGCTGCTGCGCCGGTTCGCCGAGGCCGTCGACGCCGACCGGGAGCACCTGGCCCGGCTCGAGGTCGCCAACGCGGGCCACACCATCGGCAACGCGCGCTGGGAGGCCGGCAACGTCCGAGACGTCCTCGCCTACTACTCCGCGACCCCCGAACGCCTGTCCGGCAGGCAGATCCCCGTCCCCGGCGGGCTCAACGTCACCTTCCACGAGCCGCTCGGCGTCGTCGGGGTGATCGTGCCGTGGAACTTCCCCATGCCCATCGCGGGCTGGGGCCTCGCGCCCGCCCTCGCCGCGGGCAACACCGTCGTGCTCAAGCCCGCCGAGCTGACCCCGCTCACCGCGCTGCGGCTCGCCGAGCTGGCGCGCGCCGCGGGCATCCCCGACGACGTGTTCCAGGTGCTGCCCGGCGAGGGGCCGGTCGTGGGGGAGCGGTTCGTCACCCACCCGCTGGTCCGCAAGGTCGTGTTCACCGGGTCGACCGCTGTCGGGAAGAAGGTCATGGCGGGCTGCGCGGCCCAGGTGAAGCGGTTCACCCTGGAACTGGGCGGCAACAACGCCAACATCGTCTTCGCCGACGCCGACGTGGCCAAGGCCGCCGCGGCCGCCCCCGGCGCCGTGTTCGACAACGCCGGGCAGGACTGCTGCGCCCGCTCCCGCGTCCTGGTGCAGCGGTCGGTCCACGACGAGTTCATGGCCGCGCTGGAAGGCGCCGTGCGCGCCGTCGTCGTCGGGCCGCCGGGCGACGATGCCACCGAGATGGGGCCGCTGATCTCGGCGGCGCACCTGGCCAAGGTGTCCTCCTACGTCGACGACGCCGACGTCGTCCTGCGCGGCAGCGCCCCGGACGGGCCCGGGTTCTGGTTCCCGCCGACCGTGCTGAGCGTGCCCGCCGACCACCGCGCCGTCACCGACGAGGTGTTCGGCCCGGTGGTGGCCGTGCTGCCGTTCGACGACGAGGACGACGCCGTGCGGCTGGCCAACGACACCGACTACGGGCTGTCCGGGTCGATCTGGACCCGCGACGTCGGCCGGGCGCTGCGGGTCTCGCGGGCGGTCGAGGCCGGGAACCTGTCGGTCAACTCGCACTCCTCGGTCCGGTACTGGACGCCGTTCGGCGGGTTCAAGCAGTCCGGCTTCGGCCGCGAGCTCGGCCCGGACGCGCCGGGCGGGTTCACCGAGGTCAAGAACGTGTTCATCAGCTCGGACTAGCAGGGGAGAGGCATGGGCAAGCGGTTGGACGGCCGGGTCGCGGTGATCACCGGGGGCGCCAGCGGGATCGGCTTGGCCTCGGTGCGGCGGTTGGCCGAGGAGGGCGCGCGGGTCGTCGTCGCCGACATCGACCAGGAGACCGGGGCCGCGGCGGCGGCCGAGGTCGACGGGCTGTTCGTGCGCACCGACGTCACCGACGAGGACGCGGTGCGGGCGCTGTTCCAGGCCGCCGCCGACACCTACGGCTCGGTCGACGTCGCGTTCAACAACGCGGGCATCTCCCCGCCGGAGGACGACTCGATCCTCACCACCGGCCTCGACGCGTGGGAGAAGGTCCAGCGGGTCAACCTGACCTCGGTCTACCTGTGCTCGAAGCACGCCATCGAGCACATGCGGGCCCGCGGCAAGGGCTCGATCATCAACACCGCGTCGTTCGTCGCGGTCATGGGCGCGGCGACCTCGCAGATCTCCTACACCGCGTCCAAGGGCGGGGTGCTGGCGATGAGCCGGGAGCTGGGCGTGCAGTTCGCCCGCGAGGGAATCCGGGTCAACGCGCTGTGCCCGGGCCCGGTCAACACCCCGCTGCTGCGCGAGCTGTTCGCCAAGGACCCCGAGCGCGCCGCCCGCCGGCTGGTGCACATCCCGCTCGGCCGCTTCGCCGAGCCCGAGGAGATCGCCGCCGCGGTGGCCTTCCTGGCCAGCGACGACTCCTCGTTCATGACGGCCTCGCAGTTCCTGGTCGACGGCGGGATCTCCGGCGCCTATGTCACCCCCCTCTGACAAGCCGGAGGACCCGCTCGCCGCCGCGTTCTTCCGCCCGGTGCGCGCGGGGAACGCCTTCGAGGAGACCGTCGAGCGGATGCTGCAGGCCATCCGGCTGGGTGTGGCCGCGCCCGGCACCCGGCTGCCCGCCGAGCGGGACCTGGCGGTGCGGCTGGGCATCAGCCGGGTGACGCTGCGGGAGGCCCTGCGCGCGTTGCAGGAGGCGGGGTTCGTCGAGTCCCGGCGGGGCAGGTACGGGGGCACGTTCGTGCGGGCCGCCCCCGACCCGCCACCTCCGCCGCAGCCTGCCGCCGACCTGGCGGCGGAGCTGGCCGACGTGCTCACGCTGCGCGCCGTGCTGGAGCCGGGAGCCGCCGAACAGGCCGCCGCCCGCGCCCTGCCACCCCGCGCCCGCCGCCACCTCCGAGCCAGCCTCGACGACTGCGCCACAGCCGCCCCCGCCGACTACCGCCGCCGGGACTCCCGCCTGCACCTGGCCATCGCCGAGGCCACCGGCGCCGCCTCGGTCACCGCGGCCGTCGCCGACGCCCGCACCCGCCTCAACGCCCTGCTCGACGCCATCCCCCTGCTCCCACCCAACATCGACCACTCCGACCACCAGCACACCGCCGTCATCACCGCCATCCTCGACGGCGACCCCCCAGCCGCCAGGGCGGCCATGACCGAGCACCTCGCCGGAACCGCCGCCCTCCTGCGCGGCTTCCTGAGTTGAGCCACCCTCGCCCATGTCCGGAGTGTGCAATGCCACTCGGTTAACACCACCCGAACGGCCCCGTCGCCTATCGTCATAGTCTGAATCCGTCCGACGATCGACAACAGGGGGTGGCGACGTGGCACCTGACGACAGGCACCGCCCACCTCCCACCCACCCCGGCCCCCCGGACGGCAGGCCCACCCCCGCCGCCCAACGCCCGCCCAACGCCCGCACCCGCACAGCGGTCGAACCGGGCCGTGGCGCCCACCCCCCGCCCGCCGCGGGCGGCCAGCGGGACGCCGGTGCGCACGCGCTGCCCAGCCGCAACGGCTACTCGCGCGCGGGCGGCCACCTGGACGTGCCGCCCCACGCGGGTGGCGAGCCAGACCCCAGCGCCCGCACGGGCGGTCAGTTAGAACCGGGCACCTATCCACCGCCCGTCGGAAACGGCCACCCCCGCGCGGGCGCTGAACCGAGGACGGGTGCCCACCCCGCGCCCAACCAGGCGGGCGCCCCCCAGCCCCCCAACGGCAGACAAGCCCCCCACGACAACCCCCCACCCCCCTCGGGGCGGCGTCGTGCCAATGGCCACGCCCGCGAGGCCGGTTCCCTGCCCGACCTGGGTCATCCCCCGGCGGATGCCGCTGCCTACCCACCGCCCACTGGGCGGCACGGCACCAACGGCCATGGTCGTGAGGCCGATTCCCCGGCCCGCTCGATCGGTAGCGGCGCTTACCCACCGCCTGCTGAGCCGCGCGGTGCCAACGGCCGCGCCCGTGAGGCCGCGTCTTCGGCTGACTCGGGTCACTCCTTGGCGGATGCCGCTGCCTACCCGCCCGGTACCAATGGCCACGCCCGCGAGGATGGTTTTCCGGTCGACTCGGGCTACCCCCCGGTCGATGCCGGTGCCTATCCGCCGCCTGTCGGTCGGCGTGGTGCCAACGGTCATGTTCGTGAGGCCGCTTCTCCGGTCGACTTGGGCTACCCCCCGGCCGATGCTGGTGCTTACCCGCCGCCCACGGGTCGGCGAGGTGTCAACGGCCGCGCCCGTGAGGGCGGTCCTCCAGCCGATCCGGGTCACCCTCCGGCCGATGCCGGTGCACCCCCGCCGCCCACCGGGCGCCGTCGTGCCAACGGCCATGCTCCGGTCGACTCGGGTTACCCCCCGGCCGACACCGGCGCCTACCTGCCGCCTGCCGGGCGGCGCGGTGCCAACGGTCATGTCCGCGAGGCCGCTTCTCCGACCGACTTGGGCTACCCCCCGGCCGATGCTGGTGCTTACCCGCCGCCTGCTGGGCGTGGCGCTAACGGCCATGCTCCGGTCGACTCGGGCTACCCCCCGGCCGACACCAATGCCCATCCGCCGCCCGCCGGGCGGCGCGGTGTCAACGGCCACGCCCGCGAGGTCGGTTCTGTGTCCGCCCCGGGACGTCCCCCAGTCGATGCTGGCGCCTACCCGCCGCCCGCCGGGCGGCGCGGCGTCAACGGCCACACCCGTGAGGGCGGTCTTCCGACCGACCCGGCTGACTCCCACGCCCACCCGCCACCCGCCGAGCGGCGCGGTGCCAACGGGCACGTCGGCACGGTCGGTCTCCCGGCCGAGCCCGGCGCCTACCCCGCACCCGCCGGGCGGCGCGGTCCCAACGGCCACACCCGCGAAGGCGGCTTCCCAGCCCAGCCCCCCCACCCCGCCGACCAGGCCCGCCCACCTGCCGACAGCCGCACGCGCTCCGGCGCGCCCGCTCCGGCGCGGCGCGCACCCCAGAGCCACTCCCGGGAAACGCCCACCGCGAACCCCGACCCCGGTCTCAACACCGGCCGCCGTCACCGCCCCGACGGGGTGCCGCCCGCGGCGGCGCCGACGCGGCCCGGTGGCAGGCGCCGGCGGGTCGAGGGGACCATCGATGGGCCCACTGAGATCAACGGGCCCGACGGGGAGCTCGTGCTGCCGGAGGCGCGGACCGAGGTGATCGCGCCGGTCACCGAGGTGATCCCGGTGGTGCGGCCGCAGGTCGACCCGCCCACGGAGCGGATCGCGCCCAAGCAGGTCGAGGCTCCGGCGGTGGCGCCGTCGGATGAGCAGGACGTCGATGAGTACTACGACGATGACGAGGACTACGACGACGAGGACTACGACGACGAGCTCGAGGACGAGCCCGGGGACGAGCCGAAGCGCAACCGGGCCGCGAAGGCGATCATGGTGGCCGGGGAGGCCATGGTCACCCTGGGGATGGTCGTGCTGCTGTTCGTCATCTACGAGGTGTGGATCACCGACCTGATCTCGGCGAGCAAGCAGAACGACGTGACCTCCGCGCTCGACGAGCAGTGGGACAGCCCGGCGCTCGACGACGGGCCGGAGCGGCAGCAGAAGTTCCAGTTCGCTGACGGCGAGGGGATGGCGAAGCTCTACATCCCGGCGCTGGGCGAGGACTACAACTTCACCGTCGTCGAGGGCACGACCGAGGCCGACCTGGAGATCGGGCCGGGGCACTACAAGAACTCCGCGCTGCCGGGGCAGCCGGGCAACTTCGCCGTCGCCGGGCACCGGGTGGGCAAGGGCGCGCCGTTCAACGACCTCGACCTGCTCGAGTCCTGCGACGCCATGGTGGTCGAGACGCAGACGAGCTGGTTCGTCTACCGGCTGCTGCCGGTGGGCCGCGACGCGACGAACTGGTCGGCGAAGGCGTCCGACCCGCTGTGCGCGGGCAAGGACGGCGGCGAGAAGGTCGAGCCGCTCACCGGCGCGTACAACGCCGCGACCGGGCGGCAGATCGTCACCCCCCAGCAGAGCGACGTCATCGCGCCGGTGCCGGGCAACTCCGACTCCGCGGTGCCCGAGTCGCAGCGGCGCAAGCTGATCACGCTCACCACCTGCCACCCCAAGTTCTCCAACAAGGAGCGCATGATCCTGCAGGGGATCATGGTCCGCGAGCAGGCCAAGACCGCCGACCGCAACGCCATCCCGCCGGAGCTGGGCGAGACCGGCTGAGCCGCGGCGGGGACCACCGGTCACCCCTTGTCGGGCTCGTGCACGTGATCTCCGGCGGAGTTGTCCCCACCGCGCGGCGCCAACGACTATCGTCCGCCCGTGATCGAGAAGATCCTGCCCGCCGCCATCGCGGCCGTTGAGGCCTACGACGACCCACCCGAGGCCGTGCTCCTGCCCGAGGAAGAGCCCGTCGTGGCGAAGGCGGTGGGGAAGCGGCGCCGGGAGTTCACGACGGTGCGGCACTGCGCCCGCCAGGCGTTGGCGCGGCTGGGGCGGCCGCCCGTGGCGATCATCCCCGGTGAGCGCGGCGCCCCGCAGTGGCCGGAGGGCGTGGTCGGGAGCATGACGCACTGCGCCGGGTACCGGGCGGCGGTGCTGGCCAACGCCAGCGAGATCATCACCGTCGGCATCGACGCCGAGCCGCACGTGGCGCTGCCGGAGGGGGTGGAGGACGCGGTCACCCTGCCCGACGAGCGCGTGCACCTCGCCGAGCTGGCGGCGGCGCACCCGGACGTGCTGTGGGACAAGCTGCTGTTCACGGCCAAGGAGAGCGTCTACAAGGCGTGGTTCCCGCTGGCCCGCGAGTGGCTCGGCTTCTCCGACGCCCGGTTGCGGTTCGACCCGGCGGGGACCTTCACCGCGGAACTGCTGGTGGAGGGGCCGGTCGTCAAGGGCGAGCGGCTGCGCGGGTTCGAAGGGCGATGGCTGACCGGCAGCGGGCTCGTGGTCGCGGCGATCGCGATCGCCGTCTGACTTGATAGGTTGCGGTAAGCAACCAACAAGGAGGCGGCATGGCGGCGAGGACCGGGCCGTGGACCGAGCCGGGCGCGCACCAGGTGGCGCCCGGGGTGCACCGCATCCCGCTGCCGCTGCCGAACGACGGCCTGCACGCGGTCAACGTCTACAGCATCGCCACGCCCACCGGACTGGTCCTCATCGACTCCGGGTGGGGCCTGCGGGAGGCCCGCGCGGCCCTGGAGTCCGCGCTCGCCTCCATCGGGCACGAGCTGGGCGACGTCGAGCGGTTCCTGGTCACGCACATGCACCGCGACCACTACACCCTGGCCGTCGAGCTGCGGCGGCTGTTCGGGTCGCGGATCGCCCTCGGTGCGGGCGAGCAGCCCAACATCGAACTCGTCCTCGCGGGCAAGGCCCAGCAGCAGGTCAGCGACCTGCGGGCGTGGGGTGCCCAGGACCTGGTGGAGAAGCTGCGCGCCGCCATGGACTCCGCGGGCCAACGCGACTACAGCTACGAGCCGCCGGACGAGTGGATCTCCGGCGTGTGCGACATCGAGGTCGGCGACCGGGTGCTGCGCGCCGTGCCGACCCCCGGCCACACCCGGGGCCACGTGGTCTTCGTCGACGAGGCCGCGGGCGCCCTGTTCGCGGGCGACCACGTGCTCCCGCACATCACCCCGTCAATCGGCTTCGAGCCCGCCAGGGCCACCCTCCCCCTCGGCGACTACATGGACTCCCTGCGCCTCATGCGCACCTACCCCGACATGGTCCTGCTCCCCGCCCACGGCCCCGTTGCCCCCAGCGTCCACAACCGCGTGGACGAACTCCTGATCCACCACGAGGAGCGCCTGGCCGCCACCCTCGAGGCCACCCGCTCCGGCGCCACCACCGCCGCCGACACCGCCCGCCGCCTCGGCTGGACCCGCCACCACCGCGCCTTCGACACCCTCGACCTGTTCAACCAGGTCCTGGCCATCGGCGAAACCGCCGCCCACCTCGACGTCCTGGTCACCCGCGGCACCCTGAAACCCACCACCTCCGACGGCGTGACCGAGTACACCCCCCAACCAGCCAGCGCCGCGACCCCAGAACAGACGACCACCCCGACCGACAACACGACAGCCTGACCCGAACTCGCCCACCCCAGCCAGCCTTCGCCTGCCCAGTGCGGCAGCAAACCTTGCCCGCCCGACGCGATGAGGACCCCGCCCTGCTGGGTGCGACTTCAGCCCCTTTCGTCCGGGGCGACACCAACGCCCGTCACACGAGACCAAACCCTGTCAGCCCGGTGCGACGAGGAACCCCGCCCACCGAGTGCGGCAGCAAACCTTGCCCGCCCAGTGCGGCGGGAACCCCGCCACACCAGACCCTGTGCGCCTAGCGCTGCGACGAACCCGGTCCGGTGCGGCACCAAACCCTCTCCACCCACCGCAACGCCAAATCTCGCCCGCCCGCGCGACACCAAACCCCACCACCACTGGGGGCAGAGCCGCTTACTTAGTCCGGCGTGTGGGCTGTGGGGGCGTGCGTGGTGATGGTGGCCGCGGAGATCGGGGCGTGGAAGCGTTCCGAACGCGAGGACACCG
>NZ_WHOL01000016.1 GCF_009745975.1 Actinokineospora pegani | reverse complement strand
GTCGGTGGAGCTGCGGAACCGGCTGCGGGAGCGGACCGGGTTGAAGTTGCCCGCGACGTTGGTGTTCGACTACCCGACCCCGGCGGTGCTCGCGCGGCACCTGCGGGAGGGGCTGGGGCAGCGGATCGCGGGAGACGACGGGCTGGCCGCTCGGCTGCTCGGGCTGCTGCCCGACGAGCAGGAGGCGCTGCTCGTGGACGTGGTCCGCGGTCAGGTCGCGGTCGTGCTCGGGCACTCCGGGCCGGAGGACGTCCGCGCCGACGTGCCGTTCAAGGAGGCCGGGTTCGACTCGTTGACGTCGGTGGAGCTGCGGAACCGGCTGCGGGA
>NZ_WHOL01000015.1 GCF_009745975.1 Actinokineospora pegani | reverse complement strand
CCGAACCAGGGTGTGATCGACAGGCACGGTCGTGCGGTGTCCTCGCGTTCGGAACGCTTCCACACCTCGATCTCCGCGGCCGCCATCACCACGCACGCCCCCACGCTGGGCTAAGTAAGTGGCATTGCCACTGGGGGCACCCCTCAGCCCATTCTACCGGCGAAACCCCGCCCCCACCCCGAAGTCGATCATGCCTGTGGACAACCCGAAAACGATCCACAGCGAACCAGCAACGACCCCAGACCAGGGCCGGTGAGCGGACCGCCGCGCCAGCGACGACCGCTGAGCTGCTGAGTCCGCGCCAAGCCGCCCGCACCAGCGGACTCCAGCGCTCCACGAGCGTCCCGCCTTGTCCGCACCCTCCGAACGCGACACCATCCGGATGGGTGAGCTATCCGCAGTCAACCCACGAGTTGGCGGCCAATCGCTCCGCCGACATCGGTGAACAGGCCGTTGTACAGACAACGACTGCTGAGTCCGCGCCGAGCCACCCGCGCCAGCGGGCTCCAGCGCTCCATGGACGATTCGCCCTCCGAGCGCGACACCACACGAACGGGTGAGCTATCCGCGATCACCCCACCGGCCACCAGGTCGGCGGCCCGATCGCTCCCCCGACAACGCCCAGTCAGGGACGGTGAGCAGACCGCTGCACCGGCGACGGCCTGCTGAGGTGCTGGGTCCGCGCCGAGCCATCCGCGTCGGCGGCCACCTCGGCGGGCTCCCAGTGCTCCTTGGGCGGTCCGGCCACGGCGTCCGGCTTGTCCTCGCCCTCCGGGCGCGCCATCGTCCGGGTGGGTGAGTTGTCCGCGGGCGACCCGTCGACCACCGGGTGGGCGGCCAGTCGCTCTTCCGGCAGCGGGTCCAGGACCGGGGCCGCGTCCGCCAACTGGACGTGCGCGTCGGCGATCAGGTCCCTGGCCGAGATGAGCTGGTCGGCGACCTTGGCGCGGAGCTGGCGCAGGGCGGCCACGCGGTTGGTGGCGTGGCTGATGCGGCGGTTGGACTCCTCCGTGGCCTCGCGGACGCGGCGGTGGGCCTCGGTGGTGGCCTCCTGGAGCCTGGCGGTCGCCTCGGTGATGGCGTCGTGGCGGCGGCGGTTGGCCTCGTCGGTGGCCTCGCGGACGCGGCGTTCCGCCTCGGCCTTGGAGGTGGCCTCGCGCTCGGCGAGCTGGCGCATGGAGTCGGTGCGGCGGCCCGCCATGGCGATCTCGAAGTCCTCTTCGACCTGCGTGCGGCGGGCCTCGGACTCGGTCTCGATGCGGGTGGCCTCGGCGCGGGCCCGGCCGACCATCTGGTCGGCGTCGGCGCGGGCCTTGTCGATGACGCCGCGGTGCTCCTTCTCCATCGCGATGCGGCGGGCCTCGAGGTCGGCGGTCATCTTGTCGTAGCGCTGCTTGAGGACCTGGGCGTCGGCCTCGGCCTGGGCGCGGATGTGCGAGGCCTCGGCGCCCGCGCGGCGGCGGGTCTCCTCGGCCTCCTCGGTGGCCAGGCGCAGCATCCGCTGCAGGCGCTCGCTGAGGCCCTCGAGGGTGGTCGGCGGCAGCGACAGCCGGTCGATCTGGCCGCGCATGTCGTCGATCTGGTTGCGCGCGTCCTCGAGCTGCTTGGCCAGGTCACTGGCCTGCGACACGGCCGCGTTGCGGTCGGCGTGCAGGAGCTGCAGGTCCGCGTCGAGCCGTTCCAGGTGCTCGTCGACCTGCGCGCGGCTGTAGCCCCGCTTGATGATGTCGAACCCGGCGCCCAGCGGCACGAGATCGCGGTCCTCGCCCAAAGCCATGCGCTCACGCTACCTGTCCTGCCACCACCCCTTCAGGGCAAGTGGCCGAATCCCCACCGTTCGACGTGCACGGAGCACAAGACACCCGGGTGGCGCCGGGGCAGGCCGGCGCCACCCGGGGGAGACTCACACCCCGCGGAAGCGGTTGATCTCGTTGATGTGCTTGGCGCGCTTCTCCGGGTTGCGCACGCCCAGGCCCTCCTCGGGGGCCAGCGTCAGCACGCCGACCTTGCCCTGGTGGGCGTTCTTGTGGACGTCGAGCGCGGCCTGGCCGGTGTCCTCGAGGCTGTAGACCTTCGACAGGGTCGGGTGGATCAGGCCCTTGTCGATCAGGCGGTTGGCCTCGTAGGACTCGCGGTAGTTGGCGAAGTGCGAGCCGATGACGCGCTTGAGGTTCATCCACAGGTACCGGTTGTCGAACTCGTGCATGTAGCCCGAGGTCGACGCGCAGGTGACGATGGTGCCGCCCTTGCGGGCGACGTACACCGAGGCGCCGAAGGTCTCGCGGCCCGGGTGCTCGAAGACGATGTCGGGGTCCTCGCCGCCGGTGAGCTCGCGGATCTTGGCGCCGAGGCGCTTCCACTCCTTGGGGTCCTGGGTGTTCTCGTCCTTCCAGAACTTGAAGCCCTCGGCGTTGCGGTCGATGATCAGCTCCGCGCCCATCTTGCGGCAGATCTCGGCCTTCTCCGGGCTGGAGACCACGCAGATCGGGATGGCGCCGCCGTTGAGCGCGAACTGGGTGGCGTAGGAGCCCAGGCCGCCGGAGGCGCCCCAGATCAGGACGGTGTCGCCCTGCTTCATGTTGGCGCCGTTGACCGACACGAGCTGGCGGTAGGCGGTGGAGTTCACCAGACCGGGGGACGCGGCCTCTTCCCAGGTCAGGTGGTCCGGCTTGGGCATGAGCTGGTTGGACTTGACCAGGGCGATCTCGGCGAGGCCGCCGAAGTTGGTCTCGAAGCCCCAGATGCGCTGCTCGGAGTCCATCATCGTGTCGTTGTGGCCGTCGGGCGACTCCAGCTCGACGTTGAGGCAGTGCGCCACGACCTCGTCGCCGGGCTTCCAGGTGTGCACGCCGGGGCCGGTGCGCAGCACGACGCCCGCGAGGTCGGAGCCGACCACGTGGTAGGGCAGGTCGTGGCGCTTGGTCAGCGGCGAGAGCTTGCCGTAGCGCTTGAGGAAGCTGAAGGTGGACACCGGCTCGAAGATCGAGGTCCACACGGTGTTGTAGTTGATGGCCGAGGCCATCACGGCGACCAGCGCCTCGCCGGGACCGAGCTCCGGGGTCGCGACCTCGTCGAGGTGCAGCGACTTGCGCGGGTCCTTCTCCCACGACTGCAGGCCCTGGAACATCTCGGCCTCGTCGGCGTGCACGGTGATCCCCTTGTATGACTCGGGGACCGGCAGGCTGCCGATCGCATCCAGCTCGTCGTTCTGGATGGCGTCGAGGATCTTCTGCACGGCGGTACCTCCTGGAGGCAATCGGTTCGTCACCCGGGTTTCCACGCCCAGGTCAAGCGATGTTACTTATGAGTAGCGATTCAGCGCCAGCGGTGTGACCCAGTGCACCCGGAGTACGGGTGCGACACCCCGTCCGTCCGGTGAGGACTCGGACTCCCCGGCGGGGACCGGGTTTCGCCGATCCGGGACCGGGTTCCCGCCTGCGGCGCCGGGGGGCTCAGGGCGCGCGGCGGCCATGGGCGCGGGCGGTTGTTCCGCCAGGGGATCGCTCTCGACGCGGCGCCGGCCTCGTGAGCCGGGCGGCGGGTGGGCAATTCGGACTGTTTCGACCCGGGACCGGGTGATTCGATTCAGCCGGGAAAAAGCGCGTTCCCGGTGGGGATCGGGGCGCGTTTTCCGCTATTCGGTCAGTGGTTTTCCGCGGGTTGCACCAATTCGACGAGCACGCCGCCCGCGTCCTTGGGGTGGACGAAGTTGACGCGGCTGTCGGAGGTGCCGCGCTTGGGCTTGTCGTAGAGCAGGCGCAGGCCCTTGGCGCGCAGCGCGTCCGAGGTCGACTCCACGTCGGCCACCCGGTAGGCGAGCTGCTGCAGGCCGGGGCCGTTGCGGCCGATGAACTTGGCGATCGTCGAGCTCTCGTTGATCGGGGCCAGGAGCTGCACCGCGGTGCCGGTCCCGTCGTCCCCGGGGGCGCGCAGCATCGCCTCGCGCACGCCCTGCTCCTCGTTGACCTCCTCGTGCACGGACTCGAGGCCGAAGTGGTCGCGGTAGAACGCGATCGCGGCGTCGAGGTCCGGCACGGCAACGCCGACGTGGTCGATCGCGACCACGTGCGGCACCAGTGCTTCGCTCATGGGCGAGCACGATACGCGCGACCTACCCATCGGTAACTCTTTGCTGTGCGGCTACTCACACAGCATCGTGGCGAACCCGTCACACGCGGGTATGGTCCCCGTTAACGCACGTTCGCCGCGCGCTTTATCCGTTTGCCCGGACCGCTCCCGTCCGGTGCGCAAGAGCCGCTTAGGAGACCGCCGTGTCCGAAACCGTCATCGTCGCCGGGGCACGCACGCCCGTCGGCCGACTCCTGGGGTCGCTCAAGGACTTCACCGGCGCCCAGCTCGGCGGCGTCGCCATCAAGGCGGCGCTGGAGAGGGCCGGTGTCGCGCCGGAGCAGGTGCAGTACACGATCATGGGCCAGGTGCTGACCGCGGGCGCGGGCCAGATCCCCGCCCGCCAGGCCGCCGTCGCCGCGGGCATCCCGATGGAGGTCCCGGCGCTGACCATCAACAAGGTCTGCCTGTCCGGCCTCGACGCCATCGCGCTGGCCGACCAGCTCATCCGCGCGGGTGAGTTCGACATCGTCGTCGCCGGTGGCCAGGAGTCGATGACCCAGGCGCCGCACCTGCTGCCCAAGTCGCGCTCGGGCTTCAAGTACGGCGACGTGACCCTGCAGGACCACATGGCCTACGACGGCCTGTTCTGCGCGTTCGACCAGGTCGCCATGGGCTCGTCGACGGAGAAGTACAACACCCGCTACGGCCTGACCCGCGAGCAGCAGGACGCCTTCTCCGCCGCCTCGCACCAGAAGGCGGCCAAGGCCATCGCCGAGGGCCGCTTCGCCGACGAGATCGCGCCGGTGTCGATCCCGCAGCGCAAGGGCGACCCGGTCGTGTTCGACACCGACGAGGGCGTGCGCGGCGAGACCACCGCCGAGAGCCTGGGCAAGCTGCGCCCGGCGTTCGCCTCCGACGGCACCATCACCGCCGGGTCGGCCTCGCAGATCTCCGACGGCGCCGCGGCCGTGGTGGTCATGCGCAAGTCCAAGGCCGAGGAGCTGGGCCTGAGCTGGATCGCCGAGATCGGTGCGCACGGCGTCGTGGCCGGGCCGGACGCCAGCCTGCACGAGCAGCCGTCGAACGCGATCAAGGCGGCGCTGGCCAAGCAGGGCCTGACCGAGGGCGACCTGGACCTGGTCGAGATCAACGAGGCCTTCGCCGCGGTCGGCGTCGTCTCGACCGACAAGCTGGGCGTGGCCGAGGACATCGTCAACGTCAACGGCGGCGCGATCGCGCTGGGTCACCCGATCGGCGCCTCCGGCGCCCGCCTCGTGGTGCACCTGGCCTACGAGCTCAAGCGCCGCGGCGGCGGTGTCGGCGCGGCCGCGCTGTGCGGCGGCGGTGGCCAGGGCGACGCCCTGATCATCTCGGTCCCCAAGGCCTGAGCTTGGCCCGCCTGCTCGATGTGAGCGACCTGGTCGAGGACGCCAGCCCGCAGTTGCGCGAGGTGGCCGCCGCACTGGCCCCGCACACCGGCCGCGCCGAGGTCATCGGCCTCACCGGCTCCCCCGGCGTGGGCAAGTCCACGACCACCTCGGCCCTGGTGTCGGCCTACCGCGCCCTGGGCAAGCGGGTCGGCGTGCTGGCCATCGACCCGTCCTCGCCGTTCTCCGGCGGCGCCCTGCTCGGCGACCGCATCCGGATGCAGGACCACGCCACCGACCCGGACGTGTTCATCCGGTCCATGGCCACCCGCGGCCACCTCGGCGGCATGGCCTGGGCGACCCCGCAGGCGCTGCGGGTCATGGACGCCGCGGGCTTCGACGTGGTCCTCATCGAGACCGTCGGCGTCGGCCAGTCCGAGGTGGACGTGGTGTCGCTGGCCGACACGACGCTGGTGCTGCTGGCCCCCGGCATGGGCGACGGCATCCAGGCCGCCAAGGCGGGCATCCTGGAGATCGCCGACGTGTTCGTGGTGAACAAGGCCGACCGCGACGGCGCGGACACCACCGTCCGCGAGCTCAAGTACATGATCTCCCTGGGCCGCCGCGAGCTGCGCGGCCCGAGCTGGCGCCAGCCCATCCGCAAGACCGTCGCCGCCCGCGGCGAGGGCGTCGAGGGCGTCATCGAGGCCATCGGGTCGCACCGGGAGTGGCTCACCGCCCACGGCGAGCTCGCCGAGCGGCGCGTGGTGCGGGCCCGGACCGAGGTCGAGGCGATCGCCCTGGAGTCGCTGCGCGCCCGCCTCGTGGACCTGCACGGCGGCGACAGCCTCGACCGGCTCGCCAAGCGGGTGATGGCGGGCGACCTGGACCCCTACCAGGCCGCCGACGCGCTGATCGCGGAGATCAAGGACAGTTGACCAGCGACTATCGGGTGCGGCGTTGTGAGCCGCTCCCGCGTGCGCTTGCATTGTCACCATGACCACCTCTCCCCACACCTGGCGCGACCAGGAGCCCGCTCCCACCGGCCGCGCGGTGAGCGCGGAGGTCGACGGCAGGCAGGGCCTGCTCATCCCCGTGCGCCAGGCCAAGACCCAGGCCGGGGTCATCCTGCTGCTCGTCGGTCTGGCGCTGCTCGGCCTGGCCGCCTGGGGCCTCACCGGCGGGGCGTCCTTCGGGGTCGTGGCCGGCGTGGCCGCCGCGCTGATCGGCCTGCTGCTGTCCGCCTCCGGCGTGTTCGCCCTGCGCAAGCCCAAGGGGCACAACGGGTTGCTGCTCTCCCCCGAGGGCATGACGCTCGCCTGGTTCCCGCCGACGGTGACCGTGCGCTGGGAGCAGATCACCGACGTCCGCCCGGTGGTCCTGCGCATGGGCAAGTCCAAGGGCGCCCTGACCCACAACTACCTCGGCGTCGCCGCGACCCCCCGCGACGCCGCCGGGAGCAGGCTGCGCGGCACCGCGGCGAGGTTCGCCCCCGACCTGGCCTTCGTGATCGCCATGCGCACCGTCACAGTCGACCAGCGGCTGGTCCTCAAGGCCGTCCGGCACTACCACGCCAACCCCGGCGACCGGGCCGAGCTGGGCACTGACGCGGCGGTGACCCGCGTGCACGGGTGAGACTGGGCACCGTGGAACCGCTGATCCTGCTGCACGCCTTCCCACTCGACTCCCGGATGTGGGACCGCGTGCGGGCCCCGTTGGCCACCCGCACCGAGGTCGTCGCCCTGGACCTCCCCGGCTTCGGCGGCACGCCCCTGCCCGACGCCGAGCCGTCCCTCGAGGTGGTGGCGGCCGAGGTCGTGCGCCTGCTCGACGACCTCGGCGCCGACCGGGTGGCCCTCGCCGGGGCGTCCCTCGGCGGCTACGTGCTGATGGCCATGCTGCGGCTGGCCCCGGAGCGGGTCGGCCGGGCGCTGTTCACCGGGACCAAGGCGACGGCCGACACCGACCAGGCGCGCGCGGGCCGCGAGGAGATGGCGCTGCGGGCCGAGCGGGAGGGCACGGGCTGGCTCGCCGACGCCATGCTCCCCAACCTGCTCACCGCCGAGGACCCCGAGCTGCGCCGGGTCGTCGACGCCCAGCCTGCCGCCACGGTCGCCTGGTACGCCAGGGCGATGGCTTCGCGGCCGGACTCCCGCGAGACGCTGCGCGCGCTCGACCTCGACGCGCTGGTGGTGCACGGCGCGAACGACCCGATCATGCCCCGGGAGGCCGCCGCGGACATCGGCCACCTGACCAGCTCCCCCGTCCACTTCGTCGACGGCGCGGCGCACCTGCCCGCCTTCGAGCGGCCCGAGGCCTTCCTGGAGCTGGTCGTCCCCTGGCTCACCGACCGGCGGTGATACTGGGGCCCATGGAGACGATCATCCTGCTGCACCCCTTCCCCCTCGACTCCCGCTTCTGGGACCGCGTCCGCGAGCCCCTCTCCACCCACGCCGAACTCCTCGCCCCCGACCTCCCCGGCTGGGGCGGCTCCCCCCTGCCCACCACCGAGCCCTCCCTCGACACGGTGGCCGCCGAGGTCGTCCGCCTGCTCGACGACCGCGGCCTGGACCGGGTGACCGTCGTCGCGGCGGCGCTGGGCGGCTACGTGCTGATGGCCATGCTGCGGCTGGCGCCGGAGCGGGTCTCGCGGGCGGTGTTCACCGGCACGCAGGCGGTGGCCGACTCGGAACAGGCCCGCGCCACCCGCGCCGAGGTCGTGCGCCGGGCGTCGGCGGAGCAGGGGCTCTCGTGGCTGGCGGACTTCATGATCCCCAACCTGCTCACCGCCGAGGACCCCGAACTGCGCCAGATCATCGAGGACCAGTCACCGGAGACGGTGGCCTGGTACGCCAAGGCCATGGCGGCGCGGCCCGACGCCCGGGAGACGCTGCGGGCCCTGGACCTCGACGCGCTGGTGGTGCACGGCGGCCAAGACCCGATCATGGCCGCGGCGGTCGCCGAGGACATCGGCCACCTGACCAACGCCCCGGTCCACTTCGTCGACGGCGCGGCGCACCTGCCCGCCTTCGAACGGCCCGAAGCCTTCCTGGACCTCGTCGTGCCGTGGCTCACGAAGCACTGACCAGCAGCTTGATCATCGGCGAGGACGCCCCTCACGCGGCAGGCTGACCCCGGTTGCGCACCAGCGGCCGCCGGTGATCGATCAACCGACCACGACCGGAACGCCGCTGTCACGAACGCCCGCGCGGCAGGCACAACACCACCCACCCCACCCCGCTGCGCTCCCGGCACCCCAGCCAACCGGCCCGATCACCTCCGCGCCCACTCCCGCGCGACATCAAACCCCGCCACACCTCAAGGGCAATGCCGCTTACTTAGCCCAGCGTGTGGGCTGTGGGGTCGTGCGTGGTGATGGTGGCCGCGGAGATCGGGGCGTGGAAGCGTTCCGAACGCGAGGA
>NZ_WHOL01000002.1 GCF_009745975.1 Actinokineospora pegani | reverse complement strand
CCGCCCCGGCCACCCCGCCGACCAGCGCGCCCTCGCCCGCCACCACCAGCATCCGCTGCCAGTTGAACTCCTGCGGCCGCGGCAGGTTGAGCTTGGTCATCTCGACCGCCGTCGCCGCCTGCCGGATGCGCGCCCCGGTCCCGTCGACCGCGGCGCCCAGCCGCGCGCCCCACTCGGCGAAGGCCGCGGTGGTGGTCGCCGCCGCCGCGGCGGCCGCGCCATCCCACCGCTCGTCGACGGCCTCGGTGATCTCCCTGGCGAACGCGCCGAACCCGTCGGCCAGCGCCGCGCCGAGCGCCTGCCAGCGCTCGCCCTCGGCGTCGAGCGCCTCGGCGCTGACGCCGTCGACCATGGCGTGCAGCTCCTCCAGCTCCCACGCCCGCCAGTCGTCCAGGTCGGTGATCGACGGCGCGTCGTAGCCCGCGCCCGCCGCGTCGGCCCGCCGGTCGCCCAGCCGGGACAGGTCCTCGTGCACGGCCCCGCCGCAGGCGGTCCGCGCCGCCGCGGCCTGCTCCCTGGCCGCGCGGGCGGTCGGGCCGTCCGTGCCGACCAGCGCGGACTGGATCTCCAGCACCGGCAGCAGCGCGCGCTCCACGGCGTCCATCAGCCCACCCGCCCGGTCAGCGACCGCATCCGGTCGGCGGTCTGCTCCTCGACGTCGGAGTAGCCCTCGGCGGTCCGGTCGTAGCGCTCGGCCATGACCGCCAGCAGGTCGCGGCTGCGGCTGAGCAGCGCCACCAGGGAGGCGGGGCCGCCGGTGGCCTTCGCGGCGAACTTGTCGCGCAGGGCCGTGCCGACCGCGCAGTCGCCGAAGCGGCTCTCCTGGGCCAGCCCGCGCGCGGTCGCCAGGGCCTCGTCGATCCTGGCGAGCTGGCTGCGGCACGCCGCGGCGGCCCGCCGGGCCGCGTCCGGTTCCACCGCCACGCCGCCTGCCAGCCACCGGCGCTCGACCTCGTCCAACCCGCCGACCAGGCGTTCGTCGCCCAGCCCCGGCCCACGCGCCCCCGACTCGATCATGCCGACCCCTCACCTTGAGATGGTGACTGCAATCTGAATTGGGAGCATAATCTATCGCTCCGGGTGTCGGGCCGGATCGTGGGTTAGTGTCGGAAATCCCCGTCCCCGGCCAGAGCGAGGTCGCGTTGCCGCGTCCCAGTCGCGTCGAACGCGCCGCGCAGACCAAGCAGGACGTCCTGGCCGCGGCGGGCCGCGTCTTCGCCCGCCGCGGGTACGCCGCCGCGTCGGTCGCCGAGATCGCCGAGGAGGCCGGCTACACCCACGGCGCCCTCTACACGCACTTCTCCGGCAAGCAGGAGCTGTTCCTCGAGCTGTTCGAACAGCGCGTCCGCGACCTCGCCACCGCCCTGTCCGACGAGCACGCCGCCACCCCCGGCGCCCCGGTCGACCGGGTCCGCGCCCTGACGCGGCTGAGCGAGGCCCTGCTCGCCGAGGACTCCGACCGCTTCCTGCTGCACGTCGAGTTCGCCGTGCTCGCCGCCCGCGACCCCGAGCTGCGGGCAGGCTTCCTCGCCCGCGTCGCCCACCTGCCCAAGACGATCCGCTCCCTGATCGAGGCGACCTCGGACGCGGCCGACGACGTGGACCCGGGCGAACTGGCCCTGGGCCTCTACGGGCTGGCCGTCGGCCTGGGCCTGTTCCGCTGGATAGCCCCCGGTGCCGTCCGCCCCACCCTCTACGGCGACCTCGCCATGCGCCTGCTCACCCCGCGCGCCGACTGAGACCGCTTGCCCCGGCCGAGCGGCCGGGGCAAGCGGTCGTCCCAGGTCAGGGCAGGGTGAACGTGACCGGCCCCGCGGGCAGGGGGCGGGTGTAGCCCGCCAGGTAGAGGTCGAGGTACGGGGCCCGGTCACCCTGGGTGGGGGTGTCGTCGGCCGGGTCGTCCAAGGCCAGGTCGAGGCCGGCGGCCGTGACGGTGATCGTGTCGTGGGTGGGGGTGTCGATCCAGTCGCCGCCCGGTTGGACGGTGCCGACCTCCACGGCGAGGGAGTGGCCCGCGGCCAGGGTCCACTCGGTGGACTTGAGGTCGAAGGCGGTGGCACCCGGCTTGAGCAGGGACACCTGCTCGTCGAACATGACGGCGGTGCCGTCGGGGGCGACGTCGTAGAGGTTGACCATGACGTTGCCGCGCCCCTCGGCGGTCAGGGACACGCGGGGGGTGCCGGTGATCCTGGTGGCCTTCGCGAGCGGTTGGGACCGGGCGGTGAAGCTGGGCGTCTGGTCGTCCTCGCCGCCGTGGTCCACATAGGAGCCGCCGCCGAACTCGACGGTCGTCGACTCCTCCACGACCGGCCACGTGTCCTGCGCCCGCCACGCGCCGGTGTTGTCCTGGATGGCGAAGTCCGGGTGGTCGACCGGCGGCTCGACCCCCTTGAGGTGCTCGTCGAAGAAGGACATGGTCTCCTCGAACCAGCCCGCGCGGCCCATGGCCAGCCGCCCGTCGGCGACGCGGTCGTTGCCGCGCACGTGGTCCCACGGGCCGATCCACCCGCGCTGCGGGCCCTCGTGGTTGTCCAGGAACTCCTGGATGGCCTCGGGCTCGGTGTTCCACTCCAGGAGGCCCTGGGTGACCAACAGCGGTGTGTCGGTGCCCTCGGCCCGCGCCGCCAGGTCGCGCGTCTTCCAGTACTCGGACTCCGGGTCCGCGATCCGGTAGCCGGACTCGTTGCGCGCCAGGCACTCCGGGTGCGCCTTCTCGTACTCCGCGTTGGCCCGGTAGCGCTCGTCGGCATCCGGCAGCGGGGGCATCGTGGCGATCCTGGCGTAGCTGGTCGCCACGTTGGCGATGGTCGTGCGGGGGACGCCGTTGGAGCGGAAGTTGCGGTACAGGTCCCAGATGGGCTCCTGGGCGACGACGGCCTTGAGCGCGTCCTGGTCGAGGTTGTTGCCCACCAGGCCGGTGATGGCGTCGTAGGACTTGCCGTACATGCCCACCGCGCCGGTGGACCACGGCTGGCTCGCGGCCCAGTCGATCGCGGCCCTGACGTCGGCCTGCTCGCCCTCCCCGACGAAGTCCAGGCACCCGGAGGAGCCGCCGAACCCGCGCAGGTCGACCAGGACGAGCGCGTAGCCCCGGTCGAACAGGTCGGCGCCCTCGACGAGGTCCTGGAAGCGGTTGGACGGGCCGGTGTGCGACCAGTCCTCCGGCGCGGACTGCCCGGCGTGCCCGAAGTAGGCGCCGACCGAGAGGATCACCGGCAGCCTCTCGTCCGGGGCCCGCCCCTCCGGCAGCAGGACGTCGGCGTGCAACTCGGTGTCGGAGCCGTCCGAGGACGGGAAGTAGTGCTGCGTCCACGCCGCCCCCTCGGGGACGCGGTCGTTCTCCTCGTGCGTGATGGCGGCCGAGGCCGCCTGCTGCGCGGCGGCGGGGACGGCGAGCAGGCCCGCGAGGGTGAGGGCGGCGAACGCCGAAGCTGTCGCTCGAGTTCCGGTCACGGTGTCCTCCTGGGTGGCTGGTGGGGTCCAGGGGACACCTGGCCGCTGCGGCACACTCAACCCCGCGTCGCGGTGACCTGGCTCACGGCGCAGGGGCGTCGGCGCGGCGGGTGGCGCGCACGACGACGTCGTGCAGCGGGTCCGGCTTGCCGGTGACCCGGCGCAGGCGCTCGTGGGCGGTGGTGATCTCCCAGCGGGTGTCGTCCAGGCCCGAGGTGATGTCGGCGAGGGTGACCGAGGCCTCGGCGGGGGTGTGCCCGCCATGGGTGTGCAGGTGGCCGACGAGCAGCAGGGTGCCGCCGGGCGCGACCCACTCGGAGATGCGGTCGTAGAAGGCCAGTTGTGGCATGGCTGGGTGCGCGTAGTGCGTCGTGACCAGGTCGAACCGGGTGCCGGGGGACCACGTGGTCAGGTCTGCCTCGACCCAGCGCACGCGGTCGGACAGGCGCGCGGCGCGGGCGAGCGCCTCGGCGGCGATGTCCACGGCGGTGACCTGCCAGCCGTGCGCGGCCAGCCAGACCGCCTCGGCGCCGGTGCCGCAGCCCGCGTCCAGCGCGGTGCCCGGCGTCAGGCCGCTGGTCTCCTCGGCGAGGTACGGGTGCGCCGCGCCGCCGGGGCCGCCCGCGTGCGCCTGCTGCCAGTGCTGGTCCCAGTAGTCCTTGTCGAATCCGTGCGTCATGGGTCCATCGTGGCCGGCGGGGCCGCGGATCTGCAAAGAAAATTGCCGAATGGCAAAATCGGGGCATGGCAGGGGACCTGGATCGCACGCTCGACGCCGTCGGACCGAGGCTGAAGCACCTCCGGACCCGCCGGGGGACCACGCTCACCGAGCTCTCGGCCGAGACCGGCATCTCCACCAGTACGCTGTCCAGGCTGGAGGCGGGCCTGCGCCGCCCCACGCTCGAACAGCTCCTCCCGCTCGCCCGCGCCCACGGCGTCACCATCGACGAACTCGTCGACGCCCCGCTGACCGGCGACCCCCGCGTCAACCTGCGCCCCGTCGCCGGGGGCGACGGCTCGACCGTCCTGCCCCTGACCCGCAGGCCGGGCGGCATCCAGGCCTACAAGTTCGTCCTCCCCGCCGCCCCCGACGACCGCGAACCGGACCTGCGCACCCACGAGGGCCACGACTGGGTCTACGTCCTCAACGGAACCCTCCGCCTGGTCCTCGGAGAGGACGACCTGATGCTCACCCCCGGCGAGGCCGCCGAGTTCGACACCCGCACCCCGCACTGGTTCGGCGCCACCAGCGCGGGCCCCGTCGAGTTCCTCAGCCTCATCGGCAGGCAGGGCGAACGGGCCCACATCCGCGTCGCGCCGCGCTCGGGGTGAGCGGTCAGCCGCCCAGGACGTCGCGGAGTTGGTGGCGGCCGCTGATCCCGAGCTTGGGGTAGGCGTTGTGCAGGTGGGAGCCGACGGTGCGGGGGGAGAGGAAGAGCTGTTCGGCGATCTCGCGGTTGCGCAGGCCCTGGGCGGCCAGGCGGACGATCTCGCGTTGTTGCGGGGTCAGGTCCCCCAGCGGGTCGGCGGCCGGGCGCGGTGCGGCGGTGACCGCCGCGCCGCTGGCCCGCAGTTCGGTGGCGGCCGCGGCGGCCAACGGGGTCGCGCCCAGGCGGGTGAAGGTGTCCAGGGCCGCGCCGAGCAGGGGGCGGGCCTCCAGCGCGCGGCGTCGTCGACGCAGCCAGCGGGCGTAGTCCAGGCGGGCCCGGGCCCGGTCCAGGGGCCACTGCTCGGCCTCGGGGTCGATCACGGCCAGGCGGTGCTCGCGCTCGGTCTCGGCTGAGAGGGCTGTGCCCTCGCCCGCCAGGGCGACGGCGTGGTGGAGCAGCAGGCGCATCCGGGTCGTGGGCTGGTCGCCGTGGCGGGCGCGGACGGCCGAGACGACGGCCGCGGCGGCCTCGGGCCTGCCCGCGAGCCGGGCGGCGGCGGCCAGGTCGGCGACCGAGCGGTCGGAGAGGACGAAGTGCAGGGGTGCGCCGTCGTCGTCGAAGAGGGCGCGGAGGTGCCGGTAGGCGGATTCGCCGTCGCCCTCGGACAGGGCTGTGACGCCCGCCGCGCGCAGGAGACGGGCGTGGGTGGCGAGGTTCTCGTCGAGGGGGACGCGGTCACACGGCAGCGCGCGGGGGCCGGTCCCGCGAGCGGCCGCCAGCTCCGCGGCCAGCGCCGCGACGTCGACGGCCAGGGGGGACAGCCGGTGCACGGCGGCGATCGCGGCGTACTCCGCCAGGAGGTCGTCGGCGTCGGACCAGTGGCCCGTGGCGATCAGCGCGGAGGCCAGCGCCGGGACGCACCCCACCACCCCGCCGATCGCGTGCGGGTCGTGCGACTGGCCCAGCGCCTGCCGGAACGCGGCGACGGCCGTGTCGGACTCGTCGGCGAACCAGGCCACCGACCCCAGGCTCAGCAACCGGGAGACCTCCGCCTCCCCGGTCAGAACCCGGTGCACGGCCGCGGAGGGTGACCTCGCCACCCGCACCGCGTGCGCCACCGGGTCGCTCTGCACCTCGAGGTTCTCCCGGAACGCGGCGCGCGCCCCGATCGCGTCGAGCCGGTCCAGCAGGGCGGCCAGCGGCGCCCGGTGCTCGGGGAGTCCGGATTGGATGGACACCGCCGCCAGTGCCTCGGCGAGCGCCAGCGTGGTGCCGTCGTCGTGTGGTCGACGCAAAGCGTTGTGCAGCAAGGAGAACGCCTCTCGCTGTCTGCCGGAGAGGGACAACGCGTGCCCGGCGCCCGCGGCGGCCACGCCGAGCACGGCCGGGTCGTCGGTCAGCCGGGTGACGTGCCCGTGCAGCTCCCTGACCCACGCCGGGTCGCCCAGGTCGGCGGCGGCGGTGAGCGCCTTCGCGTACCGGCGGGCGCGCCGCACCGGGTCCGGCGTGCGCTCGGCGGCCCGTTCCAGCGCCCGCGCCGCCGCGTGGACCCCGTCCCGGCGCCTGGCCCGCTCCACGGTCTCCTCCAACGCCGCCGCGACCGCCTCGTCCGGTCCCACCGCCGCTTCGGCCAGGTGCCAGGCCCGGCGGGCCGGGTCGTCGGTGAGCGCGGCGGCGAGGTCGGAGTGGACCTGGGCGCGGTCGCCCGCGGGCGCGCCCGCGTAGGCGGCGCGGCGCGCCAGCGGGTGTGGGAAGTGGACACGGCCGTCGGCGATCGACAACAGGCCCGCCCGTTCCGCGGGCGCCCAGGCCGCCAGGTCGTCGACCCCGGCGGCGGCCATCGTGGCCGCCAGGTCCTCGTGCTCGGCGGCGGCCGCGTAGACCAGCAGCCGCCGGGTCGCGGCGGGCAGGTCGCGCAGCCGGTCGGCGAACATCTCCTGGATGCGCACACCGCGCGGCGAGTCCCCGCCGGGCGGGACCGCCGCCGCGGCGCGCGCCAACTCGACCAGCGCCAGCGGGCTGCCCGCCGCCTCGCGCAGCACGTCCAGCCTGGCCCGGCCGGTGGGGGAGCCGGGCAGGCCGTCGAGCAGCCGGGCGGCGGCCTGCTCGGTCAGCGGCCCCAGCACCAGCACCGGGACGGTCGAGTCGAGGCCCGGTGGGCGCACCGAGCCGCGCGCGGCCAGCAGCACGGCCACCCGCTCGGTGGTGAGCCTGCGCAGGACGAACGTCAGCACGTCGAGGGAATCGCGGTCCATGAGCGCCACGTCGTCGACGAGCAGCAGCAGCGGCGTGCGTTCCGACACCTGGGCCAGCAGGGTGAGCACCGCCACCCGCAGGGCGGCCGGCTCGGGGGAGCCCGCCAACCCGAACGCGCCCAGCACGGCCGCGCGCAGGTGCGCGGCGAGGCCGTCGAGGTCGTCGAGCAGCGGGCGCAGCAACTGGTGCAGGCCGGACAAGGGCTGCTCGGCCTCGGCGGGGCAGCCCTGCGCGGCCAACACCCGCCGCCCGCCCGCCGCCCGCGCGAACGCCAGCAGCGCCGTCTTGCCCGCGCCCGCCTCGCCCAGCAGCAGCAGCGCGCGCGGACCCGGCGCGGCCGCGTCGACGACCGCGCTCACGGCGGCCGCCTCCTCGTCGCGACCGATGAGGTCCACCGCGCCCTCCCAGGAAGCCCAACCCCACTCTGCCCCAACTGTACGATCAGGCCAGAGGTGAGGCGGATGGGATCGGACGTGGGCAGCGGTTCGCCGGATGAGGCGCCGATCGTGCTCGACCCGCGGGTGGCCCGGCTGGTCGCGGCCTCCTCCGCGCCGCCGTACCTGCAGCAACTCGGCCCGGACGACGGCAGGCTCGCCCTGGTGGAGTCGCAGGAGGACAACGGCGACGACCGGGTCGACGTGCGGTTCGGGGTGGTGCCGGAGGGCCCGGCCGGGCTGGTCGGCTACGCGGTGTTCCGGCCCGCGCACGTCCCCGGGCCGCTGCCCGCCGTCGTCTACGTCCACGGCGGGCGCTGGATGCTCGGCGACGCGCGCACGCACGCCCGGCTCGTCCGCGAACTCGTGCTGGCCTCGGGCGCGGTCTTCCTCGTCCCCGAGTACACCCGCACCCCGGAGGCGCGCTTCCCGGTCGCCATCGAGGAGTGCTACTCGCTGTTGACCTGGGCCGCGACGGGCCCGGCCGGGCTCGACCTGGACGGCTCCCGGCTGGCGGTGGCGGGCGACTGCGCGGGGGCGACCATCGCGACCGCGCTCACCATGCTCACCAAACAGCGCGGCGGCCCGCGGGTCCGCGCGCAGGTGCTCTACTACCCGCTGACCGACCCGCGCTGCGCCAGCGGGTCGCACGAGCGGTTCGCCGACGGCTACCTGCTGACCAGCGAGCAGGCCACCTGGTACTGGCGCGAGTACGCCGACCGCTCGGCGGACCTGGCCGAACCCACCGCCGCCCCGCTGCTGGCCTCCCTCGACCAGCTCGCCGGGCTGCCGCCCGCGCTGGTGGTCACCGCCGAGGCCGACGTCGCGCGCGACGAGGGCGAGCAGTACGCGCGCCGCCTGCTGGCCGCGGGCGTCCCGGTCACCGCCACCCGCTACCTGGGCACGACCCACGACTTCGTCTCCCTGCGGGCCCTGCGCGACATCCCCGCCACCAAGGCCGCGGTCGCCCAGGGCGCGGCCTTCCTCGCCGAGGCGCTGACCGGGTGACACTTGCGTCGATCGACCGATGCGCGGGACCGCCCCGGGGGACGAGGGTGGGGGCATGACCGCCGAACCCGTGCTCGAACCCGCCGCCCAGGAATTCGCCGACGCCACGAGCAAACCCCCGTTCCTGCACGACCTCGGCCCCGTCGAGGGGCGCAAGACCGTCGACGAGGTGCAGGCGGGCGCGGGCGTCGAGCGGCCGGACGCCGACGTCACCGAGCTGACCGTCGCGGGCGGACCGACCGGGGAGGTCTCGCTCACCATCGTCCGCCCGGCGGGCTCGACCGCCGTGCTGCCGGTGGTCCTCTACACCCACGGCGCGGGCTGGGTCTTCGGCAACGCGCACACCCACGACCGCCTGGTCCGCGAGCTGGCCGTGCGCGCCGACGCCGCCGTGGTGTTCACCAACTACAGCCTCTCGCCCGAGGCCCGCTACCCGGTGGCCGTCGAGGAGGTCTACGCCGCGCTGACCTGGATCGCCGAGCACGGCGCCGAGCACGACCTCGACGCGGGCCGGATCGCGGTGGCGGGCGACTCCGTCGGCGGGAACATGACCGCCGCGACGACCCTGCTGGCCAAGGAGCGCGGCGGCCCGGCCCTGGCCGCGCAGGTGCTGTTCTACCCGGTGACCGACGCCGCGTTCGACACCGCGTCCTACGACCAGTTCGAGACCGGCTACTTCCTGTCCCGCGAGGGCATGCGCTGGTTCTGGGACCAGTACACCACCGACCCGGCCCAGCGCGCGGAGGTCACCGCGTCCCCGCTGCGCGCCACCACCGACCAGCTCGCCGGGCTGCCGCAGGCCCTGGTGATCGTCGCCGAGGCCGACGTGCTGCGCGACGAGGGCGAGGCCTACGCCGCCAAGCTGCGCGCGGCGGGCGTGCCGACCACGGCCGTGCGCTACCAGGGGATCATCCACGACTTCGTGATGCTCGACGCGCTGCGCGACACGCGCGCCGCGCGCGCCGCGACCCGACAGGCTGGGGAGTTCCTGCATGACGCGCTCCACGGCTGAGACCGCGCCGGTCCTCGTGCTCGGGGCGACCGGCGGACAGGGTGGCGCGGTCCTGCGCGCCCTCCTGGCCGCGGGCCGTCCGGTGCGGGCCCTGGTCCGCGACACCGCGTCGGCCTCCGCCGCCCGCCTGGCCGCCCAGGGGGTCGAACTGGCCCAGGGCGGGTTCACCGACCGGGCGGCCCTCGCCACCGCCATGACCGGGGCGGCGGCGGCGTTCGCGCTGACCACCCCGTTCGAGTCCGGTGTGGACGCTGAGCTGGCGCAAGGCCGGGCCATCCTCGGCGCCGCCGCCGACGCCCGGTTGCCGCACCTGGTGTTCGCCTCGGTCGCGGGCGCCACCGCGGGCACGGGCGTGCCGCACTTCGAGAGCAAGGCCGTGGTGGAGCGCGAGCTGGTGGGCGGGGACCTCCCGCACACGATCGTCGCGCCCGCGTACTTCTACGACAACGCCCTGGGCGGGGCCGACGACATCCGCGCGGGCGTCCTCGCGCTGCCGCTGGCCGCCGACAAGCCGTTGCAGCAGCTCGACCGCGACGACCTCGGCCGGTTCGTCGCCGAGGTGCTGGCCGCGCCCGGGCAGCACCTCGGCGCCCGGTACGAGCTGGCGGGCGACGCGCCCACGCCCGCCGCCATGGCCGCCGCGCTCGGCGCCGCCCTCGACCGGCCGGTCCGGCACGAGCCGGTCCCGCTCGAGTCGATCCGCGGCGCCGACATGTCCGCGATGTGGCGCTTCCTGTCCGCGGACGGCTACCAGGTCGACATCGCCGCCCTGCGCCGCGACCACCCCGCCGTGGGCTGGACGTCATTCGACGCCTGGGCCCACCGCGCGTTCCCCGGAGGTACCGCCTGATGGAGCTGTTCCCGTCGATCCCGTACGAGGGCTGGTCGGACACCATCCCCACGCTGCAGCGGTACGCGCAGCTCGTCGGCAAGGTCCGCCTCGCCGCGAGCGTGCGCCGCAACCACTGGTGGAACGTGCCCTTCCACCTGACCGGCCGCGGCATCACCACCCGCCCGATGGGCCTGGCGCCGACGTTCGCCGTGGACTTCGACTTCCTCGCGCACACCCTCACCGCCACCGCGACCGACGGCCGCACGTCGTCGTTCGCGCTGCCGGGCAACTCGGTCGCCACCTTCCACGCCCACCTGACCGAGACCCTGCGCGCCGTCGGCGTCGACCTCGACATCTCCCGGGCCCGCCCGTTCGACCTGCCCGACGCCGACCGCCCGTTCGCCGAGGACACCGAGCACGCCACCTACGACCCCGACGCCGTCACCCGCTACTGGCAGGTGCTCAGCCAGGTCAACCTGGTCCTGGAGGAGTTCGCGGCACGCTTCTCCGGCAAGACCAGCCCCGTGCACCACTTCTGGCACACCTTCGACATCGCCGTCACCCGCTTCGCCGACACCCCGGTCGACCAGCCCCCCAGCACCGACCCGGTGACCAGGGAGGCCTACTCCCGCGAGGTCGTCAGCTCCGGCTTCTGGTTCGGCGACCCGGACTACCCGGCCCCCGCGTTCTACTCCTACACCGCCCCGGAGCCCGAGGGCCTGGCCGACCACCCCCTCCCCGAGGGCGCGACCTGGCTGCCCCGCAAGGACAGCCACCTGGCCGTCCTGCCCTACGAGGCGGCCAGGACGGCCCCGGGCCCGCGTCAGGCGGTCCTCGACTTCTTCGAGGCGGCCTACCGCGCGGGCGCCACCCTGGCGGGCTGGGACGTCGACGCCCTCGCCTGCGCCAACGGCACCACGGACCCGGTGGTGGCGCTCGGCTGACCCGCTACGCTGGGTGCGGTTGCGACGAGGTCTGGGGTGGGGGTCGTGCGCGCGCGTCCAGGGGGGTTCCTGCGGCAGGTCCGGCTGGACGCGCACGACACCCCGGGCGGCTACCCGTTCACGCTGCCGGTGGTGCGGTGGCTGGCCGCGGCGGGCGGACTGGACCTGGACCCGGCCGTGACCTTCCTGGTCGGTGACAACGGCAGCGGCAAGTCCACCCTGGTGGAGGCGATCGCCGTCGCCGCCGGGTTCAACCCCGAGGGCGGCTCGCAGTCCTTCCGCTTCGCCACCCGCGCCAGCGAGTCCAGCCTCGGCGACCACGTGGTGCTGCGCTGGGGCGTGCGCAAGCCGCGGACCGGGTTCTTCCTGCGCGCCGAGTCGTTCTACAACGTGGCGACCGAGATCGAGCGCCTGCACCGGGAAGGCGGCGGGCTGCTCTCGTCCTACGGCGGGGTGTCCCCGCACGAACGCTCCCACGGCGAGTCCTTCCTCGACGTGGTGGCGCACCGCTTCGGTCCGGACGGCCTCTACGTCCTCGACGAACCGGAGGCCGCGCTGTCGGTGCGGGGCTGCCTCGCCCTGGTGTCCCGGGTCGTCGAGCTCGCGGGGCGGGGCTGCCAGTTCCTCATCGCCACCCACTCGCCCGTCCTGCTGGCCGTCCCCGGCGCGCTGATCCTGCAGATCGACGGCGCCGGGGAGGTCGAGCCGGTCGCCTACGACGAGGCGGCCGACCTCGTGCGCTCCGCGGTCCCGCGCGACGCGGAGCGGTCCTACCGCTGGTGCTGGCTGCTGGTGGCGCGCGGAGGTGCTCGAGGCGCGGGGGGACCTGCGGGGCGCGCTCGAGCAGGTCCTGACCTGCGGTCGGGCGCTGGCCCGGTGGGACATCGAAGGCGAGGCGTACTTCCCCTGGCGGGGCCGGGCCGCGCTGCTGCACCACCGGCTCGGGGAGGCGGAGGCGGCCAGCCTGCTGGCGCGGGCGGCCCTCGACCTGGCGGCGCGGTGGGGCACCGACGGTCTTGTCGGGTCTGCGCTGCGCACCCTCGGGGTGGTCGAGGGCGACACCATGCTGTTGCACGACGCGGTGACCCACGGCGAGAAGTCCCCGGCGCGGCTGGAACTGGCGAAGACGCTGGTCGAACTCGGCGTCGCCCACCGCGGTGACGACGACGAGGCCGCGCGCAGGGCATTGCGCCGCGGCCTCGACCTCGCCGCCGGGTGCGGCGCGTCGGCGCTGGTCGCCCGCGCGCGCGCCGAACTGGTCGCCGCGGGCGGCAGGCCGCGCCGCGACCGCCTGCACGGGCTCGACGCGCTCACCCCCGCCGAACGCCAGGTCGTGGCCCTCGCCGCGCAGGGCAGCAGCAACGAGGAGATCGCGCAATCGCTGTTCGTGGCGCGGCGGACCGTGGAGTTCCACCTCACCAACAGCTACCGCAAGCTCGGCCTGACCGAGCGGTCCCAACTGATCGACGTCGTCAACGCGGACGACGACTGGTGACTACCGGTGCTCGGCCTTGCCGTAGGCGCGGCAGCTCAGCGGCACGGTCACGGCCGCGATGACGGCGAGCACCACCAGCGCGGTGGCCAGCGGGTGCTCGGAGACGACGCTGCCGGTGCTCGCCGAACCCGGCCCGCCCCACAGCTCGCGGCACGCGGTGGTCACCGCGCTGATCGGGTTCCACTCCGACAGCGTCCGCAGCCACGCGGGCAGGCCGTCGAGCGGCACGAAGGCGTTGGACAGGAACGACCCGCACACCAGCACCAGCCCCGACAGCGCCCCCAGCGCCTCCGGGCTGCGCACCAGCAGGCCCAGCAGCACGCCGAACCACAGCATCACGAAGGTGAACAGCACCAGCAGGCCGAAACCCGCCGCGATCGACAGCGCGCCGGTGTCCGGCCGCCAGCCCAGCAGCACGCCGACGACCGAGGCGATGCCGATGCCGATCACCGCCAGGCCCAGGTCGGACACCGTGTGCGCGAACAGGATCACCCCGCGCGAGGTGGGCAGCGACCGGAACCGGTCGACCAGGCCGTTGCGCAGGCTGGTGGCCGTGCCGATGGCGATGCTGCCCACGCACGCGAGCGCGACCTGCGCGCCGACCCCGGCCATCATGTAGTCCAGGTAGTCGCCCCCGCGCACGGAGATCGCGTTGTTCAGCATGTAGCCCCCAGCACCAGGACCATCGTCAGCGGCGTCAGCGTGACGCCGAGGCCCCTGGTCGGCGTCCGCCGCAGGTGCAGCAGGTGCCTGCCGATGAGCGCGGCGGTGTCGCCGAGCACGCCGTTCACGACTTCCTCCCGGTCAGGTCGTGGAACACGTCGTCGAGCGAGGGCTGGCGCAGCGCGAACTCCGACACCGCGATCCCGGCCGCGTCCAGCGCGGTCGCGGCCGCGGCGACCGCGCCGAGCCCGTCCGGGAGCTGTACGGACACCCCGCGCCCGTCGTCCGCCGCGCGCGGCGGGGTGAGGGCGACCGAGCCGAGCACCGTGGCCGCCGCCCGCACGCCATCACCGCCCCGGGCGAGCGCTTCGCCGACAGCGGCGAGATCCACGCCCTGCGCCACCTGCCCATCGCCTTCACCCCGGGCAAGCCCCGGCAGGCGTGAGCGGCGACCACTCAGGAGGCAGCGCTCAGGCGGCTTCCAGGGCGGGCACGGTCGTGCGCAGGGTGCGCAGGGCGTTGTGGACGCGGCTCTTCACGGTGCCCACCGGGACCTGCAGCACCACGGCCGCGGCGGCGGTGGTGCGGTCGGCCAGGTAGACCTCCGCCAGGGTGGCCCGGTGGGTGGTGGGCAGGGCTTGGAGGACGTCCTCGACGAAGAGGCGGTCGACGACCTCGTCGGCGCGCTCCGGGGCGGTCGTCGGGTCGGTGTCGGGCATCTCGACCTCGGCGGGCCGGGCGGCGCGGGCGCGGTGCTGGTCGACGGCGATGTTGTGGGCCACGCGCTTGAGCCAGCCGCGGACCGAGCCCTGGTCGTCGGTGAGGCGGGCGAGGTTGCGCCAGGCGCGCAGCCAGGTCTCCTGGACGACGTCCTCGGCGCGGTGCCGGTCGCCACCGGTGACGCGGGTGGCGTAGGCGAGCAGGGCGGGGCCGTGGGCGCGGACGATGTCGTCGAGGTGGGTGCTGGTGGTCATCTCGGTCTCCCCTGGTCTCCGGCCGTTTCGGCGTTGGGGAAAGACTCGCGGAGATCGCGGGCGGAATCGGTGGGCTGAGCCCTCCACCCCCGGGGGTGGGCCCGCCGATGTCCCCAGGGGTGGCCCCGGCCCCGGGGTAGGGATATCCCGAACGCCCGAGGTCAGGCGGGGCCGGCCCGGCGCCGGGCCCGCGCGGGCGGCCGGGCCGGGGTGAACCCACGGCGGGTGGGGGCCCGTGTGCCGGTCGTCCTGGCCCCGAGGAGATCGGACGGCTCCGATGCCCACACCGCACACGCGGCTGCTCGCCCTGGCGGGCGCGGCGCCCGACAGCTTGCTGGTCGTCGCCCGCGAGGCGCTGGCCGACGGCGAGACCGAGCGGATGAGCGCACTGCTCGCGCTGCTCACCGACGAGGTCCCCCGCGTCCCGGACTTCGCCCCGGCCGCTCCGGCGGAGACGGACGCGGCCGTCGTCGAGGCGCTCGCGCACCTGCCGGTCACGGCCTGCTGGGTCGCCCTGCGGGACGCGCGCGACCCGGTCCACCTCGTCCGGACCGCGGCAGCCGCCGACCTGCCCGCCGTCACCGCCGCGGTGCAGCGCGCGCTGGAGTCTGCGGGGGAGAGCGTCCCGCGCGTCGAGGTCTTCGGCCCGTCCACACCGCTGCCCGACTACCACGAGGCCGCCCTGCTGGCCGCCACGCTCCTGTGGTCCGACACCATCGCCCACGACCTGATCACCGAGGTCGACGAGCGCCAGCACCTGCTGGACTACCTCGGCGACGAGGCGGTCGACCCGGTCCCCGCCCCGATGGCGACCCTGACCCACCTGGACCGCCACCGCTCGGCGCCCGCCCCCGCGCCGCTGTCGCAGGCCAGCTAGACAAGTCGGTCAGTGGTCGTAGGCGGTCAGGGATCGGGTGACGGGTTGTCCGGTGACGTGGTTGTGCCAGATGGCGGCGGTCAACGCGAGGAGGCGTGGTGCAGGAAGTGGTCGAGTTCGCGGGAGACGTAGCCCTTGTCGGCGATGATCAACAGTCCAGGGCACTGGTCGAGCAGGTGGGGTTCGGGGTCGCAGAGGGTCATGAGCACTTGCCGCTCGTCGATCTTGGGGTCGGCCAACGCCCAGGTGACCGGGTCAAGGCCGAGGGCCGCAGGCGGCGGTTGTAGCCGGACTGGCCGGGCAGCTGCCGAAACGCCCCCGGGAAGCGCACCGGCACCGCCCACAACCAGCGGGCCTCGGAGGCGAACCCCAACAACGCCTGGGCCACCGCCAGGGTGACCAGTTCGGAATCGGGCAGCTTCGGTGGCCTGCCCATACGCCGACCACCGGCCAGGCGGTCACCGCCCTGACTCGCGCATTACTCGTCTAGCTGCTGCCGTCGCAGTTGAGGGCGCCCGGCTCGGTCGCCGCCTGCGGCGTCCACCGCACGTTCGCCACCGACAGGTCCAGCGCGGCCTCGGAGTAGATCAGCAGGAACGTGTCGACCTCCTCGGCGTCGAGCCCGTCCGCGACGAAGCACGAGAGCGGGATGCGCACAGTCGACTTCTCGCCCGGCGGCAGGCTGTTGAACAGCGCTGTCGCGTCCACGTGGCCGCCGCACGGGTACTCGCAGTGCACGCCGATGGAGACGTTCGAGGCGGGCGGGGTGGTCACGACCGCGTCGAACACCAGCGCGGTCTCGGCGGTCAGGTAGGCGCTCATGTCCCGGCCGCCGCGGGTGTCCTGGAAGTAGAGCTGGGCCGGGCCCTGGCCCGCCCACGTGGCGTGCAGGCCGTCCTCGTCGCCGACCTTGCCCGGCTCCACCTTGATCTCGGCGTGCTCGGCGGTCCGCGCGCCGCCGAGGTAGGTGCCGCTCCAGTTCTGCGCGGAGCCGATGATGCTCTTGAACGGGGCGACGTCGGCGCGGTCGTAGATCTTGACCTCCGAGATGTCCGAGGCGTCCGTACCGCCCGCGGCCGGGGTGACCTCCCCGCCCGGGGCGTCGTCCCCGCCGCTGGTGAGGAACGCGGTGGCGATGGCGGCCACCAGCAGCACCGACGCCGCCGCGGCCACCGGCACCAGCCACTTCGGCCTGCCGCTGGACGGACCGGGCAGCGACGGCGGCGAGCCCGGGCCGCCCGTGGGCAGCCGCTGGCCGGACGGCGGGGTGACCGTGGGGTCGAGCTGGGCGATCGCGGGCGTCCGCGAGACCGCGGCCGCGCCCAGGGCGACGGTGTACTTGGGGTGCAGGCCCACGCGGACCGGCCTGCCGAACGCGTCGGACACCATCTGCGCCACCAGCGGGATGCGCGACGACCCGCCCGCCAGCAGCACGGCCGCGAGGTCGTCGGGGCGCAGCCCGGCCGAGGCGATGGTGCGGTTGAGCGCCTCGGTGGTCAGCTCCACCGAGGGCTTGATCATCTCGTTGAACTCGACCCGGGACACCAGCAGCTCGCGCTCGCCGCTGGGCAGCGGGACCCGCAGCGTCACGTCCGGCTCGGAGGACAGCTCCTCCTTGGCCTTCACGCACAGCGCGCGGATGGCCGCCAGCGCCTGCGCCGAGTCCGGGTCCGCCGGGTCCAGCGCGGTCACCGCGCCGTCGAGGCGGGAGTTGACGTGCGCCATCAGCGCCTCGTCGAAGTCCATGCCGCCCAGCCGCTCCACGCCCTCCGGCGTGCCCAGGATCTCCATGCCGCCGTCGCGGGCGCGCAGGATCGTGGTGTCGAACGTGCCGCCGCCGAGGTCGTAGACCGCGACCAGCTCGCCCTCGCCGAGCCTGCGCTCCATCGAGTAGTGCGTGGCCGCCGCCTCCGGCTCGGTCACGATCCGCGCCCCGGGCAGCCCGGCCAGCCTCGGCACCTCGTCGAAGTGCTCGCGCCGGTAGGGGCCCCACACCGCCGGGCAGGTCAGCACGACCGAGTCCGGGCCGCCGCCCTCCACGGCGGTCACGTAGGCGACCACCTCCTCGAGCTGCGCGGCCAGCAGCGCGGCGGGGGAGTAGGCCACGCCGCCGATGACCAGCGGCGTCGGGTCGCCGAGCCTGCGCTTGTAGCCGCGCGACAGCCGCGCCGGGTCCTTGGCCCCGACCACCTCCGCGGCGTTGCCGGTCAGCAGCGCGCCCTTCGCGGTCGAGTACACGACCGAGGGAATGATCACCTCATCGCCCAGCGGCACCATCCGCGTGCCCGAATCCCGGGCGACCGCGGCGGCGGTGAACGTCGTGCCGAGATCTATGCCGAGCCCGTAACCCACTGCCGCACTCCCCTGCGTTGCGTTCCCTGCACGTGTTCCCGGCCCATTATCCCGTCGGCGCCTTGCTCGTCCCGCTCACCCAGGGAAACGATCCGGATCGTAATCGTGTCTTCGGCGATATGGGGACATCCCTACCAGACACGGGGTGTTCCCCCTTGTTACCGGCACCCCGTTCGACCACGCTGGGGTGGTGTTCGGACGGCTGCACGGCCTGCTGCTGAGCCGGCTGGGCGCCCTGCCCACCCGGCTCCGCCCGCCGTCGCCCGGCACGACCGAGCTGCGGCACCGGCTGGAGCAGCTCGTGCACGACGGACCGGCGCTGCGCGTGTCGGCCCTGTCCCTGGAGCTAGGCTTGCTCGCCGTGACCGCAACAGACCCCTGCGTGCGCGACCGCGTGGACGCCGCCCAGGACGCAGTCCACCTCGTGCTCGACGACCTGCGCCGGGTCGGGGAGGCGCTCTACCCGCCGGTGCTGACCGGCGCGGGCATCGAGCCAGCGCTGCGGTCGGTGGCCGAGCGCCAGGGCATCACCCTCGACCTCGACCTCAGCGCGCCCGACCTGGAACCCGGCGCCCGCGCCCGGACCTGCCTGCTCATCGCCGACCACCTGCGCACCCTCGCCGAGGGCGCCGCGGTGGCGGTCCGGGTGCGCGCGGGCAAGCGGTACGTGCGCGTCGGCATCTCCGAGGCCGGGTCCGGGCGCAGGCACTGGGCGGTGGTCCGGTGCGCGTAGCGATCGCCGAGGACGGCGCCCTGTTCCGCGAGGGCCTGGTCCTGCTGCTGGAGGCCGCGGGCCACCAGGTCGTCGGCTGCGTCGACGACGGCGACCGGCTGCTGGCGCTGATCGCCACCGAGCAGGTCGACGTCGCCATCCTCGACATCCGCATGCCCCCCGAGCCCGACGGCGGCCTGGTCACCGCGGAGCGCATCCGCGCCATGCGGCCGCAGACCGGTCTGCTGCTGCTGTCGCACTACGCCGAGACCCACTACCTCATGCGCGTGCTGGAGATCGGCACCGAGCGCATCGGCTACCGGCTCAAGGAGCGCGTCGCGGGCGTCCAGGTCCTCAACGACACCCTCGACCGCATCTGCGACGGCGAGATCGTCATCGAGCCGGTGCTGGCCAAGCGCCTGGTGCAGACCCCCGCGGGCCGCGACGGCGGCGCGCTGGACAAGCTGACCGAGCGCGAGCACGACGTGCTGCGGCTGATGGCCGAGGGCCGCACCAACAACGCCATCGCGGGGGAGCTGTTCATCTCGGTGAAGGCGGTGGAGAAGAACATCGCCGCCATCTTCACCAAGCTCGACCTCTCCGGCGACCCCTCCGTGCACCACCGCAGGGTGCTGGCGGTGCTGGCGTACCTGCAGGCCCGCCGGATCGACGGGTAGGGCCGCTGGTGGCTGGGTGGCGTGCGCGCGGACGCGCACCGCACGAGGTGGCGGCCGACGCGCCCGCCGCCCTGCTGGTCTCCGCCCTGGTGCACAACCTCGCCGACCTGGTCTCCGGCGAGGCCGTGTTCGCGCTGCCCGGTTCCGACGGCCTGGCCACGGCGGCGAGCTGGCCCGCGCGGGCGGGATCGCCCCCGGGGGAGCGGCTGGGCGCCGACCTGGCCGAGGTCGCCGACCTGCCCGGCGTGGCCGCGGTCGAGGCGGTGCCGGGCGGCGGGGCCGTGCTCATCGCCAAGCCGGGCCGGGTCACCGGTTCGGACAGCGCCGCGCTGCGCCAGACGGCCGCCTGGCTCGGGCTCGCCGCGCGGCTCGAGCGCACGCGCGCCGCCCGCGACCTGGCCGCCCGCCGCGCCGCGGGCCTCGACGCCGACCTGGCCGCCGCCCGCGAGCGGCTGGCCCAGGTCCGCGACCTGGAGCGGCGCAGGCTCGTCGGGTCGATCACGGCGGTGACCACCCGCGAGTTCGCCGACGTGCGGGCCCGCGCGGGCGAGCTGCGCTCCGCCGTCGACGGCGAGGTGGACACCGCGGCCGCGGTGCTGGCGGTCGAGGGGGTGCGCGACGCGCTCGACGAGCTGATCGACACCTTCCGCGCCGTGGTGCGCGACGTCCACCCGGCGATGCTGCCCGAGCGCGGGCCGCAGGCGGCACTGGAGGAGCTGGCCGCGACCCTGCCCCGGCCGGTCCGCTTCACCGGGTCCTTCGGCGGCCGGGTCGGCTGGGAGGTCGAGTCCGGGCTCTACCACGCCGCCGCGGCCGTGCTCGGCCTCGTCGCCTCCGGGTCCGCGCCGACCCCGGTGTCGGTCGAGCTGGCCAGGGCGGACGGCGTCCTGCGCGTCGCGGCCAGCACCGCCCGGTCCCGCCGCGCCGCCGACCTGGCCACCGCGCTGGCCGACGACACCGAGCGCCTCACCGTCCTGGGCGGCTCCCTGACCTGCGTCGAGTCCGGCGGTGACACGGTGATCACCGTGCTGCTTCCCGAACGGCTCAGCCCGCCCGCCGCCGCGGCCGACACCCGCGCCGTGCTGCTGGAGGGCATCCGCGACCTGCTGGCCCAGGGCTGGCAGTCGGCGCGCGACGAGGCGGAACGCGCGCGCTGGACCGCCGCCGCCGACCGCCTCGGCAGGCCGGTGCGCCTGGCCGTCGTCGGCGCCGCGCGGGCGCCCGTCGTGGGCGCCCTGCTGGGCGTCGAGGTCCCCGAGGCCGCCCAGCCCACCTGGTACGCCTTCGGCGAGCCGGGGACCAGCACCGAGCCGGACGGCCGCGCGGTGGTCCGGCTGCCCGTGGACATCCTCAATGGACTGACCATTGTGGACTTCCCGGGAGCGCCGGACGCCCCGCTCGCGGACGCGCTGTGCGCGCGGGTCGAGGGCTCGGCGCCCGCCGTCGACGCCGTGCTGTGCCTGTCGCGGCCCCTGCCGGGTTTCCGCGCGGCCCTGCGCGCCTGCCCGCACCGCGTGGCCGTGCTGCAACCCAACACCACCCTGCGCCCCCGCCTCGCCCTCGTCGCCGCCACGCTGCGCGAAGACGAGTTCCGAGCGCTGCGCCTGGGCGACCCGATGTCTCCCGGCCTGGAACGCGTGCCGCCCACCGAACGCCCCACCGCCATCGCCGTGGCCAGGGGAGTGGCCGAACAGGAACCAGCCGCCCTCGCCGCCGCCCTGGCCAACCAGAGCGGCCTGACCGCCCTGCGCCGCACCATCGCCGACGAACTCCTCAACCGCGCCGACCTCATCACCGCCCGCCGCGCCCTCACCGCCGTCGACAGCGCCGTGCGCGCCCTCCCCGCCGATCACCCCATCCGCTGGGCCACCGAGCGCCTCCGCCTCGAATCCCACGACATCACCGAACTGGACCTCCTCGACGAGCTGGACCGAGCCACCTTCCCCGCCCACGACGACTGGACAGAGCTGACCCGCCTCCTGGGCGCCAAGGGCCCGGACCCCCGCACCCGCCTCGGCCTGCCCCCCAGCACCCCCGACGACCAGGTCCACGCCGCCGCCGCGACCGCGGCCGACCGCTGGCGCGCCCTGGCCGCCCACCCGGCCACCGGCCCCCGCGCCCGCCACGCCTGCGAAATCGCCATCCGCACCTGCGAAGGCCTCGGCCGCGCCTAGGCCGTGTTTCGAAGGCCGCTGTCCGCGATAGCCGCGCCGGATGCGGCCCCTGACGGAACACCGGTACCGGCACCTCCACCCCGCACCGCCACCGAGCCCCACCGATCACGACTCTCATCGAACGAACTTCCGAAACACGGCCTAGACAGGGGATGGGGGGCCACAGCCGCCGGCCTGTTCGAGGTCGTGCGGTCTCGGCGCGGAGAACCGGCCTGCCCCTCCGGTCCTTGCGGACCTTCCGGAAGGCCCATGGAACCGCTTCGCGGATGGCGCCGCTGACGGCCGTGGCCACGGAGGCCGCCCAGTCGGGCTTGGTGCGCCGAACGGTGAACCCCCAGGAAGACCCCGCCCGTGGAGGAGGTAGAGCCACCCCGCCCGCCGGGGTCCGATCGGAAGGGATTCGATGTCGCTGCTGGCCAGACTCCGCACCCGGCACCAGGGGCACGTCGACTTCGCCGCGACCCCGGTCGGGCACGCGCTGGTGCTGCACGGCCCCGGGGGCATGGGTGAGACCGCGCGGGCGCTGGCCCCCTGTCTGCCCGCCGACACCCAGCGGGAGTTGGTGGTCGCCGATCTGCCCGGCGACCCGACCGCGGCCGCCTGGGGCGCGCTCGCCGCCGCGCTCCCGCGGGGACCGCGCGGCATCCGGCTGGTGATCACCGGGACCACCGTGGAGCCCCCGGCCGACCTGGCCACCCGGTTCGACCGGTCGGTGGAGGTGGCGGTGGAGCCGTTGCCGCGGGGGGCGCGTGCGGTGCTGCTCCTGGGTGCGAGTCGCGAGGGTGGGTGGGTGGGGTTTCCCCGGTCGGCTGGGTTCGCGTGGGTCGTCGCGGGTGGGCGGGCCCCGGGGGAGCCTGAGACGGTCGAGCCGCTGCCTGCCGGGGTGTGGCTGCGGCCCGACGGCGAGCCGCGGTGGATGGCGGTCAACCGGGCTGAGTTGGCGGCGGTGCCGGACCTGCCCGGCACGCTGACCCTGGTCCTCGGCGGCCAGCACCTGCCCCCGCTCACCCTGGACACCGTCGCGCGCTTCTGGTCCACCCTGGCCCCCGCCGACCGCGCCCGGGCCCGCTTCGCCCGCTACGGCCGCGTGCGGCTGCCCGGGCACGACCTGGGCCAGGCGCTCGCCGACGTGCTCGGCGAGGAGGTCGCCTGCTACAACGGCCTGCCCACGAGCGCGGGTGTCCACACCGTCCAGTCGAACGGCTCGCTCGGCTGGAACACCTTCGCGCAGCTCTACTCCCACCGCCCGCACGAGCCCGGCGCCGCCCCGGCGGCCCCCCGCCTCCGCGGACACCGCCCGCCGGCGGCCGGGCTCGAGGAGGTCGCCCCCGGCGTCTACGGCTGGGAGCTGGACGCCGTCGTGGAGGTCGTCCGCGCGGGGCTCTGGGTCCGCTCGCCGAAGGAGCCCGCGCACGCCCCCACGGTCCGCGCCGCCCCCGCCAACCCGGCCACCCACCACCTCTTCCACGACCCGGGCGAGCGGATGCGCGACCTGGCCCACGCCCTCGCCACCCGCCTCGACGTCCAGGTCCGCCTGGTCAACCGCGTGGTCCCCGCCCCGACCCACCTGCCTGCGCCGCCCCGGACCGCACCCCGGCCCCCGGCGGCCGAGGTATCCCTGCCGTGGCTCGCGCAGCTCATCCACACCACCCCCGCGCCCCTGGACAGCAACGATTCCCTCATCTCCCAGGCCCTCCGTGGCGCGTTCACCACCATCCCCCTCCCGGAACCGGAGCTGGACCCCGCCGCCGACGAGGTGTGGGAGTCGGCCGACGACACCGAGCCGAGCAGGCAGAGCGACCAAGAGCACGTGCGCGCCACCTGGCCCGCCGAGTTCGCCGCCGCCAGCGAGCCCGTGGCCTCCGTCCTGGCCGGGCACCCCAAGCTCACCGACCCCGCCGCGCCAGAGGACTCGCTCACCGACGCCATCGCCCTCCAGCTCCACCTCCAGGGCCTCCCCGGCGACGCCGAGCTCGACCGCCGCGCGGCCTCCGCCGCCGCGCGCCTGCCCGTCCACCGGGGCGGCACCCTCACCACCTTCTCCCCGACGCCCGCGCAGTGGGACCTCTTCCGCGAGCGGGACGTGCTGTCCAAGCCGACTCTCCTGCACCTGTTGGCCGCCCCCTGCGCCACGCAGCGGGGTGAGGTCGACCTCCTGGTGTGGTCGATGACCGGCCGCCGTTCGGCTGCGCTGGAACCCGCGGACGGCGCGGTGGCCGACCGGGTCCTGTTCCTCCCCGGGACCCACTTCAAGGTCCTCGACCTCAGCGAGCCCACAGGGGACGGGCGCGGCCGCGTCGTGCTGCGCGAGCTCTCCCCGCTGGAGGTCGACGCCGACGGCGCCGCCGACCCGAACAAGGCGTCGCTGGACCGCTTCGCCCGCACGTCGTTGGAACGCGCGGTCGAGCGCTGGGCGCGTGATGAGCCGCGCGAGCGCGTTCCCGCCGCCGTCGCGCACCAATTCCGCCTGCTGCCATGAGAGGAAGTCCCGTGACGAGCGCACCCGAGCCGGAGACGGACGGCCTGCTCCTGCTCATCGACATCGCCTGGGAGTCCACCGACGCCGAGCCCGACCCGCCGGTGTCCGCCGTGCTCGGCGCCTGGCCGGTCACCGACGGGGTGCGCGGCGGGTTCCAGCCCAACCCCGTCTACACGCCGTCCTCGCCCGACTCGCCGCTGGACCCGGTCGACGCGGTGCTGCGCGCGGCGGCCCGCGGCGAGTCCGCCGACGAGCTGCCCGTGCTGCTGCGCGACGCCGTGCTGGGGGTCGCGGTGGACGAGGAGGGGGACGTGCTCGTCGGCGCGGCGCCCGACGGCGTGCCCTCGGTCCTGGTGACCACCGCGGCGGGCCACCGCGCGCCGGTGGACGCCGCGGGCTGGCTCCGGGTCGACGTGCGGTGGCTCGCCGAGGCGCTGCCCGAGCGGGGGATCGACGTGGTGCTCAACCTCGGTGGACCCGCCGCCATGCGCGTCCCGGCCGAGGTCGTCCGGTCGATCGCGGCGGTGGCCCCGGCCGGGTGAACCAAACCCGCGCGGCGGCGCGTGCAGGTGTTGCCTGCCCGGTGACGGGACGGCTGACAGTGGACCGAATGAGGAGAGGAACCGACCGTGAGCCGCAACGTCGTGCAGGTCTCCCAGACCCCTGGCCGCGGGCACCGCAGCATCGGCGACGCCGTGGCGGGCGCGCCCGATGGCGCGGTCATCCTCGTCGGCCCCGGCCGCTACAGCGAGAACCTGGTCATCACCCGCCCCGTCACCATCACCGCCGAGGACGGCCCCGGCACGGTGCGCCTGGTGGCCGCCTCCGGTGTGGCCGTGGCGCTGACCGCCGACTCCGCCGCCCTGTCCGGGCTGGTCGTGGTGGCCGCCGACGCCGACAGCCCCGCCGTGCTCGTGGGCGCCGGGCAGCTCGGCCTGACCGAGTGCTCGCTGACGGCGTCGAGCTGGACCACCGTGTTCGCCCGTGACGACGGCAGCGTGGTGATGCGCGACTGCGAGGTCCGCAACGAGGTCGGGGCGGGGGTCGTGGTCACCTCGCCGCGCGGGGGGGTGCTGGACAACTGCCGCTTCGTCGAACTGGGCACCTCCGCGGTGGTCGTCGCCGACGACGGCGCCCTGCTGATGCGCGCGTGCTCGCTGGACGGCGCCGGGGGCAACGGCATCTGCCTCAACGGCCGCGGCAGGCTCACCGTCGAGGACACCGCGGTGTCCCGCACGGGCAAGCCCGCCATCGCCATCGAGCAGCAGGCGGCGCTGACCGCGTCGCGGCTCGCGGTGTCCGACGTCGGGGCCATCGGCTTCTACCTGGCCAGCAGCGACCAGGTCGTCCTGGAGGACTGCTCGGTGGAGCGCTCGGGCGGCGAGGGCGTGTTCGTCGCCGAGGGCTGCGCGCCGGTGCTGCGCGGTCTGTCCGTGCGCGGCGCGCGCGGTCGCGGTGTGTTCTTCGGCGGCCGGGCGGGCGGCACCGTGTCCGACTGCGCGGTGGCCGACGTCGACGGCGTCGGCCTCGCGGTCGGCGGCCGCAGCGTCACCGAGTTCGACCGGACCACCGTCTCCGGCTGCGGCACCGGCGTCCTGCTCGACGACGGCGCCGACCCGCTGCTGCGCCGCCTGCGCGTCATCGGCTGCGACGGCGACGCCATCGAGGTGGCGGGCTCGGCCCGGGGCACCCTGGAGAACGTCGAGGTCGACGGCGGCCGCGCGGGCGGGCTCGTGGTGTCCGGCGGCGCGCGGCCCTCGGTCAGCGGGCTGGGCGTGCGCAACACCGCCGCGGCCGGGGTCCGCGTGGTCGAGGCGGCGCTGACGCTGGTCGACTCCGCGGTCGAGGCCGCGGGGGCCGAGGGCCTGCACGCGGGCGCCGGGGCGGACGTGTCCGTGCTGCGGTGCCGCGTGCACGGCAGCACGGGCCCGGGTCTGCTGTTCGCCGAGGGGTCCTCGGGGTCGGTGACGGGCTCGGAGTTCTCCTCCGGCTCAGCCGACGGCATCCGGATCGACACCGGGGAGTCGGTGCGGGTGTCGGGCTGCACCGTGCGCGACAACGCGGGCAGCGGCGTCCGCCAGACCCGGCCCGGCTCGGCCATCGAGGTCATCGACCTGATCACCAGCGGCAACCGGGTCGCCGACGCCTTCGGCACCGCGGCCACCGCCGACGCGGGCCCGGCCGCCCCCGAGGAGCCCAGGGAGCGCGTCGCCGCCGGGTCGGACCCGTTGCTGGAGCTGCAGGGCCTGGTCGGCCTCGCCGGGGTCAAGGGCGACGTCACCTCGCTGGTCAACCTGAACAAGATGGCCAAGCGCCGCAGGGACGCGGGCCTGTCCGCCCCGCCGATGGCCAGGCACCTGGTGTTCGCGGGCGCCCCGGGCACCGGCAAGACCACCGTCGCCCGCCTCTACGGCCAGATCCTCGCCCAGCTCGGCGTGCTCGCCAAGGGGCACCTGGTCGAGGTGGCCCGCGCCGACCTGGTCGCGCAGATCATCGGCGGCACCGCGATCAAGACCACCGAGGCGTTCACCAGCGCCCTGGGCGGCGTGCTGTTCATCGACGAGGCCTACACGCTCAGCCAGGGCGGCGGCGGCACCGGCCCGGACTTCGGCCGCGAGGCCATCGACACCCTGGTCAAGCTGATGGAGGACCGCCGCGACGAGGTGGTGGTCATCGCCGCGGGCTACTCCAAGGAGATGGCGGGCTTCCTCGCGGCCAACCCCGGCATGGAGTCGCGGTTCAGCCGCACCATCGACTTCGCCAACTACACCGCCGAGGAGCTGGTGACCATCGTCGAGTCCCAGTGCGCCCGGCACGACTACCGCCTCGACGAGGCGGCCGCCGACGCGCTGCTGCGCCACTTCGAGGAGATCCCGAAGGACGGCACCTTCGGCAACGGCCGCACGGCCAGGCGCGTCTTCGAGCGGATGACCGACCGGCAGGCGTCCCGGCTGGCCGCCAACGCCACCGTCGACGCCGCCGACCTGACCCTGCTCACGGTCGACGACCTGGAGATCGCCGCCCAGCCCGTGCCCCAGTAGGCCGGTGCCGCGCAGGAACCCAACGCAGCGGGAGTGATGATGCACCGGCTTTTCGCCCAGGACGTGATCGAGGCGCTCGTCGCCGAGCCGATCGGCGCGCACGTGCTGGTCCGCCACCGCAACGAGGCCGCCCACGGCCACCACCCGGCCGCCAGGGTGCCCGCCGTGACCGGTGAGCTGCTCGTGCTGGTGTCCGAGCGGGCCCAGGGGGACAGGTCCCTGGTCGGCTCGCTGCCCGCCCTGCTGCGCCCGGTGCTCGCCGACGTCGGGGCGCGGGCGCTGTGGCTCGGGCTGCCCGGCCTGGCCCGGGACCCGGCGGCGCGGTGGCTGGCCCGGGAGTTCGCGGTCGACCTGTTCGCGCCGGACGGTCCGGTGGTCACCGGCCCGGGCGCCGTGCTCTACGCGGGCCACGGCACCGGGGGCACCGGCTGGTGGCGCGTCGGCGACGAGGTGGCCTTCGCCTGCGCCCGCTGGCCCGCTGCGCCCTGGGAGTCCCTGCTGCCCACAACCCCGGTCTCCGTGGGCGGCCTGGCCGTGGAACCGGTGCCCGCGGGCATCCTCGTCCGAGCGGACGCGACCACCCCCCTGCCCGGCGCCGCCCGCACCACCACCGCCGACCCCCGCTTCCCCCAGGTCCTCATCGGCGGCGGCCCCGCCCCCACCCCCGCGTCGGTCGCCCCGGTGCTGGCCAGGCTGCGCCCCGGCGCCCTGGTGGTCCCGGCGGTGGCGGAGATCTGCGCGCACGGCTGGCAACACGCCCTGGCCACCCACGCGGGCACGGACGTCCTGTTCACCACGACCCCCGCGGACGCCGCCTTCCCCCCGTTCCCGACCCGGTTGCGCCAGCACGTGAACGGCGCCCAACAGGTCGTCGAGATCGCCCCCGCCCCCCGGGGCTGGGCCCGCCACGGGGTCCGCGCCTACCGCCCACTGGACAACGACAACCTGCTCGCCGAGGTCGTGCCCTCCGGCCTGGTCCTGCACCCGCCGACCACCACCGCCGCGCCCACCCCGCGCCCCTTCGACCCCACCAGGTGGCACCTGTACCTGGGAAACCCGGGAGAACCGGTCGACCTGCCCACCCTCGCCGCCGCCGACACCCTCCTGGGCGCCCTGGACCCCCGCCTGCGGGCCACCGTCCGGGTGGAGGTCCTCGGCGACCTCGATCCCCAGGCCGAAGCCACCCTCTCCCGCTCCCGAACCCACCCCCCGCTGCCGCTCGCGGCCGAGCGGCCCGCTCTGGAATCGACGCCCGGCGTGGACTCCGCGCCGCCCCGACCAGTTCGCGAGCCGTTCGCGGCTGAGCCTCGGCCATTGGCCCCTGGCCCCGCCGGGCGCCCGCCCTCGGCGTCGAGCCTCGAGCTGGTTCGTCCTGCCTCGGGCGCTTCCGGCGGGTCGCCCGTGGAGAGCGCGGCTCGCTCGGCGGTTGTGCCGGTTGGGTCTGCTGGTTCCGGTCCGGTTGGGGCTGAGGTTGTGCCGGTCGTGGTGGCTGGTGGGGGTTTGCCGGTGGGGGCGGCGCCTGTGCCGGTTGGGTCTGCTGCTTCCGGTCCGGTCGCGGCTGAGGTTGTGCCGGTCGCGGTGCCTGGTGGGCGATCGCCGGCTGCGGCGGCGCCTGTGCCGGTTGGGTCTGGCCTGTCCGCCGTCGAGCGGTCGCGCCTGGCGTCGGTGGCCGCTGGGCATTCGCCCGTGGAGACGGAGTTGGGGCCGGTTTCCGGTTCGGGCGGCGCTGAGCGTCCACCGCGGGCGCGGGCGGCTGGTTCGGACCTCGCCTCGGGCCCCGGCCCGATCGCCGAGCGCCCGGCCGTGGAGCCTGCCGCCGGGGGTGAGGCGACCATCCGGTTCAGTCCGGTCACCCCGCCCAGCACCGCCCCCGCGGCGGGCGCCGCCCGGCTGCCTGCCGAGTCGCTGTCGGGTGGGCCCGCGGTCGTTACCACGTCGTCGGCGACGCCTGGTGGTGTGGCGCCCGAACCTGTTCAGGCGGAGCCGTTGGCGCTGGCGGACCGGGTGAGCACGGCGGCGGAGCAGGCTCGGTTCACGGCGTCGACGGGCGAGGTGTTCGGGGAGGCGCTGGCGACGGTCAACGCCGCGTTGGCGACGTGGCCGGCGTTGCGGCAGGGGGACTCCGCCGGGATCAAGGCCGATTACGTCGCGGTGTGCCTCTACCTGGGGCGGGGGGCCATGGCCGGGGCCGAGCTGAACCAAGCCGTGCGGGCGGGGGACGGGGCCGGGGTCGCGGATCTGCTGCCCTGCCTGGTCTCCGGGATCCGCAGGCTGCCCGTGCACCGCCGAGCGGTGCTGCGCCAGGGCAAGCTGGGCTCCGCCGAGCACAGCGCGCCCCCCGGCGCGGTGCTGACCGAGCCGGGGTTCCTCAGCGCCAGCATGGACCTCGACGTCGTCGTCTCCGGTGCGGACCTCGACGTGCTGATCTGGCCGACGACCGCGCGGCGGACCTCCGAGCTGGTGATCAGCAGCCCGGTGCGGGAGGCGGTGTTCGGCGCCGCGGGGCGGTTCAAGGCCTTGGCCGTGCGCACCGCCGAGGGGGAGGAGGACCCCGACCGCGAGGGGCCGCCGCCCAGGGTGGCCGCGCTGTTCCGCGAGCTCGCGCCCGGCGAGCTGCCGACCACCACCGACCTCGACGAACAGGACCTCGCCGTGCTCGCCAAACTCGACCGCGTGCTCGCCCGCAGGCAGCGCGCCACGCTCCGGCTGGTCGACGACCAGGAGGCGGCCACCCGGCTGACCTCGTCCCTCGTGCGCTGGCAGCACGTGGGCGCCGAGCGCACCGCGGTGGGTGCCTGATGCGCGCGCTGCGATTCGTCCTCGCCACCGCGGCGGCCACCGTCGTCTTGGCGCCCACGGCCGCCGCCCAGCAGTCCGTGCCCGGCTTGCCCACGTCGAACGACGCCTGCCTGCCCGCTCCGCAGGGCAGCGCCACGGAGGTGCCCTGGGCGCAGAAGCAGCTCGCGCCGCACCGGGTCTGGCCGGTCAGCCGCGGCGCGGGCGTCGTCGTCGCCGTCGTCGACACCGGGGTGGACTCGAGCGTCCCGCAGCTCGCGGGCGGCCGGGTGCTGCCCGGCATCGACGTGATCGCGCCCGGCGCCCGGGCCGACAGCGACTGCTACGGGCACGGCACGTTCCTCGCGGGCATCATCGCCGCGGGCGCGGGGGAGGGCACGGCGTTCGTGGGCGTGGCCCCGGACGCCACGATCCTGCCGATCCGCGTCGCGACCGCGGTCGGGGAGGGCAAGCCCGGCGCCCTGACGCCCGCGAGCATGGCCCAGGGCATCCGCGCGGCGGTCGACGCGGGCGCCCGGGTGGTCAACATCTCGGCCAGCACCGCCATCGACTCACCCGACCTCGCCGCCGCGGTCGACCACGCCGAGGCCAACGACGTCGTCGTGGTCGCCTCCGCCTCCAACGGCGCCCGCGACGGCGCGACCACACCGTTCCCGGCGTCCTACCCCAGCGTGATCGCCGTCGGCGCCGTCGACGTCGCAGGCGCCCGCGCCGACTTCTCCCAGACCGGCCCCCACCTGTCCCTCGTCGCCCCCGGCGTGGACGTGGTCAGCCTCGGCCCCAAGGGCCCCGGCCACTGGCAGGGCAGCGGCACCAGCTACGCCGCCCCGTTCGTCGCGGGCACCGCCGCCCTGGTCCGCGCCTACCGCCCGCACCTGACCGCGGCCCAGGTCAAGCACCGCCTCGAGGCCACCGCCAACCACCCCGCCACCACCCTGCCCGACCCCGGCCTCGGCTGGGGCACGGTCAACCCCATGGCCGCCGTCACCGCCATCCTCCCGGGGGAATCAACCACCGCCGCCCCCGTCGTCGCCCCACCGGCGGCCCAACCCCCGGTTCCCGCCCCGCACGACGAGGTGGGCCCGGTGCTGGCGGGCACGGGAGTGGTCGCCGTGGTCCTGCTGATCCCCGCCCTGGTCATGGGCTCCCGCCTCATGTCCGCGGCCCGCACCCGCCAGTGGCGCCGCGCCAGAACCGTCCAGGTCGCGCCACCCCGGCCCGCCAAGGGCTGACACCGACTCCGGAAGCCGCCACCCAGGACGGGTGGCGGCTTTGTCGTGCCGCCACCGTCGCAGGCAGCCGGGCAGGGCGCGGGTGGTGATCGAGCCGCTGTGCCGGTGCAGACCCATCGCGGCCGGGGTAGCCCGTGCACCTCGAGGTGCGTTGCCAACGCCTTGGACATGGCCTCCGAACCGCTCGGCGCACTCCTCGGGGTCGCCATCGGAGGGCGGCGGAGGGTCAGACCGCGGCGCGACCGGTGCCGTGGACCAGACGCCGATCGCCACCCGAAGGCCCCGCACACCAAAGAGGACGGTCACCGCGCCTGCGGTGACCGTCCTCTTTGGTGTGCCCCCGGCCTACTCCACGGCTTCCGGCACCTCCACCAACGGCGTCTGCACCAACCGCACCGACCGCCGCCGGTTGATGTACTGCCCACGCCCCACCGGCAGCGTCCGGGGCTTGAGGGTGCCCAGGAACGACCCCTCCTGCTTCGGGCACGACAGCAGCAGCGCGGGCGTCCCCAGCTCCCACATCTTCCGGATCGCCTGGTTCGACATCGAGCGGCCGGCGCCCGCGGTGCTGCGGGCGATGATGATGTGCACGCCCACGTCGGCGGCGTCGGCGAGGAGGGGGACGAGGGGCGCCAGGGGGCCTGCGCTGCCCGCGCCCTCGGTCATCTCGAAGTCGTCGATGATGATGTAGAGGCGGCCGCCCTGCCACCAGTCGCGCTTGGGGAGGCGGCTCGGGGGGATGTCCGGGCCGGGGACGCGCTGCTGGATGACCGTGGCGGCGCCGGCGATGGACTTGGTCAGGGCCTCGGCGCCGACGGCGTACTCCATCTGGTGGTCGGCTGGGACGCAGTCGCGCAGTTCGCGGCGGAAGTCGCCGAACATGATGCGGGCCTCGTCGTTGCCGTGGTGGGCGACGATGGAGCGGGCGATGTGGCGCAGCAGGTTGGTCTTGCCCGTCTCGGCGTCGCCGTAGACGAGCAGGTGCGGGCTGGCGTCGAAGTCGTGCCACAGGGGGCCGAGCTCGACGTCATCGATGCCGAGGGGGATGCGGACCTCGGCGGCCTTCGACGGCGCGGTGGGGGCGGGGAGCTGGGCGACCGACAGGGTGTGCGGCAGCAGGCGCACCTTCGGGGCCGCGGGGCCGCCGGGGACGGCCAGCGCCTCGGCCAGCTCGACCGTGGCCTCGGCGAGGTCGTCGGTGTCGGACTGGCCGTCGATGCGCGGCAGCGCGGCGAGGAAGTGCAGCCGGTCCGGGGTGATGCCGCGGCCGGGGATGGCCGGGACGGTCGCGGCGAACCGGCTGTTGATCTCGGAGTCGGTCGGGTCGCCGAGCTTGAGCTCGAACCGGGTGCCGAGCACGTCGCGCAGCCACGGCCGCATCTCCGCCCACCGGCTCGACGAGATCAGCAGGTGCACGCCGAAGCTGAGCCCGCGCGCGGCGATCTCGGTGAACTGCTCCTCGAGCTCGTCGAAGTCCTGCTTGATCGTGTACCAGCCGTCGACCACCAGGAACACGTCGCCGTAGGGGTCCAGGTCGCGGAAGCGGCCCGAGCGGCGGGCCCGCCGGTAGGTGCCCATCGAGTCGATGTTGTGCTCGGCGAACAGCTCCTCGCGCTTGGCCATGATGTTGGCGACCTCGAGCACGGTGCGGGTGACCCGGTCGCGGTCGAGCCGGTTGGCGACGCTGCCCACGTGCGGCAGCTTCGCCAGCGAGCTCAGCGTGCCGCCGAAGTCCAGGCAGTAGAACTGCACCTCCGCGGCGCTGTGGGTCAGCGCCAGCGAGGCGATGATGGTGCGCAGCATCGTCGACTTGCCGCTCTGCGGGCCGCCGATCACCGCCGCGTTGCCCTTGCCGCCGGACAGGTCGGCCACCAGCAGGTCGCGCTTCTGCTGCGCGGGCAGGTCGACCAGGCCCAGCGGCACGGTCAGCTCCGAGGCCATCAGGTCGCCGACCGGGCGCAGGCCCAGCTCCGGGTCGTCCACCAGCGGCGGCAGCAACTGGTCGAGCGTGGCCGACTCCTTCAGCGGCGCCAGCCACACCTGGTGCGCCCGCGGGCCCACCCCGCGCAGCCTGCCCATGAGCACGTCGAGCATGGTCTCGGTGACCTCGCCGGTGGCGGGCTCCGGCTCCGGCTCGGGCTCCGGGGCGGTGGGCGGCTCGATGTAGGCGGTGCCGAACGGCACGACCCGCTGCTCCACGCCGTCGTCGGGACGCACCCGCGGCTTCGTGTGGTAGGGCGAGGAGGAGAACGCGCCCTTGAACCGGACCAGCGTCTGGGTGTCCGGGCGCAGGTAGCCGTTGCCCGGGCTGTTGGGCAGCTCGTAGGCGTCCGGGACGCCCAGGATGCTGCGGCTCTCCATGGCGGAGAAGGTGCGCAGGCCGATCTTGTACGACAGGTGCGTCTCGATCTTGTGGATGCGGCCCTCGTCGAGCCGCTGCGAGGCCAGCAGCAGGTGCACGCCCAGCGAGCGGCCGAGGCGGCCGATCATGGCGAACAGGTCGATGAAGTCCGGCTTGGCCGAGAGCATCTCGGAGAACTCGTCGACGACGATGAACAGCGCGGGCATCGGCTCCAGCGGCACGCCCTGGGCGCGCGCGGCCTCGTAGTCGCGGCGCGAGGCGTAGTTGCCCGACGCGCGCAGGTACTCCTGGCGCCGGTTCATCTCGCCCGCCAGCGCGTCCTGCATGCGGTCGACCAGCTCCAGCTCCTCGGACAGGTTGGTGATCACCGCGGAGGTGTGCGGCAGCTCGTCGAAGCCGAGGAACGCCGCGCCGCCCTTGAAGTCCACCAGCACGAAGTTGAGGTCCTCCGAGGTGTGCGTGGCGGCCAGCCCCAGCACCAGCGTGCGCAGCAGCTCGGACTTGCCGGAGCCGGTGGCGCCGATGCACAGCCCGTGCGGGCCCATGCCGTCCTCGGCGGCCTCCTTGATGTCGAGCTCCAGCGGCGTGCCGTTGGCGGCGATGCCGATGGGCACCCGCAGCCGCCGCTTGGCCGTCATCCGCTCGCGGCGGTACCTGACCGGGTCGAACCGGCCCACGTCGCCCAGGCCGAGCAGCCCGGCCAGGTCGTAGTCGGCGGCCATCGGCTCGTCGTCCTCGGCGGCCTCGCCGACCCGGAACCGGGCCATGGTGCGCGCCAGCGCGTCCGCCGCCCCGGCGCTGAGCTGGTCCGGCCTGCACAGCGGGGACGTCTGCGGCTTGCCCAGCCGGTCGAAGGAGACCGTGCGCGCCTCGTCCGCGTCCACCTCCAGGAACAGCACCCCGGGGCGCTGCTGCCAGGGCAGCGAGCCGGACACGTCGAGCACGACGGCGTTGCGGTAGCCCTCGTCGGCGACGCGGTGGTCGCCGGGCACGCGCACCCCGTCGACGACCAGCACCACGAACGGCTCCGACGCGGTGACCGGGGTGTCCGCCTCGAACCGCGGCCTGCCGGCGAACGACGGCCCGCCCAGCAGCAGCTCGACCTCGTCGACGCCGTCGGCCACCAGCCGCCGGGGGCCCGCGGCGTCGCGGCTGTCCAGGTCCTGGTTGTGCGGCAGCCACTTGACCCAGTCCCACCGGTCCACCCGCTCGGGGGAGGCGCACACCGCGATCCGGGCGTCACCGGGGGCGTGCGCGGTGGCGAACTGGGCCAGCAGGGCGCGGACGAGGCCGAGCACCGCGTCGTCGTCGCCGCTGAGCTGGATCTGCCCGAAGCCGCGCAGGTACACCGCGATCGGCGCGTCCGGCAGGGTCGAGTAGGCGCGCAGGAACCGGCGCAGCGCGTGCGCCGACATCGGCTCCAGGTCCTCGATCGGCTTGGTGCTCGGCGGCAGCAGCTTGAGCGAGGAGCGCTGCGCGCCCAGGCCCAGGCGGACCTCGCCGAAGTCCTCGTGCGCGGGCCTGCGCTCCCAGAGCCGGTAGCCCAAGGCGATCGACCACAGCGCGCGCGGGTCCGGGTGCACCCAGCGCGCCGCGCGCTGCTGGGAGTGCAGCGACCGGCGGACCCGGCCGCGCAACTGCGCCAGGTAGCGGATGTAGTCGCGGCGGTGCCCGTGCAGCTTCTGCTTGTGCGTCACGGAGTTGCGCATGAGCTGCACGACGAGCATGCCGACCACCGACAGCACCATCATGCCGCCGCCGATGTAGGCCATCGCCCCGGCGCCCGGCCGGACGAACATCATCACCATGGCCATCGAGCCCAGGCCCATCGGCGCGTACATCAGCACCGAGCTCATGCCGCCGCCGGTGTCCTCCGGTACGGCGGGCGGCTCCTGGATCTCGATCTCGGAGTCGGGGGCGGTCGGCTTGGGCCGCCGCGACCTCCGCGCGAACAGGACTGTGCCCACGTGCTCTCCTCGGTCGGTCGGTGCTCGTCACCCCCTGCACGGCCGCCGACCCCGGAAAGGGTCATCGGCGGCCGCGGGTGAACCCCCCGGCCGCCCCCGGCCGTGGTCCGCAGTGCCCAGCCAGGAAAGGACCCGGACTCCGATGGAAGAGCAGACACAGCAACGCACGAGGACCGCGGTGAGGCTGCGGTTCGTGCTCGGGAAGAAGTCGACGGACGTGGCGCTGCCCGCCGACGTCCCGCTGACCGACCTGCTGCCCGCCGTGCTGCCCCAGTTCGGGGCGGAGTGGGTCGAGCAGGGCGCCGACCACGAGGGGTGGGTCGTGCAGCGCGTCGGCGAGCAGCCGTTCGACGAGGACCGCACCCTGGCCGAGCTCCAGGTCCTCGACGGGGAGACGGTGCACTTCCGGCCGCGCGCCGACGAGCTGGCCGCCATCGACTTCGACGACCTGGTCGACGGGGTCGGCGAGCAGGTGCGCGACCACCCCGGGGCGTGGACCGCGGCCCGCACCAGGGTGCTGCTGCGCGTCGTCTCCGGCGCCGCGCTGGCGCTCGGGGTGCTGCTGGTGCCGGGGGTGGGCGCGGTCGGCGTCCAGGCCCTGGTCGCCGGGGTGGTCGCGGTGCTGCTGCTGGGGGCGGGCGCCCTGGTGGCGCGCGGCGCCGCCAAGCCGCAGCCCGCCTCGGTGCTCGCCTTCGCCGCCGCGGTCTACGCGGCCCTCGGCGGCGACCTGCTGGTGGCGGTGCTGGCCCCGGAGGCGGCGCCGATGGTCCGGGTGAGCGCCGCGGCCACCGCCGCGGTCGTCGTGCTGGCCGCCGGTCTCGTCGCGGTCGCCGACGCCGCGCTGCTGTTCGCGGGCGCCCTGCTGTTCACCTCGGTCATGGTGGTCACCGGGCTCATCGGCTCGCTCGCCCCGGTCACCGGGCCGCAGGCGGTGGCCATCGGCCTGGCGCTGACGCTGATCGCCGGGGCGTTCGTGCCCTCCACGGCGTTCCGGCTCTCCGGGCTGACCCTGCCGATGCTGCCCACCGGCGCCGAGGAGCTCAGCGAGGACATCGACCCGGTCCCGCACAAGCTGGTCGTCGAGCGCGGCGCCGCGACCGTCGGCTACGCCACCGCCCTGCACACCGGCCTCGGCCTGGCCCAGGCGGTGCTGATGCCGCTGCTGGTCGTCGGCGGCCACGGCTGGTCGATCGTGCTGTCGCTGGTGATGTCGTTCCTGCTGCTGCTGCGGTCCCGCCACCCCAGCGGGCTGGCGGCGCGGTGGGCGTTCGTCGTGCCCGCGCTCGTGCCCGTCGTGGTCACGCTGCTGCACGTCGGCGCCGAGCAGGCGGGCGGCACGCGGCTGCTGGTGGTGTTCCTGCCGGTGCTCGTCGTCGGGCTGCTGCTCCTGCTGGCCGGGGAGCGCCTGCCCGGCAAGCGGCTGCGCCCCTACTGGGGCCGGGCCGTGGAGATCCTCGAGTCGGTCACCGCCATCGCGGTGGTGCCGATCCTGCTGCAGGTGCTGGGCGTGTACGCGGCCATGCGCGGATTGGCGGGCTGACATGCAGTCGCGCAGGGACCAGGTCCAAGCCTACTTCTTCGTGGTGGGGCGGTTGGTGTCCGCGGTGACCACCGGCAGGCCCGACGCGCTCCAGTCGCCCTACCGGCGGCTCAACACCGGCACCGTGTTCGGCGTCCTGCTGGCGGCCGTGCTGATGGCGGTCTTCGGCATCTACGGGCTGTTCAAGCCGGGCGGGGACAACACCTGGCGCCAGGACGGCGCCATCGTCATGGACAAGTCCACCGGCACCCGCTACGTCTTCCTCGGCGGCCAGTTGCGCCCGGTGCTCAACTACGCCTCGGCGCGGCTGGCGACCGGCGGCGGGGGCGAGGTGAAGTCGGTGTCGCGCAACTCCCTCGGCGACACCCCGGTCGGCCAGCCCATCGGTATCATGGGCGCGCCGGACATGATCCCCGGCGCGGACAAGCTGGACCGCGGCCCCTGGACGGTGTGCGTGGCGCCCGGCGCCTCGCCGCAGGCGGGCCCGCGGGTGACCGTGCTGATCGGCGGGCCGACCCGACCGGGCCTGACCGAGGGCCAGGCGCTGCTGGTGTCCACCCCGGACGGGTCGACGCACCTGGTGTGGCAGGGCAAGCGGCACCGCGTCGGCGACCGCGCCGTGCTCGACACCCTCGGCTACGGCGACACCCACCCGCTGCCGGTGTCCGCGGCCTGGCTCAACCCGCTGGAGCAGGGTCGCGACATCGCGGCGCCCGCGACACCGGGCACCGGCCAGACCGGCCCGCGGATCGACGGCGAGGCCGCCGTGGTGGGCCAGGTCTTCCGCGTGCGCAACCCCGCGATCGACTCCGACCAGCTCTACCTGCTGCGCGCCGACGGCGTCACCCCGCTGAGCCCGACCACCGCCGCCCTGCTGCTCGCCGCGCCGGACACCAAGCGCGCCTACCCGAGCGGGCCGGTGGCCCCCATCGAGGTCGGACCCGCCGCCCTGCAGGGGATCGCGACCTCACCGGGCGTCGACCTGGTGAGCGGCCTGCCGCCGCGACCGCCCGACCTGGTGACCCCGCCACGCGGCGCCCAGGCCTGCGTCCGCTATGGACCGAACGGCACCGGCGACATGGACGTGGCGGTGGCGGTGCTGCCCGCGGCCGAGGTAGACGCCAAGGCCGTCCCGGCGGCCCCGCACGAGGCCGGGACGATGGCCGACCGCACTGCGGTGCCCACCGGCGGGGGCGTGCTCGCCCGCGACCTGCCCGCCCCCGGCGCCGCGCCGGGCGCGCTGCACCTGATCACCGAGACCGGGGTGCGCTACCCCATCGCGGACGCCGACGCCCTGGCCGCCCTCGGCTACGGCGAGGACGCCGCGGTGCCCGTCCCGGCCAGCCTGCTCGCGCTGCTGCCCAGCGGTCCGCTGCTGAGCACGCAGACCGCCCTGCAGGTGTCAGGACCCTAGATTTCCGGACCCGGGTGAACCGCCCGCAGGGCCCCACCCGTGTCAGGGATGCAAGCGGCCGCAAGGAAACCACCAAGGAGGAACGCAATGGCGACGAAGTTCAGCCAGACGCAGATCGACACCACCGCGGGGATGCACACGGACTTCATCAACAACCTCGAGGAGGTCCACCTCAAGACGCTGCGCCAGCGGGTTTCGGAGACCCTCGACCAGAGCACCAACGCCGCGACCCGCGCCCTCGACGAGGTGTGCGAGGTCTGGATCCAGCAGATGAAGAACGGCGTCATCACCAACATGAACGGCATGATCCAGGCCATCAAGGGCTCCGCCGAGGGCCAGATGGACATGGACAGGCAGAACGCCAACAAGATCTCCGCCCTGACGATGTCCCCCGCGGGCGCGAGCTTCCTCTCCGGCACCTGATAGCCCCCGGCGCCCGGCGCCACCGCACGGCACCGAACGACACATCCCCGCAGCACCGAAGGAAAGGGCAGGACCATGGGCAACGACACGGTGAATTACGACTACGACCTCATCGAGCAGACCGTCCGGATCATGAAGGAGAAGGCCGAGGAGATCGAGGCCGACGTCGCCAAGCTGCGCGGGGACGTCCAGCAGCTCCTGTCCGGCTGGACCGGCGACAGCGCCGAGTCCTACAACTCGCTGTCGCTCGACCTGGGCAAGGACCTGGACAACCACCAGCTCTACCTCGAGGACCTCAAGGACGAGCTGCGGGCGGCGGCCACGGGCATGAACGGCGCGGACGTCGAGTGGGCCAAGAAGATCATGGCAGGCGGCGGCCGCTAGCCGGTCCGCGGTGTGCGGGCCCCGCGCCCGCACACCGCGGACCTGGTGTGCCCCAGTTCGAACACACAGTGAGGAGTCGCAGTCATGTCCACCAAGTTCGACCCGGACCTGATCCGGGCCTCGGCCAAGAAGCTCGGCGCCCTGCTCGACGACATGGACGCGTTCACCAAGCTCAAGCCGCACTGGCCCAACGCGGGCGGCTTCGCGCTCGCGCAGTGGGTCGAGCGCGTCGTCGACGACCGCCGCAACGGCATCGTCGCGCACGCCGAGCACCTCAAGATCGCCCTCGAGGAGATGGAGGTCACGCTCACCAAGATCGCCAACGACTTCCAGGACACCGACGGCGAGAACGGCAGGAAGATCAAGGACAGCCTCGACCAGCTCAAGAAGGACATCACCACCAGCATCAGCACGCTGGACGAGAACACCGAGAACACCCAGCACAACTTCGGCGGCGGCCCGGAGGGCACCAACACCGACGGCGACGGCTACAACGACCACGTGTGACCTGGTCCGCCCGCCAGCCGCCCACCCCGACCACACCCAGTCAACCGCCTCCCGGTGAGGAAGCCGAGTCATGGCCGACGATGAAGCCACCCAGTTCGTGGGCGTCTACCAGGAATCCGCCCCAGCGTTCGACCCCAGGGGCTACAAGTCCTACAAGGACCTCAGCGCGGCGGTGAAGGACCTGCTCTACACCGCGCACCGGGACCGCGGTGTCGAGGGCAGCCTGTCCACCAACAACACGGCGGAGACCTGGTACGACCTCGAGTTCGCGGTCAAGGCGGCCACCACGCGGCTCGAGCAGGTCAACACCGACTTCGCCAAGCACATCAAGGACGTGCGCGCGGAGTTGGAGGGTGAGGCGGGCGACGCCTTCGAGACCTACGCGAAGGACCTGCTCAGCCAGAGCGAGGCGCTGCACGAGACGCTCTCCACCAAGCAGTACGGCACCACCATCGGCAACGTCGGCCACGCGATCCAGGCCTTCGCCGCGAAGTGGTGGGAGATCGTCGACGCCGCCGAGTTCGACCGCGCGAGCGAGGCCGAGCGCATCAAGGCCGCGGGCATCTCGGGCATCGAGGAGCTGGCCGACCTGTCCGATGACGTGAACGCCGGCGAGATCCAGCAGTTGATCAACAAGCTGGCCGAGGAGACCACCAAGGCGGTCGAGGCCATGAACGACGCCGCCGAGGAGAAGCTGCTCAAGGAGTTGCAGGAGCTGACGGCCGGTCTGGGCACCCAGTACGACTCCCGCGGCCAGGAGCTCGCGCCGCTGAAGATCATCAGCGGCCTGCCCAAGTCCGAGGACCCCCGCTACGACGACTCGACCGGCGGCGACAACGACGACACGGGCGGCGGGGGCGACGACGACACGGACGGCGACGACACGGACGGCGACGATGAGGGGAGCGGCGGCGGGAGCGGGAGCGAGGACGAGGACTACCAGGAGGGCCTCGACGACGCCGAGCAAGCAGCCCTCGACGCCATCGACGAGCTGATCGCCAACACCGACGACCCCGAGGAGAAGGCCGCCCTCGAGGCCGCCAAGGACGCCATCACCGGGGCGATCGACGAGCTCGAGACCGACGGTGGCTCGGGCGGTGGCGCGGGCGGCGGCGATGACGACGAGACCGGCGGTGGGAGCGGCGGCGGCACAGGTGGCGGCACGGGCGGCGGCACGGGTGGCGGCTCCGGCGGTGGCGACAGCGGTGCGGCCGAGGCTGCCGCGAACGACGCGATCAACGACCTCAAGGGCGGCGGTGGCGGCCTCGGTGACACCGGCGCGGGTGGCGGGGGCGAATCCGGTGCGGGCGGCGGTGCGGAGGCCGCGGAGCAGGCACAGCGCGACCAGGCGTTGCAGGACGCCAAGGAGGCCGCGGGCAAGGCCATCGACGGTCTCATGGGCGGCGGCGGTGGTGATCCCCTGGGCGAGGAGGGCGCGGGCGGCGGCGCGAGCGGTGGCGGCCCGGCCATGGGCGGCGGCCCGGGCGTGGGCGGCGGCCCCGGCTCCGGGTCGGACCCCGCCGAGCAGAAGCGGCAGAAGGCTTTGCAGGACGCCAAGGACGCCGCGAACAAGGCCATCGACGACATCACGGGCGGCGGCTCGGGCGGCGGTCTCGGCGGCGGCGCGGACGGCGGCGGCGAGCTCAGCCCCGAGCAGGAGGCCGCGCTGGGCGAGGCGAAGGACGCCGCGGGCAAGGCCATCGACGACCTCGCGGGCCAGACCGAGGACCCCGGGCGCCAGAAGGCGCTGGAGGAGGCCAAGGAGGCCGCGCAGAAGGCGATCGACGACATCACCGGCGGCGCGGACGACGACAAGCCCCTCACCTCCTCCGAGGGCCCCGACGGCGAGCCGCTCGACCCGGAGGCCCGCGAGGCCTTCCAGGACGCCAAGGACGCCACCACCAAGGCGCTCGACGACCTCATCGCGGGCACCGGGGACCCGGCCGAGAAGGCGGCGCTGGAGCAGGCCAAGCAGGCCGCGCAAGACGCCATCGACAACCTCATCGACCCCGAGCACCACAAGGCCGTCGAGGACGCCAAGGACGCCGCCGAGACCGCCATCGACAAGCTGGCCAGGCCCGGCGACACCCCGGAGCAGCAGAAGGCCCTCGACGAGGCGGCCAAGGCCGCGCGGGAGGCCATCGACGGCCTCGACAGCGCCATCGACCCCGACGACCCGGAGTACGCCAAGGCCGTCGAGGACGCCAAGGCGGCCTCGGACAAGGCGATCGACGCGCTCGCCCAGGACGGCGACAGCCCGGAGCGCACCGCGGCGCTCGAAGCGGCCAAGGAGGCCGCCCGCAAGGCCATCGACGACATCGGCGCCGCGGGCGCGGAGCCGGGCGCCAGGTCGCCGCTGGAGAGCTTCCTCAACCCGCTCGGCGGGAACAAGCCCGACATCAAGACCTCCTCCGGCGGCGGGGCCGGTGGCGGTGCGGGCGGCGGCTTGAGCATGCCGTCGCTCGGCGGTGGCGGAGGAGGCGGCGGCCTCGGCGGGGGCGGCGGTGTGGACGGGGGGACCCGCTTCGACACCGACGTCTCCCAGGACCGCGGCCTGACGGTGCCCGGGGGCGCTGTCACCGCCTCGGCGGCGATCCCCGGGAGCCCGGGCGGGCTCGGTTCCCATGGCGGGCCCGGCATGGGCGGTATGCCCATGGGCGGGATGCCGATGGGCGGCGGGATGGGCGGCATGGGCGGGATGGGCGGCGGCCAGGACAAGGAGCGCGAACCGCAGATCTGGATCCAGGCCGACGACGGCGCGTGGGACGACGAGAAGGACGGCCCCCGGCCGCCCGTGCTGGGACGTGGCTGACCCATGGCCCCCGCGCACCAGGACCCGCCGCCCCCGCCGGACGACCCCGCGCTGGCGACCATGTCCGCCGACCAGCTCGCCGAACTCGTCTTCGCCATGGACCCCGAGGTCCACTACCAGCTCGCCCAGGCGTTCGACGACGCGACCGGCAGGCTCCAGCAGGTGCTCGACGGCATCCGGCGCGAGGCCCGCGTGGTCCACGAGGGGTTGAGCGGCGAGTCGCTGACCGCCTTCGACGACGTCTCGCACCAGCTCGGTTCCTCGGTCGACACCGTGCTCCAGACCGCATGGAACCCCGACTACGCGACGACCCTGCGCGCGGCGGGCGACGCCCTGGCGACAGCCCAGCAGCGCTTCCGCGACCTGCGGGGCCAGCAGGCCGAGGAGGCCGCCGCGCCGCCGGTCGACGGCGCCCCCGCCCCGGAGGTGCTGCACGCCCAGCGCGCGGAGTCGGCGCTGCAGATCGTGCTCGACCTGGGCACCGCCTACCGGGACATCGGCGCCAGGTTCACCCCGCTGCCCCTGCTCCCGGGCGGGCAGGGCTGGGACGTGCCCGAGCAGTCCACATCGGCACTCGGGCAGACGAACACCCTCGCGGCCACCAGCGGCGACCAGCCCCGCTTCGGGGAGGGCTCTCCCGGCGGGGAGGGCGGCGGGACCGGGTCCGGCGCGTTCTTCGCGGGCGGCTTCGGCGCGGGCGGTTCCGGTCCAGGCGCCCCCGACCGGCGCAGGGCCGCGGTTCCCGTGGCGGCGCTGGGCTTCGGGGACTCCCCGGTGGTGGGCCGCTCGGTGGAGGTCTCCCCGGAGCCCACGGTGCAGGCGGCGTACACGTGCGGCCCGGCCGTGGGCGGCTCCTGGGCCGCGGCGACCGCACCGGCGCACGGCGTCGTCGCCGGGGCCGTCGGGTTGCCGCCCGCGGTGCTCGGCCGCGCGCCCGGTTCTGCCGCCCCCGCGCCGAAGCGCAAGCGCGCCGCCGACTCGGACGAGCGGCAGCGGGCGCCGGAGGTGGACCCGGGGGAGCGGCCGGTCAAGGTCACCGCCGAGCCCGCCATCGCGCTGGTGGCCCCGACCCTGCCGGTGACGGTCTCCGCCCCGCCGGTGACCGAGCCGGTCCAGGCCCCGGCCACGCTCGCCGCGTCCGCCGCCCCGGTGGCGCACGCGGGCGGGGGCTCGACCATCCCGGCCATCTCCGTGCCCGCGGTCGAGCCGGTCACCCTCGAGCACGGCACGACGCTCCCGGCGTCGGCGCAGTTCGGGCCGCCCCCGGTGCGTCCGCTGGCCGCGGCGGCGCCCGAGGTCGCACTCGCGGCCCCGCCGCCAGGGGGGACCTCGTCGCAGACGACGTTCAACGGGCACTCGGGGGTGCCCATGACACCCGGGTACGGACCGATGAACCCGATGGGGGCGGGCATCCGTGGTCCTGATGAGCGCGACAACGGGCGCTTCGCCGAGATCCCGATGGAGGCTGAGGCAGGCGTGTGGCAATCCCCGATCGGCGCGACGGTGCTCGGCAGGCCGGTGGCCGCCGAGCAGAAGTCCGCGCCGTCGTCGGGCAGCCACTCCGCCGAGCAGCCCGCCGAGGGGGACCAGCGGTCCGAGCAGGACAAGACGCCGCTCGACCAGGCGCGGGAGCGCGCGTTGCAGATGATCGGCCGCACGAGCGAACGGGAGCGATGAGATGACGAACTGGAGTTCGATGTCCGAGGCGGACCTGCGGCGGATGGCCGACGACGCCATGGCCGACCTCGACCGCGAGCGGGCCAGGCTCGGCCAGCTCGGCGAGCTGTGGTCGGCGCACACCACCGTCCACGCCAAGGACCGCTCGCTGTCGATGACCGTCGACGGGCGCGGCGAGCTGCTGGAGATGGCGTTCACCGGCACCAAGCACAAGACCATGCCCCCCGCCCAGCTCGCCCACGTCATCGTCGAGACGCTGGCCCGCGCCAAGGCGGAGAGCGCGGCCAAGGTCAGCGCGGCGATGGGCGAGTCCTCGGTGCCCGGCATCGACATCGACGGCATCGCCAGCGGCAGGGTCGACCCGATGGAGATGGTCAACTCGCTGCTCGGCCCGCTGCTGGGCGACCTCGGGGTCGGCGCCCGCGCCGAGGGGGGCACGTCCCGTGGCTGAGGAGTTCCGGCTCGACCCCGACGGCCTCGCCGCGGGCACCAGGAAGCTCGACGCCGCGGGCACGCGGCTGACCTCGGCCGTGGCCGCGCTCAACGTCGTCCTCGACGACCACGACGGCTGCTGGGGCACCGACGACATCGGCAAGGCCTTCGCGACCAACTACGTCCAGCCCGCCACCGACGTGCGCACCTACGGCGCGGACGCGGGCACCGGGCTCGTCCTGACCGCCGAGGGCCTGGACGAGGCCTCGGAGGTCTTCCAGTCGGTCGACCACGACCACGCGGCCAGGATCGACCGGACCCCGCCGCCGGAGTAGTCGCACCACCCGCCAGCCACTGGCGGTTCCCAGTCAGCACGGGTCAGGAGGGCAGGCGGATGAGCGGCGCAGACGAGGTCACCCGCCTGCCGGACAGCTTGCAGAAGTTCTTCAAGGTCACCCTGGGCATGGAGTGGCCGGAGGGCCACGAGGGCGGGCTCAAGGCCATGAGCGGCGCCTGGACGGAGTTCGCCGAGGAGCTGCGCGCGGTCAAGGACGAGGTGACCGGGGCCTCCCGCGCCGTCGACCGCGCGATGGACGGCGTCACCGCCACCAACGCGGTCGACTACCTGAACAAGGACATGATCACCGCGCTGGAGGAGTTGGCCGCCCAGGCCGACGACCTGGCGAAGACGGCGAAGACCGCCGCGGCCGACATCCAGAAGGCCAAGATCATGCTCATCGCGATGGCGGCGATGGCGCTGGCCACCATCGTCGCGCTGCTGGCCTCGCTGTTCGGGGCGCTGTTCACCGGCCCGGTGATCGCCGCGGCCCGGGCTGGCCTGCAGGCGATCCTGAACCTGCTGCTGCAGGAGATCGCGAAGCAGACCATCAAGCAGGTCGCCAAGACCGTCCTGCTCAACGCCCTCAAGATGGGCGCCTTCGGCGCGGCCTTCATGTTCACCCTGGACGCGGGCATCCAGGCGGGCCAGATCGCGGCGGGCGGCCGCGACGAGATGGACTGGGACTCGGTCAAGGGCGCGGTCATCGGCGGCGCCATCGGCGGCGCGGCCGCGGGCGTGTTCCACGGTGTGGCCAAGGGCATCGCCAAGCAGATCAACCCCAAGTTCGTCGCGGGCCTCAACGGCGGCGCGGGCCTGTCGAAGGGCGGGATGATCGCCCTGAAGGTCGGCGGCAACATGGGCTACGCCGTCGGCCAGGTCGCGATGGTCGCGGCCTCCAACCCCGTGGTCAACATCGCCACCGGCGGCGACGGCGACGTCTGGGACGGCCTGCTCGGCGCGATGGGCCCGGCCCAGGGCATGTACAAGAAGAACGAGTACACCGGCTACGGCGACTCCCGGGGCGCGGGCGCCAAGCTCGCCGCCGTCTTCGACAAGATCACCAAGGGCGTGCCGATCAACCCCGTGCTGACCGAGGCGGACGGCGGCCCCACCCCGCGGGCGGGCCAGCCGGTCGTCGACGAGACCGGCAACCCCCTCGGCACCGTCTTCGACCCCCCGCAGATCAAGACCGAGAGCAACGGCGACACGTCCTCGCCCCGAGGCGGCGCCGAGACCCAGGACAAGCCGTCGACCGTCTCCGAGGGCAAATCCCCCACCTCGACCAACGACAAGCTCGAACCGGTCACCCTGGGCGACGACACGGCCCAGCCCGCGACAGCCACCGCGGGCGGCCAGACCAACACCGGGGGCCGTGCGGGCGCCGCTGAGACCGATGGCCGCACCGCTGTGGCCGGTGGTGGCACGGGCAACCAGTCGGACACCGGCGGTCGCACCGTTGCAGGCGATGGCGGCGGGCAGGCCGGCGCGAGCGTCGGTGACCAGTCGGGCGCGGGCGGTCGTGGCGGCTCCACCGAGGCGGGCGATCAGTCGGGTGTCGGTAACCGTGGCACCGTCGGTGAGGACGGTGGCCAGTCCAACGCCGGCGGGCGTGCGGACGGCGACCAGTCGAGCCGCGACGTCAGGACCGTCGATCCCACTGTGGGCACTGAGAACGCGGGCGGTGTGGTCACGGGTGGCGCCAACCAGGCCGCAGTGCCGGTCCAGGGCCAGACCACCTCTGGTTCCGACCAGTCCGCTGTGCCGGTCCAGGGTCAG
>NZ_WHOL01000014.1 GCF_009745975.1 Actinokineospora pegani | reverse complement strand
CTCAAAGCAGCAGCTCCCGCACACCCACCCCCTCGCCGGGCAGCAACCCCACCTCGTCTCCCACCAGCGCGCCCACCCCCAGCGGCGGCTCGTCCCCCAGCGGCGGCTCGTCCCCCAGCAGCGCACCCGCACCCGGCAACAGTCCGTCTTCCAGCAGCGCACCCGTGCCTGGCAGCAGTCCGTCTTCCACCTCTGCACCCACCGGCAGCAGCCCCTCACCCAGCGGCGCGCCCTCACCCGGCAGCAACCCCACACCCGGCAGCAGCCCCTCACCCAGCGGTGCACCCTCACCC
>NZ_WHOL01000013.1 GCF_009745975.1 Actinokineospora pegani | reverse complement strand
ACCAAAACCCTCAAGCAACCACCTGCACAACCCCGAAGAGTTGACGGTTTGATCGCGGTTCTGACCCTGGAGCCGAGCAACAACCCCCGATGAGGGGTGTTGTCTCAGGACCCAACAGTGTGCCGACACATACTCGTCTCTCACTCCCCACGCAGTCCGTTCCACGCCCCCTCACGGGGACAGTACTTGAAACCTGCGCGGCGCCGAGAAAGTCGTACTCGTCCAGTAGTTCCACAG
>NZ_WHOL01000001.1 GCF_009745975.1 Actinokineospora pegani | reverse complement strand
ACCGGGAACCGCTCGGCCAACTCCCGGCCCATGCCGATCCGCTGCGAACCCTGCCCGGAGAACACGAACGCCGTGCGCCCCTGCACCACACGGCCCTCGACCACGTCGGCCAGCCGCGCGCGAAAACCCTCGACGCTGTCGGCGACGACCACGGCCCGGTGCTCCAACAGCGACCGGGACGCGCTCAGCGACCAGCCGATGTCGGCGATCGAGTCCTCGTCGCGCACGAACGCCGCCAGCCGCGCCGCCTGTTCCCGCAGGGCCGCCGCCGAGGACGCCGACAGGACCCACGGCACCGGCCCGGCGGCCGGGGTCGGCTCGACCTGGACACCGGGAACCTGCTCGATGATCACGTGGGCGTTGGTGCCGCTGATGCCGAACGACGACACCCCGGCCCGGCGCGGCCGGTCCACCGCGGGCCAGTCCCGCGACCGCGACAGCAGCTCCACCCCGGACCACTCGACCTGCGACGACGGGGCGTCCACGTGCAGGGTCGCGGGCAGCACGCCGTGCCGCACCGCGAGCACCATCTTGATGATCCCGGCGATGCCCGCCGCGGCCTGGGTGTGCCCGAAGTTCGACTTGACCGACCCCAGCCACAGCGGCTCGGCCCGCTCCCCGCCGTAGGCGGCCACCAGGGCCCCGGCCTCGATCGGGTCGCCCAGCGCGGTCCCGGTGCCGTGCGCCTCGACGGCGTCCACATCGGACGGTGTCAGGCCCGCGTTCGCCAGCGCCTGGCGGATGACCCGCTGCTGCGACGGCCCGTTCGGCGCGGTGAGGCCGTTGGACGCGCCGTCCTG
>NZ_WHOL01000012.1 GCF_009745975.1 Actinokineospora pegani | reverse complement strand
GGGCGCCGCCGCGAGAACCATCCCGGCAACCGACGCGACCGCGGCCACGGCCACGCCGACCTTCCTCGTTCGTACAGCCCCGAACTCAACCCCGACGAGCTGCTCAACGCCGACCTCAAACGCAACATCAACGCCTCACGCGCCCACAACGTCGACCGCCTCGCCCACGAAACCTGCCGCTTCCTGTGCCGCCGTCAGCGCCAGCCACACCTCGTCCGCAGCTACTTCGGGGCCCGACACGTTCGCTACGCCATCATCTAGGCAACCGAAAACTTTCGGCTCAATATGTCTACACTGCGTTCCCGATCTAGGTGGTTTCTTTGAACAGTCCCAGCACGAGCGACGACGGCGGTGACGACCTCGGCGGTGACGACTTCGGCCTCTCGGCCCTGAGCGCCTGGTTCCACCAGGACTGGAGCCTGGACTTCGCGACCGAGCTAGATGTCGTCATCGCCTATGCCACCGCGCTGCCGCCTGCCTGCGTCCGTGTCCTCGCCGAGGACGCGCAGCGCTTGGTGAACCACGGTGATGGCCACCTCGCGAACAACCTGTGGCAGGCCGCCGCTGGGTTGTCCAACGGCTCGCGATCCATTCCCATCGGTCTGGGTT
>NZ_WHOL01000011.1 GCF_009745975.1 Actinokineospora pegani | reverse complement strand
GCGCGCAGCGGGCGGTCCAGCAGCGCGTCGAAGTGCGCGCAGACCTCGTCGAAGGCGGCGGCGTAGACCGGGAACCGCTCGGCCAGTTCCAGGCCCATGCCGACGCGCTGGGAACCCTGGCCGGAGAACACGAAGGCGGTCTTGCCCTTGCGCGCGGCGACCGGCTTGACCTCCGCCAGCGCGGCCCGCAGCGCCGCCAGGTCGTCGCCGACGACGACGGCCCGGTGGTCCAGCGCGGCCCGGGTGGTGGCCAGCGACCAGCCGACGTCCCCGATCGGCGCGTCAACCGCGCGCAACCCGGCCGCCAGCTCCCGCACCGCGTCCGGGGTCTTGCCCGACAGCACCCATGGCACCGGCCCGGCGACGTCCGCGCCCGGCTCGGGGACGTGGGCGGGGACCTGTTCGAGGATGACGTGGGCGTTGGTGCCGGAGATGCCGAACGACGACACACCCGCGCGGC
>NZ_WHOL01000010.1 GCF_009745975.1 Actinokineospora pegani | reverse complement strand
GTCCAAGCCAGAGATGACAACTTCCGCCATCATCCGGCGAAACCCGATCTACCCAGAAATTTTCCTCACCGATGGTCAGCGTGTCTCCACGCCGCAGCTGCCGCACCTCATCAGTCCGGACAAACAGGGACGGGCTGGAGCCTTCAACGCGCACGCCCTGTCCGGCATAGCTGATATTTTCAGGGTCATCAAAAACACCACGTATCACCGCACCTGACTGCTCACCGGATGTAATGGTGGCTGACGTTCCCATGTACCCGCGTATCGTTTCATCGGCGCGGGCAATGGCAGCATCGAACAGGTTATCGAAATCAGCCACAGCGCCTCCCGTTATTGCATTCTGGCCAGGCCGCGCTCTGTCATTTCGGCTGCCACACCGGCAGAGACACGAAACGCCGTTCCCGGCAGCACAAATGCCACAGGTTCATCCCGCGTGGCGTGAAGTGCATCAGTATGCAGCTTCACCAGTGCCACGACCGTGACCAGTTCAGACGTATCCAGAATCACGGTATCCGGCTGCGCTGATCCCACCTCATTTTCATGTCCGGTCAGCACATTTTCCCGGCTGAGAGGGGTGTCCTGACCGGCAGTTTCATCCGTGTCATCAAGCTCCTCTTTCAGCTCTGCCACACGGAGCGCCAGTTCTTCTTTCGTCCCCGTCAGGCTGACATCACGGTTCAGTTGTTCACCCAGCGAGCGGAGACGGGCAATCAGTTCATCTTTCGTCATGGACTCCTCCACAGAGAAACAATGGCCCCGAAGGGCCATGATTACGCCAGTTGTACGGACA
>NZ_WHOL01000009.1 GCF_009745975.1 Actinokineospora pegani | reverse complement strand
CGGCGCGGCGGCGGGTGCGGGCGCCGGGGGCGGCGGCGACGTGTTCAAGCAGTTCGTCGAGCACCAGCAGGCCCAGGAGCGGGCGGCCGAGGTGATGGACACCTACTACTCGGCCAACTACATCGACGTCGACACCACCACCCCCGCGTTCTCCGACGCCGCGCCCCTCACCTCCGGGGTCGGCGGCGGGAGCACCGCGGCCGCGTCGGCGGCGGGCGTCGGCGTGGGGTCCGGCGGCGTCGCGCTCACCGGCGGCCCGGGCGGGATCGGGCCGCGGGCGGGCGTCACCGGGGGCGGGGACACCCCGCTGGGCGGCCGGGGCGCGCTCGG
>NZ_WHOL01000008.1 GCF_009745975.1 Actinokineospora pegani | reverse complement strand
ACCGAACCCCGCGACACCGAACCCCGCGACACCGAACCCCGCGACACCGAACCCCGCGACACCAAACCCCGCCACACCTCTGGGGGCGTCCCGAGTCCCATTCTACCGGCTTCACCCGATCGACGCCCCGAAGTCGATCATGCCTGTGGATAACTCCCGAACCAACCACCAACCCAGTCAACCGGCCCGACGCGCGACCCCCGCGGACTCCGCCACCCGCAGCCGCTCACGCAGGTCATCAACCACCACGCGCAAACCCTCAACCCCACTCGCCGCCCCGAACACGTGGTAATCCGGCCGCACAAGCATCCCCGTCACCCCGAACCCGGCCAAGTACGCCCCATACACACCATCCACATCCGACACCTCCCCCGCACCGGCCACCCGCCCCCCAGGCACCAACCGCACCACACGCGCCCCCAGCCCGGCCAGGAACGCGAGCCGGTCCTCCCCGAGCCCGGCATCCGACTCGTCCGCGACCAGCAGCACGAACCCCCGCCCGACAACGTCGTCGAACAACCCGGTCGCACCGCCCGACCCCACCCGCCCCTGCGGCACGACCGCCCCAGCGGCAACCCCCGCGTGCAGCAGCCCACCCGTCAACGGCTTCGCGGGCTCCGGTCGCGTCGGTGGCTTGCCCCGGCGGTTGGCCAGCACCGTGGCGTCGCGCTCGGCCGCCGCCGCGGGGTCGGTCACGCAGATCACCCGGCCGAGCTGGACCGAGGCGAGGATCGCCTCCTTGGCCTGCGCGCGGCGTTCCTCGGTGTAGGTGTCCAGCAGCGTCTCCGGGGCCAGGCCGCGCAGGGTCAGGTCCAGCTTCCACGACAGGTTCACCACGTCCCGGATGCCCGAGCACATGCCCTGCCCGGCGAACGGCGGCATGAGGTGCGCCGCGTCCCCGGCCAGCAGGACGTGGCCGACGCGCCACCGGTCCGCCCACCGGGCCTGGAAGATGTAGGTGGTGCTGCGCAGCAGGGTCGCGTTCCGGGGTGTGACGCCGAAAGGGGAGAGCAGGCGCCAGGCGGTCTCGTCCTCGGCCAGTCCGGCGGTGGGCTCGCCGGGGAGGCGCATGAACTCCCAGCGCCTGCGGCCGGGGCCGCTGGCCACCGCGGTGGTGGGGCGGGCCGGGTCGCAGATCTGGACGTTGGTGGGGGTGAACTCGCCCGGCTCGTGCGGTTGGACGTCGCAGAGCAGCCACTCGTAGGAGAAGCCGAGGTCGGTGACGGGGACGTCGAGGTGGTCGCGGACGAAGCTGTTCGCTCCGTCGCAGCCCACGACCCAGCGGGTGGTCAGGACGCGGGTCGTGTCGTCGTCGGTCGTGGCGGTCACCCGGGCGCCCTGTCCGCCGTCGGCGATGTCGACGACCTCGTGGCCGCGCAGCACCGTGATCCCGGGGAGCGCGGCGGCCCTGGCCGCGACCAGCTCCTCCAGGGCGGGCTGGTGCATCGTGTTGGCGTCGGGCCAGCCGTAGCGGCCCGACGTCGTGAACGCGATGTCCAGCAGCGCCGCGCCCGCGGCCGTCTGCCACTGGTACCCGGTGGCGGGCTCGGTGATCCGACCCAGGTCGGCGCCGATGCCGGTGGCGGCCAGCAGCCGGGCGGTCTCGCCGTCGAAGCTGGTCGCGCGGGGCAGCCGGTAGGGGCGGGGGCGGCGTTCGAGCACCGTCACCCGCCAGCCGCGCTGGGCCAGCAGCACCGACAGCACGGCGCCGATCGGTCCGTTGCCCACGATGACGACGTCGGCGTCGGGCTGGGGTTGTGTCTCGTGCGGTCGCATGGTCGGCACCGTGATCCCACTCGCGTGCTCGGAGTTCGCCACTTCGCAGTTCTGCCAACGGTATTTCGCCATTCCGCCGCGCGTCAAGGGCAGCGGGGACTATCAGGTTGAGGGGTGCCCGGACGGCCCTCGCCGGACTACTCTGCCGGAGTCGCGTGGGCAAGATGATCCATTGTGGACTATCGGCTGCCCCGCCACGCACGCCAACGGGGCGACCCCCCGACGACAGCGGTTGGGCCGCCCGCCCCGCCGGGAACAGGACGAGCGATGAGCAACCCGACCGCGGCGCCCACCGGGTCCACTTCGTCGGAGGGCGGCACCAGGTCGGTGTACCGGTTGCCCTTCCCCGAGGGGTTCACCGACCGCGGCGGCTGCCCGTTCGACCCGCCCGCCCTGCTCGGCCAGTACCGCGCGAAGGCCGCCGTGCACCGGCTCAGCCTGACCAACGGCGACACCGGCTGGCTGGTCACCGGGCACGAGGAGGCCCGCCAGGCGCTCAGCGACCCCCGGCTCAGCTCCGACCGGCTGCGCAACCCGCTGGTCGTGAAGCTGCCGCGGGACCTGCGCGACCAGCTCATGCACGACGACGCGGTGGCGGGCAACTTCATCGCCATGGACGCCCCCGACCACACCCGGTACCGCAGGCTGCTGGCACGGCAGTTCACCCTGCGGCGGACCCGGGGGCTGCAACCGCGCATCCGCGAGATCGTCACCGAGCGCCTCGACGCGATGCTCGCGGGCGGCACCAGCGCCGACCTCGTGCGCGACTTCGCCCTGGCGGTGCCGTCCCTGGTGATCTGCGAACTGCTCGGCGTCGCCTACGACGACCGCGAGGAGTTCCAGGCGCGCACCGACAAGCTGCTCGACCTGCGGGTCGCGTTCGAGGAGCAGTTGGCCGTCCTCGACGAGCTGCGCCGGTTCATCCACGGGCAGGTGCGGCTCAAGCGCGCCACCCCCACCGACGACATGCTCTCCGACCTCATCCACAGCGAGTCCGACCCCCCGCTCACCGACAACGAGGTCGTCGGCATGGCGAACCTGCTGCTCGTCGGCGGGCACGAGACGACGTCGAACATGCTGGCGCTGGGCACCTTCGCGCTGCTGGAGCACCCGGAGCAGCTCGCGGCGCTGCGCGACCGGCCCGAGCTGATCGACGGGGCGGTGGAGGAGATGCTGCGCTACCTGAGCATCGTGCACCACGGCCTGCTGCGCACCGCGACCGAGGACGTCGAGATCGCGGGCGAGGTCATCCCGGCGGAGTCGCTGGTCATCGTGTCGCTGTCGGTGGCGAACCGGGACCCGCGCCACTACGACCGGCCTGCCGAGTTCGACGTCACCCGCCCGCGGCAGGGCAACCTCTCCTTCGGACACGGCGTCCACCAGTGCATCGGCCAGCAGCTCGCCCGGCTGGAGATGACCGTCGGGTTCACCGAGCTGCTGCGGCGGCTGCCCGGCCTGCGCCTCGCGGTCCCGGCCGGGGAAGTCCCGCTGCGCGACAAGATGGCCGTCTACGGCGTGCACAGCCTGCCCGTGCGGTGGGACGCCGCCCCGTGATGTGACGCCGCCCGGGGCCAGCACTATCAGCTCTGAGGGTGGTGCCCCAGGGACGGCGTGGCCAGCATGGGGATGTCCCAGTGGCCGCCGAACTGCGAGGTCCCCTTGACTGCCGTGCTCCTGCTCAACGGTCCGAACCTCGGCATCCTCGGCCAGCGGGAGCCGGAGGTGTACGGCACCGACACGCTCGCCGACATCGCGGCCGCGGTCGCCGAGGAGGTGGCCGTCCGCGGCTGGGAGGTCGTCTCGATCCAGCGCGAGGGCGAGGGCGAGCTGGTCAGCGCGATCCACGCGCACCGCGACAGCACGGTCGGCGCGATCGTCAACCCCGGCGCCCTGATGATCGCCGGGTGGAGCCTGCGCGACGCGCTGGCGAGCTACGCGCCGCCGTGGGTCGAGGTGCACCTGAGCAACGTGTGGGCCCGCGAGCGGTTCCGGCACGAGTCGGTCATCGCCCCACTGGCCAGCGGCGTCGTCGTCGGTCTCGGGGCCTTCGGCTACCGCCTCGCGGCCCGAGCGCTGCTGCACCTGGCGGAATGATCGAACCTCGCAAACGTCCTGCCACCGTGTGATTGACGGCAATCGTCGTCACGCTCGGTGAGGCCGGTTCGGCGCATCCGGCCCAGCAAGAGCGATGTCGGCCTAGTCGGCAATCGTTCTGTGATCGAACTGGTCAGCACGTGTGAAGGTATTCGGACAGATGGCCCAAACGCCTTTCCCCTGCTCTGTGTCATCGCCGCGTTGAGAGCTCTGACCAGCGATGATGCTTGTTCTTGAGTGCGTTGTTGGTTTGCGCGCCACGTTCTGGTCGCCGTTTGCGCGCGGGCGGGAAACCGGTGATTAATCGCTTTTTGTAGACGAGGCTCGCTCTGGTGTTGCCGGCGTAAAAGGGATGAGCGTCACACTCACGACGTGCCTGCCGTTACTGCTTGTAGTCTGTAACAAACTAACTACGAACGATCTGCTGTGGCTTCATGGTCGAGCGCGGCGCCGGGGCCGTCGCCGCCTGCCACTGAGAACGATCTCGTATCGCGTGTGACCTGGATGGCCGACCGTCGTTAGGTGAAACCGACATGAGATTTGCCCAAGACTTCTTCACTGGCTTCACCGACGACCCCGCGCCGGGGCTGTGCGAGACGGCGGGGTTCCTCCGGCGCTCCACGTCCTCGTGGTACAGCGGACGCCTCGACCTGGGCCTGCAGTACGCCGCCGCGGCGACCGCCACGCCGTGCCACGAGCCGCACGAGTTCTGCCACCTGGCCCAGCTCTGGTACGTCAAGCTGCTCACCAAGGCCAGGGAGCTGGAGGCGGGCGCGCTGGTGCTCGACGGCATCGACGCGCGCGGCGGCGAGGACCAGTCGCAGCGGATGAGCGCCCTGTCGCACGCTGCCAGGGGCGAGTTGCTCTTCGCCATGGGCAACGTCGACGACGCCATCGCCGAGACCGGTGTCGGGCTGCGCCTCGCCGAGCGGTGCGGCGTGCGGTCGATGCGCCCGCCGAGCTACGTGGTGATGGCGCTCGGCGCGCTGCGCCGCGCGGACATGCGCGCCTGCCTGCACTTCGTGGACAAGCTGGCCGACGAGGCACTGCTGGGCTACGGGCACGCCGCGGGCGCCTGGGTCACCGCGCACGCCATGGAGGCCCGCAGCGGTGTGACGACCGCGGCGGGCCTCGTCGCCGGGATCGTCACCGACCCCGTCGTCCTGCGCCAGCTCCTCGTGTCCGAGCCCGCGGCGGCCTCCTGGCTCGTCCGCGCCTCGTTGAAGTTGGGCGAACGCGAGCTGGCGAGGACCTCCGTGGCGGCCGCCGCCGACGCCTCGGTCAAGCACCCGCACTTCAGCGTGATCCGCGCGTCGGCGCTGCACGCCGCCGGGCTGCTCGACGGCGACGTGGGCGCCCTGCACGAGGCCGCCAACATCTACCCGGACCGGTGGTGCGCGGCGTCCGCCCGCGAGGACATGGCCGACCTGCTGGCCAAGCGGCTCGCGGAGCGGGACCGGGCGATCCGCCTGTTCGAGTCCGTGCTCGACACCTACAACGCGGTCGGCGCCACGCGCGACGTCTCCCGCGTGGTCAACAAGCTCCGCGAGCTCGGCGTGCGGCGCGGGGTATCCCGCAGCGTCGAGCGCGAGGGCTGCGCGCAGCACGGGCTCACGGACGCGGAGTTCGCGGTGGCGGAGCTGGTGAGCCAGGGGTACACCAACAGCGAGGTGGGCAGGCAGTTGTTCATCTCCCAGCACACCGTGGCGTTCCACCTGAAGAAGGTCTTCCAGAAGATGAGCGTCGCCTCGCGCGTCGAGCTCGCCGCGGGCTGGAAGGTGCCTGCGTAGGCTGGTGCCGTGCCGACGGGCACGGGGGAGGTCGACAATGCGGTTCCAGGGCGCCACGGCGGTCGTCACCGGCGGGGGCAGCGGCATCGGCGCCGCGCTCGCCCGGGAGCTCGCCCAGCGGGGGGCCACCCCGGTCATCGCCGACCGCGACCTGGACCGGGCCCTGTCGGTCGCCCGCGGCGCGGGCGGGACGGCGGAGCACGTGGACGTGTCGGACCCCGGTTCGATGGCCGACCTCGCCGACCGCCACCCCGACGCCACCCTGGTCTTCCTCAACGCGGGCGTGGTCGGATCGGCGGTGGGCGCGCCCTGGGAGGTCCCGGCGGGGGAGTGGGACTCGGTTTTCGCGACCAACGTCGGCGGCGTCGTCAACGGCCTCCGGGCCTTCGTGCCCGCCCTGCTGCGGCGCGGGGCCCAGGCGCACGTCGTCATCACCGCCTCGCTCGCCGGGGCGGCGGTCTTCCCCGGCGGCGGGGCCTACGGCCCGTCCAAGCACGCCGTGCTCGCCGTGGCCCGGCACGCGGCGATGGCACTGGCCGGGACACCGGTCTCCGTGCACGTGCTGTGCCCCGCGTTCGTCCGCACGGCCATGTCCACCGAGGGCATCACCCCGGAGGAGGCGGCGGGCCACGCGGTCGCCCTGATCGAGGCGGACCGCTTCGCCTGGGTGCCCGACGAGTGGCACGAGGCGGTCGTCAACGGCGGGCGCGACCTGGTGTCCGGGGCGCGGCCGTCGCCGCCGGGCCCCTCATGACACCGCCGCCCGCACGGCGGTGACCAGGCGCTCGGCCCGCGGGTCCGGCGCCATGCCCTGGCTGATGTGGTTCATCGCGTACCCGAACGCGAGCCCGGTCCCGGGATCGGCGAAGCCGAGCGAGCCGCCGAGCCCGGAGAACCCGAACATGCCCGGCGGCAGCCAAGCCGACTGCCCGCCGCGCAGGGCGTAGCCGATGGCTCCACCGCACGGGTGTGCGCAGGACGCGGTCGACGCCCGCGGCCTGCTCGGTCGTGGCCTCGATCAGCGCGGCCGGGTCGAACACCCGGTGGCCGTCGACCTCGCCGATGAGCGCCGCGTAGGACTCGGCCAGGGAGCGGGCGGTGCGCACGCCGTTGGTCGCGGGGACCACCGCGGCCAGCAAGTCCGGGTCGTTGTGGTCCATGGCGGGCCGCAAGCAGGTGAACGCCCGCGTGGTCAGCGACGCCGGGTCGGAGTAGGCCTCGACGACCGCGCGGACCGCCTCGGGCAGGTCGTCGAGGTCGAACCCGGACGTCGCGCCCGGGTCGGGCGGGGCCCGCACGAGCGTGCTGAGCCGGTGCCGCTCGGCCCGGGGCAGGCCGATCCAGAAGTCGAGCCCGGCCGGTTCGGCGATCTCGGTGCGGAAGAACTCGCCCAGACCCAGGCCGGACACCCGGCGCACGACCTCGCCGACGAGCCAGCCGAAGGTGAGCGCGTGGTAGCCGTGCCCGGTCTCGGCGGCCAGGCCGGGCGCTGCGCGGCCAGTGCCTCGACCACCGGGTCCCAGGCCAGCGCGGCTGCGAGCGGGACCGGCTCGTCCAGCACCGGCAGGCCCGCCTGGTGGGTGAGCAGCCACCGGGCGGGGATGTCCTGCTTGCCCCGCGCCGCGAACTCCGGCCAGTGCTCCCGCACGGGCGCGTCCAGGTCCAGCTCGCCGCGCTGGGCGAGCGGCAGCGCGCACGCCGACGTCGCGCCCTTGGTCGCGGAGTAGACGGCCTGCAGCGTGTCCCGCCGCCAGGGGCGGTCCCGCTCTGGGGCGGCGGTGCCGCCCCAGAGGTCGACGACCTTCTCCCCGCCCAGGTAGACGCTCACGGCGGCGGCGCCGATCTCCCCGTGGTCGGCGAAGTTCGCCGCGAACGCGTCGCGCACGGCGTGGAACCCCGGCGCGGTCCCGCCCTCGATCCCTGGCGCCGGCGCAGCCAACCAGATCACCCGCCGGTGGCGAGCGCGAGGGCGAGGCGGGCGGCGGCCAGCGCCTTGCGCGCCGGGCCGGGCGGGCGGACCCGGCCCAGGTCGTCGGGGGCGGCGGTGTCCAGTGCGCGCAGGAGGCGGCGGAAGCCGTCGATCTGCCTCGCGGCCAACGGCACGTCGACGTGGTCGCCGGGTCGGGTGGACAGCAGGTCGTCGGGGATGCTGACCAGGGAGACGGCGGGGATTCCCTTGTGCAGCAGGGGTTCACCCTCACCGAAGTGGACGAGGGGGCTGGGGCGGGAGGGAGCGGTTCCGGGGAAGGCGGTCTCCGCGAGGTGGCGCAGACCCGGGGTGGTGGCGTAGAGCAGTTCGCGGGCGCGGGCCCCGAGGTGTTCCACGGCCAGTCCCGCTACCGCGCCCGACCAGAGGTCCGGGTGGTCGTCGAGCCACCGCGTGCCAGCCTGGCCGGAGCGCGTCACCGCTGGGATGCGGAGGTGGCCCGCGATGAACACGAGCACGACCGTGCGCTCCGGCGGGGTCCGCACGAGGTCGCGGGCCAGGGCGAGCAGTCCTATGTGTCCGTTCTCCTCGACGGTGTTGGTCCCGTCCGTGTGCGTGACCACGACGACGGTCTCGGCTGGGCTTCGCGTGCCCTCGATGACCGTCCACACCGTCCGCATGGTCGCGTCCGGGGTCAACGCGGCGGGGACGGTCAGCGTGGCGTCCGCCCCGGGCGCGAGCACGGCCTCGGCGCTCGCGCCGGAGACGAAGACGGCCGGGATGTCCTGGTAGGGGAGGGTGAACGGCACGTACTGGCCCCGGGCCCGCTCGTCGTCGAGGCCGCGCCAGGCGAAGACCACCGCCCGCACCCCGGCCCGCCGCGCCCGGCCCAGGCCCAGACCGGCGATCGTGGCCGGGATCAGGGGGTGCGCCACCGGCGGCCACGCCTGGTCGGCGTCCCAGGTGTCGATGAGGTGCCGGACGGGCAGCTCGCGGTTGTTGACCTCGACGACCGCGATGCCGTCGCGGGCGCGCGACCAGCGGGGGAGCGGGCCGCGCAGCCGGACCAGCGGGCCCGACACGCTGCCCGTGCCCGAGTAGGGGAACACCGACGCCACCTCCACCCGGGCGCCGCCGACCACCAGGGTGGGCTCGGCGGTCAGGTCCCAGCGGGTGAACGCGTGCCGGTCCTCGTCCACCGCCAGGCCGAGTCCGCGCACTTGGGCGGCGACGCGGTCCACCAACTGGTCGTGCGCGGGGGTGCCGGTCAGCCGGGGACCGAGCACGCGCAGGGCCTCGATCTCGGCTGCCACCCAGGTCTCGTCCAAGGCTTCCACGATTCCTCCCGATCCGGTTTACAGGTCCGGCCCGGTTGACAGGCCCCAGGGCCGCTGCGACCATCACCCTAACAGTCGTTAGGGAGGGTTTCACCGATGAGACTCCGTCGCTCGCTGATCGCATCCTTCGCCGCCGTCGTGGTCCTGGTCGGGGTGAACCCGGTGGGCGCGGCCGCCCCGCCGGACTGGTCCGCGCCCGGCCCGAACGCCGTGGCGGTCGACATCCGGCTGGGCAACACCTACTACCGGCCAGCCAAGATGGACCGGCCGCTGCCGGTGATCCTCTGGGGCAACGGGACCGGCGCCATCCCGGGTGTCTACTCCGGACTGCTGCGCCACCTCGCCTCGCACGGGTTCATCGTCGCCGCCGCCAACACGCCCCAATCCAACAGCGGGCAGGAGATGCTCGCGGGCCTGTCCTGGCTGCGCGCCGCGAACGCCAACCCGGTCAGCCCGTACCGCGGCAAGGTCGACCTCGACCACGTCGGCGCCGTCGGCCACTCCCAGGGCGGCGCGGGCGCCATCAACGCGGCCGCCGACCCGGCCGTCGACACCACTGTCGCCCTGCAACCGGGACCGCTGGCCACCCCGGAGCGGCTGCACGGCCCGATCCTGTTCCTGTCGGGGGAGCGCGACTCCATCGTCGACCCGGAACGGCTCGTCCTCCCGCTCTACGAGCGGTCGGCCGGGGTGCCCGCCTGGTACGCCGAGCTGGCGGGTGCCACGCACTTCACCCCCGTCCCGGACGGCGGCGGGTACCGCGGCGTGATCACCGCGTGGTTCCTGTACAACTTGACGGGTGACCAGCGAGCGGCGGCCGAGTTCACCGGCGCCTGTGGGCTCTGCGCCGACCCGGCCTACAGCGACGTCCGGCGCAACCCGAGAGCGACCGGCTGACCCTCCCGGCGGGCAGGCGCGGGACTTCACCGCCCTCACGCGCGTCCGCACCGCGGAGCCGCGCCTGCCCCCGGGCAACGGCGCCGGGACCGAGCTGCGGGTGCTCCTGGAGTCCCTGCGGCTGTTCGCCCACCAGGGCTTCCCCGGCACCAGCACCCGCCAGATCGCCGCCGCCGTCGGCATCAAGGCCCCCAGCCTCTACGAGCACTTCCCGTCCAAGCAGCACATCCTCGAACGCCTGGTCCTCATCGGCCACCGCGACCTGCTCGCCGCCTTCGAACGCACCCTCGCCGAGTGCGAGCCGGACCCGGTGGCCCAGGTCCGCGCCCTGGTCCGCACGCACGTGCTGACCCACGTCACCTACCCCCTGCTCGCCATCGTCACCAACGACGAGCTGCACCACCTGGCCCCCGAGCGCTCCGCCGAGGCGCTCGCCCTGCGCGCCCGCGCCGAGCGGCTCGCCACCGAGCCCGGCCTCCGGGGCGCCCGGCAGGGCGTGTTCAGCCCCACCGAGCTGGTCGCCACCACCGCCGCCATCGCCAGCATGGGCGTCCGAGCACCGTACTGGTTCCTCCCGACGCCGGAGCAGGGCCCGGCGGACCTGGCCGACTCCTTCGCGGAGCTGGCGATCAGGATGCTGCGCCCCGATCGCCGCTCACCTGGTTGATGTCGCGTGCTCCCCCTCGGGGCGCGCCTCGTGCCCGCCTGCGGGTGTCACCAGTTCCAGCCTGCGCCAGGTCCACAGGAAGGCCAGGGCCGCGAGGATCGACCCGGCGGAGGCGAAGGCGTTGGCCGCCAGGTAGACGACGTACTCGTTGCTGGCGACGGTGGCGGCCCAGCCCTCCCGGTGGACCGCGAGACCGATCAGCAGCGCGCCCACACCGGCGAGCCCCACACCGGCGAAGGCCGTGCAGCCGATGATCACTGTGCGGGGGATCTTGCGGGGTCCCGTGTACCGGCGGACCAGCCCGCGCCGGGCGAGCCACCAGGACGCCGCGCAGGCCAGCCCGAGGGCGATCGCGTCCGCCGCCAGGGTGTCGGACAGGCGGTGCCACTTGGCGGTGACGGTGTAGGCGCCGATGCCGACCGCCCAGGACAGCAGGAAGAACACCGCCACGCCCCGCCACCGGTAGGGCACCACGATCAGCGCGGCGAACAGCACCGTCATGGCGACCGTGGTGTGCCCGCTCGGCAGGCTGTTGTGCGCGTAGTCGCCCGAGACCGGGACCAGTTCCGGCCGGGGCAGCACGAAGCGCTTGAGCACCTGGGTGACCACCTGGCCACCGACGATCACCCCCACGGCGGCGACCGTGAGGTCCACCCGCTTGCGCAGCAGCCCGATCGCCGTCACCAGGACCACGGCGGTGCCCAGCGAGACCACGGTGATCTGCCCCAACTGGTCGTCGGCCGCGCGGACCGCTCCCGCCCCGGCCTCGTCGGCCCCGCGCAACGCCGCGTTCTCCGCCGCCTGCCCCGCCCTCGTCCACACCCCCGCGAGGTAGACCCCCGCCAGCGCGACCGCGCTCCCCGCCGCGACCACCAACCAGCGGCGCCCCGCCACAATTCCCATGTGCGGCAGTACAACACGGGTGCGCGCGCCTCGCAGGCCCGCGGCACTTGGTCCTGACAGGACTACAGCCAGTCGTGCTCGCGCGCGTACCGCGCCGCCTCGTGCCGGGTGCGCGTCTGGGTCTTCTGCATCGCGTTGGACAGGTAGTTGCGCACCGTGCCCTCCGCCAGGTGGAGCTGGGCGGCGATGTCGGCGACCGAGTACCCGTCGCGGGTCGCGCGCAGGACGTCGGTCTCGCGGTCGGTGAGGGGGCAGTCGTCGACGACGGCGAGGGCGGAGACGTCCGGGTCGATCCAGCGCTTGCCCCCGTGCAGGGTCTTGATGACCGAGGTGATGTGCGCGGGCTCGGCCGCCTTGCTGACGAAGCCCTGCACGCCCAGCCGCAGCGCCTTGCGGAGCACGCCGGGGCGGGCGTGCCGGGTCAGCATCAGGATGACCTGCTCGGGCAGCTCGCGGCGGATCCGCGCGACGGCGCCGAGGCCGTCCACGCCGGGCATCTCCAGGTCGATGACGAGCACGTCGGGCCGGTGCCGCACGGTGGCCAGCACCGCCCCCTCGCCGTCCTCGGCCTCGGCCAGCACGGTGATGTCGCCCTCCAGCGGCAGCAGCGCGGCCAGCGCCTTGCGCAGCAGGACCTCGTCGTCGGCGAGCACCACCGTGGTCATCGGCGTCCCCTCCCGGTCGTGGCGGGCCGCGGGGGGAACTCCGCCGCCGTCAGGAAGCGCCCGCCCACCTGCTCCGCCGTCAGCTCGCCCCCGGCGGCCGTCAGCCGCTCCCGGAGGGCGGCCAGCCCGCTGAGCCGCCCGGCCTCCTGCGCGCCGTCGTTGACGATGCTGATGCCCGACTCCGCCAGGGTGATCCGGACCTGGGTGGCCTGCGCGTGCCGCAGGATGTTGGTCGTGGTCTCCCGCAGAACTTGGCCGAACAGCTCGCCCGCGGCGGAGTCGACCTCGGCGCGGCGGTCGACGCGCACATCGATGCCCGCGGCCTCGAACAGGTTCTTGGCGTTCTCCAGCTCGGCGGACAGGTTCAGCCGCCGCTGCGCGTAGGCGAGCTCCTTGGTCTGGGCGATCGTGTCGGCGACGAGGGCGTGCACCTCGCGCAGCTCCTCCTCCACCCGGCCGATGTCGCTGTGCAGCAGCTTCTGGGCCAGCGCCACCTTCAGCTTCACCACGTGCAGCGTGTGCCCCTGGATGTCGTGCAGGTCGCTGGCGAAGCGCACCCGCTCGCGGGCCACCGCCAGCTCCGCCTCCCGGTCCCGCGAGTCCTCCAGGTCCTGGACGACGTCGTAGAAGCGCTTGTTGGGGAACATGACCCCGATCATCACCGCGGTGATGCCCGTGGGGATGACGGCGTACTGGACGAGGTCGCCGTCCTGCGCCGCGCCCTGCGCCGTCAGCAGCCGCGCCACGCCGACGGCGAGGACGAACAGCGGCACGCCCACGGCCATCGCGGTCCGGTGGCGCGGCAGTGGCGGGATGCTGAGGGAGGCCACGACCGCGAGGCCGAAGTACGCCGAGTCGCTGTCCACGGCCAGCGCCCCCACCACCCACACCCCGGCGCCGACGACCAGGCAGGGCAGCGCGACGCTGAGCACGTCCCCGGCCGCCCAGCGGACGAAGGAGACCATGGCGGCCGCCGCGCCCAGGCCGAGCACGACGACGTGCCACCACTCCCGGGAGTCGATGGCCACCACGAGCACCCCGCCGAGGGCGACCACCGGCAGGAACATGACGAGGTTGAGCCTGCGCAGCCGTCCCCGCGCCACTCCGCGCTCCCCGGGCGGGTTGGCGTCCATTGTGGGCTCTCCGGAAGTCGACAGCGGGGTCCAGCCCAGTATCCCGGCCACGCGGCACCGCCACCAGTGACACCACGTCATGGGTGCACCGGTGGGAACGTCATGCCCGGGTCATGACGTGGTCCCACTGGTCGGGACGCGCTCCAGCCGGTGGAATCGGTGCCATGCCCACGACACCAGTCATCGACGTCGACCGCCTCAACCTCAGCTACGGCGACTTCCACGCCGTGAAGGACCTGTCCTTCCAGGTCGAGCGCGGGGAGTTCTACGCGCTGCTCGGCACGAACGGCGCCGGGAAGACATCCACGCTGGAGGTGGTGGAGGGCCACCGCACCGCCACCTCGGGCGCCGTCCGGGTCTTTGGCCACAGCCCGCGCGACCGCCGGGCGGTGCGGCCCCGCATGGGGATCATGCTGCAGGAGAGCGGCTTCTCCGCGGACCTGACCGTGCGGGAGTCGGTTCACCTGATCGGGAAGCTCACCCAGCGCGGGGACACGGTCGCGCGGGTGCTCGACGTCGTGGACCTGACCCGCAAGGCCGACACCCTGGTCGCGCAGCTCTCCGGCGGGGAGAAGCGGCGGCTGGACTTCGCCACCGCCGTGTGGGGCACCCCGGAGCTGGTCTTCCTGGACGAGCCGACGACCGGCTTGGACATCCAGTCCCGTGACGACCTGTGGGCGGCGGTCGACAAGCTGCGCGAGGACGGCTCCACCATCGTGCTCACGACGCACTACCTCGAGGAGGCCCAGCAGCGCGCCGACCGGGTCGGGCTCATGCACCGGGGCGCCTTCCACATGGAGGGGACCGTCTCCGAGCTGACCAGGACCCTGCCCGCCGTCATCCGCTTCGCCCTGCCCGCGGCTGGGCCCGCCCTGCCCGCGCTGCCCCTGCCCGCCACCCGGGAGGGGGACGGCAAGCACCGCGTCGAGACCGCCCGCCTCCAGGAGGACCTGCACGTCCTCCTCGACTGGGCCCGGACCCACGCGGTGCGGCTGGACGACATCGAGGCCGGTCCCACCCGGCTCGACGACGTCTTCCGCGCCATCGGCAACGACTGACCCACCTCCACCCCCGAGAGACGAAGGACCCCCACATGCTCGCGATCGCCCGCAGCGAACTGATCCAGATCTTCCGCAACCGCCTGGTGCTCGTCACCATGTTCCTCATCCCGGCCGGGGCGAGCGCCTTCTTCATCTACAAGCGCGACGCCTTCGCCTCCCTGGGCCTGGGGTACATCGCCGTGTCCGGCCTGTTCGCCGTCCTGGCGATGGGCCTCTACGCCACCTCCGTGACCACCCTCGCCGCCCGCAGGCAGACCCTGTTCCTCAAGCGCCTGTCGTCCACGGCGGTCAGCAACGCGGGCATCCTCACCGGCCTGCTGCTCCCGGTCGTGGCCCTGGCGCTGTTCCAGGCGGCCGTGATCCTGACCGCGCTGGCCGTGGTCAGCACCCGGCCGGACAACATCGGCCTGCTGGTGCTCGCCGTCCTGGCCGCGGCGGCCATGCTGCTCGCCCTGGGGCTGGCCACGGCCGGGCTGACGAACTCCCCCGAGCACGCCCAGGTCACCACGCTGCCGGTCATCCTCGGCGTCATCGGCGTGGCCACCTGGGTGGGGACCACCGGCACCGAGGAGCTCACCCTGCTCAAGCGGCTGCTGCCCGGCGGCGCGGCCGCCGAACTGGTGGGCAACGCCTGGAACGGCGGCGTCCCCGTCGCCGACTCCCTCATCCTGCTGGCCCCCACCCTGGGCTGGGTCGTCGTCGCCGTCGCGGTGGCCTCCCGCGTGTTCGGCTGGGAGCCGCGCCGGTAGCGGTGGCCGGCCCCCGTGATCGCGAGACGCTCTCGACCCTGGTGAGAGGACCGAGGACATGCTGATCGTCGAAGACCTCATGATGCTCCTGCTCGACGACGAGACCGGGACCCCGGCCGCCGCGGGCACCCTGCCCTACACCCTCGGCGGCGCCGTGCTCGTCGAACTGGCCCTGCTGGGCCGGGTCGAGGCCGACGAGGGCAAGACCGGGCTCGCCGGTCCCAAGGTGCGCGCGGTCGGCGACGGCCCGCTGCCGGACCCGCTGCTGCAGGCCGCCCACGACAAGATCGCCCGCAAGCCCCGGGGCGTCCAGTCCGTCCTGCTCGACATCGGCGCCGACCTCTGGTCGGCGGTGACCGACCGGCTCGTCGAGCGCGGCATCATCCGCCGCGAGCACAAGCGGGTCCTGGGCTTGTTCAAGGTGAACGCGCTGCCCGCCCAGGACACCGGCCACGAGGCGGAACTGCGGCGCGCGGTCCGCGCCGTGCTGGTCGACGGCGCGAGCCCGGACACCCGCACCGCCGCGGTCATCGGCCTGCTGTCGGCCAGCGGCGCCCTGCCCGCCCTGCGCCCGGCCCTCGCCTGGTCGGGCCAGGTCGCCAAGCGGGCCAAGGAGCTGGAGACCGGCAACTGGGGCGCCGAGGCCGTCAACACCGCGGTCACCCGCACCGCCGCGGCCATCGCCGCGTCGACCGCGGCCGTCAGCGTCTCCGTCATCACGACGGTCACGTAGTTACCCGGCGCGGTCGAGTGGGTACCTGGTCGGGAGGAGAGGAGCACGGATGGCGATGCAGCGGGTGCGGGTCGAGGCGGGCGTGGTGCGCGCGGCGGTCGTGGTGCGGCTGGCCGGGACGCTCGACAGCGCCACCGCCGCCGAGACGCGGCGGGAGCTGGCGGACGCCACCGAGGGCGCGCCCCCGCCGGACCAGGTCGTCGTCGACGTGCGCGACGTCGAGCGGCTCAGCGAGGACGGGGCGCGCACCCTGGTCGCGTTCGCCAGGGCGGCCGAGGCCAGGGGGATGTGGTTCGGCCTGCTCGTCGCCCCGGACAGCCCGGTCCCGCTGGCGCTGGACGCCGTCGACCCGCGGCGGCGGCTGCCGCGGTTCGACGACCTGAGCGCGGCCCTGGCGGTCGAGACGACCTACGACGAGGCCAGCCTCGACCAGCAGGTGCGGGTGCTGACCCGGTCGTTGTTGCAGGTCACGACCGTCCACGACGTGCTGCGCCAGGTCGTGGACGCCGCCGCGCTCGCCATCCCGGGCGCCGCGACCGTCAGCGTCAACCTGCGACACCCCGACGGCGCCTTCCGCACCCCGCTCGGCACCGCCGGGATCGCCGCCGACCTCGACCAGGTCCAGTACCGCAGCGGGCGCGGCCCGTGCGCGGACTCGGCCAAGGACGACGGTCCCGCGTTCGCCGCCAGCGCCGACCTGCGCGACGAGCCGCGCTGGCCCGAGTTCGCCGCGGCGGCGGTGGCCGCCGGCTACCACTCGGTCCTGTCCACCGCCCTGCTCCCCGCCGCGGGCCCCGGCCGGTTGACCGGCGCCCTCAACGTCTACGCCACCCGCCCCCACGGCCTGACCACATGGGACCGGCACGCCGCCCTGCTGCTGGCCACGCACGCCTCCCTCGCACTGGCCCAAGTGCGCCAGGCCGAACTGGCCGACCTGCGCGACGCCCAGTTGCGCCGCGCCATCGACTCCCGCGACGTCATCGGGCAGGCCAAGGGCATCCTGATGAACCGCCAGGGCATCTCCGCCGACGAGGCGTTCACCGTGCTGCGCCGCACCTCGCAGGACCTCAACGTCAAGCTCGTCGACCTCGCCACCACCCTCGCCCGCGACGGCGGCTGAACTCACCTCCGGCGGCGGGTTTCCGCGTCCCCCACCCGGGTAGCCGTGCCGCATGGATCAATCGTTGGCGGTGCTGACCCAGGGATACGCGTGGCTGCCGGACCTGCTGCGGGCAGCGGGCGCCCCGGTCGTGCGGACACGGGTGATGGGCAAGCGGGCGGTGTGCGTGCACGGCGTCGACGCGGCGAAGGCGTTCTACGACGAGGCGAACGTGCGCCGTGGCGGCGCGCTGCCCGAGCCGGTGAAGAGCACCCTGTTCGGGCACGGCGCCGTGCACACCCTCGACACCGACAGCCACCGCAGGCGCAAGGAGCTGTTCACCGGCCTCCTCATGAACCGGGAGGGCATCGGCTCGCTGTGCGACCTGGTCGAGGTGGCCTGGGACAAGCGGGTCTCGGCGTGGCGGCCCGGCCGACCGGTCTCGCTGTTCGAGGAGAGCGCCGCCGTGCTGACCAGCGCGGTGTCCACCTGGGTCGGTCTGGCCGACGAGGACGACGGCGCGGCGTCGGACCTGGTGGCGATGGTGGACGGCTTCGCCACCCCCTCGCCCCGGCACTTCGCCGCGCGGCGGGCCCGCGACCGGCAGGAGCGCAGGCTGGCGGCCGTGGTCCAGGACGTTCGGGCGGGCGCCGCGTCCGTGCCCGCCGACTCGGCGGTGCACGCCATCGCCACCCACACCGACGACAACGGCGACCTGCTCCCGCCGCGCGTGGCGGCGGTGGAGATCCTCAACGTCATCCGGCCCACGGTGGCCGTCGCGTGGTTCGCCACCTTCTCCGCGCACGCCATGCACCTGTGGCCGCACACGCGCGACCGGGTCGCCCACGATGACCGCTACGTGCTCGCGTTCGCCGACGAGGTGCGCAGGTTCTACCCGTTCGCCCCGTTCCTGGGCGGGGTGGCGGCCCGGGACTTCGAGTTGGCCGGTACGCGCGTGCCCGAGGGCGCCATGGTCATCCTCGACGTCTACGGCCACAACCACGACCCGGCGCTGTTCCCCGAGCCCTACACCTTCGACCCCGCCCGCTTCGAGGGCCGCGAGATCGGCCAGTACGAGCTGATCCCGCAGGGCGGCGGCCACCCCGCCTCCGGGCACCGCTGCCCGGGCGAGGACATCGTGGTCGCGCTGCTGTCGGTGCTCGTCCCGCGCATCGCCCGGCTCGACGTCGAGGTCCCCGACCAGGACCTCGAGATCCCCTTCGACCGCATCCCCACCCTGCCGCGCAGCGGTTTCACCGTCACCCCCCGCGGCTGACCGGTTAAGCGCCCGCTGGGCGGGTATCGCGACACCATGAGAATCGTCATCGTCGGGGGCAGCGGGAACATCGGCACCGCCGTGCTGCGGGCCGCGCTCGCGGCGGGCCACACCGTCGACGCGGTCTCCCGGCGGGCCCCCGCCCCCGGCGGGGTGTACGACGGCGCCACGTGGCGCCCGCTGGACCTCACCGCGGCCGGGGCCGTGGCCGAGCTGGCGGACCTGGTCCGAGGCGCCGACGCGGTCGTCCACGCCGCGTGGGCGCTGCAACCCACGCACGACCGCGACCGGCTGCGGGAGGTCAACGTCGAGGGCACGCGGGTCGTCCTGGAGGCCGTCGCCCGGGCGGGCGTGCCGTCCCTGGTCTACCTGTCCTCGGTCGGCGCCTACGCGCCGCGCACCAGCCTCGAACCGGTGGACGAGCAGTGGCCGGTGACCGGTATGCCCACGTCGGCCTACAGCGAGGACAAGGCCGCGGTCGAGTCCATCCTGGACGAGTTCGAGACCGACTTCCCGACCATCGCGGTGACCCGGCTGCGCCCCGGCCTGGTGCTGCAACGCGACGCGGCGGCGGAGATCCAGCGCTACTTCGTGGGCCCGCTCGCCCCGAGGAAGCTCTGGGACCTGCTGCGCCGGGGCCGCCTGGGCGTCCTGCCGCTGCCCAAGGACCTGGTGGTTCAGGTGGTCCACTCCGACGACGTGGCCTCAGCCGTCCTGACCGCCGCCGAACGCCTCGTGCGCGGCGCGGTCAACCTGGCCGCCGCCCCGGTCATCAACCACGACGCCATCGCCCGGACCACGGGCAACCGGGTGATCGCCGTCCCCTCCCGGCCCCTGCGCTCCGCGGTGACGCTGGCCTGGCGCGCCCGCGCCCTCCCCACCTCGCCCGGCTGGTACGACCTGGCGACCTCGGTCCCCCTCCTGCGCACCGACCGGGCGGCCGACGTGCTCGACTGGGCACCGACCCACACCGCCACCGAGGTCGTCGCCGAACTCCTGGCGGGCATGGCCGACGGCGAGGGCGTCGAGGCCAGCCCGGCACTGCGCCCCTGAGCGCGGCGCGATCAGCCCGCGACCTGCGGGACGGCCACACCCGGCTCGGGCAGTCCGGTGTCGACGACCCCCGGCGCCGGGCCCTGTTCCAGGTAGACGCGGAGCGTCTCGGCGGCCACGCGGTCCCACGAGTACCGACTGGACGCGCGGTCGGCGCCCGCCAACCCCAGCGCCTCGCGGCGCAGCGGGGAGTCCAGCAGCGACCGCAGCCGGGCGGCGATGTGCCGGGGCGCGCGCGAGCGCAGGTGCACGCCGGTGATCTCGTCGACCACGGCGTCGGCGAGACCGCCGACGGGCAGTGCCAGGACCGGTGTGCCGCAGGCCATCGCCTCGACGACGACTCCGTTGCCGTGCTCGTACTCGGGCGCGCTGACCACCAGGTCCGCGGCGCTGAGCAGCGCGGGCACCTCGGCGTGCGGCACCCGCCCGGCGAACCGGACCCGCCGGGTGACCCCGACCCGCTCGGCGAGGTCGCGGACGCGCTGACCGCCCTCGCTGCCCGGGTCGCCGCCCAGCAGCACCAACCCGGCGTCGGGCACCAGGGCCAGCGCGGCGACGACGGCGTCCAGCCCGGACTCCGGGGTGAACCGGCCCGCCGCCAGCACCGTGCGGGTCCTGGCGCTCGCGGGGGCGGCGAAGCGGGTCGGGTTGACGGTGAACGCGGCCAGGTCGACCCCGCCCGGGATGACGGCCGCCGACCGGCGGGTGACGCCGACGACCGCGAGGTGCTCGACCTCCTCGGTGGAGGTCGCCAGCACCAGCCGCGCCCGCTGGGCCACCACCCGCTCGGCGCCCCGCCGCTGGGGCGGCTCCGCTGGTGGGGCAGTGCGGCCCGGCGCGCCCGCCAAGCCGTGGAAGGTCTGGATCACCGGCACGTCGAGGTCCGGGGTGGCCAGTGCGGAGGCCAGCCCCGACATCCAGGAGTGCGCGTGCACGACGGTCGGCGGCGACCGGCGCCACCGCTGCCGCAGCCCCTCGGCGAACTCGCCGACCCGCCCGACCGCCTCGCAGACGCCCAGCGGCTCAGCCGGGCCCGCGGGCAGCCGCACCAGGGTGAAGCCGCTGCCCCGCTCCTCGCCCTCGGGACCGGCACGCCGGGTCAGCACGGTCACCCGGCACCCGAGCCTGCCCAGCGCCGAGGCCAGCTCGCGCACGTGCAGCCCCACGCTGGAGCCCCCGGGACCGCCGGGGTCGGCGAGTGGGTCGGCGTCGTAGCAGACCAGGTCGACGACGGTGCGGGAGTGTTGTGGATCACGCATCGCCGTGTCCGGTCGTGCTCACCGAACCCCCACCACCTCTCGCCGCGACGTATTGGCGCAGGATTACCCGATCGCAGGTCGGTGAAACGCCGATCAGCCGTGGAACCGGTGCCGCGCCGGTGTTTCCCCGTCGAACAGCCGGCGGGCGCATCCCCGCGCCCGGAGGGGAATAAGCGGGCGGCGCGCCCGCGTTCACCTCAGTGACGGTTGTGATCTGGCTGGAGGTAAGTCGTGGCGGTGGACCCGGTGGACATGGTCGATGTCGATTCCGACATCCCGGACCTGGACGGGGTCGTGCTCCTGCACCACCTGGACGGTTTCGTGGACGCGGGCGCGGCCGGGGGGAGCGTGGTGGCCCACCTGCTGGAGACCCTCGAGCACCGGGTGATCGCCCGCTTCGACGTCGACGACCTGCTCGACTACCGCGCGCGCCGCCCCACGATGACCTACGAGACCGACCGCTGGACCGGGTACGCGGCCCCCGAACTCGTCGTGCACCTGCTGCACGACGCGCTGGGCACCCCGTTCCTGCTGATGACCGGCCCGGAGCCGGACCGCAGGTGGGAGGCCGTCGCCGCCGCCGTGCGCGCGCTCGTCGAGCGCTGGGGCGTGCGCCTGACCGTCGGCCTGCAGGGCATCCCGATGAGCGTCCCGCACACCCGCGAGCTCACGGTGATCTCGCACGCCACCCGGCCCGAGCTGGTCACCGGCGAGTCGCCCTTCCACCGGGTCAAGGTCCCCGGCCACCTCTCCGGCCTGATCGAGTACCGCCTCGGCGAGGCGGGCCACGACGCCATGGGCCTGGCCGCGTTCGTCCCGCACTACCTCGCGCAGACCACCTACCCCACCGCCGCCCTCAAGCTCATCGACACCCTGTCGACCACGACCGGTCTGACCGTGCGGGTCGACGCGCTGCGCAAGGCCGCCGAGGTGGCCACCGCCGAGATCGAGGGCCAGGTGGCCGAGTCCAGCGAGGTGGCCCAACTGGTCGAGGCCCTGGAACGCCAGTACGACGCCTATGTCAGCAGCCCGAAGAACCTGCTGGCCGAGGGCGAGGAGGTGCCCAGCGCCGACGAGCTGGCCGCCGAGTTCGAACGATTCCTGGCCGAGCGGACGCGCGACAACTGACTTCCCGGCTCGCCGGTCGTCGTGCGGCGCCGCGCAGCCCGGGACGCCGACCGCTGGGCGATGTCGGGCGGTCTGGGGGCGCGGAAAGTGTTGAGGGCCGATCCACGGGGAACTCCGGCTTCATGGGAGCCGAGAGGGACATGGCGTTGTACACCCTGAGCGTGCCGCGACAGGTGGGCTCGCTTCGACCCGCCCGCAAGCGCGCTCAAGCCTGGCTGCACGCGCGCGCTGTGGCCGCGGAGGTGCGCGACGCGGTGGTCTGGGTCCTCGACGCCGCCCTGAGCAGCTCCATCGACCACCTCATCCGCAACCCCCGGGTCGACGACGGCAGCGAGGCCGAGGTCGCCCTCCACATCGACGACGACGTGGTGGTGCTCACCGCCACCAACCACTTCACCTGGAGCCTCGACACCATCGCCACCGACGGCGTCCAGGCGGACGAGTGGCGCACCATGGTGGGCTACGCCGACCAGATCAGCCTCACCGACATCGGCGACCCGGACCCCGGGACCGCCGCCACCTTCACGGCCGTGTTCAACCGCGAGACCTGACCCCCGCCGGTCCGGCGATTGTGGACAGTTCGGTGTGGTCGTGGCCGATGAGCGGCAGCGCCGTGCCGGTGGCGAAGGTCCTTGGTGGGTGGCGCGGCGGACCGCCAGCGCGCCGAGCAGGAGACCGCGACGGGGACCTCCGCGCACGGTCGCGGGTCAGCGCACCAGCCGCGGGACGACCCGGACGAACAAGACCATGCCGAGCAGTTCCACCAAGGTCTGGGTCACCACGACGACCGGGGTGACCTCGAACCCGACCGGCAGGGCGAGCGCCAGCGGCAGCACGACGAGCGAGTTGCGGGTCGCCCCGGTGAACACCAGCGCCCTGGCCCGGCCCGCGTCGAACCCCATCACCCGGCCGACCGCCACCCCGATCATCCCCATGACCAGCAAGAACGCCACGAACACCGGTACCACGGCCACCATCGCCCCGACCTGCCCCCGCAACTTCGGCACCTGCCCACCCACCACGACCACCAGCGTGGCCGCCATCAACGGCACCACCGCCGCCCCCATCGCCGAGGTGACCACCCGCCCGACCCGACCACGCGCGGCCAGCGCCTCCGTCGCCCAAGCCAGCCCCAGCGGCAACACGATCAGCAGCACCAACGCCTCGACGAACGGCCCGATGTCGACGACATCGCCCAACTCCGCCCCGAGGAACACCCAGAGCAACCCCGGGAGCACCACCATCTGCACCAACATCAACACCGGCGCCGCCGCCAGCAACCGCCTGCTGTCCCCACCAGCCACCCCGGTGAACACGATCACGTAGTCAACGCACGGGGCCAACAACGTCAACAGAACCCCGAGCAAGACCGCCCGCCCCAACGGCACAACCGCCGTCAACCCAGCGACGACCAGCGGCACCACCACGAAGTTGACCGCCAGCACCGCCCCGAGGAACCGACCATCCCGAAACGCCTCCGCCACCTTGGTGAACGGCACCTGCAGGAACGTCGCATACAACAACACCCCCAGCGTCGGGTAAACCGCCACCTCCAACCCGGACGCGCCCCCGGGCAGCCCCACGCCGAGCGCGACCCCACCAACCAACGCGCCCAAGTAGATCCCGACCTGCCACCGCTCCATCCACCGCACCACACCCACCAACCAACGATAAGCGACCGCACCCCCACGCCCCACCGACCTACCCCGCCCCCCAAACCATCTCCCACGAATGCTGCCGTGAACTCGGTGGTATGGCGGGCGGCGGACGTGGCATCGTCGGCGTCATGTCTGTGGAACTGATCCGTGCCAGCGGCCTGACCGACGCTGTCCCGTATGCCTACGCCTCGATAGTCCCCGCCGGTGCCCGGCTCGTGCACACCGCCGGCGCGTGCCCGATCGACGAGCAGGACCGGGTTGTGGCGCTCGGTGACGTCGCCGGGCAGGCCCGGCAGGTCATGGACAACCTCGAGGTGGCGCTGCGGGCGGCGGGGGCTGAGCTGACAGACGTCGTGCGGACGACCGTCCACGTCGCGAGCACCGAGCAGGCGGACCTCGTCACAGCCTGGAACGTGGTGCGCGCCCGGTTCGGCGACCACGACGCGCCGAGCACCTTGCTGGGCGTCACGGTGCTCGGCTACCAGGGCCAACTCGTCGAGGTCGACGCCGTTGCCATCACGAACTGATCCGGCCGTGCGCCGACCCGGGTCCGATCCGGATCGACAACCCGTCCGGGCGCGTCACCGCCTGGATGCCCCCACCCCGCACCTCAAGCGCCGATCGCGGACCGGGTCGCGTGTGCGATCGCCAGTTCCTCCCGCGGTTCGACGACCAGCACGGCCACGGCCGAGTCCGGTGGGGTCAGCACGGCGTCGACCGGGGAGTTGTCGCTGATGATCGTGGGGATGCCGAGCAGGTGCAGGCCCTCGGTGACAGCCGTGCGGACCTCGGGTTGGTCCCAGCCGATCTCGCCGGTGAAGACGAGGGCGTCCAGGCGGGTCAGGTTGGTGGTGCTGGCGGCGATCTCGCGGCGGACGCGGTGGGTGAAGGCGGTCATGGCCAGTTGGGCGGCGGGGGAGTCACTGGCGACCAGGTCGCGGGTGTCGGCGGACTCGCCGCGGGACAGGCCCAGGAGGCCGGAGCGGTGGTTGAGGCCGTCCTCGACCTCCTCGGCGGTCAGCCCGGCCTCGCGTTGCAGCCACAGCAGGAGGCCGGGGTCGACGGCGCCGGAGCGCTTCGACATCGGGACGCCGTCGAGGGGGGTGAAGCCCATGGAGGTGTCGACGCTGCGGCCCGCGCGGACCGCGCAGACCGAGCAGCCGCCGCCGAGGTGGGTGAGCACCGCGTCTACTTCGGACTCCGGGCGGTCGAGCAGGGCGGCGGTGCGGCTCAGGGCCCAGGAGTAGGACAGGCCGTGGAAGCCGTAGCGGCGCAAGCCGTACTCGTCGCGCCACTCGGCGGGGAGGGCGTAGGTGGCGGCGTGCTCGGGCAGGTCGCGGTGGAAGGCGGTGTCGGGGCAGAGGACCTGCGGGACGGTGTCGAGGCGGTCCGACAGGGCTTTGAGGAACCGCAGGGCGGGCGGGACGTGCAGCGGGGCCAGGCTCTCCGCCGCGCGGGCGGCCGCCAGCGTCTGCGCGTCGGCGACGACGGGGCGGGTGACGTCCGGGCCGCCGTGGACGAGCCGGTGGCCGACGGCGGTCAGGTCGCTCGCGCGGTCGGCGAGGTCCGACAGCGCGTCGAGGGCCTCCTCGGTGCTGGGGGAGTCGAGGTGGGCGCTGGCCACGACCTGGTCGTCGTCGGCGACGAGGTCGGCCTTGACGCTGCCGGAGCCGGTGTTGACGGTCAGGATCACGCCGACCACTCCCACTCGGTGATCTCCGCCGGGTCCTCGCCGTCGCGGCGGGCGAGGGCTTGGACGCGGTCGCGCTCCTCGATCAGCCAGCGGCTCAGGCCGTTGTCGCCGCGCACCCGCCGCAGCGCGTCGGCGGCCAGGTCGTGGCGGGACATCCGGTTGCCCACGAGCAGGTCGAACGGGGTCGTGGTGGTGCCTTCCTCGATGTAGCCGTGCACGTGGAAGCGCTGCGGGTCCTCGCGCCCGTGCAGCACCTCGTGCACCGCCGAGGGGTAGCCGTGGAAGCCGAACACCACGGGCACACCGGAGCCGAAGCAAGCCTCGAAATCGTCCTCGGGCAGCCCGTGCGGGTGCCGGTCGGGTGGGGCCAGCGCCAGCAGGTCGACCACGTTGACCAAGCGCACCCGCAGCTCGGGGGCGTGCTCGCGGAGCAGGTCGGCCGCGGCCAGCACCTCGACGGTCGGGATGCCGCCCGCGCAGGCCAGCACCACCTCCGGGTCGCCGTCCGTGCTCGCCCAGTCCCACACCCCCGCGCCCGCCGCGCAGTGGCGCTCGGCCGCGTCGAGGTCCAGCCACCGGGGGGCCTCGTTCTTGCCCGCGATGACCAGGTTGATCCGGTCGGTGCTGCCCAGGCAGTCGCGCAGCGTCACCAGCAGCGTGTTCGCGTCCGGCGGCAGGTAGATCCGCGAGACCGACGCCTTCTTGGTGAGCAGGTTGTTCAGGAAGCCCGGGCCCTGGTGGCTGTAGCCGTTGTGCTCCTGCCGCCAGCCCTCGCTGGTCAACAGGTAGTTCAGCGACGCGACCGGCTCCCGCCACGGCACCTCGGCCGACATCTTGAGGAACTTGGCGTGCTGGTTGACCATGCTGTCCACGATGGACGCGAACGCCTCGTAGCACGGGAACAGGCCGTGCCGCCCGGTGAGCAGGTAGCCCTGCAACCAGCCCTGGCACAGGTGTTCGGAGAGCACCTCCATGACCCGGCCACCCGGGCGGACGTGCTCGGCGTAGCCGGGGACCGGTGGGGTGAACGCGCGGTCGGTGGCCTCCAGGATCGCGCCCAGCTTGTTCGACTCCAGCTCGTCCGGGCACACCACCCGGAAGTCGCGGCGGTCCTCGGTGGCGCGCATCAACTCGGCCAGCCACGTCCCGGCCGTGCCGGTCGGGCTCGCCGGGCCGTCGGCGGCGAACGGGCGCAGGTCGGGCAGGGGCAGGTCGCGGCGCAGCGCCCCGCCGTTGGCCTCGGGCAGCATCCCGAACCCGGGCAGGTCCTCGACCAGGTCGGCGGCGGGCGCCCCGTTCGCGTCGAACAGCTCATCCGGGCGGTAGGACCGCAGCCAGGACTCCAGCAGCGCCAGCTCCTCGGCGTCCTCGTGCACGTCGCCCAGCGGCACCTGGTGCGCGCGGAACGTCCCTTCCAGCGGGGCCCCGTCCGCGTCGTGCGCGGGCACGCCCCAGCCCTTCGGCGTGCGCATGACGATCATCGGCCTGTCCCGGGGATCGGCGTCGAGCAGGGCGCGCAGCAGCAGGTCGTCGGGATCGTCGGTGGTGCAGGCGTCGACGATGCGCGGCGACCAGCCGCAGCCGCGGAAGTAGTCGGACAGCTCCTCGTCCGACATGCAGCCGAACACGGTCGGCGAGGCGATCTTGTACCCGTTGAGGTGCAGCACCGGCAGCACGGTCCCGTCGCGCTCGGGGTCGAGCCACTTGTGCCCGTGCCAGGACCCGGCGGTCGGCCCGGTCTCGGCCTCCCCGTCGCCGACCAGGCACACCGCGCGCAGGTCGGGCTTGTCCAGGACCGCGCCGAAGGCGGTCGCCAGCGCGTAGCCCAGCTCGCCGCCCTCGTGGATCACCCCGGGCACCTCCGGCGAGAGGTGGCTGGGGAACCCGCCGGGCCAGGAGAAGCGGCGCACCAGCTCGGCCAACCCGGCGCCGTCGCGGCCCAGGGCGGGGTCGAACCGCTCGTGCGTGCCCTCCAGCCAGAGGTTGGCGTGGATCGCGGGCGCGCCATGGCCGGGGCCAGTGACCAGCAAGGTGCGCTCGTCGCCGACGCGGTTGAGCGCCGTGTAGAGGTAGGTGATCCCGGGGCAGGTGCCCCAGTGGCCGAGCAGCCTCGGTTTGAGGTGCTTGACCTGGAGCGGTTCGCGAAGCAGCACGTTGTCCCGCAGGTAGATCATCGCCGCGGACAGGTAGTCGCATGCGCGCCGGTAGCGCTCGGGGGAAACCGCCATACCCGCCGGATACCCCGAGCGCCGCCGAGTATTCGGCCTAGCCCGGCTCGCCTGCGGACGCGGCGGGCTGGTCGGACCAGGGTCGCGCGGGTGCGTCCGCGGACCCCGCGGTGTCGGGGTCGGACGCGTCCGCGCCGGCGGCGTCCTCGGCCGGGTGGCCCTCGGCGTGGTCCGGGCGCTGGTCGACCAGGTCGGCGAGGTCCGCCCGGTCGTGTGCGCGGAGCAGCCGCGCGAGCTGCCGCACGAACAGGTCGCGCTGGTCGTCGGTGCCCCGGTCGGCCACGTCGTCGGCCAGGGCGACCACCGGCGGAACCGGCGGCGGGCCCTGCTCGCCCAGGTCGAGGGGCGCCCCGAACCCGGGCCGGTCGGGCGCCTCGTGCGCGTCGATCGGGGGCTGGGCGGGGGCTCCGGGCTCCAGGGGGCGCGGCACGCTCTCGTCGTTCGCCGCGGCGGTGAGCCGGGTGATGGTGTCGATCAGGTCGACGGTCTCGACGATCTTGTGGTCCTGGGCCAAGCGCCAGACCACCGCGCTGCCGGTCGACTTGAGCACGTCGTTGCCGAGGTAGTCGCGCTTGGTGATCTCGAAGCGCCGCTCGTGCTCCCAGACCTGCTCCGACTTGCGCAGGGACGCCAGCCGCGTGAGCCGCTCGGCGTCGTCGTCGTCCAGCGCCAGGACGATGTCGACCGCCCAGCCGACGAGCGTGCCGCTGCGGTCCGGCCGCCGCAGGCCCAGGTCGGCGGCGAGTTCGTGCTGCACGAGCAGGGGGTTGGTGGGCTGGCGGGTCGAGGTGATCGCGCAGATGCGGTCCAGGACCATCTGCTTGACCATCGCCGACGGCTCGCCGACGACGGGCCTGCCGTTCAGCGTCTGGGTCCAGCGCACGGTGGCGGACACGGTGAACCGGTAGTCGGCCACGGCACTCGGCACGGGAACCGCGGCGAGGCGGTCCTCCTGCGGGGTCTCCTCCGGCATCGGCGGGGGCGGCGGGGTGGGCTGCCGGTCGGGGAAGCTGTCCATCCGGGCGCTCCGCAACTGCGTCTCGTGATCGCGCAGGCTCGTCATGAACCTGCCCACGACCACTAGCAACACCGCCACGGCCACGAGCAGGAGCGTCACCATGAGCCAGGTAGGTGGGTCGAGGACCGTGGCGGCGAACAGGGGCACGAGCACCGCGCCCGCCGCGGCCGCCCCGAGGATCTTGTTGCTGTCGTTCATTGTCCGGTGCCCTTCGTCGCGAGGTCGGGTTCGAGGAAGTCCAGCCCCAGGGCGCGGTCGATCGCCGCCCCGAGTGCGTCGACGACGTCCTGGCGCGCGCGCTGATCCAGTGGTTCGTCCGCTTGCGCGCGCCAGCGGTCGGCCGTGCCGTGCAGGGCGGAGAGAAGCTGCGGCCTGCCGTCGGCGGCCTCGACGATGATCGACCACAGGCGCTGATCGCCCGTGCCGAGCCATTGTCCGATTAGGACGGGGGTCGTGTCCAGCGGCTGTGCCAGCAGTGCCCTCCAGCAGTGGGCGAGCTGATCGCGGACCTGGGCCCTCGCCAGCCCGCCGCGAGCCCGGGGCAGGACGTCCATCCCCGCCAGCCCGGTGAACAGGGCGCGATCGGACTCGGGGAGCGCCGAGCCCGCCTTGTAGGTGTGGAGCCGGTACATGACCCTGTGCCAGAAACTCGGCGCCTGCGACAGGCGGAGCAGCGCGTCGACCGCCTCCGCCCGCACGGACCGGTCGCCGTGCGCGGTGAGGTGGTGCAGCCGGACAAGCGCCTGATCGACGTAGGTCGGGGCGAGCACGTCCTCGGACAACCTGATCACGAGCCGGGCGAGCGGCGGATTCGTCGTCGAGCTCGTCGCCCACGCGTAGAACTGCTGCCGGAAGTACTGCCCCTGCCGCTCGTGCGTCAGCCCGCGGAAGAGGAGGGCTTCAGCCAGCGCGTACAGATCCGAGTCGACCTGCACGGCGGGGTAGGTCCACCGCTCGGCCAACCTGACCACGTGCTTGGCCGATCCCGAGGCGAGCGCCTGGTCCGCGAACCGCTCGACCAGATCGCGCTTGTGCACGCCGGTCACGCCCCGGGTGGCGACGACCTTGGCCACCCACTCGCGGAACGCCGGGCGCTGGGCGGGCATGGCCGACCAGAAGTACCTCCGCAGCGCCGCGTCGAGTCCCAGCTTGGGAAAACCGACGCGCCCGCTGTCGTTGACCTCGATGCGCGCGTCGCCCAACCGCTGGGCGAAGTCCTTCTGGTCGAGTGCGTGCGTGTCGCCGCTGGGGTAGTCCACCTGCGTCAACAGCTTCTGCTCGGCGAAGAAGAGCTCGTCCACCGAGGAGCCGTGGAGCATCGCGGCGGTGAACAGCAGGGTCTTGCCCCGCCCGTCCGCTGCTCGACCCACCAGTTCCTCGGCGTTCTCGCGCTGGTCGGTCAGGGCGTTGACGGCCTCGGACACCCAGGCCTGGGGATCACCCTTCCCGCCCCGGCGATCTCGTGCCGCGCGCACCAGTTGCGCGAGCACGGCGATCTCGCCCATGCTGCCCTCGCGCAGGCGGTCCGCGAGGTCGGGGTTGAGCAGGGCGCTGTCCGGCAGCGCCACCTCCTCGGCCGCCAGGTGCCGCTGGAACGCGAGGCGGCGGTTCGGCCACCCGATCTCCAGGAGGCCGACGAAGTCGGTGCGCCACGCGTCCCCGTGGTCCCTGGGGAGCACGATCACCAGGTACGCCGTGGCCTCCACCGCGGCGTGGAAGCCCTTGACGACCGGCTCGACGGCGCGCAGCTCGTCCCGGTTCCAGGTCGTCAGGTCGAGCAGCAGGCGCTCGCCGTCCTGGACCGTCTGCGCCTGGGGGACCGTGGTGAACTCCCCGTTCTCCGGGAGGATCGCCACTTCCTGGAACGAGCCCGTGCCCTTCCCCGAGTTGTGCAGGAGCATCAGCCCGGCGGTGTGCCTGCCGCTTCCCGGCTGTCCGGTGATCAGCACCGCGCCCCGCTCGCGGAGCTTGGCCTGGGCACGGGCGTAATCGATCCCCGACGGCGGCGCGAACTTCTTCGCGAGCAGGTCCAGGCGGGTCGCGCTCACCTCACGCCTGGGCACCGGGTCGGCTGAGTCCGGGTTTCCCCAGTTGTTGTAGATGTCGCCTTGGTACACAGTCCCCCGCGGGTCCGTGGCTACCCGGTTGTGGTTGCCGCGGACCTCCCCGGTTCCGCCGCTGCGGTGGTCGTGGTGGGTGGTGGTGGGTTCGTCGATCATCGTGCGCGCCTGGGACGGCGGGGCGCGGGACCGTGGGAGTAGGTGTCGCCCATGTGCACGGTGCCCTGGGCGCCGGGCGCCACCCGGTTGTGGTCCCCGATGATGTCGCCGGTGCCGCCCTGCCGGTTGTCGGTGTAGGAGTCCGTCTGGACCGCCTTGCCGTGGACCTGGTCGATCGAGTTGCTGATGCTCCGCACCTCCGGCTCGGCGGACGACCGCTCCCGCTGGTCCATGTCGGGGTCCGCACCGCGGAACCCGTGTGCGAGCAGCTCTCCGGACGGGGCGGGCACGCGCAGGTAGGCGGTTCCCTCGTAGCTCTTCACCTTGACCGGCGCGGGGATGTACAGCTCCGGGTCCTCGCCGGTGTACCCGCTCTCGACGGCGTCGGCGAAGACGCGGGCGGAGACGATCGCGGCGACGCAGGTGACCGGTGTGGAGCGGGAGAGCAGGTCGCGCACGGGGTCGGCGTCGAGCAACCGGTGCGCCTCGACCCGCGACGCGCCGCTGCCCCGGCTCAGGGGGTTGGCGCCGGAGCCCGTCATCGGGCCCACGTGCACGGCCACGCGCATCCGCAGCGGCGCGCCGGGGTCCGCGTCGGGGTGGACCTTGTTGCGGTAGGCCAATTCCTCCTGCAGCGCGGGCAGGAACGGGTTGAGCAGGAACGGCAGCACCGGCGGGCGGAAGCCGACCACGTAGCCGTCGCCGGTGCCGTCCTCGAAGTTGTTGCCGTCCCAGTGGTCCACCAGCCCCGCGCGGCGGAACGCCTGCCGGAGGATGGCCGGGATCGATTCGGTGACCCGGGCGTGGTCACGGCCCTGTCTGCCGCTGAAGTCCTTCACGTCCACGGCGAGGAGAGCGGTGTAGGGCGGCAGCGGGGCCGGGTCGGCGCTCTCGAGCGGCATGGGTTCTCCTTCTGTCGCAAAGCGGTGGTGTGTGCGGCGGTGTGCCGTGGCGGGCATGACCAGGCTCGTCGTCCGCGGTGGTGATCGTTGTCCGGCGTCGGACAGTCAGGTTGTGACGCGGCCCACTGTCAACTCGGCAGGCCCGCGTGCTTGGCCAGGTCGTCCAGGTCGGCGACGACCAGGCGCGGACCGGCGCCCAGCGCCCCGCTCTCGCGCAGCACGGCGAGTTGTTCGCTGACGGTGCTGCGCACGACTCCCAGCGCTTCGGCGATGGCTTCCTGCGAGAACGGGATCGTCAGGCGGTGCGGATCGCCGGGATCGGCGAGCGCCACCAGTTCGAGCACCAGTCGCGCGATGCGTTGGCGCGCGTTGAGGTGCACCGTCTGCACCTGGTACGGCATGGTCTCGGTGACCTTGGTGAACGAGTACTCCTGCAAGCGCCTCCAGTGCTCCCCGCGGTCGAGGAACCGGTCGAAATCCGGCGCGGCCACCTCGACGGCCGCGCACGCGTCGATGGCGATCACCGTCGCTGTCCGCGTCCCCCGCAGCCTGGCCAACTCCCCGACGAGGTCGCCGGGGCCGCGCAGGGCGACCAGGACCCCGTTGCCGTCGGCGTCGGTCGCCATGATCTTCACCCGGCCGCTCCGCAGCAGGAGCACGTGGGTCCCCGGCGCGCCCTGGCGGAGCAGCGCCGCCCCGCGCCGGAACTCCCGTGGCACCCCGGTGCGCAGCAGCGCCCGCCACGGCTCCGTCCCGAGGAGCGCGTGGAACCCGCGGGGCGGCGGAGGTGTGTTGATCACGGACCATCTGTACAGCCGCCCACCGGCGAAGCGAGGCTGACCCGTGCTCAATTAACCCAAATGGATCAAGGGCTGACATGTCGACGCCGATTGTCCACGGTGGTTACGGCATGTGTTCGGGTTGTGGCGGAAATCGGCCTGGTTCTGGGTGGGTTTGCCCGCCTGGTTAGGTTAGGCACCCTTGTAAGGACGGTGTGCATGACTGCGGTGGGCGAGGGTTTCGCGGCCAGGCTGCGCGAGGGGACCAGGGAGGAGCACGAGCGCGCTGAGCGGGCAGTGTTCGTTGAGTCCCTGTTAGCGGGGCGGTTGGGGATTGAGGCCTACGCCGGGATGTTGGGTCAGAGCTACCTGTTCTACGCGGTGTTGGAGGACGCCGGGGAGCGGTGGCGGGGGGACCCGGTGATCGGCGGGTTCGTGGTCGACGGGTTGTTGCGGCGCGACGCCCTGGCGGCGGATCTGGCCTTCCTGCTGGGGCCTGGGTGGCGTGCGGGGCTGCGGCCGCTGGCGGCCACCGAGTCCTATGTGGATCGCATTCGGCAGGTGTGCTTCGACGACCAGGCGGCGTTCGTGGCGCACCACTACACGCGGTACCTGGGAGACCTGTCGGGTGGGCAGGTGATCCGGCGGCGGATGCGGGAGGTCTACGGGCTGGCGGACGACGGGGTGCGGTTCTGCGACTTCGACGGGGTGGGGAAGGTCAAGCCGTTCCGAGACCGGTATCGCGAGTTGCTGAGCGCGACGTCCTGGGGCGAGCAGGGGCGGGCCGGGGTGGTGGCCGAGGCGAACGCGGCCTTTCGGCTCAACCGGGCGGTTTTCACGGACCTGGCGGCCGTGCACTGCTGATAGTTGAAGCTGCAATAGATGCGGCGGGCGTCGCTCTTGTCAGGACCTCGGCCGCTGAATCAGGTCAGGTCAGCGGATGACGATGGAGCGGTCCCGGATGCGGTCCCAGGTGTCGACAGGGAGGTCGGTGAGGGAGAAGACGTCGTCGACGGTCATCGCGGCGGCCCGGACGGCGATGATGCCCTCGGCCTGCTCGGCGGTCAGGTCGAGCACTTCGGCGATGGTGTGCGCGGGGGCGCTGGCCAGGTCGACCAGGCCGCCGTCGTCGTACTCGCGGGTCACGTCGGGGCGGCCGATGCCCAGCTCGCGGGCCATCAGCGGGTCGCCCGCGGCCAACTGCCTGGCCTCGGCGCGGCGGGCCCGCGCCCGGAGCACGCCCGCCACCGCCGGGTCGAGCGGCCACTGGCCGGGCAGCGCCGGGGCCTGCGGGGCGACGGGCATCGGGGGGAGCGCGTACACCTCGCGCCGCAGGCCGCCCGCCAGGACGGTGGCCACGACGGCGCCACCGAACACCATGACCACCGCGCCCGCGTCCAGAACCGGGTTGACCGAGCCCTCCGGCACCCCGCCCATGTAGAACGCCAGTCCCGAGGTGCCCATGAACGCCGCGACCCAGCCCAGCAGGCGTGGCCTGCGCAGCCGGACGGCCGCGTGGACGAACGGCGCGAAGGCCAACAGCCCGAGGCTGAACAACGGCACCACGACGTACCAGAGGCTCCAAACCTGTCGTACCGTGTCGCCCGCCCGCCGCGCCCCGGACCCCATCGCCTGTCTCCCCTCGGCCGTGCCTGCTGGGGGGATCGGTGTGGGTCACAGGACGTTACCGCCGCGAGCGACAAGGGCCGAGCCTCACACCTGCGTCGGGTCGCCCCACGCCAACTCGGGGGGACGGGTCGCGGTGGCGCCGGGCAACGCGGGTGGGCGCTCGGCCTCCAAGCGGATGCGCTTCGCGCCGCGCACGCGGAGGTCGATGTGGGTAGGGCCGCCGTGGCCCGCGCGGCCCTCCCAGCGGACCGCGCCGTCGACCAGGACGCGGAACCTGCCCACTTGGAACGCCTCCGTGGCGTCGTCGGGCACCCCGGCCACAGCGGTGAACCGGTCGCGGGTGACCGCCACCTCCACGAAGGCCGGGGCCCGCAGCGGGCCGCGCGGGCGGACGATGATGCTGTCGGGGTACTCGACGCCCGCGATGCGGGTCCTGCCCGCGTGGGCGTGGCTGTTGTGCTCGAGCCAGCGCTCCTCCTCGGCGACCAGGACCGGGCCGTGCTCCTCGGCGACGCGCGGCAGGCCGGTGGGGGCGGTGTCGCGCAGCCACACCCCGCGCGGGGGCGGCTGGTGCACCGACACGCCCGTCATGGCGCGGATCAGCGGCGCGAGACCGGAGGGGGAGATCTCCGGGATGTCGAACCGCGTGGTCGAGTAGGGGTTGAGCAGCCGGGGCAGGTGGTCGATCGTCCCGCCGGGCAGCACGACCGGGAGGATCTTGCGCAGCGCCGCCGCCTGGTCCTCGGTGATCAGGTCGCGCAGGATCTGGCCCTCGTGCTGCGCGCCCAGGCCCTCGGTGGGCGGTGCGGTGCGGTCCACGCGCCTGCGGTACTGCGGTGAGCCGACCGCGATGATGAAGTCCGCCTCGCGCATCAGGTCGGCGTGCCAGGACCAGTCCGTGCGGTGGTGGTCCTTCCACTGGTCGAGCCAGCCCTCGGCGCCCTCCCGCTCCAGGTGCGCGGCGAGCCCGCGCACCCGGGCGGAGTGGTGGCGGTCGTCGTGGGAGTAGCTGTAGAAGACCTTCGGTGCGGGCATCGCGTCCCCTCGGCGTCGGACTGCGCTCGATTTTGCTTGCGCGCACCGCTCCGACGGCGCGCCGCGCAGCATTTGTCGTATTTTTGTCGCCCCCGCGAGACTGCCTGAGCCGCCGTCGCTGCGCCTAGTCTCGGCCCGACCGGACAGGCCGAGGGGGTCGGTGGCGAGCGTGTACGAGTACGACGTCTTCATCAGCTTCGACCGCAAGGCGGCGCACGTCGCCGAGTGGGTGACCCGGCACTTCGCCCCGATGCTCAAGCGGTACCTGCAGGACAACATCGGTGACGTGGCGGTCTTCACCCCGGCAGGCACGCGGTCGGGCGACAGGTGGCCGCGGTTGCTGGAGCGGGCCCTGCTGGGCGCCAGGCTGTTGATCCCGGTGTGCACGCCCAACTACTTCCGCGACGAGTGGTGCATGGCCGAGTGGAAGTCGATGGAGGAACGGGAACGGGTCCTGGGAATGGCATCGCGGAAAATCCCCAACGGCCTTATCCACCCCGTGATCTTCGGCGATTCGGAAACCTACCCGTCCTACGCGCACGAGCGCACACCGCAGGACTGCCGCGAATACGCGTACGGGGGCGCCTTCTTCGAGTCGAGTGCTGATTACCTGGGGTTCGAGCGCCTGCTGCGGGAGTTCGCCGTCGAGCTGACCGCGGTGTTGGCCGGGGTCCCGTCCTGGCGGGCGGACTTCCCGGTCCGGACCCCGGCGCCGGAGGACCCGCTGGTCCCCGCGCTGCCGAGGTTGTGAGCGTGCCGGGGACCGTGGTCACCTTCTACTCCTACAAGGGCGGGGTGGGCCGCAGCTTCGCGATGGCCAACACCGCCGTCCTGCTGGCCCGCTGGGGCTTCCGGGTGCTCTGCGTCGACTGGGACCTCGAGGCGCCGGGCCTGCACCTGTACTTCCGGGACCTCGTCGACCGGGAGCCCACGGGCGGGGTCGTCGACCTGGTCGCGGACTTCGAGCGCGACCCGGACCGCCCACCGGTCGACCACGTCGTGAGCCTGCCGGACCACCGCACGCTCGACCTGCTCGCCGCGGGCCGGACCGACGACGACTACGCGGCGAGCCTGCAGGCGGTCGACTGGGCCGGGCTCTACGACCGGGGGTTCGGCGACTACCTCGAGCGTTGCAGGCAGCGGTGGGTCGAGCGGTACGACTTCGTGCTGGTCGACAGCCGCACCGGGATCTCCGACATCGGCGGCATCTGCACCGCGCAGCTCCCCGACCGGCTCGTGCTGCTGTTCACCGCGAACCTGCAGAGCGTGCAGGGGGTCGTGGACGTGGCCCGGCGGGCGGAGGTGGCCCGGGACCTGTTGCCCTACGACCGCTCCCGGCTCACGGCGCTGCCTGTGCTGTCCCGGTTCGACAGCCGGGAGGAGTACGGGGTCTCCCAGGACTGGCGGGCCCGGTGCCTGGCCGAGACCAGGGACCTCTACCGGGGGTGGCTCGACCGCACCGTGTCGGTCGACGTGGTCTCTCGGCAGTTCACCGTGCCCTACGTCGCGCACTGGAGCTTCGGGGAGAAGCTGCCGGTCATCACCGAGCGCACCCCGACGCCCGGGCAGGTCAGCTACGCCATCGAGACGCTGGCCGCGCTCATCGCCCACGACTTCGACCGGACGAACATGCTGGGGGAGAACCGGGACGCCTTCGTGGCCGCCGTCCGCGAGCACGGCAAGCGGTTCACGCACGAGGTCGTGGTGGCCGCCGCCCACGACGACAGGGCGGTGGCGGGGCTGCTGGTGGAAGGGCTGCGGGGGTTGGGGGTCAACGCCGCGCGGTCGCTGTCGGGCGACGTGTCGACCCTGGCCAGGGCCGAGGTCGAGGGCAGGCACCTGTGCGTGCTGATCGACCGGAAGGTCAACCGGTGGCAGGAGTCGCAGGCCGAGCTGTTCATGACCCGCACCATCGGGCAGGAGCGCCGGGTCTTCCTCGTCCTGACCCAGGACACCAACCCGGAGACCCTTCCCGGCTTCCTGGCCAACCTCCGGCACGTGCGGCTCGGTCCCGCGCGCGGGCCCGCCGAGGTCGCCGCCGTCCTGGCGGACCGGCTGCGCGGCCATGTCCCGCTGGTGGAGGACGAAGCGGCCGTCGACCTGGCAGGCCTGCTGGCACAGCTCGCCGAGGCGCGGTTGCGGCCCGCGCTGTGGGACCTGGTCGACGACGTGCTCGCCGACCTGCACGGGGCGCTGGCCGCGGGCGACGACGCCATGTCCCGGCGGGCTGCGGCTGACCTCGCGGTGCTGCTCAGACCCCGGTTGTCGCGCGTGGACGAATACCGCGTGGCCGCGCCCCCCGAACTCGCCGAGGCGGTGGGCGGGGCCGCCGCCCTGCTGCGCACCCGCACCAAGGAAAGGGACACCTGATGGCAGACCGCTTGACCCACAAGCAGAGCGCCGCGTTGCTGGTGCTCATGGCGCTGGCGCGGGAGGTGACGAACCCGGAGCTGCGCGAGCTGGTCGGGTTCACCCTCGACGGCGACGACCGCAAGCTGCTCAACTCCGCGGGCCTGGTCGAGAGCAAGCAGGTCGCCAAGGTCGGCAGGCCCTACGCGCACAAGATCACCGAGCCGGGACTGCGGTGGTGCGTCGAGGAGATGGGCCAGGGCGAGCCGCCGCCGCCCCGGCCCCGCAGCCACTTCGGCCCCACCCTCTACCTGCTGCTGGCCGGGTTGGACCGGCACCTGCGCCGGGAGCGGCTCGCCCTCTCCGAGGTGTTCCGGCCCGAGGTCGACCCGGCCGACCTCGACCGGGCCATCGTCGCCGCGCACACCACGCTGGCCGGGAGGGGCACGTGGGTCCGGCTCGCCGAGCTGCGCCCGTTGCTCGACGGCGCCGCCAAGGCCGACGTCGACGCGGTGCTCGTGGCGATGCTCAAGCAGGGCAGGGTCCACCTGGTCCCCGAGGCCGACCGGGCGGTCCTCACCGAGGCCGACCACGCCGCCGCCGTGCGGGTGGGCGGCGAGGACAACCACAAGCTGGCGGTGGAGCGGTCGTGATCAGCCCGAGCGAGGCGCTGGCCAAGCTGCACATCGACTGGGCCGACACACCCGACACCGTCTGGCAGGACTCCCGCTACCACGTCGACGGCCTGCACGGCGCCGCCACGGCCCAGGTCGAGCGCGGCATCCGGGCCGCGGCCGACAGCACGGGGTCGAGCCCGATCGGGCTGGTCCTGCAAGGCGCCAAGGGGATCGGCAAGACCCACCTGCACGGGACCATCCGCGGGCGCGCGCACGGCGCGGGCGGCTACTTCTTCCTCTCCACCGCCACCACCGGCGGCGACTTCTGGGACGACACCGCCGTGGCCGTGCGCAGCGGCCTGCTGCGCCCGCACAGCTCCGGCGGCACGCAACTGGGCGAGTTCGTCCTCCGGCTGTGCCGGCGGCTCGGGGTCGACCCCGCCACCAGGGCCGCCGTCGCGGGTGGGCACGAGCTGGACCGGGGCAAGCTCGACACCCTCGTCACAGCCCTGCGGGCGGTGGACCGCCAGCTCTCGACCGAGTGCGGCGACGCCCTGCGCGCGATGGTGCTCTACGGCCAGGGGCACAGCCACATCGGTGAGAGCTACCTGGGCGGCGACGACGAGTTCGAGCCGGACGAGCGCCAGGCCTGGGGCATCCGGACGCGCAACCACTACGCGTCGCGGCGGGTCCAGGACGTCACCCGGCTCCTCGCGCTGACCGGGCCCGTCGTCATCGGCGTCGACCAGCTCGACGGGCTGTTGGCCCAGCGCGAGCTCGTCGCCCCCGTGGCCGACGGCCTGATGGGGCTGCGGGAGCGCACCAGGCGGACCCTCACCGTGCTGACCTGCCTGCCCGAGACCTGGGACCTGATCAAGGACCGGGCCGCGGACACCGTCCCCGACCGCTTCCGCGAGGCCAGCGTCCTGGGCCGGGTGCTCGACCCCGACGTCGGGCGCAGGCTGGCCGAGCGCCGCCTCGGGGTAGCCTACGCCGACCTGGGGTTCACCCCGCCGCACCCGACCTGGCCCGTCCCGCCGGAGCTGTTCGAGCAGGCCGCGTGGGGCGCGCCCTCCCCGCGCGACGTGCTGCGGCTGGTCTACCGCCACATCGATGACGCACTGCGCGCGGACACCCCGCCCGACCGGTTCGCCCAGCTCGACGAGTCGTTCGAGGCGCTGCGCGCCCAGGCCGACCCGGACCGGCTGCTGACGCCCGCCGCCGAGGACGACCTGATGCCGGAGGTGCTCGCCGCCGCGCTGCGCTCCTGGATCCAGGAGGTGGGCAACGACGACCTGGAGTGGGCCTACCGGGACTGGCACGGCGCGAACGACGAGCTGCACGCCATGCTGATCCGCACCCTCGACGAGCACGCCGACATCGAGGAGCACTGGGGGTTCCGCACGATCTCGGTCGATCACCCGATCGCCGTGCTCAGCCGGTTCCGCAAGGCCAGCTCGGCCATCGGGTTCGGCTCCGGCGACCGGCACCTGATCGTGCTGCGCAACCGCGAGTGGTCCAAGGGCGACAAGACGGTGGCCGAGCTGGAGCGCTTCGACGCCGGGGGCGGGTTGCGGCTCGGCATCGCGCAGGAGGACCTGCGCACCTTCTGGGCGCTGCGCGAGCTGCAGCGGGAGAACCCGGCGGGGCTGCACGACTGGGTGGTGGAACGGCGGCCCGCGAGCGGCACCACCCTGCTCTCGGAGGTGCTGCCGACCGGGCGGGCGGCCCCCGGGCCCGCGCCTGCCGAGGGCGGGGTGCTGCTGGGGGTCGAGGAGGGCACCGGGGAGCGGATCCGGTTGGAGCCCGAGGCGTTGCGGCAGCACGCGGCGGTGTTCGCCGGGTCCGGTTCGGGCAAGACGGTCCTGCTCCGGCGGATCGTCGAGGAGTGCGCGCTGCTGGGGGTCTCCTCGATCGTGCTCGACCCCAACAACGACCTGGCCCGGCTCGGCGACCCGTGGCCGCGGCCGCCGTCGGGGTGGGCGCCGGGGGACGCCGAGGCCGCGCGGCGGTACCTCGACGGCACCGACGTGGTCGTGTGGACGCCGGGGCGGGCGGCGGGGCGGCCGCTGGCGTTCCGGCCGCTGCCCGACTTCGCCGAGGCCCTCGACGACGAGGACGAGTTCACCGCGGCCGTCGAGGTCGCGGTGGCGACGGTGGCCCCGCAGGTGCGGGTCACCGGGACGACGCGCAAGGCGGTCATCGGGCAGGCGGTGCTGCGGCAGGCCATCACCCACTACGCCCGCTCGGGCGCGCGCGGGCTGCCCGGGCTGGTCGAGCTGCTGTCCGACCTGCCCGAGGGCGTCAGCACGCTGGCGGGGGCGGGGCGGATCGCGGCGGAGCTGGCCGAGTCGCTCAAGGCGGCGGCGGTGAACGACCCGCTGTTCGCGGGCGGGGGAGAGCCGGCCGACCCGGGGGAGCTGCTCACCCCCGCCGAGGGCAAGCGGGCCAGGGTGTCGGTGATCAGCTTCGTCGGCCTGCCCGCCGAGGAGCAGCGGCAGAGCTTCGTCAGCAGGCTGCAGATGGAGCTGTTCGCCTGGGCCAAGCGCAACCCGGCGGGCGACCGGCCGCTGGGCGCGCTGCTGGTGATGGACGAGGCGCAGACCCTCGCCGCGTCCGGGTCGCTCACGCCCAGCGCCCGCAGCACCATCGTGCTGGCCGCGCAGGCGCGCAAGTACGGGCTGGGGCTGCTGTTCGCGACGCAGGCGCCCAAGGGCCTGCACAACCAGGTCGTGGGCAACGCGATGACGCAGTTCTTCGGCAGGCTCAACAGCCCGGCGCAGATCACCGCGGCCACCGAGCTGGCCAGGGCCAAGGGCAGCCAGGTCGCCGACATCTCGTCGCTGGGACGGGCGCAGTTCTACGTGTCCGGGGAGGCGTTCGGGTTCCGGCGGGTCACCACGCCGCTGTGCCTGAGCCACCACCCGGCCGCCCCGCTGCGGGTCGAGGACGTCCTCGACCGCGCCCGCCGCTGACAGCGGTCCACCCGGGACGCCGTACGGGGGGACCCACCGTCCACGGCCGACCCCGCCCGCCGGGGATTTGGGTTAGTGAACGGTTCCCGGGTTCCCCCGCGGCTGTCGGACCCGGCTGGCATGCTGGCCGTCCCACAGTCGGAGCGAGGAGTGCAGGGTGTCTGCTGAGCTGGAGCGGCTCACCGCCGAGTTCGAGAGGTTCCGGGCCAGGATCAGCGCGGCCGAGGCGAAGTTCAGCGGCGTCGGCGAGATGCAGGCCAGGGTCGCGGAGCTGGAGGTCACGGCCACCTCGCCGGACCGGACCGTGCGGGTCGTGGCGGGGGCCGGGGGCATGGTCAAGGACATCCAGCTCGGCGCGGACGCGCTGCGCCGCCCCGCGCCCGCGCTGTCGGAGATGATCATGGCGACGCTGCGCGAGGCGGTGGCCGAGGCCGCGCGCCGCCAGGCCGACATCGTCGACGAGACCGTGGGCGGGGCGTTCGGGCTCGCCACCGGCGAGCAGGTTCGCGCGATCCAGGCGGAGGCGCTGGGAACCGCGCCCGCGGACGCCGCGTCACAGCCGGGCGCGGCGCGGCAGCCCCGCGACTACGACGAGGACTTCGACGACTTCGGCGACGGGTCCATCTACGACCAGCGGCGAGGAGGCGGTCGATGAGTCCCCCGACCGGGCAGAACCAGGTCTACGCCGAGGCGCTGAGCGCCTACTCGACCCAGCTCGGCTACTACGACCAGGAGGCCGGGAAGTTCGGCGGCCTGGTCGACGAGGCCGACGTGAGCAACGAGGCGTGGGGCGTCATGGGCGCCTTCGCCAAGTCCGGCTACACCGAGCGGCTGACCGAGCTGCGGTCACTGCTCGAGGAGATGAAGCAGGGCGTCGAGCAGATCCAGACCGCGATGCGCGACACCGCCGCCATCTACCAGGGCACCGAGGACGCCGCGGTCATGACCTTCGGCGGCCACCAGGCCATGGTCGACGGCCAGTAGACGACACCCAGCAGCCCCAGACGACGGGACCAGACTCGTGACCGACCCGCACCCCAGCATCGCCGACTCGCTGGACGTCAGCGCCTACGACGAGGGCTTCGGCGCCAACCTCGACCGCGCCGTCGAGCACGTGCCCGGCGTGGGCACCGTCTACAAGGGCGGCAAGAGCATCGTCGAGACCGCCCAGGAGCTCGGCCAGGCCGAGGACTTCGGCGACGTGGTCGCGGGCGCCAGGCAGCTCGCCACCGACGGCGGCGCCTTCGTGGCCTCGGCGGCGGTCGACGTCACCACCTTCGCCATGGACCCGATCGGCTGGCTGGTCAGCAACGGGCTGAACATGCTGCTGGAGCTGGTGCAGCCGTTGCAGGACGCGCTGCACCAGGTCAGCGGCGACGGCCCGGCGATCGGGCACGCCTCGGACAACTTCACCACCATCGCGCAGGGCTTCGTCGCCCTCGCCGAGGACTTCCGCGCGACCGGCGACACCTCGCTGCAGGACTGGCAGGGCGAGGCCGCCGACGCCGCCCGCGCGGCGCTGGCCGACTTCTCCGTGGGCATCGAGGGCGTCGGGTCCAGCGCCGGGTCGGTCGCCGAGACGCTGCAGATGTGGTCGATCGTCATGGTGGTCATCGAGGAGGTGATCAAGGCGATCATCAGCGAGCTGGTGAGCTGGCTGATCACCCTCTGGCTGCCCGCGCTGGCCGCCTCGGTGATCAGCTTCGGCGGTTCGGTGGCCGCGGCGATGACCGCCTCGATCGCCAAGGCCGCCTCGGTGCTGGCCAAGGTCACCAAGCACCTGGGCAGGTTCGGCAAGCTGCTCGACCAGTTCATGGCGTTCCTGGTCAAGATCTCCGGCAAGCTGGAGGGGCTGGCCAAGCACTTCCGGATCGGCAAGATCGTCGACTCCGGCGGCAGGCAGGTCCTGCAACCCAGCAGGCGCGTGCTCACCACCATGCTGGGCACCCACGCGGGCATCACCCCGTTCCTCACCGGCGCGGGCATCAAGGCGGGCATCGGCGCGGCCAAGGGCGTCGACGGCGAGGTCCGGCCGGAGCTGACCGAGCAGCTCGGCGGCGGCCCGCCCGCGCTGAACGAGAGCAGCACCGGCGGCGACCGCACCGCCGAGGAGACCAGCCGCAACCTCGACTTCTAGAGTCCCGGTGTGATCCCCGCCGTCGGCTACACCGTCGCCGTCCTCGCGCTGCTGTTCGGCGTCGCCGCCCAGCGGCGGGGGTGGTGGCTGCCCGCGCGGGTCGCCTACGGCGTCGCCGGGCCGGTCGGCGGCCTGACCACCGGGTACACCCTCGACGGCACGTGGCTGTCGCTGTGGGACCTGCTGCCGCTGGCCTTCACCGCCCTCGTGTGGTGGCTCGGCCGCAGCCAGACCGCGTGGATGGGCAGGCTCGGGACCGTGGTGCCCGGCGACCCCGGCTTCGGCGTCCTGCCCGCGGGCAACGCCGCGGTCGCCCACGACGACAACCGCGGCGAGATCACGACCGGGGTGGTCTTCGACCGGCAGGGCCACCGGGCGTCGGCGGTGCAGTTCGCGGCCCACCGCCGCGAGCGACCCGGCGTGGCCGAGGGCGGCAGGCTCGACGAGGCCATCACCCTGCTCGACGCGACCTATTCGATGGTGCAGTTGCGAGCGCCCAGCGTGCCCGCCGTCGTGATCGCCCCCGCGCCCGCCGACGCCGCGCCGTCCGAGACCGCCGCCGCGACCCGCAACCGCTTCGGGGCCGTGCGCCCGGCAGGCCCACTGGAACCGGTGACGGGCGCGGTCACCCTCGGCGACCGCTTCACCGTCCACGCCGCGCACCCGGACACCGCCCGCCTGCTCCTCACCCCCGCCGTGCAGCACCACATCGCCAACGACCCGTGGTTCCGAACCCACCCCGTGGCCCTGGCCGACGGCGCCCTGTGGACAACCTCAGCCGGACGCCTGACCGAGTCCGCCACCCTCATCAACGCCCGCCACCTGGCCTGCCTGGCCGCCGTCATCCCCTGGCCGGACAAGGACTTCACCACCCTGGCAACGGCGGCGGACACCTCAACCCGCACCTGGTTCGCAGGCCACCCCCGCCTCACCCACGCGATCAACGACCGCCGCCTCGCCGCGGGCAAACCCCCACTGAGCACCAGCGCCCTCACCACCCGCACCCTGTCCTGGCTGGCGATCACCGCCCTACTAGCAGGCGTGGTGAGCGTCAGCGCCACTGCGGCGATCACCGCGGTGATAACCGGCGCAGGCGTCCTGTGGGCCTACCTACGGGCAACCGTGCTGCCCAAAAAGCGCCCAGCCACCACCCCTGAACCACAGTAACCACCATCCCCAGAGACCAAAGCGGAGCCGACCCCCCGGTCGACTCCGCTTCAGCAACCCCCGCCCTAGCAGGGTTTCAGCGCCCCCCGCCACCCAGCGCCCCACCACCACGCCCCACAAAACCGGCTCTGTCATCCCTGGGCCTCGACCCAGTCCTGGCCGCCCGTAGCTCCACGAGACCGGTGTCAAGGGTGGGCGCAGCCCATCGGCGAAGCCGACGCCGCAGGCGCCCTTGACACCGGTCTCGTGGAGTTACACACTCCGCGGCCTCCGGGACAGGCCCCATCCAGCACACGCTGGCCCACAACAGCCCCGCCCAGCCCCCACAAGGACTCAGTCAGGATTCGACCAAGCGGCCTTGAGCCCCATCTTCCCCCCGGTCTGCAACAACGACCCCGCGTACAACCGATTCGCCAACGCCAGGAACGCCACCGAGGTGGCAGCCACGATCCCCAACGACAGCACCGCCTCCCACACCGCCGCCTCCCCGGCGAACATCCGCACCGGCATCGCCACCCCAGCCGAGAACGGCACGTAGGACAACAACGTCATCACCGCCGGGTTGTCGTTGAAGAACGTCACCAGGAAGTACGGCACCATCACCAGCGTCACGATCGCGCCCGTGGTCGACCCCAGGTCCTCCTGGCGGCTGACCAGCGACCCGGCGACCGCCCACAGCGCGGACAGCAGCACGAAGCCCAGCACCAGGAACGGCACGTACCAGCCCAGCGCGGGCGCGATCAGCGTCAACAGCTCGTCCTGCCCGCCGAGCTTGAGCGCGACCGGCGTGAGCAGCGCCAAGACGACCACCTGTCCCAGCGTCAGCAGCGTGTGGCCGACCACCTTGCCCGCCAGCAGCGCGCGCACCGGCACGGCGGAGACCAGGATCTCCACGACGCGGGTCTGCTTCTCGGTCACGGTGCTCTGCGCGATGGCCATGCCGCCCATGCCGAACATCAGGAAGACCACGCCGAACACGGTCACCACGAGCTGGCGCTGCCCGCTGCCGATGTCGGCGGGTTCGAGCAGGTCGACCGGCGGGGCGGTGGTCAGCGCGCCCAGCACGTCGGTCGGCGGGTTGGTCAGCGCGATCACCCGCAGGCCCCCGCCGTCGGGCACGACCGCGGCCTCGACCTCCTCCGAGCGGACCAGCTCCTCGGCCGCCTCGACCGACGGCGCCTCGACGGCGTCCATCGTGCCCGGGACGGCCTCGGCGGCCACGCCGACGACCGCGACCCGCGTCGCGTCCCCGCCGAACAGGCTCGGCAGCACCGAGATCGCGAAGAGGCCGACGATGATCACGCCGAGGCCGATCCAGAAGCCCTTCACCCGCAGGAAGGTGCGGATCTCGCGCTCGGCGACGAGCCGGATCGCGCCAGTGGTCGACTCGCTCATCGGATGACCTCCTTGAAGATCTCGTCCAGGGTGGGCACGACGGGGCGGAACACGTGGACCGGGCCCCGGTCCAGCGCGGCGCGCAGCACCGACTGCTCGGTGCCGTCACCCGCGACGGCCAGGTCGAACACCGCGCGCTCCCCGTCGACGTCGACGACCTGCACGCCGGGGTGGTCGCGCAGCCAGCCCGCGTCGGCGTCCACGACCAGCTCGAAGCGCGGCGGCCCGTAGCGCTCGCGCAGCTCGGTGCGACCGCCCGCGGCGGCGATCCGGCCGTTGGCGATGATCACCAGGTCGTCGCAGAGCCGCTCGACCAGGGCGAGTTGGTGGCTGGAGAACAGGACCGGCACCCCGGCGGCGGCGCGCTCGCGCAGCACCCCGAGCACCACGTCCACGGCCAGCGGGTCCAGGCCGGAGAACGGCTCGTCCAGGATCAGCATGTCCGGCTCGTGCACCAGGGCCGCGGCGATCTGGGCGCGCTGCTGGTTGCCCAGCGAGAGCTGCTCCAGCTTGTCCTCGGCCCGGTCGGTCAGGCCGAGCTTGTCCAGCAGGTCCGCGGTGGCCGCGCGCGCCCGCTGCCGGGGCATCCCGTGCAGCTCGCCCAGCCAGGCGATCTGCTCGCCGACGCGCATCTTCGGGTAGAGCCCGCGCTCCTCGGGCATGTACCCGAACCGCTTGCGGTCCGCGCCGGTCAGCGGCGCGCCGTTCCAGCTCACCTCGCCGCCGTGCGCGGCCAGCACCCCGAGGATGATCCGCATCGTCGTCGTCTTGCCCGCGCCGTTGGCCCCGAGGAACCCGGTCATCCGACCGGGTTTGACCGCGAAGCTCACGTCGTCGAGCACGCGCTTGCCGCTGAAGCCGCGGCTGACACCGCTCACCGTCAACATGGTGCAGACACTATGGACGATCGGCCGCCCGCGCGTCCTGCTGCCGGCCGAGATCGGGGTGTCCTCCGAGAGGAGGATGACCTAGTGGCCCGGCCCAGAACGTTCACCCCGTCTCGACCCGCCCACGACGCGCCTGACCGGGTT
>NZ_WHOL01000007.1 GCF_009745975.1 Actinokineospora pegani | reverse complement strand
CACGTGGAGGACATCCGCGACCGGCTCGCCGAGGCGCTGGCCGGGGTCTCCGCGCAGGCGCCGGTGGTGCCGTTCTACTCGACTGTCACCAGCGAGTGGATCACCGACGTGGGTGTGGCCGATGGTGAGTACTGGTATCGGAACCTGCGTGAGCAGGTGCGGTTCGGTCCGGCTGTGGCCGAGCTGGTGTCCCAGGGGCACGGGGTGTTCGTCGAGGTGAGCGCGCACCCGGTGCTGGTGCAGCCGATCACCGAGGCCACCGCAGATGCCGACGCCGTTGTGGTCGGGTCGCTGCGCCGGGACGACGGCGGCCTGCGGCGGCTGCTGACCTCGATGGCCGAGCTGTTCGTGCGCGGTGTC
>NZ_WHOL01000006.1 GCF_009745975.1 Actinokineospora pegani | reverse complement strand
GCGCAGTTCGAGGTAGGCGCGGTCGAGGGAGCTGGGCAGGCTGTTGTAGAAGGGGATGGAGTGGCCGGACACGGGGGCGACGGTGTCCGACTGAGCGCCTACGACGAGAGTGGGGACGCGCAGGGACGACCAGTTCTTGGTCAGGTTCCAGCCGGCGAGGGGGATCGCTGCCTGCAGGCTGGGACGGGAGCGGGCGGCCTCCAGCGTGCCGCCGCCGCCCATGGAGTGGCCGATGACGCCGAGGCGGGTGTCGTCGACGCGGTTGCGGACGGAGCTGCGCGTGGTGAGGTAGTCCAGGGCGGAGAGCAGTTGCCTGCCCCGGCTGTCGGGTTGGTCCAGGGTGGACAGCGTGTCGATGGTGAAGACCACGAAGCCCTGGGAGGCCAGCCGCCGTCCCAGCCAGGAGATGCTC
>NZ_WHOL01000005.1 GCF_009745975.1 Actinokineospora pegani | reverse complement strand
GCGCAGTTCGAGGTAGGCGCGGTCGAGGGAGCTGGGCAGGCTGTTGTAGAAGGGGATGGAGTGCCTCGCGACGGACGCGACGCTATCGGATTCGGCGCCCACGACCAGGGTGGGGACGCGCAGGGACGACCAGTTCTTGGTCAGGTTCCAGCCGGTGAGGGGGATCGCGGCTTGCAGGCCGGGGCGGGAGCGGGCGGCTTCCAGTGCTCCGCCGCCGCCCATGGAGTGCCCGATGACGCCGAGGCGGGTCCTGTCGACACGGCTGCTGACCGGGCTGCGCGCGGTGAGGTGGTCCAAGGCGGCCAAGAGTTGCCTGCCCCGGCTGTCGGGTTGGTCCTGAGTGGTCAGTGTGTCGATGGTGAAGACCACGAAGCCCTGGGAGGCCAGCCGCCGTCCCAGCCAGGAGATGCTC
>NZ_WHOL01000004.1 GCF_009745975.1 Actinokineospora pegani | reverse complement strand
CCAAGGGCGGCGCAGCGGCGTGGCGGGGCGCGCGCCGCTGCAAAGGCAAACCAAGGGCGGCGCGGCGGTGTGGGGTAGGGCGCTGTTGACGGCGAAGCGGGGTGGGGCGGCGGTGGTCGGTTGGAGGCGGGCGGCCACTGGGTGTCGCGCTCAAGGGGTCCGGTGTGGACTGGGCGAAGCCGGCGGGGGTGTTGGTCGGCGGGCGCGGCTGAGGCGCAGTGCCAGGGCGGCGTGGTTGTTGTGGGCGGCCCACACCGCGGGTGTCGTTGCGTGGTGCGGGTCGCGTGCCGCTGGGTCGGCGCCGAGGGCGAGCAGGGTTTCGACGGTGGTGGCGCGGCCTGCCAGGGCGGCGTGGTGCAGGGCGAGGCCGAAGGGGAAGCCTGCTGACAGCAGGGCGCGGATGGCCTTGTCCTTGCCCTGCTCGGCGGCGCGTTGGACGGCATCGGGGTTCTGGGCGATGGTGGCGGGGTCGGCGGTGGTGGGCTTGCCTGCCATGAGGTCGGCGAGTTGGGCGTCCGCGGGGCTGAGGCGGGGGGCGGGTGCTCCGGCCTCGCTGAGCATGGCGGCGATGGTGGGGTTGCCGTTGCGGAGTGCGAGTTCGATGGCGGACCTGCGCTGGTGGACCGGGTGGCCGGGGTAGGGCTGGGTGGGTGGGACACCGTGGTCGAGCAGGAGGCGGACGCGGTCGGGTTGGGTGTTGGCGGCGGCCCAGAGCAGCAGGTCGTGCAGCATCCGGTCGGGCGGGCGGCACAGGGGGCGGTGGGGGCGTTCGGTGCCGAGGCCGTGGCGGAAGAGCAGGTGCAGGTGGGAGTCGTCCGGGTTGAACATGCGGTTGTAGAGGGCCTGGTTGTCGTTGGGGTCGGCGCCGTGGTTGAGCAGGAGGGTGGCGAGTGGGATCTCGGCCTGGTGGCGGGGCCGGTTGGCCGCGTCCTCGCCCTCGCCGAGAACGCCGGTGAGGACCGTGAAGGGGGAGGGCTCGTCGTTCCAGTGCCAGGCGGCGTTGGGGTCGGCGCCTTGGGCGAGGAGCTGTTCCGCGGCGGCGACGGGATTGGCCTGGGGAACGCGGGAGTAAGCGAGGTAGAGGAGGGGCTCCCAGCCGCGGGGGCCGCCGGGGGCGGCGTGGCGGGCGTGGGTCGGGTCGCCCAGGGCCGCCGCCACGTGGGGGTTGGTGGCGATCTCGGGGTGGGCCTGGAGGACGGTCAGGGCGTGGGCCCGGCGGGTGGGGCTGTCGACGGCGTAGGTGAGGCAGGCGTGGGTGAGGAACTCGTCTGCTGGCGTCACCCGTTCAGGTTAGGCCGCGCGCCGGACCGGGGGCCGCCGTCAGGGCAGGTCGTGGGCTGAGGTGCTGACCCGCAGTTCGGTGTTCATGCCCGCCGCGTCCAGCACCCGGGCCACGGCTGGCGAGACGTCGACGAGGCGCAGCCAGCCGCCTGCCCGGTCCAGCCGGTGCTGTGCGGCCAGGAGGGCGTTGAGGCCCGCGCAGCCGAAGAACTCGGCGTCGGAGAGGTCGATGATGAGGCCGGGTTTGGGGCCGCGCTGGTCCGCCACGGCTCCGAGCAGGAAGCGCTCGAGGATGCCCGCGGCCAGGAGGTCGACCTCCCCGCCGATGGCCACGGCCACGACGCCGGGGGCTGGGGGGTCGTCGAGCCGGAGGTCCACGGTGATCTCCATGCCGGGTCGGGAGGGGTGCTCGACGTTACCCCGACCTGGCGCGCCCGGGTGGGGCTGAAAGGGTGAAAGCTAATCGGCGCGCAGCATGCGGACCAGCTCGACCGTGGGCACGTGGCACAGCGAGGCGAGCGACTCCAGGGCGGCCAGGTCCAGGTCGCGGCTGGTGGCGGCGTGCCGGGCGACCTCGGTGGCGGCCCAGCGGCGGGCCGGGGACAGGGCGTCGCGGTCGTCGAGGGCGAGGTGGGTGAGGTCGATCTTGAGCGAGGCCGGGTGGTCGTCGTGGTTCACCTGGTCGTGTACGCGCTCGAGGAGGTCGTGCGGCGAGGTCTCCAGCGCCGTGCACAGCTCCACGAACCGCACTACGGTGCACGAGCGGGTGCCGGTCTCGTACGAGGCGAGCGCTTGGGCGCTGAGCTCCACTGGGAGGCGTTGCACCAGCTGGGCGCGGGTCCACCTGCGCCGCATCCGTAGTTGTTGCAGTTCCTTGCCGAGCGCTCGCTGATACGCGACACCGTCCACCGCACACCCCCGACCACCCTGGACAGCACCAGTACTCGGCGCTGTGAGCTGCATCTTTCCCATGTTTTGTAACGTTACGCACATTAGTCCGAGAAATACCCTCACCAGGCGCACAACCGCCCGAACGAGTGACAGTGGAGCGGCGAAACTCCACCGTCAGTAGAACCGCGAGCGGCAGCCGGGGGTCAGCGGTTGAGAACGACGACCAGCGCGGCGAGGGGTGCGGCCAGCAACACCGCAGGCACCACGACCCGCGCCCACCCCGCGACAACCGGGTCCCCGGCCGCCACCGCACGCCGGACGAATCGGTAGCGCGCGGCGCCGCAGACCAGCAGCGCGAAGGCGAGGCCGAGCACGACGACCCCGCTGACGGCCCCGGCCACCGACCGGGCGGCGTGCAGCAGCAGCGCGCCGTAGGCGGCGGTGGTCAGGGCGGTGCGCGACCAGGCGAGGCGGGTCCGCTCGGCCTGCAGGCCGGGGTCGTGCACCCGCTCCTCGCTCACCGGGTGGTCACCAGCACGAGGACGAGTATCCCGAGCCCCACGACGGTGAGCCCGACCGTCAGCAGCGGCAGTTGGGTGGTCGGCGGCAGCGGGCGGTGCAGGCGCATGGCCAGTTCTGTGCTCCGCCAGCGGCGGTGGCTCAGCACCGCGAGGGTGGTGCCGAGGAGCACCAGCGCCAGCGCGATCGCCAGCCGCAGCCAGACCGGGGCCTGCGGGACGTACTGGGAGACCGCGACCCCGCCCGCGAGCAGCGCCAGCGAGGTGCGGACCCAGGCGAGGAAGGTGCGCTCGTTGGCGAGGGAGAACCGGTAGTCGGGTTCCTCGCCCTCGGTGATGCGCAGCCGATCGGCCAGTTTTCCCACGTCCTGAGCTTAGTGCGGGCGGCGCGTGCGTGGGGACGACGGCGTCCCCATTGTTGACACTGGGAATTGCAGCGCTCGTTCAGCCGCTACCTGGGCCCCCGGCGCTGCCGTAGCGTCGCTGCGCAGGCGGCCACCCCTGCACCGGCCGCCATCGGTCCTCTCCCCTGCCTAGGAGGCCGTCCCAATGGGTCGATCAACCCTGCGTTCCCTGCTCACCCTCGCGAGCGCCGCGGTCACCACCGCCGTGCTCGTCACCCCCGCCGAGGCCGCCCTGCCGACACTGCTCGGCGCCTCGTCGAACACCACCACCCTCGCCGCCACCCAGGCGGACCTGGCCTCCCGGCTGGGCGAGGACTACGCCAACTCCTGGCTCGACGGCGCGGGCGCGCTGGTCGTCGGCGTGACCGACGCGGACCGCGCCGCCGAGGTGCGCGCCGCGGGCGCGGTGGCCAAGGTCGTGCGGCACAGCGCGACCGAGCTCGCGCGCACGCAGTCCACACTGGACCGCAAGGCCGCCGCGGACGTGCCCGACTCGGTCACCGGCTGGTATGTGGACGTGCCGGGCAACCAGGTCGTGGTGTCGGTGCTCAACGACGACGCCGCGGGCCTGGCCTGGGCGCGGTCGGCCGGGGCGGGCGCACTGCGCGTCGAGCGGGCCACCGAGTCACCGCGTCCGCTGTGGAGCATCATCGGCGGCCAGGCGATCAACCGCAGCGCGGGCGGTCGCTGCTCGGTGGGCTTCAGCGCCCGCAACAACTCCGGCGCCCGGTTCGTCATCACCGCCGGGCACTGCACCGAGCTGGGCGGCTCGTGGAGCGGCACCGGCGGCACGATCGGCTCCGCCAGCGGCACCTCGTTCCCGGTCAACGACTACGGCCGGATCACCGTCTCCAGCGCCGCGGCCGCCTCGACCGGCCTGGTCGACCGCTACTCCTCCGGCTCGGACGTCCGCGTCGTCGGGCGCTCGGTCGTCGGTGTCGGCGGCGCCGTCTGCCGCTCCGGGTCCACCACGGGCTGGCGCTGCGGCACCGTCCAGGCCACCAACCAGACCGTCAACTACGGCGGCGGCGACGTCGTCTACGGCCTGACCCGCACCAACGCCTGCGCCGAGCCCGGCGACTCCGGCGGCTCCTTCGTCTCCAACCCCGGCTCGGGCACCACCGTCCACGCCCAGGGCCTCACCTCGGGCGGCAGCGGCAACTGCTCGTTCGGCGGCACGACGTTCTTCCAGCCGATCAACGAGGCACTGTCGGCTTACGGCCTCAACCTGGTGCTCGGCTGACAGCCGCCCCAGGGAGGTAGCGGCGCCCGCCCGGTCGTCCACCGGGCGGGCGTTCCCCGTGCCCGGGATCAGCCCGGCAGCACCTCGACGGCGTCGGCGATCTCGGCCAGCACGTCGGTGTCCAGGCTGCCCGCCAGCGGCGCGGCCACCGCGGCGGCCGACCACGCGACGGCGAGCCGCAACCGCTCCGGCCACGGCAGGCCCTCGGTGCGCGCCAGTGCCGCCACCGCCGCGTCGCCCGCGCCCGTGGGGTTGCCCGCCACGCGGTGCGGGGGGCGGGCGGTGAAGGGGCCTTCGGGGGTGTGGGCGCGCAGGCCTTCGGCGCCGTGGGAGACGACGACCGCCGCCGCCCCGAGCTGGGTGAGGGCGGCGGGGTCGTCGGAGCCGACCGTGTCCCGGAGTTCGTCGCGGTTGGGCTTGACGATGTCGGCGCCCGCCGCGGCGGCGGCCAGGAGGGCGGGGCCCGTGGCGTCGACGATGGTGGGCACGCCCGCGCGCTTGGCCCTGGCGACCAGGTCGGCGTAGCCGTCGGCGGGGGCGCCCGCGGGCAGGCTGCCCGAGCAGACCAGGACGGTCGCGTCGTCGAGGTAGCGGTCGACCAGGGCGACCAGCCGCTCCCAGTCCACAGGGGACAGCGGGCCGCCGGGCTCGGTGAACAGGGTGGCCTCGGCGGTGTCGTCGACCACGGCGATGGTCATGCGGGTGGGGGCGGCCACCGGGAGCAGGTCGTGCGGGACGCCCGCGTCGGCGAGGTCGGCGCGCAGCGAGTCGCCCAGGATGCCGCCGACCGGGCCGAGCGCGAGGGTGGGCACGCCGCGCTCGTGCAGGACCCGGCTGACGTTGAGCCCCTTGCCGCCCGCGCGTTCGTGGACGATGCGGACGCGGTGGGTCTGGCCCGCGCGCAGCTCCGGCACGCGGTAGCTGACGTCGAGGGCCGGGTTGCCGGTCACGGTCAGGATCATCGGGTCTCCCTTGTGCGCACGGCCCCGGCGGGGACCGCGTCGAGGACGCCGAGCAGCCTGGCCGCCTCGGTGGCGACCGCCGCCCTGGCCGGACCGAGGTACCGGCGCGGGTCCACCAGCGCGGGGTCCGCGGCGAGCGCGGCCCGCGCCGCCCGGGTGAACGCGGCGTTGAGGTGGGTGGAGATGTTGACCTTGGTCAGGCCCGCGCGCACGGCCCTGGCCAGGTCGGCGTCCGGGACGCCGGAGGCCCCGTGCAGCACCAGCGGCACGGCGACGGCGGCGCGCAGCTCGGCGATCCGGTCGAAGTCGAGCACCGCGTCGCGGGTGCGCATGGCGTGCGAGCTGCCCACGGCGACGGCGAGCGCGTCGACACCGGTCGCCGCCACGTACGCGGCGGCCTCGGCCGGGTCGGTGCGCGCGCCGGGGGCGTGCACGCCGTCCTTGCCACCGACCTCGCCGAGCTCGGCCTCCACGCCGACGCCGCGGTCGTGGCAGCGGCGGACGATCTCGCGGGTGCGGGCCACGTTGTCAGCGTAGGGGTCGGCGGACGCGTCGAACATCACCGAGGCCACACCGAGGTCGAGGCCGCGTTCCACCAGCTCCGGGGACTCGATGTGGTCGAGGTGCACGGCCACCGGCACCGAGGCGTCCGCGGCCACGGCGAGCGCGGCGAGGACCAGCGGCGCCAGCGACCCGTGGTAGCGCGCGCAGTTCTCGCTGATCTGCAGCACCAGTGCGGTCCCGGCCCGCTCGGCGCCCTCGACCAGGGCGTAGGCGTGTTCGAGCTGGACGACGTTGAAGGCCCCGACCCCGTGCCCGCCGCGCACGGCGGCGTCGAGGATGTCGGTGGTGGCGCTGAGCACGGCCCCGCCCTCAGCGCAGGATGATCGAGCGGGTCAGGTGCCGCGGCCGGTCCGGGTCCAGGCCTCGGCGCCGCGCGGTGGCCACGGCGAGCCGCTGGGCGAGCACCAGGTGCGCCATCGGGTCCAGGTCGCTGTCGACCCAGGTCGCGCCGGTGGCGGCGACCTCGGCGGCCAGGCCGTCGGGGGCCGGGCCGAACATCCAGGTCACCCGGCCGGGCTGGGCGACGCTGATCGGGCCGTGCCGGTACTCCATGGCCGGGTGCGCCTCGGTCCACGCCGAGGCGGCCTCCCGCAGCTTGAGCGCGGCCTCGTGGGCCAGCCCGACCGTCCACCCGCGACCGAGGAACGACACCTGCTCGGCGGCGGGCAGCTCGCCGAGGTCGGCGCCCAGGGCGGTCCGGGCGTCGGCGGCGGCGGAGGTCAGGTCCTCGCCGAGCCCGGCCCGCAGGTAGGCCAGGGCGGTGGTGGCGAAGCGGGTCTGCACCACGGAGCGCTCGTCGGCGAAGTCCAGCAGGACCGTCTCGCCGCCCAGGTCGGGGTTGGCGGTGACGACCAGCGCCGGTGTGGCCGCGACCAGGTCGAGGACCTCGGTGGTGGTGCCGGACCGGGTGATCGCCACGACCCGGTCGTAGTCGCGGGCGGCGGGGAACTCCGAGGCGGCGAAGGCGTCGGTGCGGCCGTGGCCCGCGGCCTCGCGCAGCGCGGCGAACGCCATCGCCATGAACCACGAGGTGCCGCAGCCGACGACGGCCACCGACCGCCCCGGCTCGGCGACCGGGCGGGCCAGCGCGGCGGCGCGCAGCCAGTCGTCGGGCTGGGTCGCGATCTCCTGGCTGACGTGCGAACCTGCGGACACCGGCGGCCCCCAATCGCGATCAGTCGTGCGCGCTGTGCGCCCTCATGATGTCCCCGTCCGCGACGCGGCGGCAAGGTGGGCCCGTGCGCGATCCGGGCGGCGCCGTGGCCGCGCGCGGTCCCGCGCTCCCGGGGCGACTGCCTGGCGCGCACCCGAACGGTGCGCCACCGGCCCACGACCCCACCCGGGCACGGATGTCAGCCCGACTTGACCGACGAGGCAGCCGCACCAGCAACGCGGCGGCAAGGCGGGCTAGGCGGGCCAGGCGGCGCGGTGGCCGCGCGCGGTCCCGCGCTCCCGGGGCGACTGGTGGGCGCGCACCCGAACGGTGCGCTATCGGCCCACGACCTCACCCGGGCACGGGTGTCAGCCCGACTTGGCCAACGAGGCTGCCGCGCCCGCAACGCGGCGGCAAGGCGGGCCAGGCGGCGCGGTCCCGCACTCCCCGGGGCGACGGCTGCCGGGCGCGCACCCGAACGGTGCGCCACCGGCCCACGACCTCACCCGGGCACGGGTGTCAGCGGTGCCTGCCCGACTTGGCCGACGAGGCTGCCGCGCCCGCGCCCAGGAGCAGGACCACGGTCGCCACGGCCCACCGCCGCTTCTTCTCGGTGGCGTCGCGGGCCAGGGCCTTCGGCGTGGGCTGCTCGACCCGGCTCGGCGGCGACCCGCCGCGCCGGGGGGCGGCGGCGGGCGGTTCGGGCGCGGGAGCGGGCGGGGGCGCGGCGGCGGGCGGCAGCGGGCCTGCGACCGGCGCCGGGACGATCGGCGGGACCGCGCCGGGCGGTAGCGGTGGCGGTGGGGCGTCGGGCGGCGCGGGGACGGGGGCCGGTTCCGGCTCGCTCGTCGGGGCGGGCGGGGTCGTGGGCGAGGGGGTGGGTGGGCTCGTCGGCGGCGGCGGTGCGGCGTGCGGGACGCACTCGGAGGCGTCGGTGGACGAGCTGGGGTTGAGGGTGATGCCGGTGTCCGTCGGCCTCGCGCCCGCCGCCACCGGCACCCGGTAGACGTGGGCGGCGCGGTTGGTGCTGTTGGAGATCGGGTAGAGCGCGTCGTCGGTGCCGAGCACGATCGAGCCGTAGGACGGGCTCGGCGGCAGGTCGCCCATCCCGGCCCAGGACACGGCGCCGGTGCGCGGGTTGATCCGGACGAGCTTGCCCGGCCCGGCGGGCAGCGACGTCGCGCCGTAGAGCATGCCGTCCGCGGGCCGGTAGGCGAGGTCGTCCACCAGCAGGCCCGCGAGCGGCGACGACAGCGGCACCATAGTCTCCACCACCCCGGTGTCGAGGTTGATCCCGAACAGCTTCGTGGCGGCGATGATGACGAACCGGTCGCCGACCACCGCCCCGCCGCGCGCGAACCAGCCCGCGAGCAGCGTCCCGGTGATCGGCTTGCTGGCGACGACGTTCCCGGCCGTGTCCAGGGTGACCAGCCGCGGCGGCACGTAGATCCCCTCGATGCCGCTGGCCGCGACGGCGTGCAGCCTGCCGCGCGCGTAGGCCAGGGCGTCGACGCGCTGGCCCAGGGTGCGCAGCCGGGCGGTCTCGCCGGTGGCCAGGTCGACCGAGACGAGCGTGGACAGGTCGTGGCCGTTGCTGTGCACCCGGTAGAACACGCAGTCGGCCGGGGTGGGCGCGGCGACGGCGACCTCGGCGGGCGCGGCGGGCTCCGAGGTCAGCAGGGTGGTGCCGGTCAGCACCGCCGCGGCGGAGACGGCGGCGAGGAAGGCGCTGGTCCGGCGCACGGCGTCAGCGCAGCCGGTCGAGGACGGCCTGGAACGCGGCGGGGTCGACCTTCGCCGCGCCCGCGTACGGGTTCTGCAACTGGTAGGTCGCGAACAGCAGCAGCGACAGGGTGCCCGCGAGGATCGAGACGATGACGATGTGGGTCATCGGCTGCGGGCCGCCGAACATCAGGGCCAGCACGATGGTCATGACGCTGCCGAGCACGAGGGCGAACCACACCACGTCGGTCACGCCGTCGCCGCCCGCGGTGTTCAGCCGCTCCTGCCTGGCCTCGTAGACGTCCCACAGCTTGTCGGTGGCGAGGGTCTTCTGGTCGTTGGCGTAGTCGCTGTCGGCCTCGGCCCCGCGCACGGCGACGCGCATCCGGTCGAGCAGGCTCCAGCCCTCGTCGTCGACCTCGCCGTCGCCGGTGGCCATCTGCGGCCACTCGGTGTCGGAGACGGTGCGGGCGTACTCCGCGGCGAGGTCGCGCACCTCGGTGCGCGCGGGCTCGGACAGCGCGTCGGTGGCCCAGGCGGCGGCGACCAGGCCGTCGGCCTCGCGGAAGGAGCCGCCCTCGGCCGCGGTGGTGCCGTCGAACAGGGAGATCAGGACGAACGCCAGCAGCACCGCGTGCAGGCCGCCGACGATCGTGAACACCTGGCCCAGCGCCTCGTTGTTCTCGACGGTCCCCTCAGCGGTCCCGATGCGCCGCATCAGGTAGGCCACGAGGGCGGCCACGGCCGCCGAGCCGAGCACCCAGGCGAGCCCTGGGAGGTAGATGTCCATCAGGTGATCCCTTTCCGCGGAGCGGGCAGAACGAGCTGCCCGCAACCAATGATCTTGATGGTCCGACCGGCCCTGGCGCGAGGCCCTGAACGGGTAGAGCCGCTTGCTCACTACGGGGGAAGATCGCGACACAGGGCAACCGGACGGTGACTTGACCACTCGATCGAGCGATCTCGGTCCACCAGCGCGTCCTGCGGCCCCGGCGCGACGCGGATATGTTTCAGCCGATTGAGCGAGACGAGGAGTCGAGGACATGCCGGAGTTGCTGCTCGGACCGCTGCTGCGCCACGTCGACGACACGTCGGCGACGGTGTGGGTGGAGACCAGCGGCGCGTGCTCGGTGCGCATCGCCGCCCCGGGCATCGCCGAGCAGCAGGTGCCGACGTTCCAGGTCGAGGGACGCCACTACGCCCTCGTCGTGCTCACCGGGCTGCGGCCCGCGACCAGCCACGCCTACGAGGTCCACCTCGACGGCGTCACGCACTGGCCGCAGCCGGGGTCGTCGATGCCGCCCAGCCGCATCCGCACGCTGCCCGCGGGCGGCGACCACGACTTCCTCATGCTGTTCGGGTCCTGCCGCAAGCCGGAGAGCACCGACCCGAAGGAGCACAAGAAGTGGGGCACTGACGCCCTGGCCGCCTACGCGGTGCGGATGAGCGGGCAGGACGAGGTCGACTGGCCGGACTCGATGGTGCTGCTCGGGGACCAGGTCTACGCGGACGAGACCAGCAAGGCCACCCAGGAGTGGCTGTCCCGGCGCCGCGACCTCGACCAGGCGCCCGGCGTCGAGGTCAAGGACCTCGACGAGTACGTGCGGCTCTACCACGAGGCGTGGTCGTCGCCGCTGATCCGCTGGCTGCTGTCCACCGTGCCGACGTCGATGATCTTCGACGACCACGACGTGCGCGACGACTGGAACACCTCCCAGACCTGGCGCGACGCCATCGAGGCCACCGACTGGTGGGCCGAACGCGAGCGCGGGGCGCTGGTCTCGTACTGGGTCTACCAGCACATCGGCAACCTCGCGCCCGCGGAGCTGGCCGAGGACAAGACCTTCGCCGCGGTGCTCGCGCACGGCCGCGACGGCGACGCCGGACCGGTGCTGCGCGCGTTCGCCGAGGCCGCCGCGCGGGAGGTCAACGGGCGCAAGGGCACCCGGTGGAGCTACCGGCGCGACTTCGGCAACGTGCGGCTGCTGGTGATCGACACCCGGTCCGGGCGCATCCTGCGCGACGGGCACCGCTCGATGGTCGGCGACGGCGAGTTCGAGTGGATCGAGCAGAACGCCGACGGCGCCTACGACCACCTGCTCATCGGCTCGTCGCTGCCCTGGCTGATGCCGCACGCGATCAACCACGTGCAGTCGGTCAACGAGGTCTCCGCCCGCCGCGACGGCTGGCGCGGGCGGCTCGCCGAGAAGCTGCGCCAGGGCGCCGACCTGGAGCACTGGCCCTCGTTCCGCGCCTCCTACGACCGGCTGACCAGGCTGGTCCGGCGCATCGCCGAGGGCGAGGCGGCCACGGTGTGCGTACTCTCGGGCGACGTGCACCACGTCTACGCGGCCGAGGCCAGCTTCGACCGGCCGGTCAACGCCAGGGTGTGGCAACTGACCTGCTCGCCGGTGCACAACGCCGTCGAGCGGTACATGCGGCCGTTGTTCCAGCTCGCCTGGTGGAAGCCGCTGGCCGCGGTGACCCGCTGGTGGATGGCGCGCAACCCGGCGATCGAGCCGCTGCCGGTGGCCTGGGAGAAGACCGCGGGCCCCTACTTCGGCAACGCCGTGGCCACCCTGCGGGTGCGCGGGCGGCGCGCCGACGTGGTCATCGAGAAGGCCGACAGCGGCGCCGACGGCCCCTTCCTCACCCCCCTGCCCACCATCCCCCTGACCTGAGCGCCGACCACACCAGGCAGCTCCTACACTCACCGACGTGGATTACCAGCTCACCGCCGACGTCACCCCCGCCCCCGGCACCCCCGACCTCGACCCGCTGCAGCAGCACGGCGTCGCGGCCCTGCTGGACGAGCAGCTCGACCTGCTCGCGGGCATCGAGGGCCCCGACGGCCTGGAGGTGGAGCCGCTGGACCACCGGGTCGAGGTGCACGGCGGCGGGGCGGTCATCACCTGGCTGCTCGACGCCCCCGCGCTGGCCTTCGCCGAGGAGGCCGCCCGGCACGTGCTGACCGAGCTGCTCACCCAGACCGACCTGCTCTCCGGCTGGTCGGTGGGCCGCTGCGAGGTCATCGCCAGCGACGACGACCTGGAGGCCGCGCTCAACAACGGCCCGGTGGTCGAGCTGACCGACGACGACCTGGGCGAGGCGCTGACCGACGAGGAGATCGCCGAGCTGCGCGAGGGCCTGCTCGCCGCCGCGCCGCAGCTGCGCGGGGTGGGCCTGGAGGCGTTCGGGCACGTCGCGGACGACCCGGCGTGCGCGGTGTCGGAGGAGGCGGCGCGGCTGGTCGCGGGCGCGCTCGTGCAGGGCATCGAGGTGCTCACCGACGACCTGTTCACCGACGTGCAGGACCTGGAGGACGCCGAGGCGTCGGTGGCCGACGTGGACGCGGTGACGGTGCTGAACATGCTGCCGCAGCGCTACACCGACCTCTACGGCCCGCTGTTCGCCAAGCAGTTCCTGGTGACCACCGTGATCATGGGCTACCGGCTGGCGCAGCCGGGCTGGACCCAGCCGCTGTGCACCGCCGAGGCGCTGGCGCTGCACCTGCTCAAGAACGAGGCGGCGGCACAGCTCGAGGTGGCCGGACTGCTCGACGAGCTGCCGATGAAGGAGATCATGGCCGCCTTCGACGAGCACGTGCTCGTCGGCGTGGACCACGAGCGGCTGTTCGACACCCCCGAGGGCGGCGACGGCGAGGACGACATCGATCTCCTGGGCACCCCCGGCCTCGACTTCGACGAGTGGTTCCTGCCGCGCAACGCCGAGACCGTGCTGCACCCGTACCTGGCCGTGGAGGACGACGGCATCGTGTGACCGTGTCGGTCCGTTGACCGGCCAGGCGCGCGCCTGCCGGCTTCTGTCACTTCGCGACAGAAGACATCGCACAGATCCTGGATTCGCGGCGGTGAGCAAGTTTCTGTCCACTGTGCACAATGCGGGCCCGGAGCCGGCGGAGATCCCCACCGCCGAGGAGATCTCGCCACTGGTCACCCGGTCTCGACCTCGCCGAGGACCGCGACGAAATCGGACGCGGCGGGCAGGCGGGAACACGACACACGCGACCAGGGTAGGCCGGGCGCACCCGTCACCCCTGCGGCAGATGGCCCAATCGGCACCGAATCCTGTTTGGCCCCGGCTCGCGGTGGTACCTCACCGTTGAGCACGTGAGTGAGACTTTCCCTTGTGCCGAAAGGAGAATCGCATGTCGACAGGCACGATCGTCGCAGTGGTCGTCGCTGCCGTCGTGGTCCTGGGCTTGGTCGGACTGGCCCTGTGGGCCCGTCCCGCCGCCAAGCGCAAGCGGCTGCGTGAGCGTTTCGGCCCGGAGTACGAGCGGGCCGTGGCCCACGGGGACCGCCGCACGGCTGAGCGGGACCTGGACGACCGGGTGCGCGAGCACGACCGCCTCGAGATCAAGGAGCTGGCCCCGGCCTCCCGCGAGCGCTACACCGCGCAGTGGCAGCAGGTGCAGGAGCGCTTCGTCGACCGTCCCACCGAGTCGGTCGCCGAGGCCGACCAGCTCGTGACGGCCCTGATGGCCGAGCGCGGCTACCCCACCGAGGGGTCGCACGAGGACCGCGTCCGCCGTTTGTCGGTGGAGCACGCTGGCGTCCTCGACCACTTCCGCGCCGCCAACGACGCCCGCGGCGACAGCACCGCGTCCACCGAGCGCCTCCGCGAGGCGATGGTGCACTACCGCGCGCTGTTCGCCGACCTGCTCGGCTCGCCCCGCGAGAAGACCCCGACCGGCCGCTGAGCCCCCGCTCGCAGCCGTTCGCACCCCGAGATCCATTGATGGGAGCACGACCAGTGACCACCCACCACGACCGCCCCTCCACCGCCTCGATCGCCGACGCGACCCGCACCGGGACGCACGAGCGCGACGACCGCGGAACCGAACAGCACACCAGCCGCGGCCTCGACCCCACCCAGACCGACCGCCACGACCCGCGCGCCGCCGCACCGCAGCAGAACGCCGCGCCGGGTGCGCCCGGGCAGCACGGGTCTTCGCCCGCGCACCACGGGTCCGACGCCAGCGGCAGGCACACGCCGAACACCGACGAGATCCCCGCGCAGCAGGAGTCCCGCCAGGCCGGCCGCCCCGCCGCGACCGACGCCGACGAGCCCGGCCTGGAGCTGTTCGGCACCGAGCGGGTCGAGGGCTTCCGCACTGAGTGGTCGCGGGTCCAGGCGGCTTTCGTCGACGACCCGAAGGCGGCGGTGACCGGCGCCGACCAGTTGGTCGCCGAGGTCATGCACGACCTCGCCAGGACCTTCGCCGAGCACAAGAAGGGCCTCGAGGGCCAGTGGCAGGGCTCCGGCGAGGCCCAGACCGAGGACCTGCGCTTGGCGCTGCGCCGCTACCGGTCGTTCTTCAACCAGTTGCTGCACACGCCCTGACCCGTCCGAAACACCCGGCACCCCCGCGTCGCCCCTCGGCGCGGGGGTGTCGGTCCGCGCGGGCACACTGGGGCGGTGACCGCGTACACGATGTTCGACACCGCCCTGGGCCCGTGCGGGCTGGCCTGGACCGAGCGGGGTCTGGCCGCGGTCGAGGTCCCAGCGGGCGAGGCCACCGAAGCCGCCCTGCGCCGCCGCATCCCCGCCCCGGAGCCGACCACTCCCCCGGCTCCCATCGCCGCGCTCATCACCCGCATCCAGGCCCACCTGACCGGCACCCCCGACGCCTTCACCGACGTCCCCCTGGACCCCCAGGACATCCCCGACTTCAACCGCCGCGCCTACGACCACATCCGCACCATCACCCCCGGCGAGACCACCACCTACGGCGAGGTGGCCCAGGCCCTCGGCGCCCCTGGCTCCGCCCAGGCCGTCGGCCGGGCGATGGGCCGCAACCCTTACCCGATCGTGGTGCCGTGCCACCGGGTGCTGGGGGCGAACGGGAAGGTCGGGGGCTTCTCGGCGGGGGCAGGCTCGGTGACCAAGCTGCGGATCCTGTCGATCGAGGGCGCTGCTCCGGGCGGGCAGCCGTCTCTGTTCGACTGAGCGGCTTCGGCGTTCGCCGACCACGACCTGACTGCGGTCATCTGGCGCCACAGCGTCCAGGCTCGTGTGACGCGGCGACCGGTTGACCTGGTCCGATGCGCGGCCGACTGTGTGGCCGGGTCACTTTCGAGGCCTTGGCGGTGGGTCTGTGGATCGTTTTCGAGTTGTCCACAGGCAAGATCGACTTTGAGGTCTTGTGTGGGCTGGGCGGGTAGGATGGGCTTCGGGCCGCCCCCAGTGCAATGCCACTTACTTCGTGTTTTTCCTGGTTGGGCGGGTGTGGTGGAGGGTTCGGGTGAGGGGTCCGGTCGGTGTCGGCTTGCTCGGTTGCCTCGCGCACGGGGTTGGTGGGTGAGGCGACT
>NZ_WHOL01000003.1 GCF_009745975.1 Actinokineospora pegani | reverse complement strand
CTCATGGCGAATGTCCATGGGGTGGTTGCTCGATACGCTGTGGAACTACTGGACGAGTACGACATCATCGGCGCTCATCAGGTTCTGGTACTGCACCCCGTGAGGGGAGCGTGGAACGTCCTGGTGGGGGTGCGAGGGTCGAGTATGTGTCGGCACACTGTTGGGTCCTGAGACAACACCCCTTATCGGGGGTTGTTGCTCGGCTCCAGGGCCAGAACCGCGATCAAACCGTCAACTCTTCGGGGTTGTGCAGGTGGTTGCTTGAGGGTTTTGGT